>JALCRM010000005.1 GCA_022652545.1 Lachnospiraceae bacterium
ACGCGCTTCCTCCTTGCGGTCGAACAGGTCATCGATGCGCAGTCCCCTTGCATGCATGTCTTCCGGCGTTATGATGCAGTTGATCGTATGGTTGTCTATCCTCTTAAATGTCATCCCTTTACCTCGTACAGCCAAGTATAACATGGATATAAAAGGGCGGGAACAAAATTTCTCCCGCCCTTCACTGTATCTGTCGTATTGACTTAAAAGCCCGGCACTTCCGTCAGTCCTTCAGAATCAGGCCTTGTGTGCCTGCGCCATGACTTCTTCGGCAAAATTCTCCTGTTTCTTTTCCATACCCTCGCCGACTTCATAGCGGACAAATTTTGTGATGGTGATCTGGGTGCCGTTCCTGCGTCCGACCTCATCCAGGAACTGGGAAACCGTCTGCTTTCCGTCCTCTGCCTTGACATAGATCTGGTCGTTGAGGCAGATCTCCTTGAGTTCCTTGTTCAGTCTTCCGATCAGCATCTTCTCAAGGATCTGCTGCGGTTTGCGCTTTCCTTCGGGAAGTTCTTCATTTTCCTTGACTGCCTGTGCAAGCAGAATTTCCTTCTCGTGGTCCTTCTCCTCCTCCGGAACATCCTTCACATCGATGTATTTCGGATTGAGAGCAGCTACCTGCATAGCCACGTTACGGACTGCTTCGCTGACTTCATCGTTGACGACTGCCGTTTTGGCTACAACCACAACGCTGATCCTGCCGCCGTCATGTACATAGGTGGCAAGCAGTCCTTCCGGTGCTTCGATCTTCTCGAAACGGCGGATGCTCAGCTTTTCGCTGATGACAGCGATCATGTTTACGAGCTGCTCCGAGACCGTTACGGAAGGATCATCCTCCCATTTCTCAGCCATGAAGGCATCCATATCAGCGACGTTTGTATCAAGCGCCTGCTTTGCGACCTTCTCGACATAGTTAATGAACTTCTCGTTTTTGGCTACGAAATCGGTCTCCGAATTAACTTCGACGACTGCCGCCTTTTTGTTCCCGTCTGCGGCAATGCGGGTCAGGCCTTCCGCTGCAATGCGGTTTGCCTTCTTCTCCGCCTTGGCCTGTCCGTTCTTTCTCAGGAATTCAACGGCCGCATCCATATCGCCGTTAGATTCCGTGAGCGCTTTTTTGCAGTCCATCATGCCTGCGCCCGAAATGTCTCTGAGTTCCTTTACCTGTGCAGCTGTGATCGCCATGTTTTCCTCCCTGCAATAATATCTGCCCGGTGTATGTTTTCATAAAGACAGCCCACCTGTTGTTCGGATGGGCTGTACCGCGTTACATATCAGTCAGAAGATCAGATGGTTCCTTCCTTGACTTCCTCCTGCTCGCTGGCAGCTGATTCCGCAGCAATGGCTGCATCGTCCGCGCCTTCAGCCGGCTGTGCGTTTTCTTCACCCTGCTTTGCTTCGATGACTGCATCTGCAATGACGCCTGTAAGCAGTTTTACCGCACGGATGGCATCGTCGTTGCCGGGGATAATGTAATCCAGTTCATCCGGATCGCAGTTGGTATCGCCGATACCGATAAGGGTAATGCCCAGAGTCTTGGCTTCCTTTACGCAGATCCTTTCCTTCTTGGAATCCACTACGAAGATGGCGTCCGGAATATTCTTCATTTCCTTGATGCCGCCCAGGTTCTTTTCCAGCTTTTCCTGTTCCTTCTGCAGCTTTGCAACTTCCTTTTTGGGAAGTACATCAAAGGTCCCGTCCTGGGACATCTTGTTGATCTTGTTCAGTCTGTCGATACGGCTGCGGATCGTCTTGAAATTGGTGAGCATGCCGCCCAGCCATCTCTGATCCACATAATACATGCCGCAGCGCTCTGCCTCGGACTTGATCGCATCCTGTGCCTGCTTCTTGGTGCCGACAAACAGGATGGTGCCGCCCTGCTCTACGATCTCAAATACTGCCTTGTAGGCTTCATCGACCTTAACAACTGACTTCTGAAGGTCAATGATGTGGATCCCGTTGCGCTCCGTAAAGATATAAGGAGCCATCTTGGGGTTCCAGCGTCTGGTCTGGTGACCGAAGTGCACGCCTGCTTCCAGCAGCTGTTTCATGGATACTACGCTCATTTTTTCTTCCTCCGAAAGATTGTTTGTACTTCCGCATTCTCACCGCAGAACGGACGGACCGGAGATCCGTGGCCGTGATCTTCCTCTGCCACCCGAAAGGGCACCGGCAGCTGCTGAAAATGCGTGCTTTATAGTCGCAACGAAAGAAATTTTACCACAGACAGCATTGTCAGTCAACAGAAAACTGCCTTATACAGGCATTCCCGGGCCTTTGCCGTCCGATTTCTCCCTGCCGGAAAGCGAGAACTCCAGCAGGCTTTCCCTGACCTCCCGCCCGTACTTCCTGCTGACAGGTATCTCCGCGCCGTTTTTCATGCGGATCGTGTTTTCCGTAAGTCTGTCGACATATTTCCAGGATACGGCGTAACTCTTGTGGCACTGAATGAATTGCCCGGGAGTGAGTTTCGTCAGCAGCCTGTCCATGTTTTCAGATGTTGCGACAGGTTCTGTCCTGTTCAGCATGTGAATATAGGTGGTACGCAGACGGCGCTCCATATAGATGATCTCAGCCTGCGAAAGGAACAGGATGCTGCGGCCTGCGGTAGTGATGGCCAGGTTCTTTTCCGTATCCTTTGAAATTTTCTCCAGGGTACGCCGCAGCGCTGCCGGCAGCCGCAAATCCATTTCGGATTTCAGTACGAAGCCCGTATGCTCCACATCGTAAACATCCTGGGCATACTTGTCATAAGACGTCAGGAACAGGATCCGGCATTCAGGGCAAAGCTGCAGCAGCGACTGGCCGAGGTCTATGCCGCTGTCGTTTCCGGACAGTTCTATGTCCAGCACCGCGATCGAAAAATCATCTTCCGCTGCTGCCCGGAGAAGATCTTCACTGCAGCTAAAGACTTCTGTCTTGTGAGGCAGTTCGGAAAGTGCACGGTTTGTCAGTCTCTCCGTCTCTTTCAGTAAAATTGTATTGTCATCGCAGATTGCGATCTTCAGAAATGCCCTGGCCATCTTCTTTTCCTGCGTCCATGATCACATGTACCCTGTAGATGCCGTCTGTTTCCGTGTGCTCATAGATCCCGTTGTACCTTCTCACTATCTCGGCTATGATCTTTGTTCCGTACCCGTGTCCCGCCCGGTCAGGGCTTTCCGTCCCGTGTCCTGCGTTTTCCACATCTGCCAGGAACTGTCCGGAAACCTCGGAAAGACGGCAGGTGACCCAGGCTTCTCCATCAGCGTTCCCGGCCGCCGCGTTGATGGCATTATCGAGTATATTGAACAGCAGGGACGACAGTTCTTCCGGCGCGATCCCTATTTTTTCCGGAAGCGTTTCTTCCACACTGAACCGGATATTTTCCCCTTCGCAGCGCAGGGAAGCGTCTGCCAGCACGGCATCTGCCACCTTGTTTGCTGAAAATCGCGCCGCTGTCCTCTCGTTGGTTCCGATGAGGCCGCCTACATACTCGGCTGCCGTTTTTGTCTCATTGCGTTCCAGCAGCATACGGATCGTCAGCAGATGGTTCTGCTGGTCGTGCTTCAGTTTCCGAAGAGCGTCCAGGTTCCGTTCCTGGATCTGCATCGTCTTATATTCCAGATTCTTCTGCTCCCGGATGATCTCCAGTTCCCTGCTGAGGCGCGCGTCTTCCATATGGCTGAGGAATACATAGAACACTGCCGCACCGAGCATGGCGATGAGGAACATCACACCGATATGCCAGAACTCTGCTTCCCTGGGCACCGACATAAGAGCGTCGATCGTGGTAAAAAGACCCGCGGCCTCGATCAGATAATATACCATCATCAGGGCCGTCGCCAGCGTTCTGCGGTTTTTGTACTTCATGGAGCAGAAAGATTTTTGAAAGCGCCCGATGACCGCAATAAGAAGCACTATGAATATGTAATAGATGACTGCCCACAGGCAAAGGATCAGGATGCTGTAAAGAGGGACCGATGTCCGGTCCAGGAGTTTCGAGGAAAAATAGACGATCGGCAGCGCAGGGATCGTCTGCAGGAACATCACCATACAGAAGACGAACATCTTCTCCGGCAGATCTTCCTGAAAAAGCATGAGAACCAGGAAAAGAAGCAGAAAATCATCGGCTATCGTAAGAATATTGAGATACGGAAGTGTTTTTACCAGTACACTGTAGGCCATCAGGCCTACCTTGCACTCCTGCTGCAGGATACAGATCATGAGAAACGCCGGCCGGGAAATGCGCAGCGTCAGAAGGCGGCCGAAAAAGAAGTAGATCGTCGCCGGATAGATGAATGCAATGCCTATGTAGAACCAGACGCTGTGCATGGTATTGCCGTTCCTCAGTTTTTCCCGTTGTTTGCCAACTGCTGCCGGATCCTGTCGATCTCGGAATAAACCGCATCATTCAGGACCTTGATATAGGTGCCCTTCATGCCGGAAGAACGGGACTCCAGTACTCCTGCCGACTCAAATTTGCGCAGTGCGTTCACGATCACGGAGCGGGTGATCCCTTCCTTGTCGGCGATCTTGCTTGCGACCAGGATCCCTTCCCGGCCCTGCAGTTCTTCGAAAATATGTACGATGGCTTCCATCTCCGAATAGCTGAGTGTGCTGATCGCCGATTTTACGACGGCGATCTTCCTGCTTTCCTCTTCGTTCTCTTCCGTAACGGCACGCAGCATCTCCAGACTCACCACGGTGGTGCCGTATTCGCAAAGGATGATGTCATCGATCTCATACTGGCCGCCGTGACGGTACATGAAAACTGTCCCGAGCCTTTCGCCGGCTATTTCGATCGGTGCCACAAAAGCACTGCAGTCTTTGATCTGGCTTCCGTCAAACCCGAGTATCGCGAGATTTACGTTCTCCTTGGTCGACAGAATCGAAAGCAGCCTTTCATCCAGATCCGCATCGATAAAGCTTCCCACGCCCGCGGTGATCAGTTCCGGTCCCGTATGGCCCGGATCCGCGAATGCCATTCCCAGCACTTTGCCTTTTCTGGAAATGATATAGATATCGGACTGCATGATATCGGCCAGGACTGCACAGATGTCATTGAAAACAACTTTTCCGGTGCTGTTGTTGTGCAGCAGTTTGCCGATCTTTCTTGCCTTGTCCAGCAAAACCACATTATTGTTCATTGTTCTTCCGTTCCTTCCGAAGGCTTATCCATAATATGGCCGCAGTCCGGATTCCAGCAGACCAGCTTTTTCCCCTTTTCCAGCATCAGGCTGCCGCACTCCGGGCAGCGCACGGGGGAAGGTTTCTGCCAGACCATGAAATCGCAGTCCGGATTTCCCATACAGCCATAGTACTTCCGGCCTTTCTTCGTCTTCTTGACAACGATATCCTTCCCGCACTTGGGGCAGGCGATACCGATCTTTTCAAAATAAGGTTTCGTATTGCGGCATTCCGGAAATCCGGGACAGGCCAGAAACTTGCCGTGAGGTCCGTATTTAATGACCATCCTGCGCCCGCATTTATCGCAGATCTCGTCGGTCTCTTCGTCGGCGATCTTTACCTCCGCCAGCTCCTTTTCCGCTGTTTTGACGGCTTCGTCCAGATCCGGATAGAAGTTCTCGATGACCGTTTTCCACCTGACCGTGCCTTCGGCCACTCCGTCCAGCAGGCTTTCCAGATTGGCCGTGAATCCGGGATCCACGATGGACGGGAATGCCTTCTTCATCATATCATTTACGACTTCGCCCATTTCCGTCATGTACAGATTTTTTTCTTCCTTGCTGACATAACGGCGGGCCAGGATCGTCGTGATCGTCGGGGCATACGTCGAAGGCCGTCCTATGCCCTGTTCCTCCATTGCCCTGACCAGCGAAGCTTCTGTATAGTGCGGCGCCGGCTGTGTAAAGTGCTGCTGTGCATCAAAGCTTTTGAAGGTCAGCACCGACTTTTCATCGAGGCCCTTCGTCATCCCCGCGTTGATCCCTTCCTCTTCCTCATCGGTATAGGCGCTCATAAAGCCGTCAAACAAAACATGAGAAGCGGCGACAGTGAAGATATGGTCCTGTTTCTTTCCCGATCCCGAGATCTTTACGGAAGTCGTTTCATATCTGGCAGCGCTCATGCGGCTCGCTGTAAATCTCTTCCAGATAAGCTGGTAGAGCCTGAACTGGTCTCTTGTCAGAGATTCCTTCACCATGGCCGGCGTACGGTTGATATCTGTAGGACGTATGGCCTCATGCGCGTCCTGGATCTTGGCGCCGCCCTTCCTGGCGTTTTCTTCCACCGCCACATATTCGGCGCCGAAGGTGGATGTAATGTAGTCTTTGGCCGCTGCCTGGGCTTCTTCAGATACACGCGTGCTGTCTGTACGCAGATAGGTGATGATACCTACAGATCCGCTGCCTTTTACTTCCACGCCCTCGTAAAGCTGCTGGGCGATACGCATCGTCTTCTGCGTTGAATAATTCAGTACCTTGCTGGCCTCCTGCTGCATGGTGGAGGTCGTAAACGGAAGAGGCGGCTTTTTGGTTCGTTCGCTCTTCTTCACCTCGGTCACCTTGTAGGAAGCGCCGCGGAGATCGGCCTGGATCGCAGCTGCCGTTTCCCTGTCCCCGATTTCCTGCTTCCTGATGCTGCCGCTGCTTCCGGAAGTGCCGTAATATCTCGCCGTAACGGGCTTGTTTTCTCCCCGCACCGAGAGCACGGCATCGAGTGTCCAGTATTCCTGAGGGATAAAGGAATTGATCTCGTCTTCCCTGTCCCCGATCATACGCAGCGCCACAGACTGTACGCGCCCCGCCGAAAGACCCCTTTTTACTTTTGCCCACAGCAGCGGGCTGATGCGGTAGCCGACCATGCGGTCCAGAATGCGTCTTGCCTGCTGCGCATCCACGAGATCCATATCGATCTCGCGCGGATTTTTAAGGGATTCCCGGACTGCGCCTTTAGTGATCTCATTGAAGGTGATACGGCTGACCTTGTTCTCCTGTGCCTTGTCCTGCAGGTTGAGCGCGGTCATAAGGTGCCAGGAGATCGCTTCTCCCTCACGGTCAGGGTCCGTTGCAAGATATACTTTATCTGCTTTTTTTACTAGTTTCCGGAGGTTGGCCAGCAGCCCTCCCTTTCCGCGGATCGTAATGTACTTCGGCTCGTAGTCATTTTCAATGTCGATCCCCATCTGGCTCCTGGGCAGGTCGCGCACATGCCCGTTGCTTGCGGCCACTTCGTAATTGGGGCCCAGAAACTTCCGTATTGTTTTTACTTTGGCAGGTGACTCCACGATCACAAGATATTTTGCCATTCTGCACTCTTCCTTTGATTTTTTTTAGACTGGATCCATATAACGGCCGCGGATCAGCGACGGATCAGCTTTCTTTCCGGCATCTTCTGAAGAGACCCGCGTGCAGTTTGCAATATATCGCAAACTGCCGGAATTGACAAGCGCTTTCATTTTTTGCTGTTACCTTCCTGTTCGGCAATCCCGGAAAAAAGTTTTTCCCGCCGCGCCAGCATTTCGTCGAGATTTTCCATATAAGTGGCTACATCCTTGCAGTTGTCGCACCTTTCAATGCGCCCGTCCGGGAAAACAGCCTTGGTCACCGCGCCGGCACCGATCGCGAAAACAGTCTGCACCTCTTCCATGATAAGGATATTGTAGATCCCGTATTTTCCCGGCTTTGCGTAGCCAACATTTTCAAAATTGCCCGCCATATTCTTCTGCCTGTACAGGTAGTACGGGAAAAGTCCCATGTTCTTTGCCGCGTCTGCCGCGATCGCCATGGTCGCATCCGTGTTGACCATGACAGGCATGCCGTTTTTGGCGATCCACTCCGCCAGGCGCGATGCCCGCTTGATCGCAAGTGAATGCACGGTCAGGTCGTCCGGGCCCAGCGCGGAGATCTCCTCTGTCGTGTGACGCACGTCAGTTTCGTCTTCTCCCGGAAGCCCCAGTATGATATCCATGTTGATATTGTCAAACCCGGCCTCGCGCGCGAGGTGAAACGCGTCGATCACCTGCGCGGCAGTGTGCCGCCTGCCGATGAGCTGCAGCGTGCGGTCGTTCATGGTCTGCGGATTCACGCTCATCCTGGAAACGCCGTGTGCCTTCATGACCTTCAGTTTATCTGCCGTTATACTGTCTGCTCGGCCCGCTTCCACCGTGTATTCGAGCAGCCCCTCCACCGGGAAGCAGTCTGCCACGGAATCCAGCAGCACCTCCAGTTCCTCAGCCGACAGGGAAGTAGGCGTGCCGCCGCCTATGTAGATCGTATCCGGTCTTCTGCCATGCATGAGCGTAGCCGCCTGTTCCATCTCCCTGCGAAGGCACTGCAGATACCGGGCAATGCTCTCCTTCCAGGCTGCCGCCGGGAAGGATGTGAAGGAGCAGTACAGACAGGTCGTCGGACAGAACGGAATCCCGATATAGAGACTGTATCCGTCTTTCGTATTGATCCTCGAAAGTACGCTTTTTTCGCGTTCGGCGATGGCGGCAGACAGGCTTGCTTTGCCCCTGCTCACCCCGTATGTGCGCTGCATGTACGAGGCTGCCTCCTCTGCGGAATCACCTGCATCCAGCCGCTGCATGGCGATCTTCGTAGGCCGTATGCCGATGAGTTCCCCCCAGGGCAGCGTCCTGCCTGTGCGTGAGCACAACACTTCGTAAAGCAGATGCTTCAGGGCTGTCTTGCATGCCCTTCCCTTGCGGGAAAGATCCTCTCCTTCTGCCGCCTCTGCCCGCCTGTCCGCGATCCGTATCGCATCCGGCGCAAAAAAGACCGACAGAAAAGGCGCCGGCATCTCGGTTTCCGGCGCCGTCACCTCTACTTTTACTGTTTCTTCCGGATAGAATTCTTTGATCAGAGAATGGATCTCATAGCGGTACAGATCCAGATTTACAGTCGCTGTCAGCATCCTGTCCCTTTCATTGCCCGGCGGCAAAATATTCGTTGTACGCCTTTTCATCGCCCAGCACTGTCTCCGCACCATGCCCCGGGCAGACCACCGTGTCGTCAGGCAGCGGCAGTAGCCTGTCGTGCAGGGATCTAACCAGCGCGCTCATGGAGCCTGTCGGAAAGTCCGTACGTCCCACGGAGCCCTGGAAGAGC
Source organism: Lachnospiraceae bacterium (assembly GCA_022652545.1). Taxonomy (GTDB): domain Bacteria; phylum Bacillota; class Clostridia; order Lachnospirales; family Lachnospiraceae; genus CAG-791. The sequence goes on from JALCRM010000005.1 coordinate 9,057, forward strand.
GTGTCTCCGCTCAGGAGGATGTGTCCTCCGCCTGCCTCGCTGTCGTCGATATAGTAACAGCAGCTGCCTTCCGTATGTCCCGGCGTGGACAGCACCCTGAAGGCAATATCCGCCGCTTCGGCTTCCTCCCCGTCTTTCAGCCATATATCCGGCTTTACGGTACAGGCCCTCCCGTACATGGCTGACAGATTGTCCTGCGCGTCCGCGCAGAGATGTTTTTCGCCCTCGTAGGCATAAACCGGAGCTCCGGTGTGTTCACGCAGCGCAGCCAGTCCCCAGATGTGGTCAAAATGCGCGTGTGTCAGAAGGATCGCACGGACAGTCAGCTTCTCCTTTTCGAGTTCCGCAAAGATCCCGTCGCCGTGTGCTCCCGGATCCACCGCGATCGCATCGGCGGAACCTTCCCTGTGCAGAAAATAGAAATTGGTCGGCAGCATGCCGACCTCCATACGCCCTATCAGTATTTTGCCCATGGAAACTCCCGATCTGCTGCGGACCCGCAAAACAGTCCGTCAGCCCATTGCTCTCGAAACATCGATCACACTGCGCACGGAATGCAGCCGTTCAATGATCGCGTTGAGTTCCGCTTTGCCCTTGATGCGGAAGACCACATTCATCGTCACGTTGCCCTGCTTGCCCGTGCGTGTGTTGACGTCCAGAATATTGATCCCCTGCTCGGTGAACAGCCTGGAAACATCGTTCAGGAGGCCGCTGCGGTCATCCGCATAGATCACGATCTCCGCCTCAAAGGATTCGTCGCTCGTCGTATCGGCGCCTTCTTCCCAGTCTGCGTCGATCAGGCGGGCACGGTCAATCTCCGGCAGCGACATCATATTGACGCAATCGGTGCGGTGTATGGTAACGCCCCTGCCTCTCGTCACAAAGCCTACGATCTCGTCTCCCGGCACCGGATTGCAGCATTTGGCAAACCGCACCGCCACGTCGTGGATACCCTTCACCACGATCGCGTTGCCGCCCTTGCTGCGGGCATGCACGGCGTTGTCTTCGATCTGCTTCAGGACCTCTTCGTCCGTCAGGACCTTCTCGTGGTCCTTTTCGTAGAGCTCCTGCAGCTTGTTGACGACCTGCCCTTCCTTGAGTCCGCCGTGTCCTACCGCGGCAAGAACCGCCTCCCAGTCGTGGAAGCCGTACTTCTGTACGATGATCTTCTGGTATTTCGGCTGGCTGAGGTCGGAAAGTTCAAGTCCCTTGGCCCTGCAGTACGCCAGGATCAGCTCCTTACCCCGCTCTACGTTCTCTTCCTTGCTCTCGTTCTTGAACCACTGGTTGATCTTGTTGCGGGTCTGCGGACTGCGCGCCACATTCAGCCAGTCGCGGCTCGGTCCCTTTGAATTCTGCGATGTGAGGATCTCGACGCGGTCGCCGTTCTGGATCTGGTAATCGATGTTGACCAGTTTGCCGTTCACGCGGGCACCGATCATTTTATTGCCCACTGCCGTGTGGATCGCATAGGCAAAGTCGATCGGCGTAGAACCCACGGGCAGGGTTTTTACCTCCCCGTTCGGCGTGAAGCAGTAAACATCGTCTGAAAACAGGTCCAGATTGCTCTTGAGCCCGTCCATGAAGGTTTTGTTGTCCGGCATATCCTGCTGCCATTCGAGGATCTGGCGCAGCCAGGAGAGCTTTTCCTCTTCCTGGGAATCGACCGCCATGCCGTTGCTGGCTTCCTTGTATTTCCAGTGCGCGGCAATACCGTATTCCGCCTCTCTGTGCATTTCATAAGTACGGATCTGTATCTCAAACGGCTGCCCCGTCGTGCCTACCAGCGTCGTATGGAGCGAGCGGTAGTTATTGGGCTTGGGCATGGCAATGTAATCCTTGAACCTGCCCGGCATCGGCGTATACATCTCATGGATCACGCCCAGCGCGGCATAGCAGTCCTTGACGGTATTCACAATGATGCGGACTGCGAACAGGTCATAGATCTGGTCAAGGCTCTTACCCTGGTTGATCATCTTCTTGTAGATGCTGAAGAAGTGCTTTACACGCCCGTCCACTTCAGCCTCAATGCCGGCCTCCGTCATCTTCGTGCGCACTTCCTCGGCGATCTCCTGTACGTACTTTTCCCTTTCCTGCTTGCGCTGCGTGACCTTCTTTACAAGGTCATAGTAAACTTCCGGCTTCAGATACTTAAGGGAAAGGTCGTCCAGTTCCACCTTGATCCTGCTGATACCGAGTCTCTGGGCTATGGGAGAATAAATATCCAGCGTCTCCTGCGCGATGCTCTGTTGTTTTTCCGGAGGCTGGTGGTCCAGGGTACGCATGTTGTGCAGGCGGTCCGCCAGCTTGATCAGAATGACCCGGATGTCCTTGGCCATGGCCAGGAACATCTTGCGGAGGTTCAGCGCCTGATACTCCAGCTGTTCCTGGGTCTTTTCCTTATAGTTTTTGGCAAACTGCAATTTGGAGAGTTTTGTCACGCCGTCTACGAGAAGGGCTACTTCCGGGCCGAACTCCTCCAGAATCTCCGCCTGGGTGAGGATCGTATCCTCGACAACGTCGTGCAGCAGTCCTGCTGCGATCGTTTCCTTGTCCATTTCGAGATCAGCCAGGATGATCGCCACATACAGCGGATGTATGATATAAGGCTCGCCAGACTTGCGCAGCTGTCCCGCATGCGCCTTGTCCGCGACGTGATAGGCCTTCTCGATCATGGTGATATCATCGGAAGGATGATATTCCCGTACTCTTTCGATCAGATCCCTGTACAGGGTCTCGGGAGGCACATACTCTTCGATCTCTTCGATCCGGCCGTCGTCAAAACCGATCCCCGCCCTGCCGGCTGCGGTGCCCAGTTCGTGGTCGATGCGGTGTTTTTCCTCCTGTGTCAGTCTTCCCGACACTCTCGGGATCTTGGCAGGATCTGCGGGCACGGGCATTTCCGCTGCCAGCGGCACCGTTCTCTCGGGATCGATATACAGGAGATCAGACTTATCCGGTCTGGCCTCTGTGTCTTTTCTGAGTTCTGACATACGTCCTTCCCTCATTGTCCTTGCGCAGCCTGTATACAGTCCGGCCGCCGCAACATAACCTATATCTTAATGTCTGTGCGGAAAAACGTCAATTGCGGGCCTGCACTCCTTCCCTGCTTTCTCTGTCGTAATACCAGTCGAGCAGCTGCCTGACGACCAGATCATAGCTGTTCCACCCTTCGCTGATCCCGTTTGCCCGGATCTGTGCATCCGTAAAGTTCTTTGTCGTCCTGGTCGCCGTCTCGGTATCGATCACCGAGTTCTTTTCCACTTCTTTCCAGGCTTCGTCGGACAGAAAACGGTTATCGGAGATGACCTGGTCGGAAATCAGCACATGTGACCTGTAAACCGCTTTGTCCTTGCCGATGGAGGTATAGAAATCGTTGTCGACATAATTCAGCACGCCCAGATAGCCGCTGTATACGAACGCGGGGTCATCCGAGCCCATACAGGCCAGGAATGCCAGCATGTTACAGTCGTCCTCCTTCATATAGCCTTTCAGGTGCGAAAGTTCGTGACAGAAGGTAAACGGCATGTTCATTTCGCACATTTTTGTATTGTAATTTGCTTCCATGGAAAACGGGAAATAGTAACCCTGCATGTGCATCTGACTCATGAGGCCGGAAAAAAACAGGCCCTTGGGTTCCGGATAATAGCCGGAAAGCCGCGGAAACTGTTCCGAAAGTTTTTTCATGCAGGCGACAGCCTCCTGTTTCCTGTCCGCGCTGAATACTGCATTTCCATCCCCGTCGCGCTTTACGGCAGCGGCGTAGGAATCTGCCTGCCGTACGATATAATCCCGCAGACTTGTCAGCTGTTTCTGCGAATAACGGGCCGTGGCCGATTCGGTGTCTTCCGCGGCGCCGTATGACAGGCCTTCCGCCTGCCAGGGTATATAGCAGTTCAGGGTCATGACCATCAGCACGATGGACAGCATCCATACGGTGGCCTTCAGGAAAGACACACAGGGCGGGTGCTTTCTTCGCAGACAAAACACGGCATCAGTAACAAGTATGGCTGCAGCCGCCGCGATCCAGATCACGCCGACAACCAGCAGCAGTTCCCCGACCGAAAAGGGGACCGATCCTGTCAGGCGCCCGTAGCTTTCTTCCCACAAAGGGAAGATTCTTTCCGTGTAGCGGTCGCTGAAATCGCGGCTGAACCTGGCCGCCAGATTGAGAAGGAGTGCCGCAAAAGAAATCACTGCCGGTATGGCCAGGCCGGCTTTCCTGTGTTTCCCCGGCCTTTCATGCTTTTTTTCGAAGTTTTCCGCATTCATAGTTACAGTTTATTCTATCCGGGGCAATAAAAAAATCCCGGCCGGCGAAAAAATGCCGGTCGGGATCTCAATATCTGCACTCTATGGCTTCAGGACCTGATCAATACATTCCGCCCATGCCGCCGGCCGGAGCTGCCGGTGCTGCCGGTGCAGGTTCCTTGATCGTGCCCACTGCGGCTTCGGTGGTAAGGAAGCTGGATGCTACCGAAGTAGCATTCTGCAGTGCCGTCCTGGTGACCTTTGCAGGATCCAGGATCCCGTCATCCACCATGTTCACATACTGCTCGGTCAGTGCATCAAAGCCTATGCCTGCCTTGGACTCTTTGACCTTGTTGACGATAACGGAGCCGTCCAAGCCTGCATTGACAGCGATCTGGTAAAGAGGTGCTTCAAGGGCCTTCAGTACGATGCGGGCGCCGGTCTTTTCATCGCCCTCAAGATCCTTCGTGCTCTTCTCGACATCCTTGATCGCATGGATGTATGCGCTGCCGCCGCCGAAGATAATGCCTTCTTCCACTGCTGCCTTGGTGGCATTCAGTGCATCTTCCATATGATACTTGGCTTCCTTCATCTCCGTCTCGGTAGCTGCGCCTACGCGGATGACCGCTACGCCGCCGGCCAGTTTTGCAAGGCGTTCCTGAAGCTTTTCCTTGTCAAAATCGGAGGTGCTGTCTTCGATCTGTTTCTTGATCTGGGCAATGCGGTCCTGAATGTCCTGCGTATGTCCTTCGCCGCCAACGATCGTGGTGTTCTCTTTCTGCACCTTGACTGATTTTGCATGTCCGAGCTGTTCGATCGTTGCATCCTTGAGTTCGAGGCCGATCTCGGAACTGATGACCTGCGCGCCGGTAAGGATCGCGATATCCTGCAGCATGGCTTTTCTTCTGTCGCCGTATCCGGGGGCCTTGACAGCGACTACGTTGAAGGTGCCGCGCAGCTTGTTGACGATCAGGGTCGTGAGCGCTTCGCCGTCCACGTCCTCTGCAATGATCAGCAGCGGTCTGCTCTGCTTTACGATCTCTTCAAGCAGCGGCAGAATGTCCTGGATATTGGAGATCTTCTTGTCCGTGATCATGATGTACGGATCTTCCAGATTGGCTTCCATCTTGTCCGTATCGGTCACCATATAAGCACTGACATAGCCTCTGTCGAACTGCATGCCTTCGACAAGCTCCAGTTCTGTCTGCATGGTCTTGGATTCCTCGATGGTGATGACACCGTCCTTGGAAACCTTCTCCATGGCGTCCGCGATCATCTTGCCGACGCTTTCATCCCCGGAAGAAACCGTTGCGACTTTCTCGATATGATCCTTGCCTTTGATCTTCGTTGCCATCTTCTGAATAGAAGCAACAGCGGCATCGGTAGCCTTCTTCATGCCCTTGCGGAGAATGATCGGGTTAGCGCCTGCAGCCAGGTTCTTCATGCCTTCGTTGATCATGGCCTGTGCAAGGACGGTGGCAGTTGTCGTGCCGTCGCCGGCTACGTCGTTGGTCTTTTCCGCCACTTCCCTGACGAGCTGCGCGCCCATGTTTTCAAAATTGTCTTCCAGTTCGATCTCTTTGGCGATCGTTACGCCGTCGTTTGTAATGATCGGTGCGCCGTAGCTCTTGTCGAGGACCACGTTCCTGCCCTTGGGCCCGAGTGTGATCTTGACGGTGTCCGCCAGTTTGTTTACGCCTTCTGCAAGCGCCACGCGGGCGTCTGTGCCATGTTTCAGTTCCTTAGCCATAATGAAAACCTCCATTGGAATTTTAAGTTCGGTGTGTACTGTCCCGTTACTTTACAACGGCAAGAATGTCGCTCTGCTTCACGATAATGTAATCCACATCGTCCAGTTTGACTTCCGTGCCCGCATATTTGGAATAGATGACCTGATCGCCCTTCTTCACTTCCATCTTTACTTCCTTGCCTTCGATCATGCCGCCCGGGCCTACTGCGATCACTTCAGCCTGCTGCGGTTTTTCCTTCTCATTGCCGGGAAGTACGATGCCGGACTTGGTCTTGGTCTCGGCTTCCAGCTGTTTAAGAACTACTCTGTCTCCTAACGGAACCAGTTTCATGACAATGCCTCCTTGAATAGGGAATTTGTTTTTTATTGTTAGCACTCATTTGCTTTGAGTGCTAAACTCTGTTACGTATAATATGTTTTGACGGTAGCGAATGCAACCGAAACAATTTGCCGTTACATAGTATTATTCTCTTTAATTCTCGCTGATTCTCGTTTTTTCTCTTTTTTTGATATGCATGTCTGATTTTATACATTGTTTATAAAATCAGAAAGCATCTGCAAAGCCTGTTCCCGTGCGTCAAAACATGGACACGGGCCGGCCTTTACGAATTCCAGAGTTGCTCCTTTGTAATTCCGGAAAGGCTGGATACACCGCACATCCGCATGGTATCGCGCAGTTCGCTGCCAAGCTTTTCCGTATAGACATGCACGCCTTCCGCCGCGCCGCCGTATACGGCCGTGACATAGGGACGGGCGACCAGGACGGCATCGGCTCCCAGCGCCAGTGCCTTGAAAATGTCGGTTCCGCTGCGGATACCGCCGTCCACGAACACCAGCATACTGCCTTTGACTGCCTCCGCAATGGACGGAAGTACCTCTGCGGTCGCGGGACACTGATCCAGCACACGGCCGCCGTGATTGGAAACAACGATGGCGGAAGCTCCTGCCTCCCTGGCCTTCAGGGCACCCTTTACCGTCATGATGCCCTTAACGATAAACGGCTTTCCTGCCTCTTGGATGATCTCCCTGAGTTCCTCCACGGTCTTGCTGCCGGCCGGAGGATCCAGATGCTGAAGGAACGGGAGTCCTGCCGCATCCACATCCATTGCGACAGCCATGGCGCCGGAGGCCTTTACAAGTTCCATCTTCTCCTGCAGTGTTCTGACATCCCAGGGCTTTACGGTAGGAATGCCGTATCCCTTCTGTGCCGCGATCGCCTTCGTGGCTGCCTTCATGACCTCGGGATTCGTCCCGTCCCCGGTAAATGCTGCAATACCCGACTCCGCGCAGGCGGATACCAGAATGTCGTTGTAGGCGATATCATCCAGCTTATCGCCGTAGTGCAGGTTGACCGCCCCGACAGGACCAGCCAGGATCGGATATTTCAGACTGTGGCCGAAAAAGTCAAAGGCAGTGTCCGGCTCCCTGTTTTCCGAGATCGTATCCATATTGATGCGGATCTTCTTCCAGGCATCGTAGTTTCTCACTGCCGTGTCGCCGATCCCCTTGGCTCCGGGCCCGGGCATCGTACTGCCGCACGCTTTTCCGTTGCACTCCGGGCACACCTTGCAGAATGGTCCCATACATGTTCTGGCTGTTTCGAGTATCTCTTTGTAATTCATACCTACCTCCATAAAATGGGCAGCCGGTGCCGCTCTCTGGCACCGTTGCCGCGGTTTTTCAGTTTCCCTCGTTCCCCGCACCTGCCGATGAGCCGTCGGAAGAGCTTCCGCCCTCCGAGTCTGCCGGCACTGTATCCGATTCTGATGCGTTTTCTGTCGTTGCCGGTTCAATGGTGCTGTCCGGTTCAAACATCATTTTATACAGGGCCACGTGGTCATAAATGGCGCGCCAGCCGCTCGATGCGTCCGCCGTGACTGCAAGGTATTCCTTGCCGTCTGCTCCCGTGGCATAGCTGACTGCACAGCTCCCGGACTGTTCCACGTAACCGGTCTTTGCACAGACCACCGTTCCCCCGCAGTCCTTGTCTTCGATGCGCCTCAGGAACCAGTTAGATATGGTCAGCCCGTCCGGATGCTCTGTCGTCTTTGTCGTAGTATAGACATGCGCCGACATCACTTCCCTGCAGGTCTCGTTCTGCAGGGCTGCTTCCATGATCATCGCCATGTCATAGGCTGTGCAGTAATGGTCCGCATCGTAGATCCCCGCGTCGTTCGTAAAATGTGCAGATCCTGAAAGTCCCAGTTCTTCCAGCTTGCTGTTCATGAGCGTAACGAAGTCGTCCATCGAACCGGCAGTGTAATTGGCAATGGCGGAAGCGGCATCGCCGCCGGAGGACAGGATCAGTCCGTAGAGCAGATCCTTCACCGTCACAGTCTCGCCGGGTTCGAAGCCGACCTGGCTGCAGCCGTTCACATAGCTGAAGTCCGTATCCTCGTTTGTGATCTTATACGTTGCATCCAGATCCTTGATGTTCTCCACCGCCACCAGGCAGGTGAGCACCTTGGTCATCGATGCCGGGTTGATCCTCGTTTCGGCGTCTCTGTCGTACAGGATGTTGCCTGTGGCGAGATCTATCAGCAGCGCATATTTGCTGCCTACGCCGACACCCGGATCCTTCGTCGAATCCGTCTTCTGTGCGCTGAAAGGAACGGCTGCCTGTGACGTCGCAGCGGCCGCCGCTGTTGCGGCATCTGTCGCCTGCGTCACCGTTGCCGCTTCGACCGCGGTGGAAGCCTCTGCCTTTGCGGAGGATGCCTTTCCGCCGCTTCTTGCTGTAGCAAAAATGACCGCTGCCAGCAGGATGATGATGCCTGCCGGAAGCAGTACGCGCAGCATAAAACGGCGCCGCCTTTCCTGACGCAGCTTCTCGGCACGCATCTGCTGCATCAGGCGACGGTGTTTGCGCTCGCGCTCCTCATCGTATACCCTGCGCTGGTAACTGCTGTCATCGTATGAACTGTATCTGTCATATCTGTCGTATGTTCTGCGCTGGCTGCCTCTGTCATCCTGTCCGCCGCGCTGGCCCGCATTGCTGCTGTATGTCCCGCGCTGACGGCCTGTGCTGCCATCGGATCTTCCCTGCCGTTCTGTCCGGGGGGAATCACGGCGATCGTCTACGCCGTCCTCGTCCTCGTCATCGTAATAATACCGGCTGCCCTGCAGAGCATCGAGATTGAAGTCGTCACGATATCTCTGATCCATATATACCGTATTCCCGTTGTATTCAGATCCGCCGTATCCGGATCAAACTGATCTTTACACGCACATTTACATGTACATTTACACACATATTTTCACATTATAATCCGAATTCCGGCGTTCCGAAACCCATTATTTGTGAACATTTCGCATACTGCTTTTTACCCGTCGCACTGCAGTATGCACCATCCTCCGCTGCTGCATGGAAAGAATCAGGGCTCTGTACAGCATCCTGGTCTACTTTTTCGCCGTCGTGCAGACAGCTTTGTACAGGGTCTTATAGAGCAGATCCGGGTCTATCGGTTTTGAAATATGCGCATTCATACCCGCATCGAAAAATCTCTTTGTGTCCTCTGAAAATGCATCGGCTGTCATTGCGATAATGGGTACCTTCTGTGCATCGGGCCGTCCGAGTGAACGGATCGCCTTCGTCGCTTCGCAGCCGTCCATCACCGGCATACGGATGTCCATCAGCACAGCGTCGTAATAATATATCGCGGAACGCCTAAAGTGCCCGACGCCGGTCTCTCCGTTCTCGGCAATATCGACGAGCATTCCCTTTTCCTCGAGAAGCGTCCTGGCGATCTCCTGATTCAGGGGATGGTCTTCACAAAGCAGAATGTGTTTTCCCTGCAGCATCTGCAGAGCGTCTCCGGGATCTTCAGCCGGCAACTTACGTCCGGCATTTTCCGCTTCGATGTACCCGCATTCAACTATAAAAACAAACTCTGTGCCTTCTCCGAGCCTGCTCTTGACGGATATGGTTCCTCCCATCGCATCAATGATCTTTTTCACGATTGCCAGGCCCAGACCCGTGCCGTGCATTTCGGTGCTTCCGCTGCGATGTTCCTGTGAAAACGGATCAAACACAACCTTCTGAAACTCTTCACTCATACCGATTCCGTTGTCGCGGATCGAGCCCGTGATGCGCATCTTATCCCCCGGTATCAGGCATTCACAGACACTGACCCTGATCTCACCGCCCTCCGGTGTGAACTTTACCGCATTGGAAAGCAGATTGAAGTAAATCTGGTTGGTGCGCAGAATATCCAACTTCGGAACCACATTGCCGAGGGGCTGGGCCTCCAAAACAAGCTTCTGATTTTTGCCGTCGCACAGCGGTCTGATCACGGCGTCGATGTAGCTTCTGAAATCATCCACATAATAGGGTTCCGGATGAAGTTCCATCTTTCCGCTCTCGGCCTTCGCCATATCCAGGATCTCATTGACAAGACCGAGAAGAAATTTGGAAGAGGTATCTATTTTGTCCAGGCAGTCTGTCGTTGCCGGCGGATTCTCCTGCCTGCGTGCGATATATGTCATTCCGATGATGCCGTTCAGCGGCGTGCGGATATCGTGGCTCATGCGGGACAGAAAATCCGTCTTGGCCTGGTTTGCAGCCTCGGCTTCCGCCTTGGCTTCTGCCAGCACCAGATTTCTGCGCTTACGGACCCCGGCTGAAAACATAAATACAGCCATGAGACACAGCAGAATGCTGAAGGTACAGACTGCGGCCGTTGTCTGCAGCGGGTACCGGCGCATCAGGACGGCCGGGGAAAGCGCCTCCTGCTGCACGGAGTTCTGGCTCAGGATACTCTGCACTTCTCCCGAGGAAAGCTTCTCCAGGGATTTGGACAGGATCCCCAGAAGATTCGGATCAGACTCTCTGGTAACTCCCAGCGCTATGCTCTGTGTGATTGCTTCGACCGGCTGATAGCTGAAATTTCCGAAAGCACTCATGGTGCGGTAGTAATTGGCCTGATAGTAATTCAGAAAAGTACAGTCCGCGGCGCCGCGGCTGACCGCATCCATACATTCTTCAAAAGTAAGGCATTCGACCGGCGTCAGTTTCGGATATTTTTTTCTGATCTCGTTTTCCAGATACCCGCCCGCGGCCACTGCAACCGTTCGGGGCATCACATCCGGACTCTTCGTGACCCTCATGACGGAGCCGTTCACATATGGCTGCGTCACAAGCAGGTCGTGGCTGTTTGCCCAAAGGTAATCGTAGCTCACAGCCATTACGGTATCCGTGGATCCTTCGCTCATCTCATCGTAGATCGCCTTTGTTGATGTGGACAAAACAAAGCGGAAGGTGATCCCGGTATCCCTCCCGATGGCACGCAGAATGTCCGGCGTGATGCCGGCGGCCACTCCGTCCTGATCCATTTCAAAGGGCGCCCAGTTCTCCTCATACGGTACGACCACGACCGGTTTCGTCTGCAGAAAAGCGAGTTCCTGCTGCGTAAAGCTTTCGCTCTGGGCGGTACTGCCCTCGAAGGATTTGCGGTAAAGATCCGTATTGAAGCTGGGATTGTAACTGAAAAGACGCGACATAGCGCTGTCAAGTTCCGTTTTGAGATCCGGATTTTTTTTGCTTGTAACGATATAGACCGGCGAAGGATCACATTTTGCAAGCACCACATGTCCGGAAGGAATGTCGATATAATTTGTCTGGATCAGTGCGTCGATTTGGCCGGCGTCCAGAGCGGTATACAGTTTCGAAGTGCTCTCATATGCTTCCGCCTGGAAAGAAAAGCCCATTGCCTTTGCATAATCGCGCAGGGAATCTACGATCGTACTGCCGTCTTCATAACCGACCGTCATGCCATCGAAGGCAGCATAGTCGTCATAGCTCAGATCCGTGTCGCTGTTTGCCACAAGGCAGCACATCTCCGTGCCCATGGATTCATTGGAATAATCAAAATACTGCAGGCGATCCTCCGTCCTGCTGACATCAAGCAGGACATCGATCTCTCCGGATTTTGCCATGCGCAGACAGTCAGACCAGGACGCTTCCACATACTCATAATCCCAGTTTGCATATTCCGCGACAGCCTGCAGATATTCCTTCTGGAAAGTAACGGTCGCATCCCCGCCGTCGGATAAGGCTGCCATATCGGTATCCGGCAGGCCGACACGGACTGCCCTGCGCGCGGCAGCTTTCCCGGCGGCTTCTGCCGGCAGCGCTGTAAGCGTGAAAAGGCAGACTGCGGCAATAAGTCCTGCCGTCAGTCCGCAAAGTGCCTTTCGGTACATAACGGATATTCCGCCGTTCCTTTTCATGGCGATCGTTTCCTCTCGTCTGCAGCGTTACTGTCCCGCTTTCGGTTCCTCTTTCAGATATTTTGAAAGAACGTCCCTCAGGAGGATCATGTCCACGGGTTTATACACAAAGTCGGTAGCTCCTGCCTGGAGCAGATCCGTGCGGTCTTCCGCGAAAACATCGGCCGTCATGATAATGATCGGGATCGTCTGTGCATCAGGCCGCTTTTGTGCGCGTATTGAAAGTGTGGCCTCCCGCCCGTCCACTACCGGCATGCGGAGATCCATCAGGACAGCACTGTAATATCCCTGCTTTGAATTTCTGAACTTTTCGATCCCTTCCCGTCCGTTTGCACAGATCTCTCCCTGCATTCCGAAATGTTCCAGCATGCTTTCGGCAATTTCCGCATTGATCGCCTGGTCTTCACAGATCAGTACGCGTTTGCCGGTCAGGATCTTCAAGGCTGTCTTTTCAGATTCATTTTCAGTCGGTATTTCTCCCGTACATACATCATAATCCAGCGATACGGTAAACGTTGTTCCCTGTCCTTTTGTGCTGGCGCAGCTGATCCTGCCGTCCATTGCGTCAACAAGATACTTGACGATATACAGACCAAGGCCCTGCCCGAGTGAACGGCTGCGGCTGAATTCCGATTCCTGTTCAAAAGGAGCAAACATCTTCTTCTGGAATTCCTCGCTCATGCCGATCCCGTTGTCCGCTATGGTGTATTCATGCCTTACTTTTCCGTTCTTCAGCTTTCTGCACGAAACGATAAAGTCGACTTTCCCCCCCCTCAGGCGTATATTTGATCGAATTTCCTATAAGGTTCACAAGAATGCGGGATACATGGTCTGCATCCATCATCAGGGAGCGTTTCGGAAGCTTGGGGATCGACGTGGTCAGTGTGATCGCCCGCTGCTCCGCATCTGCAAGGACAAGCGGTACAATGCCTTCCAGAAAGCTCTCTTCGTTTGTAGGAATTGCGCGTATTGCCATGTGCCCTGCGCTGATCCGGCTGGTCTCAAGGATATCGTTGAAAATTCCCAGCAGATAATTCACGTTGGTCTTGATCGTGCTGATCTGCTCATGGAAATTCTCGGACTCCTCCGAAGTTTCCATCAGCTGGGCTGTCCCGAGGATCGCATTGAGCGGTGTCCGCACGTCATGGCTGATCCGGGAAAGGAAACTGTCTTTTTCATGGTTTTCCCTCTGCTGCTGTTCAAGCTCCGCGCGTATGTGATCGGTCGACTTGTCATTCTTTATCTGCTCACTCATATCCACGAAGGTAAGGACCAGCCCCACGATCTTTTTTTCATTTGTCCGGTAGGGGGCGACACGCATAAAATATCGTTTGCCGCCGACTGAAATAACCTCGTTCTCTTCGGGAAGAAGCTGCGCGGCTACACGTCTGCAGACTTCCACAAGCTCGATATTGACAAAATTATAGGCAATGAAACGGATGGGACGGCCGATATCCTGTTCCTGTACGGAAAACTCCTTGGATACATATTCCGTATAGCGCCGGATCTGGAGCTTGTCATCCAGGAAAATGATGCCGACCATCGTGGAGGCAAGGAAATTGGAAATATCGTTGTTCAGGGAAGTCACTTCTCCGAGCTTCTCCTGATATTCCGCATTTACGGTGTAGAGTTCCTCGTTCACCGACTGCAGTTCCTCGTTGGAACTTTGCAGCTCTTCGTTGGCCGTCAGCAGTTCTTCATTGGTCGCCTGCAGTTCCTCGTTGACGGTCTCCAGTTCGCTGACTGTCTTTTTAAGATTTACCTGGGACTGCGCCAGATCGTTTTCCAGATCGCTGATGCGCCTTGAAGCGGCTTCGTTGACTTCATAGACTTCGCCGCCTTCCGGTTCCGCCTGCCTGCCATTTTCGAGAAACAGGACTGCAAAATAGGACGTGTTGCCGTAGTCGTGCCCGCTGACCGGGGACACGACGATGGAGATGCTGGTGCGGTCCACCATGCCGCGGACCGGGACATCCTTGTAGGTGACGCGGCGGTTCTCATCGCGCGCCGTTTTCAGGGCAGTGGAAACCGCAATACGCAGATCATCCGCCAGCATCAGGAAAATATTGAGTTCGCCCTTGCCGGCCGGCACATGAAGATAGTTGTTGCAGTCGCCGAAAACATGCCGGATCAGATTCTGTTCATCGATCAGCAGACACGGCGGCATGAATTTTTCCAGGACCTCCAGGCGAAGCACTTCTGCGCTGTCTTCTTCCTGGGCGGACGACTCGGCATGAGGCTGCGGAGCAACAAAGTCGCCGTCGATCGGCGGCACATGGTACCGGATGTTCATATCCTTGGGCGCATGCCCGGAAGCATTGTGGATAAAGATCTTCTCGTTCTGACAAAGCGGCGTGTAAATGTCTCCGCAGCCGCTGATGGCTTCGCTCCGTCCGAGGAACAGATAACCTCCGTCGTTCAGCGCAAGATGGAAAATTGCGAACAGATCCTTCTGGAGATTGTTCTGGAAATAGATCATCATATTGCGGCAGGAAATGAGGTCCAGTTTTCCGAAAGGCGGATCCTGAAAAACATTCTGCGGCGCAAACACGACCATTCTGCGCAGATCTCTCGATACGATATAACTGTTGTTCTTCTTGGTAAAGAAACGTGCCAGCCTCTGCGCGCTGACATCCTCAATGATATTCTCCCCATATTGCCCCTTGCCGGCGGCAATAACAGCTTCCTTGTCGAGATCCGTGGCAAAGATCTTGACGGGCGGATGCATGTCCAGTTCCTCTTCCGCTTCCGAAAACAGCATGGCAATGGAGTAGGCTTCCTCTCCCGTGGAACAGCCGGCGACCCAGACGCGGATCGCGGGCCCGCTTTCATTCTTCTGGATCAGGGCTTTGACGACGCGTTCCTTGAGCGCTTCAAAGCATTCCGCGTCACGGAAAAAGTTTGTGACGCCGATCAGGACATCCTTGGCCAGAATGGCCGCTTCATCGTTGTTTGACAGCAGGAAATTTACGTAGTCGTAGAGATTTTCAATGTGATTGACGACCATGCGGCGTTCGATCCGGCGCGTCACCGTGGTCTGTTTATAGTATGTATAGTTGACGTTGGATACCCGTTTGAGGATAGAGTAAATTTTATTGAGCAGTTCTTCATTCGTCATGCCGGACGGTTCCGAAGACATGCTTTCCGCAATGTGCGTCAGTTCTTTTGCGATATCGGCGGGTGAAAGGACCATGTCCGCAAAGCCTGTCTGCAGTGCAGAACGGGGCATGCCGTCGAATTTGGCCGTTTCCGGGCGCTGTACCAGGATCACGCCGCCCTGCTCTTTGACCGCGCGGATACCGTTTGATCCGTCTGAGCCGGTCCCGGAAAGGACGACCGCCACAGCGTGCGATTCATATTCCTTGGCAAGCGACCGGAAAAAGATATCGATCGGATGATTGATCACGCGGGTGTGCACATAGGCATGCAGAATCAGTTTCCCCTTTTTCACTTCCATGTTGAATTTAGGAGGGATCAGGTAAACCGTATTGCGTTCAAGCGTCTGCCCGTTTTCCGCCTGCATGACCGGCATCATGGTGTACTCGCAGAGGATCTCCGAAAGCATGCTTTTGTAGTCAGGGGAAAGATGCTGGATAATGACGAAAGCCATTCCGGTATTGTCCGGCAGTTTACCCAGCAATTCCTGGATCGCTTCCAGGCCACCTGCGGAGGCACCGATCCCGACTACACAAAAAGGAGATTCTCCTTTTGACATGCGCTCTTCCATTGTATTACCCCCTGATGCCATAAACCATTTTATTTATATTTATTTTTAGACGGGTGCGGATATGAATTTATAATTCGGCATTGTACAGAAAATGCGATCATTGCACCGGATCCTTTTAAGACAGCGATATTATAATTTCAGTATATCCTGCAGTCGGTTTTCGTTCAAGAAATTGTTTCCGTCAAAAAGAGCACTGCCCGAAGGCGGTGCTCTCTCCGATCACTGACAGAAAATTTTAAAAAGATCAGGCTTTCTTCTCGGCTGCATGAGAGGCCCTGATGGCCGCCTGCGCCGCTGCCAGTCTTGCGATCGGCACGCGGAAAGGCGAACAGGAAACATAGGTAAGACCCACGCGGTGGCAGAAATCGATCGATGCCGGATCTCCGCCGTGTTCTCCGCAAATGCCGAGTTTGATATCCGGGCGTACCTTGCGTGCTTTTTCGGCTGCCATCTCGATCAGCTGTCCTACGCCGTTCTGGTCAAGGTGTGCAAACGGATCCTGCTCGTAGATCTTGCTCTTGTAGTAATCCTGCAGGAACTTGCCGGCGTCGTCGCGGGAGAAACCGAAGGTCATCTGTGTCAGATCGTTGGTGCCGAATGAGAAGAACTCGGCTTCTTCGGCGATCTGGTCTGCCATCAGGGCAGCTCTCGGGATCTCGATCATCGTACCTACATGATAGCGGATATCGGAGTTTTTCTCTTTCTTGACCTCTTCCGCCGTATCCACGATGACCTTCTTGACAAAGGAAAGTTCCTTCTTGTCGCCGACGAGCGGGACCATGATCTCAGGCTCGATCGCATAGCTTCTTTCCTTGTTCACTTCGATGGCGGCTTCAATGACAGCTCTGGTCTGCATCTTGGCGATCTCGGGATAAGTGACGGAAAGGCGGCAGCCCCTGTGTCCCATCATGGGATTGAACTCCCTCAGGGCGTTGCAGCGTGCTTTGACTTCTGCCACGGAAAGATTCATATCTCTGGCAAGACCCTCGATCTCATCCTCTTCGGTGGGCACGAATTCATGAAGCGGCGGATCCAGGAAACGTATCGTCACCGGGCGCCCTTCCATAACTTCGTACAGGCCCTTGAAATCGCCCTTCTGGAACGGGATCAGTTCATCCAGCGCCGCCTGTCTTTCCTCGGTGGTGTCGGAAAGGATCATCTTGCGGATCTTCGGAATACGGTCGGGCGCAAAGAACATGTGCTCCGTGCGGCAAAGGCCGATGCCTTCCGCTCCCAGGCGCACCGCGTTCGCGGCATCGTCCGGCGTATCTGCATTGGTACGGACCTTCAGTGTACGAAAACTGTCAGCCCATTTCATCATGCGTTCAAAGTTGCCCGAAATAACAGCTTCCACGGTCGGGATATCGCCGAGGTAGATCTTGCCGGTGGAGCCGTCCAGGGAAATATAGTCGCCTTCCCTGACCGTAGCATTGCCAAGCGTGAAGCAGTGCTTCTCTTCGTCCACTTCCATATCGCCGCAGCCGGAAACGCAGCAGGTGCCCATGCCGCGCGCCACGACAGCCGCGTGGGACGTCATTCCTCCGCGCATGGTCAGCACGCCTTCCGCTGCGTGCATGCCTTCAATGTCTTCGGGCGAAGTCTCCTGGCGCACCAGTACGACTCTCTGGCCGGCTGAATGTGCCGCGATCGCATCGTCGGCGTTGAAATAAACGCGGCCGGCCGCTGCTCCCGGAGATGCGGGCAGTGCCTGCCCGATCACTCTGCCGTTCTTGAGAGCTGTCTGGTCAAAATTCGGATGCAGCAGCTGATCGAGCGACTGTGCCTCGATGCGCATGACTGCTTCTTCGGGTGTGATCATCTTCTCATCCACGAGATCGCAGGCGATCTGGATGGCGGCCTGCGCCGTCCTCTTGCCGCTGCGGGTCTGCAGGAAATACAGCTTGCCGTTCTCGATGGTGAACTCCATATCCTGCATGTCGCGGTAATGATCTTCAAGTTTTCTTGCGCTGTCCATGAACTGGCGGTACACATCGGGCATCGCGTCCTGCAGTGTGGTGATGGTCAGCGGTGTACGAATGCCGGCCACGACATCTTCGCCCTGCGCATTGATCAGATACTCACCGTATATGCCCTTGGCGCCTGTGGAAGGATTCCGTGTAAACGCCACGCCGGTGCCGGAGGTGTTGCCCATGTTGCCGAACACCATGGCCTGTACGTTGACGGCAGTGCCCCATTCGTAGGGAATGTCATACATCCTTCTGTACGCATTGGCACGCGGGTTGTCCCAGGAACGGAACACAGCCTGGATGGCTTCCATCAGCTGAACCTTTACATCCTGCGGGAAGTCGGTGCCCATTTTTTCCCTGTAGATCGCCTTGAAGCTGGAAATGACCGTCTTCAGATCGTCAGCCGTCAGCTCGTAATCATACACATATCCCTTCTTCTTGCGCGTATCCTCCAGGATACTGTCAAAGAAGGTCTTGCTCATCCCCATGACGACGTCAGAGAACATCTGGATGAAGCGGCGGTAGGAATCATAGGCAAAACGGGCATTGCCGGTACTCTGTGCAAAGCCTTCCACGGAAACATCGTTCAGGCCCAGGTTCAGGATCGTATCCATCATACCCGGCATGGAAGCGCGGGCTCCGGAACGCACTGACACAAGCAGCGGGTTCTGCGTATCGCCGAATTTCTTGCCCTGCTTTTCCTCCAGCCATGCGAGCGCTTCAAAGATCTGCCTCTGCGTATCCTCATTGATGGTCTTGTTCTCGTTGTAATAGTCTGTGCAGGCTTCCGTCGAGATCGTGAACCCGTTGGGGATCGGGAGACCGATGTTGGTCATCTCGGCGAGTCCGGCACCTTTGCCGCCCAGAAGGTTGCGCATACCTGCATTGCCCTCTTCGAACCGGTATACCCTTTTGCTCATGTTTTTCCCTTTCTGTGCCAGTCCGGCACCACTTCATATGATCTGCCAAAACAGGAAGCAGGCCGGTTTTCTGTCCATCCGTCAGCTGCTTTCTGAATAAGCCCCTCTGCAGGACCTTCCCCGTTTACCGGCATTCTGCCGGGCGCCCGGAACTATGCTACATGTTCCCCTCCGTCTGCCTGCGCGGTATCTGCCGTGTCCGCCTTCCCGTCCTTTGTCCGGGTAAACTTTTCTTTCCATTCCGGAATGAAGCCGTCAAAAATGAAGACGTCGAAATTCTTCTTTGCATGCTCCAGCTGCTTCTGGCTTTTGATCGTCCAGGCCGCTGATTTGCAGTGGTACAGCACCCTGCACAGCACGTTGGAAGGATTGTCCTTGTATTTGTGGTTATACGAAACGAAGTCCGGCCTGGTCGCGAAGTTGCCGAGCAGCATCTGCAGGAAAAACACGCCGAAGAGCTTTCTTCCCCTGAATTCGCGATAGTGGATAAAGCCGTCAGACAGCTGGCCGCGCATCACATCCGGATGCTTTCTCCGGTACCATAAGAGCGCCAGCGGATTGAAAGATTCGATACAGTAGATTCCTTTATAAGCGCGAAGCAGCGCGTCCGTGCCGATGCAGACGGAAAAGTCGAAGGATTCCATCTTGATCTCCACGATCAGCGGTACCCTGCCGTCCACCAGCTTCAGCACTTCCTCGAAAGTCGGTATCGTCTGTCCGCTGCCGCAAAGATGCATACCGGAAAGTTCCGCAAGCGTGCAGTCCCGGACTTTTCTGTCCTGGCCGCAGATACGCTGCAGCGAAAAATCATGAAAGACCACCGGTACATGGTCTGCGGACATCTGCACATCCAGTTCGATCCCGTAACCCTGTTCGACAGCCTTGCGGAATGCCGGCAGGGAATTCTCCGGCGCTTCCGTGGCGTTGTCAAACAGTCCGCGGTGCGCGAAAAGCCTGCAGCGGAATGCCGACCGATCAGGCCTGTGCAGTACCCTCGGCATGATCATCAGCAGATAGAGAACGCCGAAGATGCCGGCAGCAATGAGAAGGATTTTCAAAGTCTGAATCGACAACACTGATCCTTTCCTTAACGTTCCTTCCTGAATTGACAGAACCTTATTTCAAAATCTTATTCTATTATACCCGCTGAAAAAATGCCGGTAAACAGGGAAAACGCAAGACAGTGTACAAATTTCAGCACTATCTCCGCGCTTTGTCGTAAACCTCCCCGAGTGCCCGCGGGCTCTGGTTGTTTTTCGAGAAAAACATGAGCAGGATCAGCGTCAGCACATACGGCAGGATCATGATGAGGTCGGAATAGGCGCTCGGCAGCCCCGCCATCTGTACCAGCTGATAGCCGGCCGATCTCGCAAAGCCGAAGATCATGCAGGCGCCCAGCGTCGGCAGTATGGTCCAGCTGCCGAAGATCAGCGCGGCGATGGAAAGGAAGCCGTAGCCGACGTACAGATCGCCGGAAAACTTTGCAAAGATCGAATAGGCAAAACTCATGCCGGCGATCCCGGAAAGAGCCCCGGAGACCATGACAGCCGTGAAGCGTATCCTGGCGACGTCCAGTCCCGCAGCATCCGCCGCGTGCGGATTGTCTCCGCAGGCGCGCAGGTGCAGGCCGTAGGGCGTTCTGTACATCACGAACCAGGCGAGGAAGGCCGCCGCGACAATGATCAGCTCGAACGGATACACATCCGTGAAGAAAGCTCCGAGTACCGGGATATTCGAAATGCCGGGCACCGTATACCTGGCGGACACGCCCAGGTCGATCTTGTTGGAGGCTGCGCCGAAAGCCGCCTTATTGATCGATTTCGTAAGAAATACCGTGAGGGAAGTCGCCAGCAGGTTGATCACCACGCCGCTGATGACCTGGTTGGCCTTGAAACGTATGCAGAGCAGCGCATGCAGCATCGCATAGACTGCCCCGCCGATGATCGCAAAAAGAAACGCCAGATAATAGGCGCTGCCCTGCGGCATGCCGAAGCAGTTGACCGCGATGTACGCGGCCAGCGCCCCGATAAAGGCACCCATGCCCTGCAGACCTTCAAGGGCCAGGTTGGTTATGCCGCTTCTCTCCGAATAAATGCCGCCGATCGCCATAATGAACAGAGGCAGTGTAAAGGACATTCCGTCAATGATGATGCTGTTCATTGTGCGGCCTCCTTCCCCCGGTGCTGTTTTCTGGCTGCTGTGCGCGCATTCCGGAGCTTCTCTCCGATCTCCCCGTAAAACAGACCGCAGGCCGAGGAAAGCAGGATGACGGAAGTGATGACCGAAGCGATCTCCACTTCCAGCGTCTGCTGGGAGCTCATATAGGTCGCGCCCTTGTCTATGATCTGGATGACAATGGAGGCCAGGAAGATACCGCCCGGAGAATTATTCCCAAGTATGGAAACGGCGATCGCGTTGAAACCTACATCGGAAAGGGTCTTCGGTTCGATCGTCGCCACATAGCCCATGTAATATGTCACCCCTGCCAGTCCCGCCAGGATACCCGAGATCAGCATGGCTGTCAGGATGTTTTTACTGACATGTATGCCTGCGTAGCCGGATGCCCTGCGATTGGCGCCGACTGCCTTGAGATCATAGCCGAGGACCGTCTTGTCGAGGATAAAGGCAAGAAGGAGGGATGCGGCGACGGCCACGATGAATCCGAGCGGGATGTCGTATTTGATCCCGCTGATCTTTATTTCGCTGAGCGTCAGGCGGGATGCGTCCGACACAGGTCTGGACTGTCTCGAAATGGGATCCACGAACCTTGTCACGATAAAGAAGCTGACGATATATTCCACGATATAGTTCAGCATGATCGAGGAGACGACTTCGTTGATGTTGAACTTATATTTCAGGTAGCCGATCAGTGCGCCTGCCGCGCCTCCGGCCGCCGCCCCGATGAGAAGGACCAGCGGCTTGGCAATGCCCGCAGGCAGCGGACTGTAGCCCACGAGGACCGTGGCGGTGAACGCAGCCGTCAGCATCTGTCCGGAAATTCCGATGTTGAACAGGCCGGCTTTCATCGCGACAGCGACGGAAAGCGCCGCCAGGATCATGGGAGTAAGGTAGTCGATAAAACTGGACAGGTCGGAAAGCTGCGACCTGCCTCCCGCATATTTTTCCTTTTCCAGGAATCCGCAGCCCTGCAGCAGATTGTAGTAGGCGGTGAAGGGATTCTTTCCCAGTACGGCGATGACTGCCGCCCCGATCAGGAGCCCGAGAAGCAGGGATATCCCGGAGATCCGAAGATACTTCCAAGCACTCCCGCTATGCTTCTTCATGGTGTTTCACCCCCATCATATATTCTCCGACCTCGTTCGTGGTCAGTTCGCCGGCAGGCGCCGTTTTCCCGATCTCGCCGTTGTAGATGACGGCGATCGTATCCGCCAGGTCCATGATCTCGTCCAGCTCGAGAGAGATTAGCATAATGGCCTTTCCCTTGTTCCGCTCGCTCACGATCTGTTTGCGGATGTTTTCAATAGCCCCGATGTCCAGGCCGCGGGTAGGCTGCACAAAGATCGTCAGAAGCGCGTCCTGCTCGATCTCCCTCGCCACGATGGCTTTCTGCTGGTTGCCTCCGCTCATGGAGCGGACGACCGTATCGCCGCCCTGGCTGCTGCGTATGTCATATTTGTCGATCAGCTTCTCCGCATAGGAATCGAATTCCGGAGGCTGCAGGATCGAACGCACCGCAAAGGGAGCCCGGTAGTATTTGCGCAGGGCTTCGTTGTTTTTCAGGTTGAAATCCAGGATCAGACCGCAGTTCTGCCTGTCTTCGGGAATATACGCAAGGCCTGCCTCCGCGCGTCCGCGCACCGTTTCCTCGGTGATGTCCCTGCCGCCCAGTAGGATCCTGCCGGACGACGGCCTGACAAGGCCTGCCACGGCATCCGCCAGCTCCACCTGGCCGTTCCCGGCCACGCCCGCAATGGCGAAGATCTCCCCGGCATGGATGCAGAAGGAGACATTTTTTACCTTTTCGAAACGGTCTTCGTTACGGACCGTCAGATTTTCCACCTGCAGGACTACTTTTCCGAAGTGCGCAGGCGGCTTTTCCGTGTCGAAGGAAACCTCTCGCCCGACCATCAGATTGGCCATTTTCTTCGTGCTGGTGGCTGCGACATCGTAGACGCCGATCAGCCTGCCGCGCCTCAGGATCGCACAGCGGTCCGCCACCTGCTTGATCTCCTCCAGCTTATGCGTGATCAGGATGATCGTCTTGCCGCCGTCCCGCAGTGTACGGATGATCTCCAGCAGCGAGCCGATCTCCTGCGGCGTGAGCACTGCCGTAGGCTCATCAAAGATCAGGATCTCCGCTTCCCTGTACAGCATCTTCAGGATCTCCACCCTCTGCTGCACCGAAACGCCGATGTCGGAGATCACGTCTGTGGGGACGACCTGCAGACCGTACTTTTCAGAAAGCGCGGAGATCTCCCTGTTGGCTTTTTTTATATCGACGACAGGGATGCAGCCGAGCACCTTGCGCACAGGTTCCATTCCCAGAATGATGTTCTCGGCGATCGTGTAATTGGACACCAGCTTAAAATGCTGATGCACCATACCGATATTCAGTTCTGTCGCATAGCTGGGCGATACGATGTTCTCTTTCTTTCCGCGCACCCATATCTCGCCCTCATCCGGCTGATACATGCCGAACAGCATGCTCATCAGCGTGGACTTCCCGGCCCCGTTCTCGCCAAGCAGCGCGTAGATCTCGCCTTTCCTGACCTGTATCGAAACATCGTCATTGGCGACGATGTTCGGAAAGCGCTTTGTGACATGCTTCATTTCCACAATATATTCGGTGTCCGACATGATCGTTTGCCTCCGGCCCTCGATATGGCAGCTGTCTATATTTTATCGGAAACCAAAAAAAGCACAAGAGGGCTTCCCCTCCTGTGCTTTTCCTTTATGACTTTACGGATCAGTCGAGACCTGTGAAGCTGTCCGGTTTCAGATCGTTGAAATTGGCGGCAGG
Source organism: Lachnospiraceae bacterium (assembly GCA_022652545.1). Lineage (GTDB taxonomy): Bacteria > Bacillota > Clostridia > Lachnospirales > Lachnospiraceae > CAG-791. The sequence goes on from JALCRM010000005.1 coordinate 32,881, forward strand.
GACGATCTCGCCGCTCTTGACCTTGGCAAAGGCTTCGTCGATCTTGGAGATCGTGTCCGCGCTCAGCTGGCACCTGCCCTCTGTGCTGACATAGCCCGTCGAATCGGTATCTGCGCCGAGGAGCGCATTTTCACCCTTGAAGGTACCGTTCTTGATGTTGTTCAGCTGCAGTGTAACGTTCTTGTCCATGATCTTCAGGCCGGACGTCAGCACGATGTTGCTGTCGCCGTTTGCGCCGTCGTCATACTGGTCGACGTCGCAGCCGATGACCTTTACATCCTTTGCTTCCTTGGCCGCCGTGAACACGCCGTTGCCGGAACCGCCGGCTGCCACGAACAGGATATCGCAGCCTTCGTCGATCAGGGCTTTGCCCACCACCTTGCCGGTGGCTTCATCGTTGAATGCGCCGATATAGTTTCCGCCGACTGCTGCGCCGGTCACATCCGTTCCTGCATAGGAAGGAAGTTCCACACATTCAGCCTTGGCTCCGCAGTGCTTCACTGCGTAATTGACGCCGCTCATGAAGCCGTACTGATAGTTCACGTTGGACGGATATGCCATGCCGTTGACGACGGCTACCTTGCCGGTCTTCGTCTCAAGGGCTGCTGCCATACCTGCGCAGAAGCCGGATTCCTGCTCTTTGAATTGCATTGCGTAAACATTGTCGTAAACCTGTTCCTTGCCGTCCGCATCAGTCGGATAGCTGTCTACGAGGATGAAGTCCACGCTGGGATTTTCTTCAGCGAGGGTGCCGATCCCTGCAAACTGGAAGCCGCAGCAGACGATCACGTTGTAATCCGCTACGATATCGGAAACTGCCTGGATGGCCTTGGTAGTGTCCTCTTCCTGTACCGGTGTGACGGATGCATCGGGGTTCTCGGCGATGAAGTCCTGGATTCCCTTGTAGTTGTCCTGGTTGAAGGAACCGTCGTCGACGCCCGAAGGGGAACTGACGATCGCGATCTTCAGGCCGGCTGTCGCGGAAGTTGCCGCTGCCGCTGCTGCGGAGGTCGCTTCTGCCGCTGCGGAGGTAGCTTCAGCCGCTGCCGCAGAGGTTGCCGCTGCCGCAGAAGTCGCCGCGGCGCCTGTGCCTGTGGAGCTCCCGCAGCCTGCAAGCAGCGAGACCGCCATCACACAGCTTAATGCAATGCCAAGTGCGTTCTTTTTCATATGTTTCCTCCCTGTGAACTTGTAAAGAAGTAAAGGTGGACAGTTGCAGATCATTCGGAACACGACGTAATTATTAGGACTGCCCTGTCATTTGTCAAGTGCCGTCAAAACATTTCGCAGCACCGGAGCCAGCCCGTCGTGGTCGTTGTCCGTCTCCGTGACAAGGTCCGCAGCCGCTGCCAGCGCGGGCATTTTTGCGACGCCGTTGCACATCGCGATCCCCGTTCCCGCGGCGCGGATCATGCTGACGTCATTTTCGGAGTCGCCGGCCGCAAGACTGTTTTCCGCGGGGATGCCGAGCATCCTGCAGAGCCTGCGGAGCGCCAGGCCTTTGCCTGCATAGACAGACACGATCTCCAGATAGTTTTCATTGGAATAGAACGCCGCCACGTACTGCCCCATTTCGCTGTTCAGACGCTTCCGCAGCGTCTCCAGGCGCTGCGTATCCTCTGTCGCGATCGCAATGCACTTGCCCGGCTCCGAGGTCAGCTTTTCCGTCACATCGGCGGATTCGATCACCGGCATCTTTATGAATCTGCGGTAATAGTCTGTCTCCGGCGCAGCCTTCGGCACCACGATGCTTTCCCCGCTGTACGTCTGGCAGTAAACGCCGCACTCTGCCGCAAGGCCCATGACCCTGCGCACGACATCCAGGGGAAGACCTTCACGGAACAGGACGGCTCCCGTGTCGCAGCTGCACATTTCCGCACCGTTGCAGCCGCCGCAGAAAACATGCTGCAGCCTGTCCAGTCCCAGCTGCGCGCATACCGCGCGGACATTGGACAGGGCCCTGCCGGACTGCAGCACCAGAAAGTTGCCGGCCTCTGTCCAGTCCTCCAGGACCTGCATCGTCAAAGGTGAGATCTGTTTGGAAGAATCGAGGAGCGTACCGTCGAGGTCCGCAAAGAAGATGCGGGTGCTGTCGCCCGTTCCGAAAAAGCGGTGTTTAAGGTCTGTCAGTACGCTCTCCGGAATCCGCAGCTTCCCGCCGAAGCCGGTCCCCAGTTCGAGGCCCGGTTTGTTGGTGCCGTGGAAATCGGAACCGCCGGTGACGATCAGCCCGTACTTTCCGGCCAGCTGCTGCATCTCCGAAGTTTCTGCCGGCGTATTCGTGGAATAGATGCATTCGAGACCGATCAGGCCCACGTCCTTCAGGGCGCTCACCAGTTCCTCCAGCGCTTCCTTTCCGAGATGATACTGCAGGGGATGCGCAAGCACCGGCACCCCGTGGTATTTCAGGATAAACCGGACCGCGTCCTCCGGGGAGATCTTGCTGCGGGGCACAAAACACGGGCAGTTGTCGCCGATATAGCGCTGAAACGCTTCCGACATACTGTGCGTAATGCCGTGCCGCAGCATGTATTTTGCAAACTGGGCACGCGTAATGACTGCGTCCCCGAACTCTTCGACCAGTTTTTCATAGGGAACGTCCACACCGGCCGCCTGCAGTTTTTCACACATCCTGCGGTTGCGCAACACCCTGGCATCCGCGAATTTCCGGACTTCCACCTGGAACCCCGGAGCCTGATAGTCAAAATAGTACCCCAGCAGATGGATGTCCCGGCCGCCGCGCTCGGTCGAAAACTCTATGCCGGGAATGACCTCCAGCGGCGTCCCCTGTGCGGCGTGCATGGCTTCCGTCAGGCCGTCCGTTGTGTCGTGATCCGTGAGTGCAAAGGCGGAAAGGCCGGTCGCGATCGCTTTCCGGACAAGCTCCGCGGGAGTAAATGTGCCGTCCGACTTTGTGGAATGTACGTGCAGATCGACCAGATTTTTCATTTGCTTCCTTTCCGTTCCGCCTACCGCAGTGGCTGCAGGCACAGCAGTGCCTACTCTTCCGTATCCTCCGGCTCGATATCGTCCTCATCCTGCGCAACGTAGACGGTGCGCTTCCTAGCATCCGCGTCCGCCTCCAGATAGCTGTCGTAGTCGGTGCGTTTGTCGATGAAGCTGCCGTCCGGAAGCAGTTCGATGATGCGGTTTGCCGTGGTCTGTACGACCTGGTGGTCACGGCAGGCAAAGAACTCGACTCCCGGAAAGCGTATCATGCCCTCGTTCAGGGCCGAGATGGACTCCATGTCCAGATGGTTTGTCGGTTCATCGAAGATCAGGCAGTTCGCGCCGCTGATCATCATGGCCGAAAGCTGGCAGCGCACCTTCTCACCGCCGGAGAGGATCTTCACCTTCTTTACGCCGTCATCGCCCGCAAACAGCATGCGGCCGAGAAACCCCCTGACATAGGTGATGTCCTTGATCGCGGAATAGCCCTGCAGCCATTCCGTGATATTGAGTTCGCTGCTGAAGAGGTCCGTATTGTCTTTTTTGAAATAGGCCACGGAAGTGGTAATGCCCCATTTCACGGTGCCTTCGTCCGGCTCGAGTTCCCCTGCGAGGATACGGAACAGCGTCGTCTTGGCCAGTTCCTGGCTGCCTACAAAAGCGATCTTGTCCCCGCGGCCGGTCACAAAGGAAATGTGATCCAGTACCTTTACGCCGTTGACCGTTTTGCTGAGATTCTCGACCGTCAGTACCTCGTTGCCGATCTCGCGTTCAGGGCGGAAATCGATCCAGGGGTACTTGCGGGAGGAAGGACGGATGTCGTCCAGCTGTATCTTCTCCAGCGCACGTTTCCTAGAGGTGGCCTGCTTGGATTTGGAGGCATTGGCTGAGAACCGGGAGATGAACTCTTTCAGTTCCCTGATCTTCTCTTCCTTCTTCTTGTTGGCTTCCTTCATCTGGCGTACAAGCAGCTGGCTGGATTCATACCAGAAATCATAGTTGCCGGCGTACAGCGTGATCTTTCCGTAGTCGATGTCCGCAATGTAGGTGCAGACCTTGTTCAGGAAATAGCGGTCGTGGGACACCACGATGACAGTGTTCTGGAAATTGATGAGGAACTCCTCGAGCCACTGGATCGCGTCCATGTCCAGGTAGTTGGTGGGCTCATCCAGAAGGAGGATGTCCGGGCTGCCGAACAGTGCACGTGCCAGCAGCACCTTCACCTTGGCCGCCCCGTCCATCGTGCCCATGGGTTCACTGTGCAGTTCCGTACCTATTCCGAGTCCGTTGAGCAGGGTCTCTGCGTCGGATTCCGCGTTCCATCCGTTCATGTCCGCGAATTCCGCTTCCAGTTCGCTGGCTTTCACGCCGTCCGCATCGGAAAAATCCTCCTTTGCATAGAGCGCGTCCTTTTCCTTCATGATCTCGTAAAGGCGCCTGTTGCCCTGGATCACCACGTCAAGCACCGGCAGTGCGTCGTATTTGTTATGGTCCTGTTCAAGAAAGGAAATACGCTGGCCCGGTGTGATCGTGACATTTCCGTTCGTCGTTTCAAGACGCCCGTCCAGTATGCGCAGGAACGTGGATTTCCCCGCTCCGTTCGCACCGATGATACCGTAGCATTCACCTTCCACGAACTTGATGTTTACATCTTCAAACAGGGCTCTTTTTCCGAGCCGCAGCGTAACATTATTGCACTGAATCATAAAGCGCGTCCCCTTCCGCAAATGGCAGTTCCGACAACTACCCATTTGTATCAGAAAACGCGCTCTTTTGCAATGTCCTGTCTGAAAAACAGATCACACCGGTATATCCGTGATATCCCCGTCCTTCGTGATCGCGAAGAAAATGTCCGCCATTTCGCTCTCTCCGGCATAGGACGGCGCCGACAGCTGTCTGAGCTCATAGGAGCCGTACGGCAGCCAGCGGTCCGAGGAAGACCAGCCGCCGCTTCCGGTCGTGATCTGGTAGATCACTTCTCCCGGTGCGTACTCCGCGCCGCTCACGGTCACGGGACTGTCGCCCCGGTTGATGATCTGATAGACGGCACCTGTGCCCGAGCTCTCGCTCTGCGGCCTGATGTCGATGCCGCCGTGCGCTGCCGTATCCGTGATCTTCCCGGCGCTGCAGACGATTGCCCTGCCGCTGCCTGCAAAGCTGACGAGCAGTTCATTGCCGCGAAAAGCGATCCCTTCGCCTTCGCCGTATCCCCTGCCTATGAAATATGTTTTTACGAGATCGCCGTTCATGTCGTAGACATAGATCGTATTCGTGCCCGCACGGCTCGCGTCGAAGGTCCTCTGGTAGATCGTCTTTTTCCCCGCCTCGTACTCCAGCAGGTAGACCAGGCCGTTGTGCACGGTAAGTGCCTGCGAAGTCAGCGTGGAAGGTGCGGGAAACCAGCCCAGCATTTTTTTGCGGTCGGAGGCGTAGATAAAAGCGACGGCATAGCGGTTGTCGTGGTCCTTCTTGACGTTGCTCAGGCACACGTAGCTGTCTTCCGTGCTGTTGTAGGCATACGCGGAATATTTACGGTCCAGCCTGATCTGCGCTTTCCTCTCCAGCGTACCGGCATCCAGCACATCGATGTACTGCGTGCTGCCCTCGGAGACCAGGATCTCTTCCGTACTGCTGTTGTAGGACATGTCGTTGCAGTGCTTGAAATTGTAGGAAGTGACCGGATTGCTCTTCAGGCCGCTGACAGGCTCCAGCGTGTCGCGGTCGTAGATGTACAACTTTGTGTTGTGGTCATCGTCCTTCCAGAGCGACAGGATCATGTATTTGTCGGTGACCGTGAAGCCCTGTGTATGGAGGCCGCCCATGTTCTTGGAAAAAACCTTCGTGAGCGTAAGCGGTATCTCTCCCGCGGAAATACCGGCCGCACGCACCCGTACCGCAGGCAGCAGCGCTGCTGTCAGTGCGGTAAGGAGCAGGCAGACCAAAAGGCGTTTCAGCGTTGAGATCATGTTTCTTCCCCCGTTCACTTTACCCTGCGATATTCCTCCACGGTGTGGAACGAATCGAACTCATAAATGTTGAGACCTCTGTCCCCGTACTCTGCTTCCCCGCTCTGGTTGTCGTACGGGTCTACGCGCAGGTACTTTTTGGGCGGCATGAACTGCTTCTGGAACGCTCCGTTAGCCGGCATGCGCCAGGGATCGATATTGCCGAAATAGAAGTTTCTCTTCTCGTCGTCCCCGCCGCGGTGAGCACCGCCACCGAAAGAGGGATCTGCAAACAGCCAGCCGAAGGGTGCGCAATAGAACTGCGCCCAGTCATGACATCCCGCTCCGGAGGGCGACATGTCCAGACCTGACTGCCACCTGGCCGGAACGCCGGCGATCCTGCAGAGCGTGATGAACATGAGCGCCTGGATACCGCAGTCTCCTTTGCGTCCGATCGCCGCATATTCGGAAAGATCCTCGATGGTAAAATACGTACGCACATAGGAATATTCCACGTTGTCCGTGATATACAGATAGATCTTTCTGGCCTTCAGCAGGGGATCTGTCTCGCCGGCCGTGATCATTTCCGCCAGCGAACGCATATAGGGCGTGAAGCGTATATGCGGAAGCTGTTCACTGAGATCCTCCGGCAGCACGTCGCTGTATCTGCCTTCCGGTCCTATGTTTTCCGGCGTAAGCGCGGGAGCCTCGGCAGCCTTCTTTGCCGCTGTCTCGAGTCCGCTGCCCGGGTTCAGGTCCGTGTAGCGCGCCGTGTTTTCAAACTCATACTCCACAAAGAAATCGCGGTTCGAGGACAGTTCGGTCCGCAGACAGACCGTCCGCTGCGGGGCGTCGAAAGGAGCCGTCTGCACATCGTCCGCTTCCGAGGTGGCAAGAACCTCGGCATGTTCCACCTGCATGCACTTTACCGGTACGGGAAGATGCACCGTCACCCTGCCGGGACGGAATGCGGCATCCGTGATACGCAGTCCGCACTTCATCCTGAAATAATAGGTAACCGCGCCGTCCTTTTTCATCTGAGCGATCACGCCTCGCAGATCCTGGTCTTCCTTCACTTCCTCGGGATCCCGCTTTGCCTTCTGCGCATCCTCGAGGCCGGCCCTGCGGCGCACACCCGCATTCACGCGGAGCAGTACGGAAAGAAAGCGCAGAAAATAATGTTCCTCGCCGTTGATATAGATCCAGTCTATCTTGCCGTGGTCCTGCAGGTCATCGAATTCCTCCTCCGTAAAATCGGGGATCTTCTGCTGCAGCATGGCGAGCGCTTCGCTCTTTGTATAGGGATATTCCCCCGGCAGGATCTTCAGGATCTCCCTTTCCGTGCGGAGCTTGGCACGCAGTTTATCGGGAATGTCCTTCTCCAGCCAGATCCCGATGAGGCGGATCGCGCCTTCGAAATCTCCGTGCCACTTCCTCTTTTCGATCTCTTCGGGAAGTTTCACACAAAGTGCTTCGATATCGCTGAAATTATATTCTTCCATAAATAACCTCCAGATCAGGCTTCCGGTATTTCTCCGGCATGGCCCTCTATTTGCGGCGTGATATTTTACTTTCTTACCAGAAAATCCGCCAGCGAACGGCAGACCTTTCCGTTCAGTTCCCTGTCATCTGCAGCGTTGACGAGCGAATTCAGCACTGCCTCTTCCACTGCCTCCGCGCACGGCACGAACACGCGGTCCATCCTGTCCTCCGGAAAACAACGCACGGTCAGGAGCTCTTCGCTCTTTACGGCAGGAACGAAATTCCCGTTCGTAAATCCTATGAAAACGTCGCCGCTGCCGTGTCCCAGAAAGGATCCTGTCCGCACGAGGCCTACAGCCGCTCGCTTCAGGACTCTCCGCAGCTGCCTCGCATCGAGCGGCAGGTCCGTGCCTATGATCACCATGATCGACCCGCGGTCATCGCTCTTCTCCGCGCGCAGCTCGCCGGCGATCCTTCTGCCGACCGGTTCCCCGCAGATCATCAGGTTTTCCATACTTCCGAAATTGGATTGTACGAGGGCGCCGATACAGTAGCTGTGTCCGCCGAAGCGCACGATCCGCGATGCGGATCCGATGCCTCCCTTAAGGCCGAAGCACACGGTCCCGCGCCCGGCGCCTACCGCGCCCTGTGCAAAGGTGCCGTCGCCCTCCATCGCCTGCGCAGCCGCGGCGCGAAGCTCCTTTTCACCGACCGCACGCGCGGAAATGCGGTTGATGCGGCTGTCGTTGGTCTCGCCCACTACGGCGTTCACGCTTCTTACTTCAATGCCGTGCGAAGCTTCCTCATCCAGGATATAGCCTACCAGGGCATCCATGACTCTGCCCACGTTCAGTGTATTGGTCAGCGCAATGGGACTCTCCAGGTAACCGAGTTCGTCGATCTGCACGAGGCCGGCTGTTTTGCCATAGCCGTTTTCCACAAAGGATGCTGCCACCGGCCTGCGCTCATACGCTGAGCCTTCGCAGGGGAACAGTATGCTCACGCCTGTGTGAGTGTCTCCGCTGTCAACAGTGCAGTGCCCCACCCTGACGCCCGGCACGTCCGAAATAAGATCCAGCGGCCCCGTCCTCATGCTTCCGACCGTATACCCGAAATCACTTATCCTCACACCGGATCACGCTCCTTTCGGAAAACACCGGAACACGGGCTGTCTTTTCTACAAAACAAAATACAGGAAACGCTCTACTTCCAGGAAGTCGTCCGTCGAATAGGAGATGCTTCTCGGGTCATCCCGCACGGCATCCTTATAGTTGGCCCCGTGAGCGGCTTTTGCAATCTCCTTGAAGCACACTTCCGCGTGGAAATGCGGAGGCAGTGCTGCGACGCGGCTCCGCAGCCATTCCTTCTGCTCCGTGCCGGAAGACGGCATTCCTTCGAGTGCCTTGCGTGTGCCTTCCCGTATCATTTCGACCGCCTTCTGCGGCGTAACGGAGATCGCCGCCTCGCCCCGGCCTTCATTTACCGGCACCGTGACGATCCATGGCGCGAATTCCCGGGCCGTACGGCACAGGGCCGCGTCTCCCGTAAGAAGCAGCACGGGGATCCCGTAATAGGCGGCGAACCACGTGTTGAGCATGAACTCGCTCGCATAGGCACCGTTGATCTTCACGTACATGTTGCCGGTGTTCATCGTGTGGGACAGCGGGTTGCCGTCGGAATACGCCGCGGAGTGGTAGCCGGTCATAACAGCCGCGTCGCACTCCTGCACGCCGGCCATCATGTTGCCGAGCACATCGGCCCAGCCGCGCATGATCCTGGTATTTGCAGGGAGCATTGCCGCGTCGATGTTGCGGGCGTAGTCATGGGCATCCTTTACAAGAACGCCTTCCACATTGGCATTGCCGAAAGCAGTCTCGCAGACGGCTGCGACTTCCCTGGACATCTGCGCAGAGAAGCGGTCGTACCCGGGTTTGCCGATCTCGGTCTCATCCCAGGAACAGATGCCGCAGGTACCTTCAATATCTGCACTGACGAACAGTTTCATATGTCTTCCTCCATGAAGTGAATCTCTCACGCTTCCACGATCCTGCGGTACTCTTCGATCTCCTTTGCACTGCCGAGTGCAAAGTGGCCCGGCTCGATCTCCTCCCAGGCAGGCTTTTCCTTCGTGTAATCGTGCAGGGACGGATCGTATACGATCAGCTGTTTTTTCTTCTCTTCCACCGGATCCGGCTGCGGGATCGCCGAGAGCAGCGCCCTTGTATAAGGATGCAGCGGATGTGCAAACAGTTTCTCGCTTTCGGAAAGCTCCACGATACGGCCCTTGTGTATAACGGCGATACGGTCGCAGATGAAACGTACGACGGACAGGTCGTGGGCAATGAAGAGATACGTGAGTCCCCGTTCCTGCTGCAGGTTCTTCAGGAGATTCAGCACCTGCGCACGGATCGAAACATCGAGTGCCGAGATCGGTTCATCGGCCACGATGAATTTCGGATCCATGACCAGGGCGCGCGCAATACCGATACGCTGTCTCTGGCCGCCGGAGAACTCGTGCGGGAAACGGCTCGAAAATTCAGGGAGCAGCCCGACTTCCTCCATGGCCTTCTTCACTTTTTCGCGGCGTTCTTCCTCCGTAAATCTGTTGCCGGGCGCATACAGCCCTTCCGCCACGATGTATCCCACCTTGGCACGTTCGTTCAGGCTGCTCATGGGATCCTGGAAGATCATCTGGATGTCGCGCGTCACCTGCTGGTCGTCCCTGTCGGACAGCCTGCCGGATATTCTTTTTCCGTCAAAACGGATCTCGCCGGCCGAAATGGGATTCACGCGGATGATCGATCTGCCTATGGTCGTTTTTCCGGAACCGGATTCCCCCACGAGGCCGAAGATCTCGCCCTGATAAATGTCAAAGCTTACGTCGTCCACGGCGGTGAAGGGGTGGCGTCTGCTGCCGAACTGCACGGAGATGTGATCGACTTCGACCAGTTTCTTCATTGCGCCGCTCCTTTCTCCGCAGTCTCTGCGCCGGTACCCGTAAGGCCCAGTGCCCTGCCTTTATCGATCATGACGCGGATATGCTCCGGAGGCTCCATCCTGGGAGCGCGGGGATCCAGCAGCCACGTTCTTGCAAAATGCGTATCGCTCACTTTGAACATGGGCGGGCGCTTCACAAAATCGATCTTGAGCGGATGCGGGTTGCGGGCTGCGAAAGCGTCCCCGTGTATCTCCTGGAAAAGGTCCGGCGGCGTGCCCTGGATCGAATACAGCGGCTTCCCCTTGATGCCGAGCTGCGGCAGGCTGGAAAGCAGCGCCCACGTGTACGGGTGCTTCGGATCGTAGAAGATCTCGTTGCTGGTGCCCACTTCCACGATGTCCCCCGCGTACATGACGGCCACGCGGTCCGCCACGTTGGCGACCACGCCCAGGTCATGCGTGATATAGACCACGGTCAGTCCGTATGTCTTCTGCATTTTTTTCAGGATCCCGAGGATCTGCGCCTGGATCGTGACATCCAGTGCCGTCGTGGGCTCGTCGCAGATGAGGATCTCCGGTTTGCAGGCCACGGCGATGGCGATGACGACACGCTGCCGCATGCCGCCAGAGAACTCGTGCGGGAACTGCTTATAGCGGCGTTCGGGTTCGCTGATCCCGACTTCCGTAAGAATGCGGCAGGCTTCCTGTTTTGCCGCTTCGCCGTGCAGGTCCTGGTGCAGGGCAAGAGCCTCGCAGATCTGCCAGCCTATGGTCTTGAGGGGATTCAGGGAAGTCATGGGATCCTGCATCACCATGGCAATGCGGCTGCCGCGGATCGAATTCCATTCCGTCTCGTCCGTGATCTTCGCCAGGTCCTTGTCGCCGTAGAGAATGCTGCCTCCGGTTATTCTGCCGTTCGATGCGTTGAGCCCCATGAGGTTTGCGACGAACACGCTCTTGCCGGAGCCGGACTCTCCCACGATGGCCAGACTCTCTCCTTTGAGAATATCGAGGGATATGCCGCGCAGCGCGTGCAGTGTCTGCCCGCGCAGCGTAAAGTCAAAACACAGATCCTTTATGGAAACAAGGACTTCTCTTTTCTCTGCCATGGAAAAGCTCCTTTGCAGCGTCCTGCTTATACGTGATTTCTCGGATCAGCTGCATCCGCAAAAGAATTGCCGACTATATAGAGCGAGATCGTAATGACAGCCAGCACTGCCGTAGGGAAAAGCAGCTGGTAGCGCAGACTCGGCTGGCTCATGACGAGCCGCCCTGCCTGTACGAGATTGCCCAGAGACGGAATGTCGGTCGGCAGGCCTATCCCGATATAGGTGACGAAGACCTCGTTGCCGATGGCGGACGGGATCGCCAGCGCCATGCGCAGCGTGATCACGGAGACCAGATAGGGAAGCAGGTTCTTGGTCACGATCCGGGCCGTGGAGGTTCCGAGACATCTGGAAGCCAGGTTGTAATCCCTGTCGCGGATGATCACGATCTGGTTGCGGATAAAGCGGGCCATATCGAGCCAGCCGGTCAGACACAGGGCGAAAATGATCGTGCCCACGCCGGGGTTCATGATGTAGGAAATCAGGATCAGCACCAGGGTCTGCGGCACATTGTCGAAGATGTTGTACAGCTCCGTAAAGAAGGCATCCAGCTTGCGGACATACCCCCAGAGCACACCGACCAGCGTGCCGACGAGCGCTTCAAAGCAGGCCACCGCAAAACCGATGCCGAGCGACGTGCGGGTGCCGGCCCAGGTCCTGGCCCACAGATCCTGTCCGATCGAATTCGTACCGAACCAGAATTCGGAATCGGGCGACCTGTTGATGATCTGGATCCCGGACGCATCGTTGTAGATCGTCTTCGGATCCTTCTGGTCGGGAAGGAGCGGCTGTATATAGGTAAACACGAGCGTCACTACGATGACCGCCAGGAAAAACACGGCGATCCTGTTTTTGAAGAAAGCCTGCAGCGTGGCGCCCCAGTAGGAATAGTTCGAGTACCCTCTGCGCTCCGCTGCGCTGCTGTCGAACTGCGCGGGCTGAAACAGCTCGTCTTCCGGCAGATCCCTGTATGCTTCGTACGGATCGCAGCTTTTCCTGAGTTCTTCTGAAAGAACACTGTCCAGTTGCCTGGTCTTATGATCGCGATAGTTCATCGGCGGGAACCTTCCTTTCCGGTGAAGCTGATGCGCGGGTCAAACACGGCCATCAACAGATCCCCGAGCAGAAGGCCTGCAACGGAGATGATCGAATAAAGCACGACCAGTGCTTCCACCAGTGTATTGTCCTGGATCTTGATCGCCTGCACGAGCAGGCCGCCCATCCCGGGAATGGAATAGAGACTCTCCACATACAGGGAGCCCATCAGGGTAAACAGGATCGAATTGGGTATGTACTGTACAAGCGGCACGATCGCGTTGCGGAACACATGACTGCGGCTGATCTGTTTGGAGGGCACGCCCTTGGCGCGGGCGAGACGGATATAGTCCTTGTTGGATTCGTCGACCATGAAGCGGCGCAGCCACATCGCATAGTAGACAATATTGCCGAGAGACAGGGAAAAGATCGGAAGTAGCCAGGTCGTGATGTCGTCGCGGCTGAACAGCATGGACACGCCGAACAGTTCACTGCCGTACAGCTGTATCAGAAGGTGGTAGACGGCGGAAGGGACTGCTTCCACGATGACGATGAGCACCGTGCCGAACCTGTCCCAGAACTTCCACTTCGTCTTTACGGAGTTTGCCATCGCGATGCCGAGCGGCAGGCCGACAAGCAGGGCCAGGCCTACACTAATCAGCCCGATCTCGATGGAGATCGGCGCCTTCTGGGCAATGATCTTCGCAATGGAATACCCTTCCCGGTACTTGATCGAACGCCCGAAGTTGCCGTGCAGGAGCTGGAGCATGTAGTGCCCTACCTGTACGAAAAGCGGGTCCTGCAGACCCAGCTTCTTGAGCGTGACGGCGATCTGTGCCTTCGACACTTTATCGAAGTTGCTGAAGTAGCCTTCGATCGGCATCTGCCGCAGCAGCGCCAGTACGATGAAGATCACGATACACAGCGTGATCATGGAATGCAGAACACGTTTGACTATATATTTTGCCACGTACGTTCTTCCTTCCTGCAATTTTTGCCGATGTCGGTATTATAAGCGCACGGAGCTGTCAAAACAACCGCCCCGGGGCAATAAAAGTGTTCCGTGCTCTTACAATACCGGGCACAGGCGCCTGCGCGTCTGTGCCCGGCTGATATGACCTGCTGAATTTCGAAAAAACAATCCTTACTTGCTGCTCTCGGCGATGGACTTGGTCCTTGCGTCTTTCCATTCCTGCAGTGCCTTGTTGAACTCGTCCATGCTCATGGACTTGTCCTTCAGCGACTGGAATTTATATCTCTGCAGCGCCATGCCGTAAGGAGCGTACTCGCCTTCGAGGGAATTGATCTTGCTCACCTCGTAGCCGTTGTCGGAAATGCTGAACGGAACGATGATCGCGTTGCTGATGAGGAGAGCTTCCGCTTCCGAGAAGTCCGTGAAGCGTTTCTCGTCATCATTGTAGATCGCGCTTGCATCCGCTACCTTGCCGCTCCATTCCGTGAAGAGCTTCTGGGTGTTCTCATCCGTGCTCTTGTCCCAGAAGTTATAGTTGTTGTCCGCCGTGAACGGTTCTGTCCAGGTCTGCGGATCCGCGTAGTCCGCGCCCCAGTTGCACTTCATGAACGCATACTTGCCTGAACGCCTTACTGCGGAAAGGAAACCTGTATCGGGGCCCGCTTCCACGATGATGTCGATGAAGTCCGTGCCGAGCACGCCTTCCATCTGCTGCTCCACGACCTGGCATTCCTTGTCCCAGTTCGTAACGGACGGGTTGTACGGCATAAGGACCTTGATGGGGAAGGTGCAGCCCGCAGCTGTCAGTTCCGTCTTTGCGGCGTCGCGGTACTTGACTGCCGCATCCGCATCGAAGCTGTCGCCGGCCGTGATATCCTTCAGTGCGTCGTACTGTGTGTAATCCTTGCCTGCCGCAGTCGTGAAGGCTGCGGGAGTCACCGTGTTGTTCAGGACAGCCTTGGCATTCTCTTCCTCGGGCTCGCTCACGGTGATGGCCTTGATGCGGTCGAGGGCCGCCATCATGGCTTTACGGAAATTCAGGTTGTTGACTGCGATCTTCCAGTTGTCGGGTTCGTACTGTGCGTCGAACTCCGGATCAAAGTTGAAGGCGTAGAAATAGCTGTAGGAATTGTTGGGGCGTGTGCCGTGCACCTGGTCCTTGGTCGAAGCGTCCTGCAGCCAGGAATTGAGCAGATCCGCGCTGATCGAGGCTCTGTCGATCTGGCCGCTCTTGTACATGCTGGCTTCGACGGAACTGGCTTCGGCATTGTAGGTCGAGTCGATCTCATCGATCTTCACGTTGTCCTTGTCCCAGTACAGCGGATTCTTCTTCAGGACGTGCTTTTCCTGCGGGGAGTAGGTCTTCAGGGTATAAGCACCGCAGTACAGCAGCGAATCGTTGTCCATTGCGAAGTTGTCGCCCTGCTGGTCCAGGAAATCCTTGTTGACCGGCAGATAGGATGCATAGGAAAGTACGCTGAGGAAGAAGGAGCAGGGCTGTTCCAGCGTATAGACCAGTGTGTAGTCGTCCGTTGCCGTTACGCCGATATCTTCTGCCTTGGCTTCTGATACGGGCGTCAGGTCGTTGCCGTCGGCGTCCTTCGTCTTCGTTCCGTTCTCGCTTGCGATCATGTAAGCCGTGTAATCGTAGTATTCCTGGGCGCCCTTTACGACCGCTCCCGTCGAATACATATACTGCGTGCCGCTTTCATGTGCCGCATCGTTGACGTACTGTGCGGACGTGACCCAGTCGTTGGCCGTGACATCGGAAACGGCTTTGCCGTCCTTGTCGACCCACTTGACGCCCTGGCGGATCTTGAACGTCCAGACCGTCATGTCGTCGTTCGATGACCAGCTTTCCGCAAGGCAGGGTTTGATGTTGCCGTACTGGTCGTACTCCACGAGGCTGTCTTCCACGTTCGCGGAGATCTCGGTATCCACCGCATTATCCGTTGTCAGATAATTCAGTGTGTTGACCTCGCCGGAATACAGCATGCGGTAGGTCGAAGAACTGCCGCCCGACGAGCTGCCGCAGCCTGAAAGCATCGAAACTGCCGTGGCGGCGGTCAAAACAGTTGCCATGAGCCTTCTCTTTTTCATACTTTTCCCTCCATATTGAAGAATCTTCAGATCCTCCGGGTGTACAGCCTGTGTCGTCTTTCAAAAAAAGCCGGCCAGCCGCGCACCGCTTCGTGCGTCGTGTCTGCCGGTTCATTTTGTACACCTGGATTACTTGCATTCACGTATACACTTGTTTGCATTTTATCACGCAACGAGAATTGTGCAACCGTTCCGGGTATATTTTCTTCTACATTTTGGAGAAATATTCAAAGACTCTGGCACCGTCCGCAATTTCGGCAAGTGCGGCCGGATCTCCGGCAAGACCGCCGTGCAGACTCCTGTCGCGCTCTTCAAAGGAGATCTTTTCCGGATGCCACTGCAGCCCGATGACGGGGAGCCGTTCGTGCAGTATGGCCTCAATCACGAGATCGTCGCTGTACTGTACGGCATGCAGCCCTGCCCCCAGCCTGCCGCAGGCCTGATGATGGTAGCTGTTGATCAGAAGCTCGGGTCCGTAGATATCGTAAAGAAAGTTGCCGGGATCGATCGCGGAGCCGTGTGCCATTCCCTGCTTCCGCACGTTGTCATACTGGTGTCTGTCGTGGCTCGGGAGGTCCTGTATGACCGAGCCCCCGAAAAACACGTTCAGCACCTGGCAGCCCTTGCATATCCCGAGCACCGGCTTGCCCGCCTTCACAAAAAGGCCGCAGATCGTAAGCTGCGCAAGATCCAGCGCGCGGTCTATCCCCCTGCTGCCGTTCACCGCTTCCCCGAAGAGCGCGGGGTCCACGTCATCGCCGCCCGGCAGGATGAGTCCCTCATACCCTTCCGTGGCGGAGCGCGCCAGGTCCGCTCCGATCTCTCTGTACAGCGGTTCTCCTGCCCTCTCAGGCAGCCCGTCGGGAAGAGCGAGCGCTGCTGTCCATTCCAGTCCGAGATGGCGCAGTGCATTCTGGTAACACAGTGTTTCCTCCGGCAGGCCGGCGATCCATATCTTCTTCATTTCATCCTTCCACGATCAGATAGCGCCCGTCTCCTACATCGAAGACTTCGGACTCCTCCAGTATGGAGTCTTCGTCCTTTCCGTCGATGTCAGCGCCTTCCTCATCAAAATACGCAAGCACGGCCCGCGGGCTGTTCACCACCTGGGCCATGCAGTCGGTCAGAAATTCCTCGGCTTCTTCAGGAGTTTCCGCCACATGCTCCGGAAACAGCTGTTCCTGATTTTCAAGAAAGCAATTCAATACCGCATCGTCATAGATCTGCTCTTCCATATGGCTGCCTCCCTTTTCTTACTGTCTACCTGTCTTCCGGTGCCTTTTCCGGCTGGAAAACTCTTGTATTGGCCTGCGCGGCCTGTTTTGCCGCCTCGACCTGTTCGTTGCAGAACTGCAGCTGCGAATTGACGATGGCTTTGCCTCTGCGGTCCACTCTTTCATATATGCCTTCTGCATTCATCACCTGCGCCTGTTCCGTATCCGCAAGTTCCGTCAGCAGGATGTGCATGGCCTTTGCGCGGATGTCCTCGTCTTCCAGCGGGAACATGATCTCCACGCGCCTGTCCAGATTGCGAGGCATCCAGTCCGCGCTCGATGCGTAATACTCCGGACGGCCGCCGTTCTCAAAGTAAAAGATACGGCTGTGTTCAAGGAAATTGCCCACGATGGAACGTACCGTGATGTTTTCGGATACGCCCGGTATCCCGGTGCGCAGGCAGCAGATGCCGCGTACGATCAGCTCGATCTTCACGCCCGCAGCGCTGGCTCTGTACAGAGCCTCCATCACCTCCGGGTCGCACAGCGAATTCATCTTGGCGATGATATGGGCGGCTTCTCCGGCACCCGCGTGGTCCTGCTCGCGCGCGATGAGATACAGGAAACGGTCCTTCAGCCACAGAGGGGCGAGGGTCAGTTTGTTCCAGGTGCGGGGCTCGGAGTATCCCGACAGCATGTTGAAGACTGCCGTGGCGTCTTCCCCGAAGCTCTCCTTACAGGTAAACAGGCCCACGTCGGTATATAACTTGGCTGTGGAGTCGTTGTAGTTGCCTGTGGCCAGGTGCACGTACCGCCGTATGCCGTCCTCTTCCCTGCGTACGACCAGCGTGATCTTCGAATGCGTCTTCAGGCCCACGAGCCCGTAGATGACATGGCAGCCGGCTTTCTCAAGCATCTTGGCCCAGCCGATGTTGTGCTCTTCGTCAAAACGTGCCTTCAGTTCGACGAGCACCATGACCTGCTTTCCGTTTTCCGCAGCCCTGGCCAGTGCGGCGATGATCGGAGAATTGCCGCTCACGCGGTACAGCGTCTGCTTGATGGCCAGCACATCCGGATCCGTCGCGGCCTGCGCCACGAAATTCACGACCGGCTGAAAGCTCTCATAGGGATGGTGCATGAAAACATCGCCCCTGCGGATGCATTCGAAAATATCGCTGCCGGCAGGGATCTCCGGCACGCTCTGCGGCGGCGCATACCGGTGCTCGCGAAAAGCGTCGAACCCTTCAAGTCCGTACAGCTTCATCAGGAAAGTCAGGTCCAGCGGACCGTCGATGCGGAAGATCTCGTTCTCCTGCAGGCGCAGTTCATTCACGAGGATCTTCAGCAGGCGCTCGTCGATCCCCTGCTCCACCTCCAGCCGGATCGCCTGTCCCCACTGCCGGCGTTTGAGCTGTTTCTCGATCTCCTTCAGAAGGTCTTCGGCTTCGTCCTCGTCGATCGAAAGGTCCGCATTGCGCATCAGCCGGAACGGGCTCGCGCAGACCACGTCGTAATTCAGGAACAGCTTCGGCATATTGTGGCGGATGATATCCTCGAGGAAAATGACATGGATAGGCGCCCCGTCCTTCTGCGGCATCACCTTGTAGCGCGGCAGGCCGCTCGGTACCTGGACCGTAGCGAAATCCAGGTCCTCCTCGGCGTTTTCCTCGACCTTCTTTCTTTTCTGTCTCAGCAGGATGCCCTGGCCGGCACTGTTTCTGCGGCGCAGCAGCGCGCCCAGGTTCAGTGTCTTATTGAGAATGAGAGGGAACGGGCGCGAGGAGTCCACGGCCATCGGCGTCAGGACCGGATAGATCTCCGTTTCGTAATAGTCGTTGACGAATGCCTCTTCCTCCGCGCTCAGTTCCTCGTACCGGCAGATCTTCACGCCGGCGTCCTGCTCCAGCGCAGGCACAAGAGAGCGGTTGTAGACCGAGTACTGTTTGTCCACGAAATCGTGCGTGGATGCGAGGACCGCCGCGAGCTGCTCCGTTACCGTCATGCCGGCGATATCCGTCTTTCTGTAGTCGGCGTTCTCCATGTCCTTCAGGGAAGCCACGCGCACCATGAAAAACTCGTCCAGATTCGACGATGTGATGGAGAGGAACTTGAGACGTTCAAACAGCCTGTTGTCCCTGCGCCGCGCTTCATCGAGCACGCGCTCGTTGAACTGCAGCCAGGACAGCTCCCGGTTGATATAGTACTTCGGATCGGAAAAATCGATCTTTCTCTCAGCTTCCGTTTCTTTTGCAGCCATTTCCTGCCCCCCTGCAGTCATGCGTCCCCGTCATGCTCACTGTTTTTTCTGCCGTATGACGGGCCTGATACCGAAGATCTCTTCAAAGAAATCCGCCCTGTTCCTGAACAGGCCGATCTCCATCGTGAGATCCTGGTTCGTATTCATCGTGATCACGAGACGTCCGTCCCGCACGGCGATCCGGATATCGTCGCACTTCTGCATATGCGAACGCTCCAGCCCGTTGGCGATCCTCAGAATGGCCGTCAGTTTTGCAATGACGATGTAATCGTCCTTATCCAGATCGGTCTTTATTCTTGCCGACCCGAAATATTCGAAGGTGCTGTGGTTGTATTTGACGACATTGGCTACGATCTCCCGCTCAATATGCGAAAGACCGATGATCTCCGTCGACATGATGATGTCGTATGCACAGCCCCCGGAGTTGACCATGCTGATGTACTTCCCGCAGTCGTGCAGGAGCGCCGCGATCCGGAGCAGCAACCTTTCGCGCGCCCCCAGCCCGTGGTACTTCTTCGTCTCGTCGAAGATCTGCAGGGAAATGTTCTCCATGGCCGCGCCGCGGTCCGGCAGGCTCAGGTAGCGCTGCGCAATGTTCTTGGCGCAGGCCACGATGTCCTCGTCGAAATCGTGCGCCGGCTCTATGAAGCGGTTCTGTACCGCATAATCGTAGATGATGCCGTCGCAGAGGGTGACGCCGGGCGCCCAGAGCATTTCACAGTTCAGAGCCCGGATGATGCACTGGATCAGCATGCCCGAAACATAGAGCAGAGGCAGGTTGTCGTCCGCGATGCCGAGCTGTTTTGCCATTTCCTGCCTGCTCTGGCTGCGCACGTTCTCCATGAAATGCAGGAAGGCCCGCGTGTCCACGACGCCCGGTTCGCCGCCGGCGGCCAGGCGGTTCTGCAGAAGCGGCGAAACATAGTCGTCCACGATGATCAGGTTCCTGACAGCGCGCTGCTTCAGGTACAGGTGCTGGAAGACCTTGAGCTGCGAATTGATGAGTTCCTCGATGACATAGTCCCTGTGCGTGCTTCCGGCATCGATCAGCTTCATCTGGTCGTTCAGGCGCAGCACGCCCAGCTTCATGTTTTCCGTGATGACCAGCCGGTCTTCGTCAAACAGCGAAAGCTGGATGCTGCTGCCGCCGATGTCCACGATGGCGGTGCCTTTTTCGATGATGTGCGAGAAGCTCTCCGTGCGGGCCGCAATGGACTTGTAGTCCAGGAAGCGCTGCTCCGAATTGGACAGCACCTCGATGCGGATGCCGGTCTGCTGCTCGATCTCATCGAGCACGATGGACGCGTTGACCATCTCCCGGATGGCGCTCGTGCCGCAGGCTTTGTACTCCTTCACGCCGTAATTGTCCATGATGGCACGGTATTCGGAGAGCAGCTTTTTCAGCTCCGCCACGTGTTCGTAACTGATCTTACCCGTCAGGAACGTATCGGACCCCAGATTGATCCTGTGGCTTACCCTGTCGATCACGCGGATGCCCTTCTTTTTCGAGCACTCGCTGATGGTGAGTGCGATCTCGTAGCTGCCTACGTCGATCGCTCCGAACAGCTGAACCGCCATAACCCCTCCTGCTGCCGCCGCGCGACAGCCTTTCCGGCCTTTCCCCCGCTACAGGCTTCCCTTCGCCTGCTGTGTGCCGGATATATCCTCTGTGCCGAGCAGATGATCGATGAACTGCTGCGCCGTCCGCCCGGAAAGGCCTCCGTGCAGCATCTCCCAGCGCGTTGCCGCCAGCCGGAGCTCGTCCGGATCGGCCTCTATTCCGCTGCGTTCCGCCAGGACGCTCACGATGTGCTGGAATTCCTCCATGCCCGGCGATTCAAAACAGATCGTCACGCCGAACCGGTTCGACAGCGAAAGCTTCTCCTGCATCGTATCGCTCGCGTGTTTCTCCGAGAATCCCTGTCCGTCGCGGTCCGCAAAGCTCTCCCTGATGAGGTGCCGCCTGTTGCTGGTCGCATAGATCAGCACGTTGGAAGGTTTCTTTTCGAGGCCGCCCTCGATCACAGCCTTCAGATATTTGTACTCCGTCTCAAAGTCCTCGAAGCTCAGGTCGTCCATGTAGACGATGAAGCGGTAATTTCTGTTCTTGATCTGCGCGATGACATCGTTCAGTTCCTTGAACTGGTGGCGGTAGATCTCGATGATGCGCAGCCCGCGGTCGTAATACTCGTTGGCTATGGCCTTGATGCACGAGGATTTGCCCGTGCCGGCGTCGCCGTACAGCAGACAGTTGTTGGCGGGACGTCCTTCCACGAAGGCCGTCGTGTTTTCCACCAGTTTCCGCTTTGCGTTCTCATAGCCCACCAGGTCCTTCAGGCTCACGTGCAGGATGTTCAGGATCGGGTCGATGACGACCGTGCCGTCCTCCTCCCTGCGCACCCGGAAAGCCTTGTGCAGGCCGAAGCGTCCCACGCCGTAATCCTTGTAGAACTGCGTCAGCATCTCCTTCATCTCTTCCGCGGAGGCGCTTTCGTCAAAATGCGCCGAAAGATTGCAGATGCGGTCCCGTATCCTCGTGTTGTACAGGCAGCTCTTTTCCGAGCACGCCCTGTAGTCCAGCACCAGGTCAAACTCCGGTACATCGAGCGCCCTGCACAGGGGCTCGAAATCATAGGTGTAGAAATCCCGGAATATGCCGATGTCATGGAGAGCCGCTCCGTTGATCGAACCCTGTACCTCGCCCCGGATCTCAGTCGCCACGCTGTAGCTGTTCTCGTTGTTCACCAGCAGGTTCGTCAGATAGCATTTCCACAGATTCCCGTAGAATCCGCTGCTGCCCGCCAGTTCGATCAGTTTGTGGATCACGTGGTACATGCCCGCGCGCGCCTTCGAGATCTCCTCCGGGCTGCCCGTGCGGGCTTCGATCCCGCTTTCCATGAGCGCATCCGTTTCGTACAGGAGCTGCGCGTCCTCAAGATGTCTGTATACGATCAGTTCGTCGGTCTTCATGTGCCGCCTTCCATGCTTACTGTATCCTGATTATTATTTTACCTTTTTCTGTCACGATGTCACGAAAAACAATGGCCGGAGCCTCTCCTGCGGGGCTTTGGTTCAGTATTCCCGCAGCACGAGCTCGGTGATGCCCTGGTTTTCTCCCATCGTCACGCGCTTTACACGCGGCTCGCGTCCGTAGCAGTACTCCTCCCGGATCATTTCCGCGATCGCCGTACCGCCGTGGTACCCGTGGATCAGCCGGATCCGGTACACGGACGGCGGGCACCTGTCCAGCACGCTGTCGATCTTCTGCCTGGCCTCGGCCGTCCGGAGCCCGTGCAGGTCGACGACCACGATCCCCGCACTGTTCATGTTCCGTCTCCGTTTCCCTGCCCTGCAAGCAGCGGTACGATATCGTCCAGCGAAGTCACGCAGGCAAAGAGCAGTTTTTCGGTCTCCGCATCCGGTCCGTCGAGGTCCGGTACAAAGACCGGCAGGCACCCCGCCCTGCTGCAGGAAAGGATCCCGCTCGGGGAGTCTTCCAGCGCAATGCAGGCATCGGGCGGCAGGTCCAGCTTTTTTGCCGCAGCCAGGTAGATATCCGGCTCGGGCTTTCCCCTGCGCACCTCCGGGCCGTAAACAAAGGCGTCAAAACAGGGCAGCAGCCCCAGAGGGCCGAGGTATTTCCGCACACGCTCCTCAGGGCTCGCCGTCGCGAGCGCGGTGCGGTAGCCGAGTTCCCGGAGCCTTGAGGGAAGCTGCACGGCACCCTTCTTCGGCTCCACGCCGCAGCGGTCCGTATACGCTTCCATCAGGACGCGCCTGCGTGCGCGCACTTCAAAGTAGTCAAAACCGGGCCCGAAGCGGCCGTGCAGATACTGCACCGCCACGTCGCTGTTTGCCGCGCGCAGGGCCAGCGCATCCGCTTTCGTCATATGGAACCCGAATTCGGCGGCTGCCTCCACCCAGAAACGGTTGTACAGTTTTTCCGTGTCGACGAGGACGCCGTCCATGTCGAACAGTACGCCCCGGATCATCATTGCAGGCCGGCGGCGGTGCGGATCGCGGCCGAAAGTTCTTCAAAGGTCTCAAAGGCGGGAATATCCGGATTTGCCGCCTTGATCGCCTCCGTGCTGCGGAAAAGGAAGCCTGCGCTGCCGGCCCTGATCATATCCAGGTCGTTGTAGCTGTCACCGCTCGCAATGGTCTCGAAACCGATCTGCTGCAGCGCCTTCACCGTGTTCAGCTTGGAATCCCGGATACGCATGCGGAATCCTGAGATCATGCCGTCTTCCCCCGCCTCCAGCGTATTGCAGAACAGCGTTGGATAGCCGAGTTTCTTCATAAGAGGCATCGCAAACTGCGTGAAGGTGTCGCTGATGATGATGACCTGCATTTCGGCGCGCAGGCCATCCAGGAATTCCTTTGCGCCCGGCAGCGGGTCGATCCCGGCGATCGTCTCCCGGATCTCCTTCAGTCCGAGGCCGTGCTCGCGCAGTATGCCGAGCCGCCAGTTCATGAGCTTGCCGTAGTCGGGTTCGTCGCGCGTGGTCCTTTTCAGTTCCGGTATTCCGCTCGCCTCCGAAAAAGCGATCCAGATCTCCGGTACCAGCACGCCCTCCAGGTCCAGACAGGTAATATACATGTTTTTATCCCCCTCTCCGCCTTCTGCGGTCAGTGATTTTCTGCTTTTTTGTAATTGCCGAGTATCTTCAGTTTCCGGGAATCGTCCCGCAGGCCGCGCAACGCATTCCGCACGCCCTCGTCCGAAAGACTGCCTTCAAAATCGATGAAGAACCGGTACTCCCAGTTTCTCTCCTCGATCGGCCGGCTCTCGATCTTTGTCATGTTGAGCCCGTTGTAGATAAAGTGGGAAAGGATGCGGTACAGGGAACCGCTGACGTGCGGGATCTCCACGATGATCGATATTTTGTCCGCCCCTTTAAGGAAGATCTTCTGGTTCGTACAGACGACAAAGCGCGTGGAATTCGTTACGGACGTGCTGATCCCGCGGGCGAGGACCTTCAGGCCGTACACCCCGGCGCAGTACTCTCCGGCGATCGCGCCTTCTCCGGGATCCCTGTCCTCGGCCACTTTTCTCGCCGCAAAGGCGTTGTTCTGCATGGCGATCGTCTGCCACTGCGGGTGCGATTCCAGATACCGGTCGCACTGCATCAGCGACTGGGCATGCGAATAGATGCACTTCACGGTCTCCTCCGAAGCGCCTTCGCACCCCAGAAGGCAGTGCGCGATCGGAATGATCTCCTCCCCCACGATATAATTTTCATACTCCTCGAGAAGATCGTAATTCTGGCTCACGACACCGGCCGTGGAATTCTCGATCGGCAGCACCGCGTAGTCCGCCATGCCTTCCTCGATCGATGTCATGGCATCGCGGAAGGTCGGCACCGCGCGGCTCTCGACTTTCTCCCCGAAGAATCTGCGGGTGGCTTCTTCCGAGTAGGAGCCCCGGTCGCCCTGGAACACAACGCGGCAGCCGTCGCCGAAAAGACTGTCCGCGGGTATGAACGGCAGGCGCTCTGCGATCCCCTGCTCCGTCAGCAGCCTGTACTGCTTTTTGCGGCTGACCGCCATGATCTGCTCAAAGAGCTCGCGGATCCCGAGCCTTGTGAACTCGTCGTCCGCCATGGCCTCCACCGAAAGGAGCTTCTGCTTCTCCCGCGCGGGGTCCAGTACCTTCCTGTGTTCGCGGATCTTGTATTCCGCTACTTTTTCAGAGACCTGCAGCCTCTTTTTGTACAGGTCCGTGATGCTTTTGTCGATCTCGTCGATCTGTCTGCGGTATCCGTCCAGTTCATCCATGTAAGCGCCTCATCTGTTGTTTTTGAAACGGGCAGCCGCTGCGTCAGCACCTGTGCTGCAGGGCAGCCAGCAGCTGCGCCACTGTCTTTCCGCTCAGAGGGTCCCGGAAATTCGGATTGAGCGAAGCAACGGGCCCCAGCACGAACTCCCTGTTGGCAAAATCCGGGTGCGGTATGGCAAGCTCCGGCGTCCCGATGATCTCGCTGTCATAAAACACAATGTCGAGGTCCAGGGTGCGCGGCCCCCAGTGTCTCTCCCTGCGGCGCCCTGCTTCGTTTTCGAGCCGGTGCAGCTGTGCGAGCAGCTCCGCGGGAGAATAAAGCGTCTCCAGAAGGACCGCGCAGTTCAGGAACGCCGGCTGGTCCGTCACGCCGTAGGGCGCCGTTTCAATGAGCTCCGAGCAGTCGGTGCGCCGGTCGTGCGGGTCCGCCCGCAGTTCTTCGACTGCCTTTAGGATCGTGCCTTCGCGGTCTCCCAGATTGGCGCCCGCAGAAAGGAACACGCGGTGGTACGAGCGCTTCACGGACACGGAGACCGATTCGAATTCCAGCCGGATCGGCGCCTCCGGCTTGCGTATCCGCAGTGTGCAGCTGTCCGCGGCCGGGAAGCGCATCAGCAGTTCCAGGCAGGCTTCCTGCGCGGCCTTCTCCAGCAGGCTGTAGGTATGCTCCGTGAGGAAAGAAGCGAGGAATTCCGCCGCTGTGCCGTAATTTACCGTGTCCCCGAGGTCGTCCGTAGACGCCGCCCTGTCAAAACAGGTCTCAATGACGGCATCGATCACAAAATGCTGTCCCTTTTCCGTTTCCTCCGGATACACGCCGTGGTGCGCAAAAATACGCAGTCCGTCGATCTGTATCCTGTCCCTGAAAACATCCCCGTCCATCAGGCTCTCCCTATGGCGGCCGCCATGGCCGCCGCGCGGGCGTTCCGCAGTACATTGTGCACCCGCACGAACATACAGCCGCTCTGCACCGCGAGCACCGTCGTCACTTCCGTGCCTTCCTCGCGTTCTCCCGCCGGCAGGTCCAGCGTCTGCCCGATCACGGACTTCCGGCTCGCTCCGAGGAGCAGCGGGCAGCCGTGTGCACGGAAGGCGCCGAGGCTGCCGAGAATCCACAGGTTCTCCCTGTACGTCCTCCCGAAACCCACGCCCGGGTCCAGAATGATCTTCTCTTTACGGATGCCGGCCTTTTCTGCCTTCGCAAGCGATGCGGAAAGGCCGCTGTTCACTTCTTCAAGGAATGCCTCTCTGCTGCATTCCTCCTTCTCCGGCGCATAGTTTCCTTCCGTCTTTCCCGTGGCGTTGTCCATCAGGATACAGGGCAGGCCGCCCGAGGCGATCACGTCCGCCATCGTGCAGCGCTGGTCTTCCTCCGGGTACCGCAGCCCCCAGATGTCGTTGATGAGGTCGGCCCCTGCCGCGATCCCGTCCTTTGCGACCTTCGCACGGAACGTATCCAGCGAGACCGGAATGTCAAAATTGTCCTTCACGAGGCGGATCGCCTCCGTCACGCGGCAGCTCTCTTCCTCCGGATCCACGTCCGCGTGCCCCGGCCTCGTCGACATGCCGCCGATATCCAGCATCGAAGCGCCGTCACGGATCATTTCTCCCGCGTGGTGCAGGATCGCGTCCTTCGTGACATATCTGCCGCCGTCGGAAAAAGAATCGGGCGTCACGTTGAGGATCCCGAGGATGTATGTCGTACCTTCCGTTTCAAACTCCCTGTTCCCGATGCGCATCAGCGCTCCTCCAGCATGCGGAAAAACAGGTTCCGCATCTTTTCGTCCTTTTCGAATTCGCCTCGCACGGCGACCGTGGAGGTCTTTGTGCCCGGCTTCGAAACACCGCGCATGCTCATGCACAGGTGCTCCGCCGTCACATAGACCATGACGCCCCGCGCCGAGAGGCCTTCCATGACCGCATCCGCGATCTCCTCCGTCAGGCGCTCCTGCAGCTGCAGGCGCCGCGCATAGACTTCGACCGTGCGCGCAAGTTTTGACAGGCCCGCCACCTTTCCGTCCGGCAGATAGCCTATGGCCACCGTGCCGAAAAACGGCAGCAGATGATGCTCGCAGAGGGAATAGAACCGGATGTCCTTTTCCAGCACGATGCCCTTCGCAGCGGACGTGAACGTCTTCTGCAGATACTCCCCGGGATCCCTGTCATACCCGGCCGCCAGTTCTCCGTACATGCGGGCGACGCGGTCGGGCGTCTCGCGAAGTCCCTCCCGGCCGGGATCCTCTCCGATACCTGCAAGGAGCATTTCCACAGCCTTCCTGATCTTCTCTTCATCTACCATTTATCCACGCCTCCGTGCAACAATGCGCCGCATTTCCCCGAGCCAGCTCAGGGAGCCGAATCCCACGACCGCGTCCCCTTTCGAGGCTGCCAGAAGCTCCGCCATCTCCAGCGCCTCTTCCGGCGAATCGGCCGCCGTCACTTCCGAACAATAGGACGCAGCGGTCTTAGCTAGCTCCAGGGCCGGCAGCGCCCGCCTGTTGCCGAGCGGCGTCAGCGTTACTATGGCATCCGCAAGGTCCGCGGTGTCTTTCAATACTTTATCATATTCCTTGTCCGCCAGTACACCGACCATGAAAATGAAGCGTCTGCCGGGCAAAACAGCGCGCAGGGATTCGGACAGCCGCAGCGCCGCCGCCTCGTTGTGCGCCCCGTCCAGAATGAGCAGCGGCTTTCTTGAGACCACCTCAAACCGGCCTGGCCAGGGCGAAGGGTCCGCCATGCCCGCGAGCAGCTGCCTGTCCGTGAACGGGAAGCCGTGCTCCCGGAGGTATTCCAGCACCGTCAGGGCAAGGGCCGCGTTGTCGATCTGGTAAGTGCCGGGCTCCGGGACCGACACGTGCAAATGCCGCGCGCTGCCCTGTTTATCCGGTCTTTCCCACGTAAAGGAAGAGCCGCCGAGACCTGTTTTCACATGGGCGGTGCGCCCTTTGACATCTGCCGTCACGAGGGGCGCGTGCATGGCTGCGGCGCGCTCCTTAAGGACCTGTGCCGCTTCCGGCTGCTGCGGCGCCGTAAAGCAGGGACACCCCTGCTTGATGATCCCGGCTTTCTGACCCGCGATCTCCCGCAGGGTGCCGCCCAGGAATTTCATATGGTCCATCCCGATCGCGGTGATGACCGAAGCTGCGGGGCTCTGTACGATGTTCGTGGCGTCCAGGGCTCCGCCCATGCCGCATTCACAGACGACGGCATCGCAGCCTTCGTCTGCAAAATAGCGGAACATGAGCCCTGTTTCCATTTCAAAAGCGGTGGGATGCGGAAAACCTGCGCCCGTGAGCCGGGCCGCGGCCTCCTTCAGAAGATCCAGATATTCATTGAGACGTCTTTTTGCAATGGGACGGCCGTTTATCATAAACCGGTCGCGGTATCCGTCTATCGTCGGCGACTGGTAGCAGCCCGTGCGGTATCCCGCAGCGTGCAGGACACAGGACAGGAAGTGCGCGACGGATCCTTTTCCGTCCGTGCCCGCTATGTGGATGACCCGGAGCTTTTCCTGCGGTTCCCCGAGCTCGCTGCAAAGGCGCCGGACACTGTCCAGCCCCGGTACGATCCTGTAACTGTCCCACGACTCTATATATTCCTGCGCTTCCCTGTCCGTCATGGGCCGGTGCCTCCCGTTATCCCTGTTCTTCGTTCAGGCGCAGGAGCTTTGCGGCCTGGTCTGCCGAAGTAAGGGCATCTATGATCTCGTCGAGATGTCCGTTCATCACGTCTCCGATATTGTAGACGGTAAGTTTGATGCGGTGATCGGTGATGCGGCCCTGCGGAAAATTGTAGGTGCGGATCTTCTCGGAGCGGTCGCCCGTACCGATCTGGCTGCGGCGCAGATCCGTCTCCGCGTCGTGTTTCTTCTGCTGTTCGAGGTCGTAAAGCTTGGCTTTCAGCACCTCGAAGGCCTTGTCCTTGTTCTGGAACTGCGAGCGTTCGTTCTGGCATGTCACGACGATCCCCGTCGGAAAGTGCGTGATGCGGATCGCGGAAGATGTTTTGTTGATATGCTGGCCGCCTGCCCCGCTGCTGCGGTAGGTGTCGATGCGGATGTCCTTCGGATCGATGACGATGTCGCAGTCAGCCTCCGCTTCCGGCATGACCGCCACCGTGCAGGTGGAGGTATGTATCCTGCCGGCCGTCTCCGTGACCGGCACGCGCTGCACGCGGTGCACGCCGCTCTCATATTTGAGCCGCGACCAGGCGCCCTGTCCCGTGACCGTGAAGGTCATGTACTTGATGCCGCCGATCCCGATCTCTTCCTCGTCCTCCACTTCCGCAGACCAGCCCTTCGACTCCGCGTAGTGCATATACATGCGCGCGATCTCCGCGGCAAACAGAGCGGCCTCGTCGCCGCCCGCACCGGCGCGGATCTCCACGATGACGTTGCCCGCGTCGTTCGGATCCTTCGGGAGCAGGAGCACCTTTAATTTTTCCTCAAGTTCAGTTACGGCCTTCTTTGACGCCGCCAGTTCCTCGTGCAGCATCTCCTTCATTTCCGGATCGCTCTCGCCTTCCATCATCTCCAGCGAATCCGAAATGTTGCGCTGCTGTTTCCTGTATTCGTCAAAGGCCTCCGTCACGGGGACCAGGTCATTCTGCTCCTTCATGAGCGCCGCGAACCGCTTCTGGTCCGCAGCCGTGCCGGGCTCCGAGAGCTCGCGCGTGATGTCTTCCCGGCGCAGTACCAGCGCATTCAGTTTGTCATACATCGAATCCAGCATAAAGTTTCCCGTCTCGGCGGCCTGTGCATTCGCCGCGTACCACGCGGTCCAGCCCGCCGTAATCTTTCCGTATACGCACGTCCCGAAAGCCGTTCTCTTCAAACAGCCGGGCCACAGCCGGGCCTTCGTCAAAACCCGTCTCGGTCAGCAGCGTGCCGCCGATGACCAGATGCCGTGCGGCGTCCGGCAGTATGCGTCTGTAAAAGGAAAGGCCGTCGTCCCCGCCGTCGAGTGCGATCCCGGGCTCCGCGTCCCTCACTTCTTCCGCGAGCCCCGCAATGTCTCCCGTCCGGATATAAGGCGGGTTCGAAACGATCAGGTCAAAACGGGGAGACCCGGGCGCGAGCGCGCCGTACAGATCGCCCCGGCAGAAATACGCCTGCTTTGAAAGCCCGAGGGAATCGGCATTTTCCAGCGCTACGGCCAGGGCCTTTTCGGAAATATCCGTGCCGGTGCCTGTGCAGCGGTTCGAATAATGCAGAAGGGACAGCAGTATACAGCCGCTGCCCGTGCAGAGATCCAGGATGCGCATGCCGTCATGTACCTCCGGCATGGCCTCTTCCACCAGGAATTCCGTGTCCTGGTTCGGGATCAGTACATCTGCCGTGACCTTGAACGGCAGTCCCATGAACCAGGCCTGCCCGAGAATATAAGCGACAGGTTCGTGTGCGGCGCGGCGGCGGATGTACTGCCGGTAGCTCCGGTACTGCGCGTCCGTAACTTCGCGGTCTTCCTCCGCATAGAGCACCGCTGCGTCCGTGCCGCAGACCGCTTCCAGAAGGAGGCGGGCATCCAGCTGAGCTTCCGCATTGCCGCTCTCTTCGAGCGCCCTGCGGCCTTCCTCAAATACCTGTCTGTACCTGTTCATCCGGCTCCCGGGCATCCAGTTCTTCTTCACTGTAACCGAATTCATTGCGCAGATATTTTCTCCAGTCGAAGATCGCTTCCACGGAGGCGATCGCCACTTCGATCATGTCGTCGTCCGGCTCTTTGGTGGTCAGGTGCTGCAGCCAAAGGCCCGGTGCGGACAGAATACGCACAACCGCGTTGTCGCTGCGTCCGGCAAGGCGGATGAATTCATAACTGATCCCCGCGATCACGGGGATCAGCAGGATGCGGAGCAGAAGGCGCATCGGCCTGCTTTCCACCCGTATGAAGAAAAAGAGCACGATGGAGACCAGGATGACAAACAGCAGGAAGGACGTGCCGCAGCGCTTGTGGAAGCGTTTGCTGCGCCGGACGTTCTCCACGGTCAGCATGCGTCCGCGTTCCACACAGTTGATGCATTTGTGTTCGGCGCCGTGGTACTGGTAAAGACGGCGGATATCCTTCATTGCCGTGATCGCCCAGAGATATAGCAGGAAGATCACAAGGCGGATCACGCCTTCGATGATCGCCATCAGCGATGTGTTGCGCACGTAGCTGCTCAGACGGTCTGCCGCATAGTAAGGGACGACCACGAAAAGGGCGATCGCAAGCAGAAAGGAAATGACCATGGTGAAGGCCATCAGGATCTTTTCCCCGTTGCCGCCGGAAATGCGGTCGAGGGCCTTGTCCAGTTTTGTGGGCTCCGCGTCCTCGTCCTCGTAGAACTGCGAAGAAAAATTCAGGCTGCGCAGCCCCAGCACCAAAGAGTCGATGAAAACAAAAATGCCGCGGACAAACGGGATCTTCTCCAGGATCGTATGCTCTGCAATGCTGTGATATTCGTCGATCTCCACTTCGATATCCTGATCCGGCTTGCGCACCGCCACCGCATACATGTTGCGGTTCTTCATCATGACGCCTTCCAGCACGGCCTGGCCGCCTATGCCGGAATAATGCTGTCTGCTCTTTTTCTTTTTGGCCATTCCCGTTCCTTTCAGAGGTCACACCGTACCTGTACTAAAAAAACAAGGCTGAGGCATACGATGCCCCAGCCTTGCTGTTTTCCTGCAAACAGGCTGTTACTTGCTCTGCATGCCATACTTCTTGTTGAACTGGTCGATACGGCCCTTCGTGGCATTGGACTTCTGCTGGCCGGTATAGAACGAGTGGCACTTGGAGCATACTTCTACGTGGATCTCTTTTCTGGTGGAGCCGGTCACAAACGTATTGCCGCAGTTGCAGGTGACCGTTGCCTGATAATACTCGGGATGGATTCCTTCCTTCATGTTTCTCACCTCTTATCTATGGTTCGTTAAAATCCGACGCGGATCAGCGATCCGCTATCGAAACAGCGCCGTTATTGTACCATAGGCGCGAACGGTATTGCAAGATATTATTTACTCTTCCTTCAGTCTCTGCACCATCGCGTAAAGTGCGGCCGCGCTGTTGAAGTTTTTCGGCACGATCTCGGACGCCGGTATGGAAATATCGTATTCGTCGTTGAGCGCGCTGATGATCTGCAGGATATCGAAAGAATCCAGCACGCCGGCATCGATCAGGTCCGTACGGTTTTCAAAATCCACATCTTCCTTGATATCCTTAAGTATTTCAATGATCCTGTCCATTTCAGCCTCCGTTGCATTGCCCTGTGTTTTTACGATGTTTCCTGTTCCCGTGTCCTGTACTGCGGACAGTTGAGACTGCTCGTCTCCGTGAAGCCGCGGACCTTCAGGACATCCGGGCCGCCGTCCTTCACTCCCCTGTACAGCAGGATCTCCGGCATCGTGCGGCTGAGAAACAGGTAAATACCTTCCGTAACAGAATAAGCCCCGATGCCGCAGAATGCAAGGACGTCGCCCGTGCTCAGCGCCGTGAACGGCACTTCGCGCACCAGTACGTCCGCCGTCGTGCAAAGGCTCCCGCAGAGCGTCCAGGCACTTGTGCCTGATCCGCGGGGCTCGAATTTCAGGTGCCGGATCACGGGGATCTTCATGCCCATGATCTGCCCGAAATACGTCAGATGGTTCATGCCTCCGTCCAGGATGCAGTAATTTTTTCCTTCCGCTTCCTTGAGGTCGTCCACTCTCGTCAGGTAATATCCGCATTCCGAGACGAAGAACCTGCCCATTTCCACCGTCAGGTCCGCCCACATCGCGGCGGAAACGAGGTCCCCCGCCAGTTCCTTCAGCGGCCGGAGCGTGTCCGAGCGGTCGTCCTTTTCAAAATAGGGATACGGGAGTCCCGGCCCGTACTCCAGCTTCGGCAGTGCAACGCGGTAGGCGCTGCGGATCTCCGAAAACAGCTGCCGCAGCATCTCCAGTTCCTGCCTCTGTTTTTCAGGCGCCCTGCGCTGCGTGCCGGCAAAATAATGAATGCCTTCAAACGACAGATGCGGATAGCGGTCACTGTGCGCGAACATCCACAGGAGATCGTCTCTGCTCATGCCGAACTGGCTGCCTGCGTTCAGACGCAGCAGCACGGGGATCTTCCTCTGTGCCTGCGCGGCCCCTTTTTCAAGCAGGTCGGCCTGTCCCGTGGACTCCGCGGTAAAAATACCGGCACCGTAAGAGATCGCTTCCGCAATGTCGGCAGGCTGCTTGTTGACGCCCGAATACACGATACGCGACGGGTCCGTCTTCAGTTTCTCAGTGATCGCGAGTTCTCCCGGGCTGCAGACCTCCACTCTTTCCGTCAGTGCGGTCATGGCCGGCACGAGGAACGGGTTGGCCTTCATCGAATAGCAAAGGTGCACGTTCTCCCCGACGATCTCCTTTGCCGCCTTCATGCGTTCATAGAGCGCCGTCTCGTCAAACACGAACGACGGCGTGCCGTATCCTGCTGCGAGCAGCTTCAGTGTTTCATCATTGAGTGCCATTTAATGCCTCCCTGCTTTGTATGCCTCTTCCAGCTGCTTCCGGTCGATCTTGCCGTTCTTTGTCATGGGCATCTCCTCCAGCGGATACAGCGCATTCGGCAACATGAACTGCGGCAGCGTGGTGCGCAGCTCGTGCATGAGCTCTGTTTTGTCACGTCCGCCCGTATAAAACAGCAGGAGGCGCTTTCTGTCCGCATCGTACAGACAGCATGCTCTGGAAACGCCTTCCGCAGCCATGGCGTTGTTCTCGATCTCGCCGAGCTCGATCCTGTGCCCCAGGTGCTTGATCTGGAAATCCTTGCGCGAAACATAGATGAGCAGGCCGTCCGCATCGTACTTTCCGATATCTCCCGTCCGGTACATCATTTCCGTGAAGTCATGGTTCAGCGGGTTCGGCATGAAAGCCGCGGCCGTCCGTTCCGCGTCACGGTAATATCCGAGCGCCAGACAGGTCCCGCAGACGCAGATCTCGCCCTGCTGCTCCTTCTCTGTCACCTCCCGGTCATCGTCGCCCAAAAGGAACACCTTTTCGTTCGGGAAGGGGCGGCCGGCAGGTATGACATCCGTGCCCTCAAACGCGCGGTCCAGAATGTAATACGTGCAGTTGCAGGTGATCTCCGTGGGGCCGTACAGATTGACATACACGGCATCCGGAAGATATTTCTGCCAGATCTTAAGCTGTTTTACGGGCATGACCTCCCCGCTGAACATGACGAGGCGCACCGTTTCCGGGGTGCGGTAATCGAGACCGTTCATGATGGAGACAAAACACATGGCGCTCACCGCCCATATGAGCACGGTCGCTTTTTTCACGGAAAGGTAGTCCATTAGCACGGTCGGGCTGCTGAAATATTCGCGCGGGATGAGCTGCACCCTGGCTCCCGCCATGAGGCCGCTGTAAATGTCCTTGACGGACACGTCAAAGTCGAACGGCGCCTGGTTGGCCAGGATGTCGTCTTCCCGTATTCCGAAGATCCTCGTGAAGTGGTCGATGAATTCGATGACGGAACGGTGGCAGACCGCCACGCCCTTCGGCAGGCCTGTGCTGCCGCTTGTGAAATTCACATACAGCGGGTCCGTATCGAGAGCTTCCGCCCGTACCGCCGCGAGCAGCTCTTCGTCCGGGGCCGTGGAAAACAGCGCATCGAGGCGGAAGATCTCCCCTGAGAACTGCAGGGCACGCGCCTTCTCTTCGTTGGCTTCGTCCGTAAGGAGCACCTTCGGAGACAGCGTCTCCAGGATCTTCTCCGTGCGTACCGAAGGCTGCCTGGGATCCAGCACGCTGTAGAAACCGCGGGCCGACACTGCTCCCAGCATGCCTGCCATCGCCGTGCAGCTCTTCTCCAGGTAAAATGCCACCGGCTCGCAGCCGTGCGTCACGGTCCTGCCGCCTGCCGCGTGCAGCTTCGGAATGAGGAAGGTGGCTGCGGCGTCCGCCTTCTTCTTCAGTTCTCCGTAGGTAATGACTCCGTCGGGATCTCCGAACGCCACGGCACCGGGGCGTTCCCGCACATCCTTTTCCAGCATTTCCAGCACATTGTAGATCATTCTCCTGCCCCTCATCCGAGCGGTACGAAAAGGCCGCTCATATCTTCCGTCTCAGCCTCTTTGAGAAAGGCCGCGAGCATCCGGGAAAAAGCTTCCGCCCCGGCTGTGTTCATATGTCCGTTGTCCTTGTAGCCTGTCAGGGCTGCCGTATAGTAGCTGCTGTCCACCGTGTTGAAATCGTAATACGAAAAGCCGTATTCCGCAAACAGGTCCGTCAGTTCCTGCTGTGCTTTTTTGTAGGTATCCAGGGAATAGATCCGCAGCCAGTTCGGATAAGGCACGGAGATCGCCGTCAGCTCTATTCCTTCCTTTCTGCAGTAGGACGCCAGCTTTACGAGGTCGGCGCGGTTGCTGTCCGAAAGGGAAAGGTCAATGATCTGCGCCGCCGTCGCATCCCACTCCTTCGCCTGCGCAGGCGAAATGTAAAAGTCGTCCGGGACCATGATCTCGTCGGAAGGATAAAAGCCTTCTGCGTCCCTGTGTCCGCTCTCGTCCAGTACGCGTCCCGCCAGCTTTTCCCTGACATTGCTGCGGATGGACATGTCCCGGTCGTAGACCCAAGGGAAGAAATAGCTGACGGAGCCCGGCTTTCCGAAAAAGGCAGGATCCGTCAGGAAACCGCAGGCTGCCGTAAGGCGCAGGAAGGGTGAAAGGCCGCTTTCATACGCCTTTTCAAAACTGGCCTCCGCGCGGAAATTCTCGTATCTGTCGCTGCCCAGCATCTCATAGTCTACGACAAACACGACCCGCTTCACGCCCTTTTCCTCCGCAGCCGCCTTTACTGCCAGGCAGGAGTTGTGGAAGGACTGCATGTTGGAGCCCATATTGTAGGACCTGGTGCCGAGGACCGCGTCGACGGCATCCGGCTTCAGCGCACTGATGCACTGCGAGGAGCCCACATACACGAGATCCAGGCTGTCTTTGGCCCTGAAGTATTTCCACATCTCGGCACCGGAACCGAGAAACGGTTCAAAGAGAAAATTCAGCAGGAGGTTCAGGCACACGAAAATAACGAGAAAGGAAACACAGGTCACGGCCCTGTGCGCACCCTGCCGCTTTTTGACTTCCGGCTCAGAAATTCGCATACAGGAACCCTCCCGCGCTCTCGGTGAACATGAAGGAAGCAAGGAGCAGGAAGACCAGCAGGTACAGCGCGCAGAAGCGCAGGGCTGCGTTCGTCCCCGCCAGCTTTCCGTATACGTCGCTCTTCCGCTCTTTCATGACACTGACGGCAAAGATCACTGCCGTACCTGCCGCTGCGACTGCCATGCCGCCCAGCGTATAGGCCGGCTTTGCGACATTGATATTGAGGATCTTTCCGGTGAAGGCCGTCCCGAATTCGGACGCACGGAACCGGAAGAATGTGTTGTAGAGCGCCGTAAGACTCTCCCTGAAATCGGTAATGCGGTCAAAATACCAGCCGATATTCACGATCAGGAAGGTCCGCAGGATGCGGAACAGGTGAAAGCCCTTCGTTTCGGTCCGGATCCGCAGTTTCTCCGACAGACCCCGGAAAGCGGGCTGCAGGATGTCGCTGAGCGCAATGACGATGCCGTTGTAAAGTCCCCAGACAACATAGTGCATCTGCGCGCCGTGCCAGATCCCGACGAGGAAAAACACCAGCAGATTGGCGATGCCGGCCGGCAGCACGCGTCCGAAATGTCTGCCCAGCTTCCTGCCGCACCACTTTCCGAAGCGCTGCATGGGCTTCAGAAGCGCAAAGGGATAGAACACGTAATCGCGCATCCACTGTCCGAGCGTAATGTGCCAGCGCCGCCAGAAGTCCCCGAGCGAAACGCTGAAATACGGCTGCCGGAAGTTGGGTGCCATCGCGATGCCGAAAAGCTGCGAAACGGCCATCACCATGTCGATGCCGCCCGAAAAATCGGCGTACTGCTGTATGGAATACAGAAGGATCGAAAAAGCGGTCAGGGAACCGGGCACATCCTGCAGGGAACCGTCGAGGACCGCAGCAATGTCCCCCGACAGCATGTCGGCGACGGCGTATTTTTTCATGGCCCCGAATGCAAACAGGAGCAGCGCCCTTTTTGCGGTCTCCGACCGAAAGGTATGCTCGGAAAGGAGCTGCGGCTCCAGCCTGTCATAGCGGTTGATGGGCCCCTGGATCAGCTGCGGGAACCAGGACACAAAGAGCAGGAATCTGAAGTAATTCCTGTCGGTCCTGCATTTCCCGCCGTAGGCATCGATCAGACAGCCGGCCGCCTGGAAGGTGTAGAACGAAATGCCGAGAGGCAGCAGCAGATGCAGGCCGCCGGTCGAAGGAAAAAGCACATTCCAGTACTTCAGCCAGGCCAGGATGCCGAAGTTGAAAAGCAGCGCCAGCACGAGCACTGTTCTCTTGCCGCGCTGTGCCTGCCGTCTGCGTTCCTTTTTTTCTTCCGGCTTTACCCCGCCGGAAACAGCCTCCCTGTATGCATCTTCGATCTTTGTGATGTGGCCGGCAGCCGCCCAGACCGTGAAGGACGTGAGGAGCAGAAAAAGAAGGTTCTTCCAGCCCTGCAGGCAATAAAACGCCAGACTCGCTGCCAGCAGGCAGATCCACTGCCTGCGGCGGAAGACCGTGTAATAACAGATAAGCGTGACGATGACGAACAGAAAAAATGCGAGTGAATACAGTTCCATGCACCTTTACCCGTTCTGCTTCAGTTTGCGGCGGATGCGCTGCAGCGCATTGTCGGTGGATTTCTCACTGCGTCCCAGCCTGCGGGCGATCTTCGTGTAGTCAGGATCCTCGATGTACAGTTCCAGGACCTGTTTTTCAAAGGGGCTCAGTTCCTCTTCTATGCGTCCCAGCAGGCTGTCCACGTTTTCCCTGTCGATAAGCTGCCGCTCCGGATCCGGCGTTGCCGGGTTCTCCAGCGTTTCGGACAGGCTGCTGCGCTGATCGCCGCTGCCGTCCGCGCTGTCGAATTCTTCATAGATCGACACGGCGGTATTCAGCGGTATGTTCTTTTTCCGGCTGCCTGCTTCGACTGCCGTATACAGATGCCTCATGACACAGAGCTCCGCAAAGGTGCGGAAACTTGCGCCGCCTTCCTCACTGAAGCCGCGGATGGCCTCAAACAGGCCGATCATGCCCTCCTGGATCAGGTCTTCGGTGTCGGAGCCGGGGACATACATCGCCCTGGCCTTGCGGCGGACGAGGTCCTTGTACCTCCCGAGCAGAAAATCCGTCGCATCTTTGTCGTTTTCCTCTGCGGACAGGCGCCGGAGCTGCTCGTCCGTCATCGATGCGTAATCTTTCACGACAGCCCCGCCTTTTCGAGTCTCTGGCGGAGTACTTCATATGCCAGTACGCCGGCAGCCACGGAAGCGTTCAGGGAATCGATCTCGCCCCGCATCGGTATGGAAGCGGTCATGTCGCACTTTTCCTTTACCAGTCTCGAGACGCCGCTGCCCTCCGCGCCGATCACAAGGCCCAGCGGTCCCGTGAGGGAAAGCTTCGTCATGGGCGTGCCGTCCATGTCCGCGCAGACGAACCACATGCCGCGCTTCTTGAGCTGTTCGATCGTCACTGCCATGTTGGTGACCTTGACGACGGGCGTGTAGTTCAGCGCACCCGCCGATGCCTTGGCGACCACGGCCGTCAGGCCTACTGCCCGGTCCTTCGGAATGATGACGCCGTGCGCACCGACCGTATTGGCGGTGCGGATGATCGCCCCCAGGTTGTGCGGGTCTTCGATGTTGTCCAGCAGCAGGAAAAAGGGATCCTCCCCCTTCTTTTCGGCAAGGCTGAAAAGATCCTCCATCTCCGCATACGCATAGACGGCCGCATCCGCAATGACGCCCTGGTGGCTGCCCGTCTCGGACATCGCATCGAGCCGCGCGCGGTCGACATAGCGGATCTGCGTGCCGTGTTTTGCCGCTTCGCGCTTGATCGTCATGATGGCGCCGTCGTGGGTATCGGACAGAATATAGAGCCGGTCGATCGTCCTGCCGGACCGGAATGCCTCGATCACGGCATTGCGTCCTTCTATGCGGGAAGATCCCTCATCTGTGCTGCTCGGTTCTGTTTTTTCCGTTTCCATATTTACCTCCGTGCCTCGGCAAGTCCTGTCCGCTCCATACCCGTGCGTACGATCTCCATCATGCGCCTGTTCTCATCCCGCAAATAAAGCCAGCCGCAGAGCGCCTCCAGGCCGGTCGCCTTCATGTATTCGCCCGCCGTGCTGTTTTTGGCCATGTGGTTCGGACTGGCGTTGCGGCCGCGCCGGTAGATCCCCGCTTCCTCTTCCGTCAGCAGGTCCTGTACCGCCTCGGCAATGGCAGCCTGCGCAGGTGCGCACACGATGGCCGCACAGGCACTGTGAAGACGTGCCGCCTGCCGGTTCCCGAAGGAAAGCTGGATCGTACGGACCGCCAGGGAAAAAACTGCATCTCCCAGGAAGGCCAGCGCCAGAGGGGAATACGACGTCGGGTCCTGCATTTTCTGCTCCGGGAACGCATTCGCGACCTCGCGCCGGAGATCCGGGGTCAGGCCCTCTTCCATTTGACACCGTCTTTCGTGTCTTCGAGGACGACGCCCTCCGCCCTGAGCTCGTCACGGATCGCGTCCGCCCTCGCAAAGTCTCTGTTTCTGCGTGCTTCCTGGCGCTCCGCGATCTTCTCTTCCACATGCTCGGAGAACGGGTCCGCCGTCTTTTTCTTTTCGACGATGAGGCCGCAGATATCCGTCAGCGTGAGAAGTTCCTTCCGCAGTGCTTCCAGATAAGCTTTCGTTGAACTTTCATCCGTATTGCTGTTGATCCACTTTACCAGCTCGAAGATCGCCGAGATCGCATCGGCGGTGTTGAAGTCATCGTCCATCGCCTTTTCGAACTGTACACGGTAGCTGTCCGCCTCCGCAAGGGCTTCCTTTTCGCCTGCCATTTCCCCGTCCTGCGCTTTTTCCAGAAGATAATCCAGGTTCTGGGCACAGTTGCAGATGCGTTCGTAGGAGGTCTTGGCGGACTCCATAAGTTCCGCGCTGAAATTCAGAGGGCTCCTGTAGTGCACGGTCTGCATGAAATAGCGCAGCACCTGCGGATCGTACTTCCCGTCGATGTCGCGGACCGTGAAGAAATTGCCGAGCGACTTGCTCATCTTCCGGTTGTCTATGTTGAGGAAGGCGTTGTGCATCCAGTAATGCGCAAAGGTGCACCCGTTCGCAGCCTCGGACTGGGCGATCTCATTTTCGTGGTGCGGGAAGACCAGATCCTCTCCGCCGCCGTGAATATCCAGCGTGTCGCCCAGATATTTGCGGCTCATGACCGAGCACTCGATATGCCAGCCGGGGCGGCCTTCGCACCACGGGGACGGCCAGCTGGGCTCTCCCTCTTTTTTGGGCTTCCACAGTACGAAATCCAGAGGGTCTTCCTTCTGGTCCTCGCCGGTCACAAGGAGCGCGCGTTCGCCGCTGCGCAGGTCATCGATGTTCTTGTGGGAAAGCTTGCCGTATTCGGGAAATTTTCTGGTGCGGTAATATACCGTGCCGTCCTTGGCAACATAGGCAAAACCCTTGTCGATCAGTTTTGTGATCATTTCGATCATGCCGCCGATCTCCTGCGTGGCGCGCGGGTTTACCGTGGCCGGCATGATGTTGAGGGCTTCCATGTCCTTCCTGCACTCCGCGATATAGCGCTCGGAGACGGTGTTTGCGTCCGTTCCTTCCTCTTTGGCCTCTTTGATGATCTTGTCATCCACGTCCGTAAAATTGGAAACATAGTTGACGCGGTAGCCTTTGTATTCAAAATAGCGGCGTACCGTATCGAAAAAGATCATCGGTCTGGCATTGCCGATATGGATGAAATTGTAGACGGTCGGCCCGCACACATACATCTTCACTTCACCCGGCGTGATGGGCTTGAACTCTTCCTTCTGCCGGGACATTGTATTGTAGATCTCCATGGCCACTCTCTCTTTCTCTACTTGTTTTCTCCGCGCAGCTGTCTGAGCTGTGCCAGCGCTTCGTCACGTTCTTTTTCCGCCTGCCTGGCCTCCGCACGCTCCTGCCTTGCAAAATTCTCCACCTCGATGAGCTGGTCCGCAAGCGCCGTCTGTGCGCGGAACAGACATTCAATGTCCTGGCGCACCGGATCCGGATAGTGGATCTGGTCCATCGTATCCTGCGGATGCCTGCCGGGTTTGAGCTGCTTCACGATACGGCCGGGCACGCCCACGACGGTGCAGCCCGGAGGAACAGCCTCCAGCACAACGGAACCCGCGGCTATCTTGCAGTTGTCCCCGATCGTGAACGAACCGAGGATCTTGGCCCCGACGCCGATCATTACATTGTTGCCGATCGTGGGATGCCGCTTGCCCTGTTCTTTTCCCGTGCCGCCGAGCGTCACGCCCTGGTACATCGTCACGTTGTCGCCGATGATCGTGGTCTCTCCGATGACGACGCCCGTACCGTGATCGATAAAGAAGCCTTTCCCGATCTGAGCGCCGGGATGGATCTCAATACCGGTCTTGCGCGCCGCCTTCTGAGAAATATAGCGGGCCCTGAAATAGTGGCCCTTCAGATAGTGACGATGGGCTTTCCGGTAACTGAGCATGGCACGGAAGCTGGGATACAGGAACACTTCCCAGTCCGAATGCATGGCAGGGTCACGCTCCCTGATCACCCTGATCTCTTCCTTCACTTCATCAATAAACCGCATAAGATCCGTTCACCCCCTGCAGCAGCCCGGGCAGCTGTCTTCGCCTCCGCACACAGCAGCCTGCTGCGAATATGTATCCATGGGAGTCGTCAAAAGCGCCGCTGCCTGCGCAGCGATACCTTCTCCTCTTCCCGTAAATCCGAGTCCTTCCTCCGTCGTGGCCTTGACGCTGACGCAGCCCGGATCCAGTTCCAGCGCGCCCGCAATGTTCCTGCGCATCTCCTCGATGAACGGCCGCATTTTCGGCGCCTGCGCAACGATCGTCGCATCCACGTTCTCAATGAGGAAACCGTGCTCCCCGAGCAGGCTTCGCACTCTGCGCAGCAGTTCCATGGAATCGGCCCCTTCATAAGCCGGATCGCTGTCCGGGAACCACAGTCCTATATCTCCCAGGGCAGCCGCGCCCAGCAGGGCATCCATGACGGCATGCAGCAGAACGTCCGCATCCGAATGGCCGAGCAGGCCCTTTTCAAAGGGGATCTCAACACCCCCGACGATCAGTTTTCTTCCCGGCACCAGGCGGTGCACATCGTAGCCTGTCCCTATTCTCAATCCGATCCCTCCGAGTGTACTGTCATTTCACCGAGCACCTGCACATGCCTGTACGCGATCGAAATACCCTCTTTTTTGAAGGCACGCAGCACATTTTCGCGCACGCCGCTGCACACGTCGTACAGTTCTTCCTGTGTCTTTGCACTGATCACCGTCGTGAGGACGATGCCCTCGTCGTTCAGATCGGAAACGCCGATCCCCACAGGTCCCTGCCGCCTGTCCGGTTCCCTGGTGTCCTCGTAGCCGGGCGTTGCAAGTATGGCATCGGAAAACAGCTGTTTTGCCTTGTCCAGGTCCGATTCGTAGGTGATCTGGACACTGAGGATCTGTGAATTGACATCCTTGCCGTTGTTGAAATTGAAGATCGGCAGACTGTCCATGACGGTATTCGGGATATAGACCAGCGTGTTGGTGGCCGCCTGCCGTATGACCGTATGCCGCAGCGTCATGCCGTCCACATAGCCCAGAAGCTCCCCGCTGTCCAGCTTGAGGGACACACGGTCGCCGACTTCAAAGGGCTTGTAAATGGAAATGAA
The DNA here is from genome assembly GCA_022652545.1 of Lachnospiraceae bacterium. Lineage (GTDB taxonomy): Bacteria > Bacillota > Clostridia > Lachnospirales > Lachnospiraceae > CAG-791. Next base: position 75,431 of record JALCRM010000005.1, read on the forward strand.
GAAACCGTGCATGATGTTCTTCATGCCTTCCTGGAACATGAAGCCCAGCACGACGACCAGCATGGAGCTGGACAGGATGACGGTGTTGTAGATCTTGTCCAGGGTGGATGTCATCGTCATGATCCTGATCACGGCCGCGATCACCACGACCGCCTGCAGGATCCCCTGTACAAAACCCATGTATACGCTGTTTTTCCGCTTCTTGAGACCGGCAAACAGCCTGTTGATGATCTCGATCACCAGCAGTGCCACCAGAACCGTCAGTACGACCGTCACGATGCGGTTTCCGAAAAAATCCGCCATTTAAATTGCCTCCCTGCCTGTAAACCGGATGATCAGTGATGGAACAGGCGTATACCCGTAAAGCACATGACCATGCCGTGCGCATCGCAGGCTTCGATGACGTTGTCATCGCGCACCGAACCTCCGGGCTCCGCGACGTATTTTACGCCGCTGCGGAACGCGCGCTCGATGTTGTCCCCGAACGGGAAGAAGGCATCCGAACCCAGCGAAACATCCGTATTCTGTGCGAGCCAGGCTTTCCGCTCTTCCGCCGTGAATATTTCCGGGCGCTCGGTAAAAATATTCTGCCATTTGCCGTCGGCCAGGACATCCATGCAGTCCTCGCCCAGATAAAGGTCGATCGCGTTGTCGCGGTCGGCCCGCCTGATGCCGCCAAGGAACGGCAGCTCCAGGACGCGCGGCGACTGGCGCAGCCACCACTTGTCGGCCTTGTCGCCCGCCAGTCTCGTACAGTGGATGCGGGACTGCTGCCCCGCGCCGATGCCTATGCACTGCCCGCCTTTTACATAGCATACCGAATTGGACTGCGTATATTTGAGAGCGATCAGGGAAATAGCCAGGTCGTCCTTTGCCGCGGCCGGCAGATCCCTGTTCTTCGTAACGATGTTGGAGAAGAGGCCGTCGCTGATCACTAGCTCATTCCTGCCCTGCTCAAAAGTCACGCCGAAGACCTGCTTGTGTTCGACAGGCGCCGGCTCGTAGGAAGGATCGATCTGCAGCACCGCGTAGGCGCCTTTCTTCTTGGCCGCGAGGATCGCCAGTGCGCCCTCTTCGTAGCCCGGCGCAATGATGCCGTCTGAAACTTCCCTGGCGATCAGTTTTGCCGTACAGACATCGCAGGGGTCGGAAAGGGAAATGAAATCGCCGAAGGAAGACATGCGGTCTGCACCCCTGGCCCTGGCATAGGCGCTTGCAAGGGGCGTCAGTTCCCCCAGATCGTCCACCCAGTAGATCCTGCGTTCGACGTCCGTAAGCGGCAGACCGATCGCGGCGCCCGCGGGGGAAACGTGCTTGAAGGAAGTGGCCGCCGGCCGGCCCGTGGCTTTCTTCAGTTCGCGCACCAGCTGCCAGCCGTTCAGGGCGTCCAGCAGGTTGATATAGCCGGGCCTCCCGTTCAGTACGGTGATCGGCAGATCGGCGCCGTTGTCCATGTAGACACGTGAAGGCTTCTGGTTGGGATTGCACCCGTATTTCAGCTGTAATTCTTTCAAGTTGTCCTCCTTCAGATCTCCTGTTCTGCGTCCGTCGGATCTTTGCCGATCCTCCGGGACGGTCAGATATTCTTGTTTACGATCCTGCTCTCATACTTGCCGTCCGCCGCGCTGATAAAGCGGGTAAAGAGCGAAACGCGGTTGTCTTCATTCAGTGCATCCCAGATGCGCTGTGTAAAAACATCGATCGAATCCGTGATGCCGTCGTCCAGTGTGACGGCGTGTGGTTCGCCCTGAAAACTCGGCAGCGGCGTGCCGTCGCCGGAATACGTGGAAAGGAAACGTGCCTTCCCTGGCAGCGGATCGTCCGCGCGGAAAAGATACCTGAGACAGGAAGCCGGGTCCCCGCAGTCGCTCTTCAGGATGGAAAGCTGGTAGCTGAAACGGCCGCCTTCCGTATGAAGCAGCGCGGAGATCCTGGGCGTATAGTTGGGGGCATCCGGCTCAAAGGTCCTGCTGCGGAGAGCTTCCTCGAAGGACTTCCCTTCGGACAGGCCGTCAAAGACCGTGTCGGTCTGGTCGCCGTTCGTCACGATGGTGTCGTGGCCGAGCACACGCACCGGCGCGTAAATGATCAGGCTCGGGTCCTGCATTTTGGACGGATCGAAGGCCTGCGTACGTATGCCCTCTCCCTCTTTTACAAAAACGCGGTTCCTGCTGTTCACGCTGCGTCCCATAATGAAATAGGCCGTTGCCGCATACCTGCCGTCGGCGGTAAGTCCCGCAACGATGCCGCGCCCCGGGTAGCTGTTCCCGCGCAGCCTTTCTTCCAGATCCGTCATGCTCTCCTCCTCGCCGCGGACTGCCCTGAAACAGGCCGGCCGCACGCCGCTTTTGCTTTTTAACGTATCAGGTTTAGATTATACATGCTTTGCTTTCGTTTTGAAAGAAGTTGACAATCGTCCGCGCCGCAATGTATACTATCCACGCAAGTCACGAAGGAGTACATCCACTACAATATCTGCCTTCAGACCTCCTGACTGACTGATGTATGGCGAGATAGCTCAGCTGGCTAGAGCACGCGGTTCATACCCGCGGTGTCGAGGGTTCAAGTCCCCCTCTCGCTACGAAGCCGGTCCTTCCTTTCGGAGGGGCCGGTTTTTTTGTATCTGCAGCCCGGCAGATATTAATATTCCCGGACAAACGTCGTATAATAAAAATCGTTCAGACAAAACACATGCTGCGGCATCACGGAGGTAGAAACATGCAGGAATACACACCCGTCAAGGAAGGCAAAGTACGCGAGATCTACGATGTGGGCAACGACCTGGTCATGGTAGCGACCGACAGGATCTCGGCCTTCGATGTGATCCTTAAAAACAAAGTCACCAACAAGGGCAAGGTGCTGACACAGATGTCCAGGTTCTGGTTCGACTACACAAAGGACATCATCCCGAACCATATGATCAGCACGGACGTGAAGGACATGCCGGAATTCTTCCGCAGCGAAGCCTTCGAGGGCAGGTCGATGCTCTGCCGTAAACTCACGATGATCCCGATCGAATGCATCGTGCGCGGCTATATCACCGGCAGCGGCTGGGCCAGCTACAGCAAGGACGGCACCGTCTGCGGGATGCCGCTCATCGGCGGCCTCAGGGAATGCGAAAAGCTCCCTGAACCCATCTATACCCCCAGCACCAAAGCCGAGATCGGCGACCACGATGAAAACATCAATTTTGAGCGCAGCATCAACGTACTGGAACAGAAGTTCCCCGGCTACGGAAGGGAATACGCGAAGACGATCCGCGACTGCACCATCGCTCTCTATAAGAAATGCGCCGACTACGCACTGACCTGCGGCATCATCATCGCCGACACCAAATTCGAATTCGGCGTCGACGAAAACGGCGATATTGTACTGGGCGACGAAATGCTCACCCCCGACAGCAGCCGTTTCTGGCCTGTGGAAGGATACGAGCCCGGACACGGCCAGCCTTCCTTTGACAAGCAGTTCGTACGCGACTGGCTGAAGGCCAACCCGGACAGCGACTACCGCCTGCCGCAGGAAGTCATAGACAAGACGATCGCAAAATATGAAGAAGCCTATAAACTGCTTACCGGAAAAACTATTATGTAGTTTTCATTACTACTTGTAATGGTACCAGCCCTGTGCTATGCTGAGCACAATCTTCGGAAAGTCAGGTATAAGCTTATGAACAATGCCAAAACTGCTGTTCTGATCGATTCCGGCTGTGATGTTACCGCTGAGATCTGTAAAAAGTACGATATCCGTGTAATGCCTTTGACGATCATGTACCGTGACAAATGTTTTTCCGACACGGAACTGGAGATCGAGGATCCTCATTATATCTACAAGCACTTCAAGGAAGAGATCCCCAAGACCTCTGCCCTGAACACACAGGAAGTACTGGACGCCGTTAAAAAGGCCGCAGATGACGGCTATGAAAATGTGATCTCCGTTTCCATCTCCGGCGCCATGAGCAGCACCTTCAGCACTGTCACCACAGCGCTCAACGAAGCAAAGGAAGCCGGCACACTCAAAAAAGTCTTTGCCTTCGATTCCAAAAACATTTCGATCGGGGCAGGCATCTTCTCCATCTGGGCGGCAAAACTTCTGCAGGACGGAAAGTCCTTTGAGGAGGTCGTACAGAGCCTTAAGGACAAGATCTGGGACGTGCATCTGTGCTATTACATGGATACGCTGACCTACCTGGCAAAGGGCGGCCGCATCACACCGTCCGTCGCTATCGTAGGCAAGCTTCTCAACCTGAAGCCCATCATCTCCTGCAACCACAACGGCGTCTACTACACGGTCGCCAAGATCCGCGGTTCTTCCCGCGGCGTCGAAAAGCTCGTGGAGGAAATGATCACGCCCATCAGGGATGCTTCCCGCTGCTGGATCTGCCTGATGAACGGGGACGGCGAAGCGCTAGCCGAAACAGCCAAAAAAATGATCTTTGAAAAACTCCCGGCCGCTAATATAATTATGGAGAAACAGATCGTCCCTTCCATGGCGATCCACACCGGTCCGGGGCTTCTCGGCATCATGGTATTTTCTTTCTGAAGAACTGCCGGCCGGCAGATCAACGGTTCAACGGGAGTTGTGTATGCAGTTCATATCCTATTCCTTCCTGCTGTTTTTTCCGGCCGTCATATTGATCAATTTTCTGCTGCCTGTAAAAGTCCGCCGCATCTGGGTGCTTCTTTCGAGCTATTTCTTCTACTCGTGCCTGCGCCCGGTGCTCGGACTTTTTCTTGTCCTCGTCACCCTCATCGGCTATTTCTCCGGCCTTGTCCTCGGAAAGGGCCGCAAAAACAGCCTGCCTGCAAAAAAGCAGCACACGGCCCTCGTCTTCTGCGTCTGCCTGCACCTCGCTCTGCTGGCCGTGCTTAAATACACCGGCATGGCCGTTTCCACCTTCAGCGCTCTTTCGAGCGCCGCAGGCCTGCAGACCTCTTTCAGCGCCCCCGGAATCCTGCTGCCGGCCGGCATTTCCTTCTATATGCTCCAGTCGCTCGGCTACTGCATCGATGTATACCGCGGCAGTATCGAAGAAGAACATGATCTCCTTGGTTTTGCCCTCTTTGTCTCCTTCTTCCCCTGCGTGCTCTCCGGCCCCATCGAACGCGCCGGTCACATGCTGCCTCAGTTCGCCGCCCCGCCTTCCTTCCGGTATGAAAACATGCGCGACGGCCTGCTGCGGATGGTCTGGGGCTTTTTCCTGAAGCTCGTGCTGGCCGGGCGGCTGGCCGTCATCACCGACACCGTATTCGGCGATCCCGGGAACTACAGCGGAGGCATTCTGGCAGCTGCGGCGCTGCTGTATACCTTCCAGATCTACTGCGACTTCGACGGCTACACGAACATCGCCATCGGTGCCGCGCGCGTCCTGGGATACGAACTGACCGAGAACTTCAGGGCGCCTTACCTCTCCGCCTCCGTCGGCGAATTCTGGCGCCGCTGGCATATCTCGCTTTCCTACTGGTTCCGCGACTATCTGTACATTCCGCTCGGCGGCAACCGCAGGGGCACGCTCCGCAAATACCTCAACATCCTTGTTGTGTTCGCTGTGAGCGGCCTGTGGCACGGCGCCGGATGGACGTTCGTATTCTGGGGCGCGCTGCACGGCCTCTACCAGGTCGCCGGCTTCCTTCTCCGGCCAGTGCGGGATTTCTTCGTACGTCTGTTCAGGATAGACCGCGGCTCTTTTTCCCACCGCCTGGCCAGCGTTGCGCTCACGTTCTTCCTGGTCTCCTTTGCCTGGATCTTCTTCCGCTCTCCCGATCTGAAGACCGCTTTTCAGATCGTCCGGGGCCTCGGCTCCTTTGAACCCTGGGTGCTGTCCGACGGATCGCTGTACGGACTCGGCCTGGACGCCGCCAATTTCAACCTGATGCTGATCGCGCTCTGCGTGCGGATCGCCGTTGACCTTTGTACCCGCAGGGGCATCGTCCTGCGCAATGTCATCACTTCGCAGGCGATCTGGCTGCGCTGGCTGATCTATATTTCTGCCGTGATCCTGATACTGCTGTGCGGCATGTGGGGCCCCGGCTACAATGCCGGAAGCTTCATCTACGCACAGTTCTGAGGCTGCCATGGACGGATCTGAAAACATGCAAAACATGAATAACAGAAAAACACGTCAGAAGTCCCGCAGGCGCGGGCTGCGGCTGTTCCTGCTGTCCCTGCTCTTTGCGGCGCTGCTTTCTTCGGCGATCCTCGCTGCCATGACCGTTGTCCAGCGCAAGGAGAGCCGCTACAAATACGCGGATTTCTTCGGGGCCGCCAAAACAGGCAGCATCGACGTGCTGCTCCTCGGGTCCTCCCACGTCATCAACGGGATCGATCCTGTGCAGCTCTACGAGGACTACGGCATCACTTCCTACAACATGGGCGGACACGGCAGCATGCTGCCTTCCACCTACTGGACGCTCCGGAACGCGCTCGATTACTGCACGCCCCGCTACGTCGTGATCGACACCTACATGCTGGAAAAGGACTTCCGCTGCCTCGATGACGCAGCCAATGACGGAGATCCTTCCACCTCGGTGGAACAGCTCCACCTCAACATGGATGCTTTCCCCGTTACGGCAACCAAGATCGCCGCGCTGAATGACCTGATCGCCAGCCCGGACACGCGCCGCAGTTTTCTGTTTGACTTCGAGATCTACCACAACCGCTGGGAAGAACTGAATGCCGACGATTTCCGCCGCCTGTCCGGCACCGATGACCGCAACAGCCGCATGGGCGCCGAAATACGCAGCGGCGTCGACATTTCTTCGGAAGCTCCCGCCCCGGTCGATCCCTCCCTGCGCTTTGACGCCCCCACCGTAGGCGAAGATTATCTGAACAGAATGCTGGATCTCTGCAGCGAACGCGGGATCACGCCAATACTTACCTATCTTCCCTTTGCCTACGCACAGGAAAAAGATTTCCGGGCTGCGCACGAAACCGCTTATATCGCCGCCCGGCGCGGCATACCTTTCCTCGACCTGATCGAAACGGACGGCCTTATAGACTACGGCACCGACATGAACGACCGCGGGCATCTGAACCGCTCCGGCATGTACAAGGTCACGGCTTTCATCGGGACCTGCCTGCGCAGCGGCACCGATCTGGCCGACCGCCGCGGCGACCCTTCCTGCTCCCTGTGGGAACAGGAAGCAGCGCGGAGCGATACAGAGCAGGAAGAGAAAGAACTGGATCCGGATTCCCTGTACAGCGAGCTTCTGGATCTTTACGGTACGAAAAATGCGAGCTGGCTCATCACCTTCCCGGCAGGCTCCGAACTGCTGCACGATCCGGAAGCCATGCGCCTGCTCTCCCAGCTCGGCACACCGTCAGCCGTACAGCAGGCGGCTGCCTCCGGCGGCCCCTACTTCCTCATGCATGACGGCACTTCCGGCAAAACATACGAATGGTCCGGACCTGCACAGCCCGAACCATTCGATACCCTTCTGGGTTCCGTTACCTATATCGGCGCGCCTGACTTTCAGGCTGTCTACCTTGACGGCAGGGAAGACAACAACCTTCTCGACATGGAGGAACACTACAGTAGTGACCTGCAGCTTCTCCTCTTCGACAATGCCGACAGTTCCGTCCTCACGCACCTGTGCTTTGAAGCAAAAGGTCTGGACTACGAAATGGCGCAGGCCGACTGACCGCCTGCGCCATTCTCTCTACGAAGCCCCGGCTTCAGCCCTCCGGCTCCGCTTCCAGTTTTCCGTCCTTTACATCAAATACGATCGTGCTGCCTTCGCTGATCCTGCCTCCCAGTATCAGTCTGGCGGCTTCCGTTTCCACATATTTCTGTATATATCTCTTCAGCGGCCTTGCACCGTTGGCCGGGTCATAGGCCTCCTCCGCGACGTAGCTCTTCGCTGCGTCGGTCAGTTTTACTTTGAGCTGCCTGTCCGCAAGACGCCTGTTCAGATCTTCGATGATCAGGTCGATGATACCCGCGATATTCTCTTTGCTGAGCGGGCGGAACATGATGATCTCATCCAGCCTGTTCAGAAATTCCGGCCGGAACTGCATGTGAAGCAGTTTTTCCACCTCGCCCTGTGCCTCCTTTGAGATCACGTCCGTCGGCTTTCCTTCCGCCTCCTGTTTTTCCAGGTCGTCCAGGATCACATCGGCGCCCAGGTTGGACGTCAGGATGATGATGGTGTTCTTAAAATCCACCGTCCTCCCCTGTGAATCCGTGATACGCCCGTCGTCCAGCACCTGCAGAAGGATGTTGAAAACATCCGGATGCGCCTTTTCGATCTCGTCGAACAGCACGACAGAATAAGGTTTCCTGCGCACTGCCTCGGTGAGCTGTCCGCCTTCCTCGTAGCCGACATAGCCCGGCGCCGCGCCGATCAGACGCGAGACCGAATACTTTTCCATATACTCGCTCATGTCGATGCGGACCATACTCTTTTCATCGTCGAACAGCGCCTGCGCGAGCGCTTTTGCAAGTTCCGTCTTGCCGACGCCTGTCGGGCCCAGGAACAGGAACGAGCCGATAGGCTTCGTGGGATCCTTGACCCCGGCCTTGCTGCGCATGATGGCCTCGGAGACTTTCTCCACCGCCTCGTCCTGGCCGACCACTCTCCTGTGCAAAACATCCGGCAGATGCAGTACCTTCTCCCGCTCGCCCTCGGTCAGCTTCGAAACCGGTATACCCGTCCAGCGGGACACGATCGCGGCGATATCCTCGTCCGTCACCGTACTGCGCGCCATGGAAAGATCCTCCCCTTTCAGGGCCGCCTTGGCGTTTTCCAGTTCCTGCTGCTTCTCCGGCAGCCTGCCGTTCCTTATCTCCGCAAGTTTTGCATAATCCCGGGCCTTTTCCGCATCCTCCGCTTCTTGCTCAAGCTTTTGCTTCTCTTTGCGCAACTGGCTCAACTTGTCGATCTTTCCCTTCTCGTTCTGAAATTTTGCCATTTTTGCTTCGTATTCATTTTGTAAATCAGTCAGTTCCTTCTCAATCGAGCGCAGTCTTTCCTTGCTCAGGTCATCCTCTTCCTTCAGCAGCGAAGCTTCCTCTATCTTCTTGCGCACGATCTTCTGGTTCAGTTCGTCCAGCTCGATCGGCTGGGAATTCATCTCCGTTTTGATCTGGGCACAGGCCTCGTCCACGAGGTCGATGGCCTTGTCGGGCAGGAACCTGTCCGTGATATAGCGGTTGGACAGTGTGGCTGCGCTGATCAGGGCATTGTCCGATATTTCAACATGGTGGAAATTCTGCAGACTCTCCTTGAGGCCGCGCAGGATCGCGACCGTGTCCTCGACGGTCGGTTCATCTACCATGACCGGCTGGAAACGGCGCTCCAGCGCCTTGTCCTTCTCAATATATTCCCTGTACTCGTTCAGGGTCGTCGCACCGATGCAGTGCAGTTCGCCGCGGGCCAGCATGGGTTTGAGCATATTGCCGGCATCGAGGGCGCCGTCCGTCTTGCCTGCGCCGACAATCGTATGAAGTTCATCGATAAAAAGGAGGATTTCTCCATTGCTGCCCTTGACATCCTCCAGCACCGCCTTCAGCCTTTCCTCGAACTCGCCGCGGTACTTGGCACCCGCCACGAGCGAGCCCATGTTCAGGGAAAAGATCTTTTTGCCGATCAGGTCCTTCGGCACGTCCTTTTCCGCTGCAATACGCTGTGCCAGGCCTTCCACGACGGCTGTTTTGCCTACACCCGGTTCCCCGATGAGCACCGGGTTGTTCTTGGTCTTCCGGGACAGGATGCGGATCACGTTGCGGATCTCCTCGTCCCTGCCTATGACCGGATCCAGCTTGTGTTCCCTGGCTTTCTGCACCAGTTCCTCGCCGTACTTGGACAGCGCGTCGTAAGTGGCTTCCGGATTGTCTGTCGTAACATTCTTATTGCCGCGGACCGTAGCCAGGACCTGCAGGAATTTCTCCCGGTTTATACCGTACGAAGCAAAAAGATCCTGCAGCGTGCGGTCGGCGTCCTTAAGGAGCGCAAGGAAAAGATGCTCCACGGACACATACTCGTCGCCCATCTTCTTCGCTTCCGTTTCCGAATCGAGCAGCACCTTGTTGCAGCCCGCGCTCACCTGCAGCTGTACGTTGCTTCCCTGCACCTTGGTAAGGCCCTCGACTGCCTTCAGAACACGGTTTGTAAACTCCTCCTTGTTTATATCCATCTTTTCAATCAAGGTGGCGATCAGGCTCCCGTCAAGCCGAAGCAGTGCATATAGAAGATGTTCCTGTTCGATCTGCTGATTTCCGTATTCATTTGCCAGCTGCTCGCAGTCATTGATCGCAGCGACCGAATTCGTTGCAAATTTATTGATATTCATAGAATTTCCTCCTCTTTGCCGCAGGCGCACATCCTGTCCGCACTTCGCGCGGCCACGCATATGCTGTGCAGTTGTTTGTTCTATTAGAACTATAACACATGCATCACCTGTGTCAACCCTGACTATATTAAAAATAAATGAAATCTCCGGCGGCTTTTTCGTCCGCGATCTTTGTTTTTCGATGGAAAGGCCGCTCCTGTTCTGCTACAATAAATACAGTATTCCGCTCGTGCACTTCGGAAAGACAAATGGGTTGGAGGCAAAATCTGATGAAAAGATTTTTAAAACGCTGGTTCGTCCCGATCTCACTGGCAGCGGTCATTGTCCTTCTCTTTGCAGGCGCGTTCAACCTGCCTGCGCACGCCGGCTTCGGCGATTTCAACAACTACGACTCCGGCGGCAGCGACTACGGTTCCGGCAGCAGTGACTACGATTCCGGCAGCGACTGGGGCAGCAACAATTATTACAGCAGCGACAGCGGCGATTCCGAGCCTCTTACCGGCGCCGATGTCCTGATCATCCTGGCCGTCTTCGGCGTCATCGGCCTCATCGTTTTCATGCAGATGCGCAAGATGAAGGGGCAGGCCGGCACCTCCGGGCCTGTCAAAGCCTTTGTCAGGGAGCACGACCAGACCTTTGACGACAGCATTTTCCCGGACCGCAGCGCAGAGATCGAAAAGTGCATACGGGAAACCGATCCTGCCTTTTCTTCCCAGGATTTCACCGCCTGGGTACGGAACGCCTATATGCAGGTACAGGATGCCTGGTGTAAACAGGATCTCGAGCCCATCCGCCCTATTCTGCATGAGAACCTTTACAACCAGACGGAAGCACAGATCGCCAAGAAGAAACAGGAAGGCCTTGTCAATGCTCTCGAAAGCATTGCCATCAGCGTGGTGCGTCCTTCCTTCCTTTCGCGCGATGAAAACTTTGAATATGTGTCAGTCTATATGATCGCCACGATGATCGATTATCAGTATAAACAGGCGACCGGCGAGGTCGTCCGCGGCAACAAAGTCACGCACTGGGAGCTCTCCTACCGTCTGCGTTTCCAGCGTGCAAGGGGCGCGCAGACGATCAGCGCCGGCAAAGAAATGACGCACACCTGCCCGAAGTGCGGCGCACCTCTCGACGCGGGCGTCACGGTGAAGTGTCCTTACTGCGGCGCAATCATCACGACGAGCCGCAACAACTGGGTGCTGAGCGAGTTCATGACCGTCAACCGCTCCATGAAGGACGAAGGCATCAGCTGGAAATAGGATGCGTCTTCCCGGTGTACGCAGAAGCAAAGGCGCCGGCCCCGTATCAAACGGAGTCGGCGCCTTTTCAATGCTGTATAAAGACCTGCGGATCACTGCTTTCCGGGATCGTTGATCTCTTCCGCTTCCACATCCACTGCCTGCACATCCTGCCTTACATCTTTTGCGACGGTCTTCAGACAGAAGATCACGTACAGATCGGCTGCACCGTTGATGATAAGGATGATGCCGATCACTTTGATGATCGCGCCTGCGATCTTCAGAGGATTGAAAAGCACGAACAGGCCGAGTGCGATCAGCGCTGCGGAAATGATCAGCGAGACCCACCACTTGCCGAAGCCTGCATGGCCGAGCGTAAAAGTCTCTCCGAGGTCTTCAATGCCGCTGAGTATGATCACGATCCCCATGACGACGGGGAAAACAGCGACCAGCCAGTCCGGATAAACAGCGATCATAATGCCGAGAAGAACCAGTATAACACCTACCACAAAGCTGGCCGTGTCCAGAAGCAGGGCGCTCTTCCTGACAAAAAAGATAATGATCGATGCTGCCCCGGCAGCGATCAGGATCACGGCCAGTATGCGGACGATCGTCGCCAGCGCCGAACCTGTCCAGACCACCAGGATCACTCCGAAAAGGATACTGGCAACCGCCGCAACGATCTTGTCTGTCATGATCCCTTTTACTTTCTTCTTGAGGGCAGCTGCAAAATCGGATCCGGCCGCTCCATTTGTACTGTTGCTTTCTGTATTTGTGTTTTCCATCTTTAGTCCTTTCCGCTCTCAGGCATCTGCCGCTTTCCCGCTTTCACTTTTCTCTTTCGGCAGATTCCATTATAGTATAGCAGTGAATGAACTGTTGGTCATTTTTTTATTTTTTTCTGAGGCTGTTGTCGAGGATCGAATAGATCCTGTCCCTGCCGCTCTGGTCCATGGCTGAATATGCCACCAGCCTGATGTTCGCGCCGGCCGAGGGGTCTTTCTTCAGGACAGTGCTGCCTTTCTTCAGCGAATCAAGGAGCAGCGCCTTCTGTTTTTCCAGCCGGCTCTTTGCGACCTTGTCCGACTTTGTGGCAATGATGACCGGGTCAAAACCCGCCTGCAGGATCCAGTCGAACATCATGATGTCGTTGTCCGAGGGTTCGTGCCGCATATCGAGCAGCAGGAATACTTCCTGCAGGGTCGGGCTCTCCTTAAGGAAATTCTCGATCATCCTGCCCCACTGCATCTTTACCTCCGGCGCTGCCGCCGCCGCATAGCCATAGCCCGGCAGGTCCACGAGGTAAAAGCGGTCGTTGATGTTATAGTAATTGATCGTCTGCGTCTTTCCCGGCTGGGAACTGGTGCGTGCGTAGGACTTGCGGTTCATGAGCCCATTGATCAGCGTGGATTTTCCCACGTTGCTCTTTCCGGCAAAGGCAAACTCCGGAAAGGTGTGGCGCGCCAGCTTGCTCGTCACCCCGCTCACAGTCTCCAGGTTCACGGATTTGATCACGATCATCTTACACACCTCCATAATACGGTTCTGAAAAAGCCGTCCGCAGATTGCTCCGCGGACGGCCCTATGAATCTTTCTTTTTCTTACCTGGCTTCTTTCAAGCCTTCCCCTGCGTGTACGACCAGCGGCACCCCTCTGCCCGTGACCGCGTCCTTTGTGATGATGCACTCTTCGATCGTCTTGTCGGAAGGGATCTCGAACATGACGTCCATCATGACTTTTTCCATGATCGAACGCAGCCCCCTGGCACCCGTCTTACGCTCCAGCGCCAGATCTGCAATGGCTTCCACAGCGTCGTCCTGGAAAGACAGCTTGACGTCGTCAAAGGAAAACAGCCTCTGGTACTGCTTGATCAGGGCGTTCTTCGGCTCCCTTAGAATGCGGATCAGCGCGTCCCTGTCAAGGCCGTCAAGGGCGATCGTGACCGGCACACGCCCGATGAACTCGGGGATCATGCCGAACTTCACGAGATCCTGCGGCATCGCTTCCTTGAGGATGGCTCCCGTTTCCGTCTCCTTCTTGTCTTCCACGGCTGCGTTAAAGCCCATCGAGCGGTGATCGAGCCTTGCGCCGATGATCTTGTCGAGGCCGTCAAAGGCCCCGCCGCAGATAAACAGGATGTTGGTCGTATCGATCTGGATCAGCTCCTGGTGCGGATGTTTTCTCCCGCCCTGCGGAGGTACGGATGCGTTGGTGCCCTCTATGATCTTGAGCAGGGCCTGCTGCACGCCTTCTCCGGAAACATCCCTCGTGATCGATACATTTTCGCCTTTTTTGGCGATCTTGTCGATCTCGTCGATATAGATGATTCCGAGCTGCGCGCGTTCCACATCATAATCGGCCGCCTGGATCAGTTTCAGAAGGATATTCTCGACATCCTCGCCTACATAGCCGGCTTCCGTAAGAGTCGTGGCATCTGCGATCGCAAAAGGCACGCCGATGATCTTGGCCAGCGTCTGCGCAAGATAAGTCTTGCCCGAGCCCGTAGGCCCCAGCAGCAGGATGTTGCTCTTCTGCATCTCGACGTCGTCCGTGCCCTTCGGCGCCTTCACTCTCTTGTAATGATTGTAGACCGAAACGGAAAGCACCTTTTTGGCTTCATCCTGGCCGATGACATACTCGTCCAGGAATTCCTTGATCTGCGCGGGCGTGAGCAGACTGATCTTGTCCGCCGCGCTCTTTGCAGGCGCCGCCTCTTCGGTGTTTTCTTCATCATTCACGATATCGGAACAGATGGCCACGCATTCATCGCAGATATATACGCCATCCGGTCCCGCTATCAGTTTTCCGACCTGGTTCTCTGTCCTGCCGCAGAAGGAGCACCTTCTGGGCTGATGAGGGTCGATTTTCGTCGTATCAGACATGATGATTCCCCATAATACTTATTTTTATGCCTTCAGTCCCGGTCCGGGTCAGGCCTTGATATCCTTGCGGCTGGAATAGATCTCGTCGATCAGGCCATAGGCCTTGGCTTCTTCCGCCGTCATCCAGTTGTCACGGTCGGTATCCTGTACGAGCTTCTCATAAGAGTTGCCCGTATTCTCCGCGAGCAGTCTGTTCAGCTGTTCCTTCGTCCTGGCCATATGCGCAGCCTGGATCGCGATATCGGATGCCTGTCCTTCAGTGCCGCCGAGCGGCTGATGGATCAGGATCTCACTGTGCGGCAGGGCAAAACGCTTGCCCTTCGTGCCGCCCGCCAGCAGGAAAGAACCCATACTGGCCGCCATGCCCACACAGATCGTCGAAACATCGCACTTCACAAAATGCATGGTATCGTAGATCGCCATGCCGGCAGACACCGATCCCCCGGGGCTGTTGATATAGAACTGGATGTCCTTTTCAGGGTCTTCGCCTTCAAGGAAAAGCATCTGTGCGATCACGAGTTCCGCAGTGGCATCCGTGACCTGGTCGCCGAGGAGAATGATCCTCTCCTTGAGCAGTCTGGAAAAAATATCATAGGAACGTTCGCCGTTCCCTGTCTGTTCTACAACTACAGGTACCAAATTCGACATATTTACACCTCTATGAAGAGAACCTTATAATCAAAATCCGTTTGTTTAGGATTTTGAATCTGTTCTCTGAAATAGGCAGCCGGTGCGTCAGTCTTTCTTTTCTTCCGCCGGTGCATCCTTCTTCTCTACCTGTTTTGCATTGTCCGCCACAAAATCCAGTGCCTTCTGTACGGCAATGTCGTCCATCATCTGCTTCTTCTGTTTCTCATCGAGGAGCTTGGTGATCTCTTCTTCCTTCATCTTGTACTGCTCAGCAAGCTTGGCGATCTCAGCCTTGTAGTCGTCCTCGGTCGCTTCGATCTTCTCTTCCTTTACGATCTGCTCCAGCACAAGGCGGGTCCTGATGCGCTTCTCCGCTTCCGGCTTCAGAGTTTCAGCCATCTTTTCACGGTTGGACCCTGTATACTGGAAATACTGTTCCAGGGAAAGTCCCTGCATCTGGAATCTCTGTCCCCATTCGTCGATCATCTGCTCCGTCTGGCTCTTGATCATGGGTTCAGGCAGCTCCATCTCGGAATCCGCAATGATCTTGTCGACCGCTTCGTTCTCGATCCCGGTCTTTGCGTCCTTGGCCTTCTGTGCTTCCAGCTTGCCCTTTACGTCTGCCTTGTATTCCGCGAGCGTCGAGAATTCGGAGACCTCATCGGCAAAAGCATCGTCCAGTTCCGGCAGGCTCTTCTCGCGGATGCTCTTCACGGTGCACTTGAAAACAGCTTCCTTGCCTGCGAGCGTCTTCTCGGTGTAATCCTCAGGGAATGTGACCTTGATCTCCTGTTCCCTGCCGATCTCAGCGCCAACCAGCTGCTCCTCGAAGCCGGGGATAAAGCTGCCGGATCCGATCGTGAGCGGATAGTCCGTTCCCTTTCCGCCTTCGAACGCAGTGCCGTCGACAAAGCCTTCAAAATCCAGTTTGATCTCGTCGCCGTTCTTCACTGCCCTGTCGGTGACATCGCTGTACTTCGCGTTCTTTTCACGTTCCTTGTCGATCTCGGCGATCACTTCCTCGTCGGTGACTTCCGTGGCCGGTTTTGTCACCTCCACGCCCTTGTATTGGCCGATCTTCACCGGAGGCTTTACTGCGACTTCCGCCGTGTAGATGAACTCCTGGCCCTTGCCGAGCTGACTCACGCGGATCTCGGGAGACGATACGATATCTGCTCCGGAAGCTTCCGCCTCTTCGGGATAGGTGCTGTTGATCAGGTCGTTGGCTGCCTCTTCATAGAACACACCCGCGCCGTATTCCTTTTCCACAAGCTGTCTCGGCACTTTGCCCTTGCGGAAACCGGGAACAGAAATATTCTTTTTCTGTTTTTCAAAAGCTCTCTCAATGGCTGCGTCAAATTCCTCCGCAGACCTCGTGATCGTCAGCTTTGCCATGCTCTTCTCAAGATTCTCGACTTTTACGCTCATTTTGTGTCCTCGTCTCCATGCCGTCCCGGCATTTATTTTGCACCGGCCGTTACTATACCGGTTTCTGAACATAATATGTAATTATAACACTACTGCCTGATTCAGGCCAGTCCGGGGAATGTTTTCCTCTGCGGCCCAACGATTTTTTATCATACATGAAAAACAAGTTCAAAGTAAACAGGTATTACAGCAATTTAATCGAATTTATCAAATTTTCAGAACCTTCCACTCTTCCGGGTGCGGTAAAGGCCGAAAAAACCGGCTGCGGACAGAAGCAGGAACACCCCGCAGAAGGCCGGACTGCAAAGGCCTTCATACGTGCCGCCCGCCATGAGCAGGAGGAAAAGCGCGTTGACGCCGGCATGCAGCAGAAACGGCACCGCGAAGTGCGCGCTTTTCTCGTAGGCGACAGCGAACAGAAAACCCATGAGCGCTCCGTAGATGCCCTGCGTAAGGTTCCCGTGCCAGATGCCGAACAGCGCCCCCGAAAGCGCCGCCGCACTGCGCGGCCCCAGATCAGTACGGAGCCTTCCGTACACTGTTCCCCGGAAAAGCAGTTCCTCGCAAAACGGCGTCAGCAGGCCGTAAACAGCCAGTCCGGTCAGCAGGCCCGACCCTTCGGCATAGCCGGCTTCCCCGGATCCCGCAAGGGAAAGCAGCGTATTCATAAAGAGGGCAAAGCAGACCGTGCTCAGGGCAAAGACCACAGGTCTCCCGGCCGCACGCCCGACCGGCGCCCCTGCGTTTCCCTCGTGCTTTTTGATCTCCGGCAGTGCCATGGGCATGATCGAGAGCGCACCGGCTGCGGACCCTGCCGCCAGACCAAGCAGCGCCCTGTCGCCGGGAGATGCGGGAAAGTGCCAGGGCAGCGCCGGATCCTGCTCCAGCATGGCGATCCCCTGCGCGGCCAGCCCCTCCGCCAGCATGTAGAGTAAGACCGGCGCCAGAATATACAAAATTCTGCAGACTTTCTGTTTCAGCGTCATGATCTCCTCACCGCAGACCGCTGTCCCCGCGCCCACGCTGCGCCGCCCGTGAGGAAGCTGCCGAGTTCCTCCATGGAGCCCGCTATGCAGCACGCGCCGCTCGAAAGCAGTTCATCCCGGCTGCCGTAGCCGAACGAGACCCCCACCGCGTACACGCCGTTGGCCTTCGCCCCTTCCATGTCAAAACACCGGTCCCCCACCATCGCCGTACGCGCGCGGAAAGTCGCACGGTCGCCGTCTTCGCTGAGAAAGTGGTCCAGGGCCCGCTTCACGATCCTGTCCTTGTCGCTGGGGCGCACCTTCCCGTCCTGCTCTCTCGAATAGTCCGAGCCGCAGACGATGTCAAAATATGTTTCCACGCCGAAGTGGGCCAGCACGGTCTTCACATGCACCTCCGGCTTACTGGAAGCGACCCCCAGCAGTATGCCGCCTGCGCGGCACTTCTGCAGCATCTCCCGCGTGCCCGGATAGAGCGAATTCTCAAAAATGCCGATCGTCTCATAGCGGCTGCGGAAGTCTTCCACGGCCTGCCGGATCCTGTCCGCGTCAAAGCCGTAGTATTTCTCAAAGCTCGACGCCAGCGGCGGACCCACGAACACATTCAGTTTCTCGATATCCGGCTCTTCTATGCCCTGACAGTGCAGCGCATACTGCACGCTTTTTGTGATACCGGGCGCCGAAGCCGTCAGGGTGCCGTCCAGGTCGAACAGTGCGTAATCAAAGTGCATGGATCTCCTCCTGCAGTGCAAACGAATAGATGATCTTCTCCTTTACCGGCATGCCGAGCAGCCTCTCCAGCGCCTCCGCGTAGCAGTCGAGCTGTACGCTGTACCGCTTCAGCAGCACATCGGCATCGTGCACGCGGTCCGTCTTGTAATCCAGGACGACGATCGCGCCGTCTTCGATGAAAAAGGCGTCGATGATGCCCTGCACCAGAACAGTCTCGTCCTTCGGGAAGCGGGGATCGAGCCTGTCGGCCGCCACACCCAGGACAAAGGGCTGCTCGCGGCGCAGCTTTTTCACAGCCGCCGCCCGCGCCATGCGTCCCGCGAGTCCGGAATGCAGGAAAGGCAGGATCTCCGCAGCTGTCAGCAGAGCCGCCTCCCCGGCGGTAAACCTGCCGGACTGCTGTTTTTCATCCCGCCAGCTTTCGAAGGCCGCCGCATCGGCGGACGCAGGATCCGTAAAACGTGCGTAGTCGAGCATCTCCATGCACTTGTGGATCGCATTCCCGCGCTGTACGCCCGCGGCGGGCATCTCTTTCCGCGCGCCGGGCGAATTCTGCTGCACGCCGGATCCATTCTGCTGCACGCCGGATCCATTCCGCTGCGCGCCTGTCATATCCCGCCGCATCCCGGATGCGTCCCCGCCGTCCGCAAAGGAAGGCAGGTAAGGCGCGGCCGTTTCCTCTTCAAACAGCAGCCGGCCGTCTTCGCGCCGCTCTGTCTCTTCGTCTTCTTCAAATGTGCGGGCGGAGGCTTTCTTCAGCTCCGTGACCGTCGTTTTGGTATAGAGTCCTTCCAGATCCCTGTACGGATAGACAAAGCCGAAGCGGGCTTCCAGCTGTTTTGCCAGTTCCGGATCCCGGAAGGCCGGACCTGCCGGACTTCCGCAGGGCCCTGCGAACTCCGAAAGCCGTGCCTTGCGGGCTTGGAGGCTCTCCTGCTCATCTTTGCGGGCTGTGTCCATATCGGGCAGCGTGACTGTCTCGACACGCACGGGCACAGGCGCTCCGCCGGCCTCCGCAGCGAGGAGCCCGCCTGTGACGAGTTCCAGGAAGGTGCCGGCGCCGAGAATGGCCGAAACAGACAGCTTCCCGCCGGCGGTGCCCGCTTCTTCCGCCGCGGGGCTTATATTGTCGCAGACTCTTTCATAATTGCCGGAAAGCGAAGTGAGGATCAGTTTTTCCTTAGCACGTGTCATGGCCGTGTAGAGGATGCGAAGCTCCTCGCCGGCATTGTTCCTCGCGATGCGCTCCGCCACCGCCTCTTTCCGGATGTTGGTGCAGGTGCTGCGCAAAACGGTGTCGCAGGTGTCCGCGCCGATCCCGAGCTCGCTGTCGCAGATCAGCGTGCCTTTGGTGTCCCCGGCGTTCTTTCTCTTTGCAAGGCCCGCGCAGAATACGATCGGGAACTCCAGTCCCTTGCTCTTGTGGATCGTCATGATCCGGACGACGTCCGCGTTTTCCTCCAGCGTATTCGCCTCTCCGAAATCCACCTCACGCAGGTGCATTTCATCGATATACCGCAGGAAATGGAAAAGTCCCGTGAAGGAAGTGCGTTCAAAGTCCTTTGCCATGGCCAGCAGATATCGCAGGTTCGCCAGACGCTGCGCGCCCGCGGGAAGGGCCGCCACGTAATGGATGTAGCCTGTGGAATCGACGATCTGCGTCAGCAGGCCGGAGATGGGAAGCCCCACCGTCTTCTCCCGCCATTTTGCGAGCGAGGCGAGAAAATCCGCGCACTTTTTCCGGAGCGCGTCGGTCACCGGCACTTCCGGCGCATCCGATGCGGCGCTTACGAGCGCCGTATAAAGATCGGACGCTTTCGAGGAAAGGCGCACCCCGGCCAGTTCTTCCTCGGAAAAGCCGCCGAAATAGCCGTGCAGCGCCCCGTACAGCGGGATGTCCTGCCTGGGGTTGTCCAGTATGCGCAGGAACTGCAGCACTTCCCTGATCTCCTCGGTAGCAAAATAGCCGGCCCGCGAATTGACATAGCAGGGAATGCCCTGCTGTTCAAACACTGTGCGGAACTCGCTGTCCCAGCTGCTGGCCGCGCGCAGGAGCACCACGATGTCGCCGTACCGCGCGGGGCGCAGCCCGCCGTCCTCCCCTTTCACGGGAAACCGCCCCACCAGCCTGTGGATCCGCTGGGCGATCGCCAGCGCTTCCCTGCGCCTGTCGTTAAGTTCCTCCGGGTTCTGGCCGGCTTCTTCCCCGTCGCCGTCCCCCGCGTCGCCGCCGCCTTCGCCGCTGCCTTCTTCCGTGCCGGCATCGCCTGCCGCCGTACTTCCGTATTCCGAAGTACTCCCGGAGGCAGTGTTCGCCGAGGCTGCACTTCCGCTGTCTGCACCTGCCGCCGGCGTGCTCTTGTCCACGATGAGGAGCTCCGTCACGGCATCCTCCGCATCCCCGGCACCCTCCGCGCCTTCCCCGCCCTGTATCTCCGGGTAAGCCGCACCCTGCCTGAGTGCGCAGGTATCGTCATATTCAACGCCGCCGACCTCGCTCCGCATGATGCGCGAAAACAGGCCGTTTACGGCATCGATCACTTCCCCGCGGCTGCGGAAATTGCGGTCGAGATCTATCCTCTCGTGCCTGTCGTCGTCCGGAGCGTAAGACGAGTATTTTTCCATAAAGATCTCGGGGCGCGCCAGGCGGAAACGGTAGATGCTCTGTTTGACGTCGCCCACCATGAACCGGTCGTACCGGCCTTCGCTATCGCCCGACACGACGGAAAGCAGGAGTTCCTGCACGTCGTTGCTGTCCTGGTATTCATCGACCATGACCTCGCGGTAGTGGGCGCGGTACATGTCCGCCGCCCTGCGCGGCACGACGGCGCCGTCCTTCTTCTCGGCGAGGATCTGCAGCGCCAGATGCTCGAGGTCGTCAAAATCGATCACATTGCGCGCCCGCTTGGCCTGGGCATACGCCTCGCAGAATCCCGATACGAGGGAAAGCAGCGTGCGCACCGGGGCGTACGCCGTCTGCACCTTCGCAGCCGCCGCATCCGGCGTCCCGTCAAAACATCCGCCGCCCGTGTTTTTCAGCCTGTCCCGCAGCTTTCTGCGGTTTTCGGAGACCATCGTCTTCAGGCCGGGATCCACGTCCTCCGCCTTCTTCGTGACGCGCGGCAGCGTACCGAAATCGTAGGAAGCAGGCGCCGCGATCCTTTTCCACAGTGCCGCAGCCTGCGCCGCTGTTAACGGCGTCCCGCCGTCCTTATGCTGTGCAAAGGCCCCGCGGATATCGCGCAGCTCCGCATCCTCCGTAAAAAGATCCCGGATCTCCCCCTCCAGCTTGTCCGCGTACGGATAAGGCCCGCCCGGCACCTCGCACAGATGCAGCAGATGCCGGTACTCCGCCCTGCTGTCATCCAGTGCCGTCAGCGCCTGCCGCATCATGTCCTGCAGCCAGCCCTGCATCAGCAGTTCTTCGCCGGACCCCGCGCGGCAGTCCTCCGCACGCTCCCGCAGCCAGTCTTCCGGCCACGGATGGCTCATCGCCTGCCTGTAGAGTTTCAGCAGGAGCGGCTCCATTTCTTTGTCGTCGAGGCCGTGGCAGAAATACTCCACGCAGGCCAGGTATTCCGGATCGTTTTCCGCGTACTTTTTCTCCAGAAATTTCGACACCGTATCCCGCTGCAGGAGCCCGGCTTCCGCCTCGTCTGCCTGCCTGTATCCCGGATCCAGCCCGATGTCATTGAAGTTATTGCGCAGCACGGAGGCGCAGAAGCTGTCGATCGTCTCTATGGAAGCGCTGCGCAGCAGCGTCTCCTGCCGGCGCAGGTGCCTGTCATCCGGATCGCTGCGCAGGCGCTCTTCGATCGCGTCCTCCAGTTTCTCCTTCATCTGGGCGGCCGCAGCCTTTGTGAACGTGACCACGAGCAGGCGGTCTATGTCGAGGGGCTCGTCCCCCTCCGTGATCTCCCGCACGATCCTCTCCACGAGGACCGCGGTCTTCCCGCTCCCCGCGGCTGCCGACACGAGGATATCGTGCCCGCGCGCCGCGATCACCTTATTCTGCTGTCCGGTAAAGCTTATTTTGCCCAATCTTTTCCGTTCCTCTGTCAAAACATCCTGCAGCGCCCTCAGTGCAGCGCCTGCTGTGACCTGCCGTCATACCCCGGGATCCGCGGGTCAAAACCGCAGACATTCCGGAATGCACAGTACCGGCACGCACTTTCTTTGCCGCTTACAAACGGCTGCGCCGTTACCACCCCGTCCAGGATCTCGCTGCCCATGGCGCTCATCGTCTGTTTTACCGCGGAAACAGCCTGCGTGTACTCTCCCGTGGAAAACAGTTTGTCGGAAGCGGCCGTGCCGCCGTCCTTTTTGAAACGCACCGGCGCCACCTTCGAAGCGCCCTGTATACCGGCTTCCCGGTCCAGAAGCCGCAGGGAACGCGGGTCCGCATTCAGCATGCCGCTCGGACGCAGCGCCTGTACCCTTGACTCTTCCGCTTCCCCCGGATCCCCCGCCTTCACGAACGGGTCTTCGAGATGATAGTAAAACAGCGCCGCCGGAACGATCTTTTTGTCCGGGTGGAGACGTCTCTGCCACTCCAGAGCCTCTTCCATATAGACGATCAGCTGCAGCTGCCTGCCCTGCAGGATCTTATCCCGCTTCAGGTCATTCGAGCCCGATTTGTAATCGATGATCTTGAGATACAGGCTGTCTCCGTCTTCCGCGAGATCCAGTCTGTCGATCCGCCCGGTCAGGGACATGGTGCGTCCTTCGGTGAGCGGAAGCACCAGGCCCTCCGGCCGGCCGTACTCTCCCGTGCCGAAATCGAGTTCGAAGTCTGCCGGGCGGAAAGCCCCCTGCAGCAGCTGGTCCCGCTGCGTCATGACCGTGCGCGTGAGAATGCGTTTCATCCTGGTCGTACGGTAGCTGCTGCGCGCCGTGGCATAAAGGATCTGGTTCCCGTATTCCGCCGCGATCCGCTCCAGCAGCTCTCCCGACAGCTTTTCCGCTTCGCTGTCGCTGAAATGCAGCCAGTCCGTGCCGTTCTCCTGCAGCGCGTGTGAAAACTCCTCCAGGCCCCTGTGCAGGACAGAGCCCGTATCTGCCGGCTTCAGTTCAAACGTCTTTCTTTCGTTCAGCAGCAGCCCGTACTTCAGGAACTGCCGCATGCGGCATTCCGCACAGTCTTCCAGCCGGCTCACACTGCCGGATATGGACTCCCCGTACAACAGGCGCGCGGTCTTCTTTGAAAGCGGGACCGGCACATAGCGCCGGAAAGCCGCCTCTTTAAGCCGCTGCACCGCAGGGAGAGAACTGCAGAGCCCGTACAGCGTAAGAAAATCATTCTTTTCCCGTTCCGCTCCCGTCTCAGCTCCGGCCTCGTCAAAATATCCGTCGGCGTACCTGCGCAGCGCATCCGCCAGATACGGCATTGCATCGCTCTGCGACATGACCTGCAGGATCCTGCGGCGGTTCCCGGGGCGTTCGACGTGCCCGCCCGGCGCGCAGTGCGGAAACATGCGCTGCAGAAGCAGCACAAGGTAAGAGGGGCGCTGGCCGTGTCCGTCCGCGTCCGCATCGGCATAGGAAATATAGAGCCTGCGTCCGGGTTTTGTGAAATTCAGATAGAGGTAGAGCCGCTGGATGTACATCTGCTGGCGCGGCGTGGGCGAAAGCTCCACGCCCGAGCCTTCGAGGAATTCCCGGTCCAGGTCCGAGAGCAGGCCGCCTTTCAGCGTACTCCTCGGTATGCTCCCCTCGTTGGCGCCCAGCACGAACAGATACCTGACTTCCTTCAGGCGGGAACGCTCCAGGTCTCCCGCCGGCACGACGTCTGTCTGCTGCGGCAGCGCGCCCAGCCGTATCTCCGAGATCCCCGTGTCGATCAGTTCCGCATAATCCTCCGCCGAAATATGCTCTTCCCCGAGCAGCCGGTAGATCTCGTCGAGCAGGTCCACAAAGGCGCGGTAGATCTGGCGGTATTCGAAATTTTTCCCCGTGTCCCCGGCCTCATCCGCCAGGGCTGCCCGCCGTTCCATCTTTGCCTGGAACCCGTTCCCGGCGATAAAATCATACAGCGCTCTCGTACGTTCCGCCGCGCTCTGTACGCGCCCGCCGGCGGCTGCCTGCGCCGCGGTGAGCGGCTGAAGCTCCCGGAGGACCTGCAGACGCAGTTCCTCGCAGGGCACCTCGAACGCCAGTTCCCAGCGCCGCCTGCCGTGGATCCCGCGCTCCCGTACATAGTTTTCCAGGATGTCCGTATCTTCCGGCGGCACATCCGAAAGGCCGCTGCGCAGGTAACGGAACACCGTCTCGTAGGACCAGTCCTCCGAAAGGATAGCCAGTGCGCTGCGCACCGCCTCCGTCATCGGATCGTCCGAGACTTCGTGCGTGAAGTCAAAATAGACCGGAATGCCGCTCAGTGCCGCCTGCCGCGCGATCTCGTCCTCATAGGCTGACGGATCGCCCACCACGACGGCAATGTCCCTGTAGTGACAGCCTTCCGAGAGCAGCGCCCGGATCTCCATGCAGAGCTGCCGCACCTCTTCCTCCGGGTCCGAGGCCGCCAGCAGACGTAGGGAATCCCTCTGCTCTTCGGGCGGCGCCGTGCACACCTCCACCGGGAAGCGGAAAAGACTGCGTTCCAGGTGCGCGAGTACGGGCGAGGCCGCAAAACGGTAAGGCACGCCGCTGCCTGCGCCTGTCATATACAGATCCGTGCCGTGCGCGATGTCCTGTTCCTGCGCCAGGGCCGTGATATCCCGTACGGTCTTGCGTGTCAGGTAAAACAGATCCTCCTCCGAACCGGCGCTGCCGGTCTTTTCCACGTCGGCAGGGGAAATACCTCCGTCCGGAGAATACGGCAGGCAGATCGTCACGTCGGCGGCTGCTTTGATGAGCTGCACGACCACTCTGTCCTGTACCGGCGTAAAGCCTGTAAAGCCGTCCAGCACAAAGTGTCCTCCCGCTGCATACGCTGAATGCGGGATCGCCTCGGCCACAAGGTCGAGCGTCTCTTCAGAGGTCACGAAATTCTCCCGTTCATATTCGAGGAACAGCCTGTAGATCTTCTGCAGATCCTTCAGGCGCGCTTTCAGGGAACCCTGCTGCTCGCTGTATTCCACGAGGCGGTCCAGCCTGTCCGGTTCGATCCCGTACTGCATGAACTCCGAAAGCACGGATTTCACTTCCGCGATATACCCTGTGCGGTGCAGATTTCCGCCGATCACGGGAAGGTCCCCGGCGTGCTTTCCGGCGATCCGGCGCAGGAGCAGGCACTTTCCCATATCGCCGAGCACTGTCTTTTCCTCTCCGCCCGCTTCCTCAAAGATCCGGTGCGTGAGGCGGCCGAAGCTCAGCACGTCAATATTGAGGATGCCGCCGGACGGATGGGAAAGGACGAGTTCCTTCTGCGTCTGCATCGTATACTGCTCCGGCACGATAAAAACATAATTCTCAAAGGCCCCGCACTGCAGTGACTGCTGTGCCCGGCCGATGATCTCTTTCTGGATGGAAGTGCTTTTTCCGGCGCCCGAAGCGCCGAACAGGAAACGGTACATACCCGGCTTTACCTTATGTTTTGAACAGAATCAAATATGAGATCCGGCGTAAACGAAGAAGCTTCCGCATCCTCCAGCGACGCCTCGCCGCTGAGCACGAGGATGGACGTCATGCCGGCGTGCACGCCGGCCGCTATGTCGGTATAGAGGCGGTCGCCCACCATCGCCACGCTTCCGGGGCTGATGTTTCCGCCGATGCGGGCCATGAGGTAGTCGCAGATATCGCGGTTCGGCTTGCCGATGATCCTGTCCGGATCTCGGAAGGCCGAAGTCCTGATCAGCGCCTGGATCGCGCCCAGGTCCGGGATAAATCCCCCCTCCACGGGGCAGTTGAGATCGGGATGCGTCGCAATGTAAGGCAGCCCCGCCCGCACGAGGTCGCAGACGCGGCAAAGCTTGGCGTAGGTGAGCGTGGTGTCAAAGCCCGTCACGACCACCTCCGGGTCGGCGTCAGAAAGCAGTATGCCTTCCTCTTCAAACTCCTTTCGCAGATCCGGATTTCCGAGAAGATATACCCTCTTCCCCGGGAAGTGCACTTTCAGGTACCAGGCCGCAGCCTGGCCGGAAGTGACGATCCGGTCCTGCTCCACGGGAAAACCCATCCCGGTGAGTTTTTTCACATAGGAGGCCGGTGCTTTCGAGGAATTGTTCGTGAGAAAATAAAAGCGCCTGCCGCTTTCTTCGATATGACGGAGAAAGTCGACGGCGCCGTCGATCCACTTTTCGCCGAGGTATACGGTACCGTCCATATCCAGGGCAAATACGCGAATGCCGTCCAGAAGGTGCTCCGGATCCGCGTTTACTTCCGGCAGGAGTTTCCCCGCCGCATTCATCCGTTTCATTCAGGCAGTGTCCTCAGGAAGTCCATGGTGTGTTCGTACTCTGTTTTTACCGGAGGGAAGAGGCTGGCCGCCAGTTCCATATTGCCCGCGCCGCGAAGAGCTTCCACGAGGGGAAGTACACTCTGGTACAGCCCGTCCAGGCTGAGGTTCCCGGTCACGCCCTTCAGCGTGTGCGCCGCCGCGAAAGCAGCTGTCATATCACCGGCGTCCATGGCCGCGGAAAGCTGCGCAAAGGTATCGTCCTTCGGAAATTTTCTGAGAAAATTCACATACAGATCCGCCTTGCCTGCAAACCGGGCCACGCCCTTGTCGTAATCGATACCTGCCGCAACAAAATCTTCTCTTTCCATCGCTGTCATTCCTTTCCGGCATATTGGGATGTAAGTTCTACAAACTGGCCTTTGACGGCTGAAAGTGCTTCCATCATGACCGGTGAAAACTCCCCGCACTCCCCGTTCAGGATCATCCGGACAGCTTCGTCGGAGGGGATTGCCTTCTTGTACACGCGGTCGTTGGTAAGGGCATCGTAGCAGTCGGCCACGCCGACAGCCTGGGCTTCCAGAGGGATGTCATTTCCCTTCCGCCCTTCCGGATATCCTCTGCCCGTCCAGCGCTCATGATGGTACATGGCGATATTGTAGGCACTGCTGATATATTCCGTGTCCGCAGAATCGGTCAGGCTCGCAAGGATCTGTCCGCCCTTCACGGTGTGCGTCTTGATGACGTCAAATTCTTCCGGGGTAAGTCTTCCCGGCTTGTTCAGGATCGCATCCGGTATGCCGATCTTCCCGATATCGTGCAGGGAGGATGCATTCGCGATGACCGTGATCCTGTGATCGGTCAGATTGTAATCCGGATAATGCTGCATGACATATTCGAGGAGCGCTTTCACGTACATGCCCACTCTGCGCACATGCGTGCCTGTCTCCAGGCTGCGTGTCTCGCTCGCGGAAGCCAGCGCCTCGATGATGCTGGAGGTCGTGTGCCTGATCTTGTCCGCCTGCTTCTGGATGAGCATCTCCTGCTCTTCCCGGGTCTCATTCAGTTTCAGCACATTTTCGACCCGGCGCATGACGATCGTCGGCTCAAAGGGTTTGATGATAACGTCGGAAGCACCCGCATCAAACGCCTTCAGTTCGGATTCCGTGGAATTGTCCGCCGTTATGATGATCACCGGGACCTTGGAGAGCAGATCCCTCTTTTTCATCTCCTCCATCGTCTGGTAGCCGTCCATGACCGGTATGATCAGGTCGAGGAGCACTGCCTTGATCTCTTTCCCGCGCTTTTCCAGTATCTCCAGTGCCTTGCTGCCGTTCTCCGCATCCAGACACTCGTAATTGTCTTCAAAGATCGCATTCAGAGATGCCCGGTTGACCTCACCGTCATCAACGATAAGCAGAACTTTTCTCCCGTCCATCAAGCCGTCCTCCGGTCCGGAAACCCCAAGCCTGTCCGCGCTTTCTCCCGTATTGCGCGGACATTTGCATTTATTATAAACAATTCAGGACACAAAATAAATAGTAAACATCCATTTCATCCCATTACACGAAAAGACCGGGCGTTTCCGCCCGGCTTTCCGCACAGATACCGGTAACAGATCCGGTCATCCCTTTTTCTTTGTTTCCCCATCTTCCGTAAGGCTCTTGCCCTGTGCGATCTCGAAATCCACACCTGTCGGATTGGACTGTCCTTCAAGGAAGTTGTAATCCTTGCCGGGCAGGATGGCATTCAGAAGGATCCCTACGAACGAGCCGACCGCCAGTCCGGAAAGACCGACATTGCCGATGTTGATGGCACCGGCCGTGGAATAGTTGATGCCGATGGAAAGCACGAGGATCAGGGCTGCGATGATGACGTTGCGGCTCTGGGTGAAATCCACATGCGTTTCCACGATGTTGCGGATACCGACTGCAGAGATCATGCCGTAGAGCACCAGCGAAATGCCGCCCATTGTCGCCGCGGGCATCACTTCAATGATGGCTGCGAATTTGGGGCAGAAGGAGAAAATAATGGCATAGACAGCGGCGAGGCGGATGACGCGCGGATCATATACCCTCGTCAGCGTCAGCACGCCGGTATTCTCGCCGTAGGTCGTGTTGGCAGGCGCACCGAACAGTGCCGCGACCGTCGTGGCAAGGCCGTCGCCGGTCAGCGTCCTGTGCAGGCCGGGATCCTGGATGTAGTTGATGCCGACTGTCGAGGAGATCGCGGAGATATCGCCGATATGTTCCATCATGGTCGCGAACGCGATCGGTACGATCGTAACGGCCGCCGTCACGAGAAGACCCGTGTTCACGTGGCCGCTGGTGAAGATCCCGAACACCGTGCGGTCCCATTCAACGGGAAGGCCGAACCAGGCGGCTTCCTTCACAGGAGTAAAGTCGATGATGCCCGCGAACGCCGCCGCGACATAGGATCCGACGACGCCCATGATGATGGGAATGATCTTGATCATCCCTTTGCCCCAGATATTGCAGACAATGATGATCACAATGGCCACCAGTGCGACCCACCAGTGCGTGTTGCAGTTGTCGATGGCCGATTTGGAAAGGTTGAGGCCGATCGCTATGATGATGGGGCCTGTCACGATCGGCGGGAAATAACGCATGACCTTGTTGGCGCCGAAAGCCTTGAAAAGACCGGCCAGGACCAGATACATAAGGCCTGCCAGCGCTACGCCGAAGCAGGCGTAAGGCAGCAGTTCCTTTTCCCCGTGCGGTGCGATCGCGGCATACCCTGCGATGAAGGCAAAACTGGAGCCCAGGAATGCAGGCACCTTTTTCTTGGAGATCGCGTGGAACATCAGCGTGCCCACGCCCGCAAACAGCAGCGTCACCGAAACGCTCAGGCCTGTCAGCGCCGGCACCAGCACCGTCGCGCCGAACATTGCGAACATATGCTGCAGGCCCAGTACCATCATCTTCGGCCTGCCGAGCGTCCTCGCATCATAGACCGGCTGTTCACCGATCACCGTACTGTTTTTATTGCTCATCTTTCCCTCCCTCTCTTTGCGCCCTTCCGGATGCTGCCGGATCACGAAAAAAAACACGCCTCAGGAAGCAATTCTGCTTCCCTGAGCGTGTTTTGTCATTCACTCTTAAAGTCCGTTCGTGAACTTCGTCTCATGATCCGCTTGTCCGTTCTTCAGGATGTTCCTGACCTTATCCTGTCCTATTCTAAAGTCCGGACCCGGTATCGTCAAGACGAAATATTGTCAAATTTCAACGCCTGATCTCAGCGCTTCGAAGTGACTTCCGCCTCGTACCTTTCCATCTCGCTGATCCACTTTTCTCCCGCCGGCACGCCGCACACTTCGCAGTATCTGTCCCAGACATCTCCGAAGGGCATGGTCTTCAGTTCTTCCTGCTCCGCAAGGAGCCTCGTGAACCTGCCTTCGTCCTGGAGCTTTTTCAGCTCCGCGGAGGGTTCGAGCAGCGCCGAAAGGAGCGCCTTCTGAAGGTTCCGGGCGCCGATGGCCCAGGCTGCGATGCGGTTGATGCTCGCATCGAAATAGTCGGTCGCGATGAAGACGCGGTCCAGCGCGTCGTTCCGGACGATCTCCCTGCAGAGTTCCTTCGTCTCGTCGTCCAGACGGATCACATGGTCGGAGTCCCAGCGGACGCCGCGCGTGATGTGGAGCGCGATCTTTTCATTGAAGAGCAGCATGGACGGGATCTTGTCGGAAACGACCTCCGTCGGATGATAGTGCCCGTTGTCCATCAGGCTGAGTATGCCGTGGCGCGCCGCGTAATTGATCGTAAACTCGCTGCTGCCCACCGTATAGGACTCGACGCCGATGCCGAACACTTTGGACTCCAGCGCCACATATACAAGGCTCTTATCGTAAGGCGTGGAAAGGATCCGGTCGAGGGAATCCGCGAATCTTGCCCTGGGGCCGAGACGGTCCGCGGGAATGTCCTTGTAGCCGTCGGGGATCCAGATGTTCATGACACAGGGCACGCCTGTCTCCTTGGCAAAATACTCGGAAATGCGAAGACAGCAGATGCAGTGGCGGATCCAGAAATCGCGCACTTCCCTGTCCGGAGAGGACAGCGTGAGCCCGTCCTTCACCATCGGATGCGAAAAGCAGGTGGGATTGAAATCAAGTCCCATGCCGTGCTTTTTGGCGAATTCCACCCACTTTGCGAAGTGTTCCGGCAGCAGTGCGTCTCTGTCGGCGCGCTTTCCGTCTTCAAAGATCGCATAGCAGGCATGCAGATTGAGCTTGTGCCCGCCGGGGATCAGACTGAATGCTTCCCCGAGGTCGGCCATCAGCTCCGCAGGGTCCTTCGCCCGTCCCGGGTAATTGCCGGTCGTCTGTATACCGCCGGACAGCGGCCCGTCCTGGTCAAAGCCGACTACGTCGTCACCCTGCCAGCAATGCAGCGACAGCGGCACTCTGCGCAGTTTTTCTATCGCTGCATCCGTGTCCACACCGATCGTTCTGTAGATCTCTTTCGCACTTTCGTAACGTTCCATCCCGTTTTCCTCCTGCTGCGCTCTGCGCTGCCTTTTCAATATGTTTTGACACCGAAAGAATCAAAGATACAGCGCCTGCCTTCCCTGAGGGAAGGAAACAGGCCCGCCTTCAGCATCTGGGCCAGTATGTTGCCGGCTGCCGTAGCTTCCCCCGGCCCCGCAAGGACGGTGCGCTGCGTGATCTCAGCCGTAAGTCTGTTCAGGTAATCGGCCTTTGAGCCTCCGCCGACAATGTGGATCGCACTGTAGTGCCGGCCTGTGATCTCCTCGATCTGCTGCGCCGTATCGGCATAGCTTTCCGCGAGGGAACGGTAGATCACCGCCGCGATCTCTCCCGTCCTGTCCGGTACCTTCTGTCCGGTCCTCCCGCAGTAGGCCCGGATCTCCCCCGTCATGCTTTCCGGCGCGAGAAAACAGCTGTCGTTCACATCCACGCGGGAAGGGAAGTCCCTGCTCTCCTCCGCCATGCCGCAAAGCTGCGCAAAGGAAAGGGAGTCGCCGAGTTCGTGGCGCACCGACTGGATCATCCAGAGTCCCATGATGTTCTTCAGGAAGCGGAAACGCCGTTCATAGCCGCCTTCATTCGTAAAATTGGCCTTTTCCGCGGCCGGCGTGCAGACAGCTTCATGGGTTTCCGTACCCATGAGCGACCAGGTCCCCGAACTGATGTACAGCACGTCGTCGGAAACGGACGGCACCGACATCACCGCGGAAGCGGTATCGTGGGTGGCAGGGAGCACGACCTCACAGTCAAAACCCAGGTCATCCGCGATCTCTTTGCGGAAATGCCCTACCGGCGTGCCCGGCATGGAAAGCGGGAGGAAGATCTTCTCCGGAAACCCGAGCATGCCGGTCAGCTCTCTGTCCCACTGCCCCGTCACCGGACTCACGAGCTGCGTGGTCGTCGCATTCGTATATTCCGAACACCGGTTGCCCGTGAGCAGGAAGTGAAAATAATCCGGCAGCATCAGCAGGCAATCGGCCCGCTCCAGGATCTCCGGCTCCTGCTCCTTCAGCGCCGCAAGCTGATAGATCGTGTTGAAGGGCTGTTTCTGTATGCCCGTACGGGCATACAGGGCATCCGGTGCGATGACTCCGGCAACTTTCTGCTCCATGCCCGCCGTCCTGCCGTCGCGGTAGCCGTATGTTTCGCCGAGCAGCCGGCCGTCCCTGTCAAGCAGGGCATAATCGACCGCCCAGGTGTCGATCGACATGCTGACGGGCACCTTTCCGGCCTGCGCGCATTTTCTGAGGCCGTTCAGGATCTCACGGAAAAGACGTTCCGTGTCCCAGCACAGATGTCCGTTTCTCCTGACCATCCCGTTCTCGAAGCGGTACACCTCCTCGAGGCTGATCCTGCCGTCCCGGCAGCTTCCCAATATGTGACGGCCTCCCGAAGCGCCGATGTCCACTGCCAGGAAATACCCGCTGTTCATTTACATACCTCCGTGAGGAGAATCCTCGGATCCTCCGAACCGGGCAGCCGTTCTCAGATCCAGCTGCCGTACTTTTTCACATAGAGAGGCTTCAGGATCTGCACGATCAGTGTATACACCGCAAGCAGCACCAGCAGCCACAACAGATAGGCCGGCGGCATGACCGCCATCTCAAAGAACTGCGACAGCGATGTGAAACCGATCAGCAGGGCGACCCCGATGATGATCGCCGTGGAAATGCAGAGAGCCCTGGAAGCCTTGTCCTGCAGAAACGGGATCTTCTCCGTCCTGATGATGTGAATGATGAAAGTCTGCGAGACCGTTCCGAACAGGAACCATCCCGTCTGGAACCAGACGGCCTTCTCCTGCGTCGTATAGCGGAAAACGAACCACAGGATCAGGAAGCACAGGAGATCCTCCACCGTGGAAGCCAGCCCGAACCAGAACATATAGGTGCGCAGTCCCGAAGTATTGATCTTCTTGGGCTTCTGCAGGTAGACCGGGTCCACGTTGTCCCAGGGCATGCCGAGCTGCGCGAAGTCGTTCAGCAGGTTCTGCACCAGGATGTGCTCCGGCAGCAGCGGCAGGAACGGCAGGAAGATACTTGCCAGCACGACGGAAAACATATTGCCGAAGTTGCCGCTCGTGGCCATCTTGATATATTTAGACAGATTGGCATACGTTTTGCGGCCGCCGGTCACGCCTTCGTCCAGCACGCTCAGGTCCTTGTCGAGCAGGATGATGTCCGCGACTTCCTTGGCGATGTCGACCGCGCTGTCGACGGAGATCCCTACGTTCGCCTGTTTGAGCGGCGGCGCGTCGTTGATGCCGTCTCCCATGTACCCTACCGTGTGTCCGTTCTTCTGCAGCATGGAAACGACGCGCTTTTTCTGGTAAGGGTTGAGTTTGGCGAACAGGCTGCAGTCTTCCACCGCTTTCTGCAGTTCATCGTCCGACATGCTCTCCACCTCGGCGCCGCTCAGCACGCGCCTGGTGTCGATGTCCATCTTCTCGCAGACATACCTCGCCACGCCCGGGGCATCGCCCGTGAGCACCACGGTGCGGATGCCGTGCGCATGCAGCGCATCGAGCGCGCCTTTGGCGGATTCCTTGGGCGGATCGAGGAAACCGATGAAGCCGATGAGGGTCATGTCGCACTCGTCCTTCACGTCGAAATCACCGCTCCCCGGAACATTCCATTTCTCTGCCACTGCCAGCATGCGAAGGCCCTGGTCGCTGAAACGGTCGTACACGCCCAGCGCCTGTTTCTTTTCCTCGTCCGTCATGGGCACTCTGCTGCCGCCGTGCATGGCGTAGCTGCAGCAGGACAGCACTTCCTCCGCCGCTCCCTTGGTGACGAGGATCCTGCCCGACTGCGGTTCACTGGGCTTTTCCACGACCACGCTCATGCGCCTTCTGGCAAAGTCGAACGGGATCTCATCCACTTCACGGTAATCGTTTTTGTATTCCGCGAGCCCTTCCTTGTCCACACGCCCGATCACGGCATTGTCGATCGTATTCTTCAGGCCGGACTGGAAGAAGCTGTTCACAAACGCCTGCTTCAGGACGCCCATGTCCTCTTCGCCGTCCACGTTCAGATACTTTTCCAGCACGATCTCATCCTGCGTCAGCGTTCCTGTTTTGTCCGTGCACAGGATGTCCATCTGTCCGAAGGTCTGTATGGACGAAAGGCGCTTCACGATGGTCTTTTTCTTGGACATCTCCACAGCGCCGCGGGCCAGCGTGGTCGTCATGATGACAGGCAGCATCTCCGGGATCAGGCCGATCGAAACGGTAATGGAAAACAGCACCGCATCCACGACGTTGCTCTTCGTCATCAGATTTGCGAAGAAGATCACGGGGACCATGACCAGCATGAACCGGATCAGCAGCTTGGAAATACCGGCGATCCCGTTTTCAAAATCGCTCGTCTCATTGTCCGTGGAAAGCGATTTTGCCATGCCGCCGAAATACGTCTCGGCGCCGGTCGTCAGCACCACCGCCGTGGCCGACCCGCTCGTGATATTCGTTCCCATGAAGCCGATATCGGCAAGATCCGTAAGGTAGTCGGTCTTCTCATTGACAGACAGCTTTTCCACCGGTGCGGACTCTCCCGTCAGCGTCGCCTGATCCACAAACAGGTCCTTGACCGCAAGGAACCGCACATCGCCGGGCAGCATGTCGCCGCTCGAAAGCTTAACGATGTCACCGGGCACTACATTTTCGAGGAGGATGCTCTCCGGAAGCCCGTTCCGTATGACATCCACCTTGTTTTCGATCATCTTGCGCAGCTTGGCGGCGGCGTTGTTGGACTTTGCCTCCTGCGAGTAGCCGACGATCGTGGAGATCGTGATCGTGGAAAGGATCAGGATCGACGCGGAATAACTTTTCTCCGCCGAAAACACCACATCAGTCAGGAAAGTGACGGCCAGCACGACGAGCAGCACCAGGTTGAACGGATTGATGAGGACGGAGGCCAGGATCTTCCAGAAGCCTCTCTGCTGCCCGGATTCAATGACATTCCGTCCGTACTTCGTAAGCCTTTCGTCCGCTTCCACGGGCGTGAGTCCCTCTTCCCGGGAATCCAGTTCCCCGAGGATCTCATCGCCTGTCTTCAGGCTCCATTTCTTCAGCCTCTCGCTGAGTTCTTCCTGTGCCGACTGACCGACAGCCGCTTTCTTCATGTTTCCCTCCATGAGGAGGATCTTAAGATCCTCCGGGGGTGGGCAGCCGGTGCGTCAGCACCGATGCTGCGGTTTGAAAATGCCGCATCAGCAGCATTTTCAAACTTTTCTCCCCTTATCGATTACCGGGAGCTTTCCGCCCCGGCACCCTTATCATAAAGGAATCTTTCCGGCAACTCAATGTGAAATCCCTTCGCAAGCTCGCGGAAATCGTCCGGCGTGATGGTCTGCCGTTTCTGCCCGCCCATGGAAAGGACCTTCACGAGGATCTCCGCGGATTTTTCCACCGTATGCATGAGGCCAAAGGTCAGGTCAAACGTCTCTCCCGAGCAGAACATGCCGTGATGGGCCCAGATCGCCACGTCGTATTGCTCCATGAGTCTGCTCGTGGCAAGCCCGATCTCCCTGCCGCCCGGTACCATCCAGCCGACCACGCCGATGCCTGCCGGGAACACCACAGGGCACTCCGTGGCCATTTCCCAGAGTTCCCTTGTGAACACCTCGTCCGTAAGCGGCAAAACAAAGGTCAGCGCGATCACGTTCGTCGTGTGGGCATGATAGATCACGCGGTGCTTTCCGCCTGTCACACGCTTCTTCACTTCATGGTTCAGCAGATGCGTCGGCAGTTCGCTCGTAGGGCGGCCGCCGTCCGACATGCCCCAGCGTATCCTGTAGTTCTTTCCCTCTCCGTCGATCTCGATGATCCCCATGCTGTTCTCCGGATCGATGGCGACATTGCGGAAATACTTGCCCGTCCCCGTCACCAGGAAATACTCGCCGGCAAGCCCCGGTACCTCGGCCCCGATCGCGGTCCATTCCCGGTCTTCGGAAAGGTCATCCTGTATGCTCTCCGCCTCTTCCCCTTTCAGCCTGTAGGAAAGGTTTCCGCCGTTGCGCTCATGCCATCCCTGCTGAAAACCGTCATCGGCCATCCTGATAAAACCTTTTGCAAACTCCGTATCCAGAACTCTCATATCTACCTCCGTGAGGAGAATCTTCAGATTCTCCGAATCGGGCAGCCGGTGCCGCTCTTCGGCACCGTTGCTGCGACATGACGATGGGCGCATCGGCGCACAGCGTCATGTTTTTACCTCCATGAAGAGAACCGTCAGGTTCTCTGAAATGGGCAGCCTGCAGTCTCAGACTACCGTGATGCGTATCCCTTTCTTCTCCAGGAATTTTTTCTCTGCCTCCGGCAGCCCGCTGTCCGTGATCAGCGCGTACACATCCTCGAACTGCAGGAACGGCACGGAGCCGGCCCTCGAGAACTTACCCGATTCCGTCATGACAAAAACATGGTTGGCTGACCTGATCATGGCCGAAAGCGTATCGGAGCGGTTCAGGTCGTCCGATGTGAAGCCGCTTTTCCTGCCGTAGCCTTCCGTGCCCACAAAGATCTTGTCCACATGGAAGTTCTGTACGCACAGCTTCGTCATCGGTCCTACGACGGCCTGTCTTTTCTTCTGATAGTTTCCGCCGAGCAGGATGATCTCCGCGCCGTTTATATCCTTGATATAGTTCGCCACGTGCACGGAATTGGTCACGATCGTCACGTTTTTACCGGCCTTTGCCAGTTCTTCCGCAAACAGCACGCAGGTGGACCCGGCTTCCACGAGCACCGTCTCCCCGGGAGCCACAAATGCGGTCGCCGCTTTGGCGATCTTCAGCTTGGTCTCATAATTGAAGGCCAGCTTGTAATTGATGTCATCCGGGTCATTCAGGACAGCGCAGCCCCGCTCTCTCCTGAGCAGTCCCTTGCCGGCAAGCACGTCAAGGTCCTTTCGGATCGTCACTTCCGAGGTGTGGAACTGCTGTGCCAGTTCATCCACACCGGCCTTTCCGCTGCGGCTCACATAATTGACGATCTCTTCCTGTCTCTCCCGCATCGCACGCCTCTTTCTTCCATCGGATTGCACTTACATAATACATAATAGTTTCATTCGTGTCAATATTACTTTCATTCGAAAGTTTGAAAAGTTTTGAAACCGGGATCAAAACATCAAAAAAGAGGCGGATGCCTCTGCACCCGCCTCCCATACCGCTGCCTTGAATACTTCAGTTCTTCTTCGACTCGTCGAAGAACTCTTCCACCTTTTCCGCCTTTTCCCCGAGATCGCTGCCGGCCGCCTCAACATCCCTTTTCACAGCATCCACGATATCGTCCGCAGGATCCGAGCTTTCCTTCTGCTGCGCGTCTTCCGCCGGCTCCTCATCCGCTGCCTCTTCTGCCGCCGCATCCTCTGCGGTCTCTTCCGTATCATCCGCGCTGTCAGCTGCATCCACCGTGCTGTAGGCCGGATTGTCTTCATTGATGATCTGCTTCACTTTTACGGCTGAATCGACAACGACATCCTTCACTTTGCCTGCCGATTCCCCGACGACATCCAGGATCTTGCCGCCCTTCGGCCCGATTGCTTCCTTGACCTTGCCGGCTGCTTCCGCGGCGCCGTTTTTGATCGTCGTATAGGCGCGGTCCGCAAAATCTTCTGCGTCTCCGCTCTCTTTGCTTTCCGTTTCTCCGTCGTCCGAGCCGTCCCCGGAATCGTAGCCGTCGTTGTCAGGCTCGCAGGCTGATGTCTTCGAGTTCTCCTTCAGGTAGGAATAAACGCCGTAAGCCGCTGCTCCGAACACTGCCGTACCAAGTAAGAATTTACCGAATCTGCCCATCGTTAGACCTCCGTATGCTGTCTGTCCGCGGTGCGCTGTCGATCCGGCCCGCGGCATGGCCTCTTAATGTTTACATAAATATACGCTAAAACCTTTCAAAAGAAAAGTGCGGACGGACACTCATAAAATACCGAAAGACGTTGTGCAGCGTTTTTCAGTGTGCTATATTTGAATAATATCAGACTGACTCGGTCAATGAGGGGGCTCATCAATGAACGAGAAATTCTATGACCTGAAAAAAGAAAAACAGGACCGCATGATCAATGCCGCGCTGAAGATCTTTGCGCAGAACGGCTACCGGCACGCCAGCACGGATGACATCATCGTGGAAGCCGGGATCAGCAAGGGCCTTCTTTTCCACTATTTTGAAAGCAAGATCGGACTTTATGAGTTCGTCTTCGGCTACGCTTCCCGTTTTGTAAATGTGGAGCTCACCTCCGGCGTAAACAAAAAGGAAAAGAATTATTTCTCGATCCAGCGCCAGATGGCGGCTGCGGAAGTCAACGTGGAACGCCTTTATCCCTATGTCCTGCTCTATCTGGACTCCGTGATGAGGGAGACCAGCGAAGAAGCGCTTTCCGTGATCGCCGACTCGCGCAGTCTGGTCAGTGACTGTGTGAGCGGTCTGCTGTCTTCCGCAGATCCGGTCCCCGCGGACTGTGCCCTGCTCACGAACATGATCGACTTCACAAAACACGGCCTGCTGCGTGCACATGTCGACGACCCGGCCTTCGATCCCGAAGCACTTGAAAAAGAGATCGACGTCTATCTGGATTATCTGGAAAGGCTGAACAACGGCACGGAAGCCGCTGCACAGCCGACCGCTGAGGAAGCTCCTGCCGCGCCTTCTCAGGAAGAAAGTTCTGAGACCGGGCATTCAGAAGAAGCTCCCGGCGTTCCTGAAACCCCTGCAGACAGCGCCGCTGAGGTCCCGCAGGAAAGCGCCGCCGCAGAAATGCCGGACGAAACCGACGGATCTTCCGAGGAAAGCGCGGAAACCACCTCTGTCCCCGAAAATGCAGACAGCAGTGAACCGGCCGCGCAGGAATAATCAAAAATGACCGGAAGCAGTCAGCAAACTGTTCCGGTCACCAGGCTTTTCTCAACAGTCCCACACCCTTTACGATCTCCTCTGCATCAAGCGCCGCAAACCCCAGCAGGATCGTAGGCCGCAAAAGCTGTCCTGCCGGCACATTTCCGATGCGGTTCTCAGACATCGGGTAGACCCGCACGCCCTCCGCACAGGCTCTCTGCACCAGTTCTCTCTCCCTTTCGGCGCATCCTTCCGCACCTTCCGGCCCCTGCATCGCTTCCGTCCGCTCTTCGAGCAGGACGTGCAGGCCCGCATCCTCGCCGTGCAGCGCAAAACCGCTTTCAAAGCTGCGCAGTTCTTTCCGCATGAGTTCCTGTTTTGTCCGATACAGATTCCGCATCCTGTTGAGATAGCGTTCAAAATAGCCCTCGCACAGAAAGGCATCGAGCAGTTTCTGGTCAATGCGCGAGACCGTGGAGCTGAAGAAACCGCAGCGGTCTCGAAAGACCTGCATCAGCTCCTGCGGCAGCACCATGAAGCTCACTCGGATTGCCGGCGCGATGGATTTGGAGAAGGTGCCGATATAGATGATGCGGCCGCAGCGGTCTGACGCCTGCAAAGGCGGGATCGGCCGCCCGCGGTAACGGAATTCCGAATCGTAATCGTCCTCGATCAGGTACCTGCCCGGTGCACTGCCGGCCCAGGCGAGCAGTTCCATGCGCCTTGCGATCGGCATCGTGATGCCTGAAGGATACTGGTGCGCCGGCATCACATAAGCCAGGTCGCAGCCGTTTTCCTCCAGTGCCTCCGCTTTCATGCCGCTGCCGTCCATGGACAGCGGGCAGACCGTGTAGGACATGGTACGGAAGATCCGCGCGGCGCGCGCATAGGAAACATACTCCATCCCGATCCGGCGTCCTTCGCCCAGGATCATGCGCAGGAGCATCAGCAGATAGTCGTTGCCTGCGCCGATGACCACATTTTCAGGATCGCACTCCACGCCCCTGGAAAGGTGCAGGTAGCGGGCGATCGTCCTGCGGAACGAAAGGTCTCCGTTCGGCTCCCCCAGCGAAAACATCTCCGGGTCCGCGTTCATCATGATGTTCCGGGACAGACGCCGCCACGTTTCATACGGAAACTTCGTCATGTCGATCGCGCGCGGGGAGAAGTCGATGAACCGCGGTTCGCTGCCGGCTTTTCCTCTCCCGCTCGCGGAGCCTGCCGCCTCTTCCTCCGCCACCCTGCCTCCTGCCTTTTCCGGGGTGCCGAGATCGTACAGATTGTCGATGCCGCAGACAAAACAGCCGCGGTTCTTCCTCGTGACGATGTATCCCTCCGACAGGAGCTGGTCGTACGCGGTCTCCACCGTGCTGCGTGAGATACCGAGAAAACCGGACAGGGCACGGCTTGAGGGGAGCCTGTCATTTCTGCCAAGCTCCCCCCTGCGTATGGAATCCCTCAGATATTCGTAGATCTGCATGTACAGCGGCTTATCGCTGTGCGGATCCAAATTTATACCCAGTTCATTCATGAAAGCATCAGTGCTGTCCGCTGCCGGGAAGCACGAAAGAACTCTTGAGCGTCACGATGCGGTTGAATACCGGCGCGCCTTCTGCGGAGTCCTTGCAGTCAGCGCAGAAGAAGCCTTCCCGCACGAACTGGAAACGGTCGAAGGCCTGCGCCTTCGCAAGTTCCGGTTCCACATAGCCGCGGCAGACCTTCAGGGAATTCGGATTCAGGTTGAGCGAACCGTCTTCGTTGTACACGCCCTTCGACTCGTCGATGA
This sequence comes from Lachnospiraceae bacterium, assembly GCA_022652545.1. Taxonomy (GTDB): domain Bacteria; phylum Bacillota; class Clostridia; order Lachnospirales; family Lachnospiraceae; genus CAG-791. The sequence goes on from JALCRM010000005.1 coordinate 116,052, forward strand.
TGTTTTCGTACAGACGGATCTCCGCCTGTTTTGCCGTCCCTGCGTATACCCAGTGGATCGTGCCCTTAACCTTGCGCCCGTCCGGCGAATCGCCGCCGCGCGTAGCCGGGTCATACGTCGCGTGGATGACCGTGACGTTCCCTTCCGCATCCTTCTCACAGCCTGTGCAGGTGACAAAAAACGCGTTCATGAGGCGTACTTCGCTGCCCGGAAACAGCCGGAAATACTTCTTCGGCGGCTCTTCCATGAAGTCTTCCTTCTCGATCCAGAGTTCCCTGCCGAACGGCACCTCGCGGCTGCCGAGTTCCGGGTTCTCCTTGTTGTTCTCCACAGGCAGAAGCTCTGTTTTGCCTTCCGGATAGTTGTCGATCACGAGCTTTACCGGATCGATGACTGCCATCATGCGCTTGCAGCTCGGCTTCAGATCCTCCCGGATGCAGTACTCCAGCATGGAATAATCGCAGGATGCCTGGCTCTTGGAGATGCCGGCCATCTGCACGAAATTTCTGATCGCTTCCGGCGTCACCCCGCGTCTGCGGAGCCCGGAAATGGAAACGAGCCTGGGATCGTCCCAGCCGTCCACGATCCCCTGTTCGACGAGCTTCTTGATATACCGTTTCCCGGTGACCACGTTGGTGAGATACATTTTGGCAAATTCGATCTGGCGCGGCGGATTCGGGAACTCCGCTTCCCGCACGACCCAGTCGTACAGCGGGCGGTGATCTTCGAATTCCAGCGTGCACAGAGAGTGCGTCACGCCTTCCACGGCGTCCTCAATGGGATGCGCAAAATCGTACATCGGATAGATGCACCATTTGTCGCCCGTGTTCTGGTGCGACATATGTGCCACGCGGTAGATGATCGGGTCACGCATGTTGATGTTGGAGCTGGCCATGTCGATCTTCGCGCGCAGGGTCTTTTCACCGTCCGCGAACTCTCCGTCCTTCATGCGGGTGAAAAGGTCCAGGTTCTCCTCCACGCTGCGGTCCCTGTTCGGGTCGTTGATGCCCGGCTCCGTGAGCGTGCCGCGGTACTCCTTCATCTGCTCCGCGCTCAGGTCCGAAACATAGGCCTTGCCCTTACGGATCAGCTTAACGGCGATCTCATACATCCTGTCAAAATAATTCGACGCAAAAAACAGACGGCCTTCCCAGTCCGCGCCCAGCCAGGCCACATCCCTCTGGATGGACTCGACGAATTCGCTCTTCTCCTTGGTCGGGTTCGTATCGTCAAAGCGCAGATTGAATTTTCCGCCGTATTCCTTCGCGATACCGTAGTTCAGGAGAATGGATTTGGCGTGTCCTATGTGAAGATAGCCGTTGGGCTCAGGGGGAAAACGCGTGCACACATGATCGTAGACGCCCTCCTTCAGATCCTTGTCGATGGCTTCCTCAATGAAATTCCGTCCCTTTGCGGCGTTCTCTTCCTCAGTCATGGTCTGTAAGTCCCCTCATTTATTTTTTACTGCTCGTCGGACGAATAGTTCGGCGCTTCCTTGGTGATCTGGATGTCGTGCGGATGGCTCTCCTTCAGTCCTGCAGGCGTGATCTTGATGAACTTTCCGTTGCGCCGCAGCTCCTCGAGATTGTGTGCGCCGCAGTAGCCCATGCCGGCGCGGATGCCGCCGATCAGCTGGAACACCGTATCTTCGACGGTACCCTTGTACGCGACACGCCCTTCCACGCCTTCCGGCACAAGTTTCTTTGAATTTTCCTGGAAATACCTGTCCTTTGAGCCGTTCTCCATGGCGGCGATGGAACCCATGCCGCGGTATACCTTGTATTTTCTGCCCTGATACAGTTCAAATTCCCCGGGTGCTTCGTCGCAGCCCGCGAAGATCGAACCCATCATACAGACGCTGCCGCCTGCCGCAAGGGCCTTGGTAAGGTCGCCCGAATATTTGATGCCGCCGTCGGCGATGATCGGGATGCCGTAGGTGTCCGCCACTTCAAAGGCGTTCATGACCGCCGAGATCTGCGGTACGCCGATCCCGGATACGATACGCGTGGTGCAGATGGAGCCCGGGCCGATACCTACCTTCACGGCGTCCGCGCCGGCTTCGATCAGGGCTTTCGTGCCTTCTCCCGTCGCCACATTGCCTGCGACCACGTCGAGATCGGGGTATTTCTCCTTGATCATGCTCACGCATTTCAGGACATTCTTCGAATGGCCATGCGCGGAATCCAGCACCACGATATCGACCTGCGCATCCACCAGCGCGGCCACGCGGTCGAGCACGTTGGCGGTGATCCCGACGCCCGCACCGCACAGCAGCCTGCCCTGTTCGTCCTTGGCAGCCAGCGGATATTTGATCGTCTTCTCAATGTCCTTGATGGTGATGAGGCCGACCAGATTGTAATTGTCGTCCACGAGCGGCAGTTTTTCCTTCTTGGACTTGGCCAGGATCTTCTTGGCTTCCTCCAGGGTGATACCTGCCTTTGCGGTGACCAGGTTCTCACAGGTCATGCAGTCCCTGATCTTTTTGGTGAAGTCCTCTTCAAACTTGAGGTCGCGGTTGGTGATGATGCCGACCAGCTTCCGGCCTTCCGTAACAGGTACGCCGGAGATCCTGAACTTCTTCATCAGCGCTTCCGCGTCAGCCAGCGTGTGCTCGGGAGAAAGGGAAAAGGGATCGGTGATGACGCCGTTCTCGGAACGCTTTACGCGGTCGACTTCCTCGGCCTGCTGCTCGATCGACATGTTCTTGTGGATGATGCCTATGCCGCCCTGCCTGGCCATCGCTATGGCCATCTGGCTCTCCGTGACGGTGTCCATTCCCGCGCTCATCATCGGAATGTTCAGGTGGATCTTCTTCGTCAGGTTTGTCGTGATATCCACTTCGTTCGGGATGACCTCGGAATAGCCCGGGATCAGAAGAACGTCATCGAATGTAATGCCCTCGCCGATTATTTTTGCCATCTGTATTTTCCTCCTGCAGCTCCATATGATCTTCACTGTGATAAAACAAAAGCCAGAGCCGGGATCGATCCGTTCTGACTTTCGTTGTATTTACGCGGCTGGCAGCCGGCGTCCGTCAATCCAGAAAGACCTTGCTCGGGAACGTCTGCTTCAATACCTTTTTCAGTTCTTCGTCCGGCTCGATCAGAAGTTTATACTCTGCAAAATAGATCTCGAACCTGGGATCCGGGTCCTGCTCCGTGCGGGACGAGTAATCGATCGTTTTCAGTTCCGTCTTGTGGTGGTAGTTGTCGAGGTGGACAGACTTTACCGGGCCGCAGATCTCCATTTTATCCAGCTCGTAGGTGCCCATGTTCTTGCGGCTCTCCTTGCGCATGACCTTGGCCACGCGCAGTTCCCTGTCCACGTAGCTGTATTCATAGTCCACGTCCACTTCCTTGGACACGAACCAGGCGCCCACGCCGCAGGCTGCGCCGATGATAAGGGCCGGCCAGGCGACCATGCCGATCAGGATGAAAACAACGCACAGCATGATGAGCAGAACCTGCAGAAACCTGAAAAGGACCGAAGACTTTCTGTGTACGATCACTTCAAGACATCCGATATCCATCTTTTGCTCCATTCAATGTTGGATTTCCGTACTCCGCGAAAAGGATTGAGCCTATATTATTACTTACTTCGCAGTATTTCAAGGATAGTTGCACAAATTATGTTTTCCATAATCTGTGCTTATATCATTCCTGGCTGCCGTCCCAGAGATAGTCGATGGCCTTCTGCGCGATGTCCAGATGTGCGGTGTTCGTGACGATGCCGACGACCGGCACCGCGCTCTGATACAGATCCGTACTGCCGAAATAAGGCGCGTCCGTAAGGATGATGCCCACAGCGACCGGGTTCTTCATCGTGGAAGGATCGGGGCTTTCAAAGGTGCCGCGCGCCTCCGCAGCATAAGCCTTCGCGGAGTCCGTGATCTCCAGGATCGTGCCCTTTCTCCAGGCATCCGGGTCCGCGTTCTGATCGGAGGAAGCCGTCCTACCGTCGATCATCGACTGATCGATGTAGAAAAAGTACGGCTCATACTTCTTGTACTGTTCCGGCGTCAGCGCTTCCTTCAGGTCCATAAAAACGCCGCCGGACGCCTCATAAGTAAAGTTATAGGCATCGGCTCCCAGCACATCGACAGACTTTGCCGCTACGTAGGTGACGATCTTTTCGGAAACCGCCATCTCCTGGGTGCTCTGCGCCGTCCCGGGAGAAAGATAGTCCGTGAGGTCGATCAGCATGGAATTCTTGGTAAGGTCCACTCCCGCCGCTTTGGCAAGCGGCTCTTCCAGCCAGGCAGTGTCGTTGCTCTTATCCTGGTTTTCCGTGTTCAGCATGAGCAGGCCGAAGGTCTGCGGCTTGCTGGTCACGATACTGCGAACGATCCCTACGACCATCGCAACAGCCAGGATAACGGCGAGCGCCGGCAGCTTGTAGTAGGTCCAGAGCCAGGAAAAGAAGGCTTTTTTCCCCTTCTTCTGCACATTTTTTCTCTGCTGGTTTATCTCATCGAATACAGCCATACGTCAGGAACTGCCTCCTTTCTAAAGCTGTGTCAGCACGAAGATATCGTAGATGGCCTTCACGGCCGCCTCAAAGTCACTGTTTGTCACGCCGATGATGATGTTCAGCTCGCTGGAGCCCTGGTCGATCATCCGCACGTTGACGTTGGCATGCGCGAGCGCGGAGAAAATACGTCCCGCTGTGCCGCGCATGGATTTCATGCCGCGCCCCACGACCGCGATCAGCGCAAGGTCAGACTCTATCTCGATGGAATCCGGTTTTGCCAGGCGGTGGATCGCCGAGACCACGCGCTGTTCCTTGTCCATGAACTCGCTCTCGTGTACGACGACTGTCGTCGTATCGATGCCGGAAGGCATGTGCTCGATCGAAATGCCGTTCTCCTCGAACGCCTGCAGCACCTTCCTGCAGTAGCCGATCTCTCCGTTCATCAGGGTCTTGTTGGTCAGCACCGTACAGAAACCCTTCTTGCCGGCAATGCCCGTGATCACGTACTGCGGCTTCTGACAGGTGCTCTCCACGATCCAGGTGCCCTCGTCCTCCGGGTCATTGGTGTTGCGGATGTTGATGGGTATGCCTACGTCGCGAACGGGGAAAATAGCGTCCTCGTGCAGCACGGAAGCCCCCATGTAGGAAAGCTCGCGCAGCTCGCGGTACGTCAGCGTCGCGATCTTCTCCGGATCCTTTACGATCTTCGGATCCGCCAGCATGAAGCCCGAAACATCGGTCCAGTTCTCGTAGACGTCCGCTTTCACGGCCCTCGCCGCAATGGAGCCGGTGATGTCCGAACCGCCGCGCGAAAACGTCTTTACGGAGCCGTCCTGCGCACGCCCGTAAAAGCCCGGGATCACGGCATGCTTCACGTTTTTCAGCCGTTCCCCCAGCGCTTCGTCGGTTGCGCGCTGGTCGAGGAGCCCGTCTTTGCCGAAAATGATCGTCTCCTGCGGATCTATGAAGTCAAAACCGAGCGCAGCCGCCATGACAAGCCCGTTCAGGTACTCTCCTCTCGACGCCGCGTAGTCGCGCTGCGGGTCCTTCTTCAGATTCTCCGCGATCGTGTCGAATTCCTTTTCAAGTGAAAAACCCTTCAGTTTTTCCCCGCCGGGCATCTTCGAAAGTCCTTCCACGATGGCGTCGTACCTCTCGCGGATCGCCGCAAGATCCTTGTCTGCCGGAAGCCCCTTCGCCGCCTTGTCATAGCATGCGTACAGCATGTCCGTGACCTTCGTATCGCCCTTGAAGCGCTTGCCCGGCGCCGAATCCACGACGTACGCCCTCGAAGGGTCCGCCAGCACGATATCGATCGCCTTCTTGAAATGTTCCGCGTCGGCCAGCGAACTGCCGCCGAATTTGACTGCTTTTACCATAATGTCTGCCTGCCCCTTTGCCGGCCTCTTTCAGTTCAGGAAACGGATACGGTTCCTGAGTTTCAGACCTGCCGCCTTTCCTTCGAATTCTCCCTCGGTCACCCTGTCCGTTACAAATGCGAACTCCCCTTCCATGCCGTCTGCGGTAACGACGGTAAGTCCGGGGAACGCCTTCCTCGCCGCTTCTTCGCTGTCCGCGTCCGTGCGCACGAAGAACCTGCGCACCTCGCTCAGCCTGTCGCCGGGCTCTATCACTTCCGGATCCCACCTGCGCGTGATCCAGCGTCCGTCGTGCGAAGCGCAGTCTATGACGTCGGAGACGACCGCGCTGGCGGTCGGATACTTGCCGGCGCCGCGCCCATAGAGCATCAGGTCGTCGACCATGTTGCCGTGGATGAACACGCCGTTGAAAACATCGTTCACGCTGTACAGCGGATGCTCACAGCTCACGAGGAACGGAGCCGTCAAAACATGGAACTCGAGCGTCTCGGGATCTCTCCTGCTCACGCCGAGCAGCTTCACCGACATGCCCAGTGTTTTGGCATATTTGAAGTCTGCCGCGGTGATCTTTGTGATGCCTTCGCAGTACACGTCCTCGTAGCGGAAGGTCGAACCGGACACCAGGGAAGTCAGGATCGCGATCTTCCTCGCCGTGTCATGCCCTTCGATATCCGACTCGGGATTGCGCTCCGCATAGCCCTTGTCCTGCGCTTCCTTCAGCGTCGCATCAAAGTCGGCGCCTTCGCGCGCCATCTTGGTCAGGATGTAATTGGTGGTGCCGTTCAGGATACCGTACACCGCCGTGATCCTCTCCTGCACGAGAGACGACTCGATCGTGCGCAGCAGCGGAATGCCTCCGCCTACGCTGGCTTCGAACAGATAGCTGCACCTGTTGGCTTTGGCCAGCGCGATCAACTCCGGTCCGTGCGCGGCCACCAGTTCCTTGTTGGAAGTGCAGACGCTGACGCCCTTTTCCAGGAAACTCTTCGTAAAGGAAAACGCCGGCTCCATGCCTCCCATCGTCTCACAGACGATCCTGATCTCGGGGTCCTCGCGGATCACATTGATATCGTGGACCACCTTGTCTGCATACGGGCTGTCCGGAAAACTGCGCAGATCCAGGATATACTTCACATGGATCCCCTCCGGGAACTGTACGCGGATCGCCGCCTGGTTCCTGTCGATCACTTCCACGACGCCGCTTCCCACCGTTCCGAAGCCCAGTACTGCTGCCTCTGTCATTTGCTGTCTCCTCCCCTGTCGGAAAAATTTATTCTCTGCCCGCGATCCGGGCCTTGCTCACGCCCTCCATCTGTTCCAGAGAGCTGATCATGTTGTTGATGTTGCCTGTGTTTTCCAGGATCTGGATACTGATGCTCAGCGAAGCCACACCGTTCAGGGGAATACTCTGATGGATAGTCAGGATATTGGCCCTGTTGTCCGCTATGATCTTCAGCATGTCGCTCAGCAGACCGATCTTGTCGTCGATCTCGCACAGCAGCGTCAGCGTGGTGCCCTTCGAGCTGTCGTGGAATTCCTCCACGTCGCTCTCGTACTTGTAATACGTACTGCGGCTGATCCCCGCCGCGGCCGCGGCCTCATTGACCGTATGCGCCTTGCCGGAAGCCAGCAGCCTGTCCACCTCCACGACTTTCTGGAGAACGAGAGGAACCGCTCTTTTCCGGATCAGATAATATCCGTTATCTGCAGGCATCGCATATACCCCCGTTGGTAAGGCCGAATGCGTGAACTTCCGGCCGGTGCCGCCGTCCGCTGCCGCAGCTTCCGAAGGAGGATCCGGCCGTCCCCGGAAGGCTGACTTTGCAACTCCCGGAAGACCGGCTGCAGAGCCCCGGGGCTGTCTATGCAGCACGGACATTTGTGCGTTAACGAGGGATATGCTACCATGCCGCGCCGGCAAATGCAAGCAAAAAAAGCGGCCCGTGCACAAAATCCGTACGCGGACCGCCTTTGTCAGATCTGAGTTTTCTGCCGCCGGATGCTGTTTTTCCGGCCTCCGGTCAATGCTTTCCGTCCCTTCCTCTGCGGCGCCTCATCCTGCCCGCCGCGAACCAGAGCACGCACCACACCGCGCACACCAGGGAGATCACGCAGGCGAACCGGAAGCCATAGGGCACGAAGCGGAACTCGATCGCATGCGTACCGGCCGGCACATCCACAGCCATCATGCCGAAATCTGCCGTCACGATCTCTGTTTTGACACCGTCCACATAAGCTGTCCAGCCATTGTCGTACGGCACGGAGAAGAACACCAGGTTCTCCTTCGGAAGAGTCGTGCCGGCCGTAAAACCGTCGTTGGAAAAGCTGAAGGACGTGCAGGCAGTCGCCGCCCTCCTGTCGCTCTCCTCGAAAACTTCGTCCGTCGTCATCTCCATCTGGCTGACGTCCGCATCGCGCTCCATCAGAGAACCGTACTTATCCGCATCTTCGTCGGAAAGGATCAGGTCCTTAACGAGCACGCGGTCCCCCACCGTTCCCTTGTCCAGCTGGTCGTAGTCGGACCTCTTCATATAGGTATCGAACGTGAAGCCCATGGGAATGAAATGCCCGTTCTCATAGATGTGATAGCCGGCCGTGTTGTCGTCCGCAAGCTGGCTGTAGCCGGGCAGCCCGCCGGACTTGGAGTACGAATCGTCGGATGCGATGATGGCGTTTTCCAGGTAATAGCGCACCGACAGGATCTGCCGTATGCCTATCCTCGAAAAAGGCAGCGTGGACTCCACTGTCCTGCGCATGCCGATCCCGTCGAAGATCGTGAAGATCGAAGGCGTCACCGTGCTTTCAAAACAGTGGATCGTCGGGTAGCCCCACACCATTTCGTAGTTTGTGGAAGTGCCGTCCGTCTCCACGCGCGAGAAAGTCTCCGTGTCAGGCAGCTGCGGTTTTGTCTGCAGCATCTGCGTGCGCCATTTGACGCCGCCGGTGCGCGCGATCAGCTTCGTGCCGTTGTACATGACAGCCGACGTGCAGAGCAGGCAGCAGGCGATCGTGAGGATCAGCGCGGAAAGTCCAGTGCGGTCGCGCCGCCCGGAAGACTCCGGCTGTGCGGCCGATGTTTTGACCGCTGTTTCCTTCGACGCTGCGGCAGATGCAACGGCAGCCTTCGCCGCTGCGGCAGACGTGACGGCGGCCTTCGCCGCTTTCAGCACATCCGCAGCTTTCCGGCCTATCCCGGGAGTTTCCTTCCTGTCCGCACCGGAGGCCGCAGCCTTCCTGCGCCTGTCCGCAAAAAACACGACGTACGCGAGCGCGGGCACAGTCAGTGCGGTCGTGATCGTTTCCACCAGGAAGATCTTCGGGTTTTCCGAGATCTGGAACCACTGCACCTTTCCGTCCTTCAGCGTGGGGAGCAGGTCACAGAGCACGACCCAGGCCACGCCGCAGACCGTCACGAGGAAGCCGGCCTTCATATCACTGTCGTCAGCCTCTTCCAGCGCTTCGCCCGTCGCCGCCGCCATGACGAGAATGGGGAGATAGAACCAGCGCGCGTAGTAACTGGAATTCAGCGCGGAAAACAGCGAATTCAGGACAGGCACGAACGCGAAGACGAGGAATACCGCCAGTATCCTCTTCTTCCAGTCCTTCCCCTTGCGCAGCCGGAAATAGGCAACCACGCCGGTGACCGCAAACATGGGCAGATAGCAGGAAAGGGAACCGTTGCGGATATTGTCGCTCGTAAACAGCGTGCCGCGCGCGATCAGATCGGGCACATAGAAGATACTCTTGAGGATCGCAAGCGGCGTCGTGTTGTCCGGATAGACCACCATGTTGATGCCGTTGATCCACTTGTCCACACGGTCGTTGCCGACCACGCCGCCGAGGGACTGCACGAGAAAGAAGGCCGAAAGGCCTACGCCCATCACGCCGAAGAACGCGAGCTGAGCCAGATCCTTCAGGCTGTCAGTGAGCTTCCGTCCCCACGCGTAGCGGATGATGAAGTACAGGAAGAAAAAGACGATCTCGCCGACGAAGAAATAGTAGTTCAGGATGGCCATAAAGGCCGTCATCAGCGCGAAAGGAAGCTTTTCCTTCTTCCGCATGAACCTGTCGAAAGCAAGCAGATAGAGCGGGAAGAAAGACGTCACTTCATGGAAGTGCTGGAATACGATGTCGCAGGCCTGAAATCCGGAAAAAGCATACAGCACGGCCGCGATCAGCGCCGCCCTGTCTGTTTTTGTCTGTGTGCGGATCCAGGCAAAAGAAGTTGTCATTGCCAGCCCGTACTTGGCTGCCATCAGGAACGGCATCATGTAAGGGACCCAGGCCTCCGGGAACGGAACTGTGAACCAGAAGAACGGGCTGCCCCAGAGATAGAAGGCAAAACATGCGCCCATGCTGCCCCCGAGGTCTATGTGCGAATTCCAGAAAAAGTTGCCGCTGCGCGCCGCCCTGTGCGCCAGGATATAGAAAGGCACCTGCTGTACGTTATAATCCCCGTAATAAAAGAAGATCCCGTAGTGCCAGATGATGTAGGGGATCACGCATGCCAGGTACATGGCAAAACCCAGCAGGAAGATCTTCAGGTACTTATATCTGCCGTAGCGCTGCCTTCCCTGCAGCATTGCGCCGGCTCCGGTTGCTGTTTTCAAGGTCATCTTCTGTACTGCTCTCCTTGCAATGCCGCGTCCGTAGATCTGCATCCTGCGGCATGCGTACTGAATATACACCATTTCACAATTTTACGCTTCACCTACGTTCAATTTTCCATGACCCGAAATCATTTCAGTCGTGTTTTTGAGATAAAGTGTCCCGCCTGATTTCATGATCAGATCCACTTCGACACCCTTCGCGGTGCGCATATAGTAAAGATTAGGATCCCTGTTCTGATTTATCCGCGCTTTCATCGCCTCTATTACCACCATGTTTTCAAACAGATTTCCACGAAGCGGATCACGGGAAACCTGCAAAGGATCTTCAAGACCCAGCAGCTATGCTGCCAACCCCGGTTCTGTAAAATACAGTTTCGCTGAATCATGTCAAACCTCCATATGTATACTGCATTTTTGGGCATTATTTATCAAGTTGTACTTCAAAATAGTGCCTGTGTTCTTGACTCTCCCGGAATTCGGAACGCTGTTTTCTGCGGATATCCTCCTCTTTACTTTATCGCTTTAGAATGCTAAAATTTCACTGTTATATTTTAACGCAGCAAAGTGGGAAAAGCGGCATACGGACCGCCGCCGAATTTTCCGTCAGAGGAAGCCTGAAAAACTCAGAAGAGGGTGCGATGAACAAGAAGATCAGGACTGAAGCAGTAGATCAGCTGTTTGATGCGATTCTGTGTCTGCAGAGCAAGGAAGAATGCTACAAGTTCTTTGAAGATCTGTGCACCGTCAAGGAGCTGCTCTCTCTTTCCCAGCGTCTGGAAGTTGCTTCCATGCTGCGTGAGAACAGCACCTATCTGGATATCGGCAAGAAGACGGGCGCTTCCACCGCTACGATCAGCCGCGTCAACAGGTCCCTGAATTACGGGGAAGACGGCTACCAGCTCGTTTTTGACCGCAGGAAGGAATGACAGACCCTGCCATTTCCTGCCCTGCAATTGTCTGACCTTATAAACGGATCTGATGCTCTCCGGATTACTAAAAAAGGCTGCCGCATATGCGGCAGCCTTTCCTAACTAATCGCTCAAAATTTTATTGCAGTCTTCTTTATATACCACAAAGAATTAGGCACATCGGTTCTGATCCATTAGTCTTTTGGTCCATCACCTGACGGAGATCAGTCAACCTTGGTAACGTTGACAGCCTGGGGACCCTTCTGGCCCTGGATCACGTCATACTCAACATGCTGGCCCTCGTCAAGAGACTTGAAGCCTTCCATGTTCAGTCCTGAGTAATGTACGAATACATCGTTGCCCTCAGAATCAGAGATGAAGCCGTAACCCTTCTGGTTGTTGAACCACTTTACTGTACCCTTGTTCATTGTATTACCTCCAAATTAATTAAGAAAAATAGTATCGTGTCACAGAAAATTCTGCAACATAACGAAAATAGCACAATCGAAGAAAAAAGTAAAGATTAAATCGAATATTTCCCTGAATTTTACGACAGCCGCGCCGCTTCCGCCGCAAGCGCATCCAGAGTAAGTTCCCCGCCGAAGAGATCGAGGGCACTGCCTACCGTCACATCGAGCCTACCACCCGAGCACGCGGCGATCCTGCCGAGATCTTCAAGCGAGTGCACACCGCCCGCGTACGTCACGGGAAAAGGCCTTTCCTTCCTCGAACCGAGCCAGTTTCCGAGAAGTTTCACAAGGTCCTCTTCGATCCCTTCCCGGCGCCCTTCGACATCGGATGCGTGGATCAGGAATTCCGCGCACTCAAGGGAAAGCTGCTCCAGCGTATCCGCCCCGAGCACGAGCGAAGTGCGCTTCTTCCACCTGTCCGTACAGACGGTAAAATCGCCGTTCTCTTCTCTTCTGCAGGAAAGGTCCAGCACGAGGTGCTCCGGCCCTGCAGCCGCCTGGATCTTCCTGAGGCGCCCTTCGTCAAGGCGTCCGTCCGTAAAAACATAGGAAGTCACGATGACATGGGAAGCCCCCGCGTCCAGGAAGCCACCACAGTTTTCGGGGCCTATGCCGCCTCCTGCCTGCAGTCCTCCGGGATAGGCGCGCAGCGCGCCGAAGGCCTGCTGCCTGTCCGCTTCATAGGCTTCCGGCTTTTCCGCGGCCGAATCCAGCAGGATCACATGCCCGCCAGGCAGGTCTTTCTTCCGGTAGATCCGGGCATAGTTTGCCGCCGGGCTGAAGGAAACGAAATTTTCCCGCACCCTGTTCCTGCCGTCGTTCACCGTGCTTCCGACGACCTGCTTCACATGTCCGTTATGAATATCTATACAGGGACGCAATCGCATGAAAAGTCATTCCTCCGGGCCCGACAGCCGGCCGGATCTGCGGCCGTATCAGGCATCGCCGGCGTCAGCCGGTTTCAGTTTCTTTCAATAAGCACGCCGTCGCGGTAGGCCTGCAGCAGGTCCTCGAGCTGGTGCACCTGCACCTTGAGTTCCCGGCCGATGTCCGTATCCGCCACGAGGCGGCGCATTTTGTATGTCTCGATGAACGCGGAGTCCGAGATGATGTCCGTCTCGTTCCGGATCGCCGACTCGGCGGACTCGAACACCTCGTGCTGCACCAGGCGTATCCCGTGGGAATTGGCGATCAGCGTATAGCCCGCGATACCTGTTTTGTCATGATAGGCTTTGGAAAACCCGCCGTCGATGACGAGGAGCTTGCCGCCGCACTTGATCGGCGACTCGCCCTTCTTCTGCTCCACGGGCACGTGCCCGTTGATGATGTGCGCGTCCTCACAGCCGCCCAGGCCGAATTCGCTGAGGATGTGGTCCACCACGGCCTCTTCGTTGTACAGCCTGTAATAGGCGTTTTTGACTTCCACGCCGGCTTCCTCGGACTGGACAAAATATCGTTCAAAGGTCGCCATGCGGTTTTTGCCGTACACGGGCGAGATCGGGCCGTTCCAGATATACCAGATGAGGTCCTGCCCCTTTTTGCGCAGCGCCGCGTCCTGCACCTCGAAATAGCCCTTGCGCGCATAGTATTCGAGGATGTCATACAGGGCTTTGCCGCTGTATTCCCGGCCGTCGATCGCGAAGGAAAGGAAATTGCCCTTTTCGTCCATGGGCACACAGCCGTGGTACAGCAGGTTGGAATTGCAGCACTTGTACAGCGAGCCGTTGGTATACAGGAAACGGATGTGCCGCTGCAGTTTTTCGCTGGCCTGAAATGCCTGTACCAGCCTGTCCATGCAGGTCTGTTCCTCTTCGGTGAGTCTGTAGGGATCCTGCGGGTCCACCGTAGGGAAATCGGTGTCTTTCAGCTGATACCAGTGTCCCTCCACCTTCACGCGCCCTTTGCCGGCATCGATCTTGTCCAGCAGCAGCCGGTCGTCCATCCCGAATTCGGGATGCGCCTTGATGATCTGTCCTTCGACCTTGAACTGCAGGATCGTCACCGCCTTGTGCATCTTCATGTCGAGCGCGAGGTCCTTGGTGTCGTAGTCGTCGCCGTACATGACCGAAAACGCGTTGTTCATGATGTCGTCCGGATATGTCTCGGAAGCGAACTTGGCAAGCGGCAGCAGATTGAGGCCGTATCCCTCTTCCAGCGAAGCGAGGTGCCCGTAGCGCGCCGCCATGCGGATCACGTTGCAGATGCAGGCCGGTTCGCCCGACGCCGCACCCATCCAGACGATGTCGTGGTTGCCCCACTGCACGTCGACGGAATGGTATTTTGTGATCGCGTCCATGATGATATGCGGTCCGGGGCCGCGGTCGTAGATGTCCCCCACGATGTGCAGCTGGTCGATGACCAGGCGCTGGATGAGCTCACTGAGCGCGATGATGAACTGTTTTGCCCGGTCCAGGCGGATGATCGTATGGATGATCGCGCTGTAATACGCTTCCTTGTCGGAGACCTCGGCCTTCTCTGTGATCAGTTCTTCAATGACATAGGCAAAATCGGGAGGCAGCGCCTTGCGCACCTTCGAGCGGGTATATTTGCCCGATACGCGGCGCACGATGGCCACGAGGCGGTAGAGGGTGATCTTGTACCAGTCATCCACGTTTTCCTCGGTCTGCAGAAGCAGCTCCATCTTTTCCTTCGGATAATAGATCAGCGTGGCCAGCGTCTTTTTCTCGTGGTCGCTCATCGTATTGCCGAATTCCTCGTCGATCTTCATGCGGATCGAGCCTGAGCCGTTCTTGAGCACGTGCAGGAACTGCTCATTTTCGCCGTGCACGTCCGTGAGGAAGTGCTCCGTGCCCTTCGGCAGGTTCAGGATCGCCTCCAGATTGATGATCTCCGTGGAAGCGGCCGCGATCGTCGGGTACTGCTTGGCCAGGCTCCTTGTCAGCTGCATTTTCAGATCTTCTGTCTCTGCTGCGTTCTGCGTCATTCGCTTGCCTTTCATCCGGTCATATTCTGTATATGTACAGCAAAGTTTCTGCTGCCCGGGCACATGCTGTCTGACATGCGGCCGCTGTTATCCGATCACATCCTGCATGTCGTAAAGCCCCTGCTGCCTGCCCGCGAGGTATTTCGCGGCAGCTACCGCACCGTTTCCGAAAATAGCCCTGCTGTAGGCGCGGTGCGAAAAAGTCAGAACTTCATCCTGCCCCGCAAAGAGCACGTCGTGGTCTCCCACGATCGAGCCGCCGCGGACGGAAGCGATGCCGATCTCTTTCACCGGCCTCTTTTCCCTGCGCTCCGTGCGGTCATATACGTACTCGTAACCGCCGCCGCAGGCGTCGCTGCAGGTATCGGCGAGAAGGACGGCCGTACCGCTGGGTGCATCCACCTTCTGGTTGTGGTGTTTTTCCACTATCTCCATGTCAAAACCCGCGGCAGAAAGCACGGGTGCGGCCTCGCGGAGCACCTTGACCAGCACGTTCACGCCGAGCGACATGTTCGAAGAACGCAGCACGGCGACATGTTTTGACGCTTCTGCCACGTGCGCGAGCTGTTCCTCGGAAAGGCCCGTCGTGCACATCACGCAGGGCAGCTTCTGTTCCACACAGTAGTCCAGTACACAGTCGACCGCTTTCGCATTCGAGAAATCGACCAGGACATCGGCCTTTTCCTGCACTTCCGCAAGGGAAGCATACACCGGGAAATCCGCGTAGCTCGTACCGACGGCATCGACACCGGCCACGATCTCCGTCTCCTTATCCGCGGCCGCGATCCCCGCGATCACATGACCCATGCGCCCGCAGGCGCCGTGCAGCAGAATTCTGATCATATCGGTTTTCCTCCCTGATTTTAAAAAATCCCGCCTGCCGAAGCAGGCGGGACATCATCACGCCAGACGCAGGCCGAAGTCGATCATCGCCTGTCTCAGTTTTGCCGCATGTTCCGGTTCCATTTCCGTAAGCGGCAGCCGCATCACGCCCGCTTTCAGACCGAGCATGTTCATGGCAGCCTTGACGGGGATCGGGTTGACCTCCGAGAACAGGCAGTTGAACAGCGGATCGATCGCGCGCTGCAACTCGGCCGCACCCGCGATATCCCCCGCGAAGAATTTTGCGCACATGTCGTGCATCGCCTTCGGAGCGACGTTGGCCACGACCGAAATGACGCCGAGACCGCCGACCGAAAGAATAGGCACTGTCTGGTCATCGTTGCCGGAATACAGCTCGATGTTGCCGTCCGTCAGGGCCATCAGGTGGCCGATCTGCGAAAGGTTCCCGCTGGCTTCCTTGATACCGACGATGTTGGGAACTTCCTTTACAAGCTTTGCGACCGTCTCGGGCAGGATGTTGCAACCCGTGCGCGACGGCACATTGTAGATGATGAGCGGCGTGCTGCCGGCTGCCTTCGCGACCGTCTCAAAATGCGCGACGAGGCCGTTCTGGGTCGCCTTGTTGTAATAAGGCGTGATGACGAGTACTGCGTCCGCCTGCATGTCCGCAGCCTGCCTTGTGAGGGAAGCCGCCGTCGCCGTGCAGTTGGAGCCCGTGCCCGCTATGACCGGCAGTCTGTGTTTTGTATATTCGATACAGAAGCGCACGGTGTCCATGTGTTCTTTTTCCGTCATGGTCGCCGCTTCACCTGTGGAACCGCAGACCACGAGGGCATCCGTGCCGCCGCTGATCTGCTGGTCGATGATATCCGCAAAGGCGTCAAAATCAAGTGCCTGATCCTCCCTGCGGAAAGGTGTAATGACCGCTGTCGCAGAACCTCTGAATATTGACATACACACCTCCCAAAACCTTCGACTTCGTCAATTGTAAGCTTTGAACTGTTCCGTTTCCATTCTTGTTATTTCGTCCGCAAAAGTATAGAGCTCATCCTTCATCGTGATCCCCGTCAGGACGACATCCGTTTCCTTTCTGCAGTCCAGCAGCGTCTTCAGGTCGCGGGCGGAAAGGATCCCGTTGTCAACGAGGCCGAGTACCTCGTCGAGGACCAGCAGGTCGCACTCCGAAGTGGTAAGGACCTTGCGGGCAAAATTGAGCCCGTTCATGATGTTGGTCCTGTCCTCCTGCTTCTCTTCCTCAGAGCGCTGGTCGAAGGGAATGTCCGACTTCTCAAAGCGGAAAAACTTGATCTCCGGCTCGAGGCGCCGCAGAAATTCGGATTCTTCGAAGCCCTTGCCCTTGAGGAACAGGATGACGATCACGCTGTCCCCGCGGCTGGCCCTGCGCAACGCAGTTCCCAGCGCGGCGGGCGTTTTGCCGCGCCCCGTCCCCGTATAAATACTGATCTTGCCTTCTGCCATTCTCTCTCCAGCTCCCTGTACGGACTGACGCCGCACGCAGATCACGCATTCACTTTAGCACGTCAAAGCGGATTTGAAAAGCATCATAGCTTTCCCTCCGCGAGCAGCGTCTGCACCTCGCCGAGTCCAGCGCAGATGTACCTGCAGAGCTCCCTCATTTCCGCGTCCGGCGCGACGAGATCCGGCACCATCACGGGCTGCATGCCCGCGCGGTACGCCGCCCGCACCCCGTTGTAGCTGTCTTCGATGACGGGTGTGTCCGCCGGTTCGCAGTGCATCTTTTCCCCGCACAGGAGGAAGATCAGCGGGTCCGGCTTGCTCTTCTTCAGCTCGTCCCCGCATACGATCGTGTCAAAATAAGGCGTCAGCCCCGCTATTTCGAGTTCTTCCTCCACGGTGGCCCGGCTCGTCGAGGTGGAAAGTCCCGCCTTCCAGCCCACGTCCCGCAGCCAGGCAAGCAGCTCCTTCACACCCGGTTTGACGGGCATGCCGTGGGCGCGGAAATAATCCAGCGTGTACTTCTTCTTGAAGGCGCGCACGGCATCGTACGGCATGTTCTTCCCGTAGATCCCCGTGATGATCTCCTTCGTGCGCGCGGCGTTCGTCCCGATGCAGGACATGGAGGCCTCCGCGAGGCCTTCTATGCCGTATTCCCTGCCGGCCGCCTCCCAGGCCTTCAGGCCGAAGGCTTCGGTGTCGAACAGCACGCCGTCCATGTCGAAAATGATCGCCCGCCCCATCGTCACATTCTCTCCGGGCAGGAGAAGCCGAGGCACCAGATCCCGTCGTTCAGGATCCCCAGCGTCAGGGAAAGCAGCGCGATCCAGGCTTCCTTCTTCGCGGTGTCCTGCTCCGCGAGGATGCGCGTCTCATGATAGAAACTGTTGAAGTCGTTGCAGAGCCCGTAGATATAAGCACAGAGGCGGTGCGGCGCAAGCTCCTCATACACGCTCTGCATGACCTCGCCGTAGCGGGCGAGCGTCAGCATCAGCGACTTTTCAAGCGCGCTCTGCGCCTGACCTGCGAAGAGGGAGGAAATGTTCCGGGCACCCGGCTCCGCGGCATATTTTGTCAGAATGGACTTGATGCGCACCATGGTGTAGAGGATGTACGGGCCGGTGTCGCCCTCGAAGGACATGAACTTGTCCATGTCGAACGCGTAGTCCTTGGAAGCCTGGTTCGAAAGATCGCCGTACTTGAGGGCTGCCATGGCCACACAGTCCGCCGTCTCCTTCTGCCTGTCCGCGGGAATGTCCGGGTTGGTGCGGATCTTCTCCAGCATCGACTCGTCGATCTCGGAGATCAGCGTCTCAAGGCGCATGACGCCGCCCTGCCTGGTCTTGAAGGGCCTGCCGTCCGGGCCGTTCACCGTACCGAAGCCGATGTGGCGCAGTTTTGTCTCCGGTTTTACGAGGCCGCATCTGCGGGCCGCGCGGAACACCTGCGTGAAATGCAGCTCCTGCCGTTTGTCCGTGATATAGATGATCTCGTCGGGATCATATTTCTGCACGCGGTCCACGATGGTCGCGAGGTCCGTGGTCGTGTAGAGCGCCGCACCGTCCGATTTGAGGATGATGCAGGGCGGGATCTCCTTCGCGTCCGACTCCTCTGCCACGTCCACGACGAGCGCGCCGCTGCTTTCGTGCGCGTACCCGTCCGCCTTCATCTTCTCCACCATGCCGGGGATGATGTCGTTGACCGTGGCTTCGCCGTTCCAGAGGTCGAACGTGACGTCCAGGTTCTTATAGTTGCGCTTCATATCCGCGACGGATACTTTGATGATCTGCTTCCAAAGCGCGAGCAGGCCGGGGTCGCCCTCCTGCAGGCGGTGCGTGTTCTCCATCGCTTCGGCGTAATAGTCCGCGTCTTCCTTGGAGCGCGCGCTCGCGAAGGGATAGATCTCCTCCAGGTCGGAAACAGAGAACGGCGCTTCTTCCGGATACCCGCCGCTGTGTTTCGGGTCAAAATACGGCAGATCCGGCTGCCTCTTCTTCAGTTCCGTGATGACAAGGCCCATCTGCAGGCCCCAGTCGCCCATGTGGATGTCACCGATGACGTCCTGCCCGCAGTAGCGCGCGATCCGCTTGATGGATTCGCCGATGACGGCTGAGCGCAGGTGCCCGACGTGCAGGGGCTTTGCGACATTCGGCCCGCCGTAGTCCAGGACGATGCGCTCCGGTTTTGCCGGTTTTTCGAGGCCGTATTTATCGGCGCGCAGCTCCGCGTTCAGGAACTCTGAAAGAAAAACAGGGCTCACGCGGAAATTCAGGAAGCCGGGCTTCACCGCCTCGCACGATGCAAAAATGCTTTTCTCTCCGCTCCCGTTCAGGACGGCGGCCACCTCCTCCGCGATCACGAAGGGCGCCTTGTGGTACTGTTTTGCCCCGGCCATGGCGCCGTTGCACTGAAACTCGCACAGATCCGGGCGGTTCGAGACCGTGGTCCTGCCGAGCGCCGCGTCGTACCCCGCGGCCGCGAATGCTTTGCCTGTTTCCTCAGAAATCCTGTCCAGCAATGTCTGCAAAATATGACCTCCGTCAAGCTTGATTTTCGCGGCCTTTTTTGGAAAAACCGCAGCCGCAGTAATTCTGTCTGTACAGGCCGAACTGCCTCGAGAGCTCGATCGACCGCAGATACCCGTTTTTCTTCTTGAAATCGGACGGCAGGAACGCCGTGCCGTATTTTTCGGCCGTCGCCTGCCCGATCCTGTTCAGCCTGTCCGCGTCCTTGAGCGGGCTGATGGTGAGCGTCGTGGTAAAGAAGTCGTAGCCGCCCCGGGCCGCGGCTTCCGCTGTTTTCCCGAGACGCAGGGCAAAACACGCGCTGCACCGCTCTCCGCCTTCGGGGCAGTCCTCGAGGCCTTTCGCCGCCGCGAAGAAACTCTCCGGATCGTAGGGCGCTTCAAGAAAGCCGATCCGCGCAGCACCCGCCGTGGAATGCATGGCAAAACCGCCTTCGGAAAAGCAGCCGCTCTCCACCTGCCTGTTGTAGGCTTCGATGAGGCGCAGCTCCTCCGCCTTTCTCTTCCCGTATTCGGCGGCATCTGTGATGTTCGGGTCGTAATAAAACACATCCGTGTCAAAATACTCCCGCAGAAATTCCAGGCAGGCGCTCGAGCACGGTGCGCAACAGGCGTGGAGAAGGAGCCGCGGCCGTTTTGCACCCGGCCGGGCCCCGTACGCCTCTATGGTCTTCTGACATTCCAGAAAATAGTTCATCAGAGCTTCGCTATGTCCACGATCTCGAGATTCTTCGTCTCGCTTGCATGCTCGAGGCTGGAGACCAGCGCCCGCGCCGTATCGAGGGAGGTGATGCAGTACACGCCGGTCTCGATCGCGGTACGGCGGATGATGAAGCCGTCGCGGTTCTTGTCCCTGCCCTGCGTGGGCGTGTCGATGACAAGGTCGATCTTGTGGCCGAGCAGCAGGTCCATCAGCGTAGGCGACTCCTGCCCGATGCGGTTCACCTGGCGTGCGTGGACGCCGGTTTCCTTGAGGGCATCCGCCGTCCTCCTCGTCGAATAGATGATGTAGCCCAGCGCTTCGAAACGGCGGCCGATCTCGATGGCCTCCCCCTTGTCCGCGTCCTTCACGGTGATGATCATCTGCCTGTGTTTCGGCAGTACCACGCCCGCGCCGAGGAAAGCCTTGTACAACGCCTCGTCGAAGGACTTCGAAATGCCGAGGCACTCGCCCGTGGACTTCATTTCCGGTCCCACGCTGACTTCGGCGTCGCGGATCTTCTCCGTGGAAAACACCGGCATCTTGATCGCATAGTAGTCGGCCTCAGGCTGCAGACCCGGCCTGTAGCCGAGATCCGTGAGCTTGCTGCCCATCATGACCTTGGCCGCAAGATCTACGATCGGGATGCCCGTCACCTTGCTGATGTACGGCACCGTCCGCGAGGAGCGCGGATTGGCCTCGATGATGTAGACCTTCTCGCCGATCGCGATGAACTGCACATTGATGAGACCGATGACGTGCAGCTCCTTCGCCAGTTTCTCCGTATATTCCGCAATGGTCCTGCGGACGTTCTCACTCAGGGTCCTTGCGGGGTACACCGAAATGGAGTCTCCGGAGTGCACGCCCGAACGCTCGATGTGTTCCATCACGCCCGGGATCACGATGTTTTCCCCGTCGCAGACTGCATCCACTTCCGTTTCGGTGCCCATCAGATACTTGTCCACGAGAATGGGGTGCTCCTGCGTATAGCGGTTGATGATCGCCATGAACTGTTCGATCTCTTCGTCGGAAATGGCGATCTGCATCCCGGCGCCGCCCAGCACATAGGAAGGGCGCACCAGCACGGGGTAGCCCAGGCGGTTGGCGACCTTCTTGGCTTCCTCGGCCGTGAAGACGGTCTCGCCTGCTGCCCTCGAAATACCGCACTTCTGCAGCACTTCGTCAAAGATCTCGCGGTCTTCCGCGGCATCCACGTCCTTGGCGTCCGTGCCGAGGATGGGCACGCCCATTTTGATGAGATCCTGCGTGAGCTTGATGGCCGTCTGGCCGCCGAACTGCACGACCGCGCAGTCAGGGTGCTCGATGTCGACGACGTTCTGTACGTCTTCCGGCGTCAGGGGCTCGAAATACAGCTTGTCCGCTATGTCAAAATCCGTACTCACGGTCTCGGGGTTGTTGTTGATGATGATCGTCTCGTAGCCCGCCCTGCGGAAAGCCCAGGTCGCGTGCACCGAGCAGTAGTCGAATTCGATGCCCTGCCCGATACGGATGGGGCCGGAGCCGAGGACCAGGATCTTCTTCCTGTGGGTCAGCTTCTCCACCGCCTCGTCTTCGTTCTCTCCGTAGACGCTGTAAAAATACGGCGTCTTGGCCTCAAACTCCGCGGCGCAGGTATCCACCATCTTATAAGAGGCACGGATGCCGTACGAGAGCCGCATGGCCCGGATATCGTCCGCCGCGGCTTTCGCGGCTTCCGCTGCGGCTCCCCTGTTCACAAGCCGCGCGATGACCGTGTCCGGATACTCGCAGCTCTTGGCCTCCGCGAGCAGTTCCTTCGTGAGCGGTCCCTTCTTGAGTCTCGCCTCTATCTTCACAAGATGGTTCAGCTTGTCGATGAACCATTCGTCGATCATGGTGATCTCGTGGATCGTCCCGTAGGAGATCCCCTTGCGCAGGGCCTCCGCGATAACCCAGATCCGCTGGTCGTCCACGACCGTCAGTCTCGAGAAAAGTTCTTCCTTGCTGAGATTGGAAAAGTCGTAGGAATCCAGGCAGTCCACGTGCTGTTCGAGCGAGCGGATGGCCTTCATCATCGCACCCTCGAAGTTGGTGCAGATGCTCATGACCTCTCCCGTCGCCTTCATCTGGGTGGTCAGCGTGCGCTTGGCGGTGATGAACTTGTCGAACGGCAGTCGCGGGAACTTGACGACGCAGTAGTCGAGCGCCGGCTCGAAGGAGGCGTAGGTCTTGCCCGTGATGGCATTTTTGATCTCGTCGAGCGTGTAGCCGAGGGCGATCTTGGCGGCCACCTTGGCGATCGGATACCCTGTTGCCTTGGAAGCGAGCGCCGAGGAACGGGACACTCTCGGGTTCACCTCGATCACGCAGTATTCAAAGCTCGTCGGATGCAGCGCAAACTGCACGTTGCAGCCGCCCGTGATGCCCAGCTCGCAGATGATGTTGAGAGCCGACGTGCGGAGCATCTGGTATTCCTTGTCCGACAGCGTCTGCGAAGGCGCCACGACGATGGAGTCGCCTGTATGTACGCCGACGGGGTCGATGTTTTCCATGTTGCAGACCGTGATGCAGTTGCCGGCAGAGTCGCGCATTACTTCGTACTCGATCTCTTTCCAGCCTTCGATCGAACGCTCCACGAGCACCTGTCCTACACGTGAAAGGCGGAGGCCGTTCTCCAGGATCTTGCGCAGCTCCGTGACGCTGTGCGCGATACCGCCGCCGCTGCCGCCGAGGGTATAGGCCGGGCGCAGCACGACCGGATAGCCGATCTGCGCGGCAAAGGCAACGCCGTCCTCCACATTTTCGACAACTCTCGAAGGAGCCACGGGCTCGCCGATCTTCAGCATCGTCTCCTTGAAGAGCAGACGGTCTTCCGCTTTTTTGATCGTGAGCGCGTTCGCGCCGAGAAGCCGCACGCCCTGTGCGTCGAGGAACCCGCTCTCCGAAAGATTCATGCCCAGGTTCAGCCCGGCCTGCCCGCCCATGTTCGGCAGCAGCCCGTCCGGCTTCTCCTTCTCGATGATCTTTTCGAGGACTTCGTTCGTGAGCGGCTCGATGTAGACTTCATCCGCTATGTCGCGGTCCGTCATGATGGTGGCGGGGTTCGAGTTCACAAGGCAGACTTCAATGCCTTCCTCCTTGAGCGCCCGGCAGGCCTGCGTGCCTGCGTAGTCGAACTCAGCCGCCTGCCCGATGACGATGGGGCCGGAGCCGATGACCATTACTTTTCTGATCCCTGTATCCTTGGGCATATATGCCTCCGTATATCGAAATAAGATCTGCGATCCGAATCTGTGATCCGCTGCCCGGCAGGCCTTCCGGCCTTCAGGCGTGCTTCATTTTCCTGCCGCCGCGCAGCTAAGGCCTTCCGGCACACCGCTCATTCCTGCCGCGCTCTTTACGTTTTCCAGGAAACGGTCAAACAGATAGCCCGAATCCTGCGGTCCCGGACAGGCCTCCGGGTGGAACTGCACCGTGAAAACATTCTTCTTCAGATAGCGCAGACCTTCGTTGGTGCCGTCGTTGACGTTGACAAAAGCCGGCACGGCGACCGAAGGATCCAGCGTATCCGTGTCCACCACATAGCCGTGGTTCTGCGAGGAAATATACACACGGCCGGTAGAAAGATCCTTTACGGGATGGTTCCCGCCGCGGTGCCCGTATTTGAGCTTGTGCGTATCCGCGCCAGTCGCGAGCGCCATGAGCTGGTGCCCCAGACAGATGGCGAAGATCGGGACGTCGCTTTCGTACATCCTGCGAACTTCCTCAATGATCGAGGTGCACTCCTTCGGATCCCCGGGGCCGTTGCTCAGCATGATGCCGTCCGGGTGCGAAGCGAGGATCTCCTCCGCCGCGGTCAGTGCGGGATAGACCGTGACGTCGCATCCGCGGGCTGCGAGCGATCCCGCAATGTTCCGCTTCGCGCCGACATCGAGCAGGGCGATCGAAAGATGCCTCGTGCCGCCCTTCCCGTCGGGTACGATTCCCGTAAGTTCCCGGACAAGGCTCGGCCGCTTCTCGTGTTTTACCGGTTCCTCCGTGTCCTCCGGATGGTACGTGTCCGGGTCGAACACTGCCCTGCCCGAAAGCGGACCGTTTTCGGAGAGGTCGGAAACGCCCTTCACCGTATACTTTTCGCTGCAGGAGACCTTCTCCACGACTTTGCCGCAGGTGTAGGCCTTCAGCTTCGGCAGGATCGCCTGCAGATCGTAATTCGCATCGGATGTGATCATGCCGTTCATCGTGCCGCGCTCACGCAGGATCCTCGTCAGCGCACGGGTATCTATCCCTTCAATTCCCGGCAGCTCATACTTTTCCATGAATTTCAGCAGCGACATGTCGGAGCGGAAATTGCTCGGCACACGGGCCGCTTCGCGCACGATGAGCGCGTCCATCCAGGGCCGCGAGGACTCCATGTCGTCCGTACAGATGCCGTAGTTGCCGATGAGCGGATAGGTCATACACACCGACTGCCCCTCGTACGAGGGGTCGGTCAGCACCTCGGGGTACCCCGCCATCGAAGTGTTGAAAACGATCTCGCTGATCACATCGCGGTCCGCGCCGATCCGGCTGCCTTTAAACACGGTACCGTCTTCCAGAATCAGAAAAGCCTGCATATTTCCTCCAGACAAAACATCATGCAAAATACTTTACGCCGCTCTCGAAGATCTTCATATCCTGCTGCCCGTAAATGTTGCGGGCTATGCCGTCGCCACGCCGCTCCACATGGCACATTTTGCCGAGCACGCGCCCGTCCGGCGAAGTGATGCCTTCGATCGCGCTGAACGAACCGTTGATGTTCCACTCTTCGTCCATCGTGACATGCCCCTCGGGATCGCAGTACTGCGTCGCCACCTGTCCGTTCGCGAACAGCCTTTCGATCCATTCCTTCGGCGCCACGAACCTTCCTTCGCCGTGGGAAGCCGGGTCCACATAGACTCCGCCGAGCTTTGCGCCCTGCAGCCAGGGGCTCCTGTCGGAGACCACCCTGACATAGGCTTCCTTCGAGATATGCCGGCCGATGGTATTGTACGTCAGCGTGGGCGACTGCTCATCCTGTCCCGTGATCCTGCCGTTCGGCACGAGGCCCAGCTTGATGAGGGCCTGGAACCCGTTGCAGATGCCGAGCACAAGTCCGTCGCGGCGATCCAGCAGATCTTCCACTGCCTCGCGGATCTTCTCGTTGCGGAATGCCGTCGCAAAGAATTTGGCCGATCCGTCCGGTTCGTCGCCTGCGGAGAAGCCGCCCGGGAACATGATGATCTGGGCATCCCGTATCCCTTTGGCAAACGCCTCGACGGAACCGCGGATATCGTCCTCGTTCCGGTTGGTGAACACCGTCGTGACGGTCTTTGCTCCCGCCCTCTCAAAAGCGGCCGCGGAGTCGTACTCGCAGTTCGTTCCGGGAAAAACAGGGATGAACACCGCAGGCTGTGCGATCTTATGGCTGCACACCGCAATGCTCTCCGCATGGAACAGAGGAGATTCCACGGCGGAACTGTCTTTGCCCGCGCGGGTAGGGAAGATCTTCTCCAGAGGCTTCTTCCAGGAAGAGAGTGCCTCTTCATAGGAGAACTTCCTTCCCTGCCAGATAAATACCGGTTCTTCTTCCGGATCGAAGCCGTGCCCCGTGACCTTCGCCACGATCCTGCTGCTTCCGAAGCGGCACGGCGCAAGTGCCTTCGCATCCTCCGGCGCCATCTCCGCCAGAATGTCTCCCGACGCGTCTGCAAACAGTTCCCTGCAGGCTATTTCCTCGTCAAAGGTGAGCCCAAAGCGGTTTCCGAAAGCCATCTGCACAGCCGCAGGTGCGATGCCGTAACGGTCGAGCGCCGCCGCTGCCGAGATCTTTCCGCTCCGCATGAGGGCCGTGATCTCATCGTAAAGACCCAGTACGTCGCCGTAGACCGGGAGGCCGTATTTGTCCTTCTTAATACTGAACTGTACCAGCACGTCCCCGGCCTTTTTGATCTCGTCGGTGACCGTTTCCTTAATGTCCGCCACGTCGACCGCAAAGGATACCAGCGTCGGCGGCACATCGATATCGTTGAAGGTGCCGGACATCGAGTCCTTGCCGCCCACGGAAGCGAGGCCGTATCCGACCTGCGCGTCATACGCGCCGAGCAGTGCCGCAAACGGCTGGCTCCAGCGCTTCGGCTCCTCCGTCATGCGGCGGAAATACTCCTGGAAAGTGAAGTGCACATGTTTTGCATCGCCGCCCGAGGCCACGATCTTCGCCAGGGAATCGGTCACCGCATACACAGCACCGTGGTACGGACTCCAGGAAGAAAGGTAAGGGTCAAAACCGTAGCTCATCATGGAGACTGTGTCGGTCTTCCCTCCGAGAACAGGGAAGCGCGCGATCATCGTCTGCGTCTTCGTGAGCTGGTACTTGCCGCCGAACGGCATATCCACGGTAGAAGCCCCGATGGAGGAGTCGAACATTTCGATGAGCCCCTTCTCAGAGCAGACGTTCAGGTCGGACAGCACCGTCTTCAGCGCGCTGCCGAAATCACCGCTCTCAATGGCAGGCGCCGCCTTTGCGACAGCGAGTTTGTTGAGGAAGGCGCTGCCTTCCTCCGGTGCTTCCACTTCCACCGCACACTCCTGATGCGCACCGTTCGTATCGAGGAAAGCGCGTGAAATATTGACGACGTCCTTCCCTCTCCAGCGGAGCACCAGCCTCTTCTCCGGCGTCACCACCGCGACCGGCACTGCCTCGAGGTTTTCCTCCGCGGCACAGGCAAGGAACCTGTCCCTGTCCTCCGGCGCCACCACGACCGCCATACGCTCCTGGGATTCGGAGATCGCAAGCTCCGTCCCGTCCAGGCCGTCGTACTTCTTCGGGACCAGGTCGAGGTCCACGTTCAGGCCGTCGGCCAGCTCGCCGATGGCAACCGATACGCCGCCCGCGCCGAAGTCGTTGCACTTTTTGATCATGTGCGAGACTTCAGGTCTGCGGAACAGCCTCTGCAGTTTTCTCTCCGTCGGGGGATTGCCCTTCTGCACTTCGGCACCGCACAGCGACAGCGATTTCTCCGTGTGGATCTTGGAGGCTCCCGTCGCACCGCCCATGCCGTCGCGCCCTGTCCTGCCGCCCAGCAGGATGATGATGTCGCCCGGATCAGAATTCTTCCGGACCACATTTCTGCGGGCCGCAGCGCCCATCACCGCACCGATCTCCATACGCTTGGCCACATAGTCCGGGTGATAAATCTCCGTCACCTGGCCTGTCGCGAGTCCGATCTGGTTCCCGTAGCTCGAATATCCGTGTGCCGCGCCGAGGACGAGCTGCTTCTGCGGCAGCTTCCCCTTCAGCGTTTCGGACACCGGCACTGTCGGATCCGCCGCGCCCGTCACACGCATGGCCTGGTACACATAGCCCCTGCCCGAAAGCGGGTCGCGGATCGCACCGCCGAGGCACGTCGCCGCGCCGCCGAAAGGCTCGATCTCCGTCGGATGGTTGTGCGTCTCATTTTTAAAGAAGAGCAGCCACTCTTCCTTCTCCGGTCCCTTCCCGTAGTCGACCTCGATCGGCACCACCACGGAGCAGGCGTTGTTCTCGTCCGAGACCTCCATGTCCCTGAGGATCCCGTCGCTCTTCAGCTTCTTCATGCCCATCAGCGCCAGGTCCATGAGGCAGATGTACTTGTCGCTCCGCCCCTTGTAGATCTCCTCCCTGGCTGCCAGGTATTTCTCATAGGCGCGGCGCAGGGGCTCCGCATAAAACCCGTCGTCGAACTTCACATTGCCGAGCTCGGTCGCAAATGTCGTGTGCCGGCAGTGATCGGACCAGTACGTGTCGAGCACCCGGATCTCCGTCATGGTCGGATCCCTGTGCTCCTCTTCTGCAAAGTACTTCCTGATAAAACAGAAGTCGGCATAGGTCATCGCGAGGCCGAGCGAATCGTACAGCTTCCTGAATTCCTCCTCCGGCATACCGCCGAAGTTTTCAAGAACCGCCACATCAGCGGGCACCGGGTGCACGATCTCCAGCGTTTCCGGCTTGCCGCCAGACGATTCGCGCGAATCCACGGGGTTGATGCAGTACGCCTTGATGGCCGCAAATTCCGCGTCCGAAAGCTTTCCCGTAAGAATATATGTTTTGGCCGTACAGACGACCGGCTTCTCGGAGCCGCGGATGAACTGGATGCACTGCTGCGCCGAATCCGCTCTCTGGTCAAACTGACCGGGCACAGGCTCTACGGAAAACACGCGAGCACCGGCCGGCACCTCGATCCGCTCCTCGTACAGGATATCCACGGGAGGTTCGGAAAACACCGTACGGCAGGCCTGCGCAAAAACATCGTCCGAGACATTCTCCACGTCGTACCGGATGAGAATGCGTACGTCCTCTATGTCCGGGATCCCGAGGAAGCCTGTGATCTCTTCCTTAAGCTGCTGCGCTGCGACTGCGTACGGTTTCTTTTTTTCCACATAAATGCGTCTGACTCTGCTCATAGATCCGCTCCTTTACAAAACAAAAGTGCCCGCCGGGCATCCCAGGCTGCACTCTCGCTATGCCGGTCCGCCGGCTGAAAACCTGCTCATAAGGAAATCGATCTCGTCATCGATCGCCTGTTCCGGAAGATCCATCGTACAGACGGAGATCCGCAGCCCCTCGAGTGCGTACATCGTACTCCGCGCCTCTCTCTCAGGGTCTTTTACCGAAAGCCTGCCCTTCCTGTTTCCGGCGGCGATGATCCGCGACAGCAGGGCCACCGAAGCATCGAACTGATCCTTCAGATACTTCCTGCCGCCCTCTTCGCCTTCCACAAAGGCAAATTCGTAAGTGGCCCTGGCCAGCGACTGCTCGCCGGGCTTCAGGTCGCTTTTCCATGCATCGAAGAACAGACGGAGGATCCCGGCCGCACCGGCCTTCCCCGCAGACGAGGACGCAAAGGCTTCATCCGTCTCCGCGCTCTCGAGACGCAGGACATCGAGGAACAGCTCCGACGTACCCGGATAATACAGGTACAGGCCGCCCCTGCTGATCCCGCAGGCATCGACAATATCCTTCATGGTCACGTCCTTGTAGCCCCGCTCCATGAAGACCTTCCTCGCCGTCTCCAGAATATGCTTCTTCTTCTGTTCCGATCTCTCGCCCACTCTGCGCTCCGCAGGGCGTGTCCCTTAAGATCCCGCCCCGGCATTTAACCGATTATAGCATAAGGCGGCCGGTGCGTCAGCAAAATCCGAACAATGAAAAACACCTTGTTCAGGCCCGCTCCGTGAGCTTGTTGATATGCCAGACCCTGATGTTGACCGGCTCGAGCGCCTCCCCGCAGTACGGGCACCGCACCGCCCCGAGGTCCGTAATGGGCGCGCCGCAGTTCCTGCAGTTCATGCCGAAGGAGGTCGCATGCGCCCCGACTTTCGAAAGGTCCTGCACGTAAACGATCTCAATGTCAAAACGGTGCTGTTCCCTTTTGTCCTTCACCGCCGGCTCTTCCTGCCCGTCGATCGTGCAGACATACCCGACGGACGACTGCACAAGGATCGTGCAGAGGCCTTCTCCCTTGGTATAATTCGTGATCTCCGTCTGATAGACCGTGATCTCGTCAAAATGCCGGTGCAGCTTTCTTTCCCTGTCGTCGCTGATCTGCAGGTCGGCCTGCCTTTTCAGCTCGGACGAAGCCTCTGTAAATGACTTCGTGTCCTGCTGCTCGATGGCCTCAAGATACCCGCGTACCGTGTTTTCACACCTGTGCTTCCACTCCGTCCAGTTGAAACCCGGAAAGTCCTCGTGGATCTTCGGCAGCATCAGGCTGGTCATGCCCGATACGGACTTGGGCGTCGTCGCTTCCTCCTGCTCCCGCTGACTGATCCCTTTCAGGATATCCGCAGTCCCGAACAGCATGCGCGATGCGCGGCGCACTTTCACTACGATATACGCGATGCTCCCGACGACTGCCGCGCAGGCTGCAAGGACCAGGATCTGAGTCACACCCATGACGCTTCCCTTTCCGTTTCTTTACTCAAAGAGTTCCCTGTTCGGCACGTTCCCGTTTCCGTACCTGACCGAATCGATCAGGTAGAAGACACAGCTCTGCGCCGTTCTCTTTATCTTCCGCACGACCAGAAAAGCCAGGGAATGCTGTTTTACCTTTTTCAGCCTGTCTACATCAAAATAGTCCGCCTTATTCCGCATGACTATGGCATCTTCATATTTCTTATTGAAACCGCCGTTGCAGTACGCGGGCGAAACGGCCAGGACATCGTCCCGGCCTATGATATACCTGTTCAGCCTGGATTCGTCATAACTGAAACAGGTGATATGCTCCGCAAGGTCCATATCCGTGATATTCTTCAGGATCTTCGACATCTTCAGGAAGTCCGCCGCCCTGCCGCCGATGAAGCTGCCCATGATGTAGTATCGGCCCATGTTGTACGGAATATAGGCCTTGGAACGCCGGTTTCTCTCATAGGGGTAAAAACAGGGATGCTTCATATTGTCGATGATCGGGTGCCTCGCAGCAATCAGATGAATCCCCGGCCTGTCTTCCGGAAGCATCTCCTCTTCCGTGATCACGCGGTTACATTTCATATTGGCGTTCATATAGAATATGTAATCGTATGCCTTCAGTTCGTCCTGTACAGACAGGAACGTATGGAACCGCATCTCCGACGCGGCCGGCCACCCCCGGTACAGCACGGGGTGATATTCCACTTTGGGGTTGTGCTCTGCATACGGGAGATCCGCCCTGTCGGAAAACAGGAAAAAATGCTTATCGGTGCCGGGCAGGAACAGCTTTTCGAAAGATTCATAGAACTCTTTCCAAAACACGTCGTAATCCCCGTCGCATATGTATATTATCGCGATCTTAAGCATCGTCAGCCCCACAGTCCCCTGTCGATCAACCGGCTTTGTTCACTTCCGCTTCCGGTACTTCCTTATAAAACACATTGATCATCAGGTCAAGAAGAGAATCCGGATCGTAGGTGAATTCCTCGTGCTCCGTCTTTCCGATCGCCGTGGTGCCCTTCAGGGAATAGATATCGTCGGTATCAAACGTGTAGCCTGCGATGTTGTCCGAAAGATACGTCACTTCTCCTGTGTCGATGTTGGTGACCATGTACGGCGTGATCGCGGTATACAGATCCACCGCGGTCGCCGGGTCCGAAGTCAGCTTCTTCTTCAGTTTTGTCACGTATGCCTTCAGGAACTCCTTCTGCTTCTGCAGACGGAAGGAAGCGCTGTCAAAGTCATCGCCACGGTAGCGGATATACTCATACGCCTGCGAACCGTTCAGAGTCTGGTCATCTCCGTACGTCATCTTCTCATTGGCATACGTGATCTTCGGGACCGTGATCCCCCCGATGTCATCCACCAGCGTCGGGACAGCGCCCATGTTGATCGAGCAGTACCCGTTGATCGGCAGATCGTAAAACAGGTTCGTGACCGCCTTTTCGGTGCGCTCGCAGCTCTGCTTCAGACCGTCCCCGTAACCGTGCTGCAGACAGATCTGCCCCTTGCCGGAGCCGACATACTGTCCGTTCTCATCGTATACGTCAATATCCGTCATCGTATTCCTGTTGATGGCCACGATAGAGATTTTCTTAGTGTCCGGATCCATGACCAGGAGAAACAGCCCGTCGGCCTGTCCGCCGTCGATGCCGTTCTTGCCGGCCACCGCTTTGCCATCCCTGTCTATACCCATGAACAGAAAGGTCAGAATATCCTTGTTGAACGTGTAGACTTTTCCCTTGTACCTGACCCAGTCCGCCTGCCAGTTTTCCGTTTTTGTGGCAGCCGTTGCGGAAGCTTCCGCACTGTCCGCTGTCCCTGCCGCTTCCGCGATCGCCGTGGAAAGGTCCGGTGCAGAGGCATTTGCCTTCTTGTAGAGAGAAGCCTTCCCCATGTAATCCAGCACACGCCAGGCAGCCACAGCCGCCGCCCCGACGATCACAACGACCAACAGGATGATCAGCAGTGTCTTCTTCGCGCCATGCAAACGTCTGCGGTGATGGCGATGATGGTGGTGATGCTCGGATGCCCCCGCTTCGCTCTTGCTTTTGTGCGTATAAGAATGCGACGATGACTCCGTGCCATCGTAATCGATGACGAGATCATCGTTATGGGTTGTATGGTCTCCCGAAGAGGGGGAGGGATGAAATTTATCGGAAGAATTCATATCCATCACACTATCTCAATATATAATTTCTCTCTCAATCTTCATTTATATACTTTATCGGTTCCAATAAGTAACATAAGAACTCAAATATACTAATTAATCAAAGCCTTTTTCCAATATTTGTTTTAGTTTATAAGTCCCTGTTTTATACGGATATCTATCTTCCATATGTTTGTTTGATACAATCCAATCATGTATTACATAGTAACCATTTTTGATTTTTTCTTCATCTCCTGAAACGCCTACTTGATCTAATATCATAATGCGAAGTGCAAATACAATCAATGAAATAAAATACTGCATATCTTCTTTATAAAGCCGATCTTCTTTTTTATCTTCTGGAAGAAGATGTGAGTACCAATTCCTTGTATCTGTCATTACGTCGAGAAATTTACGTTGACTAAATCTATACAGTTGCAGAATCTGGCAGTTGAATTTTCGATGATAATTAAAAAAATATTTTTTACATAAATAATTCAGTGCAGCCTCGTATGATCCGACATTTTGGGGCTCTGCATCAAGGTGATAAACGTTAATAAATTCTTTTTTCAATGATTTTCTAAACGAATTGCTATGGTCAATGAGGCCATCGATTACATGAAGTAATAGCGTAAGCTTATGTTCTGAAATAACATGGTCATATTCAGCAGAAACCAAATACTGCATTGAATATAAAGGAATTTGTGGAATTGTTTCCAATAAACCCATAACATCAGCATTGACCGTTGTTGCATTAATCTCTCGAAGCCAAAACCAATTATTTCTATAGAAATTACTTGTTGTATATTTTCCGGCAAGGTTGGTCAGGTCAACTCTATTTGCATCAATAGCCAATTCATTAATATCAGGATGTGAACCAGTACAGACATAAATCAAATCCAAAAGACGAAAGAAAAATTCCCTGAGTTTATCAGCATTATTACGTGATGATATAATGACTTATAATTTTTCTCTATCTGAACAGATTCTGACGTTGTTTTTCTCTATTAGTACGCTAAAGTCTGTTACCCTATGTTGTAAGTAAGTGTTGCTGCTCATAACAGATTTCAAAATATGCATCAATTGGCCTTTTCCCTCCATTGATGGTATATACCAAACGCTGGCTCACCACCAGTACATCATCAATGTCGTTTATGACCGTCATCTTTTATTCATACTTTCTCTATCGCTTCATTCTTTGAAAGAAGATATACGCAGTACTGATTCATACTAACCCCTTCCTCCTTAGAATGCTCGGCAAGTTTTCGGTGCAAACTCTTCGGAAGCCGAAGTTTGAATTGTCCTGAATAGCCATCCATTTTCATTGGTTCGGCGATATCCACTCCGCTTTCCACTGCTGCTGTAAGCCATTCTTTTTTTGCATCCTCGGCATTTTCCACAGCGTCTTCCATTGAGTTTCCAACTGTAATACATCCAGGAAGATCCGGATAGCGTGCCACGTATCCGCCTTCCTCCGGATCAGGAAAGATTTCCAGCCGATACGGAAGATTCATATAATAATCAATCGTTTTCATGCAATGTTTCCTCCTCTACGGCCTCTCGTACCATTTCAACATATGCTTTTTAAATTGGCTCATGCTATGGAAGATACCTTCTTCTCAACCCTCCGTCTTATGCCAGATGATCAGGAATATTATCCCTATCAGAAGCATGATGATGATTGTCATCAGAAAAACAAAGCCATCCGATCCGTCAGTCTGCCTTACTGACAGATATACCGGTATGCACATCAGGCTCCCGAACGTAAAAATGAGGCCTGCCGGCAGATAGCTTCCGGTCTGCTGTCCGATATAAGACATTTCATCCGGCGATGGTCCGGAAAAAGATGGTTCCGCATCATCGTGCGAAGCAGCTGCAGATTTTCCTGATGCCTCGGTTTTGTCTGCTCCGCTGTCGTTAGTACGAATGGCAGCTCTCCATTCGTCAATGGATTTGTAGAAACTCAGATGTGCCGAAGTTATCCATGGATAGATCGTCAGTACAATTTTAAAGAACGGGACCCATTTTTTCTCTCCCGGAAGTACATGGCACACCAGCTTCGAATGAGGGACAAATGATTCATACCCGCCATCAACCAGTTCTATGCGATTCAGCAAGAAAAAAAAAGTACAAAACAGCCCTCGATCCGGGTCTCTTGAAAGATACACCTGTATCCCTTCTTTGAAATTGAGTTCAAATGACTCAATGTTTTCCAATGCCAGCAGGTATGCCAAAAATTCCTGCTGTACCTGATTCAGATCTTCAAATGGTACAGCGGCAATTTTCATAGCTTCTGAGATCTTGTGGTATGGGACATCTTCAGCATCCGGCGGCTCACGGTTCAACGCGGCATGAAAGGCCTTTATCTCCTCCAGCGCCCCCTGCTCGATAATATTCAGGGACTGCCAAAGAGCTTCGTTTTGCTCGATCTTATCGTACACAGCATCCAGTTCTTCATAGGATGTCGGTCTCCAGTCAAACAAGGTGTCCATCTGCCATATGCTTTCTTTTTTCGTGTTTACCAGATTCCGACCCGGTCTTCCGGTGCCACATACATGCCGTCTCCGGGTTTCACATCGAAAGCCGTATAGAAGGCGTTCAGGTTGCTCAGAACACCGTCCACACGGACCGGATCCGGTGAATGTTCGTCAGTCAGCCCGCTCAGATAATAGCTCTTTCTGCCGATTGTCCGCCAGCAGACAGCATAATTTGTATAGCACTGCCTGATCTCATCCGTGTTGTTCTCTCCTATAATGGCGGTAATGCACTGCAAAGCCCCAAGGTCTGCAATGTTCTCGCTGAGCGTCAGTTCACCGCTTAACATTCCGAGACTTCCCAGCTCATAACGGCTGAAATACTCCGAGATCGCTGCGGTGCGCTCCGTAAAGGCCGCACGGTCTGCGTCTGTCCACCAGTTGTTCAGCCGCCCGGTCTCATCGTACTGCGATCCTTTGGCATCAAATGCATGCGTGATCTCGTGTGCGACCACCATACCGATTCCGCCCAGATTTGTCGCATCCGTTGCGTCAGGATCATAGAAGGGTGCCTGCATGACCCCTGCAAGGATATTGATGGAGTTGCTTGCCGCATCGTAAAAGGCATTGACATTCTGCGGTACAACCTTCCTATCGTCAGGCCATGTTTTTTTATCGACCTTTGTTCCGAAAAGAGAATACTGCTGCCGGACTGTAATAATTTTATAGTCCAGATAGTTGTTGATGAGGCTCCCGCCTTCCTTCGGGGACTTGACGGAATAATTATCCAGATAACTGTCCGGCCAGACATTCGGCCACCCAACATTGATCGTTATGGTGTCAAGCTTCAGGATCGCCCGTTGTTTCGTCGCTTCGCTCATCCAGTCAAGTCCCGCAAGCATGGTGCGATACTGCGCCACTATCTTTTTAACATATCCCTTAACTTCCGTTCTGGCCTTTTCACTGCAATATTGTTTTGCATACAGCCGGCCATAGGAGGAATACAGCAAGTTGGATACCTTCTGACTGGCCCGCCTGTCTGCCGGATCATCCTCCGTCGTACCGGTCAGCTTCCGGTAATAAGCAAGTCCCTCGTCCTCATAAGCCTGCGTCAGGTTGCCGGAATAAGTATCAAGGATCCAATAGATCAGGTAATCCTTCAGTACCGGCAGGTTCTCAGCCGTATAGAGTTCGTCAGCCTTTTCGACTGCCCCGGCCTCCGGCACCATGAATGTGGTTGCACCGTTTTCAGGTGTCATTCCCGTCTCTTGCAGGATCACATCAATATCAATATTCTTGTGCATCGCCTTCAGCTGGTCGTAGGTATAGGTCTTATAGTAGGCAGAAGGGTTTTTCTGTGCCGTTTTGTCCTGACTGGCAGCCCAGATCTCCCGCTCTATCTCTATCATACTGTCTGCCTCAGAAGAGGCCGTGTTTTCATCACGTCCGTACAGGACAAGGAGATTTCGAATGTGATCCCGCAGTATATTGACATATTCAGCATAACTGTCACTTAAAAAGGCTATTTTATTAAAATCCAGAGCAGGCCCGCTATCACATGCAATATAGGTGCTGCTGATCCCCAACGGATCCTCCTCCGGGCTGATCTTGTCAACCAGAAAAGGAATCCCGTACGTGTGAAGAAGCACGGCGGATACCTTTGTCAGGGATGCAGTATCCTGTGCGGACTCCACCAGGTCCAGGATCGAAGACAGATTCCCGTATCCCGCCTTGTTGCGGCTGTCCATGTCGAGGTATTGTGAGTAAAAATCTGCGATCTTTCCCTGATCGGACGTTTTCGAATACTGACTGCGGTTTTTAACGCAGTCTTTTGTGATCTCAAGCAGCCGCTGAGCGCTCAGCTCACTCATGTTTTCCAGTGAACCGATATCAATTTTTGTTTCCGGGATCACGCTGGCTTTCATCCAGTCAAAATTCTGTGACAGATAAAAATCATCCTGTGCCCGGGGTGCTGTGGTTTCCTCATCCCCGTTGAGATCGACATGAAATTTTGCCGCTGCTGCGTTTACCGGAAGCATTGTCGACAATGACATGCAAAACACGAGTAATGCCGCTAAAACTGTTTTGGTGTATCTTCTCCCGCACTTTTTCATTCCTGCCCCCTGCGCCGCATCCGCGGCAGTCCGTCATGTTTTGTTCAGAATCCCGGGTTCTTCAGTGCATCCAGCATATAGTCCACATATGGGAAGAAGTTCTTCCGGCCATTGTCGAGCGTACTCTGCCGGTATGCCTGGCTGATATTCGGTGCAAGAACCGAAGCCAGCACGATCTTCAGAAGGCCGAAGAAACTGAGCAGCTTATCCATCTTCTCAAATTGCCCTTCCGAGCTGAAATTAAAATACCGGACAATGTAATCATGCCAGAACTTCCTGGCCGTAGGCTGATCCATATTGACCACCATGTACAGGAATTTCGGATCAAGGCCCGGTGCTTCTGCTGAAAACTTGATGGAAACGATCTCATCCCCCAGCGCAAAGAGCGGATGACCGTAGCCCGTGTGGTCAAAGGTATTGAGAAAAAGCTGGTCATCTTTGTAAAACACGCGCGACGGCTGATATCCCGCGGGAATGTAAGAATCTCCGTCCGGAACCGCGTCGATCACCTGATTGCACTTTCTTTTCTCTTCCTCTGTCAGCAGGTCACCCATCTCCTGCACGTTCTTACGGTAAACGTCCTTGACAGACCGGAAGCTGCCTTCCGGCACATGGATCGCATGCATCTTCTTCGACAGCTGCACGTAAAGATCAAGATAGTGGTCGAAGTTTTCCGGATCATCCATGATCTGATGCCCGAGTGTTTTCGCATGAAACTGCTCATAAATAATGCCATAACGGCCATTGCAGCGTACCACATCAAACGAAAACAATGACGGAACGCCAAGTACCAGAGATGCCCTTGCGTTTTGTTTTTCCTGCTCGATCCTTTCGAGCGACTCCGGCACGTTGTCAAGTTCAACCATTGTTTCGTCATCGATCCTGTAGGACGTACTCGTTACTGTCTGCGTGATGATCGCTGCTTTATCAATTGAAACTTCCCGCATGATCCATTTCCTCCTGTGAGTGTATTGCAATAAGGAGATTTGCGAGGGCCACTTTCATACCCCTCATGAAAGATTCATTCCTTAAATCAAATTATATCCGTCAAGCAGCATTTACGATAGATTCCGATTTTACATTTATTAATATGTTATTCAGTTTTACCGGCAACCGGAACATATATATTCAGACAGACGGTAAGAAAGTCCGGAACGTCTAAAAATAACGTATTGTATAATATTTGGCTATTTGGCCATCATGTTATTGTCCATTGCGAACATAAAAAAAAATAAATGCCCAAATAGGGGTACCGGCAATCTTTTCACGCTCCGGCAGCCACTATTGAGCATTTACTTTCAGCATGAATGCCCTGAAAATATTCGTCACGGCATCATGATCTTCTTCTGATACTTGCAAAGATATATTTCAGATAAATCTTCCGGTTACTGCTTCGTCATTGATTTCTTTTATCTTTGAAGGTTCGACTTTCTCCTTCCGCTCCTCATTTAACAATCCATTTACTTCCTGCTGAACGTCTGTCAGTTGCGTATAGCAAAAGCCGCTGATCCAGGGAATTTCCTTGATGGCACTCGTAATTGAACGATAGCGTTCAAGAAATTCTTCTTCGTTATTTACTTTATTTCCATATCCCCAGTCTTTGCTTTCTCCGCTCGTAAAAGCAATTCCTCCATATTCGCTAATAATGACAGGCTGCCCATGGTATGCAAAACCGTTAGCCATGGCTGACTTTGTTTTGCAGTGGTATACTTCAGTACTAAAAATACCATCCTTGTTTTCACTATACCTTTTGTGGAAATCCGCGCCTTTTTCAGTGTAATCATGAAGTGTTACCACATCTGAAACAGTGTGTTCCCACCCATCGTTGCAAATTACAGGGCGATATGGATCCAATGCCTTGGTCAAGTAATATATTCCCTCCGTAAAATGCTGTTGTGCCTTGCTTGTCTCAATTTCCGGCACACCCCAGGATTCGTTGAATGGTGTCCATGTAATAATGCAAGGATGGTTGTAATTCTGCTTAACTATCTTTATCCATTCTTCAGTAAAGCAGCAGACTGCCTGATCCGAAAAAGCATATGTGGCAGGAGCTTCACTCCACACAAGCATTCCCTTTACATCACACCAGTAAAGGAAGCGCTCGTCTTCTATTTTCTGATGTTTCCTAAGTCCATTAAATCCCATCTCATGAATCTTATCGATATCATCAATAAGTGCCTGCTCATTTGGCGGAGTAAGCCCGGAATTCTTCCAGTAGCCCTGGTCAAGAATCAGTTTTTGGTATAGCGGGATTCCATTTAATAGAATATTTCCGTTTTCAATGCGTATTTCCCGCATGCCAAAATAGGATGTTACTTTATCGATCTCCCGCTCGTTATTTATAAGTCTTATTGTTAAATCATAGAGATTAGGCTCTGAAGGAGACCATGCTTTCACTCCGGTCCAGTCATCATTTGCTGAAAAAACATTCATAACGGTATGAAAGCTTAAGTCGCTTAATGATATGTTGACACGTCTGACAATCTTTTTTTCAAAACTGCACTCCAATTCCACGGAGTAATTCCCATTGCCTATCTGCTGTTTCAAAATGCCCGTAATCATACCGTCAATTACTATCTCCTGCTTCTGAAAAGCAGGAGTCAGTTTCAATTCTTCAATATAGGTTTCATTCACTTCTTCCATCCATACTGTTTTCCAAATACCGGTTGTCTGCACGTACCAGCATTCGTAACTTTCATTTCTCCAACGCTGTTTCCCCCGCGGCTGATAAATATTTTCTGAATCCGTCACCCTGACGGTAATCGTGTTTTCTCCGTCAATGACAAATGCAGTAATGTCAAACGAAAACCTCTCATACCCGCCGTTATGCGTGCCGGCGGGTATGCCATTTATCCATAAAGATGTTGAATAGTCGCTGCCTTCAAAATGCAAAATCATCCTATTGGTAACTTTTTCATCATTACGGGTAATGAAAAAGGATCTTTTGTACCATACCTGTCTATGCAATTTCTCATCGTGTATGCCGCTCAATTCAGTTTCACTTGCAAAAGGGACACAAATATGACGGGCGGATGGAAAATTCTCATACCACTTATCTCTTATCCCAACATCTTCATCATCAAAACTAAATTCCCAGTCTCCGTTAAGATTTTTCCAATTGTCTCTCACCATTTGAGGTCTGGGGTAGTCAA
The DNA here is from genome assembly GCA_022652545.1 of Lachnospiraceae bacterium. GTDB lineage: Bacteria > Bacillota > Clostridia > Lachnospirales > Lachnospiraceae > CAG-791. The sequence continues at coordinate 156,208 of JALCRM010000005.1, forward strand.
GCGTATGAAAAGGCATAGCATTTCCCTTCTTTCAGACTTAGAATCATCTTTATATACAATCATCTGTGAATCTTGATGAAAACCACTGCAAGGCCTCATGAATGGCAGGATCCCAGACACAGAAATCATGCTTTCCTCCTTCATACACCTTGATCCTGACATCGATCTGGGTGTCATCCACAAACTGCTTAATGGCGGAAAACTCTAATTTATAAATCGGATCCTCGGTGCCAATAGAATACTGTATGGGAGGAATTTTATCTCCTGTTTCGATTGCCTTCCTGACCAGGCTAAAGTAATCAAATTTTCCTTCGGCTGCATCACCTACGGCCACATTTAAACTTTCCACCATCCATTTTTGATCTTCCTCAAATTCGTTTGGCCAACCATATAGTCCTTTTTCAGTTAATGGAGCAGAAAGGCATGCACAAGCATTGTACTTCTTCGGATTCTTCACGGCTGCTACAGCGGCTCCTCTGCCGCCCATTGATAATCCGGCTATAAATCGGCCTTTCGCATCATTCTGCACCGGAAACATAGCCTCCATATACGCCGGTAATTCATTCACAATATAGGAATACATATGCGGACCGCCAACAATATCCTCATACCAGGTATTCAGGCCGGAAGGAATGACGATCGCCATCCCGCTTTCGTAAGCATACCTTTCAATCGGAATCATAGTTAAAAAATCTGTATAGTCTCCTGTAAAACCATTGAGAAGATATGCCACAGGAAACCTCAGATTTTCCGGGTATTTATTCTTGAAATCTTCCCCATCCATTCTTTGTCTGGGATACTCCGGCAATGCCAGAGATACTTCCGTCCGCATATTCAACGTTCTTGAATAGAAATTCACTTTGGCAAGGCTCATAATTACCCCTTTATACCAGCAGTAATATCAAGACCTTCAAGAAAACGCTTCCTGAAAATAATAAAAATGATCAATGTCGGGATCATTGCCAAAACGCAACTGGCAAGAGAACGTTCTACCCTTCCGGTATCTCTATAAGCATTGTTCAAGAGATTGAGTGCAGGCGTAATTGTATAATGGTCTGGTGTGGAAATCGCAATTGAGGGCCACAGGAAGTCATTCCAGACATCACTGAATTTGAAAATGGCTACCATCGTTAAAACAGGGGTTAACAATGGGACAATGATCTTTCTCAGTATTGTCAATTCATTTGCCCCATCAATTTTAGCGCACTCATCCAATTCCTTGGGTATGCCTTTCATGAACTGCCGGATCAGATAGATACTGAAAACATCTGCAATATTCGGCGCAATAATTGACGGAAGCTGATTAATCCACCCCATCGATGAGTACATTGAATACTGCGGAACCAAGGCCACGACGTTCGGAATTGCGCTCAGCGCAAACAGTATCCAAAAGAGTGTTTCCTTTTTGGGAAAGTCAAACCTCTCAAACGCATATGCCGACAGAGTGCATAAAACGAGTGTAAAGACAACACAGGCAATGCAAACAATGAAACTGTTCAGCAACAGTTTCTGTATCGGAAGCGCCGCATAATTTAAAACATATTGATAATTATCAAGCGTCCATGTTCTGGGAATTATATTCTTGTATTCCGAAAACATCTTAACTTCCTGATTGCTTTTAAAACTTGTAAAAAATCCCGCAGCTACCGGCATCATCCAAAATACAGCCACAATGGACATCCCTATAGTCAGCATCAACTTTCTTATCTGCTCTTTTGTTCTTCTTTTCATAGTTTCCAATCTCCGTATTAATCTTCTGCGTTTTCGTGCATGAGCCTAACTTGGATAATTGAAATTACGACAATCAGTCCTCCAAGTATCAATGACATAGCTGATGCAATTCCCGGATTGGATCCAAAAGATCCTTTAAATCCTACATCTCTGATAATCTGCATCAACATGAGATTTGACTGATGAGCATAACTGTTTGTCATTCCAATAATCGGCCCGCCGTTATTAAACATATACGGCTGCCCCCAGACATTGAATTCAGCAATAATACTTACCGTAATTACATAGGAAAGAGGAAACCGAATACAGGGAAGAGAAATATGCAAAAAACGCTGTGTAGCATTAGCGCCATCGATCTTCGCCGCTTCCAGTAATTCCTGCGGTACACCTGCCAGGGCTGACTGCAGAATAATCATATTGACCCCGGTCCCCCACCATACAGTTATGATAATTAGTGCTATCCAATTGTATGGCACCTGTGAAGTCCATGAAAGTGTCCCCAGATGAAAATAAGTATTTATAATTCCATAATTAGGATTGAACATGTAATTCCATGAAATCATAACTACCGAAAGAGAAAGTAAGGAAGGAACATAAAATATGACTTGAAACAATCCTCTGCCGGGAAATTTTTGTGAAAGTGCCACAGCAAGCAGCAGCGGAATTAGAATTCTGAATGGAACCGTAATTAACACAAAAACCACTGTATTTTCAAGACCCCATCTGAAATCCCAATAAAACAATGATGACTGGTCTGTAAGTATCGTTTTTAAATTATTAAGTCCTATCCATATTGGAGTCGAACCTAAATCCCATTTTGTAAAAGCCGCATATATACCTGCAATATCCGGGAATAAATTAAAAATCGAAAACACAATCAACTGCGGCAGTAAAAAAAGAATAGGGATTAAGTACTTTCTGTTTATATGAAAATGTCTTTTTTCAGTTGCTTCCTTCATAACTACTCCAATCAAAAGAATTGATGAGATATGGACTTTCTTTCAAAGTTTTCATTATGCTGATATTTTTCACGGCTCAACATTTTAAATTTTTTAAAATAATTATAATAGATGAACGGGAAAATACTCCTTTTCCCGTTCATCTATAGAGAACCAATTACTGAGCTGCAACCGAAGACTTTATCTTAGCTATTACCGCTTTTGAATAATCATCAACCGAAATATGATTATAGACAGGCTGCCATCCATAATTGGTAAGCGCATCTTCTGCAATGCTCAGATACAGATAATTGGGAACCGCCTGTTTAGCCAAAGTGCTGAATAAGTACTGCGGCATCTTCTTGAATTCATCCGAGCTGGAAACGTTTTTATTGGCTACGACAGACCCCGCCTGAGCCCAGAGAATTGCATTGTCTTCAAACCATGTAATAAACGTTGCAACCGCTTTCTTCTTTTCATCTGTATAACTCCGCTGCGGAAGAACGAAAGTATGAGCAACAGCATTCGTAACAACATTGCTGGCATCAACCTGTACAGGAGGAAGCTCAACGAAATTGATTCCACTATCTTTGGCTGCATTCATGTTCCACGTTCCGCCTGTGCACAGTACTGCTTTTCCCTGCGTGAACAGACCAAATGCATCCGCATCTTCAGCCATAAAGCCGCCTTCATCATTAAGTTTTTTAAAGTAACCCATGGCATTAGACAGATCTTCTTCAGTCAGAGTAAGAGTCTTTCCATCTTCGGTATAATTTTTCCCTGCCGCCAGAAAATTCTGCTCAATATCGTTTGATGCGCCGGCGCCGCTCGCCAATGCCTTAATGTCACCGTCAACGCCAGCTGCCTTAAGCTTTGAAGCGAGATCGAATACTTCATCCCAGGTAATGACATTGTCGCTTATAATATCCGGATCATATTTTGCAATAAGATCTTTATTTGCATACATCGATACCGAAGGGAAATCCAGCATCGCGCCATAACGATTCCCATTGTAGTGAACCAGATCCGAGGATGTAAAATTCTCATCCGCCAGTTTTGGTTCCGTGTCAGTGATCATCTCGATGGGCTGGATGGCTTTCTTTTCTACCAGATAAGGGATAAAGGTGCTCCAGACTACAGCAATATCCGGAGCCTGGCTGTCATTTCCAGCAACCATCGGCAGTTTCACATACAGATCTGTCATGGCATCCATGGCAACATGAGTCACTTTAATATCCGGATGAGAATCGTTAAATTTTTTTACGATTGCATCCATATTTTTGCCATCATCGCCAGTAAACAAAGTCCAATATGTGAGATTTACAACTCCAGTGCCTGAAGAGGATGTACTGTTTGAGGCTGAACCTGCTGTTCCCCCTCCTGATGTTTTACCGCATGCGCAAATCGAAACAGCCAGCACCGTTGCTAAAACGACTGATAAAATTCTCTTTTTCATTGCTTCCTCCTTTTTTGAAATTCTCGCCTTTGCATATTATGTATTGACTTTGTTTAGAATTCCTTCTATTGCATTTACTGTGTTATAAACATTTTTTCTGTTCTTTTAAGAAAATGATAGTGCATGTTTTCATCATTGTCAATGTAATCGTCTGGTAATATTGTGCTTTTTGACATTATTTTGATGGTGTTTCCTCTATATCCCGGATTTATGAACAATTTTATTGTTCATTTTGGCTGTCTGTTGCGTAAGCTGATTCGATTCCTGATGATAGATGGTTTTATAGAATAAAGGCCTTCCAAGATAAAAAACATCTTGCAAGACCTTTTACTCATTGAATGAGATAAATCAGACCCTTAGCAAATGCATCCGGACATTACTCATATTCAAGGCTCATAACAATATCCTGTGCATAGTCGCCAAAGCCTTTTCCAAAAATATTGAATCCTCCTTTATATTTCGCATCTTCCCTGTTGCCAATCCATAGTTCAATACAGTCTGATCTCTCAAGTTTCAGATCGCCAATGGTAACGGAAGATTTCTTCTCTTTATTAATGTATGTTCCGTTCATTGTTATTTCTACTGTTACAAGCGTTCCGTATTGAGATAATCCATCCTGCCATATTGTTGGATTTAGTCTGCCTCTTCTGGCTCCGTAGTCTCCCATGCTTCTCCAGGTAACGACCGGCACCTCATTGATCATAAACGAAATGTCCGATTTCCAATCCTCCTGATAATTTGCAGCTTCAGAACACATTTCAAGAGTAAATATCAAGCTTATCGGTTTTCTTTCCGGCGGAAGAATATTTGCAAAACGATATACAACATAACCAGACGAAGTCCAGATAATTCCTGCTTTGTAATGCTCCGGCATCAGAAAACTGGCAATTTTATCCTCTTCCCCGATAACACCTTCGGTAGAATACAGCCCGCATGTAGGTGAAGCCTTGATGTATGAATACGCGCCTACCGGCATTTCCAGGCTTGCAGTTTTGTGTATGTTCTCAAAGGGGTTAACAAGTGTAATATTCAAAACATCCGGATTGCGGTGGCAGATCTTCTGTCCGCCACGTGTCCCAGGCTGCGTTTCAAAACTAATCAGGTCGGCTTCCTTAAGCACATTTACATGCATTGCAGCACTGGATGCCGGAATATTTAATTTGTTCGCAATTTCACGAATATATAAGCTTTCTTCAAACAGCAGCTTTAGAATTTCAAGTCGTATAGGTGAAGAAAGAGCTTTTCCGACTTTGCATATTTTCTCTTCATCATTAAGATTGATCGTAAGATATTTTGACATATTCTGTACCTCTTATCGTACAGGCCTTGAATATAGAATCATAATTGGTTTACTGCCCTTTTCAAAAGATTATCAGAATATGAGGGCAGATAGTAAATAATACCCGTTTGTTCCAGAGTCTTGAGCCGTCGCTTTGCTGTATCATCACTGACGCCTACATCTTGCGCAATTGAGTGTACAATAGACATCTGCGCAGTACTGCAGGCAATGAAATAGCCTTTCATCCTTCATTCGACTAATATACAGTATAATCTGATTTTAGTCAGAGAGGGAATGGCTTGTTAATTATATTCCTTGTACCTGAACCCGATCAATTTGTCGGATCTGCTTCGTTCGTCCCGGTTTCACTCGTCCCGGTTTCGGGTGTCACGATTTCGGCCGTCCCGGTTTCGGACGTCTCGATTTCAGCCGTCTCAGTTTAGGGCGTCACGGTTTCTTCTGCCCCGGCTTCGGTCGTTTCCGAATTCAGATTTTTCAGTTCATGGTCAAAAACATACTCGGCCGGATCCGCTTCCGTGAGATAAAAGTCCTTCAGACCATATACGGGCGCAGCCAGTTCCTCCTCTGTCATTCCCGTTACCTGATTCGAATAAACCTTGTAATGGGCGAATGAGATCATACGATTGACCGATTCCTGCGATCCCGTATCTTTTACCGAGTCAATCTGAATAATTTCCGAATCCGGATTCAGAACCGTCCCAAACCCATACAGCTTCAGAACATCATAATTATTATCATCTACAATAACGTTCGCATTCTCAAAGAGAAGTTCTTTATTTTCTGCATTTACTTTTTCCCGTCATCGGTTATAAGAGATCCATTGAAGGAAAAAAGCCTCGGCTGACTATCTGTTGCCGCAATAGTCTGTTGCAGCAGTGTCCAGTCATACACAGATCTGTATTCGCCGGCAGCAGTTGCATCTGCTGTTTTTCCGCGTACGCGATACCCATAGATCGGATCATCTTTCTCATTGACGATCACATGAATAGTGTCCTTATTACCGGTGACATTGTAAATCGGTGTCGTCCGTCTTGCATAAATCATATCTATCGCTGCGGCCTGTTTTTCCTCCGTTGCTACGGTCGCTGTTACCGACTGCTGCCGCAGGACATAGAGATTCACCGTGTCTGTCGAATCCACAAGGTCATTATACGGGAGACTGGAAATGGTGTTTTCCGGATCTTCCGGATCCTTTATCGGGCTACCGTCATAGGTGGATTGGATTTTACGTTAACTGTCAGCACGCTGCCTACAGACGTCGTATCACTGCCGGTGTACGAAGTATTCAGCAGTTCACCCTCTTTATTGTAATTGGTTCTTTCTTTTTCCGTTCTCCCCGTGTTCACGTTGGTCTCAAAAAGAGTACTGAACGTACTGTTTTTACTTAGCTCCTGCCGCACCTTCTGAATGCGTGCTTCGTCATCCGCCCTCTCCGTGCCGTAAGACTGAAGCATGCGGATATACTGCGGAAGGATGGCGTCATCTACTTAAGACTGATAAGCCCTATATTCAAAGAAAAGAAGATAAACGCTGGTTGCACGAATATCCGTCCCCCAGACATTGGACAGCAGGTTCTGCGTGTAATCCTCAGATGCAGAACCGCTAGTACCGCCGTTAACGCCGGCGTAGTTCACATCGTAACTCTGCAGATAATCCTGTTCCTTTTTTACCGCATCGACCGCCGCTCGAGCCCGGATCAGTTTATCCAGTGTTTCAGCGCTGAAGATCGGCGCGTCCTTCCCCTCTGCAATGTCCTCCTGCCCCGCACTGATCCAGTACCCCAGCTGCGTGCTGAGATTGTCAAAAAAGCTTCGGATATCCACATATTCAAAGCCGTCACTGGAGGCCTCTGTCCGGCTTCCGTCCTCCCCGTAATTCATAGAGTGGATCTTGGCATTCTTAACGACGTCATAAAGAATATATCCCAAATCCCCGGACAGTTCATTCAGTCTATCCGATGCAGTATTGACCTTATCGACCAGCGCCTGAATCTTCGTCAGGTCATAACAAGCCCTCGTCGAGGTTCCGTCCTGGTAACTCGAATCCTCCTGCGGGACCAGGGCATCGGCCAACTCTGCATCGGTATGCGTCTTTTTCGAAACCGCCGAAAGATAAGTCCCATAGTTAAAATCTTGTCTCGTAAGTTCGGAAGAACCGATCATGTAATTGCAGTAAGGGGAAAACAGGTAGGCAATCTCCACGCCGCCCATCAGACAGGCATCAACGCCGATCAAAGAATACTTTTTCCCCTCGTTCCGGCACAAAGAACTGCTGACCAGGGCGGATTCCAGTTTGGCCGGTGTAAGGATATCATGTTCCACTGCGGTTCTGTCTTCGGCTGTATAGGCTTCAGAGGAACATACGCCGATATTGGCGCCGCCGTGATTCCAGAGGAACAGACTGTATTTCTCGGCCGGGAATTCCGCGACCGCATAGTCAAGCACACCTGCAAGTACCTTTTCGTCGCCCATATTCAGGCCGTTATAGCAAGCATGTATAAAATAACGCGACGTTTCTTCATACAGATCCCTCAGTGTGCCGGGTTATATAAATATTATTTATATTTTATATTGGCGGGAAGCTCAAGATATACTGCACATACCTTGCGCCTGAGCAAAATAAAGTATTGCTTTAAAAGACTCGGAATCTTTGCCTGACGTTCATCTATCTTCAGTTTTTCCGGCAAACAGAACATACATGCTCAAACCGACGGTAAAGAAGTCCAGAACAGCAAAAAACACTGCATTGTAGAACCCGGCCGTATAATACAAAAGGACTGCCGCAAGGCTGAACACCAGAAGTAACAGATTGAAGATGAACAATTTTCTGTCGCGAGTCCTGAAAAACATCATGCCAAGCAGGGAACTCAACGGAATCAGCATGTCACATGCATAGTCAATGAAATAGATGCTTTTGCCAATCTTGATGCGTGCGTGCCCGACAAAGATCAAGGCTGCGACCGCAGTCAGTGCCAGGATATATACCAATTTCACTGTTTTTTTCATGCCATCCATCCTCTCAATGCTTATACGCCTCATAAGTCTGCAGTTTTTCTTTTACTGCACTTTCAACAAAACCGTTCAAGAAATGTTCTACCACATAAGAAGCGCATTGCAACTGTATTTAGTTGCAATGCGCTCTTGCTTATGTAACCGGAATAGTGAAAAAGTACATAAATGCAGGAAGGAATGCGAATATTTACTATTATCGAAACATAGACAAAAAGGAAATAGATTTCTGTCAGGAGTTTCGTTCCTTCTCTCAGAGCAGGCCCCTGCGTTTTCCTTCATTGATTGCGGATGTCCGGTTCTGGACGCCCAGCTTCCTGTAATTTTCACTGCTGTGATATTTGACAGTGCTTTCCGTCAGGGACATAATGTTCGCGATTTGCCGTGTCGTCATGCCTTCCGCCTGGTAACGCAGGATTGTGAGTGCATTTCCTTCAATCAGCACTCTCCCTCCTGTCTGGCCTTCCAGATAATCCGGATAACGCGAAGCCATGAACCGGGTGTCCCGGAGCACTTTTCCCTGAAAGCCCTTATCCTTCCATATCAGTTCTTCCGACTTCAGCAGCGGAAGCAGCAGACCGGCTTCCGCAGAAAACACACGGATAAAATGGTAACGTTCCGCTTCCGTTATACTGTTCTGCATGAAACGGATCCACTCCGGCTGATCGAGTCTGTAGAAAACCACTGCCTGGAGTATCCCGCATTCGATCCGGATATACGGCCGGTTCGCTTTTTCCGCATAATACATCAATCTCTCCAGCAGCTGCTGTGCTTTGTGATACTTCCGCTGTAGGATGTATACCCGAACCTTCGTCAGATACTGATAACGCAGCATCGTGCAGAAATCATCGTTTTCATCCGGCGCTTTCCCGAACCAGTCCATGACAGCTCTCCGATCAGCCAGATACATGCTGGTACGGCACCGGAGAGCTGCCGCATTGTCCAGCAGCATTTCCGCCAGCCCATCTTCCGACCGGATAAAACTTTCAATGACATCCAGCGCGTCCTGTGCGTATCCCTCCACCGTAAACAGCCTGCAGAGAAGTCCGGCCGCCACAAAAAGCTGTTCCTTCTTACCGC
>JALCRM010000006.1 GCA_022652545.1 Lachnospiraceae bacterium
ACTGATCTCGTTCCCGTGCCTCTCCGAAGCGATCTTCATCAGAGAATACAGGATCCGGCGCCGGTCGATGCACTCCGCCACGATCTCTTCGCTGTCGATCCCGTTCAGCAGGCTCATGACGACGGTGCGCCCGTCCGCGATCTTTGCGATCGAAGGCAATGCCGCACGCAGAGCCGTAGCCTTCACGCAGACTAGCAGCAGATCGGTGCCTTTTGCCTCCTCGGGTGTCTTCACATGCAGGGGATAGTGTTTCCCGTTGATGATAAGGCCGTCTCTTTTTAATGTCTCCGCTCTCGGACCTTCTGCCGCAACCGTAAGCGCGTCGCCCAGTTTGTCCGAAAGTCCCCAGACAAAATAAGCACCGATCGCACCTGCTCCCAGCAGTGTGACTGTCCTGAATTCCATTTCGTTCCTCCTGTTGCCGCAGGCTGCCGGCCGCGTTACTGCAGACTGCCTGCAAGTGTATCGATCATCGTTTTCTCATCCACCGGCTTTGCAATATGTCCGTTCATCCCCGCGTGCATCGACGCTTCCACATCTTCGCTGAACGCATCCGCGGAGACTGCAAAGATCCTTATATCCGCGGCATCCGGACGGTCCATTGTGCGGATCTGCCGTACGGCCGCAAATCCGTCCAGCACCGGCATGCGGAGATCCATCAGTATAAAGTCAAAATATCCCGCAGTGCTTTCCCTAAAACGCTCGACGCCCTGCTTCCCATCCGCAGCCTCTGTCACGATCATGCCCGCGTTCTCGAGCATGCCCTTTTCGATCTCCATATTCAGAAGGTTGTCCTCGCAGACGAGCACATGCCTTCCCTTCAGTTTTGCCCTGCCAGAAACATCCGCAGAGACTGTTTTGTCCCCCGACTGTACGGGCGCTGCCGCTTTCTTTGTGAGGCCGCAGTTCTGCAGCGGTACGGTAACGGTAACAGTCGTGCCCTGCCCTTTCCGGCCGGTCAGTTCTACCGTGCCGTTCATCGCTTCCACGATGCTCTTTACTATGGAAAGCCCCATGCCGGCACCGTTCGTCCTTGCATTGGACGGGTCTTCCTGCGTGTACGGCTCAAAGGCATGCGGCCTGAACGCGTCCGAGATCCCGATCCCCGTATCGCTGACAGTAAGCACGACTTTCGTCATATCCCCCGGCAGGGCACTGCATGTGCAGTCCGCTTTCACGCTGCCGCCTGCAGGTGTATATTTTACCGCATTGGACAGCAGATTCAGCATCACCTTCTGCAGACTGATGCGGTCAACCATGACACCCCGGGATGACAGTCCGGATATGTTCTCCGTAAAGCTGAGTCCTTTTTCCTGTGCACTCTGCCGGATGGGAACAAGTACTTCCTGCAGAACCTGCGGCAGATCGTTCGGTTCGGGTTTTACGGTATAGTTTCCGCTTTCCGCTTTGGAGATCGTAAGTGTATCGTTCACCAGGTCAGTCAGGATATTCGCGGAGCTATCGATCTTTTTCAGGTATTCCCTGATCTTCTGCAGATCGTCCGACTTCATTGCAAGCGCCGTAAATCCGCGTATTCCGTTCAGCGGCGTGCGCATGTCATGATTGATATTGCCGAAGAAGACCTGCCGGGATCTGTGTGCTTCCTCCCTGATCGCCAGTTCCGTCCGCCGCTCTGTGAGCTCTGCCTCCGCCTTGCGGCGCCGTATAAGGACGATCAGAGACAGCGCCGTGAGTATCAGCAGGATCGTGACGATCAGCGCCAGTGCCATGAGCAGCGAAACCGGGAGCCTGTTCAGAAACGTGGAGGCATCCGAAGAATCCTGCAGTGTATCCGCCGCGATCTGCTGGCTCAGGTAACTGCCGTCGACAGCCGTCGTCTTGTTGATGATCGAACGCAGCAGATTTCCGTCGTCCGTCCCGGCCATACCGCAGGTCAGCTGCCATTCCGAAGTACCGAACACTGTCGCAACGTACTCTGAGGCCCTGCTCCTGTAAAGCAGCCAGGTAGATGCCGGCTGGGAGCAGATCACACAGTCCGCCTTGCCTTTTTTTAGGGCGGTAAGGCAGTCCGCCGCATTTTTGTATACATGCACGGCAAGCGGATCCTGCATATCGGAGAGCATCTGCCTGACCATCGTTTCGTTGCAGGCGGGAACAGCCGCCGTGGATGCTTTCTCCGTACCCGCCTTCACGATCTGCACCAGGCCCGTTCCCAGGTAGGGATTTGCCAGGATCACCCCGCGCTGATAGGCTTCGAAGACATCGTCGGTCAGTTTTCCGATCATGTCTGCCTCGCCCGCCTCCAGTTTTCCGTAAGCATCGTCCTTTGACGTGCACGGTACGAATGTGAACTTCAGGCCGGTCCTGTCCCCGATGTGCGTATAATATTCCGGCAGTATTCCTCTCATGTCGCCGTCTGCTGTCTTTGCGCTGAAAGGGGCATCATCTTCCAGCAGCGCGACCCTGACAGATCCGTGGGCCGCAATAAACGCCTTTTCACCGGAAGAAAGGGACGGAGAAGTATTTCTGGAAATCGGGAAATATTTGTTGAAAAGACTCTGTCCGTAGGCCGGTTCCTGAAGAGCCAGCCTGCTCATGGCCCGGTCCAGTTCTTCACACAGCTCCGTTTCCTTCGCATTCATCATAAAAAACAGATCCAGCGAGGGAAACTCCGCGATCCTCTGGGCACCTTCCAGCGTGGAGCCTCCGGCGATGGCATCAACTTCTCCGGAAGCCAGGCCTTCATTGCGCTCGGCAAGGCTGTCATATTCCTTGATGTCCGGAACGATCCCGTTCTTTTTACACCATGTCTCATACAGATCTATGATGTTGGAACCTTTCAGGATCCCGCAGGTCATGCCCTGCATCGTCGAGGGATCTCCTGCCGAGAACCGGTCGTCATCTGCGCGCGTCTGCACGGCGATATGCGAAGTGCAGAGTTTCGAATCCGAAAACAGAAATTCCGTTTCCCGCTCCGGTGTACGCGACATTCCGCTGAGGATCTGGATCTCCCCGCTCCGGAGCCCGTCCAGTGCTTCATTCAGGTTTTTGTACTCGGTGAACTCAACATCCCAGCCTGCATAGCCGGCCAAAGTATAATAATATTCAATATCGTAGCCCTCATAAGAACCGTCGTCAGCCTTGTGCATGAAATCGCCGTTGTTGAAGTAACCGGCTCTGACCGTACGGGTATTTTCTCCGGAAGCTGCTGCCACCGGCAGCGCCGTCATCGGCAGCAGGAAAACGGCCAGTGCGAAAAACACGGAGAACAGTATCCCCAAAACCGCTTTCTTTCGCATGTCCGCGGGGGCCTCCGGCCTGCATCCTGTTTCCGGCCTGCGCCCTGTTTTGTCTCCGTCACTTTCGGGTGTGCTCTCCATCATACGGATACCTCCCGCAAATATAATATCATCTTGTGCTTTTTCCTCTGCTGCGTCAAGAAAACAGGCGCATCGGCGCTGTTACAGATATATGGTGACCATCAGGAGCATCAGGACCGCTCCGCCGATCATGCCTCCCAGATGTGCCCGCATGTTGATGCTCTTATTTGAAAAGCCGTACAGAAGGTTGATGCCGATATTGGTCAGGATGCTGGCCATGGAAAAATAAGAGTGATACTGCGGATGGAGCGCCAGCACCAGGTAGGCTCCCATGAGCCCGAAAATGGCGCCTGAAGCCCCCGCGGATACCGAATAGTGTCCTGACCTGGTTTCCGCAGCCCAGGTAAAAAGATTCCCGAAAAGTCCGGAACCGATATAAATGATCAGGTACCACCCGGCTCCGCAGATATACTCCAGAGCGGGGCCGAGATTATAAAGCGAATACATATTGCAGAGCAGGTGCAGGACGCCGAAGTGCAGGAACATCGCCGTAAAAAGCCGATAGATCTGACCCCGCTTCAGATCCGGCGTATACATCGCGCCGAATCTTCTTGCCACTTCCGTCTTCGTGCTGCCGCCTGCCAGCGTTTCCATGAGAAAAACGAAGATATTGATCCCGATCAGGATGTAGGTCCATGAAAAAGACGTGTTCAGCATGTCCCTTTGTCCCCCGGTACAGCGCAGTCCTTCAGTTCCTTATAGAGTTTTTCCGGATCGATCGGTTTGGCGATGTGCCCGTTCATGCCTGCTTCCATACATCTCAGGACATCTTCCGGAAAAGCGTCTGCCGTCATCGCAATAATGGGGATCGTCCCGGCGTCAGCGCGTTTCATTGCCCGGATGTTTTTCGTGGCTTCCAGCCCGTCCATGACTGGCATCCGTATATCCATGAGGATGGCGCTGTATTCCCCGGGTACGCTCTGTGAGAATTTTTCTGCGCCGATCTGTCCGTTTTCCGCTGTATCCGCCGTGATCCCTTTCTCACCCAGCAGCGCCAGCGCGACTTCCCTGTTAAGTTCATTGTCTTCGCAAAGCAGCACCTTCATGCCTGCCGCTTCGAACCGGTTCTCCTCCGAAGGCTCCATTGCCGGGTCGGCCGCGGGGCTGCCCGAAGACGGCGCCTCTTCAAAGTGCAGGCGTACGGTAAACGTAGTCCCCGCGTCCTTGGTGCTGCGAGCGCTGATCGTGCCGCCCATGATCTCGACCAGCTGTTTTACAATGGAAAGCCCGAGGCCGGTGCCTACCGATTCGTAGCCGTGTCTCTTTTCCTGTGTGAACGGTTCAAAAGCATGCTGCAGAAATTCCGGGGACATACCGATCCCGTCGTCCTCCACATCGAGCAGAGAATCCGGTGTACCGCCGTCTGCGGATGCTTCATTGTAAATGTGCATCCGGACGTGGCCGCCGGTCGGCGTGTACTTGACAGCATTGGACAGCAGATTCAGGAAAATCTTCTGCAGGCAGAGTCTGTCTGCCATGATCGTCCTGTTCTGCAGGCCTTCGTCCAGCACCGTGAAGGTGACGCCTTTTTTCTCCGCCGCTTCACGGATCGGGACGCTGATCGACTCAAAGAGTTCTTTTGTATTTACAGGCTCCGGATGCAGCTGCATCTTCCCGCTGCTGGCCTTTGAAACAGTGAGCGTATCATCGATCAGGTCCAGCAGGAGTCTGCTGGAAGATTCCGCCTTCTCCAGGTATGCATCCACCTGTTCCTGCGTCGCGGCCTTGTTCTGAGCAAGGTGTATGAAACCGTTGATGGCATTCAGCGGTGTGCGCATGTCATGGCTGATGTTGGAGAAGAACTGGTTTCTGGCTTCCGTGCTCTTTTCTATCGCCTCAAGCTGCAGCTGCTTTTTCTCGTTCTCAATGCGCGCCGCCGCGAGCGCAGCCTTTTCCTTCTGCCCTCTGGCCATTGTGATAAGGGCGAGGGCCAGGATCACGATGACCGTCGTCAGGAGCAGTGTGAAGAGCACGATCCAGACGGGAGAAATACGGGCGATCGCTGTTCTCCAGTTTTTTTCCTGCACGGTATTGCTTTCCACGAAGCCTTCAAAGCTGTAGTTCGTCGCGCTGATCGCCTTGTCCAGGATCGATGCGAGCCTGGTATTTCCGGATGCCGTGGCTGCACAGAGGTCGAACTTGAGCGAAGGCTGGACCACCGAGGTGTATGCCGCCGAATTCGTCTGGTTGAGGATCCATGTGGCTGTGGGGAGTCCGCATACCACAGCGTCCACCTTGCCGCTCCGCAATGCCTCGAACCCTGCCCTGGCATTGCTCACCGGCACGACCTTTGCACGCAGGCTGTCCGCGATGCTCTGCTTTACGTTGTTTACGCTGCGTTCCTTGACCGCTATGCTGTGAATGTCCGTCGGGGCGGTCCCTACGCGCGTCAGCATTGCAGAGTCCACGTTTTCATAGGCATCCGTCAGCATCAGGCCGTCGTTTGAAGCAGTGATCACGCCGTCACTGAACATGGCAAGGACATCCGCGTCCCCGTTTTTCACAGCGTTGATCGCATCCTTATTCAGGTCGTACGCGGAAAAAGTGACAGACAGGCCGGTATATGCCGCGATCTTCTCATAATAATCCGGTATGATCCCCGTATCTTTTCCGTCAGTCCTGGAGTAATACGGATTGTCCCCGTTCACCACCGCCACCCTGAGATCGGGATGCTGCAGCATGTACTCCTTCTCTGTTGCGGAAAAGCCCTGCGTCCCGGACGACAGGACGTTGTATTTTTCCAGGAGTTTCGATTCATAGAGCGGATCGTTGATCAGGATACGGTTCATTGCCGTGTCGACCGTATTCTTCATCTTTGTTTCGTCTTTGCGGAAAAGGATATAGTAAGGCTGCGGCGCAAAGTTCAGGATCGTGGAGTAGCCGTCATATCCGTCCTGGCCGACAAGCGCGGCATCGATCTGTCTGCTGTCGAGTGCCTTGTTGATCTCATACCGGCTGTGATATGCCTTCATATCCGACCGGATGCCCTGCTCTGCGCACCATTCCTCGTAGATCCTCCCATCGGAGTTTCCCTCGTCATATCCGATCGTGAGGCCGTCAAGCTGCGGAATATTCCCGTAGTCAAAACGTTCATCGGACTTTCTTACGTAGATGGAAAGAGAAGTGGCGCCGATCTGGTTGTCAGAAAAGAGATATTTTTCCTCCCTCTCCGGTGTTTTTCCGAAATCAAACAGCATGTCCAGGGTGCCGTCATCAAGGTCTTCCAGCATATCCGTTTCGTTGTCATACAGCCTGACCGACACTTCTTCACCGGCTGTCTGCGCGATCTTGTAAAAGTATTCCACGTCGGCGCCGGCGTAAGTTCCGTCGGAATTCTGATAAGAGTAGTGGAAGGACGAATAAAGACCCGCCCGCATGACCGGCATGGCATCCGCTGCACGTACCGGCAGTACCGCCGGAACTGACAGACAGCAGGCCGCGGACACCAGGCCGGCTGAGATAAACCGTAAGGAACTTTTCCTTATTGATCGCATTCTTCTCCCGATCCTTCTCTTCCTGACTTTTCTTCGTCAGGCTGTGATCAGTGACAAAAGATAAAAAGGCTTCCGGTCATCCGCATGGGTCCCGGAGATCACGATCTCAACGGTATGCAGTTTCCGCGCGCCGTGATCAAGCACCTTCTGCAGGTACAGGCAGTCTCCCCAGGTCTCGCCAAAATTTGCGTCAAGGATAAGCGGATGTGCGCTGTCCCCGTCAAGTATGAGCTGTGCAACCGGCGCCGGATGGTCGATCGTCTTCCTGTACTGTACTGCGATGCAGGAGCATTCCGCCTGAAACCGGATGCGCTCACCCAGCCTGCGCCCTGTCCAGCCGTTCCTGAAAAAGTCCCTGTGCCCCATTTTCTCCGCCGCATCCGCGCGAAAGCCCATCAGCTCCGGGCAGCTGTCGGTGATGTTCAGCCGGACAGCCTTTTCATAGCGGTCTGCCGTAAGCGGCTCCGGCAGCTGATCCGTCTGCGGAGCGCAAAGGGATGCCCGTACAGATGCATCCGCGGTCCTGCCTTCCGATACCTTATCCAGATACCTGATGATCTCGTCCGCCACCATTCTGTGCCCTCTGTCGTTGGGGTGCAGCCCGTCAGGCGAGATCTCTTCCCTGCGTATTCTTCCGTCGCGCACCATCTTCCAGATCGTATCCCGGATGCTGACGGATCCGATCCCGTAGTGCGCAGCCACGGCGTTGTGCAGGTCCTGTGCGCTCTCTCCGGTATCGTAAAAAACATTGTTCAGCACGATGACCGCCGGTGCGGACGGTGCAGTGAGGATCCTGCGGAGCAGTCCTTCAAAGGTCTCCTGACAAAACAGAGTTGCCTCATCGTTTACCGAAAAGTCCACTACAACAAGGTCCGGCCGGTACATCAGCAGATCTTCATTTACCCTGGATACGCCGAACAGCGAATCGGTGCCTCCGATCCCGCCGTTCACACAGGCGATCTCCGCACCCGGGAAGCGTTCCTTCCACCATTCGCAGACAAGACAGCAATAGCACTTTTCGTCCGAAGAAGCCAGGCTTCCCATGGTGATCGATCCGCCGAAAAAGCCCAGTGTCAGGGCTTCTCCCTGCTCTGCCCTGTCAAAACACCTCTCGAGCCGCTCCCTGTTTGTCATGCGTTATCCTCCGGCTCGCGCCTGTCGGTGCAGGCCTTCCGCAATTCCTCATAGAGTTTCCGGGCTTCGACAGGCTTCGTGACATAGCCTGTCATCCCTGCCTTCTTTGCACTGTGGAAGCTCTCATCAAAAGCATCGGCCGTCATGGCAATGATCGGTATGCTTTCCGCATCGCCGCGCTGCAGCGACCTGATGGCTGCCGCTGCCTCGTACCCGTCCATGACCGGCATGCGGATATCCATGAGGATCGCGTCATAATATCCTTCCGCGGAGCGGCTGAACTTCTCCAGTCCTTCCTTTCCGTCCGCGGCGCAATCTGCAGCTATACCGCACTGCTGCAGAAGAATGACGGCGATCTCCGTGTTCAGGTAATTGTCCTCGCAGAGCAGGACACGCAGGCCGCGGAGTTCATCGCCCGTGTATCTGCTGTTCTCCTGTGCAGGTGCGCTGTCGGCAGGGTCCAGATGCAGATCGACTGTAAAGCAGGTTCCTTTTCCCGGTGTGCTCCGGACACTGATCTCCCCGTCCATGAGTTCGACGATCTTTTTTACGATGGACAAACCCAGGCCTGTACCGCTTCCGCCTTCTGTCTTCCTGTTCTCCTGCGAGAAGGGTTCAAAGATATACGGCAGGAACTGCGGCTGTATCCCGATGCCGGTATCCTGCACGACGATCCTGAAGTTATTGCCGTGCACCGGGGGATCCAGCTGCCTGACATACGCGCGCACCGTACCGCCGGCCGGCGTAAACTTTATGGCATTGGAAACCAGGTTCAGGAGTATTTTCTGGATCTTCAGCCTGTCTGCCCAAAGTGTGACCTCCGGAAAATCCTCCGGCCCTGCGACCAGCTTTATGCCCTTCATCTCCGCGGACGGCCGCATGGCGGTGACCACGCTCTCCCCCAGTTCCCTGCCGTTTACCGCTTCGGGCTGCAGCGTATATTTGCCGCTCTCTATCCGCGAGATCTCCAGCGTATCATTCACAAGGTCCAGCAGCAGTGTTCCGGAGGATCTTATTTTGGTAAGGTATGCCTGCTTTTTGTCCGGATCGTCCTCGCTGATCGCAAGTTCAGTGAAGCCGATCACACCGTTGAGCGGCGTGCGCAGATCGTGGCTCATGCCGGAAAGGAACATGCTCTTTGCTTCATTGGCGCGCTCTGCGTCATATTTTGCCTGCTGCAGTGCATGGATCTGTTCCTGCTCCCGGCGGTAGGTCTCCGTGATATCCTGCTGTGCAAACAGGATCTCCTTTTTATCGTCGTTCAGCCATCTGAAGAGGATCTGTTTGTTGCGCCTGCCCTCATCCCCATCCACAACGGTAAAGGAGAATGTGTAGACCGGACTGCGGAACAGCTCCTCCTGCAGTTTCGGGACAGAGACGCCTTCCAGAAAATTCTGTCTCTCTTCCGGAACGACGGATCTTTCCGCCATTTTTTCCATTTCCGGAGCATAGGGAGCCTTTTCCATAGCACGGAGGTCTCCCTTATCCTTCCATATCCCGTCATAGATAAGGAAAGTGGAATCCGTCAGATCCAGGACATCGATAAAGTCAAAACTGCTTCCGGAGATGCGGGACAGTATTTCCTCGCTGCGTTTCTGTTCCGTGATGTCCTTGGAAAAGACGATCGCCTCGATGTCTCCCATCTGCGGGTTCTGCATCAGGCAGACCATCGTCTGCACCCACATGCGGCTTTCCCCGCCGATGCGCACCGCGTAATTTTCCATGACCTGTCTGCGGCCGTTTCTGTACTCTTCGATCAGGTTTTCACAGGTAAACCGGCGGAGGACCCTCTGCCTCGCCTCTTCGTTCAGTACCATGCCGGCCATCGCGGCTGTGCTCGCATCGGCCGTTTTCTGCCTGATCGCTTCCTCCATCTCACGGTGAGGACTGAACACACTGATACAGGTGTTCCTCGTAATGTCGAGCTGTGCGCTGAAAACGGCGTCGATCAGTTCGGAAGTGATCTGTCCGCGCAGTTTCTCGTACTCTTCCTGTGCTTCCTTCTGTGAAGTAATATTCTGCCCGCAGCAGTGGACCGTGAGAAGACGGCCGTTTTCGTCCGTGATCCTGTGAAAAGTCATGTGCTCATACTGCTGCGACTCCTGCTTCGGAAGCCGGAAGCGGAACTCGCAGGAAGCGCTGTCTTCTCCGTTTTCAATTGCCCGGTAAACCCCGAGAAATTTATCGCGATCCCTTTCGTCGACATAGCTGACCATGGAATCGGGCACATTTTCAATGACAAACGGCAGTCCCAGCTTCCTGATGATCTCTCCGGTATAGCCGTTTGTCGCCATATTGGCCTGATGTTTTTCCGGCTCATACGTCCAGATGACCAGTCTCGAAGCCTGCGCGGCGTCCTCGTAAAGTTTCTGGTACCGCTCCGTCTCCTGCTCTGCCTTCTTTTCCGCAGTGACATCCATGATCAGCAGCATGACCGCGTCATGGCCGCACCAGTGGATGGGGATCTTGGTATACTGTTCCCACTTCCCCGTGTCCGGTTCAAAGACCACCTTCGCCGCGGTCTCCGTGCGCCCGCCCTCATTCAGAAAACAGCTTTCGCACACTTCCCTTCTGCCGAAAAGATAGGAATGACAGGTCTGGTCCAGGAGATTGCTGCCGCTGTGCCCCGCATTCCTGGCTTTCCGGTTGGCGTACAGCACCTCCAGGGTTTCCCGGTCCAGCACGAAAGCCATGCGGTCCGAAGTATCCAGGATCTCCTGGTATATGCCGCCCTCCTCCGTCATATTGGAAAAGTTGGCGATGATCAACGGCCTGCCGTCCATGCTGCCGCAGGTATGTGCATGCACATGGATCCATTCAAATCCTTTTTCTTTGTGAAAAACACGGTAATAATGTTCAAACGGAAGCCCTGTCCGGATGCTCTGCACAGTGGCCTTCTGCAGTGCGGCCCTGTCCTCCGGTATCGTCAGGTCCATCGCGTCATGCTCCGTGATCTTCAGATACTCTTCGCGGGAAAGATCGAGCAGGGCCGGTATATTTTCAGACAGGAACAGTGTCTCCAGCGCTCCGTCCGGGGACACATGATAGATCGCCGTATTGATCGGCGTCAGCCTGGTAAAGTTCTCCAGTGTTTCCTTTGTGATATCCATGTCTGAATCCTTTCTGAATTTCCCTGGCCGGGAGAATATCCGGGAGCCTTTGCGTCCCGTCAGAACAGATCCAGCCATTGCTGCCGGCTGGTACACTCAGTTTAGCATCCGGGTTGCGGCTGCACAAGAAAAGAGCCGGAATTTCCCGGCTCTGTCCCTGCTTTTTACATGTTTTGCTTTTTACATGTCTTTTTCAGCTTTTTCCGTTCATGTACCCGTCCACGGCCGGTAGCCTTCCGCTGTCAGTCCGAACTGCATGAGCACCTTGCCGCAGATCTGGTCGATCTCATCCTGGAGCGTCTTCTGCCCGCTGTAAAAGGTAAGTACGGGAGGAACTATGACACAGCCGAGCTCGGCAGCGGTTTCCAGATTGCGCAGATGCAGTTTTGAAAACGGCATCTCACGCGGTACCAGCACGACTTTTCTGCCTTCCTTCATACAGACGTCTGCGGCGCGCTGTACCAGATTGTCCGCATAGCCGGTCACGATGCCTGCCAGTGTCTTCATGCTGCAGGGCATTACGATCATTCCGTCCGTAGGATAAGACCCGCTGGAAATCACAGCCCCCAGGTCGCTTTCTTCGTACACCCTGTCGCAGAGATCCGTCAGTCTGCTGACGGGAGTGCTGCTCTCCAGGCTCCACGTCAGTTTTGCACCCTCGCTCAGGATCAGGTGCACTTCACAGGGTTCCGCCCTGCTGCCTTTCTCCGCAGTGCCGGCCGGCCCGGTTTCCGCCATGCGGCGTGCGGATTTCAGCATGCGGACGAGCGTCAGGCTCATTTCCACGCCGGATGCACCTGTAACTGCCACGATCAGCCTCATGCCCGTCCTCCTGTTTTCCTTCTCAGCGAAGGACCTCTGCCCATTTTTCTTTGTCTATCTCCATAAATTTAGCGCGCTCAAACCTGGCCTTCTGGTCGAAAGGTACCGTGCAGTCAAAAATGCATTTGCACGCCACACCGACAGCCCGGATATCCGGCGAATACGCCGGATTGTTGGACGGATCCAGCGGATGGCACTGCACGCCCGGGATCATGACCAGATCCCTGTCGGCCTGGAAACGCGTCGTCATCGCCCACATCACATCCCTGACATCGAAAGGATCGACGTCCTCATCCACCAGGTACACATGCTTCAATTCCGCAAAGGCGGAAAATGCAAGCAAAGCCGCCTGCCTCTGCCTTCCTTCGTCTGACGGCACACTCTTCCTGAACTGCAGGACGGCAATGTATTTTCCGCCGCCGCTCGAGGCGCAGTAGACATTCAGCAGTTTTCCGGGCATGGCCTTTTCCACCATCGTCAGGATGCTTGCCTCGGTAGGTATGCCCGCCATGGAAACATGCTCCTCGCTGGGACCTATACAGGTCTGCAGGATCGGATGTTTTCTCGTCGTCACGGCCTTTACGCGGATGACAGGCAGGGAAGGGTTGGCCGGACCGCAGTAGCCCGGGAACTCCGGCATGGCCTTGCCGGTATGTGTATTCTGGTCTTCGGCAACGCGCACGCCGGGCAGGATCTCGCCTTCGATGACATATTCCGCACTCGCGATCGCCTGCTCCGGTATCGTCAGGCACTGCACCATGCGCACAGGCTCTTTGCGTATCGCACCGGCTATGGACAGTTCGTTGTATCCGAGCGGCGTTGTCGGTGCTTCGAAACAGGAGGAAACCTCAATGGCAGGATCCACGCCTATGCTCACGGAGATCGGCAGCGGTCTGCCGCTCTTCTCGGCAAGTTCCCTGAAATAGCCGATATGCCTTGCGCCGGGCTGCAAGAAGATCGAGATCTCATTCGCGGACTGCAGGCACAGACGGTGGATCGTCACATCGTGGTCTCCGTTCTCAGGGTTGGACGCGTAGCACATGCCAAGAGTGATATACGGTCCCGCATCTTCCGGCGTGTTGGTAGGCGCCGGGACCAGTTTCCGGATGTCAAAACCCGGTTCCGTCGCATAGTGGACGATCTCCTGGCACGGTGCCTGGTCGTTCGGCACGGTCACCGGGGCGATCGGATGCGCAACGCTGTCCTTCAGAAGAAAAGCCAGCTTTTTCGGATCGGTGTCCAGCAGCATGCCGACACGCCTGCGGCTTGCCAGCAGGCCGATCAGAACGCGCGCGTCCGGATGCCCTTTGACACTGTCAAAGAGCATGGCCGGTCCTTCCTTCGTGGGCCGCTCCACTGTGCCGCCGGCGCCTACATAACGGTAAACGCCGGAAAGTTCCGCCGCCGGATCCACATCGATGTCAGTTTCAAGAAACTGCCCCGGAACGCCTTTGAGCAGTTCCAGGGCCGATCTCAGGTCATTGACTTTATTCATCCTTTTACACAGTCCTCCACCCAGGTGATGAAATTCGATGTGGAGTCCCCGGTACGCTCCGCCATCGTGTGGCCCAGTCCCCAGACAGTTGCAAAATCAACGGTATTCCCGCTGTCATAGTTTTCAGCCGCAAGCGCCAGATTCACTTCCGTGGAGAGCGCTGTATCGCCCTGATCCAGACCCGTGCGGATCCTCCAGTTCTTCGCAACGTTGGAGGTCCTGTAGCCCGCATAGCTGTCACAGAGGTAATAGAGCGGCGTGTACATATTGATACGGTAATCGACCGTATGTCCCTGTGCATCCTGTTTTGCAAGGTCTGCTGTAAAGTCGGCCTCGTAATCCGTCCCGGTCACCAGGCCGGCGAGTGTTGCGTCAAAGTGCGCACCGTTTCCGTCCGCATAGCCGAACAGCGTATTTTCACCCTGTCCCCTGTCGAGTTCGTCAAACGCGCCGAGGCCCTTGGAGGCCACCTTCATGGCTTTGACAAAATCGGCCATGGAAGTGATCTTCGCGGTATTGGAGGAAGCGTCGTACGTGACCCACGTATAAGGCGCATTCAATGCATCTATGTAATCCTGCGCCGTATCATAGGTTCCGGAAAGCGAGACGGCCGCCGACGCGCCGGTCGAACTGCGGTTGATATTGTCGATCGCCGCAAAGTCCGCCGTCGAAGTCCCGGAAGCTGCCGCAGCACTCTGCGCATCCGCAGTGCCTGCCGCAGATGCCGCCGCGGAAGAAGCACCGGCCGCCGCATCGGGAGCCTGCCCTGCCGGCATGCCGCTCATGGCCATGCCCGCGCCGTCGGGCTTCTGCCCGTCCGGCATACCGCCGCCCATCATTCCTCTTCCCATCATACCGCCGCCGGACTGCACGGTGTAAGGAAAAGTCGTGTCGGAAAGGAAATTGTTCAGCGAAGTCTCCACCACACCCACGAGATAATCATAGTAGCTGCCCGCCTGGTAGATCCCGTCGGAGGATTCCCCGAGCGTCAGTACGTTTCCGTTTTCATCCCTGATGCCAAGGGCGTTGATGTATTTTGCATATGCCTCCGCGAGGCCGTCCGAGATCGCCTGATCGCTGTCGCTCAGATCCGTTCTCGTCACGCCCATATTCCATTCGTAGGCTTCATCGGCTTCGTCGAGATTGGTGATGGGGCACCAGCACATTGCCCCTTCCACGGCATCGCTCACGCCCGTCACGGCGCCGATCGCCGTCAGGTAATCATCGTAAAGGGCACTGTCTCCGCTCGCCCCGAGAACCGCGCTCTGCGCGCCGCCCCCGCTCATGCCGAAAGAGTAGATCTCCTGCATATCGCCCGGTATCAAACCTTCGTTATAACGTGTATAGCGGATGGCCGCCTTGAGATCCGTCACGCCCGAGGGAGCACCCGCATCGCGGCCGCGGCACCCCGGCCAGATATAGACAAAACCTGCCGCGCAGTAATCCGCCACTTCCGAACTGTAATCGGTCGGCGCAGCCTGTGCCGCATAACCGGGCGTGTTCACCGGCAGTACCACGGGCGCTGTTTCGGCGGTATAGCTTCCCGCTTTTGCGGTTTTATTGATCGTGCAGGTATACGTCCCGTCCCCGTTGTCCGTCGCGTCAAAATAAGCGCCCGGCACGAAAAATCCCATCGTCTCGTAGGCGGTGTCGGCAGGCGTTTCGCAATAGGATATTCCTGTCTGATAGTAAACATCATCGTCCGAATTGTAGTTCCATTTTGACATATCCACCTGCGAAAGGCCTGTCTTGACCTCACCCGAGGAAAGGGTCGTAACGGACACAGCCTCTGCCGCTGCATCCGCAGCTGCCGCATCGGATGAAGAGGCCGCCGCGGAAGAAGCCTCCGCCGAAGCCGCGGTCGCGGCTGCCGCCGTGGATGCCGCGGCAGAAGAAGCGCCTGCGGATGAGGCTGCGGAACTGCCGCAGCCGGTCATCGCCAGGGTGGAAACAGTCAATGCAAGGGCTATCAGTTTCTTGTTTTTCATCGGTATCCTCCGTGATCGGGGTCTGTCTTTGCTGTTGTCGTTGTGAAATCCGCCTTCGTCGCCCGATCCCGGTGATCAGGATAAAACGGCGCTGTGTCAGTTTTGTGAAGAAGCACAGATGCGGTCGATCCAGGCAAACATCTCGTCGAGATCGTAATCCCCCGCATGCGGTATGCCCCAGGGATGCGCTATGTCGCAGTCGAATCCTGCCCCGGTGAGGCTGAGCGCCAGCATCTCCGAAACCGCAAGGGAAGTGTCCCTGTCCACCGCACCGTGCCGGATCCTGAAATGCGCGGCCTTCACCGCATCCGGATCCCCGATGTAGTTCATCGGATTCATCAGACGCACCTGAGCCGCATCCGCCGCCCCGGCGCCTGTTTTGTCATGGCCCATGGAGAAGTCCGTAAAATGCCTGAACCGGATATCCGCCGAACCGAAAAGTTCATTCTCAGCCGTATGCAGCGACATACTGTCGAAAGCCGGTGTCTCCTTCATCCTGGTGCGGAACCGCACGAAAGCATCGAAATCGATCCCCGTCACCCTGCCGTTCGAAACTGTCAGGGCCGGGCACTCCGCAGGGGAAGGCGCCGTGTTGCGCGCCGAATGGCGCACGCCTTCGTACTTGCCGGCCGCCGTGCGCTCACCGGGTTTCCCGGAAGCCAGGCGGTCCAGTTCTTTCTGTGCCGATGCCATGATCAGGGTCGCCGTATGTTCCCGGAAGGTGCCTTTTCCATCCGCGTCGAGCCTCATCGGAAGCCCTTTTTCATCTCTGAGCCCAAGGCTGTTCAGGTATGCCGGGAACAGTTTTTTCAGTTCTCCGGACAGCTCCTTCTGTTCCTCCGACATCTCCGCATCGACCGGTGTCATGCGTGGCCTGTCTTCACCGGGAGCCGGCGGATCCATCTGCATCCTGTGATAATCGTCAAGGCCTGCGAATTCCCACTCATACGCCATATCCGCGTGGTCCAGATTGGTGATCGGGCAGTAGCAGGAAGCCGCAAAGATCGAATCGTCCGCTTCTGCTGCACCCATCCTGCGCAGCGCCGGTAAATAATCGGGATGGTTTCCCGTAGCGCCCAGCAGGGAGGAAAGCGCGCCGCCTGCGCTGGTGCCGTTGGAAATGATCCTGTCCGTATCTCCCGGAACTTTTCCTTTATTGGATTTCAGGTACCGGACGGCCGCCTTCAGGTCCAGGATCGCCGCGGGGGCAACGCCGATATTCTGCCCCGCCGCATTTTTCATGCCTCTGCCGCGCACACCGGGCGATACGACCACATAGCCGTGTAAAAGAGCGTAAAAAGCGGTGTTGGTCTCCTGCATGAAGAAATCTCTTCCCGGTCTTTCCTCCGGTCCCGGCATATAGCCGCCGACCGAGTTCTGCAGCAGGATCGGAGCTGTTGCGAGGCTGTATCCTCCGATGCTCTTTCCCTGGTAATACTCTTCCGGCACAAAGATGGAAAGGCGCTGCTGCGCGGCATCCTCCGGAGCTTCAACATAAGGGATGTGTTCAAAGGCCCTGTAGACGCATCTCCTGCTCTCCTGCATCAGATCAATGACCTGATACCTGCTGTCATCAAACGTCATATTCATGCTGCCGCGCCTTCCTTTCCGAGTGCTTCGCGGATCTGCGGAAGATACTTTTCAACATCCATGAAGAGGATGCAGACAAACAGCACGACACTGATGATGAGGCCCAGCCAGGAGAAATCGAAACGGATGCCGGAGATCACCGCAGCCGCCGGCTGTGCAGCCTTCGGATCGTAGCCGACTGCCGCAAGGATCCAGCCTGTGATCGCGGAACCGAAGCCGATACCGACTTTGGAACCGATCGACTGGGAAGCGCTCATAAGACCTTCGGAACGGATACCTGTTTTCCATTCGCCGTAGTCGCAGGCATCGGCGATCAGTGCATAGATGCCTGCAAAGATCGGGCCTGCACCGATGGAACGAAGGATCGTACCAAGCAGGATCAGGGACCTGTCTGTCCCGGCCACGCCGAGGACCGCGAAGCCTGCGATCAGGCAGAGCGTACCGAGCAGCATGAAATTGCGCTTTGAAAACTTATTGGCGAACCAGGGCATGAAAAACAGTACGATGATGCCGGGCAGCTGGCCGATGGACATGAGCTGTGTCATGAACATGGGATCTCCGAGCACGACGTTGCAGTAGAAAATCTGGGACGCGATCGCATTCGCGTTCATAAGGAGCGTGAGCGCACCGATCAGGATGCAGAGATAGAAATAGCGGTTTTTAAGCACTGCGGGAAGCTGCTGTTTGATCGGCAGGTGCTCGGATTCAGAAACACCGCTGTCGGTCATGCCTATCGTTTCTTTGATCGTAAGGCCGGGTACAAGGATGAGTGCGCAGGCGACCACACCGAGGATGATGCTGGTCGTGGTCCAGCCGAGGTTCAGTTCCATGGCAGTGACTGCAGTGCCGATGACAAGGCCGGAAAGGTTGTTGCAGATGGAACTGACAACGGAGGTCGTGTTCCTTTCCTTGGGATCCCTGGTCATACGGGCCAGCAGTGCGGCATGGGAGATGCCGAAGATCGTATATGCGATGCAGTTCAGGTAGATGTAGGTCGCATAGGCGTAGAGCAGCTTTGCGCTGTCAGACCAGCCGAGCGGCACGCCGAGGATCAGGACGATGCCTATGCCCACAAGAGGCGCGGAAAGCAGCAGCCAGGGACGGGCTTTGCCGAGCTTCGTATTTGTTTTGTCCACGACTGCGCCCATGATCAGGTCGGTGAAACCGTCGAGCACACGGCACAGTACAAACATCGTGCCGATCGCGGCTGCGCTCAGCAGAGCCGTGTCGGTATAGTACGCAAGAAGGAAGGAAGCCAGCAGCGTGCTCATGACGTTGCCGCCGGCAGCACCGGTACCGTAACAGATCTTTTTCCACATGGGGATCCTGACGATCTCCTGCTTCGCTGTATTGCCGTTCTGACTCATTTTACTGCCTCCGTATGGATACGATGTATGGAAAGCACCATGCTTTCCTTTGCATTCCATACTACCCTTGGCGGGGCGGCATTTCTTTACATGGATTAACTGTAAAATTACGTCAGATTGCACAGCCCTTCCGGTACTGCAGCGGCGTGGTGCCGTACAGTTTCCGGAAAGCGTTGATAAAGCCCCTGGCATCGGAGAAACCGCATACCAGCGCGATATTCAGTACGGTATCGTCGGATTCGAGAAGCAGTTCCTTGGCCTTGCCGAGACGGTAGCGCGTAAGATATTCCATAAATGTCAGGCCGGTGTTCCTGCGGAAAATGCGGGCAAAGTACTCCTTGGTGAAATGAAACTGCTGTGCAACTTCCGCCTGCGACAGTTTCTGCGCATAGTGCGTTTCCACGAACTGCATGACGCCGCGCAGCCGTTCCAGGTTCTTTGCGCTGTTCACGGGCAGCGCCTGCTCCCTCGGGACAAGGCGGTCGCCGCTCAGCAGATACAGCAACTCATAGATGAGACTCATGATGTGAAGATAGTCATAAGGGCGCATGTTTTCCGGATGGCTGTCGGAGTAACAGGACAGTTCCCGCATGATCACTCCCATCTTCTCCTCGTCCTTCGTGCCGTCGGCGGTGAAATACATCTCCCCGATATTTGGGATCATCTGCCGCAGGAAATCGACGTTGATATGCAGGATGATCGCGACGATCTCGTCCCGTTTGTAGGCCGCCGTATCAGAGAGCACCTTGTGGATGCTCTCCGGGTTGACGATGAAAAGAGAGCCCGGGTACGCCGTATGCGGGCGCCCGTCGATGTAGTGCACGGCATGTCCGACCAGCGTGTACTCGATCTCCAGGTCGGGGTGCCAGTGTTCCAGAACATCCCGCATGGTGCCGTCGGCATTTTCCTGCTTCTTCCAGACGATGTTACGGATGTGGAAAGGCGCATGGTAATAGTAATCGATCACTTCGAAAAGCTGACTGTTTTCTTTTTTCACCGGCTGCTTCATGCTTTTACAGCTCCGCTTCCTTCACCGCGGCCAGGACCTCCGCGATCTGCTCCTTTGTGATGCCGTCAACGTGAAAGCCGCCCGTACACACGACGGCCGTATCGTATTTCACAGCACATTTTTCCGCCAGATATCTGCAGATCTCCTCGTCCCTGTGACCCGCCCTGTTGAGGACCGAGGAGGTGCAGCTCACACTGCCGTCGCCTCTGAGGGACGGGCGCGGCAGTGCCAGCACAGTACACCCCAGATGAGGCTTGTCCCCGCCTTCCGCGAGGACAAGGAGATCCTCGCCGACACGGCGCACCGTAACGGTCAGTTCCGCAAAGGAAAGACGGAACGTGTGCACGCTCTCTCTTTTGTCTGCATTCTCTGTCAAAACAGGTCCTCCTTCACTGCCGGAAAAAAACTTCCCGCGTGACCTTAAGGCAGTTTTCCGAATCTCCGCCGACATAGAATTCAAAGGTGCCGTCTTCAAGATGATAGTCCATGACGTCATCGTAAAATCCCATGTCCGCCTTTCTGAGCCGCAGCGTCACCTTCCGGCTCTCGCCCGGCTCCAGCCGGACTTTGGCAAACGCCTTCAGTTCCTTTACCGGCCGTACGATGGAAGCGACGCAGTCCCGCATATACAGCTGGACTGTCTCTTCCCCGGCCGTCTTTCCCGTATTTCCGACTGTCACCGAAGCTGTCAGCGTATCTCCCTCTTCGGACATTTCAAAATCGCTGTAAGCAAAGGAGGTGTAGCTCAGCCCGAAGCCGAAGGGATACAGTGCTTCCACAGGCGCATCCAGGTAGCGGGAAGTGAATTTGCTCCTGCTGCCGGGACGGCCGGTGCTCGGGTGGTTGTAATAGCGCGGGCACTGCCCTGTCACGGATGGGATGGTGACCGACAGTCTGCCCGAGGGAGCATACTCCCCGAAAAGGACCGCGGCAACCGCATTCCCGGCCTCTGAGCCGAGCTGCCACGTTTCCAGTATGGCCGGTACGCGGCCGGCTTCCCAGCCGAGCGCAAGCGGCCGGCCATTGCACAGGACCAGTACTACCGGCTTTCCGGTGCCGAGTGCGGCCTCGATCATTTTTCGCTGCTCGCCCGGCAGTGTGATATCCGCGCGAGACGACGCCTCGCCGCTGTGTTTGTTCAGTTCCCCCGCACATACGACGATGACATCCGCCCCTTCCGCGCAGGCGCTGAATTTCTGTTCGTCAAAACACTTTTCGGGCCCGCCGCAGTCGGCATACCGCACCCGGCTGCTCCTGGCCTGCATACCTTCCAGGATCGTCACGCTCTCCGAACCTCTTCCGAGCGCGCTCCAGGCCCCCAGCATGTTTTCCCCGTCATCCGCGAGATCGCCGACAAGCGCTATCTTCTTATCTTTTCCGAGCGGCAGGATATCTCCCTCGTTCTTCAGCAGGACGATCGAACGCTCCGCCGAATCGAGAGCGGCCGCGCGGTGCTCTGCGGGCAGTTCCCCGTACCCCGCTGCCTCTTCCTCGGAGGCATAGGGATGCTCAAACAGACCGAGCGCTGTTTTGACTGTCAGGATCCTTCGCACTGCCTCATCCAGGGTCTCCTCTTTCACCTCTCCCGACCTGACGAGTTCTTCAAGCGACCCGGAAAATGCGCCCGAGCCCATGTCCATGTCCATCCCGGCATTGACGGCCTGTTTTGCCGCATCCTTCAGGTCTTCCGCAATGCCGTGACTGATGCATTCTTTGATGGCGTTCGCGTCGCTCACCACGAAACCCTTGAAGCCGTACTGCTTCTTCAGCACATCCCGCAGCAGGAAACTGTTCACCGTACAGGGCACGCCGTTCAGATCGTTGAAGGCCGCCATCACCGTCAGGGCCCCCGCTTCGGCACCCGCACGGAATGCCGGCAGATAAATGTTGAAAAGCAGCGACCTCGCCATGGAGACCGTATTGTAATCCTGTCCGCTCTCCGCCGCACCGTATGCCGCAAAGTGCTTGAGGCAGGCGGCCAGGTGTTCGCCGTCAATGTGGTTCTCCGCGTCGCGTTCCCCCTGCATGCCGCGCACCCTCGCGCGCGCAAACACGGCCCCTAGAAGCGGGTCCTGCCCCGCGCCTTCCGAAATGCGGCCCCATCTGGCGTCGCGGGCTATGTCCAGCATCGGCGAGAACGCCCACTGAATGCCGCAGGCCCTCGCTTCCTTCGCCTCGATGCGCCCCGTCCTTTCAAATACTTCTTCGTCAAAGCTGCAGGATTCCGCAAGCGGGATCGGAAACGCCGTCCTGAAGCCGTGGATGACGTCAAACCCGGTGATCAGCGGGATGCCGAGCCGTGACTTCTCCACGGCGATCTTCTGCAGCCTGTTGAACAGGGCCGCTCCGCTGACCATGACCGCGCCGACCTGCCCGGCTTCGATCATATCCTCGTGGTAGTCCTGTTTTGCACTGGACATGATCCTCTCGAATTCTTCGTGGCTGACTCTGCCGTCGGTCACCATTTCCACCAGTTCTTCGAATGGGACTTCAAACCCTCCCACGATGGAAGGGGAGATCTGGTTGAGCTGCCCGATTTTCTCCGTTAACGTCATTTTGGAAACCAGCTCTTCCACGCGCTGTTTCTGTGCGTCGTTCAGAATCTCCCGGCGTTCGACCGTACTGTTTTCAGAAGTGATGACCATGCTCATTAGAGTTTCCTCCAAACCGGCCGCCCTGCGGCCTGCGGTGCGCTGCGGATGCGCCGGGAACGGCACGCCTGCAGCATTTTCTGCATCCCATGAACCCATCTTACCACCATTCCCTGCGGCCTGCGGGCGATAATTTCCCGCAGGCTGCAGTGGATAACCTCTGCCATTGCCTGTATAATTAAATAATTGATTTTATATTATGAAAGGGAAGTGTCACGGCCGGAATATGAAGCAACCCCGTAAATGGTACAAACTCGACAATGTAGCAACGATCATGCCGTCCGCTGCGCACGGCGTCAATACGCGCGTCTTCCGCATCGCCTGCGAGCTTCTTGAGGACGTGGACGGCGTTGTGCTGCAGGAAGCTCTGGACAGGACGATCGTAAGCTTTCCGTACCTGCTTTCGGTCCTGCGCAAGGGTCTGTTCTGGTATTACCTGGATTCGCGCGACATCCGCCCCGTCGTCACGGAGGACGCGCTGCCTGCCTGCAGTCCCCTCTATTACCCCGGCAGGAAAAACCTGCTTTTCCGTGTCACCTGGTACCGCAAGCGCATCAACCTCGAAATGTTCCACGCCCTCATGGACGGCACCGGCGGCCTTGTTTTCCTGAAAGCCCTGGTCACCTGCTACCTTTCGATCCGGCACGGCTTCCGGCTTCCTGACGCACCCGACGGGACGGCTTCGCAGGAAGACCAGGCCGTGGACGCATACCGCCATTACTACGAGCGCCAGAAGGGTCTCCGCCAGCTGCAGGCCATGGCCTCCAGCAGGGCTTACTGCCTGCGGGGCGAACGCGATCAGGACCTTCTCCCCCACCTCATCGAAGGCACGGTCTCCGCATCGCGGTTCGTAAAGGCCGCAAAGGAAAACAGCGCTTCCGTGGGCGTTTTTGCCGTTTCGGTCTATATCGCGGCAGCGATGGACGAGATGTCCGTCCGGGACAGGAAACGGCCGATCGTCGTCAGTGTGCCCATCGATCTGCGCAGATTCTTCCCTTCGGGCACGAACCGCAATTTCTTCGGTGTGATCAATGTTTTCTACCGGCCGAAGGAGTACGACGGCAAATTTGAAAGCATCGTCACGGCAGTCAGGGAATCCTTTGCAAAACAGCTCTCCGCCGGCAATGTCTCACAGGTCATGAACTCTTATGAGGAGCTCGAACACAACATGGCCATCAAGATGGTCCCGCTGTTTTTCAAGGATATCGCCACCGGCTTTCTGAACGACCTGGCCCTGAAGGGTGAAACAACCACGCTGTCGAACCTCGGGACCATCGAAATGCCGGAGGAAACGGTCCCCTACATCAGCAAATTCTGCCCGTTCATGACGGCATACTCCGAGCAGATCTGCGTGGCCACGTTCGGGGACAACATGGTCTTCGGGGAAGTGAGTGCCTATACGACGCATACCATAATGCTCAATTTCTTCCGGCGTCTCGTGGCTCTGGACATTCCCGTGGAGCTGGCCAGCAACGACTTTGAGGAGGCGTGATGCAGTACTGTCCGAAATGCAGAATACAGATCCGTGGGCACAAGAAGTGCTGTCCGCTGTGTCAGGGCAGGCTCACCGGGGAACCTGAGGATTCTCCTTTCCCCGTTGTCCGCAAATCTCTCCTGACCGGCATAGGCCTGATCAGGATCGCCACGTTCATCTTCCTGGCCTCCGAGATCGCCATGGGCACTGCCGCCTTCCTGGCGACCAGCGCCGCACATCACCCCATCCCCTGGATCCCGATCGTCATGACAGGCGGTGTCGTCGTCTGGCTGGATCTGGTCGTGGCCTTCAATCTCCGCAACAATATCCTCAAGATCATCACTTTCGAAGCTTATATCGCCATGATCATCGATTACGTGATCGACAGGATGACCGGCTTCGCCGGATGGTCGGTGGTCTGGATGATCCCGGCCACCTTCCTCGGTCTGGCTGTTGTGACCCTGGCCATCGGAAAGGCCGCGAAACTGCATCTGGAAGACTACATCATCTATATCCTTTTTGACACTTTGTTCAGCATGCTGCAGATCATCCCCATCGTGCGGGGACAGAATCACTTCGAATGGATGGCCGTGGTCTGTATGGCTTTATACCTGATCCTGTTCACCGCAACGCTCATATTCCGTTTCAGCGAGCTTCGGAATGCCACGGAAAAGTTCTTCAACGTCTGAAAGGCGAATCTATGCCCAGGAAAAACGCGGGTAACCGCTTCAATCTGAAAAACGGCCTGGCCTTTGCATACCGCATGGGCGATATGCTGGAAAACACCGTGAGCTGCGCCATTGCGAATTCTCCCATGGAAGCGCCTGTGCTGCGCGGAGAGCCGGAAGCCTCTACCTGGTACCGCGTACCGGTCGCAGAGGGGATCGCCGGAGACGGATCGGACTATTACATATATGTCAGCCACGGCACCTGCAGGCATCTGTGCGTGTTTTTCTCCGGAGGCGGCGTGGCCTGGAACGAATACACCGCGGCGCGCCCTGTCACCGGCGGCAAGCTGACAGCAGGCATGCCCAACTACTACTGGAACAATCTGCGCCCGTTCACACAGCTGATGAACATCCGGACCGGCATCACCGACCTCTCCAATCCGCTGAACCCGTTCCGGAACTGGAACTTTGTGATCGTGACATATGCCACAGGAGACTTCCATGTCGGCAACAGCGACTTTTTCTTCACTTCGGAGGAGGGCCGCCAGAAAGTCGTGCATTTCCGGGGCCACCGGAATTTTGAAGCAGCCATGAAGCGGGCGGTGAAACTCTTCCCGAACCCCGACAAACTCCTGATCGCCGGAGACAGTGCCGGTGCCTTTGCGGTACCGGCGCTCACGGATGAGATCCTGCAAAACAGCTATCCTGCCTGCAGGGATGTCACCCTCCTGTCCGACAGCGGCCTTCTTCTGTATCACCACTGGAAACGTACCGCACGCGATATCTGGAAGGCTTCTCCTTCGATCTGGAAACCGATCCGCAGCGACAATCTCACGATGGACTGGTACCGCAACCTTTACGCTCGATACGGCGAACGTCTCCGCTACCTGTATGCAAGCTCAACGCGGGATTATCTCCTCAGCGCCTATTACAACGACGTTGTCAGCAAATCCTACCGCACGGACGAAGATGTGCAGGAAGCGTATTTCGGGCAGCTTCGGGAAATGCTGAAGGATTTCAAGGCCATGGCCCCGCACGCCGGCTTTTTCATCAATGACTTCCGGAATCTGGCCGTCTACCCCGGGCTGCGCGGCGGGACGGTGCATACAGCCGTGCGGCAGCTGAGTTTCTACCTCCGCACGAAGAGCGGCGAGACCATGGCACAGTGGCTCGCAAATGCCGTGGAGGGTGACGTGCGCAGCGAAGGCCTGGAGTACCTGAAGTGAAGCTGCTTCCCCGGGCACGTCAGCGCACCGTCACCTTTTCAAGTTCCGCCACTGCTTTCCTCAGCTCCTCCGGATCGACCGGCAGATATCCCATATGGCTCAGATCTTCAAAGGAAAGACTTCCGGTTTCGATGTCTCCGGAGAGCGCCATCCCGAAAAGCGGCGGCACATACTGTTTCAGAATCTCCAAAGCCGCACTGTCGCCCGCTATGCGGGAGAGTCTCGTATGCCAGCCGTAAGGCTTCCGGTAATCTTTCAGCGGCCGATACCGGTATGTGTATTCCCCGGCGTTCAGCATTCTCCTGCATTTTTCAGGATCATCCGGCAGGATCACTTCCGCTTCCGCGCCAAACGGCACGGTGATACGCACGGTCAGCTTCCCGTCCTCTCCGATCTCCCAGCTGCTGCGGTATTTTCCTGCCGCGGAGTCAAAACAGCAGTCCAGGCTGCCGAGCCGGATGTCAGGGTGCGGCTCGATCACTGCGCGTACAAAGCCGGGTTCCAGAGGCCGGATCCCTGCGGCATATGCGTACAGAAATTCCGCGACGGAGCCGTAGGCATAATGGTTCAGTGAATTCATCCCGGTATCGGAGATCGTACCGTCCTCCAGTACGGAATTCCATCTTTCCCAGATCGTGGTCGCACCGAGATCCACTTCATAGAGCCATCCGGGAAATTTATCGTTGAACAGAAAATCATAGGCCATGTCCGTCATGCCGGCCTCGCCGAGCGCCGTGCAAAGAAGGGGCGCGCCGACGAAGCCGCCTCTGATCCGGAAGCCGTCCTTCCGCAGCCTGCTCCTGAACTGCGTAAGGAGCCTGCCGCGGTCGGGGAATATGCCGAATTTCAGGGCGATCACACAGGCTGTCTGCGTATCGATGGCCAGCCGTCCGTTTGGCGTATAGTATTCCCGCAGAATGGCTGCCCGTATGTTCTCCGCAAGTTCACGGAAATGCGCGGCATCATCGGCATAGCCCAGCCGCTCTGCGGCCTGCGCCGTTATTTCCGCCGAGTGACAGTAATACACAGAGGCGATAAAGGTATCGTCCGTGCTTCCCTTGAAGCTCGTCGGCGTCATGCCGTCCAGTGCGAGCCAGTCGCCGAAATGGAAGCCGAAATCAAAAAGACAGTGCCTGCTGCCGCGCGCCGCATCCTGCCGGTCTATCCACCCGACCCAGTCTTTCATCATGGGATAATCATACCGGAGTTCCGTAAGGTTCCCGGTGAAGCGGTACAGCGTATCCGGCAGCATGGTCCCAATATCTCCCCAGACCGATCCCGCATCCGTTTTATGTCCGGTATTCGGCACATAATTCGGTATGGCACCGCCGATCATCTGCTGTTCATCTCGCAGATCCTTTATGAATTTATGGTAAAAAGCAGCTGTCTGCATATGATAGCAGGCGGTCGGGGAAAAGACCTGCGCGTCTCCTGTCCATCCCAGCCGTTCACTGCGCTGCGGACAGTCGGTCGGCATATCGATGAAGTTCGACCTCAGGCTCCACATTGTATTTTCATAAAGCCGGTCGATCTTCGGATCTCCGGTTTTGATCCATCCCGCACGGTCCATCCCGGAATACAGGACCATGCCGGTGAAGTCTTCCTTTCTTACTTTTCCAGGCCAGCCGGTCACCTTCACATAACGAAAACCGTAATAGGTAAAATGCGGCCGCACAGTTTCTCCGCGGCCATCCGAGATGTATACGAACTGCGACTGTGCATCCCGGTAATTTCTGTGGTAGAAACAGCCGTTCTGCAGGATCTCAGCCGTCTCCAGCACGATCTTCGTACCCTTCGGAAACGCGGCCTGAAACTGCAGGAAACCGGCAAAATTCTGCCCCATGTCCAGGACGGTCTCGCCGGCAGGCGTAAGCAGCACACTGCGGACCGGCAGCTGCTCCATGACACGGACCGGCAGGCTCAGCCGGTCTTCCAGATGGTCCTTCCGCAGGTTC
Organism: Lachnospiraceae bacterium; assembly: GCA_022652545.1. Lineage (GTDB taxonomy): Bacteria > Bacillota > Clostridia > Lachnospirales > Lachnospiraceae > CAG-791. Next base: position 27,325 of record JALCRM010000006.1, read on the forward strand.
GCAATGCCTGGCTGTCCCGCAATGTGCAGCACCTCGGCGGCATGCCGGGGTCTTTCCCTGTCTTCGTACAGCATCCGGTTCAGGATCTCGCCGAAATAGATGCCGGACTCTTCCACATCGGAAGCGCACACTTCCCATGTGCCGTCTGTTTTGACACAGTCTTCGCTGCCGTCCCCGTATGTGATATGCAGCTCCGCGATCGCAGCCATACGGTCCCCGTAGCTGCCGGAAGCTCCTTCAAGACCGAATGTCCCCATGTACCAGCCCTTGCCGCAGTACAGCTCCAGGCAGTTGCCGTCGCCTTTCCGCAGCAGTTCCTCTGCCGGGAAGGTGATGACCTGGATCCCTGCTTCATAATTGGTGACATACGGGGTCAGAAATTCGTCCCCGAGCTTCCTTCCGTTCAGCCAGGCTTCAAAAAGGCCGACACCGGATGCATACAGCCGTGCTCTTACGACCTGCTTATCGGACGGTACGGTAAATGTTTTCCGGAAAACAGGATGAAAGGACTCGTCCCTTCCGGCCGCGATCCAGTCCGCTACCCAGGGCTCCTCCATTTTCCCCGTTTCAAAGGTACAGACGGCGCAGGCGGTTTCCGGCGCAGTTTCCGCCGGGTTTGCGGCGGCTTCGGCGGATGCCGCGTCCTCTGCGGTTTCTCCCGTCACCGTGACGCGGCACCAGAACGCCGTACGCGGCTGCAGCGGTACGTCCAGCTCTTCTCCCGTGGAATGGAGATCCGCGCCTTTCCTGCAAAACAGGATCTCCCTGAAATCCGCATCCCCGCTGACTTCGATCCTGCTTTCCGCAGCGCGGATACAGGCGGTGTCCTCCACTTTCCAGGAGCAGACCGGCCTGTCAAGCCTGTAGCCGACCGGGTCCGTTATCCCGTTGATCTTCAACTGTGTGATCTTCATGCGATCCCATCCTTTTTACGTTGTGCTGACCGGAATGCTCTTTCACTCAATAATCCAGATCCAGTACTGCGGAGGTTCCGTCGCGGCGCACCGCTGTGATCTGAACCTTCCCTGCATCCGCTGTTTTTTTCAGGATCAGCAGGGCACATCCCCGGTATGTTTTCACCGAGTCGGTGTTATAGAGATCATCGAATCGCGGATCCGCACTCCCGAAGGCAAGCAGCTTCGCTTCTCCGCTGATCTGTGCCGAAATGGTTTCATCCTCGCAGCGGAATGTCACGCCGTTCTCATCCCGCAGCGTGAGATCGACCAGGATCAGTTCCGTACTGCGTTCCCTTTCCTGTTCGAGATGAAGTTCCGGCACACCTTCCGGTGTGGACATGGAAAAACGTCCGGATTCCGCGCCGTTCTGATAACTGACTGCCGTGACCGTACCGGGTTCATAGACCGTTTCGAATAGGATGCGGTAACCTGCCGCTTCCCCGGAAGGTTTCCGCCCGACCGAAACACCGTTCAGGAAGAGTTCCGTCTCATCGCCGCCGGCGTAGACTTCCACCGTCACGGGACTTCCTGCGGGCATACTGCTCTCCCAGCCGGGCATCGTATCGCTCATCAGCCAGGGTGTGGAGATCAGCTTCTGTCCGTGATGCGCGGGATCCTGCATGGCAATGTAAGGGGCCTTCCGCCGGCCGAACACGATCTCCTGAAAGTAGCAGACCGGCTTTCGCTGCCCGATCAGATCTATGCTCCCCGTGCCGGAAAGAATATTCGGGAAACCGATATTGTCCTTATCGCTGCCGTCGCCATAGGAAGGCAGGCCTATCCCGACTTCCCCGATATAGTCCCATCCTGTCCAGCAGAAATCGCCGATGACATGCGGAAGCCTTTTCACTTCTTTCCAGTTGACTGCAAGTGCAGGGGAATACGTCTCGCTCCCCACAATGACCCGCCCGGGCTTCTCCTTCCCGTCAGCTTCATATCTGTAGGTCATGTAATTGTAGCCGGCCAGATCAAGCGCTGCACAGGCCAGGTCCAGGCGCTGTGTCAGCAGCGGATGCGTAAGGATCTCGCGTTCATGTGAAAACATTACAGACATGAAGTCATTGACATTGCCTTCCGCAGGCACCTCGTTTTCCGGGGTGCGTTCACCTGTGCCGCTGTCCGGTCCGGCGCCCGGCGCTCCGCACATATCCGCCATGATCTTCCCGAGTACATCTCCCGCCATAAAAATACCGTTGATGCCCGCTGTTACAAAACGGCTGTCATCCAGTGCATGGAGAAAGGCTGTCATATCCGCAGCCTGTTTCGCGCCCTGCGGCGTGCCGATCTCCGGGATCTCATTGCCGATGGAATACAGGATGACGCAGGGATGATTGAAATCCTTCTCTGCCATGGCTGTCAGATCGCGCTTCCACCAGTCGGCGAAAAACTGTCCGTAGTCATAATCAGTCTTCTGCCGGTTCCACATGTCGAAACCTTCGTCCATGACATAAACGCCCAGCGTATCGCAGGCTTGCAGCATGGATTCTGCCATGGGATGATGGGACATCCGGACCGCGTTGAAGCCGCTTTCCTTCAGCCTGCGGATCTCCCGGTACTGCATATCTTCATACGTTGCCGCGCCGAGCAGGCCGCTGTCGTGATGGATGCAGGCACCGCGCAGTTTCACGGTCCTGCCGTTCACCCGCAGGCCGTGCAGACTGTCCAGCTGCAGTGTCCGGATGCCGAACAGGGTACGCTCCTCATCGATCCGTTCATCGCCTTCATACAGCCCGGCGATGCAGGTATACAGGGCCGGCGTATCCTCCGACCAGAGCTGCGGATAAGGAACGGCGATCCTGTTTTCAAGTACACGCTCCGAACTGCCGGACAGACAGATGCTCTCCGCCTGCCGCGCGATCTCCGTTCCCGACGGATCCAGAATCTGCAGGACAGTCCGAAGCTGTTTCACATCGTGTTCCAGGTTCCGGATCGTCAGGCAGGTCCGCAGCACCGCATCTTCCGCGTCCGCCTGCAGAGTCCGGATCCGCAGCCCGCCGTACGGCAGATACGTCCGTCCTGCCGTACGAAGCTGTACGTTGCGATAGATCCCGCTTCCGGAATACCAGCGGGAATTCGGCATGGCGCCGTTCCGCACGGACACCCGGATCTCATTGTCCTCCCCATACCGCAGAAAATCATCCAGCGGTACAGAGTATCCCGTGTATCCGTTCGGGTTCCTTCCGGCCGGCTGATTGTTTACATAAACGAAGGAATCTGCATAGATCCCTTCGAAGTACAGTTCCGCCGTGCGCTCTTTCCACTCTTCAGGCGCAAACAGAGTCTTATAATAAACATAACTGCCGCCGTCACGGTAGCCCGTGTTTTTCCCGTTCGGAGAATCCGCGCGGGGCGTCTTCCCGATCATGGCATCGTGCGGAAGTGTTACGTTCTCCGCATCCTCCGGCACAGTCCAGACCAGTGCAAAAGCGTCCTTCTCCTCCCAGAATTTCCAGCCGTCGTTCCAGCATTCCTTACGCATCCGTCATTCCTTTCTATCGACTCGTACTATTCAAATTCAAAACAGCTGAGATCCAGTTTTCCTTCCGCGATCCGGAAATACACGGCATGCGTTCCCTGCAGCGGCCGGTACAATTCTGCAGCAACTGCGGTCCAGCCAGACTGACCGCTCTCCGGGATCCGGCATGCCGCACAGACTTCGCCGTCCGGCATGTCGAGACGCATTTCAACGCGGCCGCTTCCGCGCAGTGTAAAGGACACCTGCCGTTCCGTCCCGTCGAAAGCAAAGTACTTATAGCCCGCGACCGCACCTGTACAGAGATTCCGGATCATGGAACGCAGCCCTTTTTCACCGTATCTCCAGGCTTCCTCAGTAATATACGGCTGGTCCTCCGGCAGCGGCGGGAGTTCTTCCCCGGGCGCCGCCATCCGGGACATGCCGACCTTTGTCCGGTCCGCTTCCGTCAGATGGCAGGCGATCTGCGCCGGATACTGTCCGCGCGCAGGGAGCGGCCCGCCGTTCAGGCCGCAGCTCGTGATCTGCGTCTGCGGGATCGTGCCGTCCGGCCGGATCTGTACTTCATCTGCGCAGCCCTGCCGGGAAAACTGCGTTCCATGCGTATGCCGGTGCCAGAAAATACAGGTTCTGTCCCCGAGCGTCAGAAGCCCGCCGTGATTATTGCCCATGTGGCAGACCGCCTCTGTATTCCCGTTCAGTCCGATATCGCCGTTGGAGATCAGCACGCCTTTGAATGCGAACGGGCCTTCCGGCGTCTTCGCCATGCCATAGCACAGCTCATGCCCCTGCAGGCTGGAATAGACAAAATAGTACCAGTCTCCGATCTTCCGGATGCTGGAGGCTTCAAAGAACGGATGTGCCTCATAATCCGTACCTGCCGCCGTATCACACCCGTTTGCCACACAGACCGGCTCGCTGATGATCGTGTGCATATCGTCCGCCAGTTTCACCATCATGGCTCCGGGAATCTCTCTTGCTTCCTGCCCCGGGAAGCGGAACTGCGGGGCAAAACCGTAGTACAGGTAGTTGCCGGCATGACCGGTGCAGCTGTCCTGCGCCGTTTCACTGAGGATCGCCGGATCGAAATTGATTCCCTTTGACGGAACAGTGCCATCCGCAAAACGGACATAATCAAGAAAAGCAAACGGACCTTCCGGACGGTCTGCGACCGCCACGGAGATCACGTCTGCAAAATCCAGTGCATAGTAAAGATAGTACCGGCCGTCCGGTCCCTGTGCCACATCCGGTGCATACAGAAAGTGCGGATGGTCCGATGCCCCGTTGTTCAGGGGATCCTGGTCCTTCCGATAGATGATGCCGTCAAACCGCCAGTTCCCGGGATCATCCGCCGGCGCGCTCCAGAGCGCGTAATCTTCCTCGCAGAATGTTGTTCCGCAGAGACTGTCATGACTTCCGTAAATATAGATCCTGTCCCCGAACTGATGCGGTTCCCCGTCCGGAACCGTTTCCCAGAACGGAAGGTACGGATTGAAAGCTGCTGTTTTACCCATTCTTGATTTTCCTCTCACTTCTGCCGGTCATAAAATCGATCACAGCCTGCGCCGCCCGGTCGCAGCCTCCCTCTTCGTTCATTTCCTTCGAGACACGCTTTGCGTTCTCCGTATAGACCGGATTGTCGATCAGCTCCGTCAGTGCTTTCTTCAGCGTCTCTTCCGTCACCTGACTCTTGCGCAGCGCCGCGCTCGCCAGCTGCAGCTCCACCATCCGGTCCGCCGTCAGCATCTGCTCGTCCATCTGCGGAATGCACAGACACGGCACGCCGTAATACAGTGCTTCCATCGCGCTGCCGGTGCCGGCGTGCGTAATGAAATAGTTACAGTGCGCCAGCACTTCCAGCTGCGGTGTGAACGCCATGGTCGTCACATTGGCCGGGATCTCCCCGAGATTCTCCGGCTTCAGCACCTTCCCGAGCGAGCACAGCACATTGATATCCATGTCTTTAACGATCGGAAACAGCATCTGATAGAATTCCGGCCAGTTATTGAACAGCGAGCCCAGTGACGTATACAGAAGCGGCTTTCCGTCCTCCGGTGCCTTCCAGGTACCGGAATCCGCACGCGGCGCCACCTGCGCGCCCGCAAAGAAGAAGTTGTCCCCGCAGGTCTCCGCTCCCGGGTGGAAGCTCTTCGGCTGGGTCACGATGTTGAAATCGCCGATGCCCTCGAAGATCTCATAGATATCGAGATGCTTCACGCCGTATTCTGCCGTCAGACGGTCCGCGATCTTATTCGCTGCCGCACGCGCCGGATTGTCGTTCGGGTAGACGGGCCAGAAACGGCTGATGGAAAATGCCTTGTTCGGGGCGTAGCTCGTGAACATCATCACCAGCGGCAGATGGTATTTTGCCGCGACCAGCCGGCCGGCAAGCCCGATCTCATCGGCGATGACCACATCCGGCATGTTTTTCTCCACGACCGGCAGTATAGAACCGATCACACCTTCCGCTTCGCTTAAGAACACCAGCGGAATGCCCGCGATAAAATCCGCTCCGGCATCCACACTGCCCGCCTTGCCGGCGACGGCCGGGATCGGGGAAAACAGCGCTCCGGTCAGTTCGACCTGGCTGCGGAATGTTTCCGGTGCAAAATAGGTAACCTCCACACCTTTTTTTACAAGGGAACCGACCATCGGCAGCGATGCAAGGATGTGGCCGGGTGCGCCTAAGGGAATATAAACTGCTTTCATTTTTTACCTCCATGAGAAGAAATCAGGACTTTCCGAATTCATAGTTTCCGCAGTGCAGGATCATTTCCTCTGTTCCGGGAAGCCGTACACGGGCTGTCGTACCGTAGGGCACTTCAATGCTGTAACTCACCTTTCCGCTTCCGTCGGTCCTGTAAGCGCAGCGTACGGTGCCGTCCGGGGTGCGGATGCTGCCGTCTGCCACCGGGATCCTGCTGTCATACTTCGGTTCAATGAGCACCTCGCGGAACCCGGGCTCATCGTCAGCGATGCGGATCCCACAGATATACTGGTAAACAAAAGCTTCGATCGCGCCGTAGGAATAGTGGTCCAGGCTGTTCATGCCCTCGCTGTTCATGCTGCCGTCCGGCAGAACGGAATTCCAGCGCTCCCAGATCGTCGTAGCCCCCAGTTTCACTGCATAAAGCCAACCCGGATAATCTTCATTCAGCAGCAGCGTGACCGCCTGTTCATGATGGCCTGTCTCGGACAATGCCGCGCACAGTATGGACGTACCGATGAATCCGGTGTTCAGGTGATCTCCGTTCTTCCTGACCAGTTCGGACAAAACATCTCCCTGCGCCTGTTTGGACGGTGGATTCAGGCCGAACATGATCGCCATCGCCGCGGCGGTCTGGGTGCCGATCGTGCAGATTCCATCCGCATCGAACCAGTTTTTCAGGAGCGTACCGCGGATCTTCTCCGCCAGCGTGCGGTAGTCGGCCGCATCCGATGCAAAGCATGCGCGATTCACCGCAGCATCCGATACCGCGTCTTTGCGTTCCGCCAGGATCTGTGCCGCCTTCGAAAGAATATCGGTGCAGCGGTAATAGTAAGCATTTACAATGAACTGCGTATCTGTTTTGCCGAACGGCCCCGGTACATCGTTGTCGAGAGCAAGCCAGTCACCGAAATGGAAGCCTCCCTGAATGAGGTGCTCTCCGCCCTGCGCTTCCTCCTTCCGCCGTTCAAACTCCACCCAGCCCTTCATGCCGGGATAAAATTCTTCAAGGAAAGACCTGCTGCCGCTGTGCCTGTATACGTTCCACGGGATGATGACGGCAGAGTCGGCCCAGGGGCTGCTGCCGCCGTCGCCGATCATCGGCCTGTGAATGCAGGGAACCGTATTCGGCGTCTCCCCTCCCCGGGTCTCCTGCTCCGCGCGCATGTCCCACAGGTATTTCCGGTAGAAGGCCGTCATATCCATGTTAAAACAGGCCGTATCCGAAAAGATCTGTGCGTCGCCCGTCCAGCCGAGACGTTCGTCGCGCTGCGGACAGTCGGTCGGGATATCCAGGGAGTTGTTGTTCTGGCTCCAGAGAACATTCTGGAAAAGACGGTCCAGTTCCGGGTTCCCGGTCGTGATTTGACCTATCTGGTCATTATCGCTGCGCAGGTGATACGCCCTGAAATCTTCGGCTTTGACCGGCGATCCGTCCGATGTCTCCGCCTTCATGTATCGGAAACCGTAAAACGTGAAATGCGGACGCGCATGGGCCGGCCGGCCGTCGGAAATGTAAACGAATTCCGTCCGGGCGATCCGCATATTGTCATGGTAGAAGTTCCCGTTCTGGAGAATTTCCGCCGCTGTCAGGGTGAGAGAAGCGCCTGACGGCAGATCGACATCTGCTTCGACCCATCCGGTCAAATTCTGTCCGAAATCGAGGACTGTTTCTCCTGCAGGCGTATGGATCAGTTCCTTTACCCTGAATTCCTGCTTTTTCACGACCGGCAGACTCCTCCGGTCGCAAAGCGGCCCGATGTTCTCCGGTGCCTGCAGGAGAACGGGAATTCTCCGCTCATCCGGTGCCTGCCGCAACGGGATCCGGCTGTCATAGACTTCTCCGTCGTAGATACTGCAGAAAAGGATCGGAGAAGGAACTGCTGTCTCCGTCCCGTCCGAAACGATCACCTCGCAGCTGCCGTCTGCATACTCCGCATGGATCTCGTAGAGCAGGGAATAGGTGTCGCCGTACAGATCCGGCCAGCCGCCGTCAAAGCCAAGCCTGCCCTTGAACCAGCCGTCCCCGAGCAGGAAGTACAGTTCGTTTTCACCGGCCTTAAGCTCATCGGTAACATCGTAGGTCTGCACCTGGAGATGCCTGTCATAGGAATGGTAGCCGGGCGAGAGAAACTCATTGCCGGCCTTCCGTCCACCGATATACATCTCATACAATCCAAGTCCGCAGACATAAGCCCGCGCGCGAACCGGCTTCTGCCGGAGTGTAACCGTACGCAAAAAAACGGGCGGCTTATCTTTATCCAGCGGCGTGGAGATCCACCTGCCAAGCCAGGGTTCCTGCATCCTGCCAGTCTCAAAACAGCTTTCCGCAGAGACTTCCGTGCCGTTATCCAGCTGCATACTCACCCGCCACTGATAGGCTTTGCGCGGTTCGAGCTGCAGTTCGGGTCGGAAATCGCGGTTGTCCGCAGTCTTCCCGGGCATTTCTCCGCTGTCATAAACGGCGCTGCCGCCGCTGCGGATCACGACTCTTACGGAACGGACCTGCGCTTTCTCATCTGCTTCCGATTCCGCTACGATCTGCCACTGCAGCGTGAGCGGATCGAGGGCAAAACCGAGAGGCTCGCGGACCGCATCGGTCTTCAGTTCGGTCAGTTTCATAAATGTTCTCTCCTCTGTGAAAATGCTTTCTGTCGCGGATACAGAATTTCTCCTGCAAAAGACAAAATCCGCGTCAAATCATGTTTTTCCGGCTCTCCAGAACTTGCAGCCTGTTTCTGCCTCTCTGCTTCCGTCACATCACCCGGTTCACCCAGGCCGCAAACAGATCTTTCCAGGCCCGGACTGCTGAAAAATCCGGCTCTCCGAAAGGATTCGGATGCGATTCACAGCCGCCGAAGCCGTGTCCTCCGTACGGGAAAATATGCAGCTCGCAGGAGACATTTTTCTCCCTGCAGGCCGCAGCCAGTTCCGAAAGGCGCAGCGCAGGGAGAACATCATCGTCCATGCATGCGCAGAGGAACATCGGCGCACTTCCCTCTTTCACCTTTTTCAGCACATCGTACTGCGCGGCAAAGGCGTTGCACCGCGCGGTGTCATTGTAAACATCCTTTCCGGCAATGCAGGCCACGATCTTGTCGTCATACATCGTAAGCGCGGGGTAGATCAGACCGAGCGCATTGACGGAAGCATCCGTGCCGTCGATTTCATCAGGTTCGTATCCCTCGTACGCCACCGGCGCGTTACCGAGGCAGAGCGCTGCGACACTGTTCAGATTGCCGCCGGCCGAAAATCCGACAGTCCCGATCTTCTGCGGATCGACCCCGTATTCTGCCGCGTGGAAACGCACGTACCGCACGGCGCGCTGCAGATCGAGGTACATCAGCGGCGCATGATAGGGATAGCTGCGGTACCAAAGCACAAAGCAGCTGATCCCGGCCTTGTTGAGAAAAGCCGCGACATCTTCGCCCTCGTTGTCGACGCTCTTGGTCAGATAGGCACCTCCGGGACATGAAATAACGCATTTATCGCTGCCCGGCACGAGGAAGGGAACCAGAAACGGCACATCGGAATACGTCTCCTTTGCATATCCGTTTTTCATCTCATCCAGGTAGACCATCGTGTCATTGCCGCTCAGATCGCCGAGTTCATGCGTACTTTTATCCCAGATCCCCGGTACGGCAAAACAGTATTCCATCGTTTCATTCTCTTTCCAGTCCATGATGTCCCGCTTGCTTTTTCCGGTGTTGCCCGGGATCGTCTTTCCCCAGATCGGGAGCCTTACGTCTGTCTTCTGAAACCGCATATGGTACGCCCCTTTCATGACTGTGCCGTACATTCTGTGACCGCACGGCACCGGATAGTCTTACAAACAGTGCCGGGGATTTGTCCCCGGCACATGATTTGCCTGCATTGCTGCCCTGCCGTTCATCCGCGGCGTTTCTTTCTCCATGTACGGCCGCTCTGACGCACAGCGCTGCAATACTCTTTCTTTTCAGCCCTTCACTGACCCCGCCATCAGGCCTGCCGCGAAGTATTTCTGGAAGAACGGATAGATGCAGAGGATAGGGAGAATGCCGACGACTGCCACCGCCATACGAATCGTCGTGGAAGGCAGATTTGCCGCGGAAACACCCGCCGAAGTGCCGCCGAGGGAAGCCAGTGCCGAAATACTTGCATTGATGGAATTCAAAACAGCCTGAATGGTATAGAGCTGTTTGTCATCGATGTAGTACAATGCGTTCTGCCAGTCGTTCCAGTAAGCGATGCCGCTCATCAGGCCGATCGTTGCGAGGATCGGAACAGAAAGCGGAAGGACCAGTTTGAAGAAAATCGTCATTTCGCTGGCTCCGTCGATCCTGGCCGATTCGTAGATCTCTTCCGGGATACTGTGTTCAAAGTAGTTCCGCACCAGCATGATATTGAATGCGTTCATCAGCAGCGCAGGCACGATCAGGGCAAAGACCGTATTCTTGATGTGGAAGATCGTGACGTAGCTGATGTAGGTCGCGACCAGGCCGCCGTTGAACAGCATCGTGAAGATCACATAAAGATTCATGACTTTGACACCCGGCAGATTCCGCTTTGAAAGGACGTAGCCGGTAAGGGCCGTCAGTACGATGGCTCCGACTGTACCGAACAAGGTCACGATGATGGTCATGCCGTAAGCCCGTACAAAAGTCGAGGCATTCTGTCCGATATATTTATATGCTTCAAGCGAGAAGGCCTTCGGGAAATAACTGTAGCCGTATTTCAGCGCCACATCCTCCTGTGTGAAGGAAGCGACGACCAGCAGGATAAAAGGCAGGATCGCCAGTGCGGCAAGAATGATCATGACGATGTGCGCGGCTATCTGCCAGTTTTTCTGATCCCTCGAAACCATGTCCATACCTCCGTAAGCCGAACTCTTCAATTTCCGATTCTGTCTAGAACAGCGAGCTGTTTTCATCAAAGTGACGCACGATCTTATTGGCCGCCATGATGAAAATGAAACCTACGATCGACTGCAGGAAACTGGCCGCGGCCGACATGCCGACATTGTTGTTTTCCAGCAGCGCGCGGTATACATAGGTGTCGATCGTCTGCGTTGTGGAGTACAGGGAGCCCTGGTTCATGGGCACCTGATAAAACAGCCCGAAATCCGAGCGGAAGATCTGCCCGAGGCTGAGGATGACCAGCATCAGGATGGTCGGCTTGAGCAGCGGCAGGGTAATGTAGCGGATCTGCTGCCACTTGGAGGCGCCGTCCAGCATCGCCGCTTCGTAAAAGGACGTGTCGATACCGAGAAGGCTCGCAAGATACAGCAGCATGCCGAAGCCGATCTGTTTCCACTGCTGTACGAAGGTCAGGATGAACGGCCAGTACTTCGGATCGCTGTACCACTTGATGCCGTCCTTTTTCCCCATCAGGCCTTTGACGATCGCATTGTTGATAAGTCCGGTGTCGCCTGCGAGGTATGCGTACACGAGATAGGCCACAACAACCATGGACATCAGGTAAGGCAGGAGGATCGCCGTCTGGTAAAACTGTTTTGCCGCCTTGTTGCGGATCTCATTGAAAAGGATGGCGACTGTAACACCGAAAACCATGCCTACAAAGATCCAGAGCAGGTTGTACAGCAGGGTGTTGCGGATCATGATGAACGCATCGCTGGTGGCAAAAAGAAATTTGAAATTCTTCAGGCCGATCCAGCGGCTGCCCGCGATCCCTTTCTTATAGCTGAAGGATTTGAAGGCCAGCTGCATGCCGTACAGCGGAATGTAATTGTTGATCAGGAGATACAGGAAGCCCGGCGCAAACATCAGATAAAACGGCAACCAGTGCTTCAGATTGAAATTTGTTTTTACTTTTTTATTCATGGCCTTCTCCCCAGATGCTCTTCGGGTGAAACGGGGAAAGCCTGCGCCTTCCCCGCTGTGCCGAACCGCTGAATACCAAATGCGGATTCCTTATGAATGATTCGAATCGTTCCGGTGTTTCAGGGAATTACTTCTGTGCTGCAAGATATGCGTCCATCTGTTCCTGGTTGCCGGCAATGACATCGTCGATGCCTGCCGTCTGCAGTGCCTTCACAAATTCATCGACGTAAGCCTTGGTCGCATCCTCGCTTTCGCAGGAGCCGTTCTCGATGGTCGGGAGATACTGGTTGATGACGTTGGTAATGGCCGCCGATTCAGTCTGGTAATCCGCATCGCTGAACATATAGCCTACGATCGGGGAAACCGTTGCCTTGTCGGTCATGTCTTTCCACTGCTGGATGAAATCCTCTCCTGCGGGTGACGGGATCAGCATGTTCTGTGCATCACCGATCTGCAGGAAGGCCGGTGTGTAAGTGTTATTGGTTTCGATGATCTTGTCGGAGCCGTCCTGGAAGGTATAGTTTGTATCCTTCAGGCCGTACATAAGGATATTGGCAACATCCGCGTTCGAATAGGCAAAGTTCAGGAAATCCATAGCCTTGTCCGGGCGCTCGGAATTGGAAGCGATGCCCCACATATATTCGGTGACGGATGCATTGGTGATCTTCGGGCTGACCATCTGCATTGTTTCGTACTCGAATCCATTATTTACAGCCTGTGCCTTGTAAAGAGCATCCAGCTGCGGGGTGATATCGCCGGGATAGCAGAACAGCTGCTGTGCGTTGAAATAGTCCTGTGCGGAGGTCTTGTCGGTGGAATCCTTCTGCAGGATACCGTCCTGGCGCCATTTATACATACGGTTCGCGTAATCCATAAAGTCCTGCGTTGCATAGATATTCTCGACCTTCAGCTCCTTGGAGGAATCCATGACGGCGCCATAGGCCGCATTGGTTCCGAATCCTTCATAGCCCTGCAGCCAGTAAAGATAATTGCTCGTGCCTTCGCCGCCGAACCAGCCCATCATATCCTGGTTCTTGTCCTTGAGGCTGTGGAGTGCCGTATCGAGATCATCCAGTGTACCGGTTTCGGGAAGTGTGACACCGGCCTTGTCGGCAGCGGCCTTGTTATAGCCGATACCCTTTGCCACCACGTTGAATTCCTTCGCAGGGATCGCCAGCTGCTGTCCGTCCACGTTGCCGCTCTGCAGCAGATCGCCGAACAGCTCCACGAGCTTCTGGCCTCTGTTCTGCAGCAGGTTGTCGGTGTTCATGTCATACAGCATATCGGAGCCGACCATGCTGGACAGCGGGCTGACCGTTGCCACATGGACAAGATCCACTTTTTCATTGCCCGCAATGGCAAGGCTGGTGGTGTTGGCTACTTCACTGATCCAGACAAACTGGATATCCACCGTGCAGTTGATCGCGGGAAGCGTGATCGCGTCGATCGCCTTTTCCATTTCCTCTTCCTGTGTGGAATAGTCGACGCCGGGAAGCGTGACGACCTGAATCGCTACCTGATAGGGATCCTCATTCATATCTATTGCGGTAGAAGTGCCCGATGCCGCTGCGTCACCGGATGCCGCCTCCGATGCTGCGCCGGAAGCTGCCGCGGAAGTTGCCGCTGCTGCACTTCCACTCTGTGCCGCTGCGCTGCTGTCACTCTGCGCCGCCGTGCTGCCTGTTCCGGTGCTGCCGCAACCTGCAAGTGCGGATGCCGCAAGTACCGATGCCATGACTATACTGACTGCTTTCCTGTTCATAATCCCTCCTTGTGAGCCGTGACCGAAAAGAATGTTTTTACTGTAATCAGGATATCAAAAGCATTTTTCCAAAATAGGAAAAACCGTATGACATTCTGGTAAAATTACTACTTTTTGCACTGCTGCTTTTCCGCTGCTGCGGGATCCGTAAATGCTACAGACAGCGCGCCTGTTTTGACGCCATTTCCTCCATCTGCTCCTCAAAAGGGGTCTTCCCGGGCAGATCCAGTGCAAAACGTTTCATCAGCCAGGCTCCGGCCAGAGGGATCCATTTAGCCGCATCTGCATTGAGCATCGTCTGTGAGATCGCCGAGATCTGTGTTGCGACAGCCAGACCGTGGTCGCCTTCCTCAAAAACATGGATCTCGAACGGCACTTTATGATCAGCCAGCGCACCCGCCATCAGAAGGCTGTGCTGTACCGGCACCATGGAGTCTGCCGCTGTCGCCCAGAGAAAGGTCGGCGGAACGTTTTCCGTGACAAGCCGCGCCGGACTGACCTGCTCCAGCTGTTCCCGGGAAGGCTGCTCCGTACCCAGAAAAGCCAGGTTGGAAACGTTGAAAAACCGTCTGTCAAAATCGTTCATGGAATTTCCGTCCATAAAGCAGTAATCCGTAAGCGGATAGCCTAAGATCACAGCTGCCGGACGGATCCGGGCGCTGTCCACTTCCAGGTAATCCGTGATCAGCGGCTTGTCCCAGTACACACTGTACATGGCCGCGTTGTGTCCGCCTGCCGAAAAACCGCAGATCGCGATGCGATCCGTGTCTACGTTCCACTCTTCCGCATGGTCATTGATCAGCTTCATGGCCATCCCGATCTCACGTACCGGCGCAGGGTGCACTCTGTCCTGCTTCACTTCAAAATGCGCGCTCAGATCCGGCCATCCCTGCTGTGTTCCGAAGAAGACAGAATAGCGCAGGACGAACGCATGATATCCCATTGCCATAAACTGCAGCGCCACCGGCTCCGCTTCCCGGTCGGAACAGCTGAGATAGGCACCGCCCGGGCAGATCAGCACGGCAGGCCGCTTTCCCTGTGCGTGCAGTTCCCCTGTTTCCGATATGAGGCAGGGTGTCAGGGTGACATCCTCCCGGTCTTCATATAATCGAATCGATTCCGTTTTCATAAAAAACCTCCGTTTCGGATAAGCTGTATTTTTAATCTCAGCATATCGTAAACGAAGGCTTTTACGTATGAAAAAAGGGACCTGTTTCCGGTAAAATCAGGACTTTTCGGGAAGGATCACTTCTGATAAACAGCCCGGTATTCCTTGGGAGTGCACCCGGCATATTTCTTGAACAGTTTCGTGAAATAGGAAGAATCCTCACAGCCGGTGCAGCTGGCTATGAAATTGATGGACCTGTCCGTTTTGCGCAGCAGGCCCGCCGCGACCTCCATCCGCTGATCTGTCAGATACTCCGTAATGGACATTCCCGTTTCTTTTTTGAAGAGCCGCATCAGATACTGGTCATTCATGTGAACAAGTTCAGCCAGATCTTCTGCCCGGATCTTTTCCTGCAGGTGGTCGGCAATATACTTCTTCACAGTACCGACTGCATTGTCTGTTTCTCCTGCCGGCTCCGTCCCCAGGCTTTCCTCTGTTTTCTTCGTGATGGAGCGCAGTCTGTTCTGCAGCTGTGTTTCATTCTTTGTATCTATGAACTTCTGCAGGATCCCGTCCAGTTCCTCATAATCGATCGGCTTCAGAATATAGTCGAGAACGTGGTTTCTCACGGACTGCTGCATATAGCCGAAATCAGCGTGACACGTGACCATCATGCACTCTGTTTCCGGAAAATTCTCCTTGATATCCCTCACAAGATCGATCCCGCTCTCACCCGGCATCTCGATATCGCACATCACAAAATCGATCATTTTTCTGCTGAGTATCTTTCTTGCCTCTTCGGCATTGAGAGCAGTAAATACCTGCGTAAAGCCGTATTTTCCCCAGTTTACCCTGCGTTCCAGGGCCCGCAGCGCAACCACTTCATCATCGACCAGCAGTATGTTCATCGTTTTCTCCCTCCGTAAGGGCATTCTCCCTGAAATGGATCGGCAGCAGTATTTCGACGGTCGTTCCCGAAATATCCTCATTCCTGCTGAAACTGATCGACGGATTCTCTTCGTAGATATATTTCAGGCGTTCTATCGTGTTTTGAATACCTACTCCGAGATGAGGCTGCTGCTGTCCCGTTTCACGGAATTTTCTGATCTCTTCAAGCGTCTCCTCGGAAATGCCTTCCCCGGTATCCGCTACACGGATCCGCAGACGGTCTTTACCGGCATCCGCATTCTCCGTGCCTGCCGGCTCTGCATGAACAGCGCCGTCTCCGGGATCTTCCCCGTCTTCCGTATCTCCGGCTTTTTTTATGTCCGTGATCACAAAGATGGAGATCTTTTTCCCGCTTTTCAGCCCGTGCTTGATCGAATTTTCGACGATCGTCTGCACGATCAGCGGCGGGATCAGCGCATCCCTGAGCTCCGGAAGATACTCCACGATGGCAAAAAACATATCGGGAAACCTGGCTTTCTGGATATCCAGATAGTTCTGAACAAAATCCATCTCCTGCCGCAGCGTGACAAACTGATTGTTCATATAGACAATGTACCGGAAGTATTTTGAAATGCTCATGATCATTTTCCGCGAGAGTTCATATTCCTCCGGTTCATAGCTGTACAGAATATTCAGGGCATTCAGTATGAAATGCGGCTGGATCTGATGCCCCAGATACTGCATGACGACATTTCGTTTTTCGAGTTCCGTTTCGTAAATGTCGATCTTCAGTTTCTGCACCTGCTCCATCATCAGGTTGAAATTGTGGTTGATCCTTTCAAACTCAGTACTGTCTTTCCTTTCTTCTATGCGGTATTCCAGGTTGCCTTTTTCGATCTCCGTCATTGCATCCGTCAGTCTGTTCAGCGGATGAACGACAAGATGCCGTATATTGTACAAAAGAATGGGGATCGAAATGGCCGTGAAAAGGATAGCCAGCACGCTGAGCACGATCGTCGCCACGGAAATCGCGCCGGAAATATAGGACTTCGGCACTGCCTCTCCGATACGGATCCCGTATTTTTCAAGATCTGTGCCATACAGGAAATATGAGGCTGTCCGGACTGCTTTCGGCGTCTTCTGCAGTTCTCCGCTCAGTTCTTTATCAGAAATTTCGGAAATGCAGCTCCCGTCCAAGGCTGCTACATACCCGATCCTGTCTGCTTCCTGCGGACGGATCTTCTTCATGGTCCAGTTCAGATTGAGCAGGATCCCGAACTCTGCATCACTCCATCTTGCATAGCTCATGAGGAAGGGTTTGCCTTCCAGTACCACTACTTTCCAGGTCGTCCCTGTGCGGGAACCCGGCTGTATATCCGCTTCCTCCGTCTCCCGCTTCGCGATGGCTTCCAGATACGTCGTCCTGGCAATACCGGGTGCTCCCTGCACAACTGTATAGTCGCTGGCAGGAAAGCGGTAATAGATGAGATCCGGCAGGGTGCAGTTTACCATGATCTCCTGTAATTTATCGGAAACAGCCTGCAATTTGGCGTACTTCTGCGTCTGTGTGTAATTTTCCATGCTGCCTTCCATCACGGCAAAGTCAGCGTTGGAAAAGCTGTAATATATCAGGCTCTTGGCCACCCTGTTCAGTTCCGAATCCAGATAGTAGCCGCTTGTTTCGATGGAACTGTTCAATTCCTGTTCCACCTTCTCCCGGTTGTCCCGAACAACCGCCTCCACCAGGATCAGCGTGAAAATATTGATCGGCAGGACAAGTGCGATCACGGAAAATACAATGCGAAAGACCGTAGACCTGAACAGGTTTCTGACTCGCTTCATTTCGGATGTTTTTCCTTTCGGTCCTTTTGGCTGTATCTGCGGGATGTTTTTTCTTTCGTCTTTGTCTTCGGTACTTTTCCGTTTCATACGGCTTGATCGTAGCGATGCCGGATGAACGCTGCCGGCTCTGCCCCTGCAAATATTCCCCGACAGATTCGTGCCATGGCTGCTTTACTTTTTATCAGGCTGCCGCGATTTTATGATTGCATAAATAAAGAATGTCGTCCAGGCTGCACCGCTGACAGTCAAACATTTCATTACTCATGCCCTGTTCTCCCTTCTGTTATTATAGGGGAATCTTATATTTATAATAAAACTGTATTTGCAAGCTTACAATTCAAGACTGCGCATACAAAACAAAGAACCGGATTCGGCGGAATTGCCGGCTGACACGCACTGACACGGTGGCAAAGAAAAACAGAAACCCGTCAGACACCGATTTTATCAGCATCTGACGGGTTTCCTGAGAATCGGAGTGACGTGGCTCGAACACGCGACCCCCACGTCCCTAACGTGGTGCGCTACCAACTGCGCTACACCCCGATCTTCTGTTTCTGCATGTTCTTGAAAACACGCAAAATGTATTATATCGACTCCACGCAAAGAATGCAAGATGCGTTTTGCCATCTCTCGCTTCCACGCTTCTCGGACAAAAGCTACCGCAGCGAACGAATCTGCGCATAAATGCTGCAGAGTTTAAGCCTCTCGAGGGGCGATTTTGATCGTTTGACCCCCGAAACGCCCCCGCCGCAAATAAACCGCCATCAGAAGAAGTCTCAGAGAAGAGCGCGCACTGCCCGGTCAAAGGCCTCCAGAAGCCTCAAAGATCAACCGAAACCGCGCGTTTCCCATATTGCTTACCTCCATCTTGTGTTATGATATTAGCAGTACTCAATACGAAAGGAGAAACTTCTATGTACGCCTGGACAAGAGCTGAACTGAAAAAAAACGGACGGTTCTGTATGAACCGCTCTTACTGGAAATGTCTTTTGACTGCACTTATTCTGACGATCAGTATTGCCGGCTTCGGATATTTCGGCGGCGTTTCATCCAGAATGGATGCGGGCGGCGCTGACTTTCTGCCGTGGCATGGACTGGGCCTGTCCTCCGTGTTCCCCTGGAGCCTGACGGCAGCGATCGCTGTCGGTGCAGTTGCCCTCTCTCTCATCGGCCTTGCAATCAGGATCGCCCTGCTGCAGCCGCTGGAAGTGAACTGCCGCCGCGTTCTGATCATCAACCGTGTGCAGAATCCCGATCTTTCCGGACTCGGATACACCTTCAGCAACGGCTACGGCAATGTTGTCAAAACACAGTTTCTGCGCTATCTGTTCACATTCCTCTGGACATGCCTTCTCATCGTGCCCGGCATCATCAAAACCTATGAATACCGCATGATCCCCTTTATTCTGGCCGAGAATCCGGAGATCGACAGCAAGGAGGCTTTCCGTCTCTCCCGTACCATGATGGACGGTGAAAAATGGAAGACCTTCGTACTGGACCTTTCTTTCCTGGGATGGCATATTCTGAGCCTGTTCACGGTGGGCCTGCTGGATCTTCTCTATACCAACCCTTATGAGGCCTGCACAAACACGGAACTCTACACGATGCTCAAGACAACGAAGCTTTTCCCTAACAGCTGATACCAGCCGGCGGCTGTGAGACAGCCGTTCCGTCGACCATTGATATCAGCCGACGGCTGTGAGCCAGTCGATTCAACTGCCTTAAATGAAATGCCGTCATAAAAGGACATCAAAAAGGCTGCAGTACCGTTACAGGTACTGCAGCCTTTGATTTTCATTGTAAAACCTTCAGGATTTCGGAACCGTCAGGCCTTTGCGACCGGCTTCGGGTTCTTCTCGTTGGCGATCTTGGCCAGCGCCGCAAAGCCTTCCGCGTCGTTGACT
Organism: Lachnospiraceae bacterium; assembly: GCA_022652545.1. Lineage (GTDB taxonomy): Bacteria > Bacillota > Clostridia > Lachnospirales > Lachnospiraceae > CAG-791. The sequence continues at coordinate 46,784 of JALCRM010000006.1, forward strand.
GCAAGTTCGGCGAGCATCTTGCGGTTGATGTCGATGCCTGCCATGGAAAGGCCGTGCATCAGCCTGCTGTAGGACATCCCGTTGATACGCGCTGCCGCGTTGATACGGGCGATCCAAAGGGATCTCATATCTCTCTTCTTCTGTTTCCTGCCTGCAAAGGAAGAGGTCAGCGCACGCATGACGGACTGTTTTGCCACGCGATACTGCTTGCTTCTTGCTCCTCTGTAGCCTTTTGCCAGTTTCAATACTCTGTTATGTCTCTTCTTGGCATTCAAAGCGCCTTTGATTCTTGCCATTTCAACTTTCCTCCGAAATTTTCGTTCTGTCCGCTGCAGCTCCGGAACGTCTCTGCCATGATCCTTTGCCGGACTGCCCCGCGGAAGTCTTCACCACGTTTGCCGCACTTCGATTACGCGTACGGAAGAATCTTCTTCACGTTCTTTACGCAGGTCTGGTCAACCAACGTGGACTTGCGAAGATTTCTTTTTCTCTTTGTTTCCTTCTTGGTCAGAATATGGCGCTTATTCGCCTTGTTTCTAACTAATTTTCCGCTGCCTGTGACTTTAAAGCGCTTCGCGGCGGATCTGTTCGTCTTCATACTGGGCATTGCATTTTTCCTCCTGTCGCTTGATGAGTTTCTATTTTAACTGCCGTTCAGTTTTTCTTGGCAGCTAAAAACATTGTCATGGTGCGTCCTTCGACTCTGGGCGTTTTCTCCACGATCGCCAGATCCACGAGGGAGTTGGCAAAATCCGTGAGGATGTGCACACTCGCACCCATGTGTGCCATTTCACGTCCTCTGAAACGCAGTGTCACCTTCACGCGGTTGCCCTCGGAAAGGAACTTGCGCGCAGCACCCGTCTTTGTTTCGAGATCGTGCGTGTCAATGTTGGGCGACATGCGGATTTCCTTGATCTCGACGATCTTCTGCTTCTTCTTGGCCTCTTTGTCCTTGCGGGCCTGTTCGTACCTGAACTTTCCGTAGTCAATGATCTTGCATACCGGAGGGACCGCGTTGGGTGAAACCTTCACGAGATCCAGCCCGGCTTCTTCCGCCGCAGCCCTTGCGGCCGCTGATTCCATGATACCGAGCATTTCACCGTGCTCGCCGATCACGCGGACTTCCTTGTCTCTGATCTGCTCATTGATATAGAATTGGTTATTAATATTGGTACCCTCCCCCATACAAAGGAACTCTTGAACGAAAAAAAACAGCGGATACGCTTGGCATCCACTGTTCCTCATCTACTGATCTCCGCGCCCGGACTGCTGCCCGCGCGGATCCTCCCGGATCTTTGAAGATCTGCCGAATCCGGTACTGGATACCGGACTCCGAGGTGTTTACGCCGCAAGCCTGCGCCGGCGGGTGAGAGTGGATGCTCTGCTTTCTTGTGTTGTGTTGGCGGGAGCTGGTAAGCGCCGCACTCAACGTTCGTTAGAATAACACAGGCAAAACATGCTGTCAACCCGAAACTTTCAGGCTGCGCACGCGGTACGCACCGGCCGGCGCAGTGCCCGTGATCCTGACAGTGCGCGTGCCTTTTTCCATGTCAAAGAAGTTATCTTCCAGGCGCAGATCGCCGTCTTCCGAACTGATCGCGACCGCTTTTGCAAAAGCCTCCGCCGTTACGGTAAGCTGCCCGGCTTCCGCGGAAAGATGCAGACACGGATCGGCAAAACGGTAGTGCTTCGGCGCGCAGAACAGTGCCGTGCCGCGCGAGATCTCCTGCCCGTCCGAAACAAAGGAAAACTCCAGGTGCAGTTCCATCTGGTCTCCCCTTTCCTGATCGATCACGCCGTTAAGGTCGATATGATCCGCCCAGGCGCCGCCGTAGGCCGGCACCTCCAGATCCTGTCTGCCTGCAACCTGTTTTGCCGTCCCGGGGTACAGCGCGGGAGAACTGTCCGGTCGGCGCAGTGTCCAGACGACCGTCCCGTGTACCGGTGCCCCCGTCTCATTCGCCACGTGCAGGTCGGCGCTGAAATCGACCGGCTGCGGCTGGGTATTGGGATACGGTTTCTGATCCGGCTCGCCGTGTTCCTCGCAGGAAATATGGACCGGCTCAAACATGCGCTTCTCTGCGTACTGCAGGGCCTTCCAGCGACCGTACCAGTCTATGCCGGCCCAGGAAGCAACCGGCCAGATATCGTTGAGCTGCCAGACCACCGTTCCCATGCAGGTACCGCGGAAGCGACGGAAATGTTCCACACCGTAGCGGATCGCCTCCGCCTGCAGCAGCTGTGAACAGTACAGGAGCTCTTCAAAATCGCGCGGGTACAGGAAAGTCTGGGACATATAGTTCATCATTTTGCCGTTCGCCGCGGTATTGCGCTGGTGCATTTCCATCACGCGGGAATAGACATTCCGGTCTTCCGGCTCCGTAAAGCTCTCCACGGTCTGCAGACACGGAAAAGACTGGAATCCGAATTCCGACAGGAAACGGTAATGGTGACTGCGGTAAGCGGTAAAGGGCTCGTTTCCGTGCCAGACGCCCCAGTAGTGCACGTCACCCGTATTCTCCGCCTGGGGCTCAAGGAAATTGCCGCCTGACGAAGGCGAAGACGGCCAGTAAAAGGTGACGGGATCTTCTTCGCGCAGGACGCTGGGAATGATGTATTCAAAGATTTTCAGGTAATCGTAATACTGCTTCTGTGAAGGGTGCCAGGCCCCGTCGATCGTCTGGGCCTCCATCTCATTGTTGCCGCACCACAGGGCGATGCAGGCGTGATGGCGCAGGCGGCGCACATTGTCCCGGATCTCCTGCCTGATGTTTTCCTCAAAATGCCCGTCCAGCTCATAGCTGGCGCAGGCGAACATCATATCCTGCCAGACGAGCAGGCCCAGTTCATCGCACAGATCGTAAAAACAGTCATCCGGGAACCAGCCGCCGCCCCAGATACGGATGCTGTTCATATGGCATTCGGCCGCCGAACGCAGGAGCTGTTCGGAATTTTTGCGGCTGCGGCGGGCAAAAAGACTGTCCTCCGGAATATAGTCCGCCCCCATGGTGAAGATCTGCAGTCCGTTTACCTCGAAAGCAAAATTTCTGCCGGGCAGATCATCCTGCTTCTGTCCCTTCAGACGGGGATCGAACTTCTCGTTGTTTCCGAAGCCTTCCGCAGGCCTGGGATCGGTATTGACCGTCACGGTCCGTAGGCCGATCCGGCATTCGCTGCGGTCCAGTTCCGAGCCGCTCTGGGCATCAAGAAGCAGCACACAGACCTTGTAGAGCGGCTGCGCGCCATATCCGTTCGGCCACCACAGCTGCGGGTCGTCGATTTCCACCGACGCTTCCATCACGCTGCCGCGTCCGTACAGCAGGGCCTGCGCCGAGCTCAGCGCATCGAGCTGCTGCGTCTCACCTGTATAGGAACGGCCGTTCGGCGCGGTCACAAGCAGCGCCGCCTTCACCGTATCGTCGGAAAGGAGGCCTCTCATCCACTCGATGTGCAGTCTGGCCGTCAGTCTGACGCGCGCGACAGAATTTCCGTGCACGCCGGTGCCCGTCACTTCATGTTTCTGCACGAAAGCAGTGTCGCGTATTCTCGCCCTGCTGACCGCCAGAATGGAAACATCCCGCAGGATACCTTCGTCGGGAAGACGCGGGCCCCAGTCCCAGCCGAACATGCACGCGGCCTTGCGCAGGTGCGGATAGCCCACCATGGCCTCCTGCGAACCCCCGGTCGGGATCTTCGCATTTTCCGCTGCGATATATTTTGTCGGAGAGTGCAGCACGATACGCAGAACATGCTCTGCGCCTGCACCTCCCGCCATAACGGTCTCCGTAATGTCGTACTCCCAGGTGCGGAACATGTCGTCCGCACTGCCGACCGGCGTGCCGTCCAGCGTAAGATCGGCCAGCGTATCCAGGCAGCCGCAGGAAAGAACCAGTCTGTCGGCCTCCTCTGCCCTCTCGGGCAGCGTAAATCTTTTTTCAAAACAGAAATCATGGTCGGCGATCCCGGTCGTCTTCAGTTCATTGTCCCTGTAAAACGGGTCTTCGATGCGCCGCGCGTCAAGAAGTACGCCGTACACGCTGCAGGGAACGGAGGCCGCAAGCTTTTCATCCTTCCCGAGCACGCCCGGGATCCCCTTTTCCTCCGTATCCGCAAGCGACATCGTCCAACTGTCATTCAGTAATATTCTGTCCATGACCGGTATACCTCCAAGTTATCAATGCTCCTGATTTACTGCTGCTTTGGCTCAGCACATGCAGCCTGCCCGAATACTCATCATACCTTTGGCTCAGCGGCATGTGCCCGCCCGGGTGCTTTGTCCGCGCCGGTACTTACGCGGCGTATTTGCAAGCGCATCATACCTTTGATGTGCGCAGCGTTCCAGCCGCGTTATGTACCGCTGCGCTGGGACAAGCAGCGAAAGCAAGTGAATGCTGCGCATTCACTCGCCGGAAGGGCACATGCCGCTGAGCCAAAGGAAATAAGGTGCCCGCGGGGCTGCATTCGCTGGTCCAAGGCGGATGCAAAGCTGCTGCGCAGCTTCTATGCTTCGGCACCTTTATGCTATAATAAGACCTGATCGCCGGGCGATCGGAAGGTGCTGCCGTGAAAACTGTAAATAACAATGGTTCGGAAAACAAAAAATATCCCTGGACGCTGAAGCGTGTCCTTGCCTGTGTCTGCATCGCGGCTCTCGTCGCGATGTATCTTGTGGCCTTTGTTCTGGCCTGTCTCTCGTCGCCTGCTTCTGCCGGTCTCTTCCGCGCGAGTCTTGCGCTGACGGTGATACTGCCTGTATTCTGCTGGATCTTCATATGGGGATACGGTTTTCTGAACCACAGGAAAACCATTGCCAGCATACAGATCCTGAATTCCGATGAGACCGCCCGCAGAGAAATGGAAGACGCGGCCCGCAGAGCTGTGCAGGAAACGGGATCCGCAGCGGATAATGCGGCAGAAAACTCACCTGAAAATCCGGCAAAGCCGTAGCTGAATGACAGTCAGCGACTGTCAGCAGGTGGCCGGTCCTTCCGGGAGGAGCACTGCGGACGGCACTACCGGCCGCTGATCAGAGGTTCCAGTTCCGCCCTGGTCTGCGCTTCCGTTTCAAAATGGATAGTGCGCATTGCATAGATCGCCGCGCCGTCCAGATTCTTCTGTGTATCATCAATAAATACACTGCGTGCCGGATCCAGTCCGTAACGCCTGATGATCAGCTGGTAGATCGCGCCGTCCGGCTTGATCAGTTTTTCCTTACAGGAAATGATCCCGCCGTCTACGATCTTCAGGAAGTCCAGCGCATCCGCGCAGTCGCGCAGCGCCGTCTCCGAAAAGTTGGAAAGCACCAGCACTTTAAGGCCTCTGCCCTGCAGTTCCCTGATCCAGGGCACGGAGCCTTCACGCTTTGTCACCATCCCCGTCATACTCGTCAGGGTGCGGTCTATCTCCTCTGCGATCTCAGGGTCATTCTGCTTGAACAGTGCACGCACTTCCTCGTCATTCAGCACGCCGCGGTCATATTCCGACCACGCCGGTGTCTCCATGGTCGCTGCCTTCAGCCTCGCCGCCATTTCCGGCGTGCAGCCCTTCCCCAGGAAATAATCCAGGGTATGGTAATCCGTCAGGACCCCTCCGATATCAAAGATCACCGTATCGATCTTACGCTTTTCCATTTGAATGCTCCTGTCCCTGCGCATCCGCGCGTATGGTCGCAAGCAGTTCTCTGGCTGCCGCAGGCAGCGTCTCCCTGCTGTTGACGATCACATAGAAACTGCGTCTGGGGATCAGCTTGTTGAAACGCAGTTCGAACAGCTGTCCGCTGTCCAGGTGCTCCTTTGCAAAATCCCTGACCACGCTGCCGACGCCGAGATTTCTCAACGTAAACTGTACGATCATGGGACTTGTGGCCAGTTCAAATTCCGGACGTATCGTCACGCCGTTGCGGGCCATGAAACTGTCGATGTACGCTCTGGTGGAAGTATTGTTTTCCAGCGAGATCAGCGGCAGTTTTTCGAGATCGTGAAAATCCAGCATGCGGTTGCGGTACTGGATAAAACGGCGCGTCGCAATGAAGGTGTCCTGGATCTCGCGCACCGGGATCGTCTCGACGCCCGGAAGTGCGGGCAGCGGTCCCGAGACCACGCCGAAATCGATGAGACCGCGTTCAAGCAGACCTGTCGTCTCCGGAGTGGGCGCGTTGCTGACGATGACCTTCACGCCCGGATGTTTTTCATGAAATTTTTCGAGATAAGGCAGCAGATAAAACTGCAGGGTCATGTCGCTCGCGCCGATGTGCAGTTCCCCGATATCGAGGTTGAGCATCTGGCGCAGTTTCTTTTCCCCTGTCTCGATCTGCTGATAGCCTTTGGAAACATAACTGTACAGCAGCTCTCCCTCGCGGGTCAGATGCACGCCGCGGGAAGTGCGTGAAAAAAGCTGCGTGCCGAGGGTCGCTTCCAGCTGCCGCAGCGACTGGCTCACGGCAGGTTGCGAAATAGAGAGCTGTTCCGCTGCCTGCGTGAGTGAACCGCACTTGGCGACATAATAGAATGCGCGATAATGTTCCAGGCCTGTGACCATGTTTTGCCCCGCAGCGGCGCAGCCCGCCCTGTCAGTTCTTCTTTAACGGAGAGTCCCTGTAAATGATGTCCGTCCTGGCCGGGCCGTTGCCGACCATCGTGATCGGGAAGCCGATATGCTCTTCGATGAAGTTTACGTAGTCCTGCGCCTTCTGCGGCAGTTCCTCAAATTTCTTAATGCCGCGGATATCGCATTTCCAGCCGGGCATCACCTTGTAGACCGGCTTGCAGCCGCCAAGTTCATGATAGACCGGGAACTCCGTCGTCTGTGTGCCGTCCGCATGCTCATAGGCAACGCACACAGGGATCTCGTCCAGATAGCCGAGGTCATCGAGAACCGTAAAGGCAACGTCAGTCGCGCCTTGCATCATGCAGCCGTACCTGCTGGCAACGCAGTCGTACCAGCCCACCCTGCGGGGCCTGCCGGTCGTTGCGCCGTACTCGCCGCCGTCGCCGCCGTTCCTGCGCAGAGTCTCCGCTTCCTCGCCCTGCAGCTCGGAAACGAAATCACCGCCGCCGACTGCAGACGAATAAGCCTTGGAAACAGCCACGATCTGCTTGATCTCATAAGGCGGAATACCGCCTGCCCCGATCGCGCCATAGCCTGCGAGCGGGTTCGAGGAAGTGACCATCGGATAGATGCCGAAATCCGGATCCTTCATCGTGCCGAGCTGCCCTTCGAGCAGGATCGTCTTTCCTTCGGTGCAGGCCTTGTGCAGATACTGCTCGGTCTTTCCGAGGTAAGGTGCAATGTCGGAAGCCCATTTCTTGATGGTCTCCAGAAGTGCCGCGCGGTCGATCGGCTCCTGGTGGTACAGGTTGGTGAGCAGAATGTCTTTGACATCGCAGATGCGGTCGATCTTCTCTTTCAGTGCGGCATCGTCCTGGTAAAACTCGTTGACCTGCCAGCCGATCTTCGCGAATTTGTCGGAATAAAAAGGTGCTATGCCGGATCTGGTGGAACCGTATGCACGGCCGGCCAGGCGGTCTTCTTCCAGGCCGTCAAACAGCTTGTGGTACGGCATCATGACCTGTACGCGGTCGGAAACCATAAGATTCGGCATCGGAACGCCCTTGTCGGTAACGGATTTCAGCTCGAACAGGAATTTGTCGATGTCCAACGCCATGCCGTTGCCGCAGATGTTCATGATATTCTGGTGAAAAATACCGGAAGGCAGCGTATGCAGGGCAAATTTCCCGTATCCGTTGACGATCGTATGGCCGGCGTTATAGCCGCCCTGATAACGTACCACGACATCCGCATTTTCTGCGAGAACGTCCACGATCTTGCCTTTTCCCTCATCGCCCCAGTTTGCGCCTACTACTGCTTTTACCATGTCAGATGCCCTCCTTGGCCTGTGCCCTTCACGATCGGGAGTCATTCTCTCCCGGCACGCCGGCAATGCCAGTATAACAAAGCCCGTGTCATAAGTACAATCACATTATATGATATGAAATATAACCATTCCTTATACCTTGATCTCCGCCTGCACGCCGAGCTCGTCCCTGTACTTTTCCAGGATGGGATCCACGTACTCCTTCAGGAAACGCTCGACCTGGTGAGGCGCGCAGCCCACATACTTCATGGGATCCATATGTTTTTCCAGGGCTTCCGCATTGACATGGAAATCCGGATCCGCCGCGATGAGCTGCAGCAGGTTGTTGTCCAGGCCTTCTTCCTTGACCCTGCGGCCGGCGCGCATGGACAGTTCGCGGATCTTCTCGTGGACCTTCTGCCGGTCCGCGCCGTAATTGTTCACTTCATCCATCATAATGTTCTCTGTCGCCATGAAAGGCAGCTCGTCACGCAGATGCTTTTCGATGACTTTGGGATACACTTTCAGGCCGTCCGTAACGTTGATACACAGATCCAGCACGCCGTCGGCCGCAAGAAAGGCCTCGGGAACCGAAAGGCGCTTGTTGGCGGAGTCGTCCAGCGTTCTTTCAAACCACTGGGTCCCGGCCGTGATCGCGGGGTTCAGCGTATCGACCATGATATAGCGGGAAAGCGAGCAGATGCGCTCGCTGCGCATCGGATTCCGCTTATAGGCCATGGCGGAAGAGCCGATCTGGGTCTTTTCAAACGGTTCCTCGATCTCCTTGAGGTGGGCCAGCAGCCGGATGTCCGTGGCCATCTTCATGGCGGAGGAGGCGATGCCGCCCAGCACATCGAGCACCTGCGTATCGATCTTCCTCGAATAGGTCTGTCCGGACACGGGGTAGCAGGCTGCAAAACCCATCTTCTGCGCGATCATCGGATCCAGGCGGTCCACTTTGTCCATATCCCCGTCAAACAGTTCCAGGAAGGAAGCCTGCGTGCCGGTCGTTCCTTTGCTTCCGAGCAGCTTGAGGCTTTCGATCCTGTGTTCGCACTCGTCGAGGTCGAGGCAGAAATCCTGCAGCCACAGCGTTGCCCTCTTGCCCACCGTAGTGGGCTGTGCGGGCTGGAAGTGTGTGAAGCCCAGCGTCGGCTGGTCTTTGTACTCCTCCGCAAAATTCCGGAGTTTACTGATGACGTTGACCAGTTTTTTGTGGATGAGGAGCAGCGCCTGCCGCATGATGATGATATCCGTGTTGTCGCCGACGTAGCAGCTGGTCGCGCCCAGGTGGATGATGCCGGCAGCCTTCGGGCACTGTACGCCGTAAGCGTACACGTGGCTCATGACATCGTGCCGCACCACCTGCTCACGTGCGCGCGCCACATCATAGTTGATGTCTTCCGCATGCTCTTTCATTTCGGCGATCTGCTCATCCGTGATGGGCAGGCCGAGTTCCTTCTCGGTCTCCGCCAGGGCGATCCAGAGCTTCCTCCAGGTGCGGAATTTCATGTCCTGTGAAAAGATGAACTGCATCTCCCTGCTGGCATACCGCTGTGAAAGCGGACTTGTATAGGAATCTGTCTCAGACATACATACCTCCCCGTATCCCGCAGCCGGTGCGGACGCATCGGCGCTGTAATCTTTCCTGTGTCAGTCCAGCCGCAGATCCGGCAGGCCCTGACAGGAGCCGCCCGTAAGCAGCCCGTTCCACTGTTCGTTTTCCCCCCGCTGGTCACCTTCCGGCGGGTTCACCGGATACTTTCCGGTAAAGCAGCCGTTGCAGCAGTCGAACTTGTCACCGACCATTTCCTTCAGCCTGCCGACCTGCAGATAAGCCAGGGAATCGGCGCCGATCAGGCGGCGGATATCCTCGATGCTCCGGTTGTAGGCAATGAGCTGTTCGCGGGCCGGCACGTCGGTGCCGAAATAGCACGGCCACAGGAACGGCGGCGAGGAGATGCGGACATGCACTTCCTTCGCGCCGGCATTCCGCAGCATGGCGACGATCAGGTCAGAAGTCGTGCCGCGCACGATCGAATCGTCTACCATGATGATACGCTTGCCGTCCACTGCGCTGCGTATGGGATTGAGTTTTACCTGTACTGCACTCTCGCGGCTCTTCTGCGTCGGCTTGATGAACGTCCTGCCGACGTAGGAATTTTTGACAAAGGCATGGCCGTACGGGATCCCTGACTCACAGGCAAAACCGAAAGCCGCCATATTGCCTGACTCCGGCACGCCGACTACAAGATCCGCATCGACCGGGCTGTCCTTGGCCAGGCACCTGCCCGCCGTGACACGCGCGTCGTATACGCTCTGCCCGTCCATGACGCTGTCGGGTCTGGCAAAATAAATATATTCGAAGATACATTCTCCGCGTTCCGCAGGTTTCAGGCAGTGCGTCCTGTCAGAAACGACGCCTTCCTCTTTGGAGATCGTAACGATCTCCCCGGGCTCCACATCCCGCACGAACTTTGCGCCGATCGTGTCCAGGGCGCAGGTCTCGGAAGCCAGGATCCATGCATTGTCGCGGCGCCCTATGCAGAGCGGCCTGAAACCGTAGGGATCCCGCACGCCGATCAGTTTCCTCGGCGAGGCGATCACGAGCGAATAGGCGCCCCGGATCTGTCCCATCGTAAGGCTGACCGCTTCTTCCACGGAATCGCACCGCAGGCGGTTCCTGGCGATTTCGAAGGCAATGACCTCCGAGTCTATCGTGGTCTGGAAGATCGCGCCCGTGTAGGCCAGCTCGTCCTTGAGTTCCATCGCGTTGACCAGGTTGCCGTTGTGGGCGATCGCGAGTGTGCCTTTTACATAGTTCAGGACCAGGGGCTGCGCATTCTCCCTGGTGCTGCTCCCGGCCGTCGAATAGCGCACGTGGCCGATGCCGATGTCGCCAAGCAGCGAATCCAGCAGTTCCGGCGTAAAGTTCTCGTTCACCAGACCCATGCTCCGGCTGCTTACCACCTTGCCCTTTGGCCCTTCCGTATTGCTGACCGCTATGCCGCAGCTTTCCTGGCCGCGGTGCTGCAGTGCGAGCAGTCCGTAATAGATGGTATGCGCCACATGCTGGTTCCCGTCAAAATCATAGATTCCGAAGACGCCGCATTCTTCTCCGAGTTTGTCATTCTGCGGCAGCGTGCAGGAACGATCCTTCATGAAGCCTCCTGTTCAAAACATAAAAAGCCGCTTACCATGGTAGAGTATACCAAGTACGCGGCCCGGCGGCAATGTTTTGCCTTGCGTCAGAATTGTCTGTCTGTGTATCCCGGATCAGAGCCTGAACCTTCCGACAAAGTCGGATACGCGGGCATTTCCGCTGCTGAAAAGCTCCTCCGGCGTGCCCTCGGCTTCGATACATCCGTGCTCGAGAAAAATAATGCGGTCGGAAAGTTCCTTTGCAAACTGCATTTCGTGGGTGACGATGATCATCGTCATATGCTCATCGGCCAGCTGCCTGATCACGCGCAGCACTTCTCCGGTCAGTTCCGGGTCCAGCGCGGAGGTCGGCTCGTCAAAGAACAGGATCTTCGGCCCGAGCGCCAGCGCACGGGCGATCGATACGCGCTGCTGCTGCCCGCCGGAGAGCTGGAAGGGATAGGCATCCGCCTTGTCGGAAAGGCCGAGGTCCGTGAGCAGGTCACGGGCTCTTTTCTCCGCCTGCGCACCCTCCGTCCCCGAAAGCAGCTGCGGTTCCGTTATGTTTTTCAGTACCGTGTAATGCGGGAAAAGGTTGAAATTCTGGAACACGAGCCCGAACATCCTGCCGATCTCCCGCAGTTCCTGCGCCGAAGCATAGACGCAGTGCCCGTCTTCCTCGCGGGCGGCATACCGGTCCAGATACCGCAGGCTGCCGCCATCCATGGTCTCCAGCATGGTCGCACACCGAAGGAGCGTGGATTTTCCGCCGCCCGAGGGCCCTATGATCGAAACGACCTCTCCCTGCGACACGGAAAGACTGATGTCCTTCAGCACCTCCTGCCCGTTAAAGGCCTTTTTCATATGCGATATCTCAAGCAGTACCTCTGACATAAACACCTCGAATCGAACTGTGCGTCCGCGTTTCCGCCTTTTCCTGTTACGCTCTGCGTGCGCCCGGCCGCCTCGTCCTAAATGCGGTAATAGCTGTAATGCTTCTCCAGTCTCTCACATGCCCAGGCTACGACCAGGTTAAAGATGTAGTAGAACAGGCCTGCCGCCATGAGCGGCATGATCGATGCCTCCTTGGCTGCGATCTGTTTTGCGATCGTGAACATCTCCGCGGTGGCGATGGCAAAGGAAAGGGACGTGTCCTTGACGAGCGTGATCACTTCATTTGTGATCGGCGGCAGCACGCGCTTCAGCACCTGCGGCAGAATGATGCGCGCAAAGGTCTGGCGCCTGTCGTATCCCAGTACATGCGCGGCCTCATACTGCCCCCGCGGCACCGACTGTATGCCGGAGCGATAGATCTCGGCAAAATATGCGGCATAATTCAGAGCAAAGGCTATGATCACCGCTACGAAACGGAAGGAAGAAGAGATCTTCACATGAAACACATAGTAGGGTGAAAAGTATATGACGATGAGCTGCAGCATCAGGGGCGTTCCGCGCATTATGGAAATGTAGATGCCCGTGATCAAGGAAACAGGCTTCAGCCTGCTCATGCGCAGAAACGCCACGACCAGGCCGAGCGGCAGCGAAAACAGCAGCGTCAGGAAAAAGATCGACACTGTCACGCCCATACCGCCCATCAGTTCACGAAACATGACACCAATGCTCATCGATCACTCCTGCGTTCCGATGCAGAGACTTTCGGCGATCCCGAAATCTGCGTATTTGGCATCCTCGGCGATCTTTTTGACCGTGCCGTCCGCTGCCATTTCATTCAGTGTAGCCTGGACCTGATCGCGCAGCGCGGTGTTGCCCTTTTTGAAACCGACCGCATACTGTTCGGTGGAAAGGTGATCGTCCAGGATCTTGTAACCCTCGCCGCCCTTCTGGGAAATCTCGTATTTTGCCACGCCGATATCGATCGCGACGGCGTCGATTGCGCCTGCCTGCAGATCCATGAACGCGGTGTTGTAGTCGCCGTACTGGGTCAGATTGCCGAACGTGGCCGCAAGATCCTTGCTGTCGCCTTCCAGTGCCGCAAGTGCGCTGGAATCCTTCTGCACGCCGACGTTCTTGCCCGCAAGGCCGGACTGATCGGTGATGGTGCCGTCTGACGGCACGACGAATACCTGGCTGTTGTCAATATAGGGTTCCGTAAAGGTGTACTGGTCTTCGCGCCCGTTCATCGTAAAGCCGTTCCAGATACAGTCTATGGTGCCGGAATTGAGCTCCGCGTCCTTCGCGTCCCAGTCGATAGGCTGTTTGACCAGCGTCCAGCCGTTTCTCTTGCAGACCTCTGCGGCCAGGTCAAGGTCGAAGCCGGTGTACTGTCCGTCGTCGCCCATGTATCCGTAAGGCGGGAATTCCGCGTCGAACCCGACGGTAAAGGTATCTCCTTCGGCCTTTGCGCCGTCCGCGGAAGCGGCAGCGGATGCAGCGGCTGCGGTCGTGGCAGCGGATGAAGCAGCGGAGGTTGCGGCGGCTGCGGACGTTGCGGCGGCGCCTGCGGACGTGGCCTCCGCGGCTGCATCAGAAGCGGCCGTGGAAGCGCCGGCAGAACCTGTCGACGTGGTATCTCCGCAGCCTGCAAGCAGGCCTGCTGCCATGACAGTGCATAAAGCAAGTGCGATCGTTTTTTTCATAATTTTCCCTCCCTGAGGAGAATCGTCAGATTCTCCGGATCGCTGCATCGGTTCCGCGTGCTCGCTTTACTGATTTATCAGTTTAGCACGCTAAACTGTGCAACACACGTATCCTACCAGATGGGAGCTCTGCCGTCAATCTCCCGCCTGCAGACTTTTTGATCCTGTCATGGATCAGACGCTCAGATTGGTCCTGTAATTTTCGCGCATCTCGCGCACCGTGGAAGCCAGTTCCCCGCGGAACTCCTCCTGGGTGACAGATCCGCGCAGGCGGCGGAGTCTCACCATCTGCTCTCCGCCCCCCGAATGGGAATAATTCAGATTTGCATCGTCCATGCGACGTTCCAGCTCAAGGGAAGCATCGTACGCCTCGGGATGGCCGGCCACAAACGCAACATAGTCCGCATCCGGCAGGTAAAGCCGCACCGCGGCCAGATAGTCCCTGTAATACCCGGAGTCCCCGCTGCGGTCGTAGGCTGCATGAAAGCTTTCCGCCGCCATGGAAAAGCGGAACATGCGGCAGTAGATGACACCGCGGCTGTGTTCGATCCTAGCGCGCATCCGGCGTTCCGGCTCCGGCAGTTCACTGAGTATCCTGTCGTATTCATTCAGCGCCTGGTAAAAATGCCCGCTGTCCATCAGGTAATCCGCACGGGCTTCCTTCTGTTCGAACTTCTCAAGTCCCTCGCCGGCGCGCAGCACCCTCAGGGCTTCCTCCTGCACCGGGCCCGGCAGATAATCGGGGCACGAAAGAATGGCGGCCGCAAAATCAGCCAGCCTTTCCGGGCTGCCCAGCATGCCTTTCAGCGTTCTTGCAAGGTCCGGCATGCCGCATTTGTCCGAAAGCCACGACACCAGCGCCGGGTCCATGATCGTATCGTCCAGGAACTGGGCACTCTGTGCGATCGAATAGCAAAGCTCTTCGACCGAATAAACATTCCGGTCGATCACCGCGATATGGTACGGATCGGATGTGCGTTTTCCCGTAGTAAGCAGCAGACCGCTCATGATCGCTCCCTCAGATCTTCACTCTGAACTTCCACACCTGTCCCGTGGAACGTTCGATCTCTCCGAAACCCAGATCTTCCAGCGTAAGATCCAGTTCATCCCTGGTGTGCATGCTGAAATGCGCCCGCACGCGTGCTGTCCCCTCCGGGCGGGACGGAAAGTTTTCCGGACGGATGACTTCCTGCCTCACCTGCCCGCCTGTCAGCGGCGAAATGACGAGCGTGATCTCACTGCCGCCCGTCAGGATATATTCTTCGTCAGCTTCCGCCTCATACCAGTTTTCACCCGCACTGAGGACCGGATGATAGCTGCTTCTCCCCTGACGCAGTGCAAAAACACCCACGTTCGAAGTCAGCTTGTTCTCTCCGAGGAAAAAGTAACGGGACGCCGATGCCGGCGGATTTCTGCGGATGAGCGCACCGTAGGCCGCTCCCTTGCTGTACAGATTGTTGCCGAGGAACACCTTGCGATGGTAGCAGATATAACGCAGCGACTGGTGCATCCACTGTTCCTTGAAGCCTTCCCCGATGAAAAACACCGACGAGATCTGGTTGTCCGGCGCCTCTCTCTGCAGGATGGACAGGAAGCGCAGATCCCTCTCGTCCGTTCCGCTGTCTGCCGCGATATCAGGCAAAACATAATCCGGCGCGGCTTTCTGCGCAGGCAGCTGGGCCTTTGCAAGCTGCGGATATTCCGCCGACCTGATGTACGCCACCACCGGTGTGGTCTGGGTGTTGTACGTCAGGCGGTCCACGCGCATCGCGTGCTCTCCGTCGTACTCACAAAGCATGGCGTCGTGCTCATGCATCGACTCCGGGCTCATCAGCATATAGTTGTAAAAAGAATTCCGGTGGCTTTCGCAGAATACGGCATCCACCGGCAGATTCAGGAATCCCTTGACTTTCTGCAGGGCCTCGACGGTCTCCCTGTCCATGCGTGCGGACGTGAAGACGATGCAGGAGATCTGGTCTGAGGGCACCTCGCGGGAAAGCAGGGCCAGGCATCTGCGGACAAACAGCGCGAGCAGGCTGCAGGGGTCGTAGTCCTGCCCCTCGATGGAGACCGGGCGCCCGGCCAGCGCCGCGGAAAAAATATGTGTGACCAGCGTGCCTTCCCCATCCGCGATGTGGCGCTCCGCTTCGCTCCCGCAGTACCAGAGGTTGGCGCCCATCTTTTTAGTCAGCTGCGTGGGGATGTTGAACACTTCCTGCCCGGGGACCGTGGAAAAGGTCCTGGGCTCCTCCGCATCCGGGTACATGTACGACATCTGGCTGTACCGTTCTCCCAGGTCAAAACCGATATTGTATTTTTTTTCGGGTGTCCTTGTAAAAAGCAAGCTTAACCTTCCGTTCTCACGACCTGTTGAACAGCGTGTTCACCATGTATGCTTTCCTGTCGTAATCTTCGAGGATGTCCAGCGCCTCATCATACTTTTTCAATGCAGTATACATGGAAACGCGGTTGATCAGGGCGAAACGGTCCCCGCCCTCGTCCTGGATCCGTGTGTCCTGTCCGAACGTACCGCTCTCCACGGTGTTTTTCTGCTCCACATCATCGGTAATGAAATAGCGGACCTGTTCGCCGAAAAACAGCACCATTCCGGTCACATAGACGCCGTCGTACATTTCCTTCATCGCGACTGTACGGTAATCCTCGCGCAGCGAGGATTCACGGTCGACCGTGTAATGCAGCAGCACATTGGCCTTTGCCCTTCCCCTGAACTGCAGCATGGTCTGGTCCGCATATTCCTGCAGCGCAGGCAGCAGACCGGTAAAACGGCGGTAAAACGGGAATACAATGCCTTCCTCCAGCAGATCCCCGAGGAAGAGTTTCGCGACCTTCAGGTCATCAGGCGCCATCTCCCCTGTCGTGCGCGCAAATTCTTTCAGGAAAGCCATGCGGCAGATGTCGAACATGGGCGTGCCCGCGCGTCCCATATCGCCGATCCGTTTATAGACGGCGCTGCCGAATGTCACCTCGTCCACAAAGGAATAGTGCGACACCTGCGCCAGTACGGCCGAAAGTATATCAGCCGAGCCGCCCTTTACGGCAAATTCGTCGATCAGTTTTTCCTCATTGCCCGCCAGTACGCCGCTGTACAGCATCTGTACCAGCATGCGTTCCACGATGACCGTCGTATCCGTGCCGAAGTTTTCTGACGCCGCCCGGACGTCCTCCAGTTCGGAAGTCAGTCCTTCAAAATGACTCTGCATATAAAGCAGCATGGTCTCGTCGTATTTACCGGCCGCAAAAACCTCGTGTACGATCTCCGCCGGCACTTCCCCGCCCGGCGCCGTCTCCGCCCCCAGGATGCGGGTGACCAGTCTGTACAGGGCCGCAGGATCCGCCCCGAATGTGCCGTAGTGCCTGACCCATTCCAGAGCTTTCTCATGCAGGCCGCGCATAACCAGGTAGCGTATGATCTCGTTGCGGTCTTTCGCGGAGAGCCCCTCCGGGGAAATGGAAGCCAGAAAAGCATCCAGGTCGCGCACGAGATCGCTTTCATCATAATAGTGCAGGAGCTTCATCCGGATCTCCTGCCTGCAGCTGCTCCGGAGCATATCGGAATCGGACAGTCTGCGGAAACGTTCCGCACTGCTCTGCGTGATCTTCCATGTGTCGCCGGACAGTCCGGCCAGATACATGTCAAATTCCGGGATCCCCGTATCGAAGGGCTGCAGTCTCGGCACAACTTCCCCGTAAGCGCAGAGCCGCTCATAGATACCGGCCACGCTCGCCGTGTAGCGGTTCCCCGCCGCATCGGCAAAGAAAATGTGATTTTCTTCCCCGTACACGGGCAGCAGACACTCGCCGTCCTTGACCGGATAGGTCCGCTCCTGCGTACACCTGTCATAACACAGGATCACCTGCCGCAGCTCCAGCTCCGGCCTGTTGGTATGCAGCGCACAGGAAAACACCGCCGCACAGATCCTCGGCGCATTTTCCCGTGTGATCGCGCCTTCATCGAGATACCTTCCATACAGATAGCAGAGCGGCCTGCTGATGCGTTCCCTGTCGACCTGCTCTGACGTAAAGCGGCGGATCGCCGGCAGATAGTGGGCAAACAGTTCCGGATATTCTTCCCTGTGGATGTCCATATACATATACAGGCGTGCCGTCTGTTCAAACGGAAGTGTGCTCTGGTAGCAGAAATACAGCAGCACCTCCTGCGGGATCTCTCCCTCAAAATCGTCGGGCAGCGACAGCATATAGAATTCAAAAAGGCGCGTGATCGGCAGCTGTGCCTCCACGCCTTTTCCAAACCAGTCAAAATATTCGGAAGAGGCCATATTGCCGCGGATGAGCAGCGTACATATGCTCATCAGCGTATTTTCCCTCTGCAGCCCTGCCTCGTAAGCCCTGACCAGGATGCGGAAAAGCAGTTTTGAAAAGGTCTTCTGCCTGAGTGCCAGCTGGTTGACCTGTGTCATGACTGTTACGGTCAACATATCTTTGCGGGCCGCGTACCAGAGAACCTGGACCGCAAAATCGTCGAGCATCCCTATGATCGGCGGGCTGACGCTCACCAGCTGCATAGCCTCGAGATAGAGGATCGGGCTGCGCACGCCGCCGGCGTACAGCTGCTGCAGTGTCTCCCAGCGCATGGAAGGCCGCTTCCTGTAACTGTCGGAAAGATACATGGACAGCCACGCGATGCGCCAGCTGTACGGATTTTTCCTGCGCTCCGCCTCCACGCGGTCAGATGCGTCACAGGTATCGAGAATGGAGCCGCCGCCTGTCACCAGCGCTCCCAGATACTCTCTGTAGCAGGCGATCTCCGGATCGCGCTGCCTGCCGAAGCGGCTGTCGAAGTCATCCAGCCCCCAGGCAGCTTCCCTCGTCTGTCCGGCCGTGATATCCAGATGGACGCGGTACAGTGCCGCAGCCGGGTCGTCCGGTTCTATGGCAGTCATCCGGTCGACGACTACGCCGGTCTGAGCCAGCCACTCCCGCCCGTTCATCTTCCTTGCGCGGTAGTCTTCGTAATACTGTACGATCTTTACGGTATCCAGACGGTATTCCCTGCGGATCTGGTATCCGGGATCCGCACTGCAGTGGGTCGCTGCCGCCTCCACAGGGATCGTGATATCGGCAAAAGCACCGCGGAGCCTGACTGCCCCGCAGTTTATACCGGCGTGCATACGGGAAGGATCGAGGATGTAATGCACCTCGCAGCTGCTCCCGCTGAAATCATCCTGTGTGATCCTGCCTTTTACAGGCGAAAGAAAGTCACCTTCCGTGGTGACGTCGATCTGCGTGCAGCCCCAGCCATTTCTGGTGAGCCGGAAATAATATTCGATCGGTGCAGCCGTTTCCGCACTCACATCCGTCCGGATGGACGGCACCTCCGGATAGTACTCGATCGCTGTCTTTCTGTGGACGGCGATCAGAAATTCCTCCAGATTCTGTGCATTGCCGGTTACGGCGGAAAGTCCCCGCCACAGTTCCAGTTCATCACCTGTCCCGGAAGAGGCAAGCATCTGGCCGAAAGCCGGGTCATAAAAGAGCTGCAGCGCCTCATCCCAGCTGCTCTTGGCAAGGCCGGCAAAATGCGGCAGATCCGTGATCGGTCCGATGGAAGACCCCGGTGCCGGAGTTTCGACCGCTGCCCGAAACGGCAGCTTATACTCCCCCTGGTTGGAAATGATGCGAAAATATCCTTCGACGATATCCCCCTCCGAAAAGGGCTCAGCATCGAAACGCCAGGTGATCTCGTCGGCGGCGCCGGCGAATTCATCTGTGACCAGCTGCATGGATACACAGGAAGAAGTGACAAAACCGTCAGCGCTGACGCCCGGAGGCCCGTATACGGTAAAAGCCCCCTCCGCCTGAGCACCCGGTTTTACACTGATGTTTACCGACTCCTCCGAAAAAGTGAGGTCGCCGTATTTTACGTGAAATTGTTCTCCCGACATCCGTCCGGAGATCGTGTGGAAATTTCCCATGTGACCTCTGATCGCAGAACCGTGCAGTGAACAGCAATATCCCCGGCGGGGAAACCCGTCGGGGATATTTTACCACATCTTGTGTTTTCGCACTCTCTAATGTACAAATTTCAGACAAAATAGTGAGCAGGGTCCCTTAGCCGGAGCCTTCGGAATGCGGCATGCGCCTGCCGGGCACGCTATGCCCGTATATGCCTGCGCCTTTGGTATGCGGCATGCGCCCGCCGGCGAGTGAATGCGCAGCATTCACTTGCGAACTGCTGTCACTAAGGCTGCTTTGAATTTGGCCATAGCTTGTAAACCAAGTATCCACACTTCAGGGGCACGCAAATTGTCGAAGGGCAGTTTTGATCGTTTGACCACCAAAACAGGCCCCAAACGATCAAAAACGCTTCCAAAAGTTCTTTTTCGAGGCGCGGCACATCATTTCGATCCCGAAAGCCTTCGCCGCGAACAAATCAGGTTTCAGAAACTCAGTCAGCCTTGTTTTCTTCCGGCGCCGTCTCCTCCACGGTCACATCCTGCGCAGGCACTTCCTCCACCTTTGCATCGGCCGTACCGGCAGCATCAGCATTTCCTTCATCAGCATCTCCGGCAGCCGCATCCTCAGGTGCTCCCTTGGCAAGTGCCAGCATGATATCGTTGGTGCGGGTGACAAACTTTGTCATATCCGCGGGGTCGAGCGGAGCGTTCTGCAGGCGTGCCATATCATACAACTGCTCGCAGATCTGCCTGCCCGTGCTGCTGTCGCCATGCTCCAGCACATACTGCACCAGCGGGTGCGAGGCATTCAGAACCAGCGTCTCCCCTTCGTGGGCATAGTCGCCGAGTCCCATGTCACTGTTCGGTGAATACATCTTCATCATATCCATCATACGGCGGTTCTGTTCCTCCACCGTAAGGATGGAAGCCACCTTTTTGTCACGCAGCTTCTGCAAAGAAATGCTGATCTTGTCTTTGCCCAGCGCCTTGCGCACCGTCTTGGTGATCTCTTCTTCCTGCTTCTTCAGTTCCTCCGCCGTCTTTTTGCCGGTCTTGGCTTTCAGAGCATCCTGTACGGAAGCATCCACGCGGGCAAAATGGATACCCTCGTTTTTCGCTTCGAGCTGGGAGATGAACGGCTGGTCGATCGAATTGTCGAGGATAAAAGCCTGCATCTTCTGGGAGCGGAACATGGAAATATACTGTCCCTGCTGCCTGACATCCGTCACATAGTAGATCGTGCGGTCGACAGGCTTCTCTTCCGCCTTTTCTTCCGGTTTTTCTTCTGCCTTCTCTGCGGTCTGACCTTCTGTCTTTTCTTCTTGCTTCTCTGCAGTCTGACCTTCTGTCTTTTCTTCCGGCTTCTCTTCCGCCTTCTCCGCAGTCTGACCTTCCGGCTTTTCTTCCGCCTTCTCTTCCTCGCCGGCGTTTTTGTTGATCTCGAGGGCATCCGGGAGCACGATGTACTTTCCGTCAAGATCCTTGAAGAGGATGTAATCTGTCATCTTCTCGCAGAACTTGTCGTCCTTGAGGCAGCCGTATTTAATGAACGGACTGATATCGTCCCAGTATTTCTCATAGGAGGCACGGTCTGTCTTGCACATGCCGGACAGCTTTTCCGTCACCTTCTTGGTAATGTAATCGGAGATCTTCTTAACGAACCCGTCGTTCTGCAGCGCAGACCTGGACACGTTCAGCGGAAGGTCAGGGCAGTCTATGACACCCTTGAGGAGCATCAGGTATTCCGGTATGACCTCTTTGATATTGTCCGCAACGAAGACCTGATTGTTGTAGAGCTTTACCACGCCCTCGATCGACTCGTACCCCAGATTGATCTTGGGGAAGTACAGAATACCCTTGAGATTGAAGGGATAGTCCATATTGAGGTGGATCCAGAACAGCGGTTCCTTATAGTCATTGAATACCTTGCGGTAGAAGGCCTTGTACTCTTCGTCCGTGCAGTCCTTCGGCGCCTTTGTCCAGAGCGGATGGATGTCGTTCATGAGCTCCGGTCTCTTCTTGATCTTGAAACGCTTTTCCGCCGGCTTTTCGTCCTTTTTCTCACCGTTGCTGCTGTCTGCCGCGGTGCTCTTTTCCGGAGGAAGTTCCTCGATCACGGTATCGGAAGGTATGCGTTCGGATTCAGTGACGATCTGCGTATCGTTCGGATCCAGGCTGGAAAGATAGATCTCCACCGGCATGAAGGAACAGTACTTCCTTATCGTCTCCTCCGTCTTGTAATAATTGGAAAACTCTACGCTTTCGGAATTGAGGTGCAGCGTGATCTTCGTACCGAAGCCCTTCTTCGAGCCTTCGTCCATACGGAATTCGCTGCCGCCGTCGCATTCCCAGTGTACGGCCTTCGCGCCTTCTGCAAAGGAGAGCGTATCGATCTCCACGAGATCCGCCACCATGAACGCCGAATAAAAGCCCAGTCCGAAGTGTCCGATGATCTGGTCGTTGTTGGCCTTGTCCTTGTATTTTTCAAAGAAGTCCGCAGCGCCGGAGAAAGCAATATTATTGATGTACTCCTTCACCTCATCGGCCGTCATGCCGATGCCGTTATCGGTAAAGGTCATTGTCTTCTCACCGGGATCCACCGTGACGTCGATCCTGGCTTTGTAGCCTTCCGGATAAGTGAACTCGCCGATACCTTCCAGTTTCTTCAGCTTCGTGATCGCGTCGCAGCCATTGGAAACCATTTCACGGACGAAGATGTCATGATCGGAATAAAGCCATTTCTTGATGATCGGGAACATGTTTTCACTGTTGATCGAAAGATTGCCTTTTTCTGCCATTTCAAAAACCTCCCGGATAATATTCTGCAGATCCGCTCCTGCGGATCATTGTCTTGAAATGAAGTTTAGTCACGGAATGACTTAAAGTCAACAAAAAATTAGCACTCATTGGCTATGAGTGCTAATAATTTTCGGAAAAGTGGCCTGAATCCGCGGTTTTCCGCAATTCTAAAACTTTTATAAATTGCCGTACGCTGTCCGAGAAGGTTAAAACACGAACGACACAGCGATCCTGACTGAACATGGCAGCGATTCTGAAAATCCGGTGGTTCAGAACATGGAGCGCGGTGCTTCAGAACATGGGGGCAAACAGACGGAGAAGTCCCCGCTTGATGCGCTTCAGAAGTTTCGCATCCCGGAGGTAATCGGCCGTCACCTCCGAAGAATCCCCGAACATTTTTTCAAAATCCTGCCGGATCTGCGGAATACAGGGGCATTCATGCAGCAGTACGCCGTCCTCGAAATGCAGGTACAGGCTCCTGAAATCCAGATTGAACGTCCCTACCGTTGCCGTGACGTCATCGGAAACGAACATCTTGGCGTGGTTGAAGCCGGGCGTGTATTCAAAAATACGGACATTGCCGCGCACGAGCGGTGTGTAGTAGGAACGTGTGACGTCGTAGATCATTTTCTTGTCCGGGATCCCCGGCGTGAGGACGCGCACATCCACACCCTTCCGCGCCGCAAGGGTCAGGGCCTTGACGATCTCATCGCTCAGGATGAGATACGGCGTGGAGATCCAGACATAGCGCTTCGCGGCATTGATGATGTTCAGGTAGACGTTTTCCCCTGTATGTTCCCTGTCGAGCGGGGTATCCGCATAAGGCTGCACCCAGCCCATTCCCTGGCGTGCAGGGAGCGGTACGGACGGCTCCAGATATTTCAACACACCCGGACGCACGTTGCCCGGGAAGGAAGCGTTCCACATCATGAGGAAGGTCGCCGTCAGACTCCGGACCGCAGCGCCGGAGATCTGCACGCCCGTATCCTTCCAGTACCCGAAAGGATGCGTGATGTTGAAATATTCATCGGCCAGATTGTAGCCGCCTGTGAAGCCCGTGACCCCGTCGATGATCGTCATCTTACGATGGTCGCGGTTGTTCATGAAGACCTTGAGGAACGGGATGAGCGGATTGAAGTCCCGGCACTGTATGCCTGCCTGCTCCATCTCCCGAATGAAGGTTTTGCTCAGGAATCTGATACTGCCGATATCGTCATAGAAGAAGCGCACCTCCACACCCTGTGAGGCTTTTTCCTTGAGGATCTCCTTCATCGGCGCAAAGGCTTCGCGGTCCTCCACGGCGTAGTATTCCATGAATATAAATTTCCGGGCTTCCCTGAGCGCCTTAAGCTGCGCCTTCATACCTTCTGAAGCCTCGCTGAAATAGACGACATCCGTGCCCCGGTAAACGGGATACATGGCGTGGCTGCACAGGTAATGCGCCTGGTTGGCCAGCTCCGGGTCTTCCGCTTCCAGTGTCTTCATATCTTCCGGGTTCTGCGGCATCAGCCTGTCCAGCTCGCTGTTGTAGACGGCGAAGCGGCGTTTCATCTTTGTCATCGGCAGACTGCTACCGATCATAAGGTACAGCAGCAGTCCGAGGACGGGGAGCGCCAGGATCAGGATGATCCACGGAGTCTTGAAGGCCGCGTTCTTGTGCTCGCTGTTGATGCCGATGGCAGTTGCCAGCGTGGCGACGCGCAGGAGTCCCTCGATCCAGGGCGCGTACTCGTTCACGGCCACGAGGAGCTCGTAAATGATCCAGACCTGCAGAACGATCGCTACCGCCACCAGAATGGCTCTCGTTATGCTGTTCCTTACATTGTATTTCTGTTCTACCCGCATCCTTTTCATATCCGCGCAGGCTCCGCCTTCCCTTTGTTATTCCTGATCCCCGGAATCGGCTGTATCCGCGGTCTCGTCATAGGCCGTAAAAAAGCTGTCCGTGGCAGTCCCTTCCGGGAGCGATATTGCCGATACCACCTCATCATTTTCCAGTACATCGAGATTGGCTGCAAAACTGTCATACTGCTTTCCGAACAGCGAATCCCTGCGCGCCTTCAGAAGTTTTGCCTTGTTGGCCATCGTCTGCGCCCTGTCGAAATTGCTGATGCACTTCAGGATACAGTAGCCGCCGTCTGTCTCTATGACATCCGATATGCCGCCGGTGTCCAGGGAAAACGCCGCGTCGGTAAAAGCATCGTCCAGATTTTCCTCGCTGCGGCCCACGCTGACCTGCGTTGTGTCGGAGGAGCTGTTTTCCCGCAGCATGTCGTCAAAGTCCGCCGACCCGCTCACGATGCTTTCCCGTACTTTTTCCGCCTTCTCCTTCACGGCAGCCTTTTCGTCGTCCGTCATGGCCGTGCCGTCTTCGTTCACCGTGGAAAATACGATCTGTTCGACCGTTACGATGCGTGCTTCGTCATCGCTGATCTCGGTCTCGATGGAAGCCGTGACCGTGCGGTACACTTCGTCAGCCAGCGCATACTCCCTGTACATGGAGGCGATCTCTCCACTGCTCAGCCCGAGAGCCTCCCTGTCCTTGTCGGAAAGTTTGCCGAAATAGTCCGATGCCGCCTGCTCCGCTGCGGCGGTATCCGCTTCGTCGAGCGTGATCCCGCGCTCTTCTGCCATGAGATTCAGCGCCTTGACTTTGGATATGCGCGCCAGCGCCTGGTCGACGTACTCCCGGTCGGCTATGTCGGCGCCCGCGCCGGCAGTCCCTACCGCACTGCTGCACTTGTCCCTGATATTGACGGCATACAGTTCCAGTTCCCGCACCGTACAGGTGATGCTGTGCCCGGAGTTTGTGATCGTAAATGCCGTATCCGGACTGAAGCCATCCGTGAGGATCACCTTCTGTTTTGCCGTCCCGCAGGCCGTAAACAGCAGACACGCTGCCGCGGCGAGGGCCGTGAATGCTGTTTTTACCGAAAAAGCTCTCTTCATTTCCCGCCCAGAATGGCGCGTGCGCAGCAAAGCCCGTTGGCGGAAGCCTGCTGCAGCCCGCGTGTGATACCGGCGCCGTCGCCGATCGCGTAAAGCCCCCTGACACTGGTCTCGAAGCCCTGGTCGACGACCAGCCGGTTCGAGTAGAATTTCACTTCCACGCCGTAAAGGAGCGTCTCGTCGGAAGCCAGTCCCGGCGTCACTTTGTCGAGCGCAAGGAGCATTTCCTCCAGGTCCACCATGATGCGGTGCGGGAAGACGAGGGAAAGGTCCCCGGGCACTGCGTCCTTCAGCGTCGGGATCAGGTTGTTGCGGCACATGCGCTCTTCCGTGGAGCGGCGGCCGCGGCGGAAATCCCCGAAGGTCTGCACAAGGATGCGGTTGCCGCAGAGCATGTTCGAAAGCTCGGCGATCTTGCGTCCGTATTCAATGGGCGTGCGGAACGGCTTCGTGAAGTTCTTGGAAACGAGCAGCGCGAAATTCGTGTTATTCGTGCGGTATTCGCCCCCCGCGTAGGCATGTCCGTTCACGACCGCCAGGTTGTTGTCGTAATATTCCGATGCGACGACGCCGTGCGGGTTCGTGCAGAACGTGCGCACCTTGTCGTCGAAGGTCGGCGTGTGGTAGATGAGTTTGGCCTCGTAGAGGCTGTCGTTGAGGAACTGCATGATCTCGTCGCGCACTTCCACGCGCACGCCGATATCCACTGTGCCCGGCATGGAATCGATGCCGGATTTTTCGCACTGCGTATTGAGCCAGTCGGCGCCCTCGCGGCCCACTGCCGCCACGATGCTGCCCGCCAGGTACCTTTCCCCTTTGTCCGTCAAAACACCGGTCGCCCTGCCGTCTTCGATGAGGATGTCCTGCACCTGCGTGTCAAAGAGCATGTCCACGCCTGCTGCCTGCAGATGTTTTTCGATCTTCTCATAGATCTCGTAGCCCTTCTCCGTCCCGAGATGGCGGATCGGGCAGTCCACAAGCTTCAGGTTCGCCTGGATCGCCTTGGTGCGGATCTCCCGGATCTCCTTCTCCTTGTCGATGCCCCATACGTGCGTGTCCGCACCGAACTTCAGATAGATGGCATCCGACTCGCGGATCAGTTCCTCCGCTTTTTCATAGCCGAGGATCTCGGGCAGGCTGCCGCCGACATCTGCCGAAAGAGAAAGTTTGCCGTCGGAAAAAGCGCCGGCACCCGAAAATCCGGTCGTGATGGCGCACGGCCTGCAGCCTGCGCACTTGCCCAGTTCACGCTTCGGGCACTTTCTCTTTTCTATGGAATGTCCCTTTTCAATGAGCAGGACGCGGATTGCCGGGTCTTTCTCCTTGAGGTCATAGGCGCAGAAAATACCGCCCGGGCCGGCCCCTATAATGATGACGTCATATGTTTTGTCCATGTTGTTTTCCATCTCTTTTTCACCTTTCAGCTGTGCGGTACCTCCGGGGATCCGCACCCGCCCTCAGAAGTATAGCGGATTTACGGCCTGACGACAACCTTAGAGCCTGCCGCCGTGCGCTCCACCACGATCTGCGAGGGGATACGGTCAGCCAGCTCGGCAACGTGCGAAATGATCCCGATCATACGGTCCCCGCGCGCCATGGAGCGGAGCGTGCCGCACGCCTCGTCCAGCGCCTCGCCGTCGAGGGAGCCGAAGCCCTCGTCGATGAACAGGGCGTCGATCGCGATCCCGCCGCGGCCGGACTGCACGATATCGCTCATCCCGAGCGCAAGGCACAGCGACACCTGGAACATTTCTCCGCCGGAAAGGGTCCTCACGGGCCGTTTCCGGCCGGTGTAGGCATCCAGCACTTCGATCTCCAGACTGTCCCTCCTGCGCGCATCGCCGACGCTTTCCACGCGGTACAGCGTGTAGCGCGAGGCCGTCATACTGCCGAGGCGCAGGTTTGCGGCCCGCAGGATCTCTTCAAAATAACCGGACAACACATACTGCTCGAAGGAAAGGTGTTTCGCATTGAGTCCTGCCGTGATATTGCTCAGTTTCTGCACGCGCCCGTACTCCGCTTCGAGAGGTACCCTCTCTTCTTCGTGCGCAGCCCAGGCCTTTTGCGCCAGCGCAAGTCTCTCTCCCCTCGCTTCTGCCGATGCGACGCGGGAAGCCGCCGCTGCGCGGGCTGCCTCCTTCTCCGCGCACTTCGCCTTCAGCGCGTCGGTGTCCGGAGCGGTCCGGCCTTTCGTCTCTTCCGCAAGGTGCGCCGCCACCGCCTGCGCGGCCTTCCGTTTTTCCCCGTATTCCCGCACCTCGTTCTCCGCCTGTTTCCGCTCTCCGGAGGGCAGTACCGCTTTTCTGTAGGCATCGGCATCCGCAAATCCCTTTTCGGCGGCAGCCGAAGAAAAAGCACGCTGCGCGGCGTCTGCCGCCGCACTTCTTTCCGCCTCTTCCTGCCTGCGCTCCGCAAGCAGCTTCTCTCCCTCGGCAAAACTACCCTGCATTTTTTCATATGCCGAGACCGCCAGGCGGAATTTCTCCCGCTCGTGCGCGGCAGCGTATGCGGCCGCAGCAGGTGCCGCTTCCTGCAGGCTCTGCAGGGCTGCCTCTGCTTCCTTCGCGGCTCCGTCCGCTGCCTTTTCCGCAGCAGCCGCCTGCGCAAGCGAGCCCCTGAGCGTGCTCGCGGCTGTGAACTGCGCGTTCAGCTCCGCGCGCGCCTTTTCGCTCTCCTTCCTGTACCTCTCGAGCGCTTCCTCATCCGGCACGCCCTCCGCGACCTGCGCCACATCTGGATGTTCGAGCGAACCGCAGACAGGGCAGGGCCTGCCGGGCTGCACCATCCGCGCGGCGATGCCGATCACGGCGTCGCGGTATGCTTTGTCGGCTGTCTCATACCGGTCGCGTGCGCACTTTTCCGCACGTTCCGCAGCCATGTATTTTTCCTGTGCGGCACCTAGTGCCGCTTCGAGCCCTTTGCGGTTCTTTGCCGCCTCCTCGAGCTGCTGCCTTTTCCCGCGCAGCGTCTCCTGCAGGTCAAAACAGGAATCGATCTGCGTTCTCTGCCCGTAAACGGAGCGTCCCTTTTCCAGTGCCTCCCCTGTCCTGCGCAGGTTCTCCTCCGCGGCCTTCCTGCGGCTGCAGACAAGCTGCAGGTTTTCGGAAGCCTGCTCCATGGCAAGGAACAGCGGCTGCAGGTCCGCCGCCTTTGACGCTTCGGCGAGCCTGTCTTCCTTTGCGCGGAAACGGTCGGCCATGGCCTCCAGAGCCTGCACCTGGTCCCGGGCCCTCGCTGCCGCGTCGAGCGACTTCTTCAGTGTATCCGCTGCCGTAAATTCTGCGTTTGCCGCCAGATATTCGGTATCCTTCTCTTTTCGGAGCGCCTCCGCCTCCGCGGCTTCTTTCCCCAGCTCCGCGGCCGCCGCTTTCCAGCGTCCCCGGACATCCGCCGCGGATACACTGTCCGGCTCACGGCCGGCCTCCGCTTCTTCCAGCGTGTGCAGATCCCCCGCGATCGTATCGCGGACAGTCTGCAGCTCCCTTTCCAGTTTCAGCGCTCTTTCCTTCAGGATACCGGCAAAACGGTCACAGTATTCCGTGTCGAAGATCTCCCGAAATATCTCTGTCTTCTGGGAGGCCGGCGCCGTGATGAGCTCGGTGAAACGGCCCTGTGCAAGCATCGAGACCTGACGGAACTGCGTATAGTCGAGCTGCAGCAGCTGTCCCACCTTCTCGCTGACTTCACGGCTGCCCTGCAGTACAGAGCCGTCTTCAAAGGTCATCACCGCATCTTCCCGCTCGGGCGTATATTCGGTCTTTTCCGCGTCCGCGCGCCTGCGCTTTCGCGGGCGCAGGTAATAGGGATTTCTCCGGATGACATAGGTTCTGCCGGCGTGGACCGCCGTCAGTTCCACGAAGGTCGGCGTATCGGCCGGAGCGAAGTCGCTCCGCACCGTGCTGCGGTCGCGCAGATCTCCGGACAGCATCCCGTAAAGGGCGTAGGTGAGCGCATCGAAGATCGTTGTTTTGCCTGCCCCGGTCGCTCCCGTAATGAGGAAAAGGCCATGCTCCGAAACGGCTTCAAAATCGATGCAGACTTCTCCCGGATAGGGTCCCCAGGCGGATATTTTCAGCTTTAAAGGTCTCAATTGTTTTCCCCGTCCTTCAGTGCGGCGTCCATGCATTCGCCGGCCAGCGCACTGCTGTCCTCCGTAATTTCCCCGCCTTCCACGGTGCGGTAAAAGTCCTCAAAAAACTGCCTCGGCGTGCGCTCTCTGCCTGCTGCCGGCGTCCCCGGTTCACCGGGTCCTGTCTCTCCGGGCTCCGCGCCTTCCGGTTCCGGGATCACCTGCACCGTATGCGGGCAGAGCCGCCGCAGCTGATCCATGGGATCGAGCACCGGTACGCGGTCGGTCAGCATCACCTGCAGATAATCGTCCGGGCTGCCTTCCGTCAGCGCCGGCGACCCGGGCGAGATCAGTTCTTCAAAAGTGCCGCGCACCCGGCGCAGCGTACGCAGCGGGTGCACCGCGCGAAACGTCACGTCCGGTCCCGACCCCGGCGCTCCGAGTTCGACCAGCATCATGCCCCGCTCCCCCGCACGGTCGGTAAAATCGTACCGGAGAGGGGAGCCGGCATACCAGCAGCTGCTGCCGATGCGCTGCGGCGTGTGGATGTGCCCGAGCGCGGTATAGGTAAAAGCTCCGAAAAGGGACACATCGACATTGTCGATATTGCCTACGACGCAGGTCTCTTCATTCTGTGACAGCACCGGCTGTTTTCCCCCGTCCGTCACGAAGAAATGGGTAAGCAGGACGCGTCGCAGGCCGTCCTCCGGCGCGGGGAGCAGACCGTTCTCCGCAAGGACCTTCGCAACAGCAGCCTGCGTCGAGGTCTCTCCCGCTTCGAAGGGATGGAAATACGGCAGAAACACGAATTCCACGGGCCCGAAGGCATCCGTCAGCGTGAGCCGGAGCAGTCTGCAGTCCTGCGGCAGAGAACCTGCCATATATATGTTTTGTCTTGCGAATACACCGTCGGCAAACTGCAGGCGGACCGGCGAATCATGATTGCCGGCTATGGCCAGCAGAGGCAGTCCCATGGATGCGATGCGTCCGAGAAAACCGCCGAACAGTGCGGTCGCTTCTGCAGGGGGGACCGCGCGGTCATAAATGTCACCTGCCAGAAGGACCGCATCGACATGTTCTGCCGATGCGGTCTCCTCGCACTGTTTCAGCATATCCGCCTGCTCTTCCAGCAGGGAAAATCCCCCGATCGTCTTTCCTAGATGGAGATCCGCGAGCGAAAGAAGTTTCATGTCATTCCGCTCTCCTTGTGTAGCGCAGAAAATGATAGGTGAGGTCAAAATAAGTCTGCTCGTCGCTGTCTGCGGTCAGATCCCAGGCAGGATCCGCATCCAGGTCGCGGAAGTAGCAGTCCGCCTCGTATTCGCGGTCGATCTTTGTCACATGGCAGGTGTCGCAGTACGGCAGCAGCTGCTCATAAACGCTCGTCCCGCCGATCACATAGACGTCGTGTGTATCATACTGCTTCAGCAGCTCCAGAAGCTCCGGCACGCTGTGCGCCGTTTCCGCGCCCTTTACACTGTAGTCCGGCCTTGCGGACAGAATGATGTTGGTGCGCTGGTCGAGCGGCTGGCGCATCGGAAATGTCTCCAGCGTCTTCCGGCCGTAGACGACGACTTTGCCGATCGTCTCTTTCCGGAACATCTTGTGGTCGGCCGGGATGCTCGTAAGAAGCTCTCCCTTGTTGCCGATCGCCCAGTTCCGGTCCACAGCTACGATAATGTTCAAAACACACTCCTTCCGGGGGACGGGCCCCATGCGGTCTTGTCCGCTCCGGTATCAGATCGCGATCGGGATATTCTCGATCTGCGGACCGAACCGGTAATTGTCCAGCGAGACATCGTCCCGCGTAAATTTATAGAAATCGTGCACGTCCGGATTCAGCGTGAACTTCGGCGCCGGATACGGCGTCCTGGAGATCAGTTCCCTGATGAACGGCACATGGCGGTCATAGATATGGGCGTCGGCGATCACGTGCACCAGTTCCCCCGGGCGCATGCCGCAGACCTGCGCGAGCATGTACACAAGCACCGCATACTGCACGACGTTCCAGTTGTTGGCTGCCAGCACGTCCTGCGACCGCTGGTTCAGGATCGCATTCAGCGTCAGCCTGTCGTCGCCCTTTTTCTGCGTGACATTGAAGGTCATGCTGTAGGCGCAGGGATACAGGTTCATTGCGTGCAGGTCCTGGTGTACATACATGTTTGTCATGATCCGCCGGCTGAACGGGTTGTTTTTAAGATCATAGATCACGCGGTCCACCTGGTCGAACCAGCCCTCCGGATATTCATGCCGGACTGCAAGCTGATAGCCGTACGCCTTGCCGATCGAACCGTCCCCGTCCGCCCAGGAATCCCAGATATGGCTGTGCAGGTCGTGGATGTTGTTGGACTTGCGCTGCCAGATCCAGAGCATTTCATCGGTCGCACTCTTGAGCGCCGTCCTGCGCAGCGTAATGATCGGGAATTCCTCCCCCAGGTCGTACCTGTTCACGACGCCGAATTTCTTGATCGTATAGGCGGGCGTGCCGTCCTCCCAGTGCGGGCGGACTTTCTGCCCTTCCGTACTCGTGCCGTTGTCCAGGATGTCCCTGCACATAGCAATGAATATTTCGTCTGCCCGGCTCATCTTCCTCACTCCTTTACGGTGCGTTTTCAGTGCTCGTCGATGCGATACTTTTCCGCAAGTGCCTGCAGTTCCTTTGAAAATGCGTCGAGGTCCTTGTTGGCCATGCCGCTGCACCCTTCGATCACGTCGGTAAGGCGCCGTCCCGTCATCTTCAGGTTCGTATAGGAATCCGACACCGTATGCGGAAGGCGCGCTTTCCCGGTGCTTTCCGCCCCCTGCCCGTTTCCTTTTTCCGGTGCCGTTTCCGGCCTGCCTATGCGTACGCCCTCTGTGAGTTTTATGAAGCAGTCCGCTGCCAGGTCATACTCCGTACCGCTGAACGGTGCCATGGCGTTCAGCCCTGCCTCCTCGTTAAGCAGCTTCACAAAGGAAGCGGCGTTTTCCTCGTCCCCGTGTACGACAAAGACCTGTGCGGGCTTCTTCGTGAACCCTTTCATCCAGTCCAGCAGTCCCTGTCTGTCCGCGTGTCCGGAAAGCCCGTCGAACATCTTTATCTCGGCGCGTACCGTTATGACTTCCCCGAACAGCTTCACTTCCGTTGCGCCGTCCGCGATGTTCCGTCCCGGCGTGCCTTCCGCCTGGTATCCGACAAACAGGATCGTGCACTCCGGACGCCAGAGATTGTATTTGAGGTGATGCCTGATCCTGCCGGCGTCGCACATGCCGGAGGCTGCGATAATGACCTTGGGCTCAGGATCCTCGTTGATGGCCTTGGATTCGTCGACGCTGACCGTCAGGTTCAGGTTAGGGAAAGACAGGGGATTGATCCCCCTGCGGACATAATCCATAGCCTCCTCGTCGTAGCACTCCTGTCCGGTCTCGCTGAAGACCCCCGTTGCATCCACCGCCAGAGGGGAATCCACATAGACCGGAAAATCCGGCTTTTCCGGAAACAGGTTCTTCTGTTTGATCTTCCTGATGAAATAGAGCATTTCCTGCGTGCGGCCCACCGCAAAGGAAGGGATCACGACATTGCCGCCCCGGAGCAGGGTGGTACGGATGATGTCCGCCAGTTCCTGCTCGTAATCTCCCGTGTGTACGTCGTGCAGCCTGCTGCCGTACGTCGACTCCACCAGTACGTAATCCGCCTCCGCAGTCAGTTCGGGATCCTTGAGCAGCGGCTGGTTCTTATTGCCGATATCGCCCGAAAACACGATCTTTTTCTCGGTGTCTCCCTCGGAAAGCCACAATTCTATGCTTGCCGAGCCGAGGAGATGTCCCACGTCGGTAAAACGGAATTCCACGCCGTTGCAGAGCTTGTAGCGCTTGCCGTAGCGGAAGGGCCGGAAGAGACGCATCAGACCGATCACGTCTTCGACCGTATAGAGGGGCTCCGCCTTTTCACCGGTTCCCTCGCGGCGGGCCCGCTTGTTTTTCCATTCCGCCTCCGACGACTGGATATGCGCGGAATCGCGCAGCATGATGTCGCTCAGCTTCATGGTTGCTTCCGTCGTGATGACCTGTCCGCAGAAGCCGTCCTTGTACAGCTTCGGCAGCATGCCCGTATGGTCGATGTGCGCGTGTGTCAGAAAAACGTAGTTGATAGCCGAAGGAGCTACAGGCAGCGCAGCGTTCACAAAAATATTCCGTCCCTGCTCCATGCCGCAGTCCACCAGGATATTCAGCACCCCCACCTTCAGGTAATGGCAGCTCCCCGTTACTTCCTGATCCGCTCCGATAAATTCCAGTTTCATTCCGCACTTCCCCCCAAGGAGACTTACAGTGTATCCGCCCCTGTCTTATGACGCACCTCGCGCAGCGACAGGTCAAACCTTCCTGCCATATCCGCCAGGTCGTCGAACTCCGCCTTATCCTTCACGGCGCCGTAGCCTTCCGCATGTTTGACCCGCAGGCGGCCGTACGGTGTTTCCGCCTCCCTGCTTTCCCTCTCCATCATATAACGTCCGCAAAGCAGCTCGCGCACTCCCAGCGTGGCAGTGTGCCGGAACAGATCCGCGACAGCGTCCTTTCTGTCTTCCGGCCGGCACAGCACGGTGAGCAGCACACCCGGCCTGCCCTTCTTCATGCCGACCGCCGTCGTATAGACATCCAGTGCGCCGTCCTTCATGAGACGGTCAGCCGCGTAGGCGATCTCTTCCGGCGTCATGTCATCCAGCTCGCACTGCAGTTCACAGACATAGCCGTCGTAAGGTCCTGCCGGCAGGTCGGAGTCTCCGGTTGTATCCTCATTCTCCGGCTGTCCGCTGCCGTCTTCCGACGCATTGAAGCTCTCCCCGAGCATGGCACGCAGTACGTTGGCGCGCGAGAAGTCTTTTTTTCCGCACCCGTATCCGATCGCGCGGGTCTCCATCAGCGGCATGTCGCCGTACGACTCGGCAAAATAGCGGATCAGCGCAGCGCCGGTCGGCGTGCAGAGTTCTCCCTCCACGCTGCCCGCCCGCGCGGGTATATCCTTCAGAAGGCAGGCGGTCGCCGGCGCAGGCACCGGCAGGATACCGTGTGCGCACTGCACCTGCCCGAATCCTGTCGTGACAGGCGAGCATACGATACGGTCCGGCGCGATCATGGCGATCAGCAGGCAGCAGCCTGCAATGTCCGCGATCGCATCCATCTGTCCGACCTCGTGAAAGTGGATCTCTTCGACCGGAACGCCGTGTACCCGGCTCTCGGCTTCCGCAAGCAGGGAATAGACCTCTTCCGCATCGGACTGCACCTCTTCCGGAAGCTGCATTGCCTCCAGCAGGGCTTCGACCTGTGCCGGCCCTGTGTGCATATGGTGTGCACCGTGACCGCCATCCTCCGTGTGATCGTGATGCTCCTCGTGTTCTTCGTGCTCCCCGTGCTCTTCGCTGCCTGCATGGTCGTGATGCCCGCCATCTGCAGGTTCCTGCCCCTCTTCCGTGCCTTCTACGGTAACGCGCATATGCGTGCCCCGAATGCCGCACTTTTCGGCAGGTTCCGCGCTCACCTGCACGCCCGGCAGTCCGCCGGCGTTCATGAACGCAAGGTATTCCCGGCGCAGTTCCTCCGGCAGCAGGTCATAGAGCGCCGCGTTCAGCATATCGCCGGCCGCGCCCATACCGCATTCCAGATACAGTATCTTCATCGGTGCTCCTCATGTTTTTCAGGTATTCTGAGATGGTTGATCATCGAAGCCTGGTAGCCGGCCCCGAATCCGTTGTCGATATTTACGACACTGACTCCGCTCGCGCAGGAATTGAGCATCGAAAGCAGGGCGGAAAGGCCGCCGAAGGAAGCGCCGTACCCGATGCTCGTCGGTACCGCGATGACCGGACAGTCCGCCAGGCCGCCGATCACGCTGGCCAGCGCACCTTCCATCCCGGCGATCGCTACGATGACAGTCGCGCTCATGATATCGTCGACGTGTGCCAGCAGGCGGTGAAGCCCTGCCACACCTACATCGTACAGACGCACGGTCTCGTTGCCGAGTGCCTCCGAGGTGAGCGCCGCTTCTTCCGCCACCGGCATGTCACTGGTACCGCCGGTACAGATGAGCACACGGCCGTGGCCGTCCGGCTCCGGCATTTTTCCCGCTATGGCGATATGTGCCGTTTCGTGGTAGACAAGGGGGTAGTCGCGCGGCAGCAGCGAAAGCTCACCGTATGCTTTGGGCAGAAGCCTGGTGATCAGGACGGTCTTTGCGCCGCCGGCATACAGGTGTTCCGCGATCGCAGCGATCTGGTCGGGTGTTTTGCCTGCCCCGTAGATCACTTCCGAGGCTCCCTGGCGCAGTGCGCGGTGATGGTCTATTTTGGCAAAGCCCAGGTCCTCGAACGGCTCCGTCCTGAGTTTCAGTTCCGCCTCTTCCACTGTCATGCGGTGTGCGGCGACCGCATTTAAAAGTTCCTCTGTTTCATGTTTATTCATAGACAACATTATAAGTCATGCAGCAGGGTTTTGGTATAATGGATGTGAATCGGAGCCCTGTGCCCCGGTGTGTCTTTATGCGGTCCCCGGCGGTCCTTCCGTTTTCGCCGGCACTGCGGAAAGAGAGGCTTTGTATGTCCCTGCTCGGCGGTTTCATGGTACCCCACCCTCCGATGATCCTACCGGAAGTCGGACGCGGCAGTGAAAAGCAGATCCGGAAAACGATTGATGCCTACCGGACGGCGGCGCGCGGGATCTGCGAGCTCGACCCCGAGACCATCATCCTGACCAGTCCCCATTCCGTCATGTATTCTGACTACTTCCATATCTCACCCGGCGCATCGGCGCACGGTGACCTTGCCTCGTTCGGCGCGCCTTCCGTGAGGATCGACGCCGACTATGACACGGAGGTGCGCCGCCTGCTCTGCGAGGAAACCGAAAAAACAGGCTTTCCGGCAGGCACGCAGGGAGAACGTTCCCCCTTGCTCGACCACGCCACGATCATCCCGCTCACCTTCGTCGCGCAGGCTTACCGGGAAGCCGGCAAAACACCTGCCTACCGCCTTGTGCGCATCGGGCTTTCCGGGCTTCCGCTCACGGAGCACTACCGCCTGGGCATGATGATCCGGGATGCCGTGGAAAGCCTCGGAAGGCGCGCCGTGTTCATCGCGAGCGGCGATCTTTCCCACAAGCTGCAGACATACGGCCCTTACGGCTTCGCGCCGGAAGGGCCCGTGTATGACGAACGGATCATGAAGGTGTGCGGGAGCGGCAGCTTCGGAGAACTCCTTGCCTTCGACGAGGACTTCTGCGAGAAAGCCGCCGAATGCGGCCATCGTTCCTTTGTGATCATGGCGGGTGCCTTCGACCGCACACCGGTGCGTGCGCAGGCGCTCTCGCATGAGGATGTCACCGGCGTCGGCTACGGCATCTGCACTTTCTATCCCCTCACGGAAAACGGAAAGATCCGGCACAGCGAAGACCGCGCTTTCCTGGACCTCTATGAAAAGGAGAGAAAGGCGGAAGCCGGCAGAAAGCAGGCTGCGGAGGACCCTTACGTAACGCTGGCGCGCTGCAGCCTCGAGTACTTCGTGCAGAACGGCAGGCATATTTCCCTGCCTGCGGCGCTGTCCTCCCCCGCCATGCAGAGTGCACTGTGCTCCGTACCGCAGGCGAAGGAAAACCTTCTTTCCCGCAGGGCCGGTGCCTTTGTCTCGCTGCATAAATTCGGTCAGCTTCGGGGCTGCATCGGCACGATCCAGGCAGTCCGCTCTTCCCTCGCGGAAGAGATCGCGGAAAATGCCGTATCGGCATGTTCGGAGGACCCCCGTTTCCAGCCTGTGCAGAAGGAGGAGCTGCCCTTTCTCGAATACAGCGTCGACGTGCTGGGCACACC
This sequence comes from Lachnospiraceae bacterium, assembly GCA_022652545.1. GTDB lineage: Bacteria > Bacillota > Clostridia > Lachnospirales > Lachnospiraceae > CAG-791. The sequence continues at coordinate 83,958 of JALCRM010000006.1, forward strand.
GGAAAGCATCTCCTCACCCGCCGAACTCGATGTGAAACGCTACGGCGTCATCGTCACCTGCGGCGGCCGGCGCGGCCTGCTGCTCCCGGACCTCCCCGGCGTCGATACGCCTGCGCAGCAGATCTCCATAGCCCGGCGCAAGGCCGGCATCGGTAAAAATGAGGAAGTGCGCCTGCAGCGCTTCGAAGTCGTGCGCCATTTCTGAAACGGAGGTGTGAGATGGAATCGATCGTATGCCCCGTCTGTTTCCGCCACTGCAGCCTGCAGCCCGGGCAGCGCGGCGCCTGCCGTGCCCGTGAAAACAGGGACGGCCGTTCCGTGTGCGTGAATTACGGGCTCCTGACTTCCCTGGCCCTGGATCCCATTGAAAAGAAGCCGTTTGCGATGTTCCACCCGGGCACTTTCATCCTTTCGGCCGGCAGCTTCGGCTGCAACCTGCGCTGCCCTTTCTGTCAGAACCACGAGATCTCGCAGACGGATGAAACGCAGGTCCGTACGGAATATTTTGCTCCGGAGGAGATCGCCGCGGAAGCTCTCAGGGAAAAAGAAAACGGCACCGGCTGTATCGGCGTCGCTTTCACTTACAACGAACCCATGGTAGGCTGGGAATATGTGCGGGATACCGCAAAACTCGTCAGAGAAAAGGGCATGCTGAACGCCGTCGTGACCAACGGCTCCGTGTGCGCCTGTGCGCTGGAGGAAGTGCTTCCCTATGTCGACGCGATGAACATTGACCTCAAGGGCTATACAAAAGAATACTACGACTGGATCGGGGGCGACCTCGACACGGTGAAGGAGTTCATCCGCACGGCCGCAGCCGCAGGCTGTCATATCGAACTCACGACGCTCATCCTGCCCGGCCGCAATGACAGCGACAAAGAAATGGAAGCTCTTTCCGCCTTTGTCGCCTCTGTGGATCCTGAGATCCCGCTCCACGTGACGCGGTCTTTCCCGCGCTACAGGACCCTGGACATGCCTGCCGCATCGCCCGCTTCGGTGCTTCGTCTTGCCGCCGTCGCACGACGCTTTCTTCCGCACGTGTTCCCCGGAAATCTCTGAAGCGGGTTCAGGCCTGCTGCCCCGGCGCCGCGATCGTATGTTCCCTGTTCATGAAGATCCTGGTATCTGCCGCTTTGCCGGCCAGATCGCTGCTGTGCGTGGCAAACAGGATCAGGCGCTCCGGAGACCTGAGTTTTTCCATAAAGTCTGTGATCCATGCCTGCCCTTTTTCGTCGAGCCCCGCCATGGGCTCGTCCAGGATCAGCACTTCCGGCTCCATGGCAAGCACGGCTGCGAGCGCGCAGCGTTTCTTTTCTCCGCCGCTCAGATTGAAAGGCGCTTTTTTCCGTACCCTTTCGAGCTCCAGCGCGGAAAGCCAGCGCTCCGTCCTCGCGGCACACTCTTCTTCCCCCATGCCGAGCTGCCGCAGCCCGAAAGCGATCTCGTCCTCCACGGAGCCCGTGAACAGCTGCATTTCCGGATCCTGGAACAGGAAACCGATACGCCGGTGGAAGGCGCGCGCTGCCGCACGGTCCTTCATCAGGGCCGCCGTGATCTCCCGGCCGTCAAAACGGTACGTACCGGAGGTGGGAAAACTCAGCCCCGTAAGGATGCGGAACAGTGTTGATTTTCCGCAGCCGTTCGGCCCCTGCAGACAGTAGCACCTGCCTTTTTCAAAGGAGTATGTGACGCTGTGCAGCGCCTCTGTCCCGTCCTCATATGCAAAACACAGATCTTTCAGTTCTATCATCGTCCGCCCTGTTCCCTGTTTTGTCCCCGTCAGTGCATTGTGTCCCCGTCAGTGCATTGCCCGCTCACACAGCGCGAACAGGCCCGCCATCGCCGGGATCATGAGCAGATACAGTGCATCTGCCCTGTGCAGGCGTGTTTTGCGGCCATCCCTGTATTCGCCGTCAAAACACCTGCATTCCATAGCTTCTTCCGTCGCGGCCGCTATTCTGCGCGAATGCAGAAAAGTGCCGCCCAGCACGCCGCCCGTGCCTGCGTTTCTCACGGAGGACTGCGCCCTTCCGCCCACTGTACGCAGCCACACAGCTTCCGTCACACGGTCGGCATACCTGCCGAGAATGACCAGGCCTCGCACGGTCATGTCCAGCGTCATCACGAAAATGCCCGGCAGATGCAGCGCGCGCAGGGCGCCTGTGGTCTCCTGCCAGGTGAGTGCTTCCCCTGTGAGCGCCAGTACCAGAACCGATTCCAGTACCTTCATCGTCACTGTCGCCATCGTCCCGGGCGACCCCGTAAAAACAGCAGGCAGCGTTATGAGCAGCGTGAACAGCACCGGCAATACCGTCTTTCCGAGCGCGCGCCGCATACTGTCCTCCGGAAGCAGCGCGGTGCGCAGAAGAAGGACGGCAAGCACGCCGCCGGTAAAGACCGCGTTGCGCGACAGCGCGCAGAAAAGGATACAGCAGAAAGCTGCGGCCAGCCGGCTTACCGGCTGTATCCGCAGTCCGGGCGCGGCCAGCGGACCGGCCGTCCTTCCTTCGTCTTTCAGGATGCGGCCCGTGAGCCGCACCAGTATCAGGTCAAAGTCCAAACTTCAAACTCTCCGTTTTATTCCTGTTTTTCCTAGAAGCCCTGCGGCAAGGCGGAAAAGGATGATCAGCAGCGCAGCCCCGGCCGCGGCACTGATCACGTAGCCTGTCCATGCCGGCATGCCGGCAAGGGAATACTCCGGGAGCAGCGCCTGCAGCAGAGCGCCGCCGCGCATGCCGGACGGCGTATAGCCGGCGCCGGTGGCCGCGATCTCACCGGCATCCCACTCTCCCCATGCCGTCCCCTGGGCGAGAAGTCCGAGGGGCGTAAGCACGACAAGCGCCGTCAGCAGCACTTTGACTGCGGCAGGTGTTCTGCCGCCCGTATCCGGAAAGGAAAGCGCCCCGCCTGCCTGCAGAAAACCCAGGATGGCGACCGTGAAAAGCACCTCCGCCGCGCCGAAGACCGTGAGGTGCCCGGCCATCATGGCAGGAACCGCGACCTGCAGCCCGTACGGACAGTACATTGCATTTCCCGCCGCGTCCCGGAACAGCATCGGCTGGATGCCGAATTCAACGGCTGCACACAGTGCGCCGGCGTTGATCCCCGCGTAGGCGCCGATCCCGGCGCTGATCAGATCACCCCTCCTGCTGTTTTTCAGGAGTTTCCGCACCGCCCCTGCCACGACCCAGCCGGTGAACGGCAGTACGAAGGCCATGTTGAAGCAGTTGGCACCGAATGACAGGATGCCTCCGTCTCCGAACAGCAGGGCCTGCAGCAGCAGCGCCGTGCTCACCGCGATGCAGGCGGCGTACGGCCCCAGCACCAGAGCGATCAGCGTGCCGCCCACGGCATGCCCCGTCGTACCGCCCGGCATGGGGACGTTAAACATCATGCCCAGAAAAGAAAAAGCAGCCGCAACGCCCATCCGGGAGACCTCTCTGCCCGGAAGGGACACCTTCAGCCTGCGGATGCAGACCGTCCAGACCGGTACCATGACGGCTCCCATGACCGCGCAGGTCTGGGGGCTCAGATAGTTGTCGGGAATATGCATGCTGTTCTGACGTACCTCCTGTACCGGGAGCCGCGGCTTTCCTTCGGCTCCGGAATTTCCAAACCAAGTATATCTGCGCCGCAAAACCAAAAAAAGCCCCCCGGGGGGTTATTCCGTGCTAAAATCATGCATATCCTGCACGGAGGTACAACATGGAAAACAAGGATAAAAACACCGCGTCCGTTTCCCGGCAGCCCGACGCGCACAATCACTCCCACACACACGACCCGGAAGAGATCCGCGCGATCACAAACCGCCTCTCCCGTTCGATCGGACATCTGGAATCCGTAAAGCGCATGCTGCAGGACGGCCAGGACTGTTCAGATGTGCTCATTCAGCTGGCAGCCGTCAAGGCCGAGCTGAACAACACAGGCAAACTCCTTCTCAAGGAGCACATGGAGCACTGCATCGTGGAAGCGGTACGCGAAAACGATGCGGCCTCGATTGAAAAAATGAATGATGCCATAGACAGATTTATGAAGTGACACCCTTCGGCGCCGCTGTTTTTTCCGAGAATTCCCCGGTGATCTTTCTGATCACCCAGGCGCAGGTCAGCGTAACATAAGCGGCGCCTGCGATCCAGGCTGTCTGGTCCGCGGCGCAGATCGCACCGTATCCGTAAACCGGCACAAAACAAAGCGCCACGATACAGCGCGCGACCATCTCCAGCACACCGCTGAAGATCGCGCGTCCCGAATATCCGAGTCCCTGTATGCTCATCCGGCATACATTCAGGATCCCCAGCACCCAGTAAAAATAGCCCAGGCAGCGCAGATACCTGCCGGATGCGTCCAGCACGGCCGTATCGCCCGAAGAAACAAACAGCATGGACATTGTCCTGCCGAAGAAGATCAGTACGAGCCCGATCGCGATCCCGTACAGCACGACGCAGGCGATACCGTCGCGCACACCCGCCCGTATGCGGTCCGCCTTGCGCGCGCCGTAATTCTGTCCCGCGAAGGTGGAGACCGCCGTTGCCATTGCATCGAACGGGCACATGGCAAACTGTTTGATCTTCATGCCTGCCGTAAAGCCGGATACATAAACGGTACCGAGTGAATTGTTCGCGGACTGCATGACCATGCTTCCGATCGCCGTGATGGAGAACTGCAGACCGGTCGGCACGCCGACGAACAGAAGCATGGATGCCCTGGTGGGGTCCCAGACGCAGTTTTTCTTCTTCAGATGCAGGATCTCGAACTTCCGCACGATGAGCCAAAGACACAGCAGCCCCGACACCGCCTGCGAAACGACGGTGGCGATGGCTGCGCCTGCCACGCCCCAGTGCAGGACCAGAATGCAGAACAGATCCAGGAAAATATTCATGACCGCTGACAGTGCCAGGAAAAAGAACGGGGTTCTGCTGTCACCCACCGCCCGCAGTATGCCTGAGAGCAGGTTGTACAGCAGCGTGAACGGAATGCCGAGGAAAATGATCAGCAGGTAGCTGTAAGCATTGCCGTAAATGTCCTTCGGCGTCTGCAGAAGGCCCAGGATATTCGGGCAGAGCAGCGCCGTGACAGCCGTGAGCACTGCTGCCATGACTGCGGTGAGCACGCCGGCATGGTATATGCAGGAGCGCATGCCTTCATAGTCTTTGGCGCCGAACCGCTGGGCGATCGGAATGGAAAAACCTGCGCAGGTGCCGATACAGAAGCCGAGCACCAGGAACTGTACTGAACTGGACGCCCCCACGCCGGCCAGCGCACCGGAGCCCAGCGTCTGTCCCACGATCGCCGCGTCCACCATATTGTAGGTCTGCTGGAAAAGATTGCCGAGCAGCAGCGGCAATGAGAATTTTAAGATCAGTCTGAGAGGTGAACCCTCCGTCATTGAATTTGTCAAAGCAGCACCCTCGCCGGTTCTTTGCATAAAAAGACGCGAACGCGCAACTGCGTCCGCGTCTTCGTATTCAGTTATTATAACCCGGACGTGTAAAAAGGAAAGACCGTTTTTATCCCTTTACCGCGCCGCTCGTCATGCCGCTGTAGACCTGTTTCTGGAACAGCAGGAATACGATGAGGGCAGGCATGAAGCTGATGATGACACCGGCGCAGATCATGTTGTACTGGTTGCCCATGGGACCAGTGAAGGTGTACAGCGAAGTAGCCACGACGCCCAGCCTGGACTTGTCCTGCAGGTACAGGTTGGCCATGTAGTATTCATTGTACGTATTCACGCCCTTGAGGATGATGACGGTCATGATGGCCGGCTTCAGGAGCGGCAGCAGGATCTTGAAAAACACGCCGAAATAGCTGCAGCCGTCCATGATCGCCGATTCATCCAGCGACGTCGAAATGTTTTCAAAAAACTGGATGAAGATGTAGATGGATATGACGTCGGTGCCCATCATCAGGATGATATAGCCGTACAGATGATTGATAAAGCCCAGCTTCTGCATGATCGAATACACCGAGACCTGCATCGCAACGCCGGGAAGGAGCGAGGCAAACAGGAACAGGCTGCGAACCAGGCCGTTGCCCGGAAATTTAAAACGGGACAGGCAGTAAGCCAGCATGGCACCGATCATGATGGAACCGGCCAGTACGAAGACCAGCACGATCAGGGAATGCAGGAAGGCCATGCCCATGTTGGCCTTTTCCCAGGCGTCGGCAAAATTGCCGAAGTACAGCTTCGAAGGCAGTGTCATGACGTTCGTGGACTGATACTCCTCTTTGGTCTTCAGGGCCGTGATGAAACAGGAAACGACCGGCAGGACCGCCAGGAAACCGCAGAATACCAGTGAAAAATATTTCAGGAAACCCAGGATGGCTCTCTTGGTCCTGGCTGCCGTGTTGACCGACATGCTCGTATCTCCCATGCCGAGGACCGATGCCGATGTGTTTTTGTCAGCCATTGTGTGCCTCCCCGTTCCGTGCCGCATGTTTTGCACGGTACTTCTCGATCTGCTTCTCCCTGCGCTCTCCTGCACGCGGATCCTCGTCATCTGCGCTGCGGAAGAAATACTTGAAGAATACCTTCTGTGCGATCGTCACGAGGAATATGATCGCCAGGAGCACGACCGCCATCGCGGACGCAAGTCCGACCTTCTGGCTCGTATGCGCAATGCGGTTCATGATGACGAAATAGGTGCCGGTGCCGTTTGCACCGTCCGTGATGACGTAAGGCGGCTCGAACGCGCTGAGGGAACCTGTGATGGAAAGGATCACATTCAGTGTAATGATGGTCTTGATGCTCGGCATGATGATGTGCTTGAACTGCTGCCAGCGGTTGGCGCCGTCCAGCGCTGCCGCTTCGTACAGTTCCTGGTCGACCGACATGATGGCGCCGATGAACAGCACCATGTTCTGGCCGGTATAGCGCCACACCGAAGTCGCCACCAGGGAGATGTTGTTGATCTTCTGGTCCTTCAGCCAGTAGGGCAGCTGATCCAGTTTAAAGCCGAACCAGGTCAGGGCCGTGTCCCACACGTAGCCGTGGGTATAGAAAAACTTGAAAATGAATCCGATCGCAATGCCGCTGATCAGATAAGGGAAAAACATGACCGCCTTGAAAGCGCCTTCCCCTTTTACATGGAAGCTCAGCACCGTGGCCAGATACAGGGCCAGCAGCAGCTGCACCACCGATCCCACCATATAGTAGAGACTGAGTTTCAGTGCGCCGAAACAGTCTTTTCTGGTAAAGACATCCTGATAGTTCTTCAGGCCCACGAACTTCCGTGCGCCGACATATTTCATGTTATAGAAGCTGAATTTCACCATCTCACCGAACGGCAGATAGGTAAAAATGAAAAGCAGCAGCAGCGGAATGGACATGAAAACGATCAGTACGAGCGCCTGCTGTCCTTTCCGGCTCCGAAACCATTTCTGAAACGAAGATGTTTCCTTCTGTTTTGCCTGTTCCATCATACCTCCGGTCCTGCGCCTGTACCGGTTCTTCCGCGCAAGGCATGCCGGCCGCTGTCCACGGCCTTTTCCTGTAAAAAGGAGCTGCATAGCACTGTATGCAGCTCCCTTCTGGTTTTCCCCGGTGTATGAGCGCGCCATCCCTGTGGCCGCTTTCACCTTACCGGCAGAGTGTACGAATTATTCTGCTGCAGTGACGCCTTCGGTCGACTGCGCATCATCCCACTTGGTGTTCCATTCGGCCATGATGTCGTCGAAGGACTCGTCGCCGTTAGCCGCGTGCTCTACGATCTTCTGGATCTTGTCGTTGCCGCCGTTGTTGACGTTGAGTTCGGAATCGGAATTCAGCTTGTTGAGGAGATCCTCTTCGCCGCTCTGTGCCGGGTTGTCGACCACAAGCGTGACATCCTTGAAGGAATCATACAGTGCAGGCATCTTGGTGTCGTCCGCCGCGATCGGAAGTCCGCCTTCGTTATAGGAGAATCCGGATTTCTCAGTCATCCACTTTACGAAGATCATGGAAGCCAGTTTGTTGTCGTCGGTAGTATCCGCTGCAATACCGAAGCTGTAGTCAGGGCCTGCCGTAGCTGTCATCTTGGAACCGGAAGTGATCGGGAACGGCATGTATCCGATGTCGTCCGGATGATCGCCTGCGCCCTGCATCTGCGTGAATGCCCAGGAGCCGAGAACCATGCAGCCGATCTTGCCGTTGTTGATCATGCCCTTGCAGCCTTCCCAGTCGGTCGTCGTGTAGTCATCTTCGATCAGTCCCTTGGAAACTGCGTCATAAAGGATCTTGTAGACTGCATACGGATGTGTGTTGTCGCCGTAGTCACGGAAAGGATCCGTCGTGTGAAGCAGCTTGTTGTTCATGTAATCAGGATCTCCGGTAGCCGTGCCGCTGATGTAGGCATCCCAGGCACCCATCGTCCAGCCTGCCGCATAGTTGGTGTACAGCGGGGTCGCGTCGGTGTTGTCCTTGATCTTCTGCAGATCGGCGATGAAATCGTCCGGCGTGGTCGGAAGCTCGGTAATGCCGGCCTTCGTAAAGACGGCCTTGTTATAGACGATGCCCTGTGCATTTGCTGTTGAAGGAATGCCGTAGCACTGTCCGTCATAGTTCCACTGCACAGCATAGTTGACAGTCGAGTTGATGTCGTCCACCGTGCCGTAAGGGATAAAATAGGTGGCAAGGTCGGCCTTGTCGACTGCGGGGATCATCATGATGTCGCCCCACTTGCCGCCCTGCAGGCGAAGCAGTGAGTCGTTGGCATAATCGGTGATGCCTTCGATGTCGACCGTGATGTTGGGATACATCTTATTGAATTCCGCAAGGTAGCTGCTCCAGGACGTGCCGGTATAATCATCCTTCAGCATATCCGTATGGTGTGTGAGAAGTTTGATCGATGCGGTAAGGTCCGTGCCGGTCGTGCCCAGTTCGATGGAATTGTAGCTCAGTGTACCGCTGTCGGCCGCTGCGCTGGTCGCCGCCGCTGCTGCACTTGTGGCTGCCGCTGCCGCGCTGGTCGCCGCTGCTGCCGCACTGGTCGCTGCCGCTGCAGGAGCCGCACTCGACGCCGAAGCAGACGAGGTGTCCGTCGAACCCGATCCGCATGCCATCAGTGAGACGGTCATCGCGGAAGTCAGGGCTACTGCCAGTAACTTCTTCATTTTCATACATTTCCTCCTTTGAAATAGATGCGCTGTTTGCTGTCTGTTTTCGGAACTTAGTTAATTTTTTCGCTTAAATCGCGTTAATTAACTTTAAATTAATTATATCCATGGTGTTAATATATGTATCATCCTTTGTTGCATTAAATATAATATTATTGCTCATTTGTAAAATATCGTCATTCTGCTCTATTTGCCTCGTCCTATTTTGTGCACAATTATTGTGTTGAATTCTCTTCTATTGCAGTGGTATCATGATTTCAGGAAATTAATCAGTAAAAGTAAAGTTAATTTAATCTCGCTGTGCCAGCTCCCCGTTTCCTTTCTCTATTCTCCGGAAAGCCGAAGCACCGGACGTGGTAATACGCACTCCGCCGACTGAAACCCGGGCCGGAGCCTGATTGGAGCTGTTGTATGGATTTCACAGAACTCTGGATGGAAAGTACATATGTGAAGGCGGCCTCTTCGGCAGACTTCGATCCCCGTTCGCTCATTCCGGTCGTATACGCGCCGCAGGGGGATCCCGCGTTCTCAGGATCCTGCATGCAGGTGATGGCCGGAGGCAGAGTCGTACAGCAATATGCCTTTACGATCAACGTGGAAATGCCCGGCTACTATCTCCTGCTCTATACCGCGGAAGGTCTCGGCATCTGTTCCGGCCGCGGCGCCTCTCTGCGCCTTGCCGACGGGAGCCTTCTGCTGGCGGACCTGGGATATGCCCTGACACTTTCTTCAGCGGAAACGCCATGGAAATTCAGTCTGTTTTTCCTCGCTCCCGGCGCCAGTTCCTTCCTGTGCGGTGCGATCGATCTGCCGGTCCCGAAGGTATTTCCCGTTCCCGCGTATTCCCCCCTGCTCCACGACATGCAGACCATACTCGAAGTGCGTGTTCCGCTGGATGAGGCAGGCCAGCTCACCGTTCACAGTTCGCTCACTTCCATATTCTGTGCTCTGGCGCGCGCTTCCCTGTCCGCTCCCGGCCAGAAGGAAACGGCCTCCGGCAGCACCGGCTATCTGGACGGACTGGTCAATTATCTGGACTGTCACATCGAAGAACCCTTTTCGCTGGATCACTGCGAATCTCTTACAGGGGTCAGCAAATACCGTCTCTGCCGCGAATTCACGGCGCGTTTCGGCCTGCCGCCGCTGCACTATGTCAATGAAAAGCGCATGAAAAAAGCCAAAGAAATGCTGCTGACCACGGATCTGAGCATCCGCGAGATCAGCAGCTCTGTCGGCTTTGACAATACGAGTCACTTCATCAGTCTGTTCCGGCGCCGGATGGGCGTCACTCCCGGCATTTTCAAACAAAAGGCACAGGAGAGCCGATCCTCGCTGCACTCTGTCTCTCAATAAAGGTGCCGGGCAGCATAAACATGCCGGTGGAATAGCTGATGTCGTCGATCTTGTGTGTCAGGATATGCACGGTGCGTCTGGCCATTTCCGCCATGTCGATCTCATAGGTCGTGATCCCCACGCCGCTGTACTGCTCCGGAACGTAATCATCGAAGCCGGCGACCGAAAAGTCCTCCGGTACCCTGTACCCTTTCCGGGTCAGCTTTTCGATCAGGATGCTGGCGGACAGATCGCAGTTGCAGAAAAAGGCAGTCGGCATGTCCTTCGGAAGCACCGGATAGGTGTCCGTGTCCATCAGTCCCGTTTCCCTGCTGCGGTCATCGATGAACCAGTCTTCTCTCCATTTCACACCATGCTCCATGAGCGACTTGAGATATCCCAGAAAACGGTCCTCGATACTGGCCGTCGATAGTCTCGTCCCCACAAAGGCGATCCGGCTGTGCCCCATACTGAACAGGTAGTTGGTCATGCTGTACCCGCCCATCAGGTTGTTGGACACAACGCAGTCCCCCGCCCCGCCGGTGCGCGTCGTATCGAGAAAGACCACCGGAAGGCCGCTTCTTTCGCTCACCGCATCGCTGTAGCCCGGCTTGAAATCTCCCATGATGACAATGCCGTCCGCTTTCTTTTCCAGCACCACTTTCGGCATTTTCATCTGGTTCTCATCCGGCTGCCCGATGACTTCCAGGATGGTGAAACAGTTCTTGGAAATAGCCCGTCTCGCGATCTCCTGGTACATTTTCCAGTAGAAGGACTGCTTCTGCTGCAGGAAATGCTCCGCCACGATCACGCCCAGCGTGTAGGTGCGCCTGTTCTTGCTCTCCTTGCTGCCGACGGTCTTAACGTAGCCCATTTCGGAAGCCAGCGCCACGATCTTTGCGCGCATCTCTTCGCTGACGCCCTTCTGCCCTGAAAGTGCTTTGGAAACCGCCACGGCACTTACGCCGGCACGCTGCCCGATATCGCTGAGTCTCACTGCTTTGGACATGATCCTGCCCCCCCTTGGATTGTCTGTTTTTCCTTCCTTACTCTTCCGGCGCCTGTTCCGGCCGGATCTCATCCAGCGTCCTGGAATACGCCGGCAGAAATTCCGCTGTAAAAATATCGATCTCCGGCAGGTGCATGTCACGCACGGCCTTCAGCGCTGCTTTTTCCGCGCTCCGGAATTCATTGTTGCCTGCCTTTTTCTCCTCGATACACTTGATATACGCAGACAGTTTGTCCGCGCCCTTGACCAGTTTTTTCTCGTAAGAAAATTCGTCCCCCGGCTCCAGCACTTTGCTGTACTCCGCGCGCAGATCCTCCGGCAGCAGCGAAAGGAGCCTGCGGTCGGCGTCTGCTTCGATCTCCCTGTACGCCTCGCGTATCGTGTCATTGCGGTATTTGACCGGCGTCGGCATATCCCCGGTGAGGATCTCGGAAACGTCATGGTACATGGCGATCACCGCTGCCCGGTCGCTGTCCAGATGTTTTCCCAGCCGCTCATTCCCGATCGTGCTGAGCGCATGCGCCAGCATGGCCACCTGCAGGGAATGCTCCGAAAGGTTCTCTCCGGAAGAATTGCGCATCAGCGCCCAGCGGCTGATCCACCTCAGCCGCGATACCATTGCAAAGAACGCATATTCCCTGTTTTCATCGGGCTGCATCTCGAACCTCCGTGTGCCGTTCCGTATTAGTTAATTTTAACATATCAGGCATACAATCAGCATAATATCAGGATAATTTTTTGTTAAGAAATCGTTTCTTTTTGTCACATCCGCATCCGGGCAGTATATCGCGACACTTCCTATATAAGACCGTAGTGTGCAAGCGCGTGTGCAAGGCCGTCCTCCCACAGGCGGTCCGTCACATATTCCGCGCGTTCCGCCAGTTCCGCGCAGCAGCCTCCCATCGCAATGCCGTGCCGCACGCTGCCGATCATGTCGAGATCGTTGATGCCGTCGCCGATCGCGTATACAGCTTCCGGATCCGCGCCCGTGAGCGCCAGGTATCTGGCAATCCCGTCGCCTTTCGAGGAGCCCTTCGGAATGAATTCGACCACACGCCCGTTGTGATCGATGAAATCCAGTTCCTCTCCCAGCGCTTCCTTCACGCGGTCAAAACATCCTCCGTCCTCGTAGTCTGCGCTGAATTTATTGACGCGCGCGCCGCTCCCCAGCTCCGACAGATGTTTTGCCCGGGGTCCCAGCTGCTCCCACAGCTCCCGCGGATAGGGATCCGCGGGAAAATCGGCGGGCTCGAACCAGTAAAATTCCGGTCCCTCGAGGACGAGCGGCATCCGGTTCTCCCGCAGCGTATCGACAGATCTTGTGACGAGTTCCGGAGGAAGCAGCCTTTCGTACAGGATCCTGCCGTCCTTTTCGATATGGTTCCCGCAAGCTGCCAGAATGCCGTCGAAGCCCAGTGAAAGCAGGTGCGGCGCCTGTATGCTCGCGCGTCCGCGGCCGCTGCAGAGCACCGCCGAGTGTCCGCTGCGGCGCAGCTTCCGGATCGCCTCCGCCGCGCTGTCCGGGATGCGGCGCCGGCCGTCCCAGATCGTTCCGTCTATATCCAGAAACACTGTAGCTGCCATGGAAACCTTTCTCCTTCTGCACAGGATAAAAAATTTTTTTGAAAATTTAAGTTCGGTTAAGCTCACGTTCACAGTTTGAACGCAATTTGACTATACCATGAAATCACTGCAGCCGATAAAGGATCCTTCACAGAGCCGCAGCAGACAAAACACTTTTACACCAGGAGAGGCCCGCTTATGGAAACCGCATTTTACGCATTCGGCACCTTCAACAGCATACAGATCGATACACCGCTTCCCGACAGCAGGCAGCGCGACATCCTGGCCAGGTGCTTCGGCATGGCGTCGGGACTCGATGACCTGCTGTCGGCTTTCAAGCCGGGCAGTGAGATCTCCGCCATCGCGCAGAACGCCGGTGTACGGCCCGTCAAGGTGAGCGATGTGACCCTGGCACTGCTCGAAAGGGCACTGTACTTTTCCAGGGTCTCCTTCGGGGCTTTCGACGTGACTGTCCGACCGGCCCTTAAACTCTGGAAGTTCGGTGACCCGGCACAGCGCCTCCCGTCCGACGACGAATGCCGCCGCGCTGCGGATCTCGTGAACTACCGCGATCTCGTCCTGGACAGTCAGAACCGAACGGCGTACCTGAAGCGCCGTGGACAGGGCATCGACCTCGGCGGCATCGCCAAAGGGTACGCGGCCGACCTCATCGCCGGTGAGCTCAGGAACGAAGGCGTCGCCTGTGCCCTTCTCAACTTCGGCGGTACGATCTGCACGATCGGCACAAAACAGGATGGTTCGCCCCGCCGCATCGGCATCCAGAATCCGCTGGAGCAGCGCGGAAGGATCGTCGGAAGCATCCCGCTTGCGGACGGTGCCCTGGTCACCTCCGCGGTGAATGAACGCTCGTTCATAAAAGACGGCGTGCGCTTCCACCACCTGCTCGACCCGCGCACCTGCTTTCCGGCCCGCTCCGGTGTGCTGAGTGTATCCGCCGCCGGGACGTGTGCGGAGGACCTGGACGCCCTTACCACTGCCCTGTTCGTACTGGGGCCGGAGCGGGGCATCCCGCTGGCAGACCGCCTGCATACGGATGCGCTCTTCCTTATGGAAGGCGGAGACATGCTTGGTACCGAAGGCTTCGCGACAGGCCGGTACCAGTTTACGGCAAAAACGGGAACTGCGATCTGACAGGCCCGCCGTGACCGCGGATCCCCGTCCCTGTACAACAGAAACAGCTGTTCCATAAATAACACAAAACAATCAAAACATTGAAAGCTGAGAAAAAAGGAGAATATAGTCATGAGCAACTACGATCGCAACACCCGTTCCGTATCCCGCAGTAAAAAAGGCTGGATCCCCTGGCTGCGCCGGGGCATCCAGGTCCTGTGCTTCCTGCTTGTTCCCTCCCTCTTCATCCAGATCTGGAACAGCCTGAAAGAAGTTTTCATGCTGATCCTGCACGGAGAAGGTACCCTCTCCACCATCGCTCCCGACCTGGTACTGCTCATCACCGCAACCGCTGTCACTGCACTGGCCGGACGTTTCTTCTGCGGATGGATGTGTTCCTTCGGCGCCATGCAGGATCTGCTCTACCGTCTGCCGAGGCTCGGAAAGAAGCATTCCCGCCGTTCTGTTTCCGAACGCACGGACGATATCCTCAAGGTCGTCAAATACAGCCTGCTGATCGCTATCGTCGTATTTGTCTGGGGACTGCAGCTCGTAACCATCCCGAGCGGCACCAGTCCGTGGGACTTCTTCGGAATGATCTCGGTTTTCTGGAACATGCCGGCGCTTTCCGTTCTTTTCCCGGCCTTCATCCCTGCGGCGATCCTGCTCGCAGCCATCGTGGCCGGCTCCTTCTTCATCGAGCGCTTTTTCTGCCGGTACCTCTGCCCCCTCGGAGCTTATTTCAGCCTCATCAGCCGCGCCAGACTCTTCTACGTTTCCAAGCCCCGTGAAAACTGCGGCCGCTGCTCGCTCTGCTCCGTCAAATGTTCAGTCGGCATTCCGCTCGGCGAAACAAACCGCGTAAAGGACGGCGAATGCATCGACTGTATGGAGTGCGTGCGGTACTGCCCTTCCGCCAACGCGGAGCTCGCCGTCGATGAGCGCGAACGCAACGCCCTTGCGGCCGGCGCCGTCTCCTGCGTCCTGATCGCCGGTTCGAGCTATCTCGGAAACTTTGTCTCCATGCAGGCAAATGCAGGCACAGGCAGCTACATGGCCTCCGCAGCCTCCGAAGACACGACTTCCGCTTCCGAAACCGATACGACAGCAGCAACGTCGGCCGATGTGATCGTTTCCGGCCAGGCAGCTTCCTCTGCGGATTCTGCGGATGTTTCTTCCGAAAACACGACTGCCGAAGCTGCATCTGAAGATACCACGACGGCCGCAACAGCTGCTGCGGCATCTGACGAAACACAGGCCGTTGCCTCCACGTCTTCCGGCGTTGCATCACAGATCGCTGACGGCACCTATACCGGCACAGGCACCGGACTCCGCGGCACTACCACCGTACAGGTCACCGTTGCCGGCGGACAGATCACCGACATCTCCGTCGTTTCCTATGAAGACGACCAGCAGTTCTTCAGCCGCGCTTCCTCGACGGTCATCGACGAGATCCTGCAGCAGCAGGACGTGAGCGTAGACGCCGTGAGCGGCGCCACCTACAGCAGCAACGGCATCATGGAAGCCGTAGCGGATGCACTGAACGTTTCCTACACCCCTGCCACTGTTTCACAGCAGGGCGGCCCCGGAATGCACTGAGAAGCGGGCACCGTTCCTCAATCACAATGTCAGCGCGGCCGCGGTCCGGTTACAGTCCGGACTGCAGCCGCTTTTTTATGCTATACTCGTGGCAGCCCCGCGCAAAGCGGCGGCATAAGATCCTGTCCGGTCTGCCGGACGGGAAATGGAGCCTGCATGACGGAAAACAGTAAAAAAGGCGGAAGCCCGACAGAAAACGATACTGAACAAAAAAAGCGTGCCATGCTCGTCGGCGCGGCGCAGAATACAGACACGGTGCTGTTCCGCACCGAAATGAAGGAACTGGACGGTCTGGCCGGGGCTCTGGGGCTTGAAACAGCGGATACGGTCACACAGAGCCTCTCTTCCATCGACGCCGCCACCTGCATCGGCAGCGGGAAAGTCGAGGAACTGCGCGGACTGCTCTTCGAAGAGAAGTGCGACTGCGTCATTTTCAACAACACGCTTTCCCCTTCGCAGATGGTCAATCTCTCCGACAGGCTGGATACGGAAGTGATCGACCGCACGGGCCTGATCCTGGAGATCTTCGGCAGGCGCGCCCATACGGCGGAGGCCTCGATGCAGGTGGAGTACGCGCGTCTGCAGTACATGCTGCCCCGGCTCGCCGGAATGCGCAAAAATCTCTCGCGCCAGGGCGGCACGGGCGGTGCAATGTCCAACAAGGGCGCCGGAGAAACGCAGATCGAGCTGGACCGCCGGCGCATCGAAAAACGCATGTCCGAACTGCGCAGAAAACTGAAGGAGGTCGACCTCGGCCGCGACGTGCAGCGCAGCAGGCGCCGCCGCGCAGGCCTTCCCCTGGTCTCGCTCGTCGGCTATACGAACGCCGGGAAGTCCACCCTGATGAACGCGCTGATCTCCCGCTGCTGTCCCGACGACAGCAAGCTCGTCCTGGAAAAGGACATGCTGTTTGCAACGCTCGATACGACCGTGCGCAAGATCACACCCGAGGGCCGCGCACCGTTCCTGCTGTCCGACACGGTGGGTTTTATCTCCGACCTGCCGCACGACCTTGTGAATGCCTTCCGCTCCACGCTGGAGGAAGCGCGCCTCGCTGACCTGATCCTGGAAGTCGTGGACTGCTCTGACGCAAACTGCGGCATGCAGATGGAAGTGACTGCAAAAACACTTGCAGACCTGGACATCCGGAATGTCCCCGTCATCTTTGTCATGAACAAGGCCGACCTTCTCATGAAGGATATAAAACTGCCCGTCCTGCAGGCTGACCCGCAGGGCGAGCGCATCTATCTTTCGGCAAAACAGGGCGCGGGCCTCGACGAACTGACCGCGCTCATCTGCGACCGGCTCAGTGCACGCACCACCGAAGCCGCCTTCCTCATTCCCTATACGGACGGCCGCAGCGTGGAAGAACTGCACCGGCGCGCGGATATCCTGGAAGAAGAGTACCGGGACGGCGGCACCTACATCAGGGCTGCCGTGCCCGAGGACCTGCTGGGAAGGCTGTCGGACTACATTCTTTAAAGCAGCGGACAGACGCCTGCCGACTGCTGCCGATCTTCATTTGACGGCGATCGCAGCCACCAGCTGATCTTCACCGCGCTCGATCCGCACCTTTGAAAAGCCGGCGAGTTCCATCAGTTCCTTCAGTTCCTCCGGGCGGTACACCTTCATAAAGCCGTCGATATGCGGCCACACCTCCAGAATGGAAGGATCGCTCCCTTCGTTCAGGATCTCCGCGCAGCCGCCCTTCTTCAGGACGCGGCGGATCTCCCGCAGGCTCCCCAGGATGTCAGGCCAGAAATAAACGGTCTCTACCGCCGTCACCAGATCAAAGGTACCGTCCTCATACGGCAGGCTGCCTACATCCCCGTGCACGACATGCACACGGCTCCCGAGTTCCGCCCGGTTGAGCTCCCTGGCTTTCTGTACGCTTGTCTCCGAAAAGTCGATCCCGTCGATCACGCTGTCCGGGGAGAGCCTCAGCATCTCTTCGATGGTCTTGCCGCCCCCGCAGCCCGCATCCAGAATGCGCATCCCGCTCTTCCACGTAAGGAGCGGCAGTCCGAAATTGCGCAGTACGGCATGCTCTTCATTCATACGTTCAATGGTGCTGATGCCGCTGCTGCCCTCCGGCCTGCCGGGATTTGCACTGTCCATCTCCGACTCCGTGAGCTGCAGTCCCATCAGGATCTCGTCAAAACAGGTCCCGTCGCCGAGACGGAATGCGTTCTTCGTGCGCCCCCATTCCTGAAAACCGAAGCGGCTGTACAGACGGATCGCCCGCTCATTGTCGGAAAAAACACCGAGCTCGAGCTGTGTGTATCCAAGCGACGGGGCCAGCGCGATCATTTCCGAAAGCAGGGCGGCCGCAAGCCCGCTGCCCCAGGCTTCCCGGAGCAGTGCGATCGCGAGCGACGCCCTGTGGCGCATTTTTGACCGGTCACTGACGCAGCTGATCGCGCTGACGCCGAGCACCCTTCCGTCCGAAAAAGCCGCGATCATCACATCCCGCGACGCTTTTTCCGCCTGTGCGAGGAATTCTTCCTCGCTCTGTACGTCAGACTCCGCCTCTTCCGGTGTACGGATCAGGAAATGCGTTTCCGCGGAGGTCTGCTGCAGATAGCGCAGCATCGCAGCGGCATCCTCCCTGCGGGGACTGCGCAAAACATATTGCGATCCGTTTTCCAGTTTCAGTATCTTTTCGCTGAACAGCATTTCATCCTCCCGTTTTCCGAACAAAGCGCGGACGCTTCAGTAATCCACACAAATCAGTGTCAGTCCCTGCGGTTCCGCAGTAGGCCCCGCCTGCTTCCTGTCCTTCGAAGCAAGGATCGCAGGTATTTCAGAGGGCTGCATTCTGCCGAAGCCCACTTCCAGGAGCGTCCCCGTAAGGATGCGCACCATGTTGCGAAGGAAACCGCTGCCGTGGAAGGTAAGGCGCAGATACGGCCCGTCCTCCGCAATTTCGATCCTGTCAAGGAGGCGCACAGTGGACTTGTTTTTACCGGGCAGTGTACAGAAGGCCGCGAAATCGTGTTCCCCGATCAGGCAGCCTGCAGCTTCGCGCATTTTATCCACGTCGGGCCGCCCTTCCAGCACCTTCAGGTAGCGCCGGTCGAACACCGGTTTCCGTGCCCCTGTCCAGCAGGTGTAGCAGTATGTTTTGCCTGTGGCATTGTACCGCGCGTGAAAGCGCAGGGGCGCTTCCGTGCACTCATCCACAGAAATATCTTCCGGCAGATACCTGTTCAGGTAGTCCCCGATCTCCGATGCGCTCTTCGACGTATCCAGCACGACGGAAGCCGTCATGGCCTGTGCGTGCACACCGGCATCCGTTCTTCCCGCGCCGATCACATCGACGGGCTGCATAACTGTGCCGCTTCCGCCTTTTGCACTTTTCGCACTCCGTACTGAGCTGCCCTCTGCCTTTTCCTCCTGCAGCATGCGCGTCAGTACAAGTTCCAGTTTTCCCTGTATCGTACGTTCCATGCCGCTGCCGGGCTGATGCTGCCAGCCCAGATAGCGGCCGCCGTCATAGCGTACGGTCAGCCTGTAATTTCTGCTCACTTTACGTCACCGGCTCCCCGCAGGATCTGTGTGCAGAAACCGTCGACCATGGGATCTGCCTTGTCCTTTTCCGACCGCGGGGAAATGAGACTGAGCGTGCCTGCCACGTGGTTCCCGTCCAGTGCCTTTGTCAGCTTTTCAAACATCTTCCCAGCATTGCCGCTCATCGAACAGCCGAAGAGATAGACGTCCTTGCCACGGAACCTGTAATCCTGCAGAAAAGTACCTACTGCCGGCGGATAGGTCCCGGCCCAGACAGGGCAGCCGAGAATGATGACATCATAATCATCCATGTTTTTGGCGATCGGCTTCAGCGCCGGCCTGCTTCCCGTGGAAGCCCGGAACCCGCCGACCAGGAATTTGCCCGGCCCGCTGCGCGGAGGCTCGCTCCCCGGAAGGAGACGCACCTGCTCCGCGCCCGTTTTTTCCGCTATCCTCCTGGCAACATATTCCGTATTTCCTTCAAAAGAATAATACACTACAGCTGCTTTCAATCTTCCGCCTCCGTGAGGAGAATCTCCGGATCCTCCGAACCGGGCAGCAGCGGTGCCGCCTCCGCACTACTGTGCCAGATCGATCTGTGCATAAATATTATAGTCGTAGGACGTCGCCACAGGTTCTTCATTCATGCTCTCGATGCAGTCGCCTGTCTCGTCGTCATAGGTATAGGCTTCGCTCCCCTCCGACTCACCCTTCCGGCTTCCCGTACAGGTGGATTCGGCTTTCAGGAGATGGCCGGCCTTGTCGTAGGTGTAGACCGTGTCGACGCCGTCCCCGCTGGCGAGATCCTGCGTATCCGTATAATAGATGACGGAGACTGCCGTTTTTCTGCCGGCCTTGTTCCAGGTGTCCTTTTCACTGTACTCCAGCTTCCCGTCGCGGTAATTCTTCTGCGTCAGCATGTGTCCGGCTTTGTCGTAAGTGTATTTATAGACCAGGACCAGTTCGTCTTCATAATACATGTTTTTTGTCAAAACATTGCCGGCCGCGTCATATTTATAAGTGTAGGTATTGCCGCCGTCCGGATTTCCGCTGTCGTCAAAATCCTCTGTTTTTATCTCGTTGCCGTGGCTGTCAAATGCGGCTGTACGGCAGTTGCCCCAGTATTTCGTTCCGTCCGCGTTATAGGCCGTCTGGGCAGTCAGGTTTCCGTTTTTGTCATATTCGTACTCGGTGTGCACGCCGTAATAATTTTCCGTGCTGTCGTCTGAATAATTGTCATCCGAATGCAGCGTGTCTGACGAAACGAGCCGGCCGGCCGCGTCGCATTTATTTCTGGTGAGCGTGCTCTGCGTCATTTCCCCGCCGTTTTCCCAGTAATCGTAACTGAGGACTGCAAAGCGCGCATCGGCTGTACGACCGGAACTTTTACCGCGGTATCTGGCGATCGAAGGTATGGCTGCCGCCTGGTATGTCCCCTCATTCGTGAGACCGGTGTCCTCGATGAGTGTTTTGCCTTTCAGACGGTATGCCTTAAAGGCAAAGCGCACGCTGCCGTCGTCCTCCGGTACTGCATAGTTGAGCTCTATGACGCCGTTTTCCCGGCTCAGGATATCGGTAAGACACCCCCCGTCCGCGGACACCGCCGCAAGGGCTGCATCCGCACCGCCATAGGTCCGGAATTCCTTTTTGGTCAGCTCCGTGCCGCCGTATTCATGGAATGCACCGTCCCAGTAAAAATAGTACGGCTTCTGCGTGTGCTCGACCAGGACCGCCTGGCCGCCGCTGGTGTCGAGCATGCCGTCGTATCTGTCGAAATTCACAGTGATCTCCGAAGAGCCCTGTACCGGTGCCTCCGCGCAGCCCTTTCCGGACAGCGCGGTCTCATACGCCTTACCGTCCTTGACGCCGTAGAGAATGGTCAGCGCACAGGTAGTATAGAGACTGTCAAATGCGGCAAAACGCGCCGAGCCCAGATCGTAATCCGTCAGAAGTCCGTTGCTCCTGTCCTTTGCCTCGGAAGCCGCCTTTCCCGGATCTCCCACCACCACATCCTTTTTCAGTACCGCTGCCTTTCCGTTCGCAGCATACCAGAACACGCCGTCCAGGCCGTCCTGTTCTTCACTGCTCTTCGAGCCAGTCAGCACGAAGGACTCCACGCTTCCGTCTCCGTCAAAATCATCGGAGAGTACCGCGTAGACCGTGTCCTTCGTCTGTGCCGCAACCAGTTTCACAGCCGCGCTGTCTGCCTTTGAGACTGCCGCGCTGCCGGCCTTTGCGATCGTTTTACTGTCTGCTGCCAGCGCCGCGCAGCCGCTGACGGATGCCGTCAGGAAAAGCACGGCGGCAGCCGCGGCAACCACGGCATGCATAGGAAAACGGGCATTTCTGTCTTTGTTTTTCATATTGTGACCTCCGTAATCAATTTGCTGCTTCGCAGCGAATCTTTGCTGCTTCGCAGCCAACTATTGCGCTTCGCAGCCAACTATTGCGCTTCGCAGCCAACTATTGTGCGCCGCTGCTCTCCGGCAAACAGCGGCTGTTCCTCAGTCCAGTCCCAGACTGCTGCGGATGTAAGTCCTGATCCGGGACATTTCCGGATCGTCTGCAAAGAAACGTATTTTGGCCGCCGCGCCGGAAGTATCGCTGCTGTCCGGGGTATCCGTCAGCACAAAGACGGCAAAGGTTTCCGCCATGTCTTCCTTCATGGCGTTTTCGCCGGCGTACTGATCTGTAAATTCCGTCGGATGGGCAAAATAATAATCAAAGGAATAGCCCTGTCCCTCCGACTCGCCATCCAGTTCCGTGCCCTTTACGAACGCATCGTAAAAGCGCCTCGTATAGGAAGTATCCGTATAGGTCTCTTCCGGATACCAGATCTGCGGCAGATCGCCCTGTTTTGTCATATCCACCTGCGTGGAATTCTCGAACAGCACATGTCCGAATTCGTGCACCATCGTCTGTATGCTCTTGTCGAGGCTGCGGAAGGAGCCGTCCGCATTGAAAAAGTCGCCGACGTCGATGCCCCAGCTCATTTTTTCATTGCTGTCCCCGTAATTCTGCGTGTAGCCCAGTTCGTTTCCCACGCCGTCCGTAAAGAATGTCAGTACAACCGTGCTGCGGTATTCTGGCGGTATGATCTTCACGGCGTAGCCGGCAATCTTTCTCTGCCGCGCATCGTGCAGCGAAGCGACCAGGGCCGCATCGTCCTGCGTCATCTGCACTTCGCGCAGAACATCCGTACCGAAGGTCATGCTCTCCACGGTAAGATCGTAATCTGTGTCATTCTTCCCCGGCATGAGCGTATACAGTTTCCCATAGTCTTTCTCATACCAGGAGTAACTGAACACAGTGCCGTCACTGTTGCTGCTCATCGTAGGATCTGCACTTTCGTCCGTCAGATACTTCATGATCTCTTCCTGCGTGTACCCGGCTTTCGCCGCCAGGATATCCAGGCGGCGGATCGAATCTTCCACACAGACCGCCTCAGTCTCGATCGGCTCTTCCATACCGAACCAGCGTATCATGTATTTATAAATTTCCGCGCTGCCGTAGAGATCGTCGTCCCTTTGTCCCTCGTCCACGCCATCCTGGCCGATCAGATCATCGAACATCGCCCTCTCGGTACCGATATAAAGCGGATCCCTGCGCCCGACCGTCGAGGTCATCCCTTCAGTGTCAGAAGGGGATATTTTCCTGCTTTCCTCAAGATACGAGGCTGTATCCGCTGACATGATACCGGCCATGGTCTTTGCGACCGCCGCAACGGGAGCTTCCAGCTTCTTCGTATCGATCGTATCCGGCCTGTCCTGTACGGTATGGTTCTCATAGCCGATCCGGTCCTGGCTTACCATGACTGCCGGAATGCCTCCGTTGTAAAAACTGAAGTGATCGCTCATCGCGTCTTTTTCACAGGTAAGTGAAAACACGTCTGACTGCCTGGTGAGCAGATCGCCGAGCAGTGTCTCCCTGCCGTCGACCGTACTGAGGACAGTGTCATAATCCCTGTGATATCCCAGCATGTCGATCTGTATGTCTCCGATCACGCGGTCCCTTTCCTCCCGGCTCAGCGAATTCACGTAAAATCTCGAACCCACTCTGCCCTCTTCCTCGCCTGTGAACGATACGAACCGGATCTCCGTATCGCTCGGCACACTCTTCAATACCCGCGCCAGTTCAACAAGAGCTGTCACGCCGCTGGCGTTGTCATCGGCACCGACCGTGCAGGGCATGGAATCGTGGTGTGCGCTGACGATGAGAATATCGGGGGCATCGGAAGCTTTGGAGGAAGCCGTCTGATCTGCAGCGCGTACCGCGATCACATTCATGCCGCCTTTGAACGTAGGATAGGAAATATAGGGCTGCGCCGTCACCGCCTGTTCCGTCACGCTGAGCCCCTGCTCACGGAAACGCCCTTCCAGGTAATTTACAGCAGCCTTTTCACCGTCTGAGCCGGAAAAACGTTCCTGCGCGCAGACAGCATCGAGCGTTTTCTGCATTTCCTCTGCGGAGACATCCGCCGGGGTCTGCGCGCCTGCGGATGTCTTCCCGCAGCATGGCAGCGCCGCAGCCATTGCGGCAGCCAGCAGTAATCCCTGTATGCGTAGTTTTTTCATTTCCACACTCTTCCCCCCGTGCCCGCCCTTCCTCATCCTGAACAGTTCCGTAAATTTTCAGAAAGAGCGAAGGCGCAATTGTCTGCAGATATCTATATAATACCAGAAACAGAGACTGCGCACCCCAAATAGTTCACGGACATGCGCAGCGGGAGCCCGGAACCGTCTCCTCCCGGAAACACTGCCGCCGGTTGTGCAGACCGCTGAAAAAGGATGCAGAAGTTATGGGAAAATTTCTTGACACCGGGCGGTCGGTATTGTATATTAGTTTATGCCTCGCGAACGGGGCAGGGAAACAGCAGCAATGCTGGAAATGCGATAGTAGCTTAGCTGGTAAAGCGCCACCTTGCCAAGGTGGAGACCACGGGTTCGAATCCCGCCTGTCGCTCGTAAGAAAAGCCTCCGGATATGACATCCGGAGGCTTTTTTATGAATTTTGCAAGGGGTTTTCCGAAAAGGACATCGGGCACAATATAAAGTACTGTGCCGCGCCCCGGGACAGGCGAATTCTATCCTTTGTAATTCAGGGTCAGTTTAGCGATCAGATCCTCAAGAATATAGCGTGAATCAATACTGTCATAGACTCTGATCTCGTGCTCGAACCGCTCTTCGGAATAGGTCGTATCTTTGTTTACGTGACGGGCCTTCTGCATATGAAACAGACCGCAGACAGGTGTCAGGACCACGCCGACCGCCGGAGAATCACCCAGCGACCAGCTTTCCCCCGGTGTCCAGAACGCACGCGGCGTAGCATTGTAAGCTGCCATCTGATCAAAAAGATATTTACCCGGCCTGCCGGCACGTCCGATCCTGAGTTCAATTTCGGCAAGTCCTATACGCATGGTAGTGTACACATTCATCGGGATCTGCCAGACCGGCACAGCGGAGGCAAGCAGCAGGTTGGCCGCTCCGACGTCATTGCCGAAATTGAACTCCCGGAAACCCGCAAAGGGGCTGTCCTTTTCATATGGCAGACCTCCGATCGTAACAACAGTCATCCGGTCCGCAATGTCAGGTGCCTCTCTCAACGCCGCTGCGATCGTGCTCAGTGCTCCCAGCCCCAGCACATATAGTGGCAGGGGATCATCGCGTCTTGCTTCCTCCACGATGAAGCGGGCACCCTCGGATATCTCAGCGCCCTCCTGCAGCGGACCTTCTTCACCGTGCAGTGTCAGCGGATCCAGTTCCATGGCCTCTGTGAGACGGCCGATCGCCTCGTAGCTCTTCTGCTGCGAGCCCTCTTCCAGAAAATGTTCGGCAATGATCGCCTTTACGATCATTTTCGGACTCAGCAGCGCTTCGGCGATCGCAAACGGATCGTCTGCCTCACAGGCTGTATCCGTATCGAGAATGACACGTACACGTTTGCTGTCCGTAACAACGAATGAGTATGAAGACATGCTTTCCTCCTCAGGTCAGGCTTTTCTCTGCTGCGCGAGCCAGTCGAAGACGTCGGTTTTCTTTCCGTCGGTCAGCACCGGACTGCCATCGTAGTCAAAATTGCAGTCCCGGTTAAAAAGCGGGATCCAGGCAAAATGTCCGATATATTCAAACGGCCTGCCGTCTTCTCCTGTCCAGCCTTCATGAATGTCCACGATCCGATCAAAAAAGCTGAAGTGCAGATTCTGCGCGCCTGCTTTCTGCAGTCTCCGATAGGTTGCATCAACTGTTTCGGCCGGGAGAACGACCGGATCATTCTTGGCATGCACGAACCAGATGGGAAGCCCTGATAATATCCGGATCTGTTCGTCGCTGATCGTCTCGTCATAAAGCGCCTCGCAGACAGGAAAAGCCGCAGCGAAAAAGTCCGGGTAATCGATACACATCCGCATCGTCATGAAGCCCCCGTTCGAATCACCGCCTATATAGATGCGGCTGCGGTCGATGCATGGCTCGATGTCCAGGAATTCGTCGATAGCCGATTTCAGCGCTTCGGTATACATGCTTCTTCCGGTCCTGCCGTATTCATGAGAACCGTCATCCAGCCACATCGTCGGACACTGCGGAACGAACAGACAGCAGCCGTCAAAAGCATCCTGTATCCCGGGAGCTGCCATGGCGGTGACTTTATTGCCCATATAGGCGATCTTTGTTTCCTCTCCGCCTTCTCCGGCTCCGTGCAGCCAGATGATCAGCGGTTTTTTTTCTGCCTTGCCCTGCGGGATATAGTATCCGTAACGCAGCGGGCATTTCGGATCGTGCGATACCGACTCACAAAAATCCCTGTAATCCGTACACTTTGTTCCGAATTTTTTATCGAAGACCAGCCCTGATAATTTTCCCTTTTCCGTCTCGACCGCTTTTACCTGTGTGATCCGATAGTCACTGATGATCGAAATATTGAATCCATCGGGAGCGGATATTTCCGCCGCCAGCGCATTCATAGGACCATATGCCATCTCCAGCGCAATGCAGTTCCCGCCATCCGTACGTTCCCCTTCAAGGTTCGCCATATAGCAGTCCCTGACCGTGCAATAGCCGGCACTGGGTTCCCTTTTATCCTGTTCAAGCCAGTTTTTCGGCAGCTGCATGATCTCGCCGTGCGAGTCACGTCTTTCGACATAGACACTGAAACTGTCTTTGTCCGGGTCTTTCTTCATTTTCTCCGGCAGCGGCAGAATGATCTTTGTAACGTACGGTCCGAAATCTGTCACCCTGACCTTCGTAAAATATCCGCGTCCCATTTTCAGCTCTCCTTTCAGTCAAGCGACTGCTGCGCCAGCCAGGCGAAAACATCCTGCTGCCCGGTGCCATCCATGACCTTTTTCCCATCATAATCGAAATCACAGTCTCTTTCAAACAATGGGATCCAGGCAAAATGTCCCATGTATTCGTATGGTTTTCCCTCTTCGTTCAGGAAGCCTTCATGCCTGTCGACTATTTTATCAAAATAAGAAAAATGCACATTTGATGCGCCGGCCGCGATCAGCCGCAGGTAAGTCGCTTCCGTCGTTTCCCCGGGATCCACGATCGTATCGTTCCTGGCGTGCACGAACCAGATCGGTTTGCCGGCCAGCGTGCCTATCTGCTCATCGGAAATATTCTCATCGTACAATATTTCGCAAACCGGAAAGGCTGCGGCAAACAGTTCCGGATAATCAATAAGCAGACGCATTGTCATGTATCCGCCGTTTGAATCTCCCCCGATATATATGCGCTTCCGGTCGATGCCCGGTTCATTTTCCAGGAATTCATCGATTGCCGCTTTCAGAGGCCCGGTATAACGGCTCCTGCCGCTCCTTCCGTAGATCTCATCCCCATCATGCATCCAGAGCGTCGGGCATTGCGGTACAAACAGATAGCACCCGCCAAACAGCTGCTGAATGTCTGAGGCAGCCATAGCCGTGACCTTGTTGCCCATATAGGCGATCTTCGTTTCCTGTCCGCCCTCACCGCCTCCGTGCAGCCAGATGATCAAGGGCTTTTTCTTCGAAGGGCCCTGCGGGATATAGTAGCCATAGCGCAATGGCTGCTCACGATCGTGCGATATCGACTCGCGGAAATCGCTGTAATCGCTGCAGCGAGTCCCGATCTTGCGATCGTAGAGCAGCCCCGCCGCAGTGCCTTTGTCTGTTTTGAACGGTTTCAGCTGTGTGATCCGATAATCACTGATCACGGAAACATTGAATCCGTCCGGGGCCGAGATCTCTGCCGTGATCGAATGGGCCGGACCGTTTGCCAGTTCCAGTGCAATATATGAACCTTCGTCGCATCTGCTGCCGTAAAAATCAGAAGAATAACAGTCTGTAACTTCGGCGTATCCGCAGCTGGGCTCTTTGGCATCTCTTGAGACCCAGTTTCTGGGAAGCAGCATGATCTCGCCGAAACTGTTACGCCTTTCCACGTAAACAGAAAAGCTGCCGCCCGAAAGCCCTTCTCTCACGCTGCCTTGTACGGGCAGGATCAGTTTTGTCACATAGGGGCCAAAATCCGTCACTCTGACAACAGCATAATACCCTTTTCCCATATTCTATTCCTGTCCCTTTACATACTTATCAAGAAAGGCCAGTACCTTTTCCGATACCTCATCCTGATAAAACCGCGGATCGGCATGCATGGCTCCTTCGATGACCGTAAGTTCTGCCTCAACACCCCTGTTCCGCATATCATCATAGAACTGTTCGCTAAGGGAAACCGGTATGAACTGATCCTTTGTCCCGTGAAGCAGATAGTAAGGCGGTGTCGTTCCGTCCATAAAGCTAACTGCCGACCTTTCCTCAGGCGTGACCGGAATATCCTTGGGCTTCAGCCTGTCTACGATCGTTTCCTCGCCGTCTTTGGCCCGGTTGATCCCGGACGGTCCGTAAAAGTCAACAACGGCTTTCACCTCGCTGGACTGATCGAGATTGTCTCCTGTATCAAACTTACGGGTATTCCCGGTTGCTCCTGCCATAGCTGCCAGATAGCCTCCGGCGGATTCTCCCATAACGGCGACCCTTTCCGGATCGATCCTGAATTTCTGTGCGTTTTCCCTCAGGTACCGGATCGCGGATTTCACATCCTCCAGCGGCGCCGGATACACGGCGCTGTTGGAAAGGCGGTACTCGATACTCGCCACGGTATACCCATGTTTTGCATAATATGTCAGATATGGTACGTGTGCACCGCGCTCCATGGTAAGGAAGCCGCCGCCGCATATCCATACGATGCAGGGATTTCCCCTGCCGTCCGCCGGCTTCATAAAGGGCATCAGAACATCCATCTTCAGGTCCTTATAGGAGAACGGAAACCAGTAAGGTACCTGTGCAAATGTAACTCCTTCGATCAGCGCGTACATTTCGTTCTTAACATCTACCCGTATCGTTTCTTTCACGTTGTCTCCTTATCGCTGTGAGGCGGCTATACTCTTCACACGGACTAGCCCTTGACACCGCCCAGCGTAATGCCTTTCACAAAATTTTTCTGAATGAACGGATAAATAACGATAACCGGAAGAATACCAAGCGTTGCCATTGCCATACGTACGGTAGTGGTGGGGATCTGTGCGAGCCCCTGCTGCGCCGTGGACAGGTTGGAAGAATTCTGCGCCAGTGCCTGGATATTCTGCATCAGACGATTCAAAAGGTTCTGGATCGTAAACAGCTCCGTTTTCTTGACTATATAGATATATCCGTTGTTCCAGTCGTTCCAATATGCGAGGCCTGCAAACATGGCGATCGTAGCAATGATAGGCTTTGAGAGCGGAAGTGCGATCTTCGTCATCGTAGTAAGTTCCCCTGCCCCGTCAATGTAAGCCGCCTCCAGGATCTCATCCGGCACGCTCGACGTAAAGTAGCTCTTCATCAGCAGCACATTGAAGGCATTCATCATAAGAGAAGGGACCAGCAGGCCGAAGATCGTGTCTTTGACGTGAAACACCGTCGTGTAGTTAATGTATGTGGGGACCAGACCTCCGCTGAACAGCATCGTGAAAAACACCAGGAAGGTCAGCAGGCCGCGAAACGGCAGGGCTTTTTTGGAAAGACCGTATGCCAGCGTCGTGGTCAGGAAAAGTGCGCATAACGTTCCGATGCCTGTGATGATGAACGACATCATATATGCCCGCAGGATCGTGGCACTGTTGGAACTGAATATCCAGTTGTAAGCTCCGACACTCCACTTTTCCGGGAAAAAGGAATAGCCGTTTTTGATCAGCGTCGCGTCGTCTGTCAGGGAAGAAATGATCATCAGTACGATCGGTACAAGCGCAGTCACCGTCAGAATAACCATGATTATATTTCCAATGAGTTCAAATCTTATCTGCTCTTTCGTTCTCATGGCACACCTTCCCTTTTATACGAGCGCGTTATCCGGGTCAAGTTTGCGGACAAACAGATTCGCGACAAGGACCAGGATGAAACCGACGACGGACTGATATACACCGGCCGCTGCGGACATGGATATGTTGCCCACCTGGATCAGTCCCCGGTACACATAGGTATCGATCGTGTTGGTCACGGAGTACAATGCACCCTGGTTCATGGGGACCTGGTAGAATAATCCGAAATCGGAATAGAAGATCCGGCCGATCGCCATGAGAGTCAGCATGATGACTGTAGGCTTGAGGAGCGGCAGCGTAATATAGCGTATCTGCTGCATCTTTGAAGCGCCGTCAATACTGGCGGATTCATAGATGGATTTATCTATGCCCATGATCGCAGAAAGATAAATAATGCAGTTATAGCCGACACTCTTCCAGGCACTCACAAAAATCAGAATAAACGGCCAGTATTTGGTCTCGCTGTACCAGTCGACCTTACTCTGGCCGAACAGCGGAAGAATCGTATTGTTGAGGAAACCGTTCTCCACGCTGAGAAATGCAAATGCCAGATAGCCTATGATGACGCTGGAGATCAGATTTGGGAGCAGGATCGCCGACTGATAGAAGTTTTTAATCTTCCCTGTCAGCTCGCTCAGCACAATGGCAACCAGGATCGCCATGAATGTATTTACGACAATGAATGCCAGGTTATACAGAATCGTGTTGCGCGTGATCAGAAGCGCGTCTCCTGTCTGAAACAGGTACTGGAAATTCTTCATGCCGACGAACGGGCTTCCGTAGATCCCCTTCTTGATATTGTACTGTTTGAAGGCCACCATCAGGCCCGGAAGGGGCATATAGTTATTGATGAAAAGGTAAATCAGGCCCGGAAGCATAATCAAATAGATCGGTAAAAATCTCTTCATCCTTTTTCCTAAAGGCTTCTGCGGAACTTTTCCCGCAGATGCTTCGAGTCTACTCATGATCTCCTCCTGTCTTTGGCGCCTGTCAACTGTGTTAAAACAGGCCTGTGCGCAGAGGAATCCACCTTGCCACGCACAGGCCCGGGTTCATTGTTCATGTCTGGTCCTGTTTCGGATCTCTCACTCTGAAATCAGAGTTTACTTGACTCCGGCCGCAGTTGCCCAGGTATCCAACTGCTGCTGCTTTGCGTCAATAATTTTCTGAAGGCCTGCCGCGATCATCTTCTTATCCATCTCGGGAAGCGCTGTTGCGGGATCGAGAAAACCATATTCAAGTCCGGTCTTATACTCATCGTAGACCGCCTGTACCGCGGCTATTTCATTGGTAACGCCCGTGCCGTCGAAGGTAAAACCGGAAGCTTTGGATTTCGTGGAATTCTCGTTGAAGGTCTTCGTCTGTGTCCAGAGGTCCGGATCATTGCCGGTCGGTACATAGGTCAGGAACTGCCCGGGTGCCATCCATCCAAGAGTGCCGTAGGTAGAGGTTCCGCCGGCGGCCGAGGTCGTCAGTGCTGTCCCGTCGTCCTGAAGGGTATAGTGTTTGTCCTTAATGCCGTAAACCAGCAGATTTTCAAGATCGGCATTCGTATAGAGTTCATTGAGAAGCGTCATGGCTGCAGCTGCATCGCCTGTCGTTGTCGGAATTGCCCAGGTAAAGGAAGCGACCGCGCTGGAAGAAATGAAATCTTCTTTTGTCTGGAAAATGGTCATCGGAACGCCGAGAGAGGATTCCTGTACCTTACTGCCCGGCTTTCCTCCTGTCTGATAGCCGATCAGCGCCTTCTGCGCTTCCAGAACGCCGACCGAAGTCGTATCAGTCTTTGCATCCGCGCTTATATATCCTTTCTGGTTCCAGCCGTACATAAGCTCGCAGAACTGCTTGTAATCATCGGATGCAAACGGATCTTCGACCTTCAGGTCCGAACCGTAGTTCAGAAGGACGCCGAACATATTGCCGCCGAGCTGATCGATGGAGGTGTACTGCGAGACACCGTTAGATGCCGGACGTATAAGTTCCATATCGGGATATTTCGTATGCAGCTGGGCAAGGATATCATTGAGTTCATCTTCCGTGATGTGAATGATCTCTCCGGCGTCTGCGGGAGCCTTATACCCTATCCCGTCCAGATATTCCGTTCCGATCGCGATGCAGCCTCTTCCCTGCGCGTAATCGTGCTGTCCGGGAAGACTGTAGAGCTTTTCGTTGACGCGGCAGGCATCGATGTAATTTTGTCCGATTGCATCCTTGATGCCGGGGCCGTAGGTGTCCATCAGACTGTCGGCTTCGAGATCCGTAAGGCTGCCCTGGGAGATCAGCGTCGCAGGATCCTGCGTGATCAGGTTCATTACATCGATCTGCTCACCGGAAGACAGCGCCAGTGTCATATTCTGTTTGTAAGAAGAAAGATCGGAAATAAGGAGCTCGATCTCGATCCCCTTGTCTTTCAGGATTTCGTTCATGGCATCCTGTACCATCTGTGTGTCCTGCGGTGCGCCGGTAAAAGTCGGGAACGACATAACTACATGTTTCAGTTCTCCGTTTGAAGCAGCTGCCGTACTTTCGGATTGTGCCGCATCGCCCGCAGCACTGGTCGCTGCACTACCCGCTGCCGTACCCGCTGCCGCTGTTGTACCGGCATCGCTGCTGCCGGTAGCCGCAGACCCGCAGCCCATCATTCCTGCCGCGATCGCTGCTGACAGTAAAACCGCAAGTGACTTCTTTGCTTTCATACTTCCCTCCTGATTTTGCCGGATCAATTCGATATGGCTCCCGGCCGCCCGGCTTTTGCCGGGGTTGCGGCGGGCGTACCTCTTCCGGTCTGTGCCCGTCTCGCTGTCTGATGATTAGAGGTTACCGAAAAGGCAGAGGCAAAACAATTAAAAAACTTAGTTGTTTTGTCACTTTTATGCGGTCTGGCTTCCCCGGCATGTCAAAACATGCCATAATTACGAAAAAGCGATATTTGTTCAGTATGACGAGATTGATTTTTCCCGACAGAGGAGACAACATGCACAGTATATTCTCTGATTTTCGCATTTCACTGCGGCGCTGGTTTCTGCTGTATGGCACGGTATGTGCGGCGATCCTGGTCCTGCTTTCCGCTTTTACCGCCGTTTTTGCTTCATCCGTCATTCAGAAGGAAGCTTATGATTCTGCTGTCTCAGGACTGGACTTTTACCGACAGCAGCTTGAGACGGAGATGCACAATGTGGAGCTGTATCTTGCGGGCTTCAACTATAACAGCACCCTGCTGGTGAACCTGAACAAGGCCGATCCCGAATCATCCGAATGGTTCAGCGCGGAGTACTATCTGCAGGAAGAATTCACATCGACTGCCAGCACCCACACTTACGACAACTATTTTTTCTTTTATCCTGAACAGAATTTTCTTATCACCAACCGCTCTTTCACCGCCAGCGGAAAGATACAGAAAACTCTCTCCGAAAGAATCAGGCAGGACATTCAAAATAAACAGACAGAAAAAAAATGGACACTCATCACGATCGACGATCAGCCATATCTTCTCTTCTATCGGGAGCAGAACAACGGATATGTGGGCAGCTGTCTGGATCTGAACGCGGTCAAAAAGACTTTTACATCCCGCAGATCCACTACGGATTACGACTTTTCCACTTCCGACGGGACGCTGATCTGCAGCAATCCTCCTGTCGCGGTCATCCCGGATTTCGGCAAAAACAGCAGCAATCCTTACAATCTCGCTAAAATTGGAAATGAACTGTACCTCGTCATCGCATTCCCCATTGCAAATTCACCGGTTTCTCTTCTTTCGATCGCCCCTGACCGCTCCATCACCTCATCAGGCACCATTTTCAGAACCAACGCGACTGTGATACTGGCTCTCTGCCTTCTGCTCTTTATTGCCTTCTCACTGCTGTCACGAAATATGATCTCCGCTCCGGTGTCGCAGATCCTGAATGTCATGAAAAACATCAAGGCCGGCCGGACTGCAGAACGCGTGCAGATCAGGAAGGGCTGCAGCGAATTCGTTGAGATAGGACGGTCCTTCAACGAAACCATGGACGAAATTGACCATCTGAAAATTGCCGTATATGAGGAAAAACTGGATAAAAAGCAGACGCAGATCGAGTATCTGAAACTGCAGGTGACGCCGCACTTCCTTGTCAACTGCCTCAATTCCATCCATCAGCTCGTAGAACTCGGCAAAAATGACCTCTGCCTGCAGATGACGGAAGATCTGACAAAAGTCCTTCGCTATCTCCTCAGCTGCGGCCGTACCGTAAGCCTCGAAACAGAACTGCAGCAGGCATCGAACTACGTAGATCTGTCACAGATCCGCTACCCGGACGGCGTGAGCCTGAAAACAGATGTTGCTCCCGCACTGCTCAATGCCAGGATCATCCCTTACCTTATCCTCGGGTTTGTTGAAAATACCGTCAAATACGAAGTAGGCGTCGGATCCGGGACTGTAATTACCGTTCACGCCGAGCTTACTGACAGCGGTTTTCTCCGCCTGGTCCAATGCGATACAGGAGCCGGTTATTCTGAAGATGCACTGAACTGGCTGAACAAGCTGCAGGATCTGGCCTTTGTAACAAGCAGCAGCCACATCGGCATTGAAAACATCTGCCGCCGTGCTAAACTTGTTTTCGGTGATCAGTGTCACTTTGAATTTCGCAATGACCCTGTGACCGGCGGTGCTGTGAAAACAGTTGAAATTCCTTACGCTGAATGGGAACCCGGAACGGAGCCGGCCAAAAAATGAATCTCCTGATCGTAGACGACGAATACTACAGTGTGGAAAGTCTGAAGCAGAAGCTCGACTGGGCTGAACTGGGATTCGGGAATGTTTATGGCGCATATTCTCTGAAACAGGCCCAGCAGTATTTCCATGACGGCATGATCGATGTCATGCTCTGCGATATTGAAATGCCGCATGGAAGCGGCCTCGAACTCCTCGCATGGGTACGGGAAAAAAAATACGCAACTGCCTGTATTTTTCTGACCTGCCATGCGAAATTTGATTATGCAACGACCGCCATCAAACTCGGAAGTACAGACTATCTGCTGAAGCCGGTCAACGCGGAGGAGCTTTCTGATGCGATCCGGCGTGCCGTACAGCGGCTGAATCAGGTTTCTCTCCTGGAGGAGGACAGTACACCCGAAGAACAGGAAATGGCGATCCCTGCCGTCAAAAAATACATTGCGACGCACCTGGCGGAAGACCTCGACCGGGACACGATCGCCGGCGCTGTATTCCTGAATCCGGACTACCTTTCCCATCTCTTCCGGGAAAAAACCGGAACATCTCTTTCCGCCTATATTCTGAACCTTCGAATGGAAAAAGCGACCCGGCTTCTTTCGCAGAGTACGGCGACCATTGCGGATATTGCCACAAGCTGCGGTTTTTCAAATATTTCCTATTTTTCCCGACAGTTTAAAGCCAGCACAGGAAAAACGCCGCATGATTTCAGAAAAGAAACCTGAAATTATGCCTCCTGCAGTCACTGCCTGATCTCTTTTCGGACTGCCTTCTTCCAGGCCGCGATCTTCTTTCTTCTCTCCTCTGCCTTCATCTGCGGCGCATAGATCGTCCGGGATGCCCTTCCGAAAATCGAGCTGTCATACAGACCTTCGGAGATCCCCGCAAGATAGGCGGCACCGATACCGGAAAGCTCTTCATCCTCCGGAACGGCCACCTTTGTATTGCTGATATCGCTCTGGAACTGCATGAGGTAACGGTTTCCCGTGGGACCTCCGTCCACGCGCAGCTCCGCGATCCGGATACCCGTATCCTTTTTCATGGCCCGCAGCACATCCGAGATCTGGTACGCGATCGATTCCAGCGCAGCCCTGACGATCTCTTTTCTGCCTGTCGTACGCGTCATCCCGGAGAGGCTCGCTTTTGCGCCGCTGCACCAGTAAGGCGCTCCCAGACCGGAAAACGCCGGCACAAGAAGGGTGGTGTCCTCCGGATTTGCACCGGCCGCAAGTGCTTCCGTCTCCCCTGCCGATCCGATAAGTCCCACATCGTCCTTCAGCCAGGTAATCACGGCAGCAGCGTAATTGATATTGCCTTCCAGAACATAGTTTACGGTACCGCCCAGTTTCCACGCGAGCGAAGTCACGAGACCGCTGCTGCTGAAAACAGGTTTTGTCCCGATATTCATCATGATCGAGGAACCGGTCCCGTACGTTGCCTTGGCCATTCCGCCTGTGAGACACCCCTGCCCGAAGAGCGCTGCGTGCGAATCTCCCAGCACGGCACGGATCGGGATCGGATGATCCAGATAACCGTCCAGGTCCGTCTCTCCGAACACGGAATCCGAATCGCATACTTTTGCCAGATCGTCACTGTCAAGGCCGAACCAGCCTGCGATCTCGCGGTCCCACTCCAGTTTCCGGATATCGAAAAGCTGCGTACGCGAGGCGTTGGAATAGTCCGTGCGGTATTCCTTTCCCCCGGTGAGCCGGTAAACGAGCCAGGTATCGATCGTCCCCAGCATGAGCCGGTGTTTTGCCTGAAGCTCATACGCACCCGGCACATTGCGCAAAAGCCACGCGAACTTGGATGCCGGAAAATACGGCGAGACCGGTATTCCCGTGCGTTCCCGGATCGCCGCGGCCTTCCGCGGATCCGCGGAAACTTCCGCACAGATCTTCTCCGCGCGGGAACACTGCCATACGATCGCAGGCGCGATCGGCTCCATCGTTTCCCTGTCCCAGGCCGCCGATGTTTCACGCTGGTTGCTGATCCCGAATGCCACGATATCGTTTCTGGATATCCCCGCCTTCCCGACCACGTTGCGCGCTGCCTGCAGCGTGTTGGCATAGATCTCCTTCAGATCATGCGAAACCCAGCCATTCTCGCTGACATACTGCCTGTGGGGCAGACTGGCGCGCGCAATAAGCCTGCCCGCCCGGTCGAAAAGCAGCGCCTTGGTCCCCTGCGTGCTCTGGTCGACGGAAAGGATGTACTTTTCAGGATCCATGTTTTTCCTGTCTGTCATGAGAGATCCCCCGATGCTTCCAGGTCAGGCCCTGGAGGCCTTCTCCAGCAGTTTTTCCGCGCTGTGCGCGATGCCTTCCGCATTCATGCCGTAGTAGTCGAAGACCTGCTGCGAAGTGCCCGTTATTACCGGTGCATCGGGCAGCGCGATATTCTGTACGAACCGCGGGCAGTTTTCCGAAACGACCTGCGACACCATACTTCCGAGACCGCCGAACGGCGAATGCTCTTCCGCGGTAAGCACGACCTGCGCTCCGGAAGCCGCCCTGATCACTGCTTCTGTGTCAAGCGGTTTCACACAGAACATATCGAGTACGGCCGTATGGATGTCCTTTGCCTCCAGGATCGCAGCGGCGTCGAGCGCCGGACGCACCATTTCCCCGCAGGCGATCAGCGCGACATCCCCGCCTTTCCTCAGGACCGTGGCCCTGTCCATTTCAAAGGGGCAGCTGTCTTCCGTATAAATGTCTTCGACCGGGTTCCGGCCGACCCTGATATAGGCAGGCTTGTCGTCCTTCAGCAGGGCTCTGATCAGCTTCGCCGTCTGAAAACGGTCGGAAGGCAGATAAACACGCATATTCGGAATTGCGGAAAGTGCGGCGATATCCTGCGCGGAATGGTGGCTCATGCCCAGCGCGCCGTAGCTGATGCCGCCGCTGATCCCGACCAGCTTTGTGTTGGTGTCGGAATATGCCGCGTCGATCTTGCACTGTTCATAACTTCTGGTCGAAATAAAGCTCGCGGGCGAAAATGCATACGGCTTCTTGCCGCATTTTGCCAGTCCTGCGGCTATGCTCACCAGGTTCTGCTCCGCGATGCCTGTCTCCACGGACTGCTCCGGGTATTTTTCAAAAAAGGGCGCCATCGAAGCGGAACCGCGAGAATCACTGCAAAGCACCACAATATTCCTGTCTTTTGCAGCTTCTTCGAGCAGCGTGTCACAGATGGCCTTTCTGTTCGGGATCTTATTCAGCATGACAGAGCCTCCTTCCTTGCTGCAAAATCGGCACGGATCGCCGCAAACTCTTCGGCTGTCGGCATGTGATGATGCCAGGACGCCTTGTTTTCCATAACGGCTGAGCCTTTTCCCTTCACAGTATTGGCAATGAGCACGGACGGCTTTCCGGTCACGGCCTTCGCCGCTTCAAAAGCCGCATTCAGCCGGTCGATATTGTTTCCGTCACTCACATCGATGACATTCCAGCCAAAACTTCTGAATCGCTCGTGCAGATCGTCCTCCCCCATGACCTCTTCGGTATTGCCGGAGATCTGCAGGCGGTTGCGGTCCACTACGGCACACAGATTGTCCAGGCCGTACTGATGCGCGGCCATGGCCGCTTCCCAGTTGCTGCCTTCCGCCAGTTCTCCGTCTCCGAGCACCGTATACACCCTGTAAGCTCTTCCGTCCATTTTCCCGGCGAGCGCCATCCCCACGGATACCGGCAGACCATGCCCGAGCGACCCTGAATTCATCTCGATCCCCGGCAGGTGATTGTTCGGATGTCCGATGTACTCGGACCCGAATCTGCTGAACTTGGAAACCACCTCATCGATGGAAAGAAAGCCCTTCTTTGCAAGCACCGCGTACAATGCCTCCACCGAATGTCCCTTGCTCATGATAAAACGGTCTCTGTCAGGATCGTCCGGCTTTTCCGGGCTGACATTCATCTGGCAGAAATACAGGGAAACCAGGATCTCCATGACGGACATGTCGCCGCCGATGTGACCGCCTCCTCCGGCTTCGATGATCCGCAGTACATCGTCGCGGAGATCGTAGGCCATCGCGTCATATCTGCTCATATACTTTCCTTTCCGCCGCGTACCGCGGCCGTTTCCGCGGGATGCATACCCTGTATGTATACTCATTTCAGGGACCATCCCGGAAACCGATCATCTCAGAAACCGAAATCCACGTCCTCGCCGCGGAGGTAAGCCTTTACATCTTCTTCGACCGGGTCGTACAGGTCCGGTTTCACGCCGATATACTTGCAGGCTTCATACAGTACCGGAACGACATTCCTGTGTATGCCCACACAGTGATGGATATATGGTCCTTCCACGATCTTTGCCTCGAGTCTCCTGATATTGGCGACCTCCACCCAGAGATACGTCCCCATGCCTTTCGGCCCGTCGACTCCCTTCGCATTTCCCAGAAGCAGCGAATATTCCCCGTTGTCTCCGTCAAATCGCACAAGCGACACCGGTCCGTGTTTTGCCTCCGCGGTCAGCGAACCGGGATAGTCAAAGGCCAGAGGCACGGTGAGTTTCGCCTTCTCCCTGGCGATCGAGATCGGCCAGGGTCCGCAGTGCTGCAGCAGTTCGCCGTTCGCATTGTCGGGATGCCTGATCGTCCAGTCCGCAAAGAAGCTTCTGGTCTCTCCCATGCCGGCCGCCTCTACCATCAGGGCGGTGATCGCACCGTGGATATCCGTCTCGCAGACCACCGGGATACCTTCGTCGTTCAGCAGCGCGTTCGCCGCGCACGGCATGATGCCAAGCTCGCTCTGCAGCTGATTCCAGCACTGGATCGCCGCCGCATTGCAGCCGTATTTCCTGATCAGGTGCTCCATGGCCACCTTCAGCGCCGCCACGCTTTCAAGCTGTGCGTCATTCACGCAGATCTCCATGTTCTGTCTGCAGTATTCCATGGTCACGGCAACTTCCTCTTTTTCGGCCTTTGCCTTTTTGACTTCATCGGTCAGTTCCGGCATCGGTATGGGAGAAAGCTGAATGTTGAATTTCTCAAGCAGTTCCCCTTCGTTGCACATGGTGCTCCAGAAATCGAACGGTCTTGTGGAGATCTGCAGAATGCGGGTGTGACGGAACGTCTTCACTACATTGCAGACCGCAAGGAAATCGCGGACCCCGCGCGCAAAGGCCGGATCGCCGAGGCGGCAGTTCGTCATATACGTAAAGGGCACCCCGAAGCGGCGCAGTACCTTGCCGGTGGCAAACAGTCCGCACTGCGTATCGCGAAGTCTGGTCCCGTCGGGCTCCGGACGTTCATCGAGCGGCCCCCAGAGCAGGACCGGAACGTTCAGTTCCTTTGCCAGGCGCGCACATTCATATTCCGTTCCGAAATTGCAGTGCGGAAGGAACAGTCCGTCCACCTTTTCTCTTTTGAATTTCTCCGCGATCTTCAGCATGTCTTCGTCGCAGTAAAGCAGGCCTTCACTGTTGATGTCCGTAATATCGACGAAATCCACTCCGAGTTCCTTCAGACGATCCGCTGTGAGTCCCCTGTACTTAATCGCGTCCGGTGCTGAGAAGATACTTCTTCTGGTCGGTGCGTATCCCAGTTTTATGTGATCCATCCTGCTGCCTCCTTTTTTACGGTCGCATCTGTGTTCTGCTGCACTTATGCTTACAGAATACCCTTTTGTTTTCTGAATTTGATGCTATAATTAAGTATAATTTACTTAATTTTGTACTTAATATATGTGCCGCCGACGCTCTGTCCGGCGTAAGAAAGGACCGCATGTCTCTCACCGCAAAGGAACTCGCCGCAAAACTCAATATCTCCGCAGCCGCAGTATCCATGGCGCTGAACGGCAAAACCGGTGTCAGCGCGGAAACGCGCAGACAGGTACTCGAAGCGGCGCGGAAGTACGGCTACGATCTCACGCGCATCGCCGACAGGCAGAACCATGGCGGCACGATCTACTTCCTCTTCTACAAAAAGAGCGGTGCCGTTGTCTCCGAAACGCCTTTTTTCAGCGAAGTTTCCGAGGGTGCAGCAGCAGGCTGCCGAAAAGCCGGCTGCAGAATGAAGATCGTATATTTCTATGAGGAAAATGAAAAAGCTGTCGAAGAGATCGAAGATCTGCGCCTGCCGGATTCAGACTGCGCAGGGATCATACTGCTCGGAACCGAAATGACGGAAGATGATCTGAAGCCTTTTTCTGCACTGCGGAAACCGTTTGTCCTGCTCGACAACAGTTTTCGTTCTCTTCCCTGCAACAGTGTCACGATCGCGAATGTGCAGGGCGCTGATCTTGCCACTTCCTATCTGATCCTGCGGACAGGAAAGCAGCCGGGGCATCTGAGATCCTCTGTGTCGATCAACAACTTCGAGGAACGCAGGGAAGGCTATATAAACGCCGTCAGAAGGCACGGCTACTCTTCCTCCAAGGGAGTCGTCCACATGCTCACGCCCTCTGTCGACGGAGCATATGCGGATATGCTGGAACTGCTTGAGAGCGGAGAACAGCCTGCTGCCTGTTATTTTGCCGACAATGACTATATTGCCATCGGTGCCGTCAAGGCGCTGAAACAGAAGGGATACCGCGTGCCGGCCGACGTGGCGGTCGCCGGATTCGACAATATCCCTTTTTCCGGGATCATCGATCCCCCGCTCACGACAGTCCATGTGCCCAAGCATTATCTGGGAGAAATCGCTGTCGAGCGCCTGGTCAGCATCATGAAGAATCCCGGCTCCTACCCTGTCAGGATCGAAGTCGCGACCTCCCTGGTGCAGCGCAGGTCTGTGTAGGCTGCCCCGTTCCGCAGCCATGGTCATCGGTGATCAGCGAGACTTCACTCCTGCTTCTGTTCTTTCCTGAACAGTGCCGAAAAAAGAAAGTGCGTGAACGGAGCTGCCGCAAACATGTTCCATAGAACCGCCATGGGAAAGTTCTTCATAAGGGTCCCGACCCAGATCACCGGAACGGCGGAAAGCGCCGCACCGCCTTTGATCACGCTGAACAGGATCGTGGCCGCGAAACTCATGGAGGGACACATGACGGCAACGGTACCGGCCTGCCGCATCAGCCGGCAGTAATACGGGTTGTCCCTGGAGGGGTCCGCGTGTTTTGCCCCGATCCGGGCACCCAGGCGGTTCCCGAAAAGACTCGATACAAGGAACACGATCAGTCCCATGTATGTGGCCTCCGACAGGGCACCCGTGAACACCGAATAGTCCATGCCGCTGAAGCCTCCCGCGACCGACTGAAAATTCATCTTGATCGCCGTGTTGTACACTTCCATGCCGATCGCCATGGAATAGGACATGAGCAGTCCGAATATGACTTTCTGAAATTTTGTTTCCGGCATATCTTTCCGTACCTCCGTATGTTTGTGCAGCCGTCTGCTGCTTCCGGGCAGCGGCCGCAGAAAAAAAGACGCAGCCTATTCACCGAATAGACTACGCCTTTTGACTTATTTCTATCTGTGTTCTGCCCGTATTCCGTTTTACCGTGCTATTTTAGATCTGCCCCGATCGATTTGTCAAAACATTTTCAGCAGCACTTCCGGGATCTTCGCCTTTCCGATTTCAGCCTGCTCTCATTTCAGCCTGATCTCCGCCGTCCGGGAACGGACGCGGTAGCCAAGGTCGCTGTCATCATATGCGACGGCCTGGCCGGCTTTGTAGCCGAGGACGGAGGAACCGGACGGTCCCGAAAGCATGCAGCCGTCCAGGACGATCTTTCCCGTCACGGTATACATGGCATACGTCGAAGCGCTGGCAGTAACTGTCGATGCGGTAAGGTCGATATCCCCGTCTTCGGCGAGCATCGTGTAGGCTGTGTCATTTGTCAGGCGGAGGGCCGCATGATCTGCCAGGATGCCCTTGCCCGCGGACAGCGACCTTGCATTCAAAACACCGCCGCCGATGCTGATGCTGCCGTCCTGCGCGCAGATGTCCCCCGCATTGATGATGCCTGCATTGACGATGACGAGCGGCGCTTTGC
Organism: Lachnospiraceae bacterium; assembly: GCA_022652545.1. Classification (GTDB taxonomy): domain Bacteria; phylum Bacillota; class Clostridia; order Lachnospirales; family Lachnospiraceae; genus CAG-791. The sequence goes on from JALCRM010000006.1 coordinate 126,172, forward strand.
AGCCGATGTCCGCTGAATCGTCAGCTCCTATGACGCCGTAATTGGTGATCAGGAGCGAACCGTCATACTGTGTGATCGAACCGGTGACGAGAGCACTCGCCGGCTCGACGGTAAGTGCCGTATTCGCGCCGGAAACGTGGATCCTGCCCACCGAACAGGTGCCGTTGACGATGACCTGAACAGCGCAGGTATACTTTTTATAGAAGATCACGTAATCCCCCTGATAGTTGTCCAGAGTGATCACGATGCCTCCGTCGCCCTGCGAAACGGAGTATGTGCCCGATAACGGTGCCGCGACCGCAATGCCGTCCGAAGCGCCTGCCGCCTGCACCGGCAATACGGACCGCAGCATAAAAAATGCCGGCATAAGAAGCGTCATCAGAATGCGCTTCCAGCTGCCCGCATGGCTCGCCGACTGCTTTGCTTCCGGACCGGTACCTGTTCTGTTCTTCATCTGATCACCCCGCGTCGATCGCCGGCCGTAACACTGCTGACAGCTCCTTCTGTGCGTTCACCGGAACTTCCACTCGGTTAGATGATATACGTAATTTATGTTTCTTCTGTGTCCGCGGCCCAGATCTTTCCGGACTTGTCTTTTCTGAGAAGGTACGAAATTCCCAGTCCCAGAGATCCGCCCAGGGTATTCGTCAGCACATCGCTCAGTTCACAGCAGCCGCTCTTCAGGAACAGCTGCAAAAGCTCTATTGACGTGGAAAAAGCCAGCGAAACGGGCAGCATGAGCCATGCCTTCCTGCGGGGCAGGCAGAGGGCGCCTGTCAGACCGAACGGAATGAAAAGCAGGATATTCTCTATCGTAAATGCCTTTGCTGCCACGCCGGTGAACCAGCTGCCGTACCACACGAAACTGTAGCCCCGCAGATCGGACCCCGGGAGCCTGTCCAGCAATGTAACGATGAGAATGTAAAAAACACTCGAAAAAAGCGTGCCGAAGAGCACTGTCCGCCGGATCGTAAGACGCTTTCCGCGGTACAGGCACACCACCGCCAGAATGGCTGTCAGGGCCAGTCCCGCCGTAAGCGCTGCCGGCAGATATCTGCCTTCCAGCTTGGAATCATGAAACATATATTCCAGGATCACTTTAAGGTTCATATTGAGCATTATACAACGGGTGCACAAATGCTGCCGGCTTCTTTCCCGCCCAGCAGTACTTTTTCCAGTCTGTAGTTTTCGTCTGTGATCAGAAGATCTCCCGCCTTGCCTTCGGAGATCCCTCCGAAGCGGTCATCGATGCCGATCGACCGGGCCGGGTTGCGCGTAGCCGCGAGGATCGCGCTCTCTTCCGGTACGCCGCAGCGGATCGCATTCACCATGCAGTCATAGAGATTTGTTGCACTGCCGGCTATCGTACCGTTCTCCAGCGTCGCCAGATGTCCCTTCACTGTTACTTCCTGTCCGCCGAGCTCGTATCTCCCATCCGGCATACCGACAGCTTCCATGCTGTCGCTGATGAGAATGACATGCTCCTCATCGAACAGTTTGAAGATGGAACGGATCATGGACGGATGGATATGGATGCCGTCGCAGATGACCTCCACTTCCGCACCGCAGTCGGCTGCGGCGCCTATGAGACCGGGTGCCCGGTGCAGCAGGGGCTGCATTGCGTTGCACAGGTGTGTGACATGCGTCGCACCGGCGGCGAAAGCGTCGCAGGCAGTATCGTAGTCCGCCGCGGTGTGTCCGAGCGAGACCACCAGTTCCTCCGAAAGCTCACGTATGCAGGACAGAGCGTCCTCCAGTTCCGGTGCTATGGTGATCAGTTTTGGAAGGCCTCCTGACACTTCGATGAGGTGCCTGATCGCCGCTGCGTCCGGTTTTGCCAGATATGCCGGATTCTGCGCGCCGCACTTTGCCCGCGACAGGAACGGTCCTTCCAGGTTGACGCCCCGCAGGATGCTTTCCCCTTTGGACGCCGTGATATATTCATCTGCCGACTTCAGGATGCTCTCCATCCTGGGAATCGGGATCGTCATGATCGCGGGACAGATCGAAGTGATGCCGTGTGTGAGTTCATAGTTTTCGATCGTCCGGAAGGCTTTCGCCGTACCGTCACAGAAATCAGAACCCGCGCAACCGTGGAAATGGATGTCCACAAGGCCGGGCAGGATCAGTTTTCCGTCGGCATCGATCACTTCGCCGGATGTTCCGCCGCTCTGCAGATCCCGTATGTCAGCCGGCATCTGTCCCGCCTCGCGTTCTTCGATCGCGCTGATCAGGCCTTCACTGATCGTAAGGTCCGCCGGCAGAAAACCGGCCTCTTCCGTGAAAACGGTTCCGTTGACTATCCTGGTCATGTCCTCTTCCCCCTGTTCGGATATCCTGAACTGCTTCGCATATTATCATACCAGTTGCCCCGTCCGATGTCACCCGCGCATTTATACGGCTGCTGCGGGGATCTCGTGGAAGGCGATCAGCGTCACCTTGTTCTTCGGATGGATCTCGAGGAGCGTGGCTGCATTCCAGACCTCGCGCTTTCCGTAATTTGAAAGAATGACTTCTTTTTTTCTTCTGTCTATCCCCGTGATCGTCATCCAGTGCCAGGTGTTTTCACTGAGTTCCTTCGCGCGGTGCGTAAGGAGCAGCATGGCGACGGGATCCTCGTTCTCCAGCGCCTTGCTGATAAACGCGGCTGCATCCTTTTCGTTTCCCCAGTTTGCGATCTCGGAGGACGTGAACTGTCTGCCGTGCCATGCGCAGAACTGCAGGAATCTGCTCTGATATTTTACCGGATACGGAAAGCCCACCGGCCCGGGTTTCATGTACCGGAACATCTCCTCCATCAGTTTCAGGTAGGTACTGCTTTTGAAAACCGGCACACCGGATTTCGATCTGTCCGGTACGACGCCCACACCGTACCACGCGGCGATATTTGCCGTCGACACTGAAGCACAGCCGGCCTGCCTCTGCCATTTTTTACTGAACCAGTCCTGCGAACCGCCGTATGCGATCTCGCCTGTTTCAAGTTCTATCCTGGGAAATGCCGCCAATTCCTTCATCATACGCTGCCGATGCCGCCATCCTTTCATAAAAAAAAGCTGCGCAGCCCGGGATCTGCAAGGCGGCGCAGCTGTCGTCAGTGCTGTCAGAAGACGGGATCATTCTCCGTCGTAGGCGATGACCGCACCATCGTAGTTATCATTGATCCATTTCTTTGTATCGTCGCTCTTAAGAGCCGCGACCAGTGCCACGATGCCGGGATTGGTCTCATTGCCCTGCTTCACAGCCACGATATTGACATATGTTTTGGCAGCTTCGGAGTCCTGGCCTTCATACTTGATCGCGTCCTTGGCTACCGAGAAACCTGCTTCCTTCGCGTAGTTGCCGTTCATGACCGCATAGGCAACGGAATCCAGCTGATGTGAGACCTGCGCCGCTTCCACTTCCACGATCTTGAGGTTGTGGGTGTTTTCGGCAATGTCGTTGACCGTCGCTGTAAGGCCGGCGCCGTCCTTGAGCTTGATCAGGCCGTTGTCCTGGAGCAGCAGCAGCGCCCTCGCTTCATTGGTGGTGTCATTCGGCACTGCGATGGAATCGCCGTCAGCCACATCGTCCAGACTCTTCTTGGTACCGGGATAAATGCCCATCGGTTCGTAATGGATCTTGCCTACGGAAACAATGTGCGTTCCCTTCTCTTCATTGAAGCTGTCAAGGTACGGCTGATGCTGGAAATAGTTGGCATCGAACTCACCGCTCTCGACGACTTCGTTGGGCTGTACATAGTCTTCGAACTCCGTGACCTGCAGATCGTATCCTTCGGCCTTGAGCTGATCCTTTACATGCGCAAGGATCTCGGCGTGAGGGGTGGGCGAAGCTGCGACCTTGATCACCGTAAGCTGCCCGGAAGCTGCCGCCCCCGAAGAAGCTGCGGTCGCTGCTGCGGAAGTGCCGGCTGCCGCTGCGGAGGTACCTGCTGCCGCTGTGGAAGCTGCCGCGCCTGTGGATGTCGATGCCGAGCCGCACCCGGAAAGAAGCGCGCAGGTCAGCGTAACTGCAAGTGTTGCTGCCAGATAATGTTTTTTCATAATATATCCTCCTCTGAATTTTTGCTTTCTGTCCGGACATTCTGTATGATGCATCCGGTGCGAAACTGTGCCGCCTGCTGTTGCAGGCCTGCCTCCGGCCTGAAAAAAAGGCCTTATCTGCCACGTCGGCGGTGGACCGGTCCGAGCCGCCGGCGAAACATTCAATCACAGAAAAAACAGAACAACTTCGGAATATGTCACTGTCAGGCTCTCCGCCTGTCTATCCGATTTGCCAGCCGCATGCCTGCCGCCTGGAACAGCTGCGTAAGCACCACCAGCAGGACGACGCAGACGATCATGATATCGGCCTGGTATCTGTAATATCCATAGCGGATGGCGATATCGCCGAGTCCTCCGCCCCCTACCACGCCGGCCATCGCACTGTACCCAAGCACCGTTGCGAAAACAATGGTCACACCGACGATCAGGGAAACTCTCGCTTCACCGAGCAGCACCTTCCTTATGATGGTCCAGTTGCTCGCGCCCATGGACTGTGCTGCCTCGATCACGCCGTGGTCCACTTCCTTGATGGAAGATTCGACCATGCGGGCGATGAAGGGCGCCGCCGAGATCACCAGCGGTACGATCGTGCCCTTTGTGCCGTAACTGACACCGACGAGCATCTTCGTGAACGGGATCAGCAGGATCAGCAGGATCAGGAAAGGTATGCTGCGCAGGATATTGATGATAAAATCCAGGACTCTGTACAGAGGGGCATTGGGATGGATCCCGCCTTTGTCCGTCACTGCACAGAGCACTCCTACCGGCAGACCGATCGCATAGCCGAACAGCGTGGAGAAAAGCGACATCTCTATGGTCTCCCATATGCCCTTGAAGATCATGGCCGTGACTTCAGCGTTCCACATTGCCGTCTGCCTCCTCTACTTCCAGCCCCCTGTTTTTCAGGTACTCTACCATACTTTCCTGGAGCTTCTCATCGTCCGGCAGGCCGAGTATCATGTCGCCTACGGCCGTGCCGCCGACATCCCTTGTATCGACGCGAAGGATGTTCACCGGCGTACCGAACTGCAGGATCAGATTCGCGATCACCGGCTCAAACGAAGAGTTCTTCGTGAAGACGATCCGGATCTTGCGGGCTTCCTTCAGAATATCCTTCTGGCGGGCTGCGCCGTTCCAGCTTTCAGCCTGTCCCGCTTCCGGCTTATCCTCCGTTTCCCCGTTCCACTCGTCGGGGTCCTTGCCCTCTACGATCAGACGCCGTGCGGCCCTGGACCTGGGATGTGTGAAAATATCCAGCACCGCGCCCTGTTCGACCAGCCGTCCGTCTTCGATGATCGCCACGTTATTGCAGATCTCCCTTACTACGGACATCTGGTGCGTGATGATCACGATCGTGATCCCCATTTCATGGTTGATCCTGCGAAGCAGTGTCAGGATGGACTGCGTCGTCTGCGGATCCAGGGCACTGGTGGCCTCGTCGCAGAGCAGTATCTTCGGATCGCTGGCCAACGCCCGGGCAATGGCGACCCTCTGCTTCTGTCCGCCGGAAAGCTGTGCCGGATAGGACTTTTCCTTGGAGGAAAGGTCCACCGTCGCCAGAAGCTCCCTGGCCTTCTGCAGCGCCTCGGTGCGGCTCCGTCCCAGGATCTCGAGCGGGAAGCATACATTGTCGATCACGCTGCGCTGCATGAGCAGGTTAAACCCCTGGAAGATCATCCCGATGCTGCTGCGCATGCTTCGAAGCTCTCTGTCACTCAGTTCCGACAGTTTCCGGCCTTCCACACAGACCTCGCCGGAAGTAGGTTTCTCCAGATAGTTCAGGCACCTTACCAGCGTGCTCTTGCCCGCGCCGGACATACCGATGATCCCGTAGACATCTCCCTCATCTATATCCAGCGAGATATCCTTCAGCGCTTCCACCGTGCCGTCTTTTGTCTCGAATGTTTTGCACAGGTCTTTCACTTCTATGATATGTGCCATTCCGGACCGAAACCTTCCTGCCGCTATAGCGGCTTTCGCTTTACGGCTTTCTTCTATAAAAAAAGCAGCTCCCGTACTTTTGACGCGGCTGCTCCGATTCTGACTGTCCTCTGCCCGGCCCGTTGCCATTGCCCGGCGGCCTCATTAACGAGGCACTTCAACTCCGAAACGGAACGAATACTGCTTTGTCGCTTACGCTGTATCGGCAGCTTTAATATCCTACTTAAACGATATGTTTTGCGGCTGCTTCATGGATGGTACTTTACGCCTGTCCCGCCGTTCTGTCAACAAAATCAGGCATTTCCGCAATACAGCTTAGCTGTCGTCGGCTATCGTTTTTATCTATAGCAAAACACTTTGCAAGTGTCTTTGCCTCATTTTACCGGTCCTGAACGGAAGAATGCGTACCTTTTCTCCCTGTCCTAAGTGGTATGGTTAAATAATCAAAAAGTGGCACTTTCAGTAGGTCCATACAGGTTCTATCCTGAACGCAGAAATCAGGGACGCTCCGGTGGCCCACATGGAGGAAGATATGACAGAACAGCAGAACGGAAGTACAGAAAAAGCGGCAGAAGGCCGCGAAACATCCCTTCAATATGAAAACAGACAGCACAGGGCGCTGATGCAGGTCGTTTACACAGGCCTCTTCGCAGCTCTTTCCTATGTGGTATTCACTTTCCTGCAGTTCAAGATCCCGCTTCCGGGCGGGGATGCCACTTCGATCCACCTCGGAAATGCAGTCGTCGTGCTGGGTGCACTGCTGCTCGGAGGCGTACCCGGCGGTCTCGGCGGTGCGATCGGCATGACGATCGGCGACCTGCTCGATCCGATCTACGTCGTCTATGCGCCAAAGACCTTTATCTGCAAGTTCCTGATCGGCATCATCGCCGGCTTTGTGGGACACAATATCCTGCACATCAGTTCGGAGAAGGACGACCGCAAAGTCACGCGCAGCGCGGCTTTCGCCGCGATCGCAGGGCTCGGCTTCAACGTGGTGGCCGACCCGCTGCTCGGCTATTTCTACAAGCGCGCCATTCTCGGCAAAACAGCCGCTGAGGTCGCACTCGCCTGGAATTTCGGAGCCACCTCCATCAACGCGGTCATTTCCGTGATCGCATCCGTTATCCTCTATGTCGCGATCCGCAAGGCGATGCACCGCAGCATGCTGATCCCGGAGAAGTAACCGTTTTCCGCGATCCTGAAAAAGAGCCGGCTCATTTCCGCAATTCCGGAAGTGAGCCGGCTTTGTGTACTTACTTTTCCATCTTCCAGTAGGCGCAGCTGTAACCCGGCAGGTCGCTTCCCCCTCCGAAGTCGTGCGGCGCACCGGTTATGAGATCGACCGCCATACCGCACCCGGCGTCGAAGTCGCAGTGGTAACTGCCTGCATCCGCATTGATGGCGACCATCACGCGTTCATGCTCGCTACGGCGCTCGAAGATGCACTGCCGGTTGGTAAGCACAACACTTCGGAAACTGCCGTAGTTCAGTGCTTCCGACTGCTGTTTTGCCAGCGCCATGCGGCTGACCGTATCGGTTAACGCATTCCATTCCGGCTTGTCAAAACACGCCCGCAGTGCCTGATCTCCGTCTTCCTTGCGGCCCTTCGCGCCCCATTCGCTGCCGTAGTAAATGCAGGGAATGCCCGGCATGCCGAACGCCAGACCGTAAATGAGCGGCAGATGCTCCGGAACGCTGAGGATGCTCGCGACCCTCGTCACATCGTGGTTGTCGACAAAGGTAAACAGATGCATCCCCCGGTAAAGGCACCAGGGCTCAGCCCCGAACTGCCGGATCAGGGAATGATTGATCTCGAACATATTCATGGAATTGAAGCTGGAATACAATCCCTTGTAGGCTTCATAGTTCGTCGCGGAATGCAGCATCCCGTCGCCCATGATCGTACGGTAATCGCCGCCCAGGATCTCTCCCACCATCCAGAAATCCGGCTGCAGGGCATCCGTATAGTTGCGCAGCCGCCGTATGAAATCCCTGTCCAGGCAGTAGGCCACATCCAGACGCAGACCGTCGATCCCGAATTCCTCTTTCCAGAATCTGACAGTCTCCAGAAGGTAGGAAACGACAGCCTCGTTCCTGAGGTTGAGCTTCACCAGTTCATAGTGCCCTTCCCAGCCTTCGTACCAGAAGCCGTCCCCATAATTTGAATTTCCGTCAAAATGAATGTTGAACCAGTCCCTGTAGGCAGAGTCCCACTTGTGTTCCTGTACGTCGCGGAAGCCGAAAAAGCCGCGCCCGACATGGTTGAAAACACCGTCGAAGACCACTCTGATCCCGTTTTCGTGCAGGGCGGCACAGACCTTTTTCAGGTCCTCATTCGTACCCAGCCTGGGATCCACCCGGCGGTAATCCCTCGTATCGTAGCCATGCGCATCCGAATCAAACAGCGGCCCGAAGTAGACCGCGCTGACATTCAGCTTCTTCAGATGCGGTATCCAGTCGATGACCCTGAGGATGCGGTGCTTCGCCTGTTCCGCTTCCCCGCTGCCCTCGTTGCGCAGCGGCGCACCGCAGAATCCCAGCGGATAGATCTGATAAAAAACACTGCTTTCAGCCCACATAAATTGTCTCTCCTTTTCATACAAATGCAGTTCTATTTTACACCTGTCTGCCTTTTTCATGTCCTGCCGTCTGTTTCCGGCGGTCATTTTTCCGTTTTCCATCCTTTTGACCACAATAGTTTTGGTCAACTGGTATTCAAAATTTCGTTTTTTTTGATTCTGAAAAGTTACGTGTTTTCGCTGTTTTCGAAGGCCTCTCCAAAAAGAATCCCCAAAATCCACCAAGTTATCCACATGACACTTGTGTCATGTTGCTTTTCTTTTTCTAACCTCTTCCCTTGTGACGCAAAATTGTCTGAATAATTGTGACAACTCGCACACGAATATTCGTTTCGACCGTGTCCGGCAGGAGCAAGAAACTACACCTTCATGGTCTGTGCCGGTCATCAAACCGGAAAACAACGTATTTCCTGCATTTCAGCTTCGCGGCAGAGCGACCGGCAGGCTCAAAGCCATTCGCTCCAAAAGCGGTCTGCCAGGTGCCCCAGCCCTTCCGCCCCGGCCGTGGTGTAATTCTGCCACTCACGGGGAAAGAGGCGCTGATACGCCGGCGTCAGGAAACGCTCGTCCAGCAGAGCTGCAATGCCGACGTCATCCTCCGTCCTGATCACACGGCCGGCCGCCTGCAGCACCTTGTTCATGCCGGGAAAACGATAGGCATAGTCATAGCCGCTGTCACCCTCTGCGTCAAAATACTCCTTCAGCATCTCCCGCTCAGCGCATACCTGCGGAACGCCGGTACCGACTATGACCACGCCGATCAGAGCGTCGTTCCTGAGATCTATGCCTTCCGAAAATATACCCCCGAGCACGCAGAAGCCGAGGAGACTGTGTTCGTCGGAGCTGGTCTCAAAGCGGGACAGGAAGGCGGCGCGTTCCTCTTCGGTCATCTTCGGATTCTGCCGGATGCAGTCAATACGCGCCGGATCACAGTATTTTGTCTCGTAGATGTCGCCCACCTGTTTCAGGAACGCATAGGATGGGAAAAACACGAGGTAGTTGCCATGCCGCCCGGAGACTGCCCCCGCAATGCCGGCCGCGATCCTGTCGTACTCGCCGTTTCCGCGGCGCGTGTACTTGCTGGTCACGTCATCCGCGATGAAGATGCCAAGTTTCCCGGGGTCAAAGACTGAGTGCGCATACACTTCATAATCCTCTGCCTTGCCTCCCAGAAGCTTCTTATAATACCGGATGGGAAGCAGCGTGGCGGAAAACAGGATCGTGGCCGTTCCGCGTTCCATCACCGCGGCCAGCCGCCGTCCGGGATCCATGCAGAACAGCTTGAGTAGGAAACTGCCCGGGGCATCTCCTGTCTCCGTGTAGATCCGGTAGCAGTCGTCCAGTACGCTCAGCGTATCCATAAAATGGTCCAGTTCAAAATAGAATTCCAGTATTCCTTTGCGCAGTTCGCGGCGTTTCTCCGAAAGTTTTCTCCTGCGCCTGCGTGCCCGCCTGCGCTCCTCTTCCAGAAACCTGCCCATATAAGCGTAGAGTTTCGCCAGTTCCTCTGTCATGTCAGCGATCTCTTCCGCTGTCCACTGCGCCGTACAGTGATCCCTTTCCGCAAAAGACACCGTCCCGCCGGGCAGCGCAGCACGTTCCGCGGTCCGCTCAGACAGTCTCTGCATCGCTTGCGCACAAAGCTGCAGTTGCGCTGACAGCCCCGGGAACTCCCTGTCGGCTTCCTGCGAGAGCTGCAGGATCCCTTCCCGGCGCAGCTCCGCGCTGTACATGTTTCGACCGCGTTCGACCAGGTTGTGCGCCTCGTCGACCAGAAACACATTGCCGGACAGCTGCGTGGTGCCCGCATCGAAAAACCTGCGCAGATACACCTCCGGATCGAAAACATAGTTATAGTCGCAGATAATGACATCCGCAAACATACTGATGTCCAGTGACAGTTCAAAGGGACACACCTGATACTCCTCGGCAACGGCGTCCAGCTTCGCTCTGTCGAAGTTGTCCGATTCGGTCAAAAGTGCGTAAAGAGCCTTATTTATCCTGTCAAAATGCCCTTTTGCCCTGGGGCAGGCGTCCGGATTGCAATCCGGTCTGTCCAGTACGCAGATCTTCTCTTTGGCCGTCAGTGTGACATTTTTCAGACGAAGTCCCTGCTTACGCAGCAGTTCCAGAGTCTCACCGGCTACGGCAGAGGTAACTGTCTTGGCCGTAAGGTAAAAGATCCTGACGGCTTTGCCTTCTCCCATCGCCTTGAGCGTGGGGAAAAGGGCGGCAAGTGTTTTGCCTGTCCCGGTCGGCGCTTCCAGAAAAAGTTTCTTTCTGTGGACGATGGTACGGTATACGTACTCGGCCAGTTCCTTCTGGCCTTCCCTGTACGGATAGGGAAAAACCGTGCGGCGGATCGTTTCCGTGCGAAGCTGCAGCCAGCCGGCGCTGAAATCGGCCCATCTGCGGTATTCGCGCAGCAGGGCATCGGTCCACGCCGTGAGATCCTCCGCCGAGATCTTCTCATAGAAATAATGGATGTCTTCCGTATCCAGATTGCAGTAAGTCATGCGGATCACGACCTGCGAAAGGCCGCGTATCCTGCAGAGCATATACGCGTAGCAGCGCGCCTGCGCCAGATGGACAGGCTCCGGTGCGGTCATTTTTGACAGATCCCTGTAGGTGGTTTTTATCTCATCGATGGCAGGAAGCTTTTGACCGTTCGGGTCATCCTGAGGGGCGATCGTAAAAACGCCGTCTGCACGTCCTTCCAAAAGTACAGCATTCGCGCGGGTTCCGCCCTGCGGAACGAGTCCCGGCTCATCGTCCGGAAAAACATACTGCCAGCTCAGCGTCACTTCCGACTCGTAGTCCGGCCCCTGCGCCTTCTGAAGCCGGCGGTGCATGCGGGCACCCGTCAGCATGGCATCCTCGGAAGCGGCCGCACTGCGGTTGTCGAGATCCCCTGAACGCAGTAAAAACTCAACCAGCGTTCTTACGGAAACCGATATTACGATCTCATCAGCCATCTCTTCTGTACACCGCCGTTCGAACGGACCTTTCTCCATCGATTGCTTCTCTGCCGGACTTGCTGTCTTATTATAGTCTATTTGAGACTCCTGCGCGAACCGGTGAAAAAAGGGGAAGGCATGTGCATGCCTCCCCCTTCGGAATACAGAACCGTGTGCTGTTTTTTTGTATCCGGATCAGGCTACGGCTGCCTTGCTGCTCAGGAAATTCTCAAAGTCCGCATTATAGCCGTCATAGGTAACGACCAGTGCAGAACTGAGATCCAGGCCGATCACGCCCAGCATGGATTTGCCGTCCACTGTGTAGCTGCTTGAATTGCCGTTTGCTATGTCTATGTCGAAATCACAGTGTGACGCGAGCCTGACAAATTCCTTGGCGCTGTCTCTGTCGAGTTTTATCATTCTGTGCTGTGTCATATCAGTACCTCCTTGGCGCGTAAAACGTTTTCCTTACGTGCTAGTCTTATTATATCCAAGTCGGCGATTTTGTAAAGTCCCGTTTCTTAAACGTTTGAAAAACGTTTGGAAAACGTTTGGAAAATAATTCTGCGCCATTTCTGTCCCCGCCTCCGGATCTTTTCCGGCATCTCCCGGAAGCCTTCGATTTTCCTTGTATTTTCACCTGAAATGCTCCAAAATAGTAATGTTGTGATGTGATCCAAATACAAATCCAAAGAGGGACTTATGGAAAATCTGCAGATACCGAAAAACTACAGCTCCGCGCTGAACCTGCACGATACGCAGGTCGCTATCAAGACCGTCAAGGACTGTTTTCAGGATCTCCTGGCCGAACGTCTGAACCTGCTGCGTGTTTCAGCGCCCCTGTTCGTGGCTCCCGAAACAGGCCTGAACGACAATCTGAACGGCGTCGAACGCCCTGTCGCATTTGATATCCGCGACCAGGACGGAAAGACCGCAGAAGTCGTACAGTCACTGGCCAAATGGAAGCGCTACGCTCTGAAGAAATACGGTTTCCGCCACGGAGAAGGCCTGTATACAGATATGAGCGCGATCCGCCGCGACGAGATCACCGACAATATTCATTCGATCTACGTCGATCAGTGGGACTGGGAAAAGATCATCGACCACGATGAGCGGACCCTTGATACCCTCAAGGCCACTGTGCGCGACATCTACGCCGTTCTGTGCAAAACAGAAAAATACATGTCCATCTGCTATGACTATATTGAAGAGATCCTGCCCCGCGAGATCTTTTTCGTGACCACCTCGGAGCTTGAGGAAATGTTCCCCGACAATACGCCGAAGGAGCGCGAATACTATATCGCCAAAGCCAAGGGCGCCGTATGCGTCATGCAGATCGGCGACAAGCTGGCCGGCGGAGAACCGCACGACGGGCGCGCACCGGACTATGACGACTGGCAGCTGAACGGTGACATCATCGTATACTATCCTGTTCTGGATATCGCACTGGAGCTGTCTTCCATGGGCATCCGCGTAGACGAGAATTCCCTGCGCTCGCAGCTGAAGAAGGCCGGATGCGAGGAACGGGCAAAACTTCCGTTCCAGAAAGCGATCCTTGAGCGCGAGCTTCCATACAGCATAGGCGGCGGCATCGGTCAGTCCCGCATCTGTATGTTTTTCCTGCGCAAGGCTCATATCGGCGAAGTACAGAGTTCACTCTGGCCGACAGCGGTCGTCGAAGACTGCGAAAAGAACGGCATCCACCTGCTGTAACTTTTGCAGTAACCTGCTGTAACTTTATTTGTCCGGTACCCAGTCGTTCGAAATGAAGCGGACATTTTTACCGTCGTATTGGAAGACCACGACACCGCCCATGACAAGGTGTCTCTGTGCATCATAAATCGGCTGGCCGAACAGGTAGCCGAGCGCGTAGGAGTTTCCGACCCTCTTCCCTTCCGTAAAGGTAATGGGAACAGCGTTCGTATCTCCGTGCCAGCAGATGTAGGAATCGTACTTTTTGACGTAGTACCAATTGTTGCCGTCCGTCAGTCTGGTCTTCATCTGTCCCAGCGTATAGCCGGTGTACTTTTTAAGATAGCTGCTGATCTGTGAAGAAGTCAGCACGACATAGTCCATCTGGTCCAGCGCGTCCTCATCCTCAAGACGAAGACTCTTGTAGAAATTCGCGCACTTCCCGGCATCTTCCGGCTCCTTCAGGCCGGCTCCGCTGTAAAAGATCTCGTTGAGATCGACATCACGCACATCCGTATATTCCGAAAGCAGAAAGCCGTACTGGCTCTTAATGTTAAGGGCCGCACTGACTTTCTTCACTTCATCCTGAGTCATCGTGATCTGCGCATCCGCAGAAGCTGCGACACTTTCACCTGCCGCCTGAGAAGCGGCCACAGCCACCTGCGAAGCTGCCTCAGATACCTGCGTTGCGGCCTGGGCCGCAGCCTGTGCGGCTTCTTTCAGTTTATCCAGTGTCGAACTGCCGGAAGCAGCCTTTACATTCATGGAAACACTTCCGAAAGCAAGTCCCGCGGCAATGACTGCCGCCAGGCCTGCTGCCGCAAAGCGCCTGCCGCCCCATAAAGACCTGTTATCCCTGTTCTTCCCCATCATGCCTCCTTCTCCCGTTCCGGGCTTTCCTCGCACACCGCCCCTCTCGGCGATCTGCCTTACCTGCTGCGGTAAACAGGACTTGAACCTGCACCCTTGCGGACCAGAACCTAAATCTGGCGCGTCTGCCAATTCCGCCATTACCGCCTGTCTGTCCCGGGCAGGGCACATGTTTTGCCTTCTGTGCCTCTGCCCTATAAATGTAAGTTACCACTTTGGGACAGGCTTTTCAATGTGCCGTCCTGCCTTCAGTCCTTCCACATCCCCGATGCAAAATAGAGCAGCGCCATCCATGTGTAGACCGGGAAGAAGACCCCGTGTTCGTCCTTGCCGGCTCTTAAAAGTTCCCGCGCCTTTTCCGCATTCACCGTAACGAAGCCGTCAAAACGCTCCGATCCCCTGGCGCCCGACTGGGAAAGCCGGCCGTCCGCTTCCGGATGCAGCACCGCGCACACCAGTGCGTTGCTCTCGTCTGTAAAGCCCGGAGAACTGAACACCAGCGGGCTTACAAGGGTAATCCTGTCCCGGTCCGTCACTGCAAGGCCGGTCTCTTCGCGGATCTCACGCACTGCCGCAGTGACGGCCGGCGAAGATGCCCCGGAGGTCCGCGCGTTGTTTTCACGATCCTCCGCATCGATCAGGCCTGCCGGCACGCTCAGCAGAAACTTGCCCGCCGGATAGCGGTATTCCCTGGCCAGGAGAAGTTCCGGCTCCGCGCCGTCTTTTTCCAGGATGACAAAACAGCTCACGGCATCCGGTATCATCTCCCGGAATTCTTCGTCGCTCTTTACGGCGGCCAGCTCTTCCGCGGAACGGCGCGAACAGTCATAATAATGTTTTCCGGCCGCATACTGCAGGTCAAAAACATGTACAAAGCGGGAATCAAACAGCGGTTTTACACATGAGCTTTCGATGGGTCCCTTTTCCATATGAACATGCCTCCGAAAAAAAGGCCCTGCCTGTTTCCGAAAAACAGGCAGGACCGTTCATTACATCAGTTCTTCCCTGAAGATTTAGAAATCGACTTCCGTGTCGTAATAGCAGCACTTCAGAAGTTTTTCCATCTCTTCCTGACTCGGCTTGCGCGGGTTGGTCAGCGTGCAGGCATCCAGGATCGCATTCGCCGCAATGTCATGCAGCCTCTCGAGGAAGATGTTTTCCGGCACAAAGCCCTGTTCGGTCGGATAGCTGTCTTTTCCGTAATGCTGTATGCAGTGCGGGATATTCAGCTTATCGTTCATGTCACGAAGCAGAGTGATCAGGTTGCGGATCTTCTCATCGGCATCCGCTCCTTCAATATGCGCGTAATCACAGATCGCGGCATATCTTTCCTTCGCCTTCGGATCCTTGGCATTGAAAGCAATGACCTTGGGCAGATACATGGCATTCGCTGCGCCGTGAATGATATGCGCACCGCAATCCGCAAATATGGCGCCTGTCTTATGTGCCATGGAATGCACGATCCCGAGGGAAGCATTGGAAAACGCCATGCCTGCTAGGCACTGTGCATAATGCATATTGTCGCGTGCCGTCATGTCGCCGTTATAAGAATCGATCAGGTCCTTTTTGATCATCTCAATGGCAAAGATTGCCAGCGGATCTGTGAATGCACATGCAGCGGTGGAAACATATGCTTCGATCGCGTGTGTCATTGCGTCCATTCCGGTATGTGCCGTCAGCTTCTGCGGCATGGTCTCGGCGAGTTCCGGGTCCACGATGGCAACATCCGGCGTAATGTTGAAATCGGCGATCGGATACTTGATTCCTTTTTCATAATCTGTGATGATCGAGAACGCGGTCACCTCGGTGGCTGTCCCGGAAGTCGAGGAAACGGCGCAGAAATGTGCTTTATGACGCAGCTCAGGCAGCGCGAATACCTTGCACATGTCTTCAAAAGTAATATCCGGATATTCGTATTTGATCCACATTGCCTTGGCCGCGTCGATCGGAGAACCGCCGCCGATGGCAACGATCCAGTCCGGCTTGAACTCTTCCATAGCCGCCGCGCCCTTCATGACTGTTTCAACGGACGGGTCGGATTCGATCCCTTCATAGAGCAGGACTTCCATCCCTGCCTCTTTCAGATAGTCCTCCGCTCTCTGCAGAAAACCGCCCCGCTTCATGGAGCCGCCGCCCACACAGATGATTGCTCTCTTGCCCTGCAGCGTCTTCAGGTTCTCAAGGGCTCCTTTTCCGTGGTAGATGTCTCTCGGTAATGTAAATCGTGCCATACTGGTGTCCTCCTTGACGGATTGATAAAATGTTTTGGGTGACCGCGCAGGCCTGCTGCCCGCTTCCGGTCATCGATACCAGTATAGCATATACGATCTGCTGCGGCCATGTCAGCTGCGGGATCTCCGCTCATGCCGCGCAAAAAGAATGTGCGGCAGCGTTCCCGCCGCCCCGATCACGGCAATCATCATCAGCGCAACCTGCAATTCATAAGGATAATCATCACCGGTCTTAGGGGAAGTCTGTTTCGCCGTATTGTTTTCTGTTTTCTGCCTGCTGATCCCGGTACCGGAATAGACATTATCAAAAACAAAAGTTTCCGCCTGCGGGATTCCTTCTTTGGAAACCGTCCGTATGGCAGACAGGCGGCCGTCGCTTTCGGTGACGACAACTTTCATCGCGAATATCGATGCATCGTAAGTGTATCCTGCAATGCCGGTATTTACTTCGTAACAGGTATAGCTATAGATACCGGGACTATAGTAAACAATTTTTCCGAAATCACCGGTACCCGTACCGTATATGGATACGGTACGGACGCCGCCGATGCTTCCGTCGGGCATGGGACAGATCGGACTGTCCGCTTTCAGGACGAAAAGAAACATGGAGGCTGCGGGCGGTGATCCGGCCGAAACTTTCTTCTGTACCAGCGGATCAATCACTGCCGGGTACTTCCCGGAGACCGTTCCTTCCCCTGTTCCGTTCTGATAATGATTCGTAAAAATCGCTGAAGCCGATTTTGCGGTTTCTCCCTGTTTTGCCATCCATATTTCAGAAGTCAGCAAACCCTGCGCATCTGAAAAGATCCGCACTGTCACCAAATAAACGCACGAATCACAGATGTAATGCTCTGCATTTTCCTGCAGTTCAAAAATCCTGTATTGATAATCTCCCGGTGCATTAAACTGTACCGGGCCAAAGGTCACTCTTCCTGCACCCGTGACAGCAAGTGTCGTCTCCGCCGGTGCAGGGATACCTTCCGTCATTCTTTCCATGCACAAATGGAATACCGTATCCGTGCCGGGGCTGTCTCCGGAGATAACTACCTCAGCCGGTATAAATACAGCGACCGGCGTATTGCCGGATGCAGACACCGCTTGTTCCGGTATTGCAAAACAGGCTGCCAGGAGTAAGATCACGAACATTCCCCCAAGCAACCTTCCTTGCAAAATCCATACTATCAAAGTTCTCAGCCGGCAGCTGATCATGCTGCCCTTGGAAAAAGGACGTTCTGCAAACCATCCGACATGACCCTGCCGCACCGTGATTATTCTCATTGTTCCTCCGAAAGCAGTGTCCCCAACAGGATCGTCCGTTCATCCGTAGAAGCATCCGAGCAGGTCGAAAGTGCCAGAATTTTCTTCTGCGGATCAAAAACAGGCTCCCTATACTGCAGAGCCTTCAGCGTAAAATACCGGAGCAGCGCATCCTGCCTTTCAGGATCGGTGTAGTCAGTGGAAAAAAGCTGTTCATCGTACCCGTCGCTTTTCAGACAAGCAAACAGCCGGATCCGGAAGGTTTGGCCCGGAAGATACAGTGTCCCGGAAGTATGCGTTTGAAAAAAGTTTTCATCCCGGAAATTTTCTATATCTCCGAACATCGCACCGCCTGACATGTGATGTCCATAAACAATATTGTAGAAATCCGAAAAATCCGCCGTATTCCGGAAATCCAGAAATATTGTGCCGGACAAAGAAAAGGAACCGTAGATATCCCGATTCAGATACTTTTCATTGGTGCTCCCCTGTACGACAGGATAGTCGATATGTGTATCATCAATCACCAGCCAGGCGCGCGTATCCGGATTGACCTGCTGCAGATCAGACAGAGTAGGACCTGACGGATCCGCAGCATCCGGTTTGTAAGCCAGGATCCGGCCGGCATACGCATTTTGATATATTTTATAATTATCCCAGAGCGCATAGGTGCCCCACAGGAAAAACAGCAGAATCACCATCAGAATCACCAGATTCAGGATACGGTCACCAATGCGCGCCATGGCTGCTGCATTTTTGAGTTTCATATTTCTTAGGGTTATCTTTCCTACCGATCTTTCCGATTTTTGCTGCCGATCAGAAAAACAACAAGAGCGATGACTGCTGCGGCGGTCATGATAAGGAAAGGTACCATATCAAGAAAAATACCAGTCGGCACTGTGCCTTGCCGGTAATTATCAAATGTGACTTTCTGGTTGACGGCTGTGGTCTTGTCACCGGCAGTGGTCTCGATCGTCCTGGATGTCGTGTCAGTTCCAGCCGTGGAAGCAACAATCGATGCCGAGGTGTCGGTATTTACGATCTTATAAGTTGTGGTATAGCCTTCTGTAGCCAGCACTCCTTCTGTCACCTGGTAGGAAGCGGTGATCGGAAGTCCCTTGATCACAACAGACTGACCAGACTGCAGATAATAGGTAACAGTGGCAGTTCCATCCGCTTCTGCCGTAAATGTTATCTTGTTAGTCTCGGTTGCCGGGACACCTGTATTTGCCTTTGCAGTGACTGTACTGTCTGCATTTGTGATATCCGTGTTATATATTGTGTTTGGATTGGCTCCGGTGATCACCACCGTGAACGGGAAGTATTCCCCGTAATCCCCCTGGTTGCCGGAGACCGTCTTCATCACAGTCAGGTTCTTCGTATCGTACGAGTTCTGGAAACCTCCATCCTTCGAGTTCGCTTCTGTTGATCTCCGTTTTTGATAACCGTCCGCGCTGTTGGAAGCATCGGTCGTATTGTGAAGAACATATCCCTGAACACTCAGCTTCCCATCACCGGCTGTGTCCTGCACATATACATCCAGATACCGTGTGGTGATACTGTCGGTATTGTATGAAATACCGGCCTGGGCCGTATCTGTGATCTCTCTCACGATGTATCGGTAAATTCCGGGATAAGGGAACCTTACAGAGGTAAAAGAAACAGTCACTCCGTCTTTGGCATACTTCTCGCCTGTTGCAAGAGTCAGCGTATCGCCAGGCTGGACTGTTGTATATGATGTATCTCCGGCAGTGAATTCAGCTGGATCGCTGATGGACGGCGTGCCTGTTGCCGCCGATCCGCTGAGGACCTCCGGGGCAGTTCCGCTGGCAGCCTGGTAGACCCCGGCTTCGATCGTATAGTTGAAAGAAACGGTAGGCACCTCTGCATCCTGGTTAATGATCAGATACTTGTTGAAATCCGTCGTAGTCCCTTCCGCCGGGGTATTATTCATTGCTGCCGCAGCCGGCAGCACCATCTGCAGCGCCAACATCGCTGTTGCTGCCATCGATATGAAGTTTTTGATATATAACTTTTTTCTCATGCTCTCATCTCCCTGATCCTGCTAAGCTACATTCCGCGTCTCCTGAAAATACTGATCAGTTTTCCATCCAGTTCGCTATCCGGTACAGCCCCGAAGGTTCTGCTGTCTGTCGCCTCCGTCCTGTAATCACACAGGACAAAAACACTGTGCAGCGGTACTTCATATGGATACGTAATGCCGGTTTCCCGTGCCTTTGTCGGATAAAAGATCTCTTCCTCCTGTATATTCCCATTGATCAGCAGCGTTCCGTCATCTCCGATATCCACAACATCGCCTCCCTGTGCCACGACTCGTCCGTTGCGACAGATCCCGTCCTTGTGGAATACCACGATATCTCCGATCTCGATCTTGTCTGGCAGCCGGTAATACAGCAGCAGATCACCATCCAGAATCCGTGGATACATGTCATTCCCGATCACCCGCTGCAGTCCGTACACAAAGTGAAAAACAAGATACAGAGCTGCCAGGACAATCGTCAGTTTGACAATAAAATGGCGGATCGACCCGATCTGCTCGATCCGGTCTCTTCTCTCCCGGATCACCTCTTCCGGCATAAGCCTGTTTTCGTCTTCCGCTTCCCTGTCCGGTGACCTTGGACTGCGGCTGCCGCCCGCTTCGCCGTTATATTTTTTCCCCCCCATTGTTTTCCTCCGCTCTTTCATACTGTTGCAAACGATCCCTCAATTCATCGATGGTATCCTGCAGCTGCAGGATTTCGTCCTCTCGCTCAAGAAGCAGGGCATCACACCGTTCCTGCGTGATCTCGATGATATTTCTGTATCCTTCCTGCATTGTCCGAAGTTTTACCCATACATCGTCCTCATCCACGCCGCCGAAGATCCTGTGCCTGAATTTCAGTTCACGAAGTTCAGATGCAATATCTCCCATCGACATAGCCGCCATATTATTTGCCTTCCTGCATGTGCTTCCGTCCTGCCTGGAAAAGTACTGTGAAGCTGTACAGTATACCGATCAGGGAAAACACGATCATGCCAAGGAAAGGCGGGATATTGTCATGAATTCCTGTCGGTACCGAAGCACTCCGCTGATTCAGAAAATCCACCTGCCTGCTGATATCGCTGATACTGCCCTGTGCTGCGGTACCTGATACTGCAGCTGAAACAACCGAAGTCGGATTCCCGTGAATGTCAAGATCCGTGATCGTATGGCTGACTGTATAGCCTTTCGCCGCATCCGCAAGTTCCGTTACGGTATACTGCACTCCATAAGGCAGCCCGCTTATCAGAATGCGTTCTCCTGATTTCAGCTGCACGTTCGAAGCTGCCGTACCATCCAGCGATGTAATAATGCCATTGGTAAAAACAATATGATGGACTGTTGCACTGCCATCCAGAAAACAGGAATAACCGCCTGAAAGGTTAGTACCTGAGGCAGACTTCAGAACTATGGAAAAGCTGAAGGCCTGATTCCGGTCTCCCATGTTGCCTGTCACCTTCTTGTCCAATCCAAGATAAACAGTCCTGCCCCAGACAACATGGCTCCCGGTTTCTGCAGTGCCGTAAAGATCCGCTGCTGAACCTGTGTTATTGTCATTGAATAATCTATCCAGGCCGCTGACCGATGAAGCGAGGGTCGCTGCTGTATTACCGAATATGCTCCCGGATGTCATATAATTCGGGCAGAATATACCGACGGAAGCACTGTTGTCCAGATTTCCGGTGATCTTCAGAAGAGCATTCGTTGCCAGGTAGAGATCCTTCTGCGCTGCTGTCTGCTCATTGCTGTTGCCGCTGATTACCGGATTCCCGGAAAGGTTGACTGTTGCTCCGCTTAATGCGCCAATAGCACCGGAAACTGCATTGCTGCTGCTTCTGACCGTATTGCCGGTAATACTCCCGCCTGTCATGTTCAGCGTGCAGCCGGACGGAACTAAGACAGCGCCCGATGCGGCCCCCGTATTTCCGGTAATAGAAGCGCTGCCGCTGATATTGATTATCCCGGCATTCTGATGCATACAGATCGTCGTAGATTCGGCACCGTTGTTCAATGATGTGTTTCCCGTGATGGATGCATTCTCTGTGATGTTCAGAGTACTGCGGCTGCCGCTCAGCCTCATAAAAACAGCACTCGAAGTTCCGTTGGACGTTGCGGTGCAGTTCTGGATTGAGGAAGTCCCTTTCATCGTGACAGTAGATCCCGCACTCACATCGACCGCACCGGAATTTCTGCAGCTGCAGTCTCTGATCTTACTGTCCGACTGCATCAGAAACGTCGATGCTCCGTCAATATATACTGCTCCTCCCTGATACCCATTGGCATTGACAATGCTGCTTCCTGTATCCAATGTAACTGTCGAACCGCCTGATATGCGCAGTTGAGATGTGCTGGCACCAGCTGTCTGAACGTTGTTGCCATTCATGCACACATGGGAAATCATGAGACCGGATGCTCCTGATACAAACAGAAGATTACTGCTGCTGTACCCGCCGGCACGAATGATCTGCGGAGTGCTTCCGGCCGTTCCCTCATAGGGAAGTACAGCTGCATTCTCTGCAGCCTTTGTGATCGTGATATTTTTTCCGCTGATCGTCACCTGTGCAGACAGGGTTATATCCTTCAGCAGTTCAATGACCGCACCGGATGTGGATGCATTAACCGCATCCTGCAGTGTGGTGTATCCCGTATTACCGATCTTGCAGACATAGGAAGTGGCCTGCGCGAACAAAACAATATCGCCTGAAGCCTGTTCCACAACAGCCGTCATACTCTCTTCCGCATCGGAGAAGAGATTTTCTGTCCCCAGGGCATTCGTCGCTGTTATATCGACGCTGACTTCATCAGAAACAGCTTCCGCCGGCTCCTCCGGTACTGTGCCTGCTGCCAGTACCTGCATCGGTACAAGACCGAATGCAGAAGCCATACGTTCAAAAACGGATCCGAAATCCGTCCCCGCTGTCATATCTGCTGAGCCGGTCATTTCACTGTTCGCAATTTTTCCACCGCTATACATATTTCCAGGGGAAGTGATCCCGACTTTGCCGGTCAGAGGACTTTCCACAGAAAACGGTTCTCCGTTGCCAAGTTCAAGGTTCATGGAAGTACCCTGATCCTGTATATTGTCATCCGCATAGACGCAGGAAGCCCTGTTTCCGGTAATCGTTATTCCGCCGCCGATCGAAAGTCTCCCGCCATCATTAAAAAAGCCTCCGTGAACCGCTGCACTCCTGTTGCCTGTAATACTTCCTCCGTTCAGCTGAGATTCACAAAGCGAACCGGCATAGACCGCTCCGAAACCGCCATCTCCGGTCAGGACCTGATTTCCGGTAATACTGCCTCCGGTCATCAGAAAATGCGATCCGTCTCCATCAAGATAAACAGCAGATGCACCCTTGCCGGCTATACAGTCATGAATGGAAGCATGATCTTCCATCGTGACCTCACCGCCATCCGCCCAGATCGCACCGGCTGCCGCAGGATCATCTCCCAGCGTCAGGTTATTCCTGATCTGAGAATTTCCGGAAAGTACAAGGCTGCCCCGGCAATGGATGATCGGTGCATTGTTTGCACGTATGCCGGAACCATCCAGCACAATATCCTCTATCTTCAGGCTGCTGCCGCCGGCCGTCTCGATCAAGGCATCGTCTTTTTGTATAAATGAGGTACTCCGGCAAAGTTCTGCTTCTCCGGTGACCGCAGGAGCTTTTGACAGCACAACCTCATGTCCTGGCTCCAGACTGGCGGTCTGATCGACCGTGGTCTCCGACACCTGCATAACTACTGCGTAGCTGCCATCCTGCGAGGCTTCGGCGCTGCCGTCATTCACTGCCTGAAACGCTTCTGCAAGCGTCGCATAGGATCTGCTGCCGATTCGGAATTGATCCTGCTGCGGATCCTCCTGTTCTGTCAGCAGCGCATAATAAACTGTATCTTCATAAACCGGAATTGTCATCAGTTCTTCAGAACTGTAGACTTTGCCTGCTGCATCCTCCCAATGAGAAAAAACTGCCGAGTCTGCTTCAGGAACGATCTCCGGAATATCTGAAGCTTTCAGGCATGTTCCGTCCGCCACTGGTACAGTGACTATGCTGACAGCCTCCATCTCTGCCGTCGGTTCACTGGTTTCGGCTTCAGTGACTGTAATGTCCTGAGACTCTTCAGCTTCAGAGCCTTCCTCCGCCATTTCGGGAACAATGGTTTCAGCGGTATCGGTTTCCCCGGAAGTAATGGTTTCACCGGTATCGGTTTCCCCCGAGGTAATGACTTCACTGTCAGCCGGGATTTCGGTATCTCCTGCTTCTCCGGTAACCAAAGTTTCGGTAACGGCTGTCTCACTGTCCGCCGAAGTTCCTGAGGCCACAGTGTCGGTATTTCCCTGTGTGTCCAGGTTTTCTGCGGCGTCTTCGGCTGCTATGTCAGAAGTAGCAGAATCTGCCTGTGATAAAGCATTTTTATCGTTACTGTCTGTTGTCATCTCTGTCTCTGCTTCATGCTGGATAAAGAGACAGTCTCCGTTCCGGCTGGCAAAAGTAACCACATGCATTATTCCTTCCGCCTGCGGTTCCCCTTCCGATGCATATAACGGGACATTGCCGGACAAAAAAGAAAACGCCAGTAAAAAGGAAAGTAAGAAAGCTCCAGTTTTATATCGAAACACATTCTGCATTCTTATTCCCGAATAGAAAAACACTTTCGCCAGTTGCGTATACAGATCAGCCGATATTTATGTGAAGCATTCATCCGGATATAGAAGTCATTGGCGGATCAATGAACACATTTCCCACTGTTGAACCAAACATGTAGTTTTCCATGGTTTGGCGGTATTCCCTGGGAGACATTCCCTTTACGCGCCTGAACACCCTGTCAAAATACTGCTGATTTGCAAAGCCCATCTGCGATGATATATCCTTGATCGGTATATCTGTGTTTTGCAGAAGCTCTGCTGCCTTTTCCACTTTTTTTCTTTGCATGTACATGGTGATCGTGATCCCTGTCTGGCTCTTGAATAATCTGCAGGTATTCGGAACCGATTTTCCAAGTTTCTGTGCGATTGTTTCTGTTCTGTAGTTTTCACAGACATGCTCATCAACATACCGGATCACTTCATTGACTGTATTAGAAGTCCCCTTAACTCTGAAGGCTTCGCTCACCATTCTCGTGTAATCCAATATGATCGTATTTATGAGATATTTTGCGGCATCGTATTTTTTGATCTCCTGTACCTTTTTCAAATACTGCTCGGTTACGTTGCAGGCAACTCCCCGATCCACACCTTCCTGCACAGAAAGGTAATATAGAAAAGCAGTGAGAATCATTATTGTATTCTGGATATTTTTTATATCTTCATTAGATAATCTGCCTGGTTGGGAAGGATAAGAAAGATGTCTGAGCACATCTCTTGCCTCTCCCATGGCGCCTTTCCTGACTGCTTTAGTCAGTGCGTCTTCTGATTCTTTATCAAGTCTATAATGGAAAGGAAATGTCTTTATTTCTTTTCCATCCATCCGGTTACCATCCTTTCTCACAACTCCACGGTCATAAATAATTTCCAGCACAGCACATTCTGTTTCTTTATCAGAACTGATTTCTTCTCATTGAATCCCTGAACTCCGACGGCGTCATTCCACGTATTTTTCGAAATATGATCTCAAAGTATTTCCTGTTGGAATAACCGTATTTCTGTGCGATCTCACCGATCCTTATATCCGTTCCGGACAACTCTTTTGCTGCATAATCCACTTTTTTGCGATGAATATAATCTGTTAATGTCATTCCCGTCTGTCGTCGAAACAATACGGATAATCCGTTTTCGCTGTATCCGAGTTCTTTTGACAATTCTCCCGCCCTGATTTTTTCAAACTTATGATCATCGATATACGCTGCAACGGCTTTTACGGCTTCTGGCTTGTCCTTCAACAAAAAAGAGTTTCCTACCTTCAGTGTGAAATTCAGCGCTGCCAGATTGATCAATACCTTCAAGGAATCACTGGTTTTCGCTTTTCTTACTTCACGGATATAACGGTCTGCCATCCCGGATGCTTCATTTCGCTCCACTCCGGCTTCTATAGCTGTATAACTGAGAATTGAAATAAAAGTAATAACCGTATCCTGGGCATCACGCATATGCCTGGCAGTCCAGAGTCGTTCGGGAGGATATTCAATTTCTGACAGTGCGTCTCTCGTATCCCCGACCGCACCGCTTTTTACAGCATCGATGATCTTCCGTTCTATATCGGGACGCAGTGCATATCGAAATGGAAATCTGTTGAAATTCTCTGCGTTTTCAGTACTCAAGGTTCACCTCATGAATATTTGTTCCTGCCTGTGTTTATTTTTTCTTTTTCATTACCCAAATAATGTAAATTAATAATCCTATGGCTGAAGCAATAAACAATGCTAACCACAGATACATATGCGAATCATCCCAAAGCGGAAGTAATGCCCCTTCCGGTATGTTTCCATTCGGCTCAGACATCAGTTCTGCCCTCTCTTACGTATCTTTAGGGTAATTGAATACCTGTATCAAATAATCGAAATAAGCATCGATAAATGAAAGCATATGTTTTATTTATGCTTACTGACTATTCATAGCGTAAGTTCTAATAGTCCCTGGCAATGAACATTTATCCTCTGTTCATTGCCAGGTCGTATTAAGGAGAATCTATTTATTGATCAGATCTTCGTGAATTCTTGTGGATTTTGACTGCTACCGTGATGATTCCTGCACTGCCTGCTGTCAGCATCAGCAGAAACAGATACAGCGGATAACTGTCGGCTGTCTTTGGAACATCAGGGTTTGTCGGTGCCGTAATGTTGCTGACTGCTGCAGGCATAACGGCTGCTTTTGTATACCAGTTGCCAAAAACGAACCCGTCCGCAGCATTGCCGTCCGACCTTACGATCGTTCTTGTTGCGAGCAGTCTGTCGCCTGCATCGACTACAACAACCTTCATAGTGAATGTCGATGTGTCATAAGTATAGCCTGCAATACCGTCATTTACCTCATAGCAGGTGTAAGTGTACGTACCCGGCTGATAATAAGCGATTTTACCGAATTCACTGCTGCCGGCCCCGGTGATATTTACCATCTTTACGCCGTTGCTGCTTCCGGACGGCATCGGGAACTTCGGATCTTCTGCCTTAAGTGAGAAGGTAAATGTTGCTGCTGTATCCGGAGCATCTCCGCCAAGAAGCTTCTGTACAAGCGGATCGATCACTGCCGGATACTTGCTGGCAGGAACATATTCAGAAGAACTGCCGGGTGTACTGGGTGTACCGGGTGTACTGCCTGACGAGCCCGAATTGTCAGCTGTTGATCTATTGGTGAAGCTGATAAATGTATTAAATTCGGGCGTCCCGAACTCAATTACTTTTCCCCCTTCGTCTACATATTTTGCAGCATCCGACAGGGGAGACCCCGTTCCCATGAAAGGATGCATATCGTATGTACCGCTGCCGTATGCGATCCATACCGCCTGCTTTGCATCTGCGTAATCTATGTCGGAATCCGTCTGGTTCCCTTCATAGACCAGCATTGCATTGCCGTCCCCGATTTTAGAGAGATCGATTTTACAGGTACCATCCGTACCAATATAGACTCTGTGATCTGAATCCGGCATTGAACCCTGTAAGTTCTTAAGATCATCCGCTGTTACTTTCCCGGATATCTGGTCAACGACCATATATCCGACTACAAACTGATCCTGCGCAATCGAAAGCGCATTTCCGTTTTTATCAGTGTATTTTTTGTTGGCCGTGACAGTCTGCGTATTCAGGATATTCGTGAAAATATCTTCTCCCTTATTTATCTCGTCAGTGGGTCCCGCATCCGTTATGTTTTTAAAATATGTGACCGTATATCCTGAACCATCATTATTGGCACCGACAACAACATAGTATGTATTTGCATCAGAATTATATTTAATTGCTGAATTCGTTCCGGGGATCTCTTCTAATTTGAAAACTGCCATCGCCGCAAATTCAGGGGATGCAGGCGAAAAATCGACGGCACTCAGATCAAATACGACATTTCCGGCATCGTCGCTTGTTGTTTTGATCAGCGCAGGTTTATTGGCTAATGTCCCGCGAAGATAACTCAGGCTGAATGAAAACGGAACATTCGACTGAGAAAGTACCGTTCCATTCTGATCAACAAATTTATTAACTGCTTCTACCGTAAGTCCATTCTGGTCGATCTTCTTATTGGTAAACTCAATGACTGAATTGAATTCACTGTCATTCTGACCATATACCGGCAGTCCTGCTGTAACACAGTACGCTGCATCTTTTGCGGGTGATCCCTGTCCAAGATACGGACAAACACAGCTTTCCGTTCCGTCTTTATATACCCAGAATGCATTCTGGGCTTCAGAGTAATCAATACTGGCAGTATTCGTCTGCCCGCACTCATAAACCAGCATTGCATATTCATTTGTTATTCCGGAGATATCTATGACACATTTTCCGTTTTCATCGAAATCCAATACTGTATTGACGGATGTGGACTTCCTGTATGCAGCCAGATCCTCTTCACTTACATTTCCGTTAAACGCTTCGACGGTAAGGTACCCCAGTTTGAACTGGCCGGCACTCATCGGAAGAGCGGAGCCGTCTTTATCAACGTACTTTTTTGTGGCTGTAATGGTCATCGTAGATGGAGTATTCTTTTTGTTGATAAAATCAATCGCAGAATCGAAGTTACTATCATTCTGAGAGATGATCAGTGGCTCTGTTGTAGCCGCGTCCCTCATAGGAGAGCCATCCACATACGGGTACACGAAATAATTTCCATCATCCCTATGGACCCAGAATGCTATTTTTGCGTCATCATAATTGATATCTGCACTATTCTGGTCACATTCATAGACCAGCATAGCGTTCATATTCGATAACGAAGAAAGATCAATTTTGTATTTTCCATTTTCATCAAAATCATAGCAGCCTGTTGAAGCCTTCTGCAGGTTCGCAAGATCTTCCTTGCTTACCTGACCTGTATAAGCATTGATAACAGAGTAATTCAACTTGAATAGCCCGGAACTCATTGTCCCGTTATATTCACAGTTGGCTGTTATTGTCTTCGGCAACCAGCGCGCTGTAAGAGTAATGGATTCCGTAACGACCTTATTAAAGTCCCACTGCACGTCGGAACCGCTGGCATCTTTGTAATACCAGTAATCAAATACAAATTCGTCTTTCACCGGGGCATCCGGTTCCGTGATGGTACTGGTAGTCAGTGTATAGGAAATATTTTCCGTATTCCCTCCATAATTACCGCCATTCAGATCAAAAGTAACTGTAATTGTCTCGCTTGTCTGCTGCGTCCACTTTGCGGTAAGTGTAATAGAGTCCGTAACAACATTATTAAAATCCCATATTGCATCAGAACCACTGGCATCTTTGTAGTACCAGCCGTCAAAAGTACAACCATCCTTTGTCGGGGTATCCGGCGGTAAAATTGAAGTGCCTGCAGTCCAGACGATAGGATCAACTGATTCTGATCCATTCATTTTTCCGCCGTTCAGATCAAAAGTTATGGTAACTTCATTTTGAGGTTCAATCGTGCCTTCTGTCTCCAGTGCCGGCAGATCTTCTATATTTGTTTCGTTCTCGCTGCCCGCCTGTACATCGTCTGTACCGTCTTCACTTTGCTTGGTTTCTTCCGGCTGCGTATTATCCAGCGACTGTGAACCATCCTGTGCAGTCGGCTGTGTTGCCCGTGTACCGTCTGTTCCGTCTTCACTTTGTATGGTTTCTTCCGGCTGCGTATTATCCTGTGACTGTGAACCATCCTGAAGTGTCGACTGAACCGCATCAGAAGTATTACTGTCTGCAAATACATTCAGATTGATCGAGAATGTACATGCTGAAATCAATAAAACAGCTAATGCCTTTTGAATTCTGTGTTTCATCTTTGTTTTCATGTCCTTCCTCCCCACTTAACTGAGTATTTTTAAGCAGTCTCTTTGTTTTCTGCCTTAACTCACTTCTTGACCCCAAAAACTACGAATCTTCCGTCGTTCGTACTGTATTCACATGTCGAAAGCGTTAAAATGCGATCTCCGAACTTTGGTGTAACATCGCTTTTTACTACGCTTCTCTGTTTGATTTCACTGATAAAAGCATCAAAAGCTTTCTCTTCCATTGCTGTATCTTCGTAATACTTGAATGTCTTGTCTTTCGTTACGTCCAATGCAAAGGCTCCGAAAATCTCATACGTGCTGTTCTCGTAGATCGTATTAAAGGTGATTTCCGGATGCTTTGTCAGGTAATTCTGGTCCTCATACTTCAGTAAACCGGCAAAGACAGTACCCGTCTTCATGTGATGACCGTAAATCACATAATTGTTACAGCTGCTGTTCGGATCCGGATCGCATTTTTGATCCAGAAAAGGAACCCCATATTCGCTTTCCTGCAAATCAAATCCATGGTTAAGGTAAAAGGTGTTATCACCCTTTCTCCAGACCACCGGAAGATCGATCCGGGTATCCGGTATCCTGATCCAGCCTATGAAATCCGGATTCTCATCGATCAAGGCCTGATATCTTCCCCGGTAATCTGTTTCAGTCTCTGTTGCCGTCCCTGTTGCTATCTGGTCATTCTTCAAGCCTTCCGGAATTTTCTCTTCCGGTACAGCTTCTGATATTTTTGATTCAAGTACCCGTATGCTCTCTTCGCTTCTGCTGTCGCTTATCGTTCGCTGAAGAAGAAAAAAAGCACTTATTGCAAAGAGAGCAGAAAAGAACAACATCAACACTGTATACAGAAGATTATTGTTTGATTTTCGACGTTGATTCATCCTCATACTCTGTTGCTCATCTTCCCTGTCATTCCTGACATTATCTGAAATCCGAATATCTACATAACTGGTACCACAAATCGATACAACATTAGTTTGCTTTGTTGTTAAACCCATATAAAATGGTGTAATAATCTTCTTTTTTCCGTTTGTCAGCTTTCCTGTATCTGTTCATTTCCTGCGCAAATTATTCCAACAAAAAGAGCACCTCTGCGGTGCTCTTTGCGTTTCAAATCGATCTTCTTCATTTGCAACAGAAATATCCCGTTTCAGATCAATTCGCTCCCTTTTGCCGATGCGTACATAGTATAGTAGCGTTGTCTGACAGGAGTGCGATAATCAATATGATGATCAATGAACTGCAAAGAAAAAGACTTCAGCAGCAGTTTGATCTGCTTTCAGCGCAGGTCAAAGGGCATTGTGTCCGTACCGGCCTGATCATGCAGATATTCACCGAACAGATCATCATTTCTGCACCTTCCATACCGGCCGAAAACAAAATACATATCAACAATAATGAATTGATTCTCTGTGCCAGAGAATTGGGCATTTATCATCATCTCGGCGATTCTGTCACTCCTGATAAATCAAAGGATCCCGAAGAAAATCTGAGAGACCTGCTGCAATCTGTTTTTAAGTCTTCACGAAATGCCAACGGATATTTTGCGCGCAGTCTGCTGGACACCATGGAATCGCATGAGGAGCGCTGGAACGGCAGCGGCCTGCCGCGCAATCTGCATGGTGATGAAATTCCGTTTTGGGGAAGAGTCTGTGCTATTGCGGAGGCTTATGATACATCATTCTTTTTGTGTGCCGAGCATAGTCAAAAAAAAGCCATGCGCGAACTGTCAGATCGGGCCGGCTCTGATTTCGACCCGGATCTTATGGAAATTTTTCAGTTATGTTCCAAAAAGCTGCATATGCTTGACAGTTGACATACAAAAATGTTTTTTATAAAGAAGGCGCAGATATGTGAAAACAGATTTTGATTTTTCGTTCCTCCGGGGCATAGATATAATTAAAAAAGGAATCCGTATTGTCGGCAATATGGCTCATATTGTTCATGAGTAATATGCCGTCCTCACAAAAGCAATCCTTGATCTCCGCCGGAAGTTTTCCAGACATGACATAATAGTTCACACTGATCGAAAGCCATCCGTTTCTGATTTTACTGCCAATGCTGATCTTTCTTTCCCCATGTATTTTAATTTCGAGCATATAATGTACGAGTTCGATGTAATCAAAGAGATACTCTATGCAATTATTGATCTTTGCCAGATAATCCTCCGGTATGTATATGCTTCCATTAAAAGCAATATTCTTTTGATGGCATTGACTGGATATTTCAGAAATAGTGGCATC
Organism: Lachnospiraceae bacterium; assembly: GCA_022652545.1. Taxonomy (GTDB): domain Bacteria; phylum Bacillota; class Clostridia; order Lachnospirales; family Lachnospiraceae; genus CAG-791. Next base: position 157,898 of record JALCRM010000006.1, read on the forward strand.
AAAAAATTCATTGTTGGAATATTGTTTATTCACGACCACTTCACTTGCCATCCGGTCATTGATCCTGGCGATCAGCAGTCTTCCCTCATCGTATCTCTTTTCCCGAAATAATTCGTACACCTCGCCCATCATTTTCTTATAGTGTACCCTGAAATTCAGAAAACTCTGAACATAATCCCGATACGTGTGGTAATAAATCATCTGGCGCTCAATTTCTCTTTTATATTTTTCGCTCCTGATCAATGCCTGATGGACCTGGTCATCGGCCTCCTGCCGGACATGCTGCTCCCGCTTCTCCAATTCCGTTATCATATAATTGAACGAATCTGAAAATTCCCCAAGGAAATCCACTCTCTGACTGTAATCTCCCTTGGCTACTTCTCCTGCCTGCCATGTAAGATGTTTTAACTTATAATACAGATCTTTAATAGGACCGGCAAAATGATTATGCCGCTCAGGAATTGGGGCTGACAGATTGCCATCTGCAATGGAAGCAGTAAAAAGATAAACCGTTTTCATTTGAAGCAAAACGGAACTGATCATATCACCTAAATGCTGATATTCAGGATCAAGTCCGCCTACGGAGATATCACAGTTTTCAATATCTTCCGCGGCGCTTTCCAGCAGTCTGGTCAGTTGTTCTATATCGCTCTCCATAGGATGTTCAGTCCTTACCGGGCTTCGGATCTGCCTCAAATCGGCAAACCCTGTCTCCGCGTGCCCAGCAGTCGATCTCAACTGCTGAATAAGGTTTATCAGTATAAACCGATAAGATACCCGCAAGGAATCCTTCATCATAGTTGCAGACACATTCTCCGGATATCGGAAGACCGGAACAGTCCAGATCCTCTCCTACCGTAAGTATCATGTGTCCGCTGTTGCTGTCAACTTCCTCAAACCGCAATACACCGATCTGCAGGTCTTTAAGCGATGACTGCATCTGTGCTATAAAATGGTTCCAGTCGAGCTGAAGATCAAGTACATTTTTGGCAAACTCTTCTCCTGCCAGTCTCCCGCTTTCCCTGAACAGACGGATCATTTCATCTTTACCATAGGCACGCACGAGCGTTGCCCGCATTGTATACTGAAACAGCCGGTAAACCAGAACCGGCATATTTTCTCCAAGATGTTCCCTGCCTTTGCCAATGTCGCCAAGCATGCTCCAGGTAAATTCTCCGCTCAACTGTTTATCATTCATAAATTTCTCCTCACTTCAATAAATACATGGAAAAGGACTTTTGTACTTTCTCTGAATACTTCTCACTTACCGGCAATACAGTTCCGTCTGTCAGTGTAAGACTGCTACGTGAAAGCTTTTCTATATAAAAACAGTTCACAAGATAGGATCTGTGGATCCTTATAAAGTCCTTCCCCGTCAGCGTTCTTTCCACATCTTCCAGTTTCGAATAATAATCCACCTCCGAAGATTTCAGGTGTGCCGTAATGATCCGGTTCTTTACCTCAAAGTACAGTACAAGATCCAATCTGATCTTTTCCTTGGTTCCGCTGCTTGTAATAATGATATAGTCACTTTCTTTCAGTCTGACCGACTCCTTGGCCTTTAAAAAAACATCCTTGAATTTCCGTGTTGGCATTTCATCCTTTACGATGTAATAAAAAGGCGATACATCGAAAGCTTCAAATACGTATTCGTCACTTGTCGTGAGAAAAATGATCTGGGCAAGACATCCGATCTCCCTGAGTCGTTTTGCCGTCTCTATGCCGTTCATTTTTCCCATCAGGATATCCAGATAAATGATATCCACATCATTCGGATGATCGGACAGCATAAAGAGGATCTGTTCGCCGCTTTCATACAGGATCACCTTTATTTCTATGCCATTTTCTGCCGCAGTACTGTTCAAAAGTGCCTGATAATAATTCAATGCCTGCGGATTGTCATCGCATACAGCAACTCTCAGCATTATTATCTCCTTTAGTATTTATCCGCCAAAATGATATTTGAGACGAAATGTTGTGAATTATAATAATTTTGTTGTGAATTCGTTTTTCTCATCCTATCGGCAGCGTAAAATTCGTAACAAAGACATGGTCCTTGATCGTTGCCTCAAAATATCCATGGTATTTATCAACTACGGACCGAACGTTGTTAAGGCCAAATCCATGATTGACTTTGTCTTCTTTACTTGTCGGTTTTCTTTCTTCGTAAACAAGCTTTGAACTGGCCGTTGTGTTTTCCATTTTAAAAATAAGGATGCCCCTTGCCTCAATGAGCTGCAGAGAAATATGGGGGTTCAGGCTTGCCTCCCTGGCCTTGATACATGCTTCGATGGCATTATCCAAACAGCAGCCTACCGAAAGGCACAGATCTTTCATGCTGATATTGAGCTTTTGCGGAAGCCCAACGATCTGTTCCACTTCAATTTTCGCCTTCTCGGCTTCTGCTAATTTTTCCGTGATCAAAGTATCTATGGCCGGATTTCCGGTATGGATAATTACTGAATGTTTGTTCAGAATATCCACGAATTCCTTGACATAATTTCTGGCGCCTTCAATATCGCCGCTTTCAAGAAGGCCTGAAAGCGATATCAGATTGTTCTTTCTGTCATGACGGTATCTGCGCAGTTCCTTTTGATACTCTTCTGCTCTATCCAGATACACTTTCTGCTGTTCGATCTGCTTTCGCAGTTCCGCTATTTCCTGATCTTTACTTTTTTTCATGATCGATGGAGAATCACAAGCTGTAACGTTTGCTGTACCGACGATAAATACAGGCTTTTTAGCGGCATCAAATATCTTTTCCCATTGAACGAGGGTACGGAGATAGCTTTTTCTGTTATGCGCCAGCAGCCACGCCTCTGCAGAACCGCAATTCGTTTCTTGACAAAGGTTGCGAAACTGTTCCGAAAGACCTGAAAATGTGAAATTTTCTGTTTGCATTACAGACATAGCTTTTTGTGCATCATCCCCATTTTTAAAATCACTTATCTGATAAACCCTATACCATTCCTCGCTTAAAAACAGTCTTCCTGAAATAAGATCCAAATCAAAAAATAACAGATTTTTATCCGGTTCCTGATCGGATCGCAGTTTTCTGCATATCATAGTCCAACCCCTTAAGCGGAAATCAAGCCTTTTCTGGTAATATCGGCACCTGCTCGCTGTACTGCAGGTCCTGATATGCCGATAATCTCTCCGTCAAAATGAATTTAACATCAATTTGAAGGTTCCATGGTATATGTGTTGTGAATTTGCAGGATGTTGTTGTAGAAGTCAGCAAACAGAAGGGAGCTGCTTCAGAAATCAATCAAAACCGGTTTGGAAATCTGTCAAGATTCGTTCTTTGTATATCTACTTTAAAGTAGTGTTCTGTTAACAAAAAAAAGTTCTTCGATTCTCTCCCATTACCCCTTCTTCGTAGAAACACGATTATCGATGAGCGGTTCATCTTTCCGAATAAACCAGTCTCTTCCTACTTTGACTGCTTTCGTAGAACCTCTGTGAATTCTTTGTCTCACCGTGGCAGGGGATAGATTGTGCATGCGAGCATAATCTTTCACGCTCACATAGTTATCCAGGTTCATTCCTTCCCCAATTAAAGCCAGTTCATCAAAAGATCATTATTGGTCATCCATAAGATCATATGGCTCCTTCTAAACTTTACAGCTTACAATATTATTTAATCTGAAAATACCGTGAACATCAAGTGCCAATTATTCATATTTATGTAACGTCATGACACAGGCGGCTGTATTCCATACTGTCTGCTCTGTGGTGCACATTTTCGCATAACAAAAAACCGCGTAAACACGCGGTTCTTTCTGAATCTTATGTGTGAAACAAATTTCCACGAACTCATAGTTTTACTCATTATCACTGTTTTAGAGTGAGACATGCGGGAATCGAACCCGCGACAACTTGATTAAAAGTCAAGTGCTCTACCGACTGAGCTAATGTCCCATAACTGGGCTAGTTGGACTCGAACCAACGAATACAGCAGTCAAAGTGCTGTGCCTTACCGCTTGGCTATAGCCCAATGAATTCCTGCCATGCCGACTTGCCCATGCTGAGGGTGGGTACAGGGACTTGAACCCTGGGTCTCCAGAACCACAATCTGGCGCGTTAGCCAACTACGCCATACCCACCATAAAACCGCTTCCACGGTCTGCGTATGCCCGGAGGGATTCGAACCCTCGACAACCGGCTTAGAAGGCCGGTGCTCTATCCAGCTGAGCTACGGACACATAACAGAAGCGGGTGATGGGAATCGAACCCACGTATCTAGCTTGGAAGGCTAGTGTTCTACCATTGAACTACACCCGCAGATCTACTGTTCTGTTTTGGCGTAACCTGCGTCGGGGTGACAGGATTCGAACCTGCGGCCTCCTGGTCCCAAACCAGGCGCTCTACCAAACTGAGCCACACCCCGGTACAGACCTTTGGAAACCGTATTGCCTGATTGATCGGCATCCCGGTCCATGTAACGCAAAGGTTATTATACAATCCACCTTTCGGCCGTGTCAACGTAAATTTCACATTTCAAACAATGTAACGCCCTCAGAAAATCAAGCAGGCCGCCTGCTCTGTTCTGCAGGCGGCCGCTCTGTTGTTTCTTTGTACCCAGTTACCCGTTTTCAGTCGGTTCAGACGATCCCCTGTGCCTGCATGGCGTCGCGGATCTTCAGGAAGCCTGCAATATTGGCACCTGCAACGTAGTTGCCGGGCATATTGTATTTCTTCGAAGCAGCGTCGATGTTCTTGAAGATGTTGACCATGATGCCGTGAAGCTTCTCATCCACTTCGTCGAAGGTCCAGGAAAGTCTTTCGGAGTTCTGGCTCATCTCAAGAGCGGAAGTAGCTACGCCGCCTGCATTGGAAGCCTTGCCGGGTGTGAAGAGCATGCCGTTCTCCAGGATGAACTTGGTCGCTTCCAGCGTGGTAGGCATATTGGCACCTTCGCAGACCGCGATGCAGCCGTTTGCCTTAAGCGTCTTCGCATCCTCGATGCCCAGCTCATTCTGTGTAGCGCAGGGCATTGCGATGTCGCACTTGGTGGTCCATACGCCTTTGCCTTCGTGATAGACGGCATTCGGGCGTGCATTCTTGTATTCGGTAAGACGTGCTCTCCTGACTTCCTTGACATCCTTCAGGGTCGCCACATCGATTCCGTCGGGATCGTAGATCCAGCCGGTGGAATCCGTGCAGGTCACGACGTTTGCACCAAGCTGCTGTGCCTTCTGGATCGCATAGGTCGCGACATTGCCGGCGCCCGAAACAGCGATCGTCTTGCCTTTGATGTCGATGCCGTTGCTCTTCAGCATTTCGTCGGTAAGATATACAAGACCATAGCCTGTAGCTTCGGTCCTTGCAAGAGATCCGCCGAAGGAAAGGCCCTTGCCGGTGAGAACGCCTTCGTAAAGACCGGTGATCCTCTTGTACTCGCCGTACAGATAGCCGATCTCACGTCCGCCTACACCGATATCGCCGGCCGGTACATCCGTATCCGCACCGATATGACGGTACAGCTCGTTCATAAAGCTCTGGCAGAATGCCATGACTTCGCGGTCGCTCTTCCCCTTGGGATCAAAATCAGCGCCGCCCTTGCCGCCGCCGATCGGAAGTCCGGTCAGGCTGTTCTTGAAGCACTGCTCAAAACCGAGGAATTTAATGATGCTGACATTGACTGACGGATGGAAACGGAGACCTCCCTTGTACGGTCCGATCGCGCTGTTGAACTGAATACGATAGCCATTGTTGACATGCGCCTGACCGTTATCGTCTACCCACGGTACGCGGAAAAGGATCTGGCGTTCGGGAGTCACAAGGCGCTCCAGAAGAGCTTCTTTCCTGTATTCTTCTTCGTTCTCACCGATCACGACACGAAGACTGTCCAGTACTTCCTTGACTGCCTGATGAAATTCAGGCTGTGCGGGATTCTTGGCAATGACCATTTCCAGGACTTCATCTACATATGACATTGTTCCCATCCTCCTTTGGATTGTGCTGTTTTCCCGGCCGCCACTTCACGGTCAGCTGAGCGTATGCGTATTATTGTATACATGCATACTGTTTTGTGCCAAAAAGCACCGATTTGAAATAATCAGTTCCACTGTTTCCAACCGGACTTTTTTCTCACAAGCAAGATAATAGCACTCGAAAAGTGCGTCTTCAAGCGGTTTTTCGCACATAATACAGGGGGCTCAGACACAGTTTTTTTGTGTATGTTGTACAACGATACTTGTATACAAGTGTACAAACATGCCTTTTCAGGGGACTCTTTTGCAGTTTATTTTTTCGCGCCTGCCTTTTTCTGTATCGGAAAAACGGCTCGTATGCTACAATTTCTCCGTATCCGGAGGTGCACATGCAGCGTTTTGA
>JALCRM010000007.1 GCA_022652545.1 Lachnospiraceae bacterium
CTGAAGACTGCTGGGCTGCAGGACAATACAACACACAAGGAGCAAAACAAATGGCAGAACCACTGTTACAGGTACGCGATCTGTCCGCTTCCATCGAAGAAGGGGAACTTCTGCACGATATCACGTTAAACGTGGGGGCAGGGGAAACACACGTGCTCATGGGACCGAACGGCGCCGGCAAATCTACGCTGGGCTTTACGCTGATGGGAAATCCCGCCTACAGGGTGACCAAAGGCAGCATTCTTTTCGACGGTGAGGATATTACGGGGCTTCCGGCGGACAAGCGGGCACAGAAGGGAATGTTCATGTCCTTCCAGACGCCGCTCGAAGTGCCGGGCCTTACGCTCGAATCCTTCCTGCGCGCCGCGATCAGGCAGAAGACCGGCGCGCCGGTCAAACTGTTTGCCTTTAAGAAAGAACTCGGGGAGACCATGGACCTGCTGCATATGGATGAGTCCTATGCGGAACGCGATCTCAACGTGGGCTTTTCCGGGGGTGAGAAAAAGAAGGCGGAGATCCTGCAGCTGCTGATGCTGCGTCCGAAGTTCGCGATCCTGGATGAGACGGATTCGGGACTGGATGTGGACGCGGTGCGCACGGTATCCCTGGGGATCGAAGAGTACAGGAAGAAGCGCGGCGGCGCCCTGCTGGTCATCACGCACAGCACGAAGATCCTGGAGGCCCTGGATGTCGACTATACGCACGTGCTCGTGAAAGGGCATATCGTCTTTACAGGCGGAGCTTCCCTGGTCGAAGAGATCAATGAGCAGGGATTTGAAAGATTCACGGGCCCGGAAACACAGCAGACGGTCTGAAATTTTCCTGCAGAGGTATAAGTTTGAAGGTGCCGCTGATGCAGCACTTTCAAACCGCAGCATAGGTGCTGGCGCACCGGCTGCCCATTTCGGAGGATCTGAGGATCCTCCTCATGGAGGAAAAGATGGCGAAAAAACCGAAGATCGCGGAAGTCGACCGCAGCCTGTATGATTTTAAGGATGACGAGTCCGACTTTTACAGAATAAAGGCGGGCCTCACTGAGGAGATCGTGAACCAGATCTCCGACGAGAAGCACGATCCTGACTGGATGAGGGCCGAGCGCCTGGAATCCCTGAAAATATACAACAGCCTCAGAGTGCCGGACTGGGGGCCTTCCATAGAGGGGCTCGACATGGACAGCATCGCTACCTACGTGCGGCCCAACACCGGCATGAAAGGCAGCTGGAACGAAGTGCCGGAGGAGATCAAGAGCACCTTTGAAAAGCTCGGTATCCCGCAGGCGGAACGCGAAAGCCTGGCGGGTGTCGGCGCGCAGTATGATTCGGAGCTGGTCTATCACAACGTGAAGGAAGAAGTGGCCGCACAGGGCGTGGTATATACCGACCTGGAGAGCGCGCTGACCGGAAAATACGAGGATATGGTGCGCACGCACTTTATGAAGCTCGTTCCGCCTACCGACCACAAGTTTGCGGCGCTGCACGGCGCGGTGTGGTCCGGCGGCTCGTTCGTTTATGTCCCGGCGGGCGTGCACGTGGAGATTCCGCTGCAGTCCTATTTCAGGCTGAACGCAAAGGGCGCGGGCCAGTTTGAGCACACGCTGATCATCGTCGACGAGGGTGCAGACCTGCACTTTATCGAGGGCTGTTCGGCTCCTAAATACAACGTGGCCAACCTGCATGCCGGCTGTGTGGAACTGTATGTCGGCAGAGGCGCGCACCTGCGCTATTCGACGATCGAGAACTGGTCCAAGAACATGTACAACCTGAATACGAAGCGGGCCCTGGTGGAGGAAGGCGGCAAGATGGAATGGGTCTCCGGCTCGTTCGGTTCCCACACGTCCTACCTGTATCCGACCACCATCCTCAAGGGTGACGATTCCCATTGTGAATTTACCGGCATCACCTTTGCCGGTGCTGGACAGAATCTGGATACGGGCGCCAAGATGATCCATATCGGGGAGCACACGTCCTCCTACATCAATACGAAGTCCATCTCCAAGAGCGGCGGGATCAGCACTTACCGCAGCGCCGTGCAGATCATGTCCGGTGCACACGGGGCAAAAGCTTCCGTATCCTGCGCTTCCCTGATGCTGGATGCCGAGTCGCGCTCCGATACGATCCCGGCTATCGAAGTGGACACGGACGACGCGGATGTCGGACACGAGGCCAAGATCGGCAGGATCAGCGACGAAGCGGTGTTTTACCTGATGAGCCGCGGCATTGCCGAGGCAGAAGCGCGCGCCATGATCGTGAGCGGCTTTGCGGACACAGTCAGCAAAGAGCTGCCGCTGGAGTACGCCGCGGAAATGAACAATCTGATCAAGATCGAAATGGAGAACGGCTGATGAGCGATCTCATTATGATAAACAATCTTCCATGTCTTACATGGAACCGCCTGGATCTCAACCGGGCGGCGGTCGACAGCAGGGATCTGGAGGTCAATACAGAGGTCCCGGTCGAGTTCCTGACACTTCCGGACGGCGTCAGCTGCCGGCCCGTTACCGGTGCAGCGGCGGCAAAACTGCTCGCACGCACGCCCGTACAGGTACCCGAGCGCGTACAGGCCGGCAAAGTCCCGATCTATCACCCGCAGCGGTTTGCGACGGGGCTCGGCGGGGACTTTGACAGACTGGCATCCGCGGCGGCAGATGCCGCGGGGAAAAAAGTACAGCTGCTGGAAGTCAGACCCGGGGCGGCACCTGCGCGGCCTATCCTCTGGCACACCGAATACCACGACGGCAACCGGGCGTTGTCCCGGCAGATCATCCACGTCGGGGAAGGCGCTTCGCTGACGCTTGTGATGGATTTTGTCTCCGGGGCGGAGGACGGCGGGATGGCCGGTGTTTCGACCGGCGTGATCCTCGACAGGGGGGCCAGGCTGGATCTTTGCCGCGTGCAGATGCTGGGAAGCTCGTATGTGCATTTTGACGACATGGGCGCGTCCCTCGGCGAAGAAGCCGCAATGACGTACCGCCAGCTGGAACTGGGCGGGAGCAGGACTTATGCGGGAGCGCAGGCGGAACTGATCGGCAGGCGCAGCTCCTTTACGGCCAGGATGGGCTACTTTGCAACGGAAACGGCGAAGATGGACATCGGCTATAACGTGGTACAGCGCGGCCGCCGCACAAAGAGCGACATGACCTTTGACGGCGCGCTGGCGGGGCACGCGGCCAAAACATTCCGCGGCACGATCGATTTTAGAAACGGTTCCGCGGGTTCCACCGGCGACGAGCAGGAAAATGTCCTGCTGCTTTCCCCTGCGATCGTCAACAAAACGATCCCTGTCATCCTCTGCGAAGAGGAAGATGTACAGGGCCGGCACGGAGCGACCGTCGGCAGGCTGGCCGATGATATCCTGTTCTACTTCGGAACGAGAGGCGTCGGCATGCGGGAAGCGCAGGAAATGATGGTCACGGCGCGCCTCGGCGCCGTTGCGAGGGAGATCCCGGACGAGGATCTGCGCAGCCGTATCGATGCATTTATCAGCGGAAAAATCTGACCGCTCCGGGAAGCCCGCTGCGGGCTGCCCGGGAGAAAGGTGTTACCATGTCATCTTACCGTGAGGACTTCCCGATTTTCAAGGGAAGCGATGTGATCTATTTTGACAATGCAGCCACTTCCCAGAGGCCGCGCCAGGTCATCGAGGCGATGCGCTCCTTCAATGACAGCTGCAACGCCAATCCGCTGCGCGGCCTGTACGACTGGAGCGTCCGGACGACCGACGCCTACGAGGCGGCCCGGCACGCGGTGGCGCACTTTATCGGAGCGGAGCGCGACTGCGAGATCGTATTTACGAGGAATACGACCGAATCGATCAACCTCGTCGCCTACAGCTGGGGCCTTGCGAATCTCCACGCCGGGGACGAGATCGTGCTCACCGTTTCGGAGCACCACTCCAACATTCTGCCGTGGCAGATGTGTGCGCGGCGCACCGGCGCCAGGCTGGTCTACATGGAGTGTGAGAAGGACGGCACCCTGCCGGCTTCGGAATATGAAAGCAAGATCACGGACCGGACAAAACTGGTGGCAGTCGCCGAAGTTTCCAATGTGCTGGGTGCCGTGAACCCGATCCGGGAGATCGCGGATGTCGCGCATAGGAAGGGCGCGGTCGTACTGGTGGACGGCGCGCAGAGCACGCCGCACATGCCGGTCGACGTGAAAGCGCTCGGGGCGGATTTTTATGCGCTGTCCGGGCACAAGATGCTCGGTCCTATGGGGATCGGGGCTCTTTACGGCAGGATCGCCCTGCTCGAGGAGATGCAGCCGTTCCTGACCGGCGGGGAGATGATCGAAACGGTGACCAGGGAGAGCGCCACTTTTGCGCCGGTGCCGGAGAAATTCGAAGCCGGTACGGTGAATGCGATGGGCGCCGTGGGGCTGTCCGCAGCGATCGATTACCTGAACGGCGTCGGCTTCGATACGATCATGCGGAAGGAACGGGACCTGACAGGCCTGCTGCTCGATCGCATGCGGAAAATGCCGGAAGTGACGGTCTACGGCTCAGAGGATCCCGCAAAACACTGCGGCATCGTGACATTCAACATCGAGGGGTGCCATCCGCACGACGTGGCTTCGGTGCTCGACTCCGAACACATCTGTATCCGAGCGGGACACCACTGCGCACAGCCCCTCATGAAATATCTGGGCGTATCGTCCACGGCGCGCGCAAGCCTTTATTTTTACAACACGGAAGAAGAAGTGGAACGTTTTGCGGATGCACTGACCAAAGTAAGGGGGTGGCTCGGCTATGGAGCTTAAGCAGCTGTACAGAGAGATCGTGAACGAACACAACCTGCATCCTTCGCACAAAAAGGATATCGCCGATCCGACGATGGTCCTGAACGGCGTGAACCCGAGCTGCGGCGACGACATAACCCTGCAGCTTTCCGTAAAGGACGGCAGGATCGCCGACGCTTCCTTTAACGGCAGCGGCTGTGCGATCTCGCAGGCCTCGGCAGACATGATGTGCGACCTGATCATCGGGAAACCCCTGGAGGAGGCAAAACAGCTTTCAGCCGATTTCATGGGCATGATCCGGGGCACGGCAACGCAGGAACAGATCGAAAAGCTGGATGAGGCGGCGGCGCTGTCTGATATCGCGCACATGCCCGCACGCGTGAAATGCGCGGTCCTCGGATGGCGCACGATGTCGGAAATGGTGGACAAGCTGAACGCGGAGGGTCCGCAGGAGGCCACGGCTGCCGGGAGCAGCGAGTGCGGCGCCTGCGCGGACAACAGTGCCGCGGTATGCAAGAAAAACTGCACCAGCAGACGCTGCGGCTGAGATGTCCTGCTGTGCGTGATGTAGTATAATGACACTGTCAGCAAAGGCAGCGGCGAACAGCCGGAAAATGTCAGACGACCATCGGGAGTGGGATGTCAGATTCAAATGTGACAAAAAATGCGCTGGCCGCATCCATGAAGAAACTGATGAAGGAGGAGCCGTTCGAAAAGATCAGCGTCTCCGACATCTGCAGCGACTGCGGGATCAACCGCAAGAGTTTCTACTACCATTTCAGGGACAAGTATGACCTGGTGAACTGGATCTTTTATGTGGGCTTTGTGGGAGAGATGGACCTGAACAGCTATCGCACGGGCTGGGACTGGATCGCCGACATCTGCATCTTCTTTTACAGGGAACGCGATTTTTACCGCTGTGCCCTGGAAATAGAAGGCCAGAACTCCTTCCGCGACTACCTGATCGATACCGTCCGCCCGGTGGCGGAGTTTTTCCTGCGGGACAGCTTCCCGGAGGAAGGGAGCCGCGAATTTCAGCTCACGTTCGTGATCGATGCCCTGCTGACCTCCATTGTCCGCTGGCTGTCCGGAGGATACGATACAAAAACGCACAAATACAACGCCGAGGAGTTTGTTTCGGAAATCCATGAGATCGTCCGCCGCATAGGAGAAAAGAAATGATACGGACGGCGGGCGGTTCTATTCGTTGTTGACCGTCGACACGTCGATCGCGGGCATGACTTCACAGAGAGCATCCATCAGGGGCAGGCTGAAGGGAAAAACTTCGCCCGCCTTTTCCTTGGGGTGAATGATCCTGCCGTCAGCACCGATCTCGAGAAGCGTACGGTGGTTGGCCATTTTGTTGAACAGTGCGGCAACATCGCCGTAATAGTCGATGATGAACGTGGGGCTTTCCTGCTTGAAACGCGATTCGTAGCAGAGCCTGGTCACCCGCCGGATACCTTCCTCGGAGACCTGGTCGCTGGCGACCGTCAGGAAAAAGGCCGCTTCCGTGGAGATGACGTTCTTCATGGCGCTGCTGAGCGCTTCCGACTGGTCTTCATCCGTTGAATAGGTCATATAGAGCCCGAAGAGGATCTTCTGGTCGCGCAGGAGAGGCGCAGTGAGTGCCGTTTCCGGGTCTTCCGCAGGCAGCATCGTCATGGTGTTGCGGCACAGCTTGAGGAGCTGGATCTGCGCGGCGGTCAGCCGGCCGGTGGGGCGGCAGATCACAAAGGCACAGTCAGGATTCTGCTGGCACAGCTCGAGCAGCTCGTAGGAGTCGGAAGGAGTACCGACCTCACGGATATAGTAGGAAAAAATGCCGAGCTTCTGTCCGGCTTTCACCAGGGAACGGATACGGTCGATCGTCAGCGAGGAAGGATCCTCCTGCGCGGTGCTGTCGCGGTGGTAGCGCAGCATCAGTGTGGGAGGCAGCATGTGCCCCGTCTGCTTTTCTTCTTCCCGTATTCTCCGCGCGCCGTAGGTCCAGGAATCGTAGCCCATGTTGACGCCGAATTCCTTGATCGAGGCGTGGTCCGTGTTTTTGAGCAGATTGGCCATCATATCATAGTAGCTGCTGTTTTCATTTTCCAGCAGTTCCTGCATGATGCCGAAGACTTCTTCCTGAAAACGGCTCTTGGAAAACTGTTTTCCGAGATCAGCCAGCCTTCGCACACTGCGCTTGGGATCTTCCTCCATGCTGCGTATGCCGTGTGCCACGGTGGATTCGATCATTGCCCGTGTAATGGTGTAAGTATCCACTTTTGATCTCTCCATTCCTGTTTTCCGGTAAAATTCCATCTTGTTTTGGGAGTTATTATAGAACAATCCGCGCGGTGCAGAAAGCAACAAAAATGCCAAACTGTCCGCAGAGCGCGGGGTCGTTTGCGCCCTCACTGCCGCTGCAGCGGGACATTCGGCGCTTCCGCTGCGGATACAGGCGAAAAAACGTTCCGGAAATGATATAATTCTGCTGTACATCTGCAGGCTGCAGGGCAGCCGTGCGGAAGGGGGCCACAGAATGGAAGATGAAGAAAAGATCAGTAAACTCGGAGAGATCATCGCCGGCAGCAGTAATATCGTGTTCTTCGGCGGGGCAGGAGTGTCCACGGAGAGCGGGATCCCGGATTTCCGGTCGGTGGACGGCCTTTACAACCAGAAGTATGATTACCCTCCGGAAACGATCCTCAGCCACACGTTCTATGAGAGAAAACCGGAAGAGTTTTTCCGTTTTTACCGCGATAAACTGCTGGGCCCTCTGATGGACCCGAAGACAAAACCCAACAAGGCGCACATGACTCTGGCCAAATGGGAGAAGGAGGGCAGGCTGAAGGCAGTCGTGACGCAGAATATCGACGGCCTGCACCAGGCGGCCGGCTCCCGGAATGTCATGGAACTGCACGGCAGCGTCATGCGCAATACCTGCGAGCGCTGCGGGAAGCACTACAACGGCATGGAAGCCGTCAGAATGATCGCACAGAGCCGGGAGGTCCCGGTATGCGGAGAATGCGGCGGCAGGATCAAACCCGATGTCGTGCTTTACGAAGAAAGTCTGGATATGGATACGATGGAGAGCGCGGTCTCCTTCATACGGAACGCGGATGTGCTCATCATAGGCGGCACCTCGCTGGCCGTTTATCCGGCGGCGGGGCTCATCGACTATTACCGGGGCAATAAACTGATCCTCATCAACAAGAGCACCACCCCGAGGGACGGGCAGGCAGATCTTGTGATCGCCATGCCCATCGGCGAGGTACTCAGCGCCGCGGATGCGGCGGCGGGCCTGAAAGGCCGGGCATAGATGGATATAGCGGCAGGAGACATCGTGAGGATGCGCAAGAAACATCCCTGCGGAAGCGAAGAATGGAAGGTACTGCGCGCCGGTGCGGATTTCCGCCTGGAGTGCATGGGCTGCGGACATCAGGTCATGCTGCAAAGGCGCACACTGGAGAAAAGCCTGCGCGGGATCGTGAAGGCACAGGACAGGTAGTATAAGCTTCGCAGCACGCGGCAGCGCGTGTGTTTTGGCTGCCCACCAGCATTTTCCCTTGAAACTGCGGCAGCGATATGTTATTATCAAACTCCGTGGGATATTTACCCGCAGCTCAATCCTTGCTCTTCACAGTTGAAGGGCCAAAGACCGAAAGGAGGTAGAAAGCATGAGCAAATACGAGTTAGCCGTTGTTGTGAATGCGCAGATCGATGACGATGCCAGAACAGCGACCGTCGACAAGTGCAAGGATCTGGTAACCAGATTCGGAGGCACTGTCACCAATGTCGACGATTGGGGAAAGAAAAAGCTGGCGTACGAGATCCAGAAGATGAATGAAGGTTATTACTACTTCATCCGCTTCGATGCTGAAGGCAGTGCGATCGCTGAGATCGAGAGCCGGATGCGCATCATGGACAATGTCATCCGTTATCTGTGCGTGAAACAGGACGAGGCGTAACGGAAAGCAGAGGTCAGCATGAACAAAGTCATTCTTATGGGCCGCCTTACAAGGGACCCGGAAGTCAGATATTCCCAGGGCAGTACGCCTACCGCCATTGCAAAATACACACTGGCTGTGGACAGACGTTTTTCAAGAAACAGCCAGGACGGCCAGACAGCCGATTTCATTTCCTGCACCGCTTTCGGGAAATCTGCGGAATTCTGTGAGAAGTACTGCCACAAGGGCACGAAACTCATCGTTACCGGCAGAATTCAGACAGGCAGCTATACGAACAAGGACGGACAGAAGGTCTATACGACCGATGTCATTGCCGAGGATCAGGAGTTCGCGGAAAGCAAGTCGGCGCAGGGCGGCAGTTATGTTCCTGCGGACAACGGCGGTGCGCATGCACAGGAGCATGCCTCTTCCGAAAGAAACGCGGGCGGAGATCAGCCGGCACCGGCGGGAGACGGTTTCATGAATATCCCGGACGGGATCGACGAGGAACTTCCTTTTTCATAAACCGTGTGTCTGAAGACCGTGTCGGAATAAGACAGGAGGAACACTGAAATGGCATTCGACAGAGCATCAGGAAAGTCCGATTCTCCCTACAAGAAGAGAGGCGGCTTCCATAGAAAAAAGAAAGTCTGCGTCTTCTGCGGAAAAGATAATGTCATCGATTACAAGGATACCGCGAAGCTTCGCAAGTACATCTCCGAGAGCGGTAAGATCCTGCCGAGGAGAATCACCGGTACCTGCGCCACTCACCAGAGGGCGCTGACGGTTGCGATCAAGAGGGCACGCCACATCGCTCTGCTTCCTTACACGGAAGACTGATCACAGCAGCTTACGGATAACGCAGTGCGGTGTCCGCAGAACGTACAAGACCGAGAGACCGGAGCGGGCAGCCGCCCCGGTCTTTTTCTGCCCTCCCGCGGGACGTTGCGGCTGATGTAACGGCACAATTATGCTATAATATTTCCAATGCCCGGGAGCGGATGCTGCGGGCAGATCGGAAGGACAGCACGGGCATGAACAATCACGTAAAGCTGAAGGGCAGGCTGGCCAATTATTTTGACGCCCCTCTCCGACTTGGCTTTTTCCTGATTCTCGTCAATCTGATGATCTATTTTGTAGACTGGCCCAGCGGGCTGCTCCTGACCTGCTTTACCATCATCTACTTTGTTGTCGTTCTGTCCATGTACATGAACAACCGTACGCTGCTGATGAATGAACTCGTCAGTTTTGCCACGGAATACGGGCAGATCCAGCGGCAGCTGCTGCGGGATCTCAAAGTGCCGTACGCGATCCTCGATTCTGCGGGGCGTATCATCTGGACCAACCAGGCGTTCGAAAATGCCACGCACAAGGAAAAGGGATATAACAAGGCCGTCACGACGATCTTCCCGACACTGACCAAGGACGTCATGCCCATGGAGCAGAACGAGACAGACGTGCGGATCGAGTATGAAAACGGGTGGTTCGACGCTCACATGACGCGCATACCGCTCGAGGAAATGGCCGAAAACAGCGACATCATCGATGCGGAAGGCTACCACGACTATCTCGTGGCGCTTTACCTGATCGACGAGACGGCCACGCGTCTGGCGATACAGGAAGTGGATGACCAGAGCGTCGCAGTGGGCTTCATCTATCTGGACGATTACGAGGAAGCGCTCGAAAGCGTGGAGGATGTCCGCAGGTCCCTGCTGGTGGCCCTGATCGACAGAAAAGTCAACAAATACGTTTCTTCGATCGACGGTATCTGTTCCAAGATCGAGAAGGATAAATATTTCATCGTGATCCGCAAAAAAGCCCTGCGCCAGCTGCAGGAGAACCGTTTTGAACTCCTCAACGATGTGAAGACCGTCAACATCGGGAACGAGATGGCCATAACGATCAGCATAGGCGTAGGCGTGGACGGGCTTACCTTCGCACAGAATTATGAGTTTGCGCGGAGCGCCGTCGACCTGGCACTCGGCAGGGGCGGAGACCAGGCGGTGCTGAGGACGCCGGAAAACACGTTTTACTATGGCGGCAAGACCCAGCAGGTGGAGAAGAACACACGTGTCAAAGCACGTATCAAGGCGCAGGCTCTCAAGGAGATCGTGTCGCAGAGGGACCGTGTCTATATCATGGGACACCGCCTCAGCGATGTCGACAGCTTCGGCGCCGCGATCGGCATTCACTGCATCTGCAGTGCGCTGGACAAGGAATCCCATATCGTGCTGAACGAGGTCACGAACTCGCTGCGTCCCATACTCGACCTGTTCAGCGGCAATCCTGAATATGAAGACGGACTGTTTGTCACCAGCCAGCAGGCGCTCGACGGTGTGACGGAAAATTCCGCTCTGGTCGTCGTGGATGTCAACAAACCGGGTATCACGGAGTGCCCGGAGCTGCTCAAAAAGTGCAGTTCCATCGTGGTTTTCGACCACCACCGGCAGAGTACGGAAGTAATAGAAAACGCGACGCTGTCCTATGTGGAGGCCTTTGCTTCGTCCACCTGCGAGATGGTCTCAGAGATCCTGCAGTATACGGGGGAGGATATCCACGTCCGGCAGGAAGAGGCCGATGCCATGTATGCGGGCATCGTCGTCGACACGAATAATTTTGTCAGCAAAACAGGTGTGCGCACCTTTGAAGCGGCAGCCTTTCTGCGCAGGAACGGCGCGGACGTGACGCGGGTCCGCAAACTGTTCCGCGAAGATGCGCAGGATTACAAGGCCAAGGCCGATGCAGTTTCGCAGGCTGAGATCTACCGGGACACCTATGCGATCTCCACCTGTGACGGCAAGGGGCTGCAGAGTCCTACGGTCACGGGCGCGCAGGCGGCGAACGAACTGCTGAATATCAAGGGCGTAAAGGCCAGCTTCATCCTGACGGATTACCAGGGCGAGATCTTTATCAGCGCCCGCTCGATAGATGAGGTGAATGTGCAGGTGATCATGGAGCATATGGGAGGCGGCGGCCACATGAACATTGCGGGCTGCCAGATGAAGAATGTATCCATCCCCGAGGCGATCGGCGTGCTGAAGCACACCATCGACACCATGATCGAAGAAGGGGAACTGAGTTGACCGCAGCATCGGCGCTTGCGTGCCGGCTGCCGGTGCAGTGCACAATTTAAAATCCGTGACACCGGATTTTGAATTCAATGTTTATTTCATGGAGGGAAAGATGAAGCTTATTCTGTTGTCAGATGTAAAGGCACTCGGCAAGGCAGGCGATGTCGTCAAGGTAAGCGACGGGTATGCACGCAACATGCTGCTTCCGCAGGGACTGGCCGTAGAAGATACCGACAAGAACAGGAATGACCTGAAGCTGAAGAAGCAGCACGAGGACAGGATCGCGGCGGAAAGAAAAGCGGAAGCCGAAGAACTGGCGTCGAAGCTGCAGGAACTCAAGATCACCGTCTCCATGAAGGCCGGAGAAGGCGGAAAGCCGTTTGGCTCGGTCTCTTCCAAGGAGATCGTCGAGGCTGCCAGGGAGCAGTTCGGGCTCGAACTGGACAAGAAGAAGATACAGATGGATGAACCGATCCGTACCTTCGGCATGCGGCAGGTCCCGATCAGACTGCATCCGCAGGTGACGGGGACTCTGTATGTGCTGGTGAGAGAGCAGTGAGGAAATCCGGCAGCAGGGGAGCATGGCCATGCCTGAAGATGTGATCAAAAGAATCATGCCGCACAGCCTGGAGGCCGAACAGTCGGTTCTGGGCTCCATGATTGTGGATACGGAAGCCGTGGAAACGGCTTCCGAATATGTGACGGCGGATGATTTCTATTCCAGACAGAACGGCATCGTATACGATGCGATCTGCGAACTGTCGGCCGAAGGTGCCGATGTGGATGCTGTGACGCTGCAGACGCGGCTCAAGGAGAAGAACCTGCCGCCGGAGGCCTGCAGCACGGAATATCTGCGTTCACTGGTGGCCCTCGTCCCCACTTCTGCCAATATCCGTTCCTATGCGCAGATCGTGGCGGAAAAATCCATGCTCCGCAAACTGATCAAGGCCTCGGACAAGATCTCCAACGACTGCTACGCGGAAACGGACCGTCTGGACACGATCATGGACAGCGCGGAAAAGAGCATTTTCGAGCTGAGCCAGAAGAGAAATACGACAGATCTGGTGCCGATCCAGAAGATCGTCATCGACGCCGTGAAAAAGATCGAGCAGGCTTCCCTGACCAAGGGCAATGTGACCGGCATCGCGACGGGCTTTACGGACCTGGACAACCGCACCGCCGGGTTCCAGCGTTCCGACCTTATCCTGATCGCGGCGCGCCCTTCCATGGGCAAGACGGCGCTGGCCCTGAATATCGCGGAATATGCCGCTTTTCACGACGACCGCTGTGTGGCCATCTTCTCCCTTGAAATGTCCAAGGAACAGCTGGTGAACCGACTGATCGCCATGGAATCGCACGTGGATGCCCAGAAGATCCGCACCGGGGATCTCGATGAGGCCGAGTGGATCGAGATCGTAAAGGGCGCGGGCAGGATCGGCCGCAGCAGGCTGATCATCGATGACACACCCGCGATCAGCGTACCGGAGATACGCAGCAAATGCCGTAAGTACAAGAGCGAATTCGGACTGCAGATGATATTCATCGATTACCTGCAGCTGATGAGCGGTTCCGCACACAGCAGCGACGCTTCGCGGCAGCAGGAGATCTCCGATATTTCCCGTGCGCTCAAGTCGCTGGCCAGGGAACTGGAAGTGCCCGTGATCGCGCTCTCCCAGCTGTCCCGTGCCGTAGAAGGCAGGCCCAACCACCGCCCCATGCTTTCCGACCTGCGTGAATCCGGCGCCATCGAGCAGGACGCAGACGTTGTCATGTTCATTTACCGCGACGATTATTATAACGAGGATTCCGAGAAGAAGGGCCTGGCGGACATCATTATCGCAAAACAGAGGAATGGCCCGATCGCGACCGTGGAACTGTCCTGGCTGCCGCAGTATACGAAATTTGCAAATTATGCGGGCCCGCAGCCGCCTGCAGGCGGAGACTGATTTGACAGCAGCGCAGAAGAGAGACAGACGGCTCACACTGACGATCCTCATCCTGTCATTTGCAGCGGTATTCATTTATAACCTGCTGACACCGATGATCACGGACGATTTTTACTTTGCGGCGGAATCGCGCAGGGCGGGTTCGTTTGCGGCCATCCTGCAGCAGAACTGCGAGGAGTATCTTACCTGGACGGGACGGTTTGTCCCGCATCTTCTGGGGCGTGTTTTTCTTGCCCTGCCTGCGATCCTTTTCAAGGTGCTCAACAGTGTCATGTTCGGGCTCCTGACATGGCTGGTCTATCTCAATATCCGCAGGCGCGCCACCTGGGATCCGTTCGTCATGCTCCTTGTGTCCCTGGGCATGTGGCTGTTTTCCGTCAATTTTGCCGAGACAGTCCTGTGGGAAACAGGCGCGTTCAATTACCTCTGGGCCGTCGTTTTCATTCTGGGCTTCATGACCATGATGCGCCGTACCCGCCGGAGGACCTACAGCGTGCCGGCTGCCGCCGTGATGGCGGTCCTGTCCTGCGCCTTCGGCCTGCTGGCGGGCTCCTGCAGCGAAAACACGTCCGGCGGCTGTCTGCTGTACATGCTGCTGCTTCTGTTTTCCGGGCTGCGCCGGAAAGAAAAACTGCGTCCGCACTTTCTGGCCGGGCTCGCCGGCAATGTGGCCGGTCTGCTCATTCTGGTCAGGGCTCCGGGCAACGCGGTGCGCTACGATGCAAAACAGAGCGTGGAACTCCACACGGGGCTGTACGGGATGTTTGCGCGTATGCAGAAGGTCACACTGGCAGTGCGGGACTGCCACTTTGTCCTGCTGGCCGTCCTGACGGCAGCGATCGTACTCACGGCGCTGCAGCTGCGGCATGAGCCGCTGCGCCGCAGAATAACGGCAAATAAGGATATACTGGTCTTCGGTTTTCTTGCGGCGGCGACCTCGTATGCGCTGATCCTGACTCCGGAACCGCAGAACCGCGCACTGTACGGGGCGGGTATTTTCCTGCTGATCGCGGCGGTGCAGGGCGTGCGTAATATCACACTGCGCGAGGCCGCGGAGGACAGGTCCATTCTGATGCGCAGCGTCTGCTACTGCGCGACGGCGGTGCTCCTGCTTTATTTCTTCTTCCTTTATGTGGACTGCGGCGCCAACCTGGCGCGCGTGAACAGGGATGAAGAGGAACGTGAGACCTATATTGCGGAGCAGAAGGACGCGGGGAACGACGACATTGTGGTCGCCCAGCTGCACCCTGATTTCAACAACCGCTACACCATCATCTATTCGGCAGACCTGACAGATGACCCGGCCTACTGGGTCAACGGCATGTACGAGAACTATTTCGGCGTGACCAGCATCCGTGCGATCCCCTACGATGAGTGGGAGACCCGGTACGGCAGCGGTTCGTCGCAGTGATCACAGCGGCCGGCAGCCGCTGTGCAGCAAAGGCAGAATAAAAAAAACACGGATGCAGACGCATCCGTGCTTTTTTTGACATTTTCAGATGTCAGATCCCGGCAGAACTCAGGCCTGGCTGATTGCGCCGACGGGGCACTGCGCCTCGCAGGAACCGCAGTCGATGCAGGTATCCGGGTTGATCTCATAGTGGGAATCACCCTGCTTGATAGCGTCCACAGGGCACTGCGCAGCGCAGCTGCCGCAGCTGATGCAGGTATCACCGATTACACGTGCCATTTTATTTACCTCCGTATTGTCTGTTAACAGTGTGTGTTGTATTTATCTTTTCACCGGCCCCGCCCTTCCGGACGGAGCCGTATGAAATGATCCGTTCAGGCTGAGATCAGTTGTTGTAAAGATCGTTCAGCTTCTGCAGGTAGTTGTAATGCTGCTCTGCATTCTTTGCAGCCTGTGCGAAGAGCTTTGCTGCCTTCTCCGGATTCTTGAGTTCCAGGGAGGTGTAGCGGGCTTCTCTTTCGAGGAAGTCCTGATAAGGTGCGCTGGCTGCCTTGCTGTCGAGCGAGAACTTCTTTTCGCCGTTCGGGTTGTAGCGGAACAGATTCCAGTAGCCGGTCTGCACTGCTGCCTTTTCCTCATCCATGACCTTGGACATGCCGCCCTTGACCTTGATGTGGTGGTTGATGCACGGTGCATAGGCAATGATCAGTGAAGGTCCCGGATAAGCTTCCGCTTCCGCGATCGCCTTGACAGCCTGGTTCATGTCGGCACCCATGGAGATCTGTGCAACATATACGTAGCCGTAGCTCATGGCGATGCTTGCGAGATCCTTCTGCTTGGTCTCTTTGCCGCCTGCAGCGAACTGTGCGACAGCGCCGAGAGGAGTAGCCTTGGAGGACTGTCCACCGGTATTGGAGTAAACTTCGGTGTTCACGACGAGGACGTTGACGTCCTGGCCGCTTGCAAGCACATGGTCAAGTCCGCCGAAGTCGATATCGAACGCCCAGCCGTCACCGCCGAAGATCCACTGTGACTTCTTGGAC
Source organism: Lachnospiraceae bacterium (assembly GCA_022652545.1). GTDB lineage: Bacteria > Bacillota > Clostridia > Lachnospirales > Lachnospiraceae > CAG-791. The sequence continues at coordinate 16,137 of JALCRM010000007.1, forward strand.
ACGAAATCCTTGTTCTTCAGAACGAACTTTGCTTCCTCGGAGCTGTCATCCTTCAGGGAATCGAGCAGTGCAGCGGAAGCCTTGGCGTTTGCAGCGCCGTTTTCAAAGGTATCGAGCCATTCCTTCGCGGCGGCATTGCCCTTGTCGGCAAGTACCTGTACCTTGCTGGAAATATTGGCACGGATCGCCTTCTGTGCGAGCAGCATGCCGTATCCGAACTCGGCGTTGTCTTCAAACAGAGAGTTGCTCCATGCAGGTCCCTGTCCCTTGGCGTTCACCGTGTAAGGAGTGGACGGTGAGGAGTTGCCCCAGATGGAGGAGCAGCCGGTCGCATTGGCGATGTACATACGATCGCCGAAGAGCTGTGTGATCAGCTTTGCATAAGGTGTTTCGCCGCAGCCTGCGCATGCGCCTGAGAACTCGAGCAGCGGCTTCTTGAACTGCGAACCCTTGACGGAGGCTTCCTTGAACTTTTCGACGACTTCGTCCTTCTGGGAGATGCCGACGCCGAAGTCAAAGAACTTCTGCTGACCCATGTTGGCTTCCAGGTCGACCATGGTGAGGGCCTTTGCACCCTTCATGCCAGGGCAGACATTCTGGCAGCTTCCGCAGCCTGTGCAGTCCAGAGCGGAAATGACGATCGCGTACTTGTAGCCGGGCATGCCCATGAGATCCTTGATCTGCATGCCTTCGGGCGCCTTTGCAGCCTCTTCGGCAGTCATGGCCACTGCGCGGATCGCAGCGTGCGGGCAGACGAAGGAGCAGAATGTGCACTCGATGCAGTTTGCGGAGTTCCAGGAAGGAATATTTACCGCAATACCGCGCTTCTCATAAGCGGCAGATCCGGACGGTGTGGAACCGTCTGCGTAAGGAAGCAGGTCGGAGACCTTCAGGGAATTGCCTTCCTGAGAGTTGACCTTGGCCTGAATGTTGTTGACAAAGGAAACGACGTCCTCGGCACCCTGATCAGCATGGCCGACCAGAAGACCTTCGTCAGCACAGTCGCCCCAGGAATCCGGAACGGTGACTTCCACGACGTTCTTGGCGCCGGCATCGATTGCCGCGCAGTTCTTGTCGACGACGTCCTGCCCCTTGCTGCCGTATGTCTTGGCGGCGGCCTTCTTCATGAGGTCGATGGCCTGTTCGGTGGGGATGATCTTGGCCAGCTGGAAGAAAGCGGACTGCAGGATGGTGTTGATACGTGTCGGGCCCATGCCGGTCTCGATACCGAGTTTCACACCGTCGATGATATAGAATCTGATCTTGTGGTCATGGATGTACTTCTTGACCTGTCCGGGCAGTTCCTTGTCAAGCTCTTCCACCGTCCAGGGGCAGTTCAGCAGGAAAGTACCGCCGTCTACCAGTTCCTGGACCATGTTGAAGTGGCGTACATAGGAAGCCTTGTGGCAGGCTACGAAGTTCGCCTGATGGATCAGGTAGGTGGACTTGATCGGCAGTTTGCCGAAGCGCAGATGAGACATCGTTACGCCGCCGGACTTCTTCGAATCATAGTCGAAATAAGCCTGCGCGTACATGTCGGTGTTGTCGCCGATGATCTTGATGGAGTTCTTGTTTGCACCGACAGTGCCGTCGGCGCCGAGGCCCCAGAACTTGCAGCAGATCGTGCCTTCCGGTGTGGTGACGATCTCCTTGCCTGTAGGCAGGGAAAGGTTTGTTACATCGTCGACGATGCCGATCGTGAATCTCTTCTTATCCTGGTTGTCGTATACAGCGATGATCTGTGCAGGCGTGGTGTCCTTGGAACCCAGGCCGTAGCGGCCGGAGAACACGGGAACGGTCTCGAACTGCGTGCCCTTGAGGGCTGCGATGACATCCAGTGCCAGGGGCTCTTCGATGGAGCCGGCTTCCTTTGTCCTGTCGAGGACGGAGATCTTCTTTACGGTAGCGGGGATGGCCTTTACAAGTGCTTCCGCGCTGAAGGGTCTGTACAGGCGGACCTTGATAAGACCGACCTTGCGTCCCTGTTTTGCCAGGTAGTCGATGGTCTCTTCAATGGTGTCGTTGACGGAACCCATTGCGATGATGACCTGTTCCGCATCCGGAGCGCCGTAGTAATTGAACAGCTTGTAGTCGGTGCCGAGCTTTGCGTTGACCTTGTCCATGTACTCCTGGACGATGCCGGGCATATTGTCGTAGGTGGTGTTGCAGGCTTCGCGTGCCTGGAAGAAGATATCCGGGTTCTGAGCGGAGCCCATCTGACGGGGATGATTCGGATTCAGGGCGTTGGCGCGGAAAGCGTCGATGGCGTCGTGGTCGATCATTTCGTCGAGGTCAGCGTAGTCCCACATCTCGATCTTCTGGATCTCGTGGGAAGTGCGGAAACCGTCGAAGAAGTTGATGAACGGAAGTTTTCCCTTGACTGCGGCGCAATATGCCACAGGTGTGAGGTCCATGACTTCCTGTACACTGGATTCGCAGAGCATTGCGGCACCGGTCTGCCGGCATGCATAGACGTCGGAGTGGTCGCCGAAAATGTTCAGGGCGTGTGAGGAGACGGCACGGGCGGAAACATTGAAGACTCCCGGAAGACCTTCGCCGGCGATCTTGTACAGATCAGGGATCATCAGAAGCAGTCCCTGGGATGCCGTGAAGGTAGAAGTCATGGCACCGGCTGTAAGAGCACCGTGAACGGCACCCGCAGCACCGCCTTCGGCCTGCATTTCAGTAACCCGCACTTCCTGACCGAAGATGTTTTTCCTCCCCGCGGTAGCCCATTCGTCAATGTGTTCAGGCATGACGGATGAAGGCGTGATGGGGTAGATGGCAGCGACTTCGGTATACGCATATGCTACGTGCGCGGCCGCTTCGTTGCCGTCCATGGTTTTCATTTTTCTAGCCATTTCTTTTCCTCCTGATTTATTTTTGATGCTTTTCATGCCGGACACAGCAATGATGCTGTATACAGCAGAGCATTCTTATTTAGATAGTATCATCGGGGAACGCTAATTGCAACGCGCTTTTGGCATGTTTGCATAATAGAACACTGCGGTTTTGCGCGGCTTGCAGTACTTTTTCACAATGATTTCACAATGGCGCAGACAATGTCCGTTGCGGTTTCGGAAAAGATGGGATATACTCCCATGCATAACCAGGAACTGATGCGGCGGCCCGGCCGGCGCATTTTATCCGCAGACGGTGAAGACCCTGCGAAATGGATCGGAGGAAATATGGAAGACATCAGACAGGATATGACAATCGGAGAGGCGCTGCAGGCGAGTCCCAAGATCGCGCCTGTGCTCATGCAGATCGGCATGCACTGCCTCGGCTGCCCGGCTTCAATGGGCGAGACGCTCGAAGAGGCGGCAATGGTACACGGGATCGATGTGAACGAACTGATGGACCAGATCAAAATGGCTGTGGAGGAGTGATCCCCGCGCCCTGACAGTTCCATGCGGAAACACAGAAAAACGGTGCACAGGCGGAAGAGATCCCGCGGGTGCACCGTTTTTTATGCTGTTTTCAGTTTCCTCAGTCTTTACGGGCTACGCGCGCCAGTATATCCAGCGCGTTTTCCGGGCAGATCACTTTGCAGTGCTCCTGCAGGTACTGTTCCCGTGCGTACGTCATGACCTCCGGCTCCCCGTATTCCGAGAGCAGGGCAAGTACATTCTGCGCCGCCGGTACGTCCTTCATGTCATCGAACACCAGCGTGAGATAGTATCTGCTGTCATCCGGATTGGCGTACAGCGCATTGTATCCCCTGAAGGTGCCGCCGATCAGCCCTGCGGCCTCTACGACCTGGTTCAGGGAACTGAAGGTATAGAGACGGTGGCGGAAAATATAGCGTCTGATCTTCTGGGCTTCCCGCAGCTGTCCTTCCTTGGAGGACTGTCCGGGATCCGCTTCCTTCCGGGCTTGTCCCTGCCCGGGGCTGCGCTTTACACCCTCATTGCCGCCCGGACCGCTCAGGCCGTGCGGGTCGGCTGCATCCGCGCTTTCCGTAAAGCTGTCGCCGGGGCCGCCGTCCGCGTCACTGTCAGTTCCGCTGTCTTCGGCATCTGCACTGCCGGCGCTGCGGCGGATCGCATCCAGCAGTTTTTCAAAAGTCGTGCTGGCCTCCGCGGGCGAGTCGTCCGTCTGGCTCTGGACGGACGGCGCAAAGCTTGAAAACCGCGTATCCAGTTCTTCAGGATCCTCGACCTTCGTGACGATCAGCACGATGCTGTCAGAGTTCAGGGGAATGGCTTCTATCATGAGCGGCATGTTTTCCGCATCGAAACCGCACTGCAGGGAAGCCTGCTGCATCATGTCGCTGAACAGTTTCTTGGCTTTGTCCGTGCCGTATGCCAGTTCACTGATCTTGAGACTTCTCTGCGCGAGATCGCCGGCACTCAGCGTACAGCGTATCTGGTTTTCACTTACTCTCTCGATTTTCATATACAGGCCTCCTTCCATTCAATATTGTAACTGATTTATACTCTCGCCCGGGAGCGAATTCAATAGAAGAAAAACATATTTTAGCAAAGCTTTATGAATATTGCGGAGGGAGTACAGCCTGAAGACCGGGGATGCGGGGATACCGTGTTTTTTAACACAGGACTTCGGCAATTCTCACAAAAAGGCCTGTTTTCTGTGTTTCTGCCGCCCGACTTATTGCCGGCATCCGGAGCCCGCTGCTATAATGGCACAAGGATATGGAACATGCGATGTATCGGAAAGGGGGTGCAGGCAGATACAGCGGTTCCGTTCACCGGTCTTATTCCGACACGAATCAGCAGTTGTGGAACCAATTCTGTAAATCATATCAGATATTTTCAAAGCAAGAGTCTGTTCCATTGTCTTAAGAACTGCCAATCTTTTTCACTGACTTGTCAGAACAGATTTTCCGAATCATAAATCCATACGGTAACAATCCGGGCAGTGCCCCGCAAGGGCGAATCCTGCCATTTCCGATTTTCTGACGATACGTTTCATATCCGGTCGGCTGCGCGCCGGACTGCGGGCGAATCCCACGAAGAATTTCCCGACGGCTTTGGAAGGCGGCAGCCCCATCACGTCTGTACAGGCACCGTCTGTCAGTTTTTCCTGCGACAGGACGGCAGCCCGTGTCTTACCCACTTCCTGTCAATCTGAGATCAAATCTTTAGGGCACATGAAATCCGTTTCAAAGTCTGAGGACCCCGCCTTGTGTGGCAACGGATGACGTGTGCCCTGTCTGTGCGGCGGTACGGGCTGCCCTTGCCTGTCGCACACGCGGAGAATACATGCTATAATAATACGAAAAATTCCGGGTTCGGAGAAAAACTTACAAGGGAACGGGGCTATGAGCGGCAGGGATTACGGTTATTTTGATGACGAAGACGAACTGGACGCAGCCGAAGAAGACACCGGCTATACGAAGGACAGACGGCAGACCCGGGACAGCGGGTACGGCCGGAACAGTTCCGGAAGCGGGCGCAGTTCAGGCGGCAGCGGCAGCAGAAACGGGCGCAGTTCCGGGAGCAGAGGCGGATATGGCTCCGGGAGCAGCGGCAGCTGGGCAAACGATTCCCGCAGCCGCGGCACGGCCGGGGGACGCAGTACCGGAGGCGGCTACGGCCGGCGAACGGACAGCTATGGCAGCAGCGGCCGGCGCAGAAAGAAAAAGAGAGGCTTTCCCTGGCAGCTGGGTGTCGTGCTGCTCATCTTTGTCCTGCTGGGAGCTTTTGCGCTGACGCTGTACCAGAAGCGGTATTCCTATTCGACGGTACAGGCTGACCTGAACTCCTATTTCGGGGAGACGGACGACGCCTCCGTGGTGCCGGTCATGCTGCAGAACGACAAGAGCGATACCACTGTCAGGCTGTTTGACGGGACGCCCTACATGAGCATCGATGCCGTGCAGAGCATGCTGAACAGGCGCTTTTATTATGGGAAGGAAGACAATGTGGTGCTCTACTGCCTGCCGGACGATGTGGTGACAACGACGATCGGCACCAGTGACTGGTCGACGGGAAGCGGCACCAGCACCGAAAAATACATGCCGGCGCGCATGGACGGCGAAACCCTGTATCTTGCACTCGACTATGTAAAGAAGTTCACGAATTTTTCGTATCAGCTGTATACGGATCCCAACCGCATGCAGATCTATACGCAGTGGGGAGATGTCAACACCGCGATCGTGTCGAAGAAGACGGGGCTGCGCACGACCGGCGGCGTGAAGAGCGATGTCCTGACCTATCTTGAGAAGGGTGCCAAGGTCGAGGTCCTGGAGACCATGGAAAACTGGTCCAAGGTGAAGGCCGACGGCTGCTTTATCGGCTACGTGGAAAACAAGGTCCTGAAGGACCAGGCAAGCGAGACGCAGACACCGGTCACGGATGCACTGAATCAGACGTTTACCCCGAACCTGCTCGGCACCAAGGTCAACATGGCCTGGCACAATGTGGCGAGTACGGGAGGAAACGACACGTATGCGGCCTATATGGCAAACACCAAGTCGCTGAATGTACTTTCCCCGACCTGGTATCCGCTGCAGGATGACGCCGGGGATCTGGACAGCTACGCCAGGCAGGACTACATGGATCAGGCGCATGCCGCCGGTCTGAAGGTGTGGCCGGTCGTGGACAACTTCAACAATCCCGACGTGAATCACAACAATTTCCTGGCAAAACAGGCTTCGCGTACGCATGTGATCGACCAGCTCATGGACGAGGCGTCGAAGTATGGTTTTGACGGCATCAACGTCGACTTTGAACAGATCGACCCGGATTACGGACAGGATTTCATCGAGTTTGTGCGCGAACTTTCGATCCGCTGCCGCAAGGCCAAGCTCACGCTGTCCGTGGACAACTACGTCACGTATGATTTCAATGACTATTACCATATGGATGAGCAGGCGGATTTTGCCGACTATGTCGTCATCATGGGGTATGACGAGCACTACGCGGGCGACAAGGAAGCAGGCAGCGTCGCGGACATCGACTATGTAAAGTACGGCATTGAACGCGCCCTGCAGGAAGTGCCGAAGGACCAGCTTATCAACGGCATTCCGTTCTATACAAGGCTCTGGATCGAGGACGAGTCCGGCCTGACGTCCCAGTCGCTGGATATGACGCAGGCGGCGCAGTTCTGCACGGATCACGGGCTGACGCCGAAGTGGGATGAAAAGACCTGCCAGAACTACGTGGAGGCCACGGAAGGCAGCAAGACCTACAAGATGTGGCTGGAGGACGCGGAGTCCATCCAGGCCAAGCTTTCCGTGATGCAGGCAGAGGGCATCGCGGGTGTGGCGGAATGGAAGCTGAGCTTTGAGACGCCGGATATCTGGGACGTGATCGCCAGCTATATGGCACAGTGATGAAGACAGAATACATTTCCATGACGGAAGAAAACATAGACCGGCAGGGCATCGAACGTGCCGGTGAGATCCTGCGGGCCGGCGGCCTGGTGGCATTTCCCACCGAGACCGTGTACGGACTCGGCGGGGACGCGCTGAATCCGGAATCCTCGAAGAAGATCTACGCGGCCAAGGGCAGGCCTTCCGACAACCCGCTGATCGTACATATCTGCCGCCTGGAAGATACGGAAGCGATCGCGGAAAAGATCCCTGAGACATACTACAGGCTGGCAAAGGCATTCTGGCCGGGACCTCTGACCATCATTCTGAACAAGAGCAGCCGCGTACCCGTAGAGACGACGGGCGGACTCGGTACAGTGGCGATCCGCTTTCCGAGCAACCGCATCGCGCACGCACTGATCGAAGCGGAGGGCGGCTTTATCGCGGCACCCTCTGCCAACCGTTCCGGACGGCCGAGCCCCACGCTGGCAAAATACTGCAGGGAAGATCTGGACGGCCGCGTGGAGATGATCATCGACGGGGGACAGGTCGGTATCGGCGTGGAGTCCACGATCGTGGATCTCACGGAGGGCAGGCCTGTTATCCTGCGCCCGGGCCGCATCACGAAGGAAATGCTGGATGCGGAGCTCGGCAGCGTGGACGTGGACCGCACGATCCTGTCGGCGGATTCCGGCATCAGGCCGAAGGCTCCCGGCATGAAATACAGGCACTATGCGCCGAAGGGCGATCTGAAGATCGTCTGCGGCAGCAGGGACAATGTCGTTGCCTACATCAATGAAGCGGCGGCTGCGGCACATGCGGCCGGCGGGAAGACGGGCGTCATCGCGGCGGAGGACACCTGTGCCATGTACAGGGCGGATTCCGTAAAATGTGCGGGCAGCAGGCAGGACGAGGAAACGGTCGCAAGAGAGCTCTTCCGTATCCTGCGCGAGTTTGACGACGAGAACTGCACGGTCATGTTTTCCGAGGCATTTGACGACAGCGGCATAGGCATGGCGGTCATGAACCGCCTCACCAAGGCGGCGGGGCACCAGATCGTGGATGCCGACGCATACAGACAGAAGGAGAATGGAGGTGTAGGTGTATGATAGCGATCGGTTCGGACCATGGCGGCTTTGACCTGAAGACATCCGTGATTGCCCATCTGGAAGCAAGGGGCATGGAATACAGGGACTTCGGATGTTTTGACAAAAAATCAGTGGACTATCCGCAGTATGCGAAGGCAGTTGCGCAGGCTGTGGCTTCCGGCGAGGCGGAAAAGGGCATCGTGATCTGCACGACGGGGATAGGCGTCTCCATCGTCGCAAACAAGGTGCACGGGATACGCTGTGCGCTCTGCAGCGAGGTCTCCACGGCCAAGCTGACGAGACTCCACAACGATGCGAACGTGCTTGCCATGGGAGGCGGAATGATCGGTCCCAAAGCGGCCGATGACATTGTGGATACTTTTCTGGACACGCCGTTTTCGGGCGAGGAAAAGCATAAAAGAAGGATCTCCGAAATAGAATAAAGCCGGCAGGACAGATTTCACAGCGCCGTAAAGGCGCAGAAAAGAGGAAGCAATGGGAAAAGTAGTGATCATGGACCACCCGCTCATCCAGCACAAGATCGGTTATATCCGCAGGAAATCCACCGGGACCAAGGATTTCCGCGAAACGGTCGGAGAGATCGCCATGCTGATCTGTTTTGAGGCGACCCGCAGTCTGGAACTCCAGGATGTGGAGATCGAGACGCCCATCGCAAAGACGACGGCCAAGGAACTGAAGGGCAAGAAAATGGCGATCGTGCCGATCCTGCGCGCCGGACTCGGGATGGTAGACGGTATGCTGACGCTCATTCCCACTGCAAAGGTCGGCCATATCGGGCTGTATCGCGACCCGGATACACTGAAGCCCGTCGAATATTACTGCAAGCTTCCGAAGGACTGCAGCGAGCGCGAGGTCTTCGTGGTGGATCCCATGCTGGCCACCGGCGGTTCGTCCGTGGCAGCCATCGAGATGCTCAAGCACCACGGCTGCAAAAACATTCATTTCATGTGCATCATTGCGGCGCCGGAAGGCATCAAGGCCCTGACGGCGGCACACCCCGACGTGGATGTATACGTGGGGGCCGTGGATGACCATCTGAATGAAAACGGCTATATCGTACCCGGCCTCGGCGACGCGGGAGACCGTATCTTCGGCACAAAGTGAGCGGGAACCAAACGCGGATCGGAGGCAGTTCATGTCAGGCAAACGCGCAGATTACATCACCTGGGACGAGTATTTCATGGGCGTTGCAGCCCTGGCCGGCATGCGTTCCAAGGATCCGAACACACAGGTCGGCTGCTGCATCGTCAGCGATGCGCACAAGATCCTGTCCATGGGGTACAACGGTTTCCCGCTCGGCTGTTCCGACGAGGATTTTCCGTGGGAACGCGAGGGCGAGGACAGCCTGCATACAAAGTATCCATATGTAACGCACAGTGAACTGAACGCGATCCTGAATTTCCGCGGGGGCAGTCTCGAAGGCTCTTCTATTTACGTGACGCTTTTTCCCTGCAACGAATGCGCCAAGGCGATCATCCAGTCCGGCATCCGCAGGGTGGTCTACCGGAGTGACAAGTACGCGGATTCGGAAAGCACGATAGCGAGCAAGAAAATGTTCGATGCGGCCGGGGTGGCATATGTGCAGTACCAGCCTACCGGGCGCAGGATAGAGATCGATCTGTAAAGGAAAGCGGCAGCGAAGTTCCGCCGGGGAGTCTGTTTGAATAAAAGTACGGCAGGCAAAACAGGAGTGAAAGCGGCGGCTCTTTTCGTGGCCGCGGCAGTGGCGGCGGCAGCGATGCCGTCTTCTGTCAGTGCGACCTCAGCCGAAACACAGAAACAGCTGGAAGAGGCGCAGCAGCAGAAGGAGGACACCGAGAATGCGCTCGGCGAGAACCAGCAGGACATCAATTCGCTGAGCGGGCAGAAAAGCGGACTGGAGGGGAAGCTCAGCACGCTGAATACGCAGCTGACCGAAGCAGGGCAGAACCTGACCGACATCGAAGCCAGGATCACGGACAAAAACAGCGAGATTGAAAAAACAAGCAGCGAGCTGGACGCGGCGACCGCCAGGGCGGACCAGCAGTACGCGGATATGAAGAAGCGTATCCAGTTCATGTACGAGAAGGGGCGGGGAACGTATTTCCTGGAGATGCTGCTTTCTTCCGGCAGCTTTACGGAATTTCTGAACCGCCAGGACTACATCCAGGATCTTTCGCAGTACGACCGCAGGATGCTGGAGGAGTACAAGCAGACAAAACAGGATATTTCAGACAGGAAGGCGGAACTGGAGCAGGAGCGCACCGATCTTGAAGACCTGAAGTCGCAGGCAGAGGCGGAACAGGCGAGGGTATCCTCGCTCGTCAGCCAGACCTCCGGCAGCATCAGCGCGACGGACAGTGAGATCGCGGGGGCACAGGCCAATGCCGATGCGCTGCAGAACCAGCTGGAGACACAGAACGCGCAGATCTCCGCACTGGAGGCGCAGCTCGCGGAGGAACGCCGTCTGGAAGCTCTGTCCAAGGCTTCCGTATGGAGAAACATCTCACAGGTCACCTTTGCGGACGGCGACCGGGAGCTGCTTGCCGAACTGATCTACAGCGAAGCTGGCAACCAGCCCTACGAAGGACAGCTGGCTGTAGGGTCGGTCGTGATCAACCGCGTACTGAGCGGCGCATTTCCGGATACGGTGGTGGGTGTCATTTACCAGGCTAACCAGTTCGCACCCGTAGCAGACGGGCACCTGGCGCTGGCGCTGGCAGAGAAGAGAGCGACGCCTTCCTGCTACCAGGCGGCGGATGCGGCTATGTCGGGACAGACGAATGTTTCGGACTGTATCTTTTTCCGCACGTGGATCCCCGAGATCACGCCGCGCTATACCATCGGCGCCCATATATTCTACTGATCGCAGAGTTCTTCGATCGGACGCATGAGGGACGGAAACTGTCTGCTGTATATGATTTCCAGGAGCCTGCTGCAGTTGCGGAGGCTCCTTTTTATACATTCGGCATCGATGAGGCCGCGGTCGAATGCATCGGCCAGCTCGTCGAGGTCGACGACCTTGAGGCGGCCGTCGGGATAGACGATCACGTCGGCAAGCAGGTCAGTCACGAGCAGGCTGTTGTTCTCATGATCCCAGTCGTAGTCGACGATATCGCAGTACCAGTACATCAGTTTCCCGTCTGCGGAGATGAATTTGCTGACTTTGATCCCGCGTTTCAGGTAATAGCAGGAATAGCCGCGGGAGAGTTCTCTTTTGGGATGCAGTGCCTTCCAGGCAGTGACGATGACATCTCCGTCGCAGCGCAGGACCACATCATCTTTCAGTTCCACGCACTCCTCCGGGATCAGACGCTTACGGTAAAGCTTCGGACAGTTATCCATGGTGCGGCTCCTGTATTGCCCTGCCTGAGACAGGGCGTTTCCGGGATTCGGATCGTATAAAAGAGATCATAGGCGCGGCTGTATGAAAAGTCAATTTTTCAAAGAACTCCTGATTTGATTGAATTGTACCCGCCGTTAAGGTAAAATGCTCTATACATGCGGCAATGTTTTTTTGCCCGTTTTTTCTTGTTTTGCATGAGGTGCTGATGCACCGCCTGCCCACTTCGGAGGATATGAAGATCCTCCTCATGGAGAAAAAGACATGGTAAAGGAAACGATCGACAGAATACGGGAGGCTGAGACGGCGGCAGCAAAAAAAGAAAAAGAAGCCGCGCAGAAAGCCGATGAACTGGTGCGTGCCGCGAAGGAAAACGCAGATGCGCTCGTCGCGTCCCGCACAAAAGAAGAAAAGCAGGCCGGAGAGAAAGCGCTGAAGGAAACACAGGCCGAAGGGGAGCGCGCCATGCAGGAAGCCATGGCCGGTACCGACGGCGAACTGGAGGAACTGGAAGCGCAGGCCCGGGCGAAGATGCCGGAGGCTGCAGCTGCAGCTTTGAAGGCGCTGACCGAGTAAGGGTACGGCGCACGGGAACTGTTGCGGCAAAGGCGCCGGAAAACGGTGCCGGCCGCCTGATTCGGAGGATCCGGGGATCCTCCTCACGGAGGTGTATGCATGTCCGTTCTGCCGATGGAGCGCGTTCTGATATGCGGCCTTAAAAAAGACAGAAAAGCAATCCTGGAGCTGCTGCAGCACCAGGGAGTCATTGAGATCAGGAACACCGTCGAAGAAGATGAGGTCTTCGGCAGGCAGGATAAAGTCGCCGCTTCCACTACATTCCGCAGGAACACGACGCTCGCAGACCAGGCACTGGCGGTGCTGAACGAGCATGCGCCGGAGGGAGGCGGGCTTCTTGCCGGCCTGGACGGGCGAAGGGAACTGTCCGCGGAGGAGTACGAGACAAGAGTTACGAAGCGCGACGCTGCCGTAAAGGCAGCACAGGAGATCCTTTCCCTCGAAAAGGAATGGAGTGAAACGAAGGCGGAGATCCCGAGGACCGAGTCACAGAGAGTAGCGCTCGAGCCCTGGCTTTCCTATGACCTGCCGCTGGATTTCGGCGGTACGACGGCGACCTGTGCCTTTACCGGCACGGTGCCCGGACAGCTCGGACTCCCGGAGGCGGAAGCCCTGCTCGCGCAGTATGCGCCCGATGCGCAGGATGTCGATATCAATGTCATTTCCTCTTCGCCGGAACAGACCTGTCTTTTTGTGATCGCGGGCAGGAAGCATGAGCAGCAGGTGCGCGAAGCCCTGCGGCGCATGAATTTCGCAAAGCCGCCGATCGTCTCCGCCGAACCGCGCAAGGCTGCACAGGAACTGGACAGCCGCATCGCGGAACTGAAAGAGCAGGAAAAACAGCTCGACGGAAAGATCAGGGAGGATGTAAAGTACCGCGACGACCTGCGCTTCGCATCGGATTATTTTTCCATGCGCGCTGACAAGTACGACGTCCTGAGTTCTCTTGCGCAGACACGGATGGTCTTTCTCGTAGGCGGTTTTGTGCCGCAGGAGAATGTAGGGCAGCTCGAGAACATGCTCACTTCCCGCTACGACGTCGTCTTCGAGACCGAAGAGCCGGACCCTTCCGAGGAAGAGATCCCGGTCAAACTGAAAAACAACGCTTTTTCCGCCCCTCTCGAGGGCGTTATCGAAAGCTATTCGCTGCCGCACTGGGGGGAGATGGATCCTTCGATGCTGGTCGCGGTCTTCTATTATGTCCTGTACGGCATGATGCTTTCGGATGCCGCCTACGGCCTGATCATGGTGGTCGCCTGTGCGGTGGCTCTGAAAAAACACCCGGGCATGGAAGAAGGGCTCCGCAAATCGCTCAAAATGTTCCTGTACTGCGGCATAGCCACGATGTTCTGGGGCTTCATGTTCGGTTCCTTTTTCGGGGATGCCGTCAACGTCATCGCGTCGACGTTCTTCGGCAGGCCGGATATCAAGCTGCCGCCCATCTGGTTCGAACCCGTGGGCAAGCCAATGAAGATGCTGGTATTCTGTTTTGCCGTCGGCATCGTGCACCTCTTCACGGGGCTCGGGGCCAAGTGCTACATGGATATCAAGGCCCACGCCATCAGGGATGCGATCTATGATGTCGTCTTCTGGTATATGCTGGTCGGCGGCTGCATTCTGCTGCTGCTTTCCACGAGCATGATGGCGGACATGTTCAGCCTGACACCGCTGCCGCAGCAGGTGGGCAGTGCGTCGGCCGTTATCGCCGTCGCAGGACTCATCGGTATCATTCTGACAGGCGGGCGCGAATCCAGAAGCTGGGTGAAGCGCATCCTGAAGGGCCTGTACGCCGCATATGGCATATCCGGCTATCTCAGCGATATCCTGTCCTATTCCAGACTGCTCGCTCTGGGCCTTGCGACCAGCGTCATCGCGACGGTCTTCAACAAGATGGCAGGCATGGTGGCTTCCGGCGTCGGCGCCGGGGTCATAGGCTGGATCCTGTTCATCCTGATCTTTGTGATCGGGCATGTCCTGAATATGGCGATCAACGCCATGGGGGCGTACGTGCACACGAACCGGCTGACGTACGTCGAGTTTTTCGGAAAGTTCTATGAGGGCGGCGGGAAAAAGTTCACGCCGTTCATGGATAATACAAAGTACTTCAAAATCAAGGAGGAGAATTGATATGGAAAACATGGGTATCTTTTTTGCACTGCTGGGAGCTTCCTGCTCGGCGCTGATGTCCGGTATCGGCAGCGCTCTCGGTGTAGGCAAGGCCGGCCAGGCGGCGTCGGGTGTCGTAACAGAAGACCCTTCCAAGTTCAGCAAGGTCCTGATCCTGCAGCTGCTGCCCGGCACACAGGGCATCTACGGTCTGCTGATCGCCTTCATCACGCTGACGCAGATCGGTCTGATGGGCGGCGGCTCTTCCGACCTGTCCCTGACCAAAGGCCTGCTGTATTTTGCAGCCTGCATGCCGATGGCTTTCGTGGGACTCATTTCCGCGATCGCGCAGGCGAACGCTTCGATCTCGTCCATCGCGCTGGTCGCCAAGAAGCCTGACCAGTTCGGTAAGGCCATGATCTTCCCGGCCATGGTCGAGACCTATGCCATCCTGGCACTGCTGATCTCCATCCTTTCCGTCTTTGGCATCTCGAGCCTTTCGATCTGATGCGGAGGCCTGCGGTACAGAGCCGGTAAATCGGAACGGGAAGGAAATACTATGGGAATAGACAAAATACTGGAAGACATCCGTACGGAGGCAGATGAGACTGCCGCCGATATCATGACGGCGGCCGGCACGAAAGCCGACGCCATCCGGCGGGACGGCGAGGAAGCCGCACAGAAGGCGGCGGACGCCATTGCCGCGGAAAATGCGAAGAAGATCGCCGGTATGAAGGCGCGCTCCGCGTCTTCACTGACGCTGCGCAAAAGGCAGCGTATCCTCGAGGCAAAACAGAAACTCATCGCAGAGACCATGGAAGCCGTCCTGAAGCAGGTCGATGAAATGCCGGACGACCGGTATTTTTCCGTACTTGCCGCAATGGCTGCCAGGGCGGCGCACAGCGGACAGGGAACCATTGCGTTCGGCCGCAGGGATCTTTCGAGACTGCCGGAAGATTTTGCCGTGCATCTGGCGGAAAAACTGCCGGCGGGTGCCGTGCTGAAGACGGCGCAGGATCCTGCGGATATCCGCAGCGGCTTCGTGCTTTCCTACGACGGGATCGAAGAGAACTGCTCCTTTGAAGCGCTGCTTTCGGAACGCCGCGAAGAGCTGCAGGATCTCGTTGCCGGGATCCTCTTTAAGGGGTAGACATGGCAGATAACAGTTATATTTATGCGGATGCCCGCATCCACGTACATGAGAGCACGATGCTCAATGCCGCGTTCATGGAACAGCTCCTGTCTGCGCCGGATGAAGCGGCCTGCCTGAAGCTGCTGCAGGAACACGGCTGGGGCGCGCCCGGGATGGCTGCGGAAGCGATGCTGGAAGGCGAAACGGCGAAAACATGGGAACTGATCGCGGAACTTGTGCCGGATCTGTCTGTTTTTGATGTGTTTCGTTACGAAAGCGATTACCACAATCTGAAGGCGGCCGTCAAAGAGGCATGCACCGCGGGAAAGCACCCGGGCATCTATCTGCACGACGGTACGGTGGAACCTGAAAAACTGGAAGAGAGCCTTACGGCGCGCGATTTCGATGCGCTTCCCGAAGAGATGCGGGAACCTGCCAGACATGCTCTGGACACGCTTCTGCAGACCAGGGACGGGCAGCTTTGCGACTGCATCGTGGACCGCGCGGCACTGACGGCGATCCGCAGCGCCGGGGAAAGATCCGGGAGCGAACTCCTTGCGCTCTACGGAGAGATCACGGCGGCAGTCGGGGACCTTAAGATCGCGGTGCGCGCGCTTGCCACCGGCAAGGAACGGGATTTCATGGAACTTTCGCTGGCTCCCTGTGCAACGCTCGATGCGGGCCGGCTTGCGGACGCGGCTACAGACAGCATGGAATCGCTGGCGGCTTATCTGTCCTCAACGCGCTATGCAGGAGCTGCGGAGGAACTCAAAAAGTCTTCCACGGCGCTGGAATGCTGGTGCGACAATTACATGATCGAACAGATCCGGCCGCAGCTCCACAATGTGTTCGGCCTCGATCCGCTGGCGGCCTACATTCTGGGGCGCCGCATGGAGATCCGCTCCGTGCGCATCATCCTGACGGGCAAACGCAATGAAATGGCGGATGCCGAGATCAGGGGAAGGGTGAGGATGACCTATGTCTAAAGCAGCAGTGATGGGAGACTGGGACAGCATCTACGGATTCGGGGCGCTGGGTCTCGACACCTTCCGCTTTGATCCGGACGATCCGGATGACGCCGCAAAGACGCTGCGCAGGCTGGCCGAAGAAGACTATGCGGTGATCTATATCACCGAGGGACTGGCGGCCTGCATACCGAATGAGATCGAACGGTATCGTTTTGATCCGCAGCCGGCCATTATCCTGATCCCCGGTATTTCGGGCAACACAGGGGAGGGGATCGCCTCCGTACGGAAGTCTGTAGAACAGGCTGTCGGCTCCGACATTCTGTTCGGCAGCGGAAAGTAAAGACGAAACGGCGGGACCTGCCGCGTGGTTTGTACGGCGGCTCCTTCATAGAAGAAAGGAAAGCAGGAGACTTATGAGCAAAGGGACGATCAAGAAAGTAGCCGGACCGCTTGTGGTCGCGGAAGGCATGCGCGACGCCAACATGTTCGATGTCGTGCACGTCAGCGAGAACAATCTGATCGGGGAGATCATTGAGATCCGCGGAGACCTGGCATCGATCCAGGTATACGAGGAAACGGCCGGTCTGGCACCGGGAGCTCCGGTCGAGAGCACGGGCATGCCCATGAGTGTGGAACTTGGACCCGGGCTGATCGGCAGCATCTATGACGGCATACAGAGGCCCCTTGATGCGATCCGCGAGCAGACGCACAGCAATCTGCTGCAGAGAGGCATACAGGTCCCTTCGCTGAACCGCAGCAAAGTCTGGCATTTCACACCTTCCGTCAAGGCCGGCGATGCGCTGGCAGCAGGCGATATCATCGGCACGGTCAAAGAGAGCAATATCGTCACGCAGAAGATCATGCTTTCCCCTCTGATGCCGGAAGGCAAGGTCAGGGAGATCAGGGAAGGGGACTTCACGGTCACCGATACCGTGGCGACCATCGCGTGCAGCGACGGAACGGAATATCCCGTCACCCTGATGCAGAAATGGCCGGTGCGCAGAGGGCGCCCCTACAAAGAAAAGCTTTCGCCTGAAATGCCTCTCGTTACAGGACAGCGGGTCATCGATACACTGTTCCCGATCGCCAAGGGCGGCGTCGCGGCAGTGCCCGGTCCCTTCGGATCAGGCAAAACAGTTGTCCAGCACCAGCTCGCCAAGTGGGCGGATGCGGATATCGTCGTTTACATCGGCTGCGGCGAACGCGGCAATGAGATGACGGATGTTCTGAACGAATTTCCTGAGCTCAAGGACCCGAAGAGCGGATATTCCCTGATGGAGCGTACCGTACTGATCGCCAACACCTCCGATATGCCGGTGGCGGCCCGTGAAGCTTCCATTTACACGGGCATCACGATCGCCGAATATTTCCGCGACATGGGATATTCCGTAGCGCTGATGGCGGATTCCACTTCGCGCTGGGCCGAGGCTCTGCGTGAAATGTCCGGACGTCTCGAAGAGATGCCCGGCGAGGAAGGCTATCCGGCTTACCTGGGTTCCCGCCTCGCGCAGTTCTATGAACGCGCCGGCAGGGTAAAGACCTGCGGTTCCGACGACCGCGAGGGTGCACTTTCCGTGATCGGGGCCGTTTCCCCGGCCGGCGGAGATATTTCCGAACCGGTCACGCAGGCAACGCTCCGTATCGTCAAGGTATTCTGGAGCCTCGATGCGGAACTGGCTCACGAACGGCATTTCCCTGCGATCAACTGGCTGACGAGCTATTCCCTGTACCTGGAATCGCTGGGCGGCTGGTTCGATAAGAACGTGGATCCGCAGTGGATGAAAAAGCGGGGCGATATCATGCTGATCCTGCACGATGAATCCCAGCTGAAGGAAATGGTACAGCTTGTCGGTGAAGACGCCCTGAGTGCACAGGACCGCCTGAAGATGGAAACGGCGCGGTCCATTCGTGAAGACTATCTGCACCAGAACGCCTTCCATGAGACAGATACCTACAGTTCGCTGCACAAACAGGACCTGCTGATGGACCTCATCCTCGATTTTTACGAGGACGGCAAAAAGGTGCTCGAGAGCGGAGCCTCCATTGAAAAGATCGTTTCCCTGCCCGTGCGCGAGCAGATCGGCCGTTTCAAGTATGTGCCTGAAGAGCAGGCGGACGCGGAACACGACAAGATCGACGCGGAACTGAATGCAGAAGTTGAAAAGGTGATCGCCGAGAAGGAGGACTTCTGATGCCTAAGGAATACAGAACGATCCAGGAAGTTGCGGGTCCGCTGATGCTGGTGCGCGGAGTGACCGGCGTGGCTTACGATGAACTGGGCGAGATAGAACTGGAAAACGGAGAAAAAAGGCGCTGCAAGGTCCTGGAGATCGACGGCGGCAACGCACTGGTACAGCTGTTTGAAAACGCGACCGGCATCAACCTGGAGTCCAGCAAGGTCAGATTCCTCGGCAAGAGCATGGAGCTCGGCGTTTCGGAAGATATGCTCTCCCGCGTTTTCGACGGTCTCGGACGCCCGATCGACGGCGGCCCCGACATTCTGCCGGACGAGCGCCGCGATATCAACGGCCTGGCCATGAACCCGGCTGCGCGCAGCTATCCGCAGGAATTCATACAGACCGGCGTCTCCGCCATAGACGGGCTGAATACGCTCGTCCGCGGCCAGAAGCTGCCGATCTTTTCAGCCTCCGGCCTGCCGCATGCGCAGCTGGCGGCACAGATCGCCAGGCAGGCCAGAGTCGTCGGCACAGATGAACCCTTCGCCGTTGTCTTTGCCGCCATCGGCATCACCTTTGAGGAATCCAATTACTTTATCCAGAGCTTCAGGGAGACAGGCGCCATCGACAGGACAGTGCTCTTCATCAACCTGGCCAACGATCCGGCCGTCGAACGTATCGCCACGCCCCGTATGGCCCTGACGGCAGCCGAGTATCTGGCATTTGAGAAAAACATGCACGTGCTGGTCATCCTGACCGACATCACGAACTATGCGGATGCGCTGCGCGAAGTTTCGGCCGCCCGCAAGGAAGTGCCCGGCAGGCGCGGCTACCCCGGCTATATGTATACGGATCTCGCCTCCCTCTATGAACGCGCAGGCAGGCAGAAGGGCCGCAGCGGTTCGATCACGCTGATCCCGATCCTGACAATGCCGGAAGACGACATCACGCACCCGATCCCTGACCTTACCGGCTACATTACGGAAGGACAGGTCATCCTGAGCCGCGATCTGTACCGCAAGGGCATCGAGCCGCCCATCGACGTGCTCCCGTCCCTGTCCCGTCTGAAGGACAAGGGCATCGGCAAAGGCAAAACACGGGAAGATCACGCGGATCTCATGAACCAGCTCTTTGCGGCGTATGCGCGCGGCAAGGAAGCCAAGGAACTGATGGTCATCCTCGGGGAGGCTGCGCTGACAGACGTCGACAAGCTGTACGCCAGGTTCGCGGATGAGTTTGAACGGCAGTATGTTTCACAGGGCTACAGGACGGACCGCAGCGTGCAGGAGACACTGGACATCGGCTGGAAGCTGCTCCGCATCCTGCCGAGGACAGAACTCAAGCGGGTAAAGGACGAATACCTGGACAAATACTACGAAGATGCGGCGCAGGCCGGACGGTGCTGATATGGCTGCAACTACGATAAATCCTACAAGAATGGAACTGACCAGACTGAAGAAAAAGCTGGTCACGGCGCGCAGGGGCTATAAACTGCTCAAGGACAAACGCGACGAACTGATGCGGCAGTTCCTGGACCTGGTCCGTGAAAACAAGGAGCTGCGCGAAAAGGTAGAAAGCGGGATAGCGGAAGCCAACCGCAGTTTTGCGCTGGCCCGTTCCGGCATGTCCGATGAGGCCGTGCGCGTGGCGTTCATGTCTCCCAAGCAGGAGGTCTCGCTGAACGTGCACACGCGCAACATCATGAGTGTCGACGTGCCCGTCTATGACTTCGAGACCCGTACGCCCGACAGCAATGACATCTACTCCTACGGGTTCGCCTTTACCTCGGGAGACCTCGACGCGGCTGTCGGCCGCCTGTCCGGACTGCTGCCTGACATGCTGAAGCTGGCGGAGAGCGAGAAGACCTGCCAGATGCTCGCATCGGAGATCGAGAAGACGAGGCGGCGTGTCAATGCGCTGGAGCATGTCCTCATCCCCGACATGGTGGCGAATATCAAATTCATTACCATGAAGCTGGATGAAAACGAAAGAAGTTCCCAGACGCGCCTGATGAAGGTCAAGGACATGATGCTGGAGCAGGCACATCACTACAGCGAGAAAAACACGGAGCCGGTACAGGAGCAGGGCACCTGAGGAAATAAAGTTTTGAGGAATCCGATCATCAAAATCATATATACGGCGGCAGTATTTGCAGTCGCAGTCGTACTGCTGGAGATCTTCCTTTACAGGGGAGGCAGCACCAGTATGACCGGTGATCTGCAGAACGCTTCCCTGCCGGTCATTACGCTGGAAGTGACAGGGAAGACCGTCAATGAACTGCACGGATGTACGTCTGAAAGGGATCTGAGCCGTTTCAGAACCGTCATCACACCGCTTTCCGAGGACAGGAAGGTCACGTTTACCGTAGATACTTACGGGAATACGGAAGCCGGCCTGTCCTTTGAAGTGCGCTCCGCCGACGGCAGCGAACTCATCGAAGACGGTGTGATCGACGGCGCACAGCAGGACGGGAGTGACAGACTGCAGGCGTCCTTCAGCCTGCGGGACCTCATCGAAAAAGATACGGAATACATGCTAGTGCTCATCATCACCGGGACAGACGGCACAAAGGTCCGCTACTATACAAGGATCGTTGAAACGGATACGGACGGGGCCGAGAAGGAACTCGATTTCGCAAAGCGCTTTCACGATGCGGCCATTGCCGGAGACGGAGAGACCGCGATCCAGCCTTATCTGGAGACCGACGCCCAGGAGACCGATATATCCTACGAAAATGTGTCGATCCACAGCAGTCTTTCGCAGGTCACGTACGGCACACTGGCGCCGGAGGAGACCGTCGCGCCGGTCATACAGATCCGCGACCTGCAGAGCGAGACAGCCATGCTGCGCATGGAGTACATTCTGACGGTGAGCGGGGAGAACGGCACCGACCGCTATCTGTGCACGGAGAACTACCGTCTGCGCAACGGCACCGACAAGGTGCATCTCATCGACTACGACCGCACAATGCGGCAGATCTTTGATCCGTCCCGGGCAGACAGCTTTTCCGACGATGTGATCTCGCTGGGCATCAACGACAGCACTCTGCAGATGAAGGAGAGCGACGGCGGTTCTGCCCTCGCTTTTGTGGATGCGGGCAGGCTTTACAGCTGCATACCGTCCGAGTCCACGGTCGCAACTGTCTTTTCCTTCGGCAGCCCGGACAGCACGGATGCGCGGGAGAACGACAGGGACTACGGGATCCGCATCCTGGACGTCGACGAAGCCGGCAACATCAATTTCATCGTGTACGGCTATATGAACCGCGGCAGCCACGAGGGTGAGATCGGCACCGCCGTCTATCTGTACAGCAGCATGTACAAGACGGTGGAGGAACTGGCTTTTCTTCCCTATTCGGGTTCTTTCGAGCTGCTGAAGGCGCAGACCGAGGAAATGTCCTTCCTGAACAAAAGCAATATGCTGTACCTGCTGATCGACAGCACACTCTGGCAGATCCGCCTGACGGACCGCTCGACTACGGCTGTCGCGCAGGGCCTAACCAGCGGTACCTTCAGGGCCTCTTCCTCCGGCAGGATGATATGCTGGAAGGAAAACGGCAAACTCACGCTGATGGACTGCATGAATATGCAGCAGAAGACGGTCAGTGCGGCCTCCGGAGAGATGGTGGTGCCGCTCGGCTTCATCGAGGATGACCTGATCTACGGACTGGCGAGGAAATCCGATATCATTACGGACCCGACCGGGAATGAAGTGGACCCGATGTACAGAGTGATCGTCTGCGACCAGGACCTGAATATCCTGGAAAAGTATGAGCAGAGCGACTGCTATGTGGTGTCCGGTGAGGTGAGCGGCAGCCAGGTGAATCTGCACAGGATGCGCAAAGCTTCTGACGGCACGTTCACGGAGGCGGAGGATGACCAGATCCTCGATTCAAAAGCATCCGGTCAGGCGACCAACGTGCTGACAACGGCGCCGACGGAAGACCGCGAGACCGTCTGCGAGATCGATGTCAGGGGACTGAACGGAAGTTCCGTGAAGAGCGTTCTGCCCAAACAGGTCCTTTTTGAAGGCAGCCGTGTAGTTACGCTGCCGGAAGTGCAGGAAAAAGATACGGAGTTTTATCTGGTCTACGACATGTACGGCGTTGCCGGTGTTTTCGGCAGTCCGTCGGAAGCGGTGCAGCTTGCGGAAGAGCGCGGCGGGAATGTAGTGGACGGCAGGAACAGATACATCTGGAAGAAAGGAAACCGCCTGGCATCGAATCAGATCATGGCGATCACGGCGGTACAGGATGCGGGCGAAGGCAGCTTTGCGGACTGCCTGAACGCCATTTTCTCCCTCGAGGGAGAGGCATCCAACGCAGCCGCGAAACTGGCCGGCAACAACATGGCGCAGGCGATCGAAGAGACAGTGCCTGGCGCCCTTTCACTGAACCTTACAGGCTGCAGCCTGGATGCGGTACTTTACTATGTGAGCTGCGAAAAGCCCGTGACGGTGATCACCGACGGAGGAAACAAAGCGGTGCTCATCACGGGCTATAACGACAAGGAAGTCGTGATCATGGATCCGGAGGCCGGGACGCTTTCCAAGGTCACCAGGGAAGAAGCGGAGAAAATGCTCACAGGCACCGGCGACAGCTGCCTGGCCTACCTCGTCCTGCAGTAAGTCGTTCTGTCCGGCGGCAGCGGCGGCAGGGACGCAGCCGTCCTTTTTCCGGCGACGGCCTGTCTTTTCAGTCGCTGTCGTCGTCTCCGTCGCCCTGTTCCGCACGGTACCTGTTCAGCGCATTCTGGATGCGGTCGTTCGGATTCAGCAGGTCGCTGATGGAACTGTCGTGGTTCAGGGTATCGATGAGATAGGCGATGTATTTACTCATGTCGCAGTTGCAGTACCAGGGACGTTCCAGCAACTCCGGCATCTGATAGATCAGATTCGTCGTAAGCACCTTGTCAAAGACGCCTTCGTTGTATGCCTGGTCGAAGGTGTCGAGGCCGGCCGTGAAGAGGCCGAAGGTAGCCATCAGGAAAATGCGGTTTGCCTTCCTTTCCTTCAGGGCCCTGGAAACTTCGAGGATACTTTCTCCGGAGGAGATCATGTCGTCGACGACGATCACGTCCTTGCCCTCCACGCTGGTGCCGAGGAATTCATGTGCCACGATCGGATTGCGGCCGTCTACGACGACCGTATAATCCCTTCTCTTGTAGAACATACCCATGTCGAGTCCGAGCACGTTGGCAATGTAGACAGCTCTCTGCATGCCGCCCTCGTCCGGGCTGACCACCATCATGTGGTCGGAGTCAAAATTGAGATCCGGCACATTCTTGAGCAGTCCCTTGACGAACTGGTAGGCGGGCTGCACGGTCTCGAAGCCGGAAAGAGGGATCGCGTTCTGCACACGGGGATCATGGGCGTCGAAGGTGATGATGTTGTCCACGCCCATGCGTACCAGCTCCTGCAGCGCCAGCGCGCAGTCCAGAGATTCGCGCGCGGAGCGCTTGTGCTGGCGGCTCTCATAGAGGAACGGCATGATGACGGTGATCCGGCGGGCCTTGCCGCCGACGGCTGCGATCACACGCTTCAGGTTCTGGTAGTGGTCGTCCGGAGACATGTGGTTCTCCTGGCCGAAGAGAGAATAGGTCATGCTGTAGTTCACGACGTCCACCATGATGTACAGATCCATGCCCCGTACGGATTCGCGCAGAACGCCCTTGGCTTCGCCGGTGCCGAAACGCGGCACGTCGCATTTCACTACGTAGGTAGGGCGCTGGTAGCCTGCGAATGCAAGGCTGTTACGGTGCTCGCTCTCACGCTCCGCGCGCCATTTGGTAAGGCACCAGTCCACCTTTTCGCCCAGTTTTGCACAGCCCGCCAGAGGGATGATGCCGAGTGAACCGACGGGGATCGTTTCCAGTGTGCGCTTTTCTTCTCTTCTGGATTCCATTGTGATACTGTCTCCTTTATTGATTATTCGTTGAGTGGCTGCTGCGCGGGACACGGTCAGTCAGGGGGCGCGGCCTGTTTTGCCAGAAGTTTCTTCTGCAGGCGGATATCGTTCCCCGTGAACTGAAAGATACTGTAGTCGCTGGTGATCCTGGAAAAAACACGGTCGGAATAGCGCGCCTGCAGCTCCGCCAGCGAAAGGTTCGTGGAAATGAGCGTGGATCTGCCGCGGAGGTGACGCTCGTTGATGCAGGCAAACAGCTGCGAGGTCACGAAGGTATTCGTCGTTTCCGTGCCCAGGTCATCGATGATGAGCAGGTCGCAGCCGTACAGGTCTTCATAGAGGCCGGCCAGGGACTCTCTGGCTTTGTAATCGAAAGAGTAGGAAGAAATTTTTTCGAAAAGGCTGATCGCCGAAAAGTAGAGGACGGAATGGCCGCTCTCTATCAGGTCGTGGGCAATGCAGACGGACAGGAAAGATTTACCGGTGCCGACGGTGCCGTAAAAATACAGGCTGCGGCTGTGTGTATCGAATTCTCTGACAAACAGGCGGGAGGCTTCGGCAGCCTTATGGAAACGCTGCAGGTCGACGCCCTTGTACCACTTTTCCGAAAGAACGGAGAAATTTTCAGTACGTGCGAGTTCACATACGTGCGACTGGCTGTAAAGCAGGGAGACCTCCTGCCGGATGAAGCAGCGGCACTTGTGACCGTCCGTGAAGCCGGTGTCCCGGCAGACCGGGCAGTCGTACAGCGGTTCCAGATAGTTTTCGGGATATCCGTGCGAAACGAGGAGGTCTTTTTTCTTCTGCGCGGCAGCCTCAAATTCCTTTTTCAGGGATGCCTCCGCACCTGCGGGATCAAATCCGTCTGCGTCCGCACCTGCCTCCAGCGAGGCAGTCAGATAAGACAGGCTCTTCGCCGGTACGCTCTCTTCCAGGGCCCGGTATTCGGGAATAGCGGCGTATACTCCGGCACGCCGCCTTTCGAGTTCCCGGCGGTGACGGTCCTGTTTTTCCGCATATGTCAGCATGATGCTTTGGTACTGATCACTGGTGAGAGCCATGAAACTCCTTACCCGGTTCAGTTGTCCAGTATATCCTTCTCCAGCTCCCCGAAATCATAACGGTTCTGCTGAAAGCGGTTGAACTGGTTGGCAGCGGGGGTGCCGGCTGTCTTCCTGCCCTTTGTCTGGGCACTCTGCGCCTGCAGCGGGGTCGTGATCCCCTTTTCCGACCAGTTGACGGCTACTTTTTCAATGTAGCGGAAATCCTTTTTGCCGCGGTCCACGCAGTACTGGAACAGATAGTCGATCAGCTCGTCCGAAAAATGCAGATCTTCGGATATGTAGCAGACGGTCCTGATCTCGTTCACGGCAAGCGGCTTGCCGATGTACTGTTCGATGATGAAGAGCAGTTCCGCCCGTTTCCTGTCGGAACGGAACGCTTCCAGTGCCTCTTCCGAACGGTCGCGCCCGCGTGCGGAGGTTTTGCCTGCGGCCGTCTGTGCGGCGGATACAGCCGGTGCTGCCGGCGCAAAGGAAGCGTCAGCGAACAGAGAACTGTCTGCAGGGGCAGAGGCAGCGGCATAGGCGGCGAGCATCGGCGTGATGGAGATGACGCGTTCACTCATGCGCGTGCTGTCTTCCGCATGGCGGGGCTCCAGCAGGCGGATGCCCACCAGGTCGTCCTTCGAATCGAGATCGAGGGAGAGCAGTCCCTTCTTTTCCCAGTAGCGCAGCGAACGCACAACGTCCTTCTCCGTATGGTTGAACCTGTCAGCCATGCCGGAAATACTGGTCGCACTTCCGGTCGAGACCATGCGCAGCAGATACAGATAGATCTTGATCTGCGCATCGTTCGCATCCTTCATGTATTCGTCGATAAACAGGTTCGACACGTTGGTCGAACCCCGGTCGCTTTCACTGTATATAGTGAACACCTCAGTCATCCCCCGGCGTAAAAATTCTGAACAGGTCACAGTATAGCATCCGGTCCGGGAGCCCGGAATAGTCAAAACAGACAAAATCCCTGCGGGGGAAACGGCCTCCCCGCGCGGCTTTCCGGCAGGTGGAAAAAGTGGATTGGGTGCAGAACGGAGAGAAGACTGCGGCAGCCCGTATCCGTGGGAAATACTTTTCCACCGAACCTTCGTTCGACTGACTGTGGATAACCGGTAAAAGATCTCAGGAGAGCAGGTCTTCCGCGATGTCTTCGACGTTTCCGGCGCCCATGGTTATCAACAGATCATTTTTGTGACAATTTTCGAGCAGAAATTTTTCTATCCCGGCGAAGGAATCAAAATAGTCGCAGGGATGGCCGAGGTCCAGGATCTCCTTCTGCAGGGTTCTGGAACTGATGCCCAGATCATCGGTCTCGCGCGCCGGATAAATGTCGGCGAGCACTACTCTGTCAGCCAGGCAGAGGGCTTCCGCAAATTCGTGCATCAGCGCCTTTGTGCGGGTGAAGGTGTGGGGCTGGAATACGCACCAGATCCTGTCGTGGGGAACTTTTTCCGCGGCGCACAGGGTGGCCCTGATCTCGGTGGGGTGATGCGCATAGTCGTCAATGATGTCGAAGCCGTTCCTGCTGCCCTTGAATTCGAAACGGCGGTCGGTGCCGGTGAACTTTTTCAGTGCGCGCAGAGAGGTCCCGCGGTCTATGCCGAAGAGGTCCGCCGCCGCGAGCGCAGCCATGGAATTGAGAACGTTGTGTTCGCCCGGGACGCTGAGGACGACCGCGTCGGTGCGCTCTTTTCCGGTCTTTGCATCCCGGCTGTGCAGCGTATAGGACGGGTGCGCGAACCTGTCGTAGACGATATCGGTGGGATAATAGTCGGAGCTGCTGTCGCTGCCGTAGGTGACGACTTTGCAATGCACGCCTTCCGTGATCTCGTCCCTGTTTTCAATGTCACCGTTCAGGATGAGCGTGCCGTCCGGTGAGACCTGCTGCGCAAAGGTGTGAAAGGAATGGCGGATATCCGCGAGATCCTTGAAGAAATCCAGATGGTCTGCGTCTATGTCCAGGATGATCGCGGTCTTCGGCCAGAGGCTGAGGAAACTGTTGGTGTATTCGCAGGCCTCCGCAACGAAGCAGTCGGACTTTCCGACGCGGACGTTGCCGCCTATATCCTTGAGGATGCCGCCGATCGAAAGCGTGGGGTCGGCGTTTGCCTCCAGCAGGATCTCGGAGATCATGGAGGTGGTCGTTGTTTTGCCGTGCGTACCGGAGATGGCGATGGAACGGTCGTACTGCTTCATGACCTGCCCGAGCAGCTGCGCTCTTGTGAGCATGGGGACAGACAGCTCCTGTACGCCGATATATTCAGGGTTGTCGGGATGTATCGCCGCGGTAAAGACGGCCACGTCGATGTCCGGCGTGATGTTCTCCCGCTTCTGGCCGTAGAAGATACGGACCCCTTCTTCCTCCAGACGTTTTGTGACAGGCGATTCCTGCCGGTCGGAGCCGGAGACCTTAAAGCCCCGGGAGATCAGGATCTCGGCCAGGCCGCTCATGGATATGCCGCCGATGCCGACAAAATAGACGTGTACGGGATGACTGAAATCGATTTGATACATGAAAGCCCCTTCCTGCATGCAAACGTGCAAAAGGATATGCACACCGGTCACTTCGTTTCACCGCTACCTAATTATAGTGTAAAACATCGAAAAGAAAACCCTGCAAAATTTCGTCCGGCGGCGGCGCCGTGTTTTTTGTGTTTTTACGTAAACACAGAAAATCATTCGCGCTTCCATTGTGTAAAATTCACAGATTTACCCGCAAAAAGCGCCGGAAAATGTTCCTTTTCCACAATCGCTGTGCTATACTTTTTTTACAGTCAGGGGCCCGCCGGGCAGCTTCGGATCCGTTTCCGGCGCATCCTTCTGCAGTAAATCCATGTGAGGTGCCGTGCAATGATGGTCAAAAAGGAAATGATCGCCATGCTCCTGGCCGGTGGCCAGGGGAGCCGTCTGGGTATCCTGACGGCGAAAATGGCAAAGCCTGCCGTGTGCTTTGGCGGAAAATACAGGATCATCGATTTTCCCCTGAGCAACTGCATCAATTCAGGCGTTGACACAGTCGGTGTGCTGACACAGTATCGCCCGCTCAAGCTGAACACCCATATCGGGATCGGCATTCCGTGGGACCTGGACAAAAATGTGGGCGGTGTGACGGTACTTCCTCCCTATGAAAAGATGGAAGATACCGAGTGGTATACAGGCACCGCGAACGCCATTTACCAGAACATCGATTACATGGAAAGCTACAACCCGGATTACGTGCTGATCCTGTCCGGCGACCACATCTACAAAATGGATTATGAAACGATGCTGGACTTCCACAAGGAGAACGGCGCGGACGTCACGATCGCCGTCATGCCCGTACCCATGGAAGAGGCCAAGCGTTTCGGGATCATGATCACGGACGACGACCGCAGGATCACGGACTTTGAGGAAAAACCCGAGCATCCGCGCAGCAATCTGGCTTCCATGGGCATCTACATCTTCTCCTGGAAGGCCCTGAAAGAGGCGCTGATCGAGAATTCTTCGCAGCCCAACCTGGATTTCGGCAAGCATGTCATCCCGTACTGCCACAGCAAGGGGATGAATCTTTTCGCCTACGAATTCAACGGCTACTGGAAGGATGTCGGAACGCTCACTTCCTACTGGCAGGCCAACATGGAACTGATCGATATCGTGCCGGAATTCAACCTGTACGAGGAATACTGGAAGATCTATACGCGCAATACGGCGCTGCCGCCGCAGTATTTCGGACCGAACAGCAGCGTGGAGCGTTCGATCATCGGCGAGGGCAGCGAGATCTACGGGCAGGTCATCAACTCGGTGATCGGCACGGGAGTCACTGTCGGCGAAAATTCCGTCATCCGGGATTCGATCATCATGAACGACACCGTGATCGGCGACGGCTGCAGCCTGGAGAAGGTCATTGCGGCCGAAGAAGTGAAGATCGGCAACAACGACCGCTTTGGGGAAGGCGAGGAAGCCGTCAATGAGACCGACCCGAATATCTACACGGACGGCCTTGTCGTCCTGGGCGGCCGGTGCGTGGTGCCTGACAATGTCGTGACAGGCAAAAACGTCCTCATTGGCGGCACGACGGTCATCGGGGACTATCCGGGCGGCCGTCTCGAAAGCGGCAAATCTCTTGTTAAGGCAGGTGACGAACAATGAGGGCGATAGGGATCGTACTGGCAGGCGGCAACAGCAAGCGCATGAAGGAACTTTCCGAGAAGCGGGCAGTCTGTGCAATGCCGATCGCAGGCAGCTACCGCAGCATTGACTTTGCACTGAGCAACATGGAGTGGTCGCATATCCAGAAGGTCGCGGTACTCACGCAGTACAACGCGGTCAGCCTCAATGAACACCTCAGTTCCTCCAAGTGGTGGGATTTCGGAAGAAAACAGGGAGGCATGTTCCTGTTCACCCCGGCGCTCACCAAAGAGAGCAACAGCTGGTACAGGGGCACGGCGGACGCCATTGCGCAGAACCTCAACTTTCTGAAGAATTCGCACGAGCCTTACGTGGTGATCGTTTCCGGCGACTGCGTATACAAGATGGACTATAACGATGTCCTGCAGTATCACATCGACAAGAAGGCGGACATCACGGTGGTCGTCAAGGAGATGCCGGCCGGCCGGAGCGTAGAGCGCTACGGCACGGTGCGCCTCGACAGCGACGACAGGATCACGGACTTCGAAGAGAAGCCCATTGTAGCCAAAACAAATATCATTTCCTGCGGGATCTACGTCATCCGCAGAAGACAGCTGATCGAACTGCTGGAGAAGGCGCAGGAGGAGAGCAGGTACGATCTCGTCAAGGATATCCTGATCCGCTACAAGGATGTGAAGCGGATCTACGGCTATAAAATGAATGATTACTGGAGCAATATCGCTTCGCTGGAGGATTACTACCGCACCAACATGGAGTTCCTGAAACCGGAGGTGCGGGACTATTTCTTCAAGCAGTATCCGTCCGTGAATTCCAAGGTGCTGGATCTGCCCCCGGCAAAGTTCAACGTCGGCGTGACGGTCCACAACAGTCTGCTGGCAGCCGGCTGCATCGTCAACGGCACAGTGGAGAACTCCATTCTTTTCCAGAAGGTCTATGTCGGCAACAACTGTGTGATCCGCAATTCGATCATTCTGAACGACGTGTACATCGGCGACAACACGTATATCGAGAACTGTATCGTCGAAAGCCAGGATACCCTGCAGGCGAATGCCTACTACAAAGGGGTGAACGGCGTCAAGATCGTAGTGGAAAAGAACGAACGCTATACCATGTAGCAATGTGCGGCTGCCGGCCTGCGGCTTTTCGCCCCGGGCCGGCAGCTGCTGTTCAGGAAAGCCGCGTTTTCTGTTTTGTCCTGTTTGACATCCCATCTGCTTTGTCGTAAATTTTCCTTGTTGGTGCACACGACGGCAGCCGGACATCCCCCTTTCAGGGGAGGCCGGCCGTAATGCTGTGCGGGTAAGGCACAGAGCTCGGGAAACGGGCTCCGGAAAGAAGAGAACATGGATGGGATCGTGATCATTGCGGGACTGGGAAATCCCGGCCGCGAATATCAGCATACGCGCCACAACGTGGGTTTTGAGGTGGCGGATATCCTGGCGGACAGGAGCGGCATAGAAATTGCCACGCGCGACGGGAAATCCCTTATCGGGAAAGGGCAGATCGCCGGCCGGCGCGTCGTGCTCATGAAACCCATGACCTATATGAACCTGAGCGGAGAGGCCATACGCGAACAGGTCACCTTTTACAAGGCGGATCCGTCCGCTCAGCTGATCGTTGTGAACGATGATATCGACCTGCCGGAAGGGCAGCTGCGTATCCGCACGAAAGGAAGCGCAGGCGGGCACAACGGCCTGAAAAACATCACGCTCAACCTCGGGACGGATGCTTTCACCCGTATACGCGTAGGGGTGGGCGCAAAGCCTTCCCCGGACTACGACCTTGCGGACTATGTGCTCGGACACCCGACCGGCAGCGACAGGAAGACGCTGGACGAGGCGGAATCCCTCGCGGCCGACGCCGTCGAGATGATCCTGAAAATGGGCGCCGACGCGGCAATGAACTGTTTTAACCGCAAAAAAGACGACTCCGCCGGAAACGGCGCGGCAGACACGGAAAGAAACGTACACGCATGAATTTTTTACTGGCTCCTCTCAAAGAATCGGAATCCTTCAGGAAAGCGGAAGCACTGCTCAGGCCGCAGGCCGGGGCCGTACTGGCCGACGGCTGCGCGGATTCGCAGAAGATCCACCTGGCCTTTGCGCTCTCCGAGGCCCCGGACGGGGCAAAACAGGCGCCGAACCGGCTTTTCCTCACCTACAGTGACCTGCGGGCGCGGGAGATCTACGAGGACTGCTGCCTGTACGACCGCAACGCTGTCCTGTTCCCGGCGCGTGACCTGATCTTTTATCAGGCGGACCTGCGCAGCCGCGACATCGAAAAGCAGAGGCTTTCCTGCCTGCGCCGCATTTCGGAGCGCCGGTCCGTCACGGTGGTGACGACCTTTTCGGCGCTGATGACGCCGCAGGTGCCGCTCCAGGTGCTGCGGGAGAATATTTTCCCCGTTTCGCGCGGAGAGACGATCTCCGAGGAGACGATCGCGTCAAGACTCACTGCCATGGGCTATGAGAGAAACTATCAGGTGGACAGCCCGGGACAGTTTTCCATCCGCGGCGACATTGCGGATATCTTTGACCTGACGGAGGAAAACCCGGTCCGTATAGAACTCTGGGGGGATGAAGTAGAGTCCATCCGCAGTTTTGATATCCTGAGCCAGCGGTCCATAGAGGAACTGGAATCGGTCAGGATCTTCCCGGCTTCCGAGCTGCTGGTATCCGCAGCGCGCCGCGCCGACGGTTTCCGCCGCATCCGCGAGGACGAGGAGCGGCGCATTGCCGCGCTGCAGGGAGAGTTCCGTACCGAGGAGGCCGCGCGGCTCAGGAAGGAGATCGACGGCGCGCTCGAACAGGCCGAGAACGCCGGGGACCTCAGCGGGCTGGAAGCCTGCATCCGTTACTTCTATCCGAATGCGGAGAGCTTCCTCGGCATGTTCGGGGAGGACAGCACGATCCTGTTCTTTGACGAGCCGCACCACGTCCGCGAGCATGCGGACGCGGTGGAGACGGAATTCCGGGAGAGCATGATGCAGCGGGCGGAGAAGGGCTATATCCTGCCCGGCCAGATGGATCTTCTGTTTCCGGCTTCCGGGATCGAAGCCGGGACCGGCAGCTACCGCCGCGCGGCGCTGACCCAGCTCGGCCCCTCCGACGAACTGTTTCCGGAAAGCGCCCGCGTTTCCATGCACGCGCGTACGATCGCGCCGTACAATAACAGCTTTGAAGCGCTCAAGGACGACCTGGAAAAATTCCGCAGGCAGGACTGCCGCACGGTCATCCTCTGTGCGTCGAACAGCCGCGCGAGACATCTGGCGCAGGAACTGACCGACAGCGGCATCACGGCCTTTGCGAGCGACGATCCGGACAGAGTGCCGCAGGCGGGAGAGATCGAGACGGCCTGCGGGCATGTTTTGCACGGCTTTGAATACCCGGACCTGAAATTCATCGTCATTGCCGAGACGGACATATTCAGCGAGGAAAAGAAAAAGAAACGCCGCGAGCACCGGTTCAGCGGCAGCGACCGCATACGCAGCTTCAATGACCTGAAGCCCGGGGATTATGTGGTGCACGAGGACTACGGCATCGGGATCTACCGCGGCATCGAAAAGATCGAAGTCGAGCACATCGAAAAGGACTACATCCACATCGAGTACGGCGGGAAGGACAACCTTTACATACTTCCCACGGAACTCAACGTGCTGATGAAGTACTCCGGGGGCGGCGAAGGCAAGGCAAAGCCGGCACTGAACCGCTTCGGCACGCAGGAGTGGAGCAACACGCGCCGGAAGGTACAGAAGGCCGTGGATGAGGTCGCCGACGACCTGGTCCGGCTGTATGCGGACAGGCGCGACAGGGAAGGGCACGTTTTCGGCCCGGACACCATCTGGCAGAAAGAATTTGAAGAACTTTTCCCGTACGAGGAGACCGAGGACCAGCTCACCGCGATCGAGGACACCAAGCGCGACATGGAATCCCCCCGCATCATGGACCGCCTGATCTGCGGCGACGTAGGCTACGGCAAAACAGAGGTCGCCCTGCGCGCAGCCTTCAAGGCGGTGCAGGACAACATGCAGGTGGCGGTGCTCGTGCCCACGACGATCCTGGCGCAGCAGCATTTCAACACCTTCGTGGAGCGCATGCGCAGTTATCCGGTGACGATCGAAATGCTTTCGCGCTTCCGCTCGTCCGCCGAGCAGAAAAAGACGATACAGGGTTTGCAGAGCGGCCGGGTCGATATCGTGATCGGTACGCACCGTCTCCAGTCCTCGGATGTGAAATTCAAAAATCTGGGACTGCTGGTCGTCGACGAGGAGCAGAGGTTCGGCGTCGCGCACAAGGAAAAGATCAAAAAGCTCCGCAGCAATGTGGATGTCCTCACGCTGACGGCTACACCCATCCCGCGTACGCTCCACATGAGCCTGTCCGGGATCCGCGACATGAGCATCCTCGAAGAGGCGCCGGGAGAACGGAGGCCGATCCAGACCTATGTCCTCGAATACAATGAAGAAATGATACGAGAGGCCATCGTCCGCGAACTTTCCAGAAACGGCCAGGTCTACTATGTCTACAACCGCGTGAACGATATTGCGGAAGTGACCGCGCGCCTGCAGAAGCTGGTGCCGGAAGCGCGCATGGCTTTCGCAGACGGCCAGATGCCGGAAAACGAACTGGAAGATATCATGTACCGCTTTATCAGCCGCGAGATCGACGTACTGGTGGCTACGACGATCATAGAAAGCGGACTCGACATTTCGAACGTCAATACGATCATCATCCACGATTCCGACCGCCTCGGCCTCGCACAGCTCTACCAGCTGCGCGGCCGCGTGGGACGGTCCGACCGCACCGCATACGCTTTCCTCATGTACAGGAAGGACAGGATGCTGCGGGAAGAAGCCGAAAAACGTCTCTCTGCGATACGCGAATTCACGGAACTGGGGAGCGGCTACCGGATCGCGATGCGCGACCTTGAGATCCGCGGCGCCGGCTCCGTGCTTGGACATGCGCAGCACGGGCACATGGCCGCGGTCGGCTACGACCTCTACTGCCGCATGCTCAACACCGCGGTAAAAAAGGCGGAGGGCGAAACGGTAGAGGAAGAGAAAAACACGAGCGTGGATCTGAACGTGGATGCCTTCATCCCGGGCACCTACATCGTGAACGAGGAACAGAAGCTCGACATCTATAAGAAGATCTCGGCCATTTCGTCCACGGACGACGTCGAAGACATGAAGGACGAGCTTGTCGACCGCTTCGGCGAGATCCCGCAGCCCGCGCAGAATCTTCTGCGCATCGCCCTGCTGCGTTCGGTGGCGCACCGGCTGGAGATCTCCGACATCAACGGCCGCAGCGGCATGATCAGGATCGTGCCGGATGAAAATGCGGCGCTGAAGGTGGAAAACATCCCGCAGTTCCTCACACGCTTCAAGGGGCAGCTGCGCTTCATCGCCCGGGGGAAGCCGTGTTTTGAATATTCGTTCCGCCCGTCCGGCGTGACGGAAAAGGACGAGGAGACGCTGCTGTCGGTCACGGAAGAACTGCTGATCGCCATCGAGAGGGACCTGCGCTGAGACCTGCCGCACAAACTGCAAAACAGAAACAGCAAACAAAGATCCGCATCCTCGCGCTGCTGACCCGCCTGGCGGCAGGCACGGCGCTTTGGGCACTGCTGATGGCGCTGCTTCTTGCGGCCGATGACCTGGCAGGCGCGGAGGCCGGGAGACGGCTGCAGGAAGCGGTTAAGCTGCAGGTCTCCCCGCCTTCCGAAGTCGGAAACGCCGCGATCCTCCGGGCTGCGCAGGCGCGCGCACCGGCAGAGGAAGCCGCGTCGGCGGCCGGGACCGTAACGGCCGCGGAGGCCGTTACGGCGGCAGAAAGCGTTCCGACATACCAGGGGCAGGTATCCGGCACTTCCCGGGCTGCGCCGGATCCGGCCTCTTCCGACATGTTTTTTCCTGACCCGGGCATGGACCCGGCGGCACTCGCCCGTATCAACCCCGATTTTGCCTGCGTTCTTTACATCCCTTCCCTCGACCTGCTCTATCCGGTCGCCTATTCCGCAGATAACACTGAATACCTCTCCCGGTCTTTTGACGGACTGCCTTCCGTATCCGGCAGCCTGTTCGTCGACTGCCTTGCCTCGCGCGGCTTTACGGATCCGAGGACGCTGATCTTCGGGCACAATATGAAAAACGGGACCATGTTCGGAAGCCTGAAAAGGTTCGCCGGGGATCCCGCGCTGTGCCTTTCCGATCCGTATCTCTATCTCTATGAAAAGGGGACTGCCTGCAGGTACAGGATCTTTTCCTGTCATATTGCGGCGCCGGACAGCTTCGTCTATGCGCCGGTGCGGAATGAGGCGGAACGCAGGCAGTACATAGCCGCGGCGCTGTCCGCTTCGTCCCTCACCGGATACAGCGGCGGGGACATCGACTTTCCGGGGGCAGGCGGCATCCTTACGCTTTCGACCTGTCAGGGAATATCGCACCGGGAGTATTTCGTC
Organism: Lachnospiraceae bacterium; assembly: GCA_022652545.1. GTDB lineage: Bacteria > Bacillota > Clostridia > Lachnospirales > Lachnospiraceae > CAG-791. The sequence continues at coordinate 52,356 of JALCRM010000007.1, forward strand.
GTCCATGCCGTGAAGGTGGCGGAAAAGAAGACCGCCGGGCAGCAGGCTCCCCGCTGACCGCTTTACGTGCTTTTTACTTTGAATTTACTTCCGGCTGGTTTCGTCACCTGCGGGTGCGGCATAGTATGGGTACCGTAAAGAAAGGAAGCCAGCCATGAATGAACAGGTGAATGAAAATACCGGGATCCGTGTGGACGGGCTGAATCTATGGTATGGGGAGAACCATGCGCTGAAGGATATCTGCATGGACATTCCCGAACACGGGATCACGGCTTTCATCGGCCCCTCCGGCTGCGGAAAATCCACTTTCCTGCGCACCCTGAACCGGATGAACGACATGATCCCCGGAATAAGGATCGAAGGAAAGATCCTGATGAAGGGAATGGATATTTACGCACCGGGCGTGGATGTGACGCTGCTGCGCAAGAGGGCGGGGATGGTCTTCCAGCAGCCGAACCCGTTTCCGATGTCGGTGTGGCAGAACGTGGCGTACGGGCCGAAGATCCACGGGATCCGCGACCGCCGCACGCTGGACGGGATCGTGGAGCGGTCGCTCAGGAGCGCCGCGATCTGGGAGGAACTGAAGGACAGGCTGAACAAATCCGCCCTGGGGCTTTCGGGAGGACAGCAGCAGAGGCTCTGCATCGCGCGTGCGCTGGCAGTCGAGCCGGAGGTTCTGCTGATGGATGAGCCGACTTCCGCCCTGGATCCCGTCTCCACGCTGAAGATCGAAGATCTCATGCAGGAGCTGAAGAAAAAATACACGGTGGCCGTCGTTACCCATAACATGCAGCAGGCAGCCAGGGTGTCGGACCATACCGCCTTCTTCCTTCTGGGCGAGGTGGTCGAGTCGGGCGGGACAAAACAGCTGTTCAGCAATCCTGCCGACGAGCGGACGGAAAGATACATTACCGGAAGATTCGGCTGAGGAGGGTACTGTGCGGACTGCGTTTGAGGAAGAACTGAAGCAACTGAAGAATGATGTGCTCACGATGAGCTCGGGGATCCTTCGCAGCTACGGTGCACTGCGGAAGGCTGCCGCCGAAGGGGACAGAGCGACGCTGGAGCAGATCGTCGGCGGGGACTCGGGGACCGGCCTCACGGAGCGGAGGATCGAAGACCGCTGTATGTCGCTCATCATTTCCCAGCAGCCGGTGGCCGGTGACCTGCGGTTCATCACCGCAAGCCTCAAGATGGTGACCGACCTGGAGCGGGTGGCCCATCACCTGGCGGATATTGCCGAGCTGGTCATCCGCCTGCGCTGCGTTGACACCGCAGGATATTCGGGCCATCTGGACAAAATGGCAGCCCGGGCGGGAGAGAGCTTTTCTTCCGCAGTGAGTGCTTTCCTGACCGGCCGGACGGACGAGGCGAGGCAGGTCGTCGAAGGAGATGACGAGATAGATGCGCTGTTCAACGAGGTAAAGGACGATCTGGTCAGGAAGCTGCGCCAGCCGGATGCCGGAAGGCAGAAGGGCGGGGAGGACGAAACAGACGGAGGCACCTGCGACGCGGATGTCGCGGATGTCTGTGTGGATCTGCTCATGATCGCCAAGTATCTCGAAAAGATCGGCGATCATGCAGTCAACATCGCGGAATGGGGGATCTTTCAGGAGACAGGTGAGATGACGCATATCATGTGACCGGGGCCGTCTGAAACGCATATGAAAAAGGCATATGCAAAACAGACGGCACGGTCTGCTGTCCTTGTCAAATATCGGGCCAGGGATTAAAATCGCTGTGTATACCTATCACAGATGAATAAAAACAGCGAGTCGGAGAGCCCCGGCAAATGCCGTACGTCTTGTGCGGCATGGAGGACAGTATGACATTTCAGAGTTTCATTTCCCTGTTGGGCGGCATAGCCCTGTTCCTTTACGGCATGCAGATCATGGGCAGCGGCCTGCAGGATGCGTCCGGCGGCAAGCTGGAAAAGATCCTTGAAAGGCTGACATCGAACAAGTGGAAGGGAATGCTCCTCGGTGCCGGTGTCACGGCAGTCATCCAGTCCTCCGGCGCTACCGCGGTCATGGTAGTGGGACTCGTGAATTCGGGCATCATGGACCTGAACCAGGCGGTCGGCGTCATCCTCGGCGCCAACGTCGGCACGACGATCACCGCGTGGATCCTTTCGCTGACCGGCATCAAAGCCACGAACATTCTGGTCGCCATGCTGCAGCCGGCGTACTTTTCACCGGTGCTTGCACTGATCGGCGTGTTCCTCCTGATGTTTTCCAAGAAAGACAAGACAAAACACATAGCCACCATCATGATCGGCTTTTCGATCCTGATGATCGGTATGACGACGATGTCGGGCGCTTTTGCACCGCTGTCGGACGACCCGAAATTCACGGGCATTCTCACGATGTTTTCCGACCGGCCCCTGATGGGACTTCTGGCAGGCCTGGCTGTCACGGCTATCCTCCAGAGCTCCTCCGCTTCCATCGGTATCCTGCAGGCCATCTCCATGAGCGGCACGCTGACGATCGCCTCCGCCATCCCGGTGCTCATGGGTGAAAACATAGGCTCGGCCATCACGGTGCTGATCGGGGCGATCGGTTCCAACCGCAACGCCAAGAGGGCGGCATGGATCCAGATGTTCTACTGCCTGCTCAAGACGACGTCCTTCATGATCCTGTTCTACGCCGCGAATGCCATCGTGCATTTCCCGTTCATGAACGTGATCACGAACCCGGTCATGATCGCCGTCATACACAGCTGCTTCAACATTGTGGCGGTGCTGGTATTCCTTCCGCTTTCCGACATTCTTGTGCGCATGGTCCAGAAGTTCATTCCGGCCAGCGAAGAGGAAAAGGAGGAGATCCGCAAGATCCAGATCCTCGACGAGCACTTCCTCGCCTCCCCGTCCTTTGCACTGGAGCAGTGCCGGACAGCCGCCAATGAGATGGCCCAGTACTCCAAGGACGCGCTGTATGTTGCGATGGACCTTGTGAGCGAATACAGCGAGGAAGGCGCCAAAAGGGTAGACCGCCTGGAAAAGACGGTCGACCAGTATGAGGATCAGCTGGACAGTTATCTGGTCAAACTGAGCCGGAAGACGCTGACGACGCGGGACAGCCATGAACTTTCGCTTCTGCTGCACTGCGTGAGCGACTGGGAAAGGATCACGGATCACGCGCTCAATGTCATGCAGGCGGCCCGCCAGCTGCACGAAAAGGAACTCAGCTTTTCACCGCGCGCGAAGGAAGAAATGCAGGTCTTCAGCGACGCTGTCCGCAGTATCGTCAACATGGCGCTGCTGGTCTTTACGAACAATGACCTGACGCTGGCCACCGACGTCGAACCGCTTGAAGAAGTGATCGACGGCATCAATATGGAAGAAAAGCGCCGCCATATCCGCAGGCTCCGCAAGGGCAAGTGCGTGATCGAGGCAGGTTTCATCCTGTCCGATATCACCACGGATTACGAGCGCATCGCGGACCACTGCTCCAATATCGCCGCTGCGCTGCTGCAGGTGCAGGAGGACGGATTCGATACGCATGAGTACCTGAACCGGATCAAGAGCAATGAGTCTCCCGAATTCGAAGCGTCCGTGCACCGTTATGAAGAGAAGTATGCACTTCCGAAGCTTAAGAAGGAAGAAGACATAGCCGTCTCCGACAAACCGGAGAAGGGCGTGGAAAAGAGCGACAAGCCGGAGAAGCCGGAAAAGCCCGGCAAGGCCGAAAAACCCGCCAAATCCGAAAAGCCGGGCAAGGCCGAGAAGTCCGGGAAAGCCGAAAAATCCGGCAAGGCCGGGAAGCCGGCAAAGGCGGACAAGCCCGAGAAGCCGGGGAAAGCCGGCAAGGGAACGAAATAGCGTTCTGCCGGGCATGCGGCACACATACAGGAGGCATGGAAGTGGCACAGATCTATGTACTGGAAGATGACGTCAATATCCAGGAGATCGAAATGTACGCACTTACGGCCTCCTCTTTTTCTGTCCGGGCGTTCTCCACGGCCGCGGCCTTCCGGGAGGCGCTGCACGAACGGAAGCCTGATCTGCTGGTCCTGGACCTGATGCTTCCGGACGCCGACGGGTACGACATAGTGCAGGAAATGCGGTCTGATCCGTCATATTCGAAGATCCCCATCCTCATGGTCACGGCCAGGGGCAGCGAAATGGACAAGGTGCGCGGCCTGGATCTGGGGGCCGACGACTACCTGGCAAAACCCTTCGGCATCATGGAACTGATCTCCAGAGTCAAGGCGATCCTGCGGCGCACTTCCCCGGCAGACAGTGACAGCGGGCTCTGCAGGGCCGGCAGCATCCTGATGGACGACGAGAAACACGAGGTGCGTGTGGACGGCAGGCCCGTCGAACTGACCTTCAAGGAATACTCCCTGCTGAAGCTGCTCATGGACAACGCCGGCAGGGTGCAGACCAGGGAAGAGATCCTCGATAAAGTCTGGAATACGGATTTTGCCGGGGAATCCAGAACGCTGGACATGCATATACGCAGTCTCAGAAAAAAACTCGGCAATGCGGGGGCGCAGATCCGTACGCTCCGAAACGTGGGATACATACTGGACGATGTGACCCGGCCGCAATAAGCGCGCAGTGACGGAAAACACCTCAGGGAGCACAGATACATAATGAAACGGAAACTGAACCGCTACATAATAGGGACTGCCATCCTGGCGCTGTCGCTGGCACTTGCCTTCACGACGCTTGTTTTCTGGAAGGAAAGCGAGAGGCAGTCGCTGGAGATCGTAAGATCGATCACGGAGCTGATCGCTTCCTATGACGACGCCTCCGATCCGCAGGAACTGGAAAAGTGCATTGCGGAATGGAAACAGGGAGATACACCGGTGCGCATCACGCGGATCGCTGCCGACGGCACGGTCCTGTTTGATAACTTCGCGGATGCATCCGCCATGGAAAACCATGCGCAGCGCCCCGAGATAAAGGCAGCCATGGAGAGCGGGACCGGCTCGGCCACGCGCAGCTCCTATACGCTGGGCGGCAGGATGACCTGCTACTATGCACGCCTTCTGCAGGACGGTTCCGTACTGCGCGGCGCCGTGACGACGAACAGTATGCAGCGCGTGTTCCGGGGCGTGTTCCCGTATATTCTTGCCATTGCGGCCGGTGTCATCCTGCTGGCGGCACTGTTTTCCTGGTATCTGACCTCTCATTTCATCGACCCGATCGAAAAAATGACGGAGCATCCGCTGGAGCTTGAGGCACCCAGGGCCTACCCTGAGCTGCAGCCGCTGCTGGATACGATCAAGGACCAGCAGAAAGACGTCATCCTGGCGGCCAGGCAGAGACAGGAATTCACCGCCAATGTTTCGCATGAACTGAAGACACCGCTCACGGCGATCTCCGGCTATGCGGAGCTGATCGAAACGGGTATTGCCCCGCAGGCTGACAACGTGCGATTCGCTACGGAGATCCACAGGAACAGCGACCGTCTGCTCAAACTGATCAACGATATCATCCGGCTTTCCGAACTGGACATGAGCACGGCCGGAAGTGAGAAGACGGAACAGGTCGATCTGCAGGAGGTCGCCGCAAAGATCTCGGAAACGCTGCAGGTGAGTGCAGAGAACTACAAAGTGACGCTGAAGGAAGAAGGCAGGAAGTCCATGCTTTCCGCCGACAGACAGGAGATGGAAGAACTGATCACCAACCTTTGCGACAATGCGATCCGCTACAACAGGCCGGGCGGCAGCGTGGATCTTCGGGTGGAACACGACAGGGAAAAGGTGATCCTGGTCGTGAAAGACACCGGCATAGGGATCCCGAAGGAACACCAGCAGCGCATCTTCGAACGTTTCTACAGGGTGGACAAGAGCAGGAGCCGCGCTACCGGCGGCACCGGGCTGGGCCTGGCCATCGTGAAGCACATCGTGCAGAAATACGGCGGCGAGATCCGGCTGGACAGCGAAGAAGGCAGCGGTACGGAGATCACCGTACTGCTGCCCTCTGAAAAAAATGCATGAGATCAGAGATTCTGTTCCGAGATCTCGTCCAGCAGCCGCAGTTTCATGTCATACAGCTTCTGGGAAAGATCGACATACATCTGGTGAGGATTCACGAGACGCTTTGATTCCTCCCAGAGTGTGTCCTGCTCCTTGAGGCAGTGCTCACGGATCTGCATGGTCGGCAGGGAGGTATATACGCATTCGCCGTTCTTAAAGAGCGGGACCATCACTTCCCGCAGGGTGTAACTGCCGGCTTTGTACTTTGTCTTCTTCCAGGGCTCCAGAGGATCGAAGAGCAGCAGATCGTCTTTTTCCTCGTACGTTTCTTCCTCCAGGCAGATCAGATCCGCCTGCATCTTGCCGCTTGCCCTGTCATAGACTCTGTAGATCTTCTTATTGCCGGGGTTGGTCGTCTTTTCGGAATTTTCCGAGACCTTGATCTTCGGGATAAAATTCCCGTCTGTTCCCTGTATGGCCGCCAGTTTATAAACGCCGCCGAAGGCCGGATTGTCCTTGGAAGTGATGAGGTTGGTACCGACGCCCCAGGAATTGATCGCCGCTCCCTGCGTCTTCAGGGAGTCGATCAGATATTCGTCGAGATCGTTGGAAGCGCAGATAACGGCATCTGTGAAGCCTGCTTCATCGAGCATGACGCGGGCTTTTTTGGACAGGTAGGCCAGGTCGCCGGAGTCCAGGCGGATGCCGTAGCCTTTCATCGAGCAGCCCTTTTCTTTCATATACCGGAAAGTGCGGATCGCATTCGGCACGCCGGATTTGAGTGTGTCGTAGGTGTCGACCAGCAGGATGCAGCCGACCGGATAGAGATCCGCATACTTTTTGAACGCGGTGAGTTCATCCGGAAAGCTCATGATCCAGCTGTGGGCGTGCGTACCCTTCACGGGTACGTCGAAGAGTTCGCCGCACAGGACATTGGAGGTACCCACACAGCCTGCAATGACAGCAGCTCTGGCGCCGTATGTACCTGCGTCGGGCCCCTGCGCACGGCGCAGCCCGAATTCCATGATGCCGTCTCCGCGCGCCGCATAGCAGATGCGGGCAGCTTTGGTGGCAATGAGGCTCTGGTGATTGATGATGTTGAGGATGGCCGTTTCCATCAGCTGGGCCTGCATGATCGGTGCGACGACTTTGACCAGGGGCTCCCGCGGGAAGATCAGCGTGCCTTCCGGTACTGCGTAGATATCGCCGGTAAAGCGGAATTCCGAGAGGTATTTCAGAAAATCCTCGTCGAAGATCTTCAGGCTCCTCAGATATTCAATATCCTGATCGCTGAAGTGCAGTTCCTTTACATACTTCAGAAGCTGCTCCACGCCGCACATGATCGCATAGCCGCCGCCGCACGGGTTGGTGCGGTAGAAGGCGTCGAAGATCACCGTCTTGTTCTCTTCGCTGTTCCTGAAATATCCCTGCATCATCGTCAGTTCATACAGGTCTGTCAGCAGTGTCAGATTCTGTCTGTCCATTTCCTGCCTCCGGGGTCGGGCGCACCCGCAGCTGACAGGAGCGCCTTTTTGTGAACGCGGGCCGCAGCAGCGGCCCGCTTATCCATGTTTACACACACTTTACTTATTCATTACAGTAGCATGATTTCTGTGAAAAAGCCAATCTGATAGTCTTTGTACGTACACAGCGATGATACAACGAAATGATGAAATAAGGAGGAAATATTATGAAAAATAACACTTTAAGGGCATTTGCTGCGGCTGCGGCGCTCCTGGTCGCAGTGTCCATGGCCGGCTGCGGTTCGGTCACCGGCGTGCCGACTGACACAGCCGCTTCAGCGGCGCCTGCAACGGCAGCGCCTGCAACATCAGCGCCGGCAGCGACATCAGCGCCGGCAGCTTCGGCGACGGGCGCGGCAGCGACAACAGCCGCCGGCACAGCGGTCAGCGGTTCTGTCACTGCATCAGGCTCATCGGCTCTGCTCCCGCTGGCCCAGGAGGCAGCGAAGGAATTCATGGCGACCAACCCGGACTGCTCGGTCGTGGTCAACGGAGGCGGTTCCGGTACCGGACTCAAGCAGGTCGCGGAAGGTTCCGTAGATATAGGAAATTCGGATGTTTTTGCCGGGGAAAAGCTGGATGCGTCCGCTGCCCAGGGTCTGGTGGATCATGAAGTATGCACCATCACGATGGCACCGGTCGTCAACAGTACACTGGGTGTGACGAATCTCACGACAGACCAGCTTGTCTCCATCTTCACAGGGAAGACGACCAACTGGAAGGACGTAGGCGGCCCCGACAAAGCGATCATGCTCGTGACCAGACCCTCTTCTTCCGGCACCCGCGCACTGTTCAGGAAGTGGGCGCTGAACGGGCAGGATGAAGCTTCCAATGCCGCGCTGGAAACAGACGACTCCGGAACGCTGCTGCAGACTGTACAGCAGAATGACGGCGCGATCGGCTATGTGGCACTTTCCTACCTCGTCAATGCTGAGGGCGTTCAGGCAGTTTCGATCGACGGCGCGGAACCGAGCCTGGAAAATACAAACAACGGCACATACAAAGTATGGGGCTATGAGCACATGTACACCAGGGGAGACGGTTCGGCGGCGTCACAGGCGTTTATCAGCTACATCACCGGAGATGTCTTTTCGCAGAAGCTGGAGTCCATGGGTTACGGTGTGACCGCAAAGCTCTCTGCGGATGCGGCAGCTGCACACAGGAACTGATCATATGGATCCGGAAAGGACACCGGGAAGGTGCCTCCGTCAGGCGGTGCGTTCCCGGTGCTGCGGTCGAGGACTATGGACAGTGAGATTGTCAGACAAAACAACAGGCAGGAGAAGCTCATGCGCGGGATCACCACAGGCTGCGGGCTCCTGATCATCGCCCTTACGCTTGCGGTCGGCGGTTTCCTCATCATCCGGGGCACGGTGACCTTTACGGTTTTCAGGCACAGCGTTTCTGAATTCCTGTTTTCCCCGAACTGGGATCCGGTCGACAGCGCCGGCGGCTACGGCGGACACGTGGGAGCCGCCGTTTATATCTGCGGTTCTCTCATGACCTGCGCGCTGGCGCTGCTCATTGCCCTGCCGTTTTCACTGGCGGCCGCCGTTTTCATGACGGAGATCTCGCCGAGGGTGGGTGCGGGATTTCTTCAGCCGACGGTGGAAATCTTCGTCGGCATTCCGTCCGTCGTCTACGGCTGGGTGGGCCTGACCGTGCTGGTGCCTTTCATTAAAAATGTTTTTCACGCGCCGATGGGAGGCTTTTCCGTGCTGGCAGCCGGGATCGTACTTTCGGTTATGATCTTTCCGACGATCACGACGATCTCTGCCGATGCGATGCGGGCGGTACCGCAGTCCATGCGGACCGCGGCCTACGGCATGGGAGCGACGAGATGGCAGATGATCAGAGGCATCGTTATTCCGACAGCCGGGGACGGCATACTCACGGGCGTCATCACCGGCCTTTCGCGGGCATTCGGCGAAGCTCTGGCGGTGGCCATGGTCATCGGCAAGACCCGCGCCTTTCCCAAAAACATTCTGTATCCGACCAGCAATCTGACGGCAGCCATTGCGGCCGATATGGGCAATACGGCATCCGGGGGCGAATACAACCAGGCACTCTGGACGATGGCGCTGTTTCTTCTGCTGATTTCCCTGTTTTTCATCATACTGATCCATCTGATCCCGGCGATACGGAAAAGGAGAGCGGAGTCATGAATACGGGGTATTCGGAAATACAAAGTGCACGAAGAAGCAGGGCTGAGGACAAGGCAATGACTGCGGTATTCACCGGTGTCGGAGGCTTTTTCCTGCTCCTTCTGTTTGCGTTTGCGGGCTATATTCTGATCGGCGGGCTGTCCGGTTTCCGTCCGGAGCTGCTCTCCTTCACGGACGACGGGATAGGAAACCAGTTTTTCAATACGGTCTATCTGGTGTTTCTGTCGCTTCTCATCAGCGTGCCGGTAGGCGTGTCTGCCGGCATCTACATGTCGGAGTATGCGGGAAACGGTAAATTTCTGTACTGCCTGCGCATCAGCATCGAGTCGCTTTCTTCCCTGCCGTCCATCGTGATCGGACTGTTCGGCTATCTGGTCTTCATCCAGATGACCGGAATGAAGTGGAACCTGATGGCCGGCGCGCTGGCCGTGTCGGTCCTGTCACTGCCGCTGATCACGACCACGACCGAAGACGCGGTCCGGGCCCTGCCTTCCGCCTACAGGGAAGGTTCGCTGGCGCTGGGCTCCACGCACTTTCAGGCGATCTCCCGCGTCATCGTACCGTCCGTTGTGACCAGGATCCTGACCGGCGTCATCCTTGCCGCAGGCCGCGGATTCGGGGAAGCTGCCGCGCTGCTGTACACGGCGGGGCAGAGCACGGTGATAAACTGGAAAAACATGAATATTACCTCGGCCACCTGTCCGTTCAACCCGTTCCGTCCGGGGGAGACTCTGGCGCTGCATATCTGGGGAATGCGGACGGAAGGCAGCCTGAACCCTGATGCGACCCGGATCGCCAACCTTTCTTCCGCCGTTCTGATCGTGATGGTCCTGTCCTTTACGCTGCTTGCGCGGTATCTGGGACGGAAGTACGAGGCAGGGACGGAAGGATCGCAGGTCTGAGGCCTGTCAGCTTTCCGGAGCTGTTTTCGGCGCTTTTGCCTGACTGGTGGTTGCCGGGCGCCGAAGGAACCGCTAAAATGACTCGTGTCGATGCACCGCCGTGCGGCAATATGCGCGCAGGTGCAGGCGCGGGGCATGGAAGCGGTCTTTTTTTGTCCCGGACCATGAACGGGGGAAAACAGTATGTCGATCGAACGGGATTCTTTGTTCAGGATCAATTATTACCGGTACGGGGAAGCTTATTTCGGAAGTGACAGGGGCATGCGGTTCCGCATCGCACGCGAGCCGCTGGAGGATATTATTCACAACAAGCCTTCCGATGCCAAAAAGATCGTGCTTCTGGCGACGGTCTGGCCGGAGCCGCTGTGTTTTGCTGCAGCGGGGGAAAACTCGAAGGAATCCGTCGAATTCGATTTTTCCGAAGAAGGGCTCGACGCGGCGTACGAATGGCTGTGCAGAAAGCGCGAAGAGGAAGAAGCGCGCTGGAGTGCCGCAGCGGAAGCCGGAATAGATGTGAAAGGTGATCTGACGGAATGAATATTGCAAAAACCTACGGCAGCTGGGTGAAGAGCTGCATGGAGAAGGATCCGGAGAAGGCCGGCAGCAGGATACGCAGGGGACTGCATCTCGAGAGCTTCCGCGTACGCCATTTTTCCGACAAAAGAATGCCGAAGGCATACCGGTATCTGAATTACATGGCCATCAGACTGGTCGCCGACGCGCTGGACAAGCCGGATACGCTCGCCTATATCAATATTTTCGCACCGGTCGAGATCCTGGAATGCTTCGGCCTCACCTGTGTGTCCATGGAAGCCCTTGCATCCTACCTGTCCGGCTTTTATATGGAGGATGTGCTCATTGACCGCGCGGAGGCGCTCGGCATAGCCCCCACCCTCTGCACCTATCACAAGAATTTTATCGGTGCCATGGATTCGGGCATTCTGCCGAAGCCCGAGATCGGCGTCACCACCACCATGGTCTGCGACGGTAACGTCAACACGTTCCGTTACCTGCAGGACCGCTTCGACGTGCCCTGCTGTGTGCTCGACATACCGCACAGCTATTCGCCGGAAGCGGAGCAGTATGTCGTCCGTCAGCTCCGGGAACTGATCGCCGCGCTTGAAAAGAAGACGGGCAGGACTCTCGACATGGAAGAACTGAAGGAACGTCTGCGCAGGGAAAACAGGTCGAAGGAATACTACATGGATTTTCTCCGGAAGCGCGCCGTGCGCAGCTATCCCAATACGCTGACGCTGATGCTGTTCCAGCTCTTTGCCTCGCACCTCGACATAGGGATGGACTGGGTCGAAAAGTGCTTCCGCATGATGGACGAGGAGATCGACACGTACCCTGTTTCTGATGAACTGCGCCTTTTCTGGATCCATGTTGAGCCCTACCCGGAGCCGACGCTGCGTGCCTATCTCAATTACGGGGAGGAGGTCACGATCGCAGGCGGCGACTTCGATCTGGACTACACGGAGCCGTTGGATGCGGAACATCCGCTGGAGGCGCTGGCACGCAAGATGATCTGCAACATTTACAATGGAGATTTTTCCAGAAAGGCCGACGCGATCGAGAAGATGGTGCAGACCTGCAAGCCCGACGGCGTCGTGGAGTACTGCCACTGGGGCTGCAGGCAGTCCGCGGGCGGCGCAGGCCTCATCCGCGAGCGCATGAAGAAACTGAATGTGCCGATGCTGGTGCTCGACGGCGATGCGATCGACCGGCGCAATACGCAGGACGGCCAGATCCGCACCCGCTTTGAAGCTTTTCTCGAGGTGCTGCGGCAGCAGCGGAAGGACGCGGAATGAAAACAGGTTATGTGTGCAAGTACACGCCTGTCGAGCTTCTTGAGGCGATGGGCGCGGGACCTGTGCGGATCGATCCGGAAGTCACGAACTTCAACGAAGCCGACACGCGCATGCATCCCAATATGTGTTCCTATACAAAAGGGGTTCTGGAAACGTATGTGAACGGAGACTATGACGGCCTCGTTCTCACGACGTGCTGCGATTCGGTACGAAGGCTCTGCGACGTTCTGAAGGATCTGTACCCCGGAAAATTCATCTTCCTGCTCGACGTTCCCAGGAAGACGGACGGCCATGCGGCTGCGCTCTACGCGGGACAGCTCCGCGGTCTTGTCTCTGCGCTGGAGACCTATACAGGCAGAAAATACGAGGAAGGGGAACTGCGCCGTATTCTGTCCGCGCAGTGGAAAGCAGAGGAGGATACCCCCGGAGGGTATGAAACGCAGCAACAGGGGACCGTGTCCGTCGGCATCGTCGGCGCGCGCTGTCCGCGCAGCCTTTACCGCGAGCTTGACAGAAAGGATGTGCACGTACAGTTTGACCTCACCTGTACCGGCATGGAAAGAGGGCAGTCTCTCTGGCAGGGGGCCGGCCGACCGGAAGAGATCCTGCGGGCTGCCTCCGAAGGGTGCGGTGCCTGCGGCGAGGCGGAAGGACTGCTGCCTGCTTATGCGGCTGTCCTGCTCGGTCAGCTTCCCTGCATGCGTATGGCGGACAGCCGTGCAAGGGCGGATTTTCTGGATGCGCACAGCAGCGGACTGGACGGTGTCATCTGCCATACCGTGAAATTCTGCGACAGCTATTCTTTTGAATATGAAAAGCTGCGCCGGGAAAACCGCATCCAGCTGCTGAAGCTGGAGACAGACCTCACCGCGCAGTGCGAGGGGCAGATCAGCACCAGGGTCGAGGCGTTCATCGAATCCCTGCACGCGCAGAAAGACGGCACCGGCGAAAACGGCGGGGAGGATACGGGGCGGGGCCCCGCGTCCGCAGAGAGCGGGACAGGAAGCGCCCGGGGCAGCGCGGACACTGCGCAGGGCGGTACGGGAGCGGCACGGAAGGAGAACGGGATGGACAGGATCATCGTCATGGGAATAGACAGCGGTTCCACTTCAACAAACGGCGTCATCATGGACGGCACGGGCAGGATCCTGGCAGCCGGCTCCGTCCGGACCGGCGCGGGCACGATCGATTCCTCGGCGGCGATCCGGGAACAGCTCCTGCAGGAGGCCGGCCTTACGCAGGCGGATATACTGCGCACGGTCGCAACCGGCTACGGCAGGGCGGCGATCCCCTTCGCGGGCGGCAGCGTGACGGAGATCTCCTGCCACGCGCGGGGTGCAAGATATTTTGACCCGCATGTCATGACGATCCTGGACATCGGCGGACAGGATTCCAAGGCGATACGCCTGAACGAAAAGGGAGAGGTCACGGATTTTGTCATGAACGACAAGTGCGCGGCAGGCACGGGACGCTTTCTCGAGGCCATGGCACGGACGCTCGAAGTGGAGATCGGAGAGCTCGGGCCCATATCCCTGCAGTCGACCGAGGAAGTGGAGATCAGCTCCATGTGCACGGTCTTTGCGGAGTCGGAGGTCATCTCCCTGATCGCGCAGAACAAAAAGAAGGCGGATATCGCGCACGGCGTGCACCGTGCCATTGCCGGCAAGGCTGTCGCACTCCTGAACCGCGTGGATCCGGCGCCGGCCTATATGATGACAGGCGGTGTGGCGAGGAACCCGGGCGTGGTGAAGGCCGTCGAGGAAAAACTGCACGCAGAGCTCTTCATCTGCGAGCAGCCCGACATCGTCGGCGCGGTCGGCGCGGCACTCTGCGCGCTGGACGCCGCGAAATAAGCGACAGCCGCGGAACGGCTTCTTCGGAAACTGTTGCATTCTGCTTCCGGCCGTGATAGGATAGCGCCAATTGAATATGTAACAGGGGGAGCATGACAGCTGAGAGGAAGCGAGAGCTTCGACCCCGGACCTGATTTGGATAATGCCAACGTAGGGAATGTTGCAGGGAGAAGATCTCTCTTTGTTTGTATGACTATGCTAGCGGTGTCCGGATCGGACACCGCTTTTTGTTTTGGAGGAAAAACACGGCGCAGCGCGCCGATTCTCCTCAGGGAGGGAAAAATGTTTGTATTTGCAAATCTGTCAAGTGAAGGAAACTGGGAACTTACGGCAGCAGGGAGCGCTGCGATCGTGGTGATCATGCTGGCCCTGCTTTTGCTGGCCTGCTTTGTGCGCCGTCCCGGGAAACAGGGAGAAGGAAACGGGGAGAGCCGCGGTGCCGGCGGCCTGAGCACGCGCCGTCTGGTGTTTTCTTCCATGGCTGTGGCCCTGGCGCTCGTGACGTCGATGATCAAATTCTTCCATCTTCCGATGGGGGGCTCCATCACCCTGTTTTCCATGCTGTTCATTACGCTGATCGGCTACTGGTACGGCCTTTCCGCAGGCGTCATGGCGGCCGTGTCCTACGGTCTCCTGCAGCTTGTCATCGATCCCTACATTCTCACGATCCCGCAGATGCTCATCGACTACGTGTTCGCTTTCGGAGCGCTCGGGCTGTCCGGCCTTTTCTCGAATTCGCGGCACGGGCTCCTCAAGGGCTACGCCGCCGGCGTCCTGGGACGCTATTTCTTCGCGGTCCTGTCAGGCCTCGTTTTCTTCGGCTCCTATGCGTCTGACTGGCACATGTCCGCGCTGACGTATTCGCTGCTTTACAATGCCAGCTATATCATGACGGAAGCGGCCTGCACGCTTCTGCTCCTGGCAGTGCCTTCCGTTTCCAGGGCACTGGCCGCCGTCAAGCGCAGCGCGCTGCAGGGGGAAGAGGGACCGGTACAGGAAAAAACGGCAGAAAAATAGCAGGTGCCTGACAGTACCGGCACCTGCACAGAGCTGCGGCACGGTGTGCCGCAGCTTTTTTATGCGCCGAAGGTCAGGGGACGCAGTCCGCGTATGCCGCGGATCCCGAGACCGGGCTCATCGCTTACCGTTATGTCCTTTTCACGGAAGACAGCGCCGCCGTCCACGGGGTCTTCGCTGCAGAGCACGGGACCGTCCAGATCGATCCGCGTGATGACCTGTTTTGCACAGGCCAGGTGCACCGCCGCGTTCACACTGACTTTGGCTTCCAGCATACAGCCGATCATGCATTCCACCCCGTACAGCTCCGCCGCCGTTGCGATCTTCTGGGCGTTGTAGAGGCCGCCGCATTTCATCAGCTTGATGTTGATGAGGTCGGCTGCGTGGCTCTCCAGGATACGCAGCGCATCCTGCGGAGAAAAGACGCTCTCGTCCGCGAGCACCGGCACGTCCGCATGCTCGGTCACGTAGCGCAGACCGTCGATGTCGGCGGCCGGCACAGGCTGTTCGACCAACTCGATGCCGAGTCCGGCGTCCTGCATCTCGTTCAGGATGCGGACTGCCTGTTTTGCCCCCCAGGCCTGGTTCGCGTCGATCCTGATGCGGACGCCGTTTCCCACCTGCCGGCGGACGGCTGCAAGGCGCGCGGTATCGAGGGACGGATCGGCGCCCACCTTTACCTTCAGCGTATCGTAGCCGCGGTCCACCGCATTCTGTGCGTCGCGCGCCATTTCTTCCGGCGGGTTCACGGAGATCGTGATGTCGGTCACGATCTGCCGGCGGCTGCCGCCGAGCAGCTTATATACGGGGATGCCGTGCAGCCGGCCGTACAGATCGTAGAGGGCCATATCGGCCGCGGTCTTGGCGCTCGAATTGTGCACGACGCAGCCCTGCAGCGCCTTCATCAGGTCTTCGAAGTCATCCACGTCTCTGCCGGTCAGCGTTTTGATGATGTGGCTGCGGAAAGCGCCTACGATGGCGCCGGTCGTATCTCCCGTCACAGCGCCTGTGGGCGGAGCCTCCCCGTAGCCGACTTCTCCGCTGTCCGTGAAGATCTCGCAGATGACGTCCTCCACGTGGTCGACCTGCCGCAGCGCTGTTTTGAACGGTACGCGCAGCGGGACCGAAAGTATTCCCAGCCTGATATCCGTAATCTTCATATCTCCCGACCTGCCTTTCCGGACTTTTTCCGATGGCTACAGTATACGTCCGCCGGGGGCGGGCGCGCAATCTTCCCGCAGCTTCCTGCGCCGCGCCCCTGCGGCGGCTGGTGCGCGGCCCGCGGGAGGCGCAAGCCTTTCCGAAAACAGCATCATAGTGTTATACTATCTTGAATCATTGTTGCATTTTGAAAGGATTGGCACGTATGGACAGCAGATTCGGGGAAAAACTCATCGAACAGACCATAGCGGATTATTATGCCAGCCAGGACAGGGAACACCTCGTCCGCACGCTGGAAGTGCTGCGCGCACAGGCGGATGCCGGAACGCGCCTGATCGCGGCGGTCGTGCCGGTGCCGGAACCGAAGGTCATCAGCATGGAAGCGTGGAAAAACAACGGGCATGAGAAGAGGTTCATGCTGAACCGCCTGAAAGGCAAGGACGACACGGAGATCGCCGTGGCGTTCACCAGCCCGGAACAGCAGAAAAAAGGCCCGGCGAGCGCCGGCATGCTGATCCCGCTGGGAGATCTCCTGCGCACCGTGGAAAAGATGGACAAGCTCGAGGGACTGATGATCAATCCCTGGGGCCAGCGTTTCCTGCTGACGAGGCAGACGATCGCCGTCCTGCTCGGTGCGCCGCAGCAGGCTGCGCAGCCGCAGAAGAGCCAGATCGCCCTCGACCGGCACGACATCACGGAACTGAATATCGAATGTATCGTCAACGCGGCCAATGAGAGCCTTTCCGGCGGAGGCGGCGTGGACGGCGCGATTCACAGGGCGGCAGGACCGGAACTGGACAAAGCCCTGGAAAAGCTCGGCGGCTGTGCGACCGGGGACGCTAAAATGACAGACGGCTTCGGGCTGAAGGCAAAACACATCATCCACACGGTGGGTCCCGTTTACAATGCACAGGGCAGCGACAGGGAAAAGGAAGAGGCAGCGTCGGCTCTGCGCAGCTGCTACGTGAACAGCCTGGACCTGGCGCGGCGCGAGGGCATACGCAGCATCGCTTTTCCGGCGATCTCGACCGGCGCATACGGATATCCGCGCAGGGAAGCGGCGCAGATCGCTCTGGCGGCGGTATCCTCCTGGCTGCAGAAAAACAGCGACTATATCATGACGGTCGTGCTGTCCTGTTTTGACGAGGACAACTACAGGACCTATGTCGATATCATCGAACAGCAGAAAAAGGAAGCGGAAGCCAGGCAGCAGGCCGGCGAACTGCTGCGCGGCGAGGAGAAGAAACGGGCAGAGGAAAAAGCCAGGCAGGAAAGCAGCGACGGCGGACCTGCGGCACCGGCGCCCGAAGAGGCCGCCGGCGTGAAAAAGACAGTCATTACGCTGCACAAGCCAGCGGCGGACCTGGTGCGCAGTGCGGTGCTCGGCTGTGTGACGGGCGATGCACTGGGTTTCCCGGTGCAGTTTGCGGACAGGCAGGAAAGAGACCAGGATCCTGTCACAGACATGCGGAAAACGGCGCTGAAGGACGGCACGGAGGTCGGGCTCTGGTCCGATGACAGCAGCATGATCCTTGCAGCGATGGACAGTCTCAACACTTTGAAAAAGCTGAATTACCGCGACGTCATGGACCGGTATTTCAACTGGCGCATGTACGGGAAATATACGCCGGACGGAGAGGCCTTCGACATCGGCGGCATGACCGACCGCGCCATCATGAACTATGCCCGCGGCGTGGATCCTCTCAAATGCGGCGGGACGGACGAGCAGGACAACGGCAACGGTTCCCTGATGCGCATCATGCCGTTTGCTCTGCTTCTTGTGAGAAAAGGACATCTGTTCGAAGATGCGGACCGTATGATGATCCACACTGCGTCGGCGCTGACGCACGCTCATCCGAGAGCCAAACTGGCCTGTGAGATCTACGCGGTCGCTGTGCGGGAACTTATCGTGCACGGCACGCAGGTCGACAGGACGGAACTCCTGCAGCGCGCGGTGAACGATGTGATGCTGTTCTACAGGGCGGATGAAGAGAGCGGGGACGAGGACGATCCCGGCATCGAGGCACACCGCGAGGTGGTGACGGATTACGACGAGATCCGCACGGAGCTGCCGGCTTTTGCAAGACTCCGCGACATTGCGGCTTTTGCAAAACTGCCGGAGGAAGAGATCCGCAGCACGGGTTACGTGACAGACACGCTGGAAGCGGCGTTCTGGTGCTTCCTGACGACGGATGACTATCGCTCCTGCGTGCTGAAGGCCGTAAATCTGGGATCCGACACAGATACGGTGGCCTGTGTGGCAGGCGGCCTTGCAGGCATCCGGGGCGGCGCGGGCAGCATACCTGCGGAATGGGTGGACAGTCTCGCCCGCAAAGAGGAGATCGAGGCGCAGTGCGACGCCTTCCAGAGCCTCTGGATCAGCTGAGGTACGGCAGGCCCGGAATGCCGGAACCTTGACATTCAAAGCGCTGTGTTTTACTCTGAATCGATATCGGAAAAGCTTCTGTTCTGTGAAAAATGCCGCCGGAGCGGCAACAGGGTACGGTTGAAGAGAAAGGCCGCGCCCGGAAGGGAAACACACGATGTATAAGAAGGTAAGCACCGATCTCAATTTTGTCGAACGTGAACATGCCACATCTGAATTCTGGAAAGAAAACCATATTTTTGAAAAGAGCGTTGAACAGCGCGAGGGCTGCCCGACCTACATGTTCTATGACGGGCCGCCCACAGCAAACGGAAAGCCGCACATCGGCCACGTCCTGACGCGCTGCATCAAGGACATGATCCCCAGATACCATGCAATGAAGGGCAGCCAGGTCCCGAGAAAGGCCGGGTGGGATACCCACGGCCTGCCGGTGGAACTGGAAGTTGAGAAGGAGATCGGGATCAACGGCAAGGACCAGATCGAGCAGTACGGGATCGAGCCCTTTATCAAGAAGTGCAAGGAGAGCGTCTGGCAGTATAAGGGCATGTGGGAAAAGTTCTCCGATGCCGTCGGATTCTGGGCGGACATGGACCATCCCTATGTGACCTACTACGACGATTACATCGAATCCGAATGGTGGGCGCTGCAGACCATCTGGAACAAAGGTCTCCTGTACAAGGGCTTCAAGGTCGTGCCTTACTGCCCGCGCTGCGGGACGCCTCTTTCTTCGCACGAAGTCGCGCAGGGCTATAAGACGGTAAAGGAACGCTCCGCTGTCGTGCGCTTCAAGGCAGCCGACGAAGATGCCTATTTCCTGGCCTGGACGACCACACCCTGGACGCTGCCCTCGAACGTGGCACTCTGCGTGAATCCGCACGAGACCTATGCGAAGGTAAAGGCAGCCGACGGATATACCTATTATATGGCCGAAGCTCTGCTGGACACCGTGCTCGGGAGGCTCGCTTCCGAAGACAGGCCTGCCTACGAAGTGCTGGCCACGATGCCGGGCAGCGACCTTGAGTACCGTGCGTATGAACCGCTCTATGCATGCTCGGTGCCCGTTGTGGAAAAACAGCATAAGAAAGCCTACTTCATCGAGTGCGACGACTACGTGACCATGACCGACGGCACCGGCATTGTCCACGAAGCCCCGGCCTTCGGCGAAGACGACGCGCGCGTCGGACGCAAGTACGACATGCCGTTCGTGCAGCTTGTCGATGAAAAGGGCAATATGAAGCCGGAAACGCCTTTTGCAGGAATTTTTGTCAAAAAAGCTGATCCGCTCGTGCTGGAAGACCTCGAAAAGAGAGGCCTGCTGTACGATGCCCCGAAATTCGAACACGATTATCCGCACTGCTGGAGGTGCGGCACGCCGCTGATCTATTATGCCCGCGAGTCCTGGTTCATCAGGATGACGGCTGTGAAGGACGACCTCGTACGCAACAACAAGGAGATCAACTGGGTCCCGCCGTCGATGGGCGAGGGACGTTTCGGCAACTGGCTGGAAAACATCCAGGACTGGGGCATCTCCCGCAACCGCTACTGGGGCACGCCGCTCAACATCTGGGAATGCCCGGACTGCGGCAAACAGATCTCCGTGGGCAGCAGGCAGGAGCTTGCGCAGCTCTCCGGGAACCCGGAGGCGGCGCACACGGAACTTCACCGTCCGTATATCGACGCCATAACGATCAAGTGCCCGGACTGCGGCGGCACCATGAAACGTGTACCGGAGGTCATCGACTGCTGGTTCGACTCCGGTGCCATGCCGTATGCGCAGATCCACTATCCTTTTGAAAACAGGGAGCTTTTCGAAAAAGAGTTCCCCGCAAGCTTTATTTCCGAAGCTGTCGACCAGACCAGAGGCTGGTTCTATTCCCTGCACGCGGAATCCACGCTGCTCTTTAACAGGCCGGCTTTCCGCAATGTCATCGTGCTGGGCCTTGTCCTGGACAAGGAAGGCAACAAGATGAGCAAGTCGAAGGGCAACTCCGTCGACCCCATGGAAGCGCTCAACACTTTCGGGGCCGATGCGATACGCTGGTATTTCTACAGCAATTCAGCCCCCTGGCTGCCCAACAAATTCCATGACAAAGCGGTGCGCGAAGGCCAGAGGAAGTTCCTGGGAACGCTCTGGAACACCTATGCGTTCTACGTCCTTTATGCCGAGATCGACCAGTTCGACCCGACGAAGCATACGCTGGATTACGATCAGCTCCCGGTCATGGACAAATGGCTCCTGTCCCGCATGAACTCCATGATACGCGACGCGGACGCCGACCTGGCCGCCTACAAGGTGCAGGAGACGACCGCCGTACTGGAGGATTTCGTGGACGAAATGAGCAACTGGTACGTCCGCCGCGGCAGGGAACGTTTCTGGGCAAAGGGCATGGAGCAGGACAAGATCAACGCTTACATGACTCTCTATACGGCACTGAAGAATCTGTGTCTGTGCGCGGCACCGCTGATCCCCTTCATGACGGAGGAGATCTACCAGAACATCGTGCGCAGCGTGGACAGCAGCGCACCGGAAAGCATCCATCTCTGCAACTATCCGGAGTGTGACGCGTCCAGGATCGACAAGGGACTCGAGGACAGCATGGAAGAAGTGCTGAAGATCGTAGTTCTCGGCCGCGCCTGCCGGAATGCCTCCAATATCAAGAACCGTCAGCCCGTTTCGCAGATGCTTGTCAAGGCCCCCCACGAACTGGCGGATTTCTACCGTGAGATCATCGAGGATGAACTGAATGTAAAGCAGCTTACCTTTACGCAGGACGTGCGGGAATATTCTTCTTATTCCTTCAAGCCGCAGCTGCGGACGCTGGGCCCGAAATACGGAAAGCACCTCGGCGCGATCCGGAAGTATCTGGAAGGCCTGGACGGGAACGCCGCGATGGACGAACTCAACGCGAAGGGGCTGCTGGCCTTTGACGCGGACGGCGAGCACGTCGAGCTGACGAAGGACGATCTGCTGATCGATACGCAGCAGAAGGAAGGCTTCATGACGCAGGCGGACGGCGGCGTCACTGTCGTGATGGACACGAGGCTCACGCCGGAACTGATCGAGGAAGGCTACGTGTATGAACTGATCAGCAAAATACAGACCATGCGCAAGGATGCCGGCTTCGAAGTCATGGATCACATCCGTGTTTCACTGAGCGGCAGCAGCAAGCTTTTTGCGGTCGCGCAGAAGAACAGTGCTGCGATCTGCGGCAAGGTGCTGGCGCAGTCCATGACGGAAGACGAAAAGCAGGACACCGAAAAAGAGTGGGATATCAACGGCGAGAACGTCACGATCGGCATCAGCCGCATTTGAAAAGGACGGCCGCGGAGTCCGCGGCTGAATACAGGATGACGGGGGATAAGTATGACCAAAAGACCGACATTTAAATTCGACAAGGAACTTTTCAAGCGCAGTGTGGAATACAACGTGCGCAGCATGTACCGCAAGGATATGGAAGATGCGACGGCACAGATGATCTTCCAGGCTTCCGCGCACGCGCTGCGGGACCAGATCATAGACTGCTGGATGAACACACAGAAGGCTTTCGAAGAGCAGGAGCCCAAGCAGCTGGTCTATCTTTCCATGGAGTTTCTGATGGGACGGGCTTTCGGCAACGACGCCATCAATCTGCAGGCTTACCAGCCGATCGCCGATGCCCTTTCCGAGCTGGGTTTTGACATCAATGCCATTGAGGATGAGGAGCCGGATGCGGCACTCGGGAACGGAGGCCTCGGCAGGCTCGCAGCCTGCTTCCTGGATTCGCTTGCGACGCTCAGGTACCCGGCATACGGCTGCGGCATCCGTTATCACTACGGCATGTTCAAGCAGAAGATCGAGCACGGGCAGCAGGTGGAGGTGCCGGACAACTGGCTGAAGCACGGCAACCCGCTGGAGATCCGCCGGCCGGAGTACACGGAGGAAGTGCACTTCGGAGGCTATGTCACATCCTACCAGGTGGACGGCGGACGTACGATGTTCAGGCAGGAAGGCTACCAGTGCGTGAATGCAGTACCGTACGACATGCCGGTCATCGGGTACGGCAACGGTTTCGTCGATACCCTGCGAATCTGGGACGCCGAGCCCGTGGAGGAGTTCCGTCTGGATTCCTTCGACAAGGGCGATTACGAGAAGGCAGTCGAGGACACCAACCTGGCCAAACTGATCACCGAAGTCCTGTATCCCTGTGATGACCATTACCAGGGGAAGGAACTGCGCTTAAAGCAGCAGTACTTCTTTGTTTCCGCATCGATCCAGCAGGCAGTGAACAAATATCTGACCGGGAACAAAGACCTGATGAAACTGCCTGAGAAATATGTTTTCCAGATGAACGATACCCATCCGACACTCACGATCCCCGAGCTGATGCGTATCCTGATGGATGAACACGCCATGCAGTGGGACGAAGCCTGGCACGTGACCACATCCTGCTGTGCCTATACAAACCACACCATCATGGCGGAAGCACTGGAAAAATGGCCGATCGAGCTGTTTTCCAAGCTGCTGCCCCGCATCTACCAGATCGTGGAGGAGATCAACCGCCGCTTCCTGCTCGACGTACACGCAAAGTACGACAATGCGGGCGTCAATGTGCAGGACAAAATACGTTCCATGGCGATCATCTTCAACGGGCAGGTACGTATGGCCAACCTTGCGATCGTAGCCAGCTTTTCGGTGAACGGCGTCGCGGCGCTGCATACGAAGATCCTGGAAGAGGAAGTACTGAAGGACTTTTACGACCTGTATCCGCAGAAGTTCTCGAACAAGACGAACGGCATCACCCAGCGGCGCTTCCTGCTGCATGCCAATCCGCTGCTGGCGGAATGGGTCACGGCGCATGTAGGGGAGGACTGGATCACCGACCTTTCAAAGATCTCCGATCTGAAGCTGTATGCGGACGACCCGAAGGCGCAGAAGGAGTTCGCGCAGATCCGCTTCCGCAACAAACAGCGCCTGGCGGCGTACATCCGCGAGCACAACGGGATCGAGGTGGATCCTCATTCCATCTTCGACGTGCAGGTAAAACGTCTGCATGAGTACAAGCGCCAGCTGCTCAATATCATGCATGTGATGTATCTGTACAACTGCCTGAAGGCGGACCCGAACTTTAAAATGAACAAGCGCACCTTCATATTCGGCGCCAAGGCGGCAGCAGGCTACGTCAACGCAAAACTCACGATCAAACTGATCAACTCCGTGGCCGACGTCATCAACAACGACGATTCCATCAACGGCATGATCAAGGTCGTGTTCATCGAAGACTACCGCGTTTCCAACGCAGAGATCATCTTTGCCGCTTCGGATGTATCCGAGCAGATCTCCACGGCTTCCAAGGAGGCCTCCGGCACGAGCAACATGAAGCTGATGCTCAACGGCGCGCTCACGATCGGCACCATGGACGGCGCCAACGTCGAGATCGCGGAAGAGGTCGGCAGGGAGAACATGTTCATCTTCGGGCTTTCTTCGGCCGAGGTCCTCAAGTACGAGAACAACGGCGGCTACGATCCCTATGAGATCTTCAACAACGACCAGAATGTACGCCAGGTCCTGATGCAGCTCGTAAACGGCACCTATTCCGCGGACAACCCGGAGCTTTTCCGCCCGCTGTACGATTCACTGCTCAAGAGTTCACCGCAGAACCCGGCCGACCGTTATTTCATACTCAAGGATTTTGAGTCTTATGCGGCGGCGCAGCGCGAAGTGGACAAGGCATACAGCGACCAGAAGAAGTGGATGAAGATGTCCATCCTGAACACGGCCTGCTCCGGAAAGTTCTCGTCAGACCGTACCATTCAGGAGTATGTGCGCGATATCTGGCACCTGAAACAGGTCTCCTTCCCGGAAGACATCCCGGCGAAAAAATCAGGTACCAGGGCTGTGCCGGCAAAGTAGAAGCGGCAGCGCGTGTTTTGAAAAGCGATCGGAGGTATGCATGGCAGCGGTCACACTATCTCAAAAGGGAGCCTATCTGACAGACGGCAGGAACTGGGTGGAAGACGGCCCGGACTGCGCGGCGAGGCTTGCGGCGGCCGGCTTTACGGGACCGGAGGCATTACGGGAAAATGCGAGGCTCGGCACGATGGCGGCCGGCATCCTGGCAGCGCACGGCACTTCGGAAGGCGACGATCTCAGGATACGTTTTGACAAACTGGTCTCCCACGACATCACCTATGTCGGTATCATCCAGACGGCTCGCGCATCGGGCCTCACCTCCTTTCCGATGCCGTATGTGCTGACGAACTGCCACAACTCTCTGTGCGCTGTCGGAGGCACCATCAACGAGGACGACCATCTTTTCGGACTTTCGGCCGCCAGGCGCTTCGGCGGCTGCTATGTACCGCCCCATCTTGCGGTCATCCATGAATATGCCCGCGAGCGGATGGCGGAGTGCGGCAGCATGATCCTCGGTTCGGATTCGCACACCCGGTACGGTGCACTGGGCACGCTGGCCATGGGCGAGGGCGGACCGGAGCTGGTCAAACAGCTGCTCGGCCAGACCTATGACATCCGGCGTCCGGAGGTCGTCGCGGTGAACCTGACGGGTGCGCCCGTGCGCGGCGTAGGCCCCCAGGATGTGGCGCTTGCCATTATCGGCAGCGTTTTTGCAAACGGATATGTGAAAAACAGGATCATGGAATTTGTGGGGGACGGCATCGCCTCCCTGAGCACC
The DNA here is from genome assembly GCA_022652545.1 of Lachnospiraceae bacterium. GTDB lineage: Bacteria > Bacillota > Clostridia > Lachnospirales > Lachnospiraceae > CAG-791. The sequence continues at coordinate 77,770 of JALCRM010000007.1, forward strand.
GACTTCCGCATCGGCGTAGACGTCATGACGACGGAGACGGCCTGCCTTTCCTCCATATGGGAAACGGACGAAGAGACGCGTAAGTGGTACGAAATACACGGGCGCGGGAGCTGTTTTGCAAGGCTTGCCCCGAAGAAGCTGGCCTGGTACGACCGCGTCATCACGGTGGATCTGTCGGCAGTCCGGCCTATGATCGCCATGCCGTTCCACCCCAGCAACACATACACGATCGACGAACTGAATGCGAATCTGCGCGACATTCTCCATGAGACAGAGGAGAAGGCCGCAGGCACCTTTACGGGAAAGGTCAGGTTTTCCCTGCAGGACAAGATCGAAAACGGGAAGCTGCATGTGGACCAGGGCATCATCGCGGGCTGCGCCGGCGGCGGGTTCGAGAACCTGTGCGCGGCAGCGGGCATCCTGGACGGACACAGCACGGGCAGCGGAGACTTTTCGCTGAGCGTGTACCCCGCCTCTATGCCGATCTATATGGAACTGCTGAAGAACGGCTGCGCGGAGAAACTGATCGATGCCGGTGCGGTGCTGAAGACCTGCTACTGCGGGCCCTGCTTCGGAGCCGGGGACACGCCGGCCAACGGCGCGCTTTCGATCCGCCATTCCACGAGAAACTTCCCGAACCGCGAAGGCTCGAAGCCGCAGAACGGACAGATCGCTTCCGTGGCCCTCATGGACGCGAGGTCCATCGCCGCGACGGCCGCGGCCGGCGGTATACTTACGCCTGCCACAAAGATCGATGCGGACATTCCCGTGTACGGATACCACTATGACGGCAGCATTTATGAGAAACGCGTTTTTGATTCTCACGGCGTGCCGGATCCCTCCGTGCAGCTGCGGCTCGGCCCCAACATCAAGGACTGGCCGGCCATGCGCGCACTTCCCGAGAATCTGATCCTGCAGGTGATCGCCGAGATCCACGACCCGGTCACCACGACGGACGAGCTTATCCCGTCCGGAGAAACATCTTCCTACCGTTCCAATCCGCTCGGACTGGCCGAGTTCACGCTGTCCAGAAAAGTACCGGAGTACGTGGCGCGTGCAAAAGAGATACAGAAGGCGGAGACAGCGATCGAAAACGGCAGGTGCGGAGCGCAGGCAGTACCGGCGCTGAAGGAAGTCATGGCGGCGGTGAAAGCCGGGTTCCCGGAAGTCAGCCACGACAACCTCGGCATAGGGTCGACGATCTTCGCCGTGAAGCCGGGGGACGGTTCCGCCAGGGAACAGGCCGCTTCCTGCCAGAAGGTGCTCGGCGGCTGGGCCAATATCGCCAACGACTACGCGACCAAACGCTACCGCAGCAACCTGATCAACTGGGGCATGCTGCCTTTTCTCATCCCCGAAGGGGAACTTCCCTTTGCGGAGATGGATTACCTGTTTTTCCCCGGCATCCGCAGGGCGGTGGAAGAACGGTTTGAAAAGATCGAAGCGTATGCCGTGAAAAACGGGGAACTCCGGCCTTTTTCGCTGACACTGGGCGATCTGACGGAGGAAGAAAGACGCATCATTCTCGACGGCTGTCTCATCAATTACAACCGGGTCGGCTGACCGGCCGGACATAGGGCACGGATCAGGCAGGCCAAGGAGCACGATTGGACAGGTACGCTGTCGTTGACAACATAAAAACACATTACCGCGAGGAAGGCCCCGGCATTACCGAAGGCGTGCCGGAAACAGGTACGCCGCTTCCGCTGGTCGTGCTTCTGCACGGCTGGGGCGCCAACATAGAACTGTTTGACGGGATCTTCCGGCAGCTGTCTTCACGCTACCATGTGGTCGGCCCTGACCTGCCGGGTTTCGGAAAGAGCGGGGAGCCTTCCGAAGCGCTCGACATCGACGGTTTTGCGGACTTTGTCTGCGATTTCCTGCTGCAGCTTTTTCCGCAGGAAAAGGAAGTGATCTTTCTCGGGCACTCGCACGGCGGGCGCATCACGATACGTCTGCTGGCGCGGCCGGACAAGGCTTTCAGCTGTCCCAAGGCAATTCTTGTGGACAGTGCCGGGATCGTGCCGGAGAAGACGCCGGCCCAGAAACGCCGGGTCCGCACTTATCACTTCCTGAAGGAAGTCCTTGTCAGGAGCGGGATCGCAGGGCGCCATCCGGAGCTGCTGGACAGGCTGCAGAAAAAGTTCGGCTCCGCGGACTACAGCGCTGCGTCGCCGCTCATGCGGGAAAGCATGGTCAAAAATGTGAACTGCGATCTGCGCGGCGATATGCCGAAGATCAGCGTTCCGGTGCTGCTGATCTGGGGAGACCGGGACACCGCCACACCGATAGCGGACGGACGGATCATGGAGAAGCTGATCCCGGGCGCGGGGCTCGCAGTGATCCCGGGCGCGGGCCACTTTACGTTTCTCGATAACCCGGGACTTTTTGCAAGGATACTGGGAAGTTTTCTGGGGGTCTGAAAGGGATGGGTTCTGTTATGGCAACGCTGGTCTTCACAGTCGTCATCATGGCCCTTTACATCGTGGGCTACTGCACGGCCAAACGCTGGTTCACGCACATGCTCCAGCTCTCTTCCTATCAGTTCGAGGGCTATTTCCGCTTTCTGGGGACACAGCTGCGCTGGCTGCCGCTCATCTTCGTATGTGCGCCGATGGCCTGCATACTGCTGGATTTCAGGATCACCGGAGACATTGCGGCCATCATTTTCTTCGGCGTGATCATTTTCCTTTATTGGCCGAAACGCGGCAAAGTGAAGAAGGCCTTTGCCGTCACGGACCGCGTTAAACGGCTGTTCATAACGGAGGCTCTGCTCTGGGCGGTCATTGCCGCGGTTCTGTGGGCCGTGCATTCCTTAAAGGTGACTGTCGTTGTACTGTCGGTGCTTTTTGCCGCGCTTCCGCTTATCACCGCCCTGGTGAATCTGATCAATGTGCCGGTCGAAAGCGCAGTGCGCAACTGGTACATCAACGACGCCAAACGTATTCTGGCAGGGCGGCCCGATCTCAGGATCATCGGGATCACGGGCAGCTTTGGCAAAACAAGCGTCAAGTACTATCTGACAACGCTCCTCGAGGAGGGGTACCGTGTCCTGAAGACGCCGGAAAGCTACAACACACCGATGGGCGTCGTGAAGACGATCCGCGGGAGCCTGGAGCCCACGCATCAGATCTTCGTCTGCGAGATGGGCGCGCGCCATGTTGGCGATATCAAGGAGATCTGCGATATCGTCCATCCCCAGTACGGCGTGATCACTTCGATCGGCTGCCAGCATCTGGAGACCTTCCATACGCTCGACAACATCGTTTCGACAAAATATGAGCTGTTCGATGCGGTCAAGCAGTACAGTCGCGCCGGGCGGTCCGCCGACGGAAAAGGCGGCAAGAGCCTTATCCCCGGCGTGGAGAACGGCGGGCTGATGTTCATCAACGGGGACAGCGAGACCATACGCCGCAATATGCGCTACCCCGGGGCGATCACCTACGGACTTTCGGATGACAACCGCTACCACGGGAAGATCCTGCATGTTTCAAAGAGCGGCACGGTCTTTTCCGTCACGGCTCCGGACGGGGAGACGGAAGAGTTCCGCATGAAACTGCTGGGCACCCACAACGTCGAAAACATGGTCGGCGCGATCGCCGTGGCGCATACCTTCGGCATTTCCATGAAGAAGCTGAAGCTGGCCGTGAGCAGGGTGGAAGGAGTACCGCACCGCCTGCAGCTCATTCCCAAGGGGCTGAACACCGTGATCGACGATGCCTACAATGCCAACCCCGAGGGCACGCAGGCCGCGCTGGAGACACTGTCGCTGTTCGACTGTGAGAAGGTGCTGGTCACGCCCGGGATGGTGGAACTGGGCGAGAAACAGAACGAAGAGAACGAAAAGTTCGGAAGACAGGCCGCGAGGGTCTGCGACTATATCATCCTCGTCGGCGAGCAGAACACCAGGGCGATCAAAAAAGGCGTGCTGGCGGAGAGTTTTCCCGCAGAGAAGCTGTTTACCGAAGAGACGCTGAACGATGCGGTGACACGCATGTATTCGATCGACAGCGGCAGGGAGAAAGCGATACTGCTGGAGAACGATCTTCCGGACAACTACAGGTAGACCGCCGCAGCGGCCGCACGATCCGGGGCCTGAAGGCCCTCTTTACGGAGGTAAAGCAGGATATGAAATTACGCATAGCTGTCGTATTCGGAGGCAGGAGCACGGAGCATGAGATCTCTGTCATCTCGGCGCTGCAGGCCGTACAGTCGATGGACACGGAAAAATATGAGGTCATACCGGTCTACCTGACCAAGACCAGCGAGTTTTATGTGGGCAAAGGCATAGCGGACATCGAAAACTACTCGCACATACCGGAGCTGCTTAAAAATGCGACCCGCGTCATCTGGGTGCGGGAGGGCAGCAGAGTGAACCTGTACCGTTTTCCGATGAAGAAATTCGGAGACAGCCTCGTGTCAGGCGTGGATGTCGTTCTGCCGATCGTACACGGTACAAACGTGGAGGACGGTACGCTGCAGGGCTTTTTCGGCACGCTGAACATTCCTTATGCCGGTTGCGACGTCTGCTCGTCCGCGCTGGGCATGAACAAGTATGCGATGAAGGCTGTGCTGGAACAGAACGGGATCCCGGTCCTGCCCTGCTCCGTCTACACATGGAAAGAATATGAAGAGTCCGACGCGCTCATGAAAGATATTGAGGACCGCTACGCCTATCCTGTCATCGTCAAGCCGCTGAACCTGGGGTCCAGCATCGGCATTTCCAAGGCAAAGGACCGCGCTTCCCTTGCGGATGCGCTGGAACTGGCCTTCGAGTTCACGAAGACGATCCTGGTGGAGCCGGCGATCACGGAACTGCGCGAGATCAACTGCGCGGTGCTGGGGGATTACGAAAAGGCCGAGGCGTCCGAGTGTGAGGAGCCGCTGAATGCGGAAGACATCCTGACCTTTGAAGACAAGTACATGAGCGGCGGCAAAGGAGGCGCCAAGACGGCCGGAGCAAAAACGGCAGGTGCCAAAGCCGCGGGAGGCGGAAGCAAATCCGGCATGGCCAGCCTGCAGCGCAGACTGCCTGCGGACCTGACGCCGGCGCGCAGGGACGAAGTCCGCAAAATGGCGGTCGACACTTTCAAAGCGCTCGGCTGCAGCGGCGTCGCACGCATCGATTTCATGATCGACAAGAGCGAAGACAGGCTGTATGTGAACGAGATCAACACGATCCCGGGCTCCATGTCCTTCTATCTGTGGGAACCCCTCGGCATATCCTATCCGCAGCTTCTGGACCGCGTGATCGAACTCGCGCTGAAAAAGCAGAGAGAAGAAGAAAAAATGGTCTTCACGTTTGACAGCAATGTGCTGGCCGGCGTGAAACTGGGAGGTTCGAAGGGCGGCAGCAAGACCGCAGGAAAATAAGGCCGCAGGCCTGGCAGGCGGCACGGGAAGCCCGGACGGCAGGTCCGCCGGCCGCGGGCAGTCAGGCACGTTATCGTTATGCGCGGTAAGCGATTTTGCCGCGGAAGACGGTGAGCCGGACGATGCCGGGCAGAGATTCGCCGATAAACGGAGAATTTGACGAACGGGATACAAAATCCGCGGAGACCGTGCGATGCGCTCCGGTGTCGATGACCGCAAGGTCCGCCGGCATACCGGCCTGCAGTTTACCCGCCTGCAGGCGGTAAAGCGCAGCGGGATTCACCGTCATCAGAGTGACGAGCTGCCGCAGGGACAGGATATTTTTATTTACAAGTTCACGCAGACCGAGGGAAAAAGCAGTCTCAAGGCCGATCATACCGCTGGGCGCTTCCGGAAACGGAAGCGCTTTCTGCTGTTTTGTATGCGGCGCGTGATCGGTGGCGATGATGTCCAGCGTTCCGTCGGCCAGGCCCTCGAGTATGGCCTCCCGGTCGCGTTCGGTGCGCAGCGGGGGATTGACCTTTGCGAGGGCCCCCTTCGTGAGCACGGCATCTTCCGTCAGCGTGAAATGGTGCGGCGTCGCCTCCGCATGGATATGGGGACTGCGTTTTCGCGCCTCGCGTATGAGCGCCACGGATTCGGCGGCGCTCACGTGCTGGATGCACAGATCCGCACCCGTCCGCAGCGCGATCGCGAGATCGCGGCGCACGAGCGAGATTTCGGCTTCCCGGTCGGCGCCACCTGCCGAGAGCGCCTTCGCGGCGCGGCTCCCCGCATTGACGCCGCTGCCGTGCAGAAAGGCGGGATCCTCCTCGTGGAGAGAGACCGGGAGTCTGAGCGCAGCGGCCTTCGCAAGTCCCCTTGTAAGCAGCTCCGCGTCCATGACGGGTCTCCCGTCGTCCGTAAAGCCGGACGCGCCCGCCGCCGCGAGTTGTTCCATGTCCGTAAGCTCCCTGCCGGCCATGTCCTTTGTCAGGCAGGCGCAGCTTTGGACATCGATCGCTGTTTTACGCCCTCTTGCAAGGACGTCCTGCAGTACAGGCGTCGAATCGATGCAGGGGCGCGTGTTCGCCATCATGACGACATGCGTATATCCGCCTGCCGCGGCAGCCGCCGCGCCGGAGACGATGTCTTCCTTTTCGGTCTGTCCGGGATCGCGGAAGTGGGAGTGTGTGTCGACGAGGCCGGGGATGACGATGCAGCCGGCGGCATCTGCCGTGCACGAGGCCGGGACCTCCGGAAGCGGCGCGTCCTCTGCGGAAGCGTGTCTCCGAATGCCTGCGATCAGGCCGCTGTCGTCGATCAGTATGTCCGCGGTCCCTTCCTCCTTTGCGGAGGGATCGAGCAAATATCCGTTTCTGATGAGCAGCATATAATTTGCCTCCCGGGACTGTCCCGTCTTTTTCAGTGTTTTCTATATTCTACGCTGCGTCGTGCCGGCTTTGCAATTCACAGTCCGGAATCCCCGTGCCGCACCATGTGGAGGGAAGGTCCGGAATAGTGTATCATTATCCTGTCCGGCGGAACGCACGGGTGCAGCCTGTCCGGGAAACCGCAGCGGAACAGAAGATCGGGGGACAACGGGAATGTATGAAATGACCGGAGATACGCGCAGCATGAAAAAGATCGATCCGGGGCTCAGTGCCGGCGACATCATCGCGTTCATATTTGTTTTGCTCGGCGGCGTATTTGCCGCTGTCAGCATAGCGATCGCGCTGAACCTCGATAAAATGGATGTCCGTACTTCGGGAGGTGCGGAACCGGAAATGCTGCCGATGATCTTTGCCCTGATCGGGGTGCCGTTCCTGGCGATCGGAATATGTTTCGCGGCCCACTCCCTGTGGAGAAGAAAAGTGATCAGGCACGTGGTTGAGGAAGGCTGCAGCGTAATGGCGAATGTGGTGGCTGTGAGCCCGAATTTTACAGTCACGGTCAACGGAAGACACCCCTATGTAATGGAGTGCCACTATATCGATCCTTTGACGGGATCGCTGCATGTGTTTTACAGCAGGAACCTGTTTTACTGTCCTTCCGAATTCATCGGCAGGCAGGTGAAGGTCTACGTGGGCCGTGATGATCTGAAACATTACTATGTCGATGTGCCCGACACCGCCGTCTTCTGATATGCCGGTTCCGGAAGTGTCTCCGTCCGGATCCTGACGCGCGCCCGAAATCACTAAGTTTTTGCAATCTCGGAACAGATGCACTACAATATAAATTGTATACAAAAAAGTACATCTCTCGGAAAGGAAACAAAGAAATGCTGCGCACGATCTTTGCGTTTGCCTTTGCGGCCTTATATCTTATTTTCGGCATTGTCTGCATCCTGATCAACGGCCTGGTCGGCCTCTTCAGTCGCAGGTCGAAGGACCGTCTGGTGTCGCTTTATGCTAAGGTCGGGCTGAACGTCGTAGCCCTGATCTGCGGCGCGAAGGATGAAGTGATCGGGCTCGAAAACGTACAGAAGGACCGCGCGGCGCTTTACGTCGTCAACCACCGCAGTTTTTTTGACGCGATACTGATGTACAAATACATGCCCTGCCCGACCGGCTTCATGGTCAAGATCGAGATAAAAAAGGTGCCTCTGCTCAACTACTGGGTGCGTGCCCTCTACTGCCTGTTCGTGGACAGGAAAGATACGCGGCAGGGCCTCGAAGCGGTCATGAAGGGTATCGACTATGTCAAAAACGGCGTTTCGATCATCGTCTTTCCGGAAGGCACGCGCAACCATGACGAAGGGACGCTGATGCCCTTCCATGCCGGCAGCTTCAAGATCGCCGAAAGACCCGGCGCGCCGATCATTCCCGTGACGATCGTGAACACCGGGGCGATCTGGGAGGACCATTTCCCGACCGTGAGACCCCAGCACGTGATCATCGAGTTCGGAAAACCGATCGAAACGGCCGGAATGCGCCCGGAAGAGCGCAGGAAACTGGTCGGCAGCGTACGGGATGTCATGCTGGAGACCTATGCGAGAAACAGCGCGAAGCTGGAGGCGCAGGGCTACTATAAACGTCCGGAGGTCCGGCCGGAGACGCAGACCGGGACCGCAACGGAGACGGGGGAGAATGCAGGTACAGAGACAAAACAGGTTTAAAGCCGCAATGGAAGTCGTCAGAACGGAGCTTCTTGCAGGGGACATCTGGTCCACGATCCTTCGCTATCCGGAAGAACTGGCGCCGGAGATGCGGGAGGCGCGCCCCGGACAGTTCGTGGGCGTGTACCCGAAGGACGGGTCGCGGCTGCTGCCCCGGCCGATCTCCATCTGCCGCCTTGTACCGGAAGAGCGCACGCTTCGTCTCGTGTACCGTACGGTGGGTGCCGGGACAGAAGAGATCGCGGCGATGCCGGCCGGCAGTGCGGTCGAGGTACTGGGGATGCTCGGGAACGGATATGATACGGAAAGTATGGCCGGCAGGCGCGTCGTGCTGCTTGGCGGCGGCCTCGGGATCCCGCCCATGCTGGAGCTCGCGGCATCGCTTTACGGCAAAGCCGCCCCGGGATCCGGGCAGGAGGTCCCGTCTGCTGCGGAAAGGAAGACTGCCGTGACTGCGGTGCTGGGTTACCGCAGCGCGCCGCTCTTTCTGAAGGAGGATTTTGAAGCTTCCGCAGACGCCGTTTATATCGCAACGGAGGACGGGAGCGAGGGGACTGCGGGCAACGTCCTGGACGCGGTCCGGGAACGCGGGATCCGGGCGGATGTGCTGTGTGCCTGCGGACCGCTGCCCATGCTGCGCGCAGTCAGGGACTACGCCGCGGAGCAGGGCATTCCCGCATACATTTCGCTGGAGGAGCACATGGCCTGCGGCGTGGGTGCCTGCCTTGGCTGTGTGGTGAAGACAAAACACGAGGATCCGCATTCCCATGTGAAGAATGCCAGGATCTGTACGGAAGGTCCGGTCTTTCCGGCCTCGGAGGTGGAGATCTGAAACCGGTGACCGGTATGGAAGTGGAAATAGCGGGCGTCAGGCTCAAAAATCCCGTGATGACCGCATCCGGCACGTTCGGTGCCGGACAGGAATACGGCGAATTCGTGGACCTGAACAGGCTCGGCGCAGTAGTTACCAAGGGAGTTTCGAATGTACCGTGGGAAGGCAATCCCGTGCCCCGCGTTACGGAAACGCCTTCCGGTATGCTGAACGCGATCGGCCTGCAGAATCCGGGCGTCGAGGTGTTCTGTGAAAGGGATCTTCCCTTTCTTGCCCGGTATGACACCAGAGTCATCGTCAATGTCTGCGGGCACAGCGAACAGGATTACCTGGAGGTCGTCGAGCGGCTGGCCGGTGAAAGCGCGGTGAGCATGCTGGAGATCAATGTCTCCTGTCCCAATGTAAGCCGGGGCGCGATCGCGTTCGGCCAGGACCCGGACTGCCTCTGTGCGATCACGTCGAAGATCAGGCGCGCGGCGGCACAGCCGATCATCATGAAGCTGACGCCGAACGTGACGGACATTGCCGAGATGGCGCGTGCTGCCGAGGCGGGCGGAGCGGACGCGGTTTCGCTCATCAATACCATAACGGGTATGAAGATCGACATCGAGCGCCAGAGATTCGTACTGGCCAACCGGACGGGCGGGCTTTCCGGCCCGGCGATCAGGCCCGTGGCCGTGCGCATGGTCTGGCAGGCAGCCAGGGCGGTTAAGATCCCGGTCATCGGCATGGGAGGCATTGCGACAGGCGAGGACGCCGTGGAATTTCTCCTTGCGGGGGCCAGCGCCGTGGCAGTCGGCATGATGAATTTCCACGAACCGCGGACGACGGAGAACGTGATCGGGGGAATCGAAGCTTATCTCAGACGGCACGGGATCGAAAACGTGAAGGATATCGTAGGCGCAGTGCAGGATCAGGTGTTTTGACATGGACAGGGTGAGCAGCAGGGCATACGCCAAAATAAATATCGGGCTCGATGTCACCGGCAGGCGCAGCGACGGCTACCACCTGGTGGACATGATCATGCAGACCATGGAACTGGCTGACGACCTTTCCTTAACGGTGCTGCCGGACGCCGCGGACAGGGACACGCTGCTCCTGAAGACCGACAGGCCGGAGCTTTCTGCGGGGCCGGACAACCTGGTGTGCCGCGCGGCAGCCGCCATGAGACAGGCGTACGGGATCCATGCCGGCCTGCGTGCAGAGCTGACGAAACGCATCCCGATGGCAGCGGGCATGGCAGGCGGGAGTGCCGATGCCGCGGCAACTTTCCGTGCAATGCGGGATCTTTTCGTGCCGGAGGTGCAGGACGGGGAACTGGAGAAGCTGGCGCTCCCCCTGGGGGCGGACATTCCCTACTGCATCACGGGCGGGACGCAGCGCGCGCAGGGAATAGGGGAAGTGCTCACGAAGCTGCCGGCGATGGAGCCGGTCTTCATTGTGATCGCCAAGCCTCCCGTGGATGTTCCGACGGGCCGCGTGTACCGGGAACTGGACAGTCTCCCGGATGTCGTTCATCCCGATATTCCCGCGATGGTGCGGGCACTGGAGGGCGGCGGGCTCGAACAGCTGATGGCACTGTCCGGCAATGTTCTCGAAGCGGTGACGGGCGGAAACTACCCGGTCATCGGACAGCTTGAAAGACTGATGGAGGGGTGCGGAGCGATCCGGGCAATGATGACCGGCAGCGGCCCTGCGGTGTTCGGAGTGTTCAGGGAAAAGGGACGTGCAGAGGAAGCCTGCGGAAAACTGAGGGCCGGCGATGTCTGCAAGGGGTGCGAGGTGTTTTTGACGAGGGTGAAGAACAATGGCGATGTATACAAATGAGGATAACGACCAGTTCCTGCCGCTGCGGGAGACCGTCTACAAGAAACTGCGCAAGCAGATCCTGACCGGGGAACTCAAACCAGGGGAGCGTCTTATGGAGATCCATCTGGCCAATAAGCTGGATGTATCGCGTACGCCGATCCGCGAAGCCATACGTGAGCTGGAGCTGGAGGGCCTGGTGACGATCATCCCCAGGAGCGGTGCACAGGTCGCGCAGATCTCCGAAAAGGAGCTGCGGGATGTACTGGAGGTGCGCAGATCGCTCGATGCGCTCTGCTCGGAGCTGGCCTGCAGGAGGGCGACGTCCACGGACAAGGACCGGCTGAAAAAGGCCTGTCAGGCATTCGAGGAAGCGACGGAGAAAGGCAATTCCGTGGCCATTGCAGGGGCAGACGTGGCTTTTCATGAGATCATCACGCAGGCGACGGAGAATCACAGGCTGATCGAGATCGTACACAACCTTGCGGACCAGATGTACCGCTACCGTTTTGAGTACATCCGTGACGATACGAATTACGGGCAGCTGATCAAAGAGCACAGGGCTTTGATGAACGCCATCGTCGACGGCGACGCCGAGAAAGCTTCCGGTATCGCAAAACAGCATATCGACCGCCAGGAGGAATCTGTCCTGCGCCATCTGCGCGAGGGCGAAAGCACGCAGCAGAAGCCGCGGAAGCGCAGGCCCTCCGCCGCTGCGGCTCCGGGATCCCGGAAACCGGACCAGGGCGCCGGCATATAGGCGGCAGGCAGCAGAAACCGTCTCCGAAGGAGGCGCTATGACTGAAAATGTATGGCTGACCATCACCGGGGAGCAGACGCAGCCGGACGGCAGCCATGAGAAAAACACGACGAAGAGCCGCGCACGGCATGTGGTGGACGCGGACGGCACACATGAGCTGTATTTTCATGAGGAAATCAACGGAGTTGAAGAACCGGTGGAGAACCGCGTTACGATCGCGAGCCACCGCATCACGGTGGAGAAGACCGGTAAACTGAATACAAACCTGGTCCTTGAGAACGGCCGTACCAATGCCTGCCTCTATGAGACGCCGTACGGCAGCTTTTCAATGGACATCGTCACGACGAACGTCGCCTGTCTCGAGGTGGGGGAGCGCGTTCATGCGCGTGCAAAATATCAGCTGCACATGGAAGGCGAATACTGCGTGGACTGTGCCGTCACCATACGCATCGATCCGATGACGAGCGGCTGAGCGCCTGTATCGGCGGGCTGAACGGTATTCCCCGGCCGCAGGAACAATTCCGGCTGTCAAAAAAAATCCCCGTGACATTCCTGTCACGGGGATCGTATTTTCATGATACCGGGATCGTTCGTTCTGTTTTGCCCGGGCCGCCTTCGGCAGTTTATGAACAGCTGGTTACTTCAGCTGTCTGGCACCGGCTTTTTCCTGCATTTTGGATACCCACGCACGGAAACGGCTCTTCTTCTTCGGGGCAGTGTCGGTCTTTGCGCCGCGCAGTCCCTTGAAGCCTACGATATAGATGCCGCTTACCTGCGCCCTGATCTCGCGTTTTACGGGCACGGAATCAAAAATCTTGTCATCGCATACCAGCGAGACGATCTGCGGTCCGACCTTGGCTTTGACGATGGGCATCTTGCTCCAGCGCAGCATCTTGGGCGTCTGGTCGATCACGGCCTGCGGCAGCCCGGATTCCTTGAGCCGCAGCTTTTTCTTGTCAATGACAAGCATGCTGACGGTCTGCTTGTTCGCTTCGATCTGTTCCCGCTGCTCCGCCTGTTTTTTCTCGGCCTTTTTCCCGAGGAAGTAGATCACGACGAACGCGGCGACCAGTGCTGCAAGTATGATGAAAAATACGATCCAACCTGTACTCAAACTCTGCCTCCGTTCCATAACTGAAAGGTAAAAATATTGTAGCATTCTTTACAGCCTTCGGCAATTGCATCGGGCAAAAAAGGCTTTTAAGATAATTCGCCTTGTGCTACACTAAACCTTATTGCGGATGTTTAGGTTTCGACGGACAGTGCGGAACCATTCAGCAGAAAGGACGATCCTGATGAATAAGAAATTACTGGCAGCGGTTCTGGCAGCTGCAACGGCGGTAACGATGCTGACCGGCTGCGGATCCTCGAGCGGCGAGTACCTGAAGGATATCAAGGCTTCCGACTATGTGGAGCTGTGCGACTATAAGTCCATTCCCGTCGAGGAGGCCAAGACCGAAGTCACGGACGATTATCTGAATATGTATATTCAGTACACCCTGAGTTCCAAGGCCAGCTACGAGGAAGTCACCGACCACGACACGGTAAAGAGCGGCGACGTGGTCAACATCGATTATGAAGGCAAAATAGACGGCAAGGATTTTGACGGCGGCAGTTCGACCGGCTATGACCTGACCATCGGTTCCAATTCCTTCATCACCGGTTTCGAGGACGGACTGATCGGGCAGAAGACCGGGTCCACAGCGACGCTGAACCTGAAATTCCCCGACGATTATTCCAACAGCGATGTCGCGGGAAAAGCAGTCGTATTCACCGTCAAGATCAACAAGATCGAAAAGCTCGTGACACCGGAGCTTACGGATGACTGGGTGAAAAACCAGAATATCGACGGAGTGACAACGGCCGACGAGTACAAGGCGTACATGAAGCAACAGCTCGAAGACCAGGCGCAGAGCACGTATGATTCGGACGTACAGTCCAAGATCAGCCAGTATCTGGAAGACAACTGCACTTTCAAGAAGGATCCGCCGACAGCCATGGTGGACCGTTTTGTGACCGAGATCACGGCCTACTATACGCAGTATGCGCAGCAGTACGGCATGGATCTTGAGACCTTCATGAACTATGTGAATCCGTCGGACAGCTCCTCCGATGCGTCCGCGTCGGATGCCTCCGCGTCTGACGAATCCGCATCGGATGCTTCTGCGTCCGACACCTCCGCAGCTTCCGCGGCCACTTCCGAAGCAGCCGTGACGGAGACCTCTTCTGCAGCGGCCAGTTCAGATGCAGCCACAGCGGCCACATCGGGCACCGAGACGGTGGCGGATGCGCTTTCCGCAGCTTCTTCGACCGCTGGTTCCGAAAACGCAGCTTCCGCGGCGACCTCCGGGTCAAAGGCCTACGAGAAGACCATCCGTGAGCAGGCAGTGCGCACGGCAAAACGGTATATCATCATGCAGGCCATCGCGGACATTGAGAAACTGAACGTCTCCAACCGCGACTACAAGAGCGAGATGGCGAATGAAGCTGCCGACCTCGGGTACAGCAGCGTCGAGGAGTTCAAGAAAAACGAAGATGCGCAGGAATACCGCGAGAGCCTGATGTCCAAGGCAGTCATGGACTTCCTTGTAAAGAATGCCAAGATCACTGCTCCGGCAGCTGATTCGACAGACAGTTCCACCGGTGCTTCCGATGCTTCCTCAACGGCTGCATCCGCGGACGCGGCGGCGACTTCCGACAGTGCTTCCGCAGTGACCTCAGACAGCGCTGCGGCAGCAGCTTCATCGAAATGATCTGCAGGCAGGAGATACAAAGACACAGACAGAAAGGAAATGACCTGAAATGTGGAAGGATCTGACAGAAGTTAGGAAAATTGCAGGAGAGCTCCAGGCTTATGACGGGAAGACGGTGACGATCGGCGGCTGGGTGAAAAATAACCGCGATTCGAAAAATCTCGGTTTCCTTGCAGTAAGCGACGGATCCTGTTTTGCCACACTGCAGATCGTCTATGACGGAAATCTGAAGGCAGGGGAAGAGACAGCTGCCGGGAAGACGGTCGGTTTTGCGGAAACGGCCGCGCTCAATATCGGGTCGGCCGTGATCGCCACCGGGAAGATCGTCGCGACGCCGCAGGCCAAACAGCCTTTTGAAATGCAGGCGCTGTCGATCGTGGTGGAGGGCAATTCCCTGCCGGAGTACCCTCTGCAGAAAAAGCGCCACAGCTTTGAATACCTGCGTACGATGCCGCATCTGCGCGCCCGCACCAACACCTTCCAGGCCGTGTTCCGCGTACGCAGCGCCGCAGCCTTTGCGATCCATTCCTTCTTCCAGGAGAATGACTTCGTCTACGTTCATACGCCCATCATCACCTCGAGCGATGCGGAAGGCGCCGGCGAGATGTTTCAGGTCACGACCCTGCCGCTGCAGACCGTGCCTATGGCAGACGACGGAACGCCTGACTATGCGCAGGACTTCTTCGGGAAGGCAGCAAACCTCACGGTGAGCGGGCAGCTCAACGTGGAGACCTTTGCCTTTGCTTTCCGCAACGTCTATACGTTCGGCCCCACGTTCCGCGCCGAAAAATCCAATACCACGCGCCATGCGGCCGAGTTCTGGATGATTGAACCGGAGATGGCTTTTGCGGACCTGAACGACGATATGATGGTCGAAGAGGCCATGCTGAAATATGTCATCCGCTATGTTCTGGAGCACTGCCCCGATGAAATGAAGTTTTTCAATGACTTTGTCGACAGCGGGCTGATCGAGCGTCTGCAGAACGTCCTGAATTCCGATTTCGGGCACATCACCTATACTGATGCGGTGAAGCTGCTCGAGGAACACAAGGATGAGTTTGACTTCAAACCGTACTGGGGCTGCGACCTGCAGTCAGAGCACGAGCGCTACATCACGGAGAAAGTATTCAAACGGCCGGTATTTGTCACGGATTATCCGAAGGAGATCAAGGCTTTCTATATGAAGCTGAATCCGGACGGAAAGACGGTGGCGGCTGTGGATTGCCTGGTGCCCGGCATCGGCGAGATCATGGGCGGCAGCCAGAGGGAAGACCATCTGGATCTGCTTGAGAAGCGCATGGATGAACTTCATATGAACAAGGAGCAGTACCAGTTCTATCTTGACTTGCGCAGATACGGCTCTGTGAGACATTCCGGCTTCGGACTCGGGTTCGAACGGGCGATCATGTACCTGACCGGTATGGAAAATATCCGCGACGTCGTTCCGTTCCCCAGGACAGTAGGCAACTGCGAACTGTGATAAACTGTAGATAATAATACAGTTGCGGCAGGCCTGCAAACGGGAGATACTTTTGCTGCTTTCCAGAATGTATGTCAAATACATCAGACGTATTTTACCGACGGTGCTTTCTGTTGCGCTGGCGGCTTCCGTCGGCATACCTGTCTTTGCGGCGACCGCTTCTCAGCTTAAGCAGGAGCAGCAGAACACCAAAAACCAGCTGAACAGTGCGAACAGCAGCGTGAATTCCCTGGAAGGGCAGCAGGAGGCCGTGTCGGAGGACCTGGATGCGGCGAGCGCTTCTCTGGCTGAAAATATAGCCAGCGTGCAGCTCATTGAGAACCAGATCGCCGATACCGAGACAAAGATCGAAGCCAAGCAGAAGGAATACGACGCCGCGGAGGCCAGCCGCCAGGAACAGTATACGGCGATGAAAGCCCGTATCCGATACATGTACGAGAAGGGCGACACCGGTTATGTCGAGATCCTCATGCAGTCTTCTTCCTTCAGCGATGCGCTGAACAAGGCGCAGTATGCGGAACAGCTCTACGAATACGACAGGAAGATGCTGGAGAAGTACGAAACGACGGTAAAAGAAGTGGCGCAGGCCAAGAGCGATCTGGAGGATGTGAAAGCCGACCAGGAGACCTCGAAGGATGAGCTGCAGTCCGAGCAGGACGCGTTACAGGCAAAACAGAACGAACTGCAGACAAAATACAGCAATTATGACGCCCTGATCTCCAAGGCCCAGGCGCAGGCAGCTACGCTGCAGGCAAAATATGAGGCGGATACCGCAGCGTATAATGCCCAGGCCGAAGCGGAGGCCAAGGCGGCTGAAGAGGCGCGCAAAAAGGCGGAGGCAGAGGCGGCTGCAAAGGCTGCGGCTGCAAAAGCATCGTCGGAGACAGGCACCGCGTCCTCTTCTTCCGGCAGTACGACTGCCACAGCTTCTGCGAACGCGAATAAGACCTACAATCCGCCGGGCTCGCTGTCAGGCTCCAGTGTGGTGGCATACGCCAGTCAGTTCGTCGGCAATCCTTATGTATACGGCGGCACAAGCCTGACAAACGGCGCCGACTGCTCCGGCTTTACCATGAGCGTCTACAAGGCGTTCGGTATCAGCCTTCCCCGTACGGCGGAAGCGCAGCGTGAGGCCGGCACAGCAGTCGCCTCCCTCGACGAAGCCCAGCCGGGCGATCTGATCTGCTATGCAGGCCATGTGGCTCTCTACTGCGGAAACGGCACGATCGTTCATGCAAGTACGGCGCGTACGGGCATCAAATACGGCGTCGCCACATACCGTTCCATCATCTGCATCCGAAGGGTCATCAACTGAGACGGCAGTTACTGCCGCGAGGCCGTAAATGCTATTTTCCGAAAAAGATCTGAGAAAACTGATCTGGCCGCTGATTGTCGAGCAGTTCCTCGCCATCCTTGTAGGCATGCTCGATACCGTAATGATTTCCGGACAGGGCGAAGCGGCGGTGTCCGGTGTTTCCCTGGTAGACAATATCAATGTGCTCGTGATCAATTTCACTTCCGCACTCGGAACAGGCGGCGCAGTCATCGCCGGCCACTTCCTCGGGCAGAAACGTCCGAAGGATGCGGGCCGTGCAGCCTGGCAGCTGCTGTATTTCTCGCTGCTTTTTTCCACAGCCCTGGTCGTCCTGCTGCTCACATTCCGCGCACAGATCCTGCACGGCATTTTCGGCAGCGTCGATGCGGATGTCATGCAGGCTGCCATGACTTATTTTGTCATCACAGGGATCTCCATAGCGCCGCTTGCCGTCTACAATTCGGCAGCCGGGCTCTTCCGCGCTATGAATGACAGCAGGACGACCATGCTGATCTCGCTTCTGATGAACGGTCTCAACTTTGCAGGCAACTCCCTGCTGATCTATGGCTTTCATATGGGTGTGGCGGGGGCGGCCATCTCCACGACGATCTCACGTACGGTGGCGGCGGTCATGGCGGTCTGGCTGCTCTTTGATTCAAAAAGGGTGATCAGCCTGCATGGCCAGGTCACACGCCGTTTCGACGGCGCGCTTCTGCGCAGGATCCTGTTCATCGGCATACCGAACGGCACCGAAAACAGCCTGTTTCAGATGGGCAAGGTCCTTCTGCTCTCCTTTATTGCCACGTTCGGGACGAGCGCCCTGGCGGCCAATTCCGTCGACGGCATCATTGCTTCCTTTTCGCTGCTGCCGGCCATGTCGATCAACCTGGCCATCATCTCCGTGACTTCCGTCTGCATAGGAGCGGGCGATTTCAAACAGGCCAGATATTACACGAGGAAGCTCTGCATCCTTGAAGAGATCTGTACCGTTGCTCTGTCTGCGGTCTGTTATTTTGCCGTGCCGCTCTTTGTCCGCGCATTTTCGCTGACGCCCGCGACGCAGCAGCTGTCCGTCACCGTCATGCGCACGCACTGTGTTTTTGCCTCGCTGTTCTGGGTCGCTTCCTTCGCTGTCTGCAACACCCTGCGCTCTGCAGGCGATGTTGTGCGCACGATGGCGATTGCACTCTTCTCCATGTGGGTCTTCCGCATCGGTTCGGCCTATCTGATCCAGAATCTGTTTCACCTCGGCCTGCTCTCGGTGTGGCTTGCCATGTATATAGACTGGATATTCCGCAGCGTTTATTTCCTGCTCCGATACAAAGGCCATAAATGGGAGCACCTCATGACTGACGGGGGTTCCGGAAAAGTAGAATGAACCGGACGGTCCGCAGACGTCATTCGAACACCGCGGATCGCTTCCGTAAATAAACAGTCCGCAGCCTCTTTTCGGAGGCCGCGGACTGTTTCTGCTCAGAGGCTGCAAGCAGCCGCCGTTCCGGCGGGTTACTGTAGTTCAGGGCAATGGCAGCTTATTTTGCCGCGCATGCATTTACCCAGGCAATAAAGTTGTCGGTGCTGTTGCCGGTACGTTCCGCCGTGGTATGCGGCTGTCCCCATACCGTTGCGAAGTCAACGCTCTTTACGCCATCGTAGTTTTCCAGCGCCAGTTTCAGATCTTCTTCCGTGCAGAGCGCTGTATCAGACTGATCGATACCGGTGCGGATCCTCCAGTATTTTGCCACGTTCGAGGTCTTGTAGCCGTCATAGTAATCGGTCAGGAAATACATCGGATTGTACATGTTGCTGCGAACTGCCATCGCTGTCCCGATCTCATCTTTGGATGCGAGGTCTGCTGCGAAATCCGTCAGGTAGGAAGCTTTCCAGTCCGAATACTTTGCATACTTCGATGCGTTGCCGACCAGCAGCCGGTTTTCAAAGGCATCAAAATGTGCGGACGTGTCTTCCGCATTTCCGAACAGGTTGTTCTCGCCGCGGCTCTTATCCAGATAATCAAAAGCACCGACCGGCTTGCTCGGATTCTTGCAGTTCACAACGAAGGCTTCCATATCGGTGATCGTGGCCGTATTCGCAGCTGCATCATAGGAGACCCACTTGCCGTCTTCGTTCAGAGAGTCGATATAATCCTGCGGTGTCTGGTAAACCACACTTTCCGCGGAGGAACTGCCCGCGCCGAGCGCGCCCGGTGCTGCGCCGAATCCGGCTCCCTGCGCGCCGCTCGGAGCTCCCGTCATCTGCGGCATTCCCGCCGTCTGCGTTCCCTGTCCGCCGTTGGCCTGTGCAAAGGCCTGGGCCTGCGCACCGCCGGACGTAGCGGTATTCCCCACCTGCACCTGTGTAGGGGTATAGGTGTACGGGAATGTATTATCGGAAAGGAAGTTATTCAGAGAAGTTTCCACTTCCTTCTTCATATAGTCGTAATAGGAGCCTGCGTTGTAGATCCCGGTATCGGATTTTGACAGGACCAGTTTCGTGCCATCCTCGCTCTTCAGGCCTAATTCATTTATGTATGCGACAAAATTTACCGCCATGTCCTTTGACAGAGCAGAGGTAAAGGAAGAGGAAGCGCGTGTGTCCGTATCAAAATACTGCCCCATGTTCCATTCGTAGGCTTCGTCGGCAATATCAAGATTCGTAACTGGGCACCAGCACATGGATCCCGTGACGGCATCGTTTACAGCCGTGCCGTTTGCATAGGTCATTGCTGCCCCGATCGCCTCGAGATACGGCGTATACAGCGCACTGTTGCCGGTAGCGCCTGCAAGCGCGCTCTGCGCTCCGCCGCCGCTCATGCCATAGGTATAGAAGTTGTCTGTGTCGCCGGGGAGAACGTTCATATTGTAGCGGATAAAGCGGATGGCAGCCTTCAGGTCTGTAACGCCCCACGGCGCACCGCAGCTGTAAGAAAGCGCCGCCGTATTCGAACTGCCCATCATGGACTGTCTGCCGCGCATACCTGCCAGTACATAGACAAAACCTGCTTTAACGTAATCGGAAACGGAATCGTAACTGTAGGAAGTCGGCGCTTTCTGCGCAGCGTAGCCGGGGGTGTCCACCGGCCAGATCACAGGTGCCGTTTTTGCCGTATAGCCCTTCAGAGTGCCGGCATTGTTGACAGTACAGGTATAGGTCCCGTCACTGTTCTTAACACCGCGCATATACTGACCAGGCACGTAGATCCCGAGCGTTTCATAGTCATCGGAAGCCGGCGCAGTGCAATACCTGACCCCGATCTGCCAGAATACATTGTTGGTCTGATCGTAATTCCACGCGGACTGGTCAAACTTCAGGCCCTCATAATCTTCCTGATAGCTGCCGGAACCGGCCGCAGATCCCGCTTCCGCTTTGACAGGAAGCGGCTGCAGAGCTCCCAGTGACAAAAATGTTGACGCTGCCAGAACACATGCCAGAAACTTCTTTCCGAATTTCATTGCGCGCCCATCCTTTCCGATCCGCATACGGATCGCAGGGTAGTACCTGCGCAGATGCCTTCTTCATCCGCGCATACGCCGATTTGGGTCAAAAGACCCGCATTCTGCAACTTCTCCGCGTTGTCCCGGAGACCGGGCCAATGACTGCCGGAGATAAAACAGCGCATGATATCGTTCCGGATTTCACCATGCACCACATTTAATATTATGCTTCATTTTCCCTTCCGATTTCAATTGTTCTTTTATTTCTGAGACAAAACATTTGTCTGTGGAAAATGAAATCCAGCCCCCGGTCCGACGGCATACCTTCGGATTAAGCTACGCAGCTTCAACACACTGACACAATTATGGTAGAATAGCACTGACGTCAATCTCAAGGAGCTTATGCATGGAAAAAGAAATGATCGTGGTGCTGGATTTCGGCGGTCAGTATAAACAGCTGATCGCGCGGCGTGTCCGTGAGTGTTCTGTATACTGCGAGATCCATCCTTATACAATCGATATTGAGAAACTGAAGGAGATGGCGCCGAAAGGCATCATCCTGACCGGCGGCCCGGCCAGTGTATACAAAGAGGATTCGCCGTCCTACGATGCAGCCCTGTTTTCGCTGGGAATCCCGATCCTGGGCATCTGCTACGGCGCGCAGCTTATGGCGTATAAGCTCGGCGGCAGGGTGGAAACGGCGCCGCTGAGCGAGTACGGGCATACCGATGTGACCATCGAAGGCAGGGATTCGCTGCTGTTTTCCGATGTTTTGCCTGAGACGACCTGCTGGATGAGCCATACGGATTACATTGCGGCGGTGCCGGATGGCTTCCGGATCACGGCGCACACGGCCAACTGCCCGGTGGCGGCGATGGAGAACGCATCGAAGAAGCTGTACGCTGTCCAGCTTCATCCGGAAGTCGTGCATACACCGGAAGGAACCAAGATGCTGCGGCACTTTGTACTGGATGTATGCGGCTGCCGGGGAGACTGGAAAATGTCTTCTTTTGTCGATACGACAGTGCAGGCGCTGCGTGAAAAGATCGGCACCGGCAAAGTGCTGTGCGCGCTGTCGGGCGGCGTGGATTCTTCCGTCTGCGCAGTGCTTCTGTCGAAGGCGATCGGCAAACAGCTCACCTGCGTGTTTGTCGACCACGGCCTTCTGCGCAAGAATGAAGGCGACGAGGTGGAAGCGGTTTTCGGCCCCGACGGCCCTTATGAACTGAACTTTATCCGCGTCAACGCGCAGGATTACTTTTACGAAAAACTGAAGGATGTGTCCGATCCGGAACAGAAGAGAAAGATCATCGGCGCGGAATTCATCAATGTATTTGAGAAAGAAGCCCGGAAGATCGGCAGGGTCGATTTCCTTGCACAGGGCACCATCTATCCGGACGTCGTGGAAAGCGGCATAGGCAAGGGCGCGACGATCAAATCGCACCACAACGTAGGCGGATTGCCAGATCATGTGGATTTCAAGGAGATCGTCGAGCCGCTTCGCATGCTGTTCAAGGATGAAGTCAGGCAGGTCGGCCTGGAACTCGGCATCCCTAAGAACCTGGTTTTCCGTCAGCCGTTCCCCGGCCCGGGACTCGGCATCCGCATCGTCGGCGCAGTGACGCCGGAAAAGGTCACGATCGTGCAGGACGCCGATGCCATCTACCGCGAGGAGCTTGCCAAAGCAGGCATAGACACCGGCCTCGGCCAGTATTTCGCAGCCCTCACCAACATGCGCAGCGTCGGTGTCATGGGCGATGAGCGCACATACGACTATGCAGTTGTACTGCGTGCCGTACTGACATCCGATTTCATGACGGCCGAGGCCGCCGAGATCCCGTGGGCGGTACTGCAGACCTGCATGAACCGCATCATCAATGAGGTGAAGGGCGTCAACAGAGTGCTGTACGATCTGACAAGCAAGCCGCCGGGCACGATAGAACTTGAATAGAAAACAAATGACGGGAAGCCGCATAAATGCTGGCTTCCCGTTTTCTTCGTCTATTTTTTGTCTACATTATTTCAAATTTTAGTCTTTATTATCTTGTTTACTCTGATCACTCACGCAAGACATTAATGTTTTATGCGATTAACCTACTTGGCTGCGTTTTTGATCTCGTCTTCAATATCGTTATTTGCAGTTTCCAGATCGCCTTTGAAACTCATCTCGAAGCTGTCCTTGAAGAAATCACCCTGTGTCGCTTCTTTTTCTCGATACTCCAGGAATGTATTAACCTGGGATGTGATAACACTGAAGGAAGACACACGCACGTAATAAGTGATTGTCAGGGACTTGCCTGTCATCTGCATGTCGGTGAAACATTCAGCCCCCAGCGCTTGAAAATGTTTATATTCATAGAGAAACTTAGCAAAGAGCTTCTCAACATCTTTGGCAGGCGGATCAATCAGTTCACTGACTGTAAAAGTAAGGCCAGGAGCATTATCGCCTACGCCGAATAGAATATTATTGGTCGATACGGATATCCCGGCTTCTATGATCTTACGGACCAGCTGCGTAATTTCTGACGTCTTAGAGGCATGCTTAGAGCCGGAGAGGGCAGAAACGGCCTTCTCATAATGTTTATCAATCTCATCCTTCTTTGTATTGTAATAGGCATCTACATTGCTTTTAAATTTTCCTTGCCACAGTAGGTAGTCCCGCTTTACCTCATCCGGGGTATCTTCACTGTCGATGGACATGGCAGTTCGCTGCGTCTGCCATAGATTCATGTAGCTGATCAAGGTGGCAATGTCCTTATTATTATCATCAAATACCAAGCTGGTGGTGCCGTTTTTTTTGACTACTTTCATACCCAGCTTTTCTTCCAACTCAAAGAAAACATGCATCACATCCTCATAGGAAGTGATTTCTATGTCCGATATCGCACTGATGTCTATATCAAGTATATTGGCTATAGCTTGACGAATCTCAGCTTTGGGGGCGACTTTATCGCTTTCATACTGATTAATGCGCACATCGGCTGTACTTTTCTTAAACCCTACTGCCTCACCCAGCTCTTTCTGCTTCATATTGCGGAGCAGCCGATATTTACGGATCTTTTCGCCTAAGGTCACGGTGATCCCATCCTTTCCTAATAGTAAAATCAATTATACTACAAAATTATATAAGATGGAGCAAGTAGACTTAAAAGAAAAATATTAAGTTATATTGACAAACTTAAAATACTTATGTACAATGTAGCCACTTAATAAAAAATACTTAATTAAATTTAAGAAACTAAGAAAGGAGGAACAGGCGATGACAGATGAAAAACTTCCCATGTTTATAGGAGTCGATACCGTGAAGTTTGATCTGGGGGTTTCCAGAGCCAAGGCATATGAAGTTATCAAGGAGCTCAACAAGGAAATGAAAGAAGCAAACCCCAGAGCAATCGTGGTTAATGGCAAAGTGAACAGGATCTGGTACGAAGAAGCATGCTTGAAGAGCAGTGCAGTTTGAGAAAAAGTTTATTGGCAAGGGAACAGCACTTCTGTGCGAATGTATTGCATGTTAGTGCAAATTACCACAGAAGGTGCTTTTTCAACGAGAAATTATAGAAAGGAGGCCACAAACGGCAAACAGAAGGATGTTTTGTAAAGATGTTGTAGAGACGGACAAGTTTTTGGACCTTCCGGCATCTGCACAAAGTTTCTACTTTCATCTTGGTATGAATGCTGATGATGATGGATTTGTAAGCAATTTTAAAAGCCGTAAGAGAATGTACGGAGCATCTGACGATGACGCACGGCTTCTCTGTGCAAAAGGTTATATTTATCCATTTGATAGTGGTGTGGTGGTGATCACTCACTGGAAGATCCACAACTATATCAAGAAAGACCGTTATCAGAAGACGATTCACCAGCAGGAATACGCGCAGCTTTCTTTATCAGAGAACAAAACCTATATTCTGAACGGAAAGATGGTCGCAGGTGCTGAAAATATAAGCATTCCAGCCACTGGTTCCAATCTGGATCCGGAATGTATCCAAAATGGAACCGGATTGGAACCACAGGTAAGTATAGGTAAGAGTAAGGATAGGTTAGGTAAGGTTAGGGTAAGTGTGTATGACAGAACGGTAGCTTTTACTCTCGGAGATGAAATCCTTTATCAGGAGGATTACGAGAATCTCACACACACACATTCCAGATCCGTTGTAGACAGTGTGATCAACAGGATTATAAGTACTCCTTATCATGGAAAACTGAATCCTTCTACGATTGATCAATGGGCGTCTGAGAAAGAGAACTCCATTGGCGGTAATTCAGATCAGCCTACAGCAAATGATTCCACTAGCAAGTCAAAATTCAGTGATATCGCTGAAACGCTTGAAAAGGAAAGAAGATAACCATGGGCGAATACAAGTGTAAAGAATGCCGCGATACCGGGTGGATACTTTCTAAGGATGAGACGGGACATGAATATGCCCGCCCATGTAAATGCAGGATGCTTGAAGAAGCCAGAAAAAGGTTTGAACGCAGTGGACTTGCAACACAGTTCAGAAATAAGAATTTTGATAATTATATCACTTCAGGAAATTGTATTTTGGAGGACGCGAAGAGCCAGGCAGAGAAGTATGCCAGAGAATTTGAACCAGAAGGCCATGAGAATCTTTCCATCCTCTTCAGCGGTCAGGTGGGTGCAGGAAAGACACATCTCGGGACAGCAATCAGCCAGGAACTTATAAACAGAGAGGTACCGGTGCTATATATGCCATACAGAGATGCGCTGACTTCCCTAAAGCAGAACATTCTGAATGAAGAAGAATATGCAAGGCAGATCCATAAGTTTATGACAGCGGAAGTTCTTTTTATGGATGATCTGCTTAAGGGAAAGGTTACAGAGGCGGATATCAATATTCTCTATGAGATCGTTAATTACAGATATAACAACAGCCTCCCAATGATCGTCAGCACAGAAAAGACAGTGGAGCAGCTCCTGGAGTTTGATGAAGCAATAGGAAGCCGGATCCTGGAAATGAGCCGGGGGTATGTGATCTCTTTCAAGGGAGCGCTTCTCAATTATCGGTTGTATGGAAAGGCAGTATGATATGGCGGTTTATAAAGACAAATGGAACGGATATAACGGCGAGAAATGGCGTGTAGCAGTCTATTACAAAGACTGGAGAGGCGACCGCAGGAAACATGAGAAGAGGGGCTTTAATACAAAGAAAGAAGCGCAGGCATATGAGAGAGAATTCATAGCCAAGAGTTCCAAGAATATCAACATGAGCTTTGCGACCTTTTTTAACATCTATATGGCAGATCTCAAGCCCCAGCTGAAGCTGAATACCTATCTTACGAAGGAGCAGATTATCAGGACGCACATCCTTCCCTACTTCAAGGAGAAAGTCCTTGCTGAAATCACGCCTACGGATATCCTGATGTGGCAGAATGAACTTCTGGGCAAAAGAGATAGTGACGGCAAAGGATATTCCCCAGTATATCTCCGGACGATCCACAACCAGCTGAACGCCATATTCAACCATGCGGTCCGCTATTATGAACTCCCGAAAAATCCCTGTCTGGCGACAAAGAAACTTGGTAAAGAAAAGGGCGGTGAGATGCAGTTCTGGACATTAGAGGAATATCAAAAATTCGCAAACGTAATAGCAGACAAGCCGATGTCTTACTACGCTTTCCAGATTCTTTACTGGTGCGGTATCAGATGCGGCGAACTTCTGGCATTGACGAGAGCGGATTTTGACCTGGATAAGAAGATCCTGACGATCAATAAATCTCTCCAGGTTCTTAAGGGAGAGGTTGTCATCACTCCTCCCAAGACAGAGAAAAGCAACCGACGGATCGATCTGCCCGATTTCCTCTGTCAGGAGATGCAGGATTACTTCGATTCCATTTATAAACTGGATGACAGGAGCAGACTTTTTAATTTCACTAAAAGTTTTCTGCACCATGAACTGGATCGAGGAAGCAAAGCGGCGGGAGTAAAAAGAATAAGGCTTCATGATCTGAGACATTCCAGCTGTGCGCTGCTCATTAACCTCGGCTATTCCCCGGTACAGATCGCGGAACGGCTGGGACATGAAAGCGTGACGATTACTGAACGGTATTCTCATCTGTATCCATCAGTACAGAAAAAGATGGCAGGAAGCCTTGATCAGGTTTTCAAGGAAGAAAACAATGGGGATGAGAAAAATGGATAAAATTTACCGCAGGTCGACACAGTTAGGAAATACGCCAAAGAAAAAGAAAGATGAACATGCACGGAAGCGGAACACCATTATGAACTTTCGTGTTTCTCCAAAGGAGAAGGAACTTATAGAAAAAAGATGTAAACTTTCCGGACTTCCAAAGGCAGAATTTTTTTTGGAAAGCTGCCTTTATCAGACAATATTTGTAAGAGAAAATTCCAGGACATTTGAAGCAATCAGGGATGAACTAAAGATAATTGATGACCGTCTCGCCGGAATAGATAAGGCCGATGATCTTGATCCCTGGATAGTCGAATCACTAAAAACCATAACACAAATATTGGATAGCTTCTTCAGGCAGAATTAGCAAAATAGCCATGCAGAATCGTGAAATTAAGAGCCCTCGGCGATTGAGAGCGAAATACACCCATCGCACAAACCTGCGGTTTATGCTCGGGATATTTCGCCCTGCCGGGGGCTTGCCTTTTATGGCGATATTCGCTTAAACGTCTCCCTATGGAGACAGCGGGAAAGGACCTAATGCAGAATCATGTATTTGTGCAAATGAGCAAAATAACCAATGTGGCCGGTCGGGTTGATTATATTTCCAATCCGAAAAGGCAGGAGCATCTTTATGCAACCTATTCAACTGTTGAACCGGTATTCTGGAAATATCTTGCAGATCAGAACCAGCTGGACTTCACACAAAGTGGAACAAAAGGAAAATGTATTGAGGCCAGGGAACTGATCATTGCGTTGCCGAAAAGTTTTACGGCATATGATCCGCAGCTTCTGCTGCAAGCATTTACCGAGTCATTCAGAAATGAATATGGTGTCCAATGCACAGCGGCATTGCACCACAACAAAGCAATGACCAATTACCATATTCATCTGATTTTCAGCGAGCGCAAAGTGCTGGAAAAAAGAGAAATGAAGATTGCAGAACGAAACATGTTTTACGATGAAAATGGAAAGCATGTCCGAACCAAAAAGGAAATCCTGGATCCGGAAGGAAGTATACGTCCCGGCTGTCGGATCATAGCGAAAGGCAGCCCTTATGAGAGCAATTACTTTGCAGCAAAAGAATCGAAATTCAAACAGCGGGAGTTTGTGGCAGATGTTAAGAAGTTATATGCAGATTTAATTAATATCCTGATTAAGGATGAAACCCAGAAACTTACAGTTTTCGATCCTGCCGGGCCTTATCTTCCAACAGAAAAGATCGGTAAAAATAATCCCAAGGCAGAAAAAATGCGTTCCGATAATGAAGCCAGGAAGGAATGGAACAGGACTGTAGATGAAGCTCTGGTCAGCGGTATACCGGAAGAAGATATACAGATCGTCCGAAAAGAATATATTAGTAAGTCAGTCGCAGCATCGATTGCCGAACAAGGCTTTTTACCAGAGAAACTGTGCGGGATTCTGAAAAATGCAGTAAAAAAACTGCAGGAGAGAATCAGGATGTTTCGCCTGCGGCTGGTTCCAAAGCAGAGCTTATCTGATCACAATAGAAAAATGTTGCAGCAGTTGACGCCGGTTAAGATAAAACTGGATCAGAAGATGTCTGTAATCCGAAAGACAGATGAGAAGATAGGATTAATTGACAGCAGACTGGAAAGTATGTCCGGATTCGCCGGAATCGGGAAAGGAAAAGCTAAAACAGAACTGATACAGAAGAGAGTGACCTATATCAATGAAAAGAGTGCACTGGCTGAAGAAATGAAACGGATCGTACAAAGCGCCGGCTATGATACAGTTCGATCCTTTATGACGGATTATGCGAAGCTTTGTGACTTGGTGAGGAGAGACGGGACGGAAGAGGCCGATGGCCTGAAAAAGGCATCATCCAAAGAAAGTATCCTTTCGAGACTGAATCAAAATAAAGCGATCCTTGAAAATGCAGGAAAGACTGTAGCTGGTAAGAAACGGGACCAGCAACTAGTAGCAAGTAAATCGAATGAACTAGTATGAGAATGACTGCATAAGGCAAATGAGAGAAAAACGTTTTATTGCCCCATAAATAAAATGACAACTGAAGAAAAACGTCCATCGGCTGCTATAAAATTACATTCACCGCTGTTTCTTGCAGCGGTGGACATTATACTTGAAATGCCTATGCCCTGCAGATCCAGTGGCAAGGTGCCGGAAAAATGAAGCTCTGCAACACATGGATTGTCGATGCGAATAACCAGACGGCCGGCTTTTGGATGGATACGAACCAGGATCTCAGAATCGCTGCTCATTGCCTCCAGTGTGCCATTAATGGCATTATCAAACATATTTGCGATAATTGCCACAAGATCAGGGGCAGGTATTGGAATTTCTCTGTCAGCTTCTGCGAAAACAGTTACCTTTATTTTCTGGGATAATGCTTTCTTTTCATATACCTGCAGGATGGTATTAATGGTTTCGTTTTCACAGAAGCAATGTTCATATTCAGACTCTGAAATTTCAGTCTGCTGTCGGAGATACTGAAGCAGCCCCTGCAGATCCCCTTTTTCTGCAAATGCAGTCAGAACACAGTTATGGTGTCTGAGGTCATGCCGGCTTTTGCGAATTTCTTCTGTGATTCTCTGCTGTGATTCGATCTGTTGTACCAGCATTGACATCTGTGCGTTGGCCAGGCGGCTTTTGGCAGTGGCAATGCTGCTCCGCAGGCTTATGATCAACCCTCCCAGACAAATGAAAAACAGGATCACGGTAAGAGGAAAACTTGCGGCCTGATGAAAACTGAAGTCCTGCATTCTGTTTGGAAATACGTAATAGGATGTGATGGTCAGGATGAACAGGCCGATCAAAACAGACATGATATACCAATACTCTTTTACTACGGCAGCAGCTTCCTGAAGAGCAGGAAGAAGAGTTTTCAAGAAAATATATAAAACAGCAGTCATGATAACCACATAAAAGACCAACCCTGCAGCAAGATTGGATGAAAATACAAACACCGTCATATATTCCATCAGTCCTGCGCAACTGACCTGCATTGCAGTATAGCTCAGAATCAGAAACAGACGGACATCAGTTCTTCCTCTGGTAGTCAGCATAAAAACTGCAACGTGGAGAACTCCTATAAGAATCATGCCAAAGACCCCGTCGAAGGATCCGGCAATCTGCAGATGATCAAAACTGATTACCGTCGTGGAGACGATAATTATCACGTATACCGTCCAGATAAGGCATGCTGTAATCTTTTTGTACTTCTGTAAAGCAAGATGCGTTGCAACAAATCCATTTGTCGCAGCTGTAAGCAGGCTCCATAAAATAACGAGTATCATGTTTTTACTCCCTGGTAGAAAAGTATGCAAAGTATTTATTTTTGATGTCAGCAAATGCTCCGCGGGGTATGGGTATCTCCGCTCCATCCAGCATGAGGATTGATTTGGAATTTATGCGTTTGACGTAGATCAGATTTACAATATAAGAGGCTCCGCAATGAATGAAGCATCCAGAAACAATGAGCTCGTCGAATAGTTCCGCTGCGGTCAGACGTACCGTCAGAACTTCTTCGTCATGCATATGGATATATTCGTAATTTCCGTGCACCTCCGAATAACAAATTTCCCTGGTATTTACTGTATGATAGGACCCGTTGGACTTAAAGATCAGCTGTTTTCTCCGCTCAGAATGCACGTTATCCAATGCAGAATCCATAGCTGAGTAAAGAGCGGAAGACTTAAACGGTTTTACAAGGTACTGAATTGCTCCAACACCATATGCCTCCAAAGCGCTGTCTCGAGATGTCGTAAAGAAAATGATCGGCGAATCAACACCGTGCTTTCGCAGGTCTTTTGCTAAAGCAAGCCCTGTCATTCCTGGCATATAAATATCTAGTAAATAGATTTGATAGATGTTACCGCTTTCAGTGGAAGAGGCCAAGTCAAAAGGATGATCAAAAGTGAAAATACTGAAATCCAGACTGCGGTTCCGAGCAAAGTCTTTCAGCAATTCCTTCACCTTTTCTAAATATACTGTTTCATCGTCGCACACGGCAATTCGCAGCATTATGATTCCTCCAGCTTTTCAAAAATATTAAAACATTATAATTCTAACATAATCGATATAAAAGCCATGTGCAGGATATCCCTAAAAAGGTGCGATTTATCACAAACAACGTTCGGGACAGAGATATTTTGCTATTCTCTAATTAAGAAGGGAAATCTGACAATGCCACTTACAGGGAAAATGCCCAAAGCAATTATTTCAAGTGAACATAGTGAAAGTTTTCAAGATGATACTTCCGGCGGAAAAATTCTGCCAGAGTCCTGTTGTGCCTTCTTCTCCCCACGGGAAAGCCTTACAGTGCCAATGAAAGAATGTTGGTACTGCCACCATGCGGATTTCAATCTCACAAGGATCAAAGCGCTTGATGTGGGGATCTGCCGCTGGCCGGCCATAACGATCAAGTGAAGGAAGAATAGCTGTACATAATAGGACAGAAATATTTCAAGACAGGCTTTAAAATTCGCATATATTTCCGGTGCCGGGAGAGGTGGAATTCTGCATGGAAGAAAAACATCAGCAGCATACAGAAGTGCCTGCTTATAGTAAGAAAACAGTGCAATTGAACGAAGGTTTCCTGAAGCCGCTGCATGAGAAAGAGCAGATTATGCTGACTGCCGACATTTGTATGATTAAAATCCGATGTGACGAAGATATGACTGTCATCGAAGGAAAAAGCAGACTATCTCAATTTACAGGATATACGCAGAAGGAATTTGACCGGATCTCTGGTGGTTCCCTGCGCGGTTTTCTGACCGGGTATGGGCTGGTATATGATAAACTTCAGCAGGCGATTCAAAAGATCGATGAAACAGAAGAAAGCATACAAAAGATATTTCAGCTTCCGGCCGCCTCAGGAATGCTATGGGTCAAGTGTATAATTACGGCTGATCCGCATGCCGAAGATACTGTACGTGTGGTTTCCTGTGTTTTAATTGATGTTACGGATGTTGTCGAACAGCATGAGAAAATGTCTAAGGCAAAGGAAGCGGCGGAAATTGCAGCTTCCCTGAAATGGGAGAATGAACGGCTGGGAAGGATCATAAACAATGTTCCTGCAGGTATCTGTGTGTGTTTAGTGAAAGACGGTATCCCGCATGAAGTGACGATCAATCGCCATATGGCGCATCGATTGGGAATGTCTGAGCAGGCCCCACTTCTTTGCACATTTGATAATCTGATCGCTTGTATTCATCCGGAAGATCAATCCAGAAATCGCACGGATTTTGAAACATTTCTTGTGCACAATAAACCACTGGATGCTATTTATCGTATAAAAGTCCAGGGAACTGAGGATTACGCATGGGCTCACGTAGAAGGCAATCTGATTCTCAGCCTCGACGGGATGGGAGTTGCCTATCTGGCCTATACAGACATTACAGAGTTGGCGAGTGCCGCTTCAAAGCTGCAGGAGAGCCGAAAACTTTATGAGAATGCGGTAAAGTCAGCGCGGCTAGTTCTGTGGGAATATGATGTAGCGAACCATCGAATCACATTTGCCGATAATGAACTCACACGTAAAAACTGCGAAAAATATGGCTTTCCTCAGACTGTTGAAAATATTCCAGACTCGCTGGCTGAGTATTTTGAGGCATCGGAAATCCCGAAGGTCCGCGCCATGTACCAAAGTGTAGAAGCAGGCAGAGAAGTATCCTGCGAAATGTGGTATAAAGCACAGACGGGGCGCGAACCATGCTGCATACGTACTACATATACGATTGTGAAGAATAAGGCAGGTAGTCCTGTTAAGGCATATGGCATTGGACAGAATATCACCGAAGATAAAAAGGCACAGGAACGCTATGAACATGAAATGGAATATCTGCATCAGAATAGTGATCAGCATCTCATCTTCAAAGCACGCTGCAATCTGACTGGAAATGTCATTCTGGACTATACTCCACTCAGTGAATGTGCATATCCTATTCAGGCAAATGATTCGTATGACAGTACCTGGACGAAGTTCACTAAACTTGTACGCACTGATTCGGGAAAAAAGGCGCTGCGTGGTTTTATTGAGCGAGGCAATCTGATCCGCAGCTATCAGCACGGTGATTTGAATCATCAGATCCAATACTGCAGACGAAGCACGAAAATTTCCAGCATCTGGGTCAGGCTGATAATAAATACCTATAAGTCCCCTGATACTGGCAACATCGAATGCTTTATGTATGCCTATGATATTACGGAAAAAATCCTTGTACAGGAGATCATTGCCAAGCTGACCGATCTTGACTACGATGAACTTGGACTGATTGATATGGAATCCGGGACTCTTCGGGTGTACCGCCTGGATAAAAAACACGATGGACCGATCTTTTCCGGAGTCGTGGATTACAACACCGGTATGCGTGAGCGGCTTTCAGCTTTTCCGCCTGAAAAACGTGGCGCTATGGAAAGAGCCATGTCGCTGACAAGAATCGTTGATGCATTAAAGTCACAGTCGATATATATCTTTTCAAGCCCTATCGTAAATTCTGATGGTGCTGTCAGGCAAAAACTGTTCCAGATGACCTGGCTCAATCAAAGTCATGAAGTTGTATTCTTCTGCATGAGTGACATCACGCGGCAGTATGAGGCTGAGCACCGGCGCATTACAGAGCTGGAAGCCGCAAAATTAGCCGCGGACCGTGCCAATGAGGCAAAGTCTTCCTTCCTCTCCAGCATGAGTCATGACCTGCGTACACCGCTGAATGGTATTCTTGGCTTTACGGATATTGCCATACGTGAAAATGATCCAATCAAAAAACAGGGTTATTTGCAAAAGATACAGTCATCCGGAAAGCTGCTTTTGGCATTGGTGAATGATACGCTGGAAATGAGCCGCATCGAAAGCGGAAAATTTGTTCTTGAGAATGCACCCGTGGACAGCCGGGAACTTGGACTTTCCGTTGTGACCGCCCTTCGTCCGTCGGCTGAACTGAAGAATCTTCGGCTGGAAGCCAATGATCTTCCGCAGGAAACGCTTCTGACGGATAAGCTCAAATTGCAGAAGATCCTCCTGAATCTGCTCTCTAATTCCATAAAATATACATCTCCCGGAGGGACGATTTCTCTGTCTGTGGAGGTCTTAACTCAAAGTATCTACGGCTGTGATCACCGTATCACCGTAAAGGACAATGGCATCGGCATGAGCGAGGAGTTTTTGACGCGGCTGTTCGAACCATTTTCGCAGGAACACCGACCGGAAAGTGCGAATATAGCCGGAACGGGACTTGGCCTGTCGATCGTTAAACGCATTGTGGATTTAATGGGCGGCCGGATCGAAGTGCAGAGCAAAATGCATGTGGGAACAAAATTCACAATTTATCTGCCGCTGCCGCGTGCGAATGAAATTGAAAAGCAGATCTCAACACAGCGTTTCCCGGAAGTGTCTCTCAAAGGCAGGAAAATTCTTCTGTGTGAGGACAATCGTCTTAATACGGAAATTGCTGTCATTCTTCTTAAAGAGCAGGGCATTGCCGTGGACTGTGCAGTGGATGGAACAGACGGAGTTACGGCATTCAGAGAATCCATGATCGGTTATTACGATGCCATACTGATGGACCTGCGTATGCCGAATCTGGATGGATGCGGTGCAACTGAAAAGATCCGTGCACTTCCTCGACAGGATGCAAAAACGGTTCCCATCATTGCGATGAGCGCAGACGCTTTTGAAGAGGACATTCAAAAAGCACATGATGCCGGCATGAATGACTATCTTACAAAACCGATTGAACAAAAGCAGCTTATTGCCGTGCTACAAAAAGCATTGGGCAGGTGATCAGGGTGATCCCAGGAGGGCACTGTGAATCTGGAAACCGTTCCGGATACAGGCGTTTCGGTGGAGTTCAGTTAATAAATATTTTATCGGAGGTATTTTACTATGCCAGAAACATCAGTACAAAATGAAGCCCCTTCCTGCGTGGTCGGTATCGGTGCATCTGCCGGCGGCCTCGAGGCCATCGGTGAGCTGCTGCGCAAGATTCCGGACAGCACTGGTATGGCATTCGTCATTATTCAACATCTTTCACCGGATTATAAGAGTATGCTGTCCGAGATCCTGTGCAAGTATACGATGATGCCGGTGCTTCAGGCACAAAATGGTCTGCGGCTGGAACGCAACACGGTTTATCTGATCCCGCCGAAATTCAATATGGAGGTCCGGGACAGTAAGCTGGTGCTCCATGAGTATGTTCAGACGCATGTGATCAACCACCCAATTGATATTTTTCTACGGTCTTTGGCCCATGAATACGGGGCTCACTCCGTAGCGGTCATTCTCAGCGGAACCGGATCTGATGGAACTAACGGCATACGGGCCGTCAAGGAGGAGGGCGGCGTCATACTCGTACAGCGGCCAGAGACTGCCAAGTTCGACGGTATGCCCCGTTCTGCCCTGCAGACCGGATTTGCAGATATGAGCATCGGACCGGAGGCTATTGCCGAGGAATTGACCCGCATTTCTGCATCCATGTCCAGCGGGGCAGTCGGAATGTCCAATGAAGAACTGCTTAACAAGATCTATTCTATTCTTAAAAAGGTTTCCAATATCAATTACACCTATTACAAGCAGACAACCATCACGCGCCGCATTGAACGGCGTATGGTGGTGAACCATGTGGAAAATCTTTATGAGTACGTCAACCTTCTTCGCACAAACAATGAGGAAGCTACTATACTTGCCAAGGACGTCCTCATAGGCGTTACCAGCTTTTTCCGGGATCCGGAGTGTTTTGATGTGCTGAAGGAGCGGGTGGTAAAGCCACTTCTTTCAAACAGTGACGTCAACCGCACAATACGTGTCTGGGTAACGGGCTGTTCCACCGGAGAAGAAGCGTATTCCGTGGCAATCCTGTTCTTGGAAGCCATGGAAGAGACCAGCCAGAAGCGTAAGGTGAAAATCTTCGCCACCGATCTTGACAAGGACTCCATCCTCACTGCTGGCAAAGGACAGTATGGAGAGAGCATTATTGAGGATGTCAGCGCACAGCGTCTGGGACGATATTTTACCAAAAAAGGCGGAAGTTATATTGTTTCACGGGAACTGCGAAAGATGATCGTCTTCGCGCCACAGAATGTATTTCAGGATCCGCCTTTCGGCAAGCTGGATCTGATCTGCTGCCGCAACATGATGATCTATTTCCAGAATGTGCTTCAAAAGGATCTGTTCGCCATCTTTCACATGGCGCTCAACGACGGTGGCTATCTTTTCCTTGGCAAGTCCGAGAGCATAAACGGCTGCGGCGAGATCTTCAACCCGCTGTGCCCTAACGAGAAGATATTCCTTCACAATGCTGCAGGACGCGCGCCGGAGGATATGAAGTTGCGTTATCACATTCCGCTCGTGGAAGGTGATATTGAATCGACACCTTCGCAGGCCGGCACATCGGACAGCGATCATGCCGCGGATGAACTGCAGTTGAACCTGCTGGAAGAATTCATGCAGCCCTGTGTCCTGGTGGACGAGCAAAACAGTGTGCGACATATCTTCGGTGACTGTAACAACTATTTGCGCCTGCCGACGGGTAAAACAGAAAATGATCTGTTTTCCATGCTGACAGAAGATCTACGCATTCCGGTTTCCACTGCATTGAAGGCTGTGCGCGAAAGCGGTGAGCGCATCGCTTTTGACCGTATTGGTGTGCGCGGGGAACGTTCTGAAACAACGGTTGCTGTCGTCGTGATGCCGGTGAAGAATAAATTTGGGGAGAGTGCTGGCCTCAGTGCCATTGTGTTCGTGGAGCAGAGTTCTGCATTCGTACCGGGAGATGCTGCTACATACGATATCAATACTGCTGCAGCACAGAGGATCAGTGATTTGGAAAAAGATCTGGCCAAAACACAAAGTGATCTCAAAAGCACCGTTAGTGAGTTGGAGACCGTCAACGAGGAGTTGCAGGCTACCAACGAGGAACTCCTTACGGCAAATGAGGAGCTGCAAAGTTCCAACGAGGAGCTGCAGTCTGTAAATGAGGAACTATACACTGTCAACGCAGAGTATCAGGAAAAGCTAAATGAAGTGACAAGCCTTAACAATGATATTTCCAACTTTCTATCTTCCACGCTGGTGGGTGTCATCTTTCTTGATGATAAGCTTCAGATCCGGCGCTTTACCAATTATGTTTCAAAGGAGTTCAATATACTTGAACAGGATGTGGGCCGTTCACTGCAGTTTATTACTTATAACTTCATCAACGTAGATCTGATCGACATCTGTCGTCAGGTAGCGACTCGGCTGACTCCGGTGGAGACCGATGTCATCACTGCTTCCGGAAAAAGCTATTTTATGCGTATAGCACCTTATCGCACCGAGGATAACAAAATCCTTGGCCTGGTCATCACTTTCGTAGATACCACGCTGCAGAGCTCCGGTTCCCGTGAACTGGGAAATATGGAACTGGCTCTTAAGAAGGCGCAGGAGGCCAATCGTGAAAAAGACAGCTTCCTTTCCCGTATGAGTCATGACATGCGTACCCCTTTGAATGGTATTATCGGCATTGCACAGCTGATGCTGGCAAGAGACAATATGACTCCGGAATGCGAAAACGAAATTCAGACTATTCGGGAAGATGGTTCGTATCTGTTGGGTATCATCAATGATATTCTGGAGACCAGCCGTATCAGCGCAGGAAAACTGGAAGTGCACACAACGCCTGTCAACGAAAAGGCCTTTTTGGCAAAAATACTGCCCATTTTGCAGAACAGCGCGGAGCACAAGGGAATCATGCTATCGAGTTCTATCTCGGGTGCATCGGACAGGACGATAATTTTGGACGAAAGTCATGTCTTGCAGATTCTGGTCAACCTTGTTTCCAATGCTATCAAATTTACGCCCGAGAGCGGCAAGGTAGAGTTCAATGTAACGGTCAGGGATCTCCCGGACCGCCGCGTGGAACATGTGTACACGATTGCGGACACGGGCTGCGGTATGAGCACGGACTTCCAGAAAAGAATGTATTTTCCTTTTGAACAGGACTGTCTTACAGCAAGAACTGAGACGCAGGGAACAGGGCTCGGGCTGTATATTGCAAAAAAATTCATTGATGCCATGGAGGGCACCATTGAGTGCCAGAGCATTGTAAATGGTGGTACAACATTTGTAGTGAAACTGGAGTTTTCTCTTGCAGACGAGGGGCAGGAGGATTCAGCGCCTGATGAAACGCAGATCAGGGCGGCGCTTGCAGGAAAACGCATTTTGATCTGTGAGGATCAGAAAATCAACGCAGAAATTGCGAAACAAATGCTGGAACGGATCGGCA
The DNA here is from genome assembly GCA_022652545.1 of Lachnospiraceae bacterium. Lineage (GTDB taxonomy): Bacteria > Bacillota > Clostridia > Lachnospirales > Lachnospiraceae > CAG-791. Next base: position 116,012 of record JALCRM010000007.1, read on the forward strand.
TGATATGTGAAACGGCTGCGGATGGGCGTCAGGGTGTTCAGAAGTTCAATGCCAGTATCCCAGGCTACTATGCTGCAATCCTTATGGATATACGAATGCCTGTATTAAACGGCTATGAGGCTTCTGTAGCAATACGTGCGGAAAAACGTCCCGATTCTGCCAAAATTCCCATCATTGCAATGACTGCCGATGCTTTTACAGATGGACGGGTTGACTGCCGGAATGCCGGCATAAATGATTGTATTTATAAACCGGTTGATATGATGAAACTATATATTATGGTCTATCAATGGATCATAAATCCTGAAAAGCAGACAGATGCTGATTCAAAGACTGAATAGTTTTCAGTCTTGAAGGCTGTCTGAAGTAGAATTTCAGAGAAGTGAAGATATGTTATATACGGAAGGCACATTAGTCAATTGTACGTAATGAATTTTAATGTTTAGCATATTGGGGAAAAATATGTCGCTATAATGTCTATCGTAATGTTCAAATCCCCAAAGATAAGGTGGATTATTTCGAAAATCACTACAATATGGAGCATGTTTAGAATAAACAAGTCTCAATATACAGTATTTCCTGAAGAACATGTGTAACTGGACGATCAAGTGTGCGGAGCGCTACATCAGCCGACTGTATGAAAGGCTGCGGAAAGAGCTTTACAGTTATCACGTGATCCATGCTGATGAAACACCGGTCCTGGTAAATAAGGACGGCAGGCCTGCCGGATCGAAAAGTTACATGTGGGTCTACCGGTCGGGAGCGCTTGAGGAACATCCATTCGTCCTTTATGATTACCAGAAGACGAGAAAGAGCGACCACCCGAGGGAGTTCCTGAAAGACTTCAAAGGATACTGCATCACCGATGGATATGAAGTCTATCACACGATCGACAGGGAGCGGGATGACCTGACTTTCGCCGGATGCTGGGCACATGCGCACCGGGGCTTTTCCGATGTCGTAAAAACCATGGGAGAAGAAAAGGCCAAAGGGACCACCGCTTATAAAGCCCTGCAGGTCATCGGCACGATGTTCCACTATGAGGATGAATTCAGAAAACTGTCACCGGAAGAGAGGCTGGCGAAGCGGCAGGAAAAGACCGCTCCGATCGTGGATGCCTTCTTTGCATGGATGCGGGAAGAGTCTCTCCGCGTGGCCCCGAAATCGCAGGCAGGGAAAGCAATCGCCTACTGCCTGAACCAGGAAAAGTATCTTCGCATCTTTCTTACGGATGGCCTCGTCCCGATGGATAACAATGCGGCAGAACGCTGCATCAGGACTTTCTGTCTCGGGAAGAAGAACTGGTACACCATTGACACCATCAGCGGAGCGAAGGCAAGTGCGATCCTGTACAGCATAGCGGAGACCGCCAAGGCAAACCGCCTGAAACCTTATGAGTATTTCAAACTGCTGCTGGAAGAGATCCCGAAGCACGGTGAGAATGAGGATCCGTCGTACCTGGATGATCTTCTTCCATGGGCAGGAAGCCTGCCCGAGTGTTGCAGGAAAATGGAAGCGCCGGTCGATAAAGGATAAGCGCTTACATTTCCGAATAACCATGATCATATGTCTGTTTCACATGGCCGCCAATATACTGGCGGCCTTTTCGCGGGACAGTACCCACTATTGAGCATTTACACTCATGGGATATTCAGACACTGGCATCAATCACATCATGGAAGATTTCCATTTACAGAAAAACTTTCACACGCTCATAAAGTACTATGATGCAGTAATTGATTCTAAGTATTTACATATCCTTGTTCTCGGTTTTGATAGTTATCTCCGCAATTAACTTATGTACCGTAGTGCAAGGGCACATTTCCGAAGGCTTGTTGATACAATTGCGAATATGTTCTTCCAATTTATTCTCGGAGATTTTAACTGCCGACTTTTCATCTCCGTGACGGCACAGCTTTTTATAGATTGCCACATCTGATTTCTCATACTTTTGTCCGGTGACTCGTGCGAATTTTTCCGCGAACCCATTACAACATGAAACAGAATCCTGATATGGAGGCATAGATCCGAAATATGTACTGAACCATATTTCAATACATGGATTAGACCAGCCAACATTGATCCCATTTTCCAAAGCAGTACGTATGATTTGATCGAAGTCCTTCACTTGATCACGATCAAATACAATCCAAGGTTCACCGTATTGAGGCTGTAGCGAAGCCATATTGAGGGCTTCGCTAACAAGCTCAATTGTTCTTGTTTTACAAACCTTTATAACGAGTTTTTCTTGCAGTTCTTTCGGAATGGAGTTTCGCAAACCGAGAATATAGTTTTGCTCCGTTTCCTTAGTATCTGTTACAATAAAATAGTACCCCAATTCTGGGACACGGCGTCTAGATAACTGCTCTCGGGTTTTTCTCTTTCCGCTTCTGTCTGGCATACTTATTCCTTCCTTAACATATCAAAATACTGCAGTGTGGGAATAGCACCATACTTTCCGAGTAGATAATTCTTCTCAAAATTTTCATCCTTACGTATTTTTACACCATCATCATCAACAAAATCCGCAAGCGAATATAGAGTGGAGATTCCATTAGAAGCTTTTTCGATAAACCACACTTCATCGCGCCGCAAAATATTACTGTTAAGCTGCCAGGAATCATGCGAAGTAAACACAAGCTGGGCATGATTTGGGTTCGTTTCTTGATTTAAGAAAGTGATAACGAATGTTCTAACGAGTAACGGATGAAGCCGTGCATTCAATTCATCAACAAAGAGTACGCCCCCTGTTTCCAACACTTCTTGCAATAAAGGATATAGTGCAAACATTTTGAGGGTGCCTGCAGATTCCAATTTTAATGGAATAGTCTCAGTGGCATCTGAATCAATCATTTTGTGAATTGTATCAATTCTTACCTTAGAGAATTTTTTGTCATCATCACTTTCAATAGGTTCAACTTCAAAGCCAATAATTGAAGGATCAAACGCTGAAAAGTAGCTGATAACTTTATTCTGCACATCTTTGCTTTCCACAAAACCATCTGGAAGTTGCTCTGATAGGAAGTAGTTTTCAACAGGTCGACCAAAATCAGCAAATTCATTATTCATAAACCAATCGCGAATCAGTTTGAGCTTTGCAATCTTAAGTTTTGAACCCAATGATACGATTAATGTTTCCCTTTCGAGCGCAATTTTTAAATTTTCTTGACTCTTTGGTGCAATTCCGGAGAGATCAAGCTCGGAACCGTTGCGATAAAAGATTCGCTTATAATCGCCTCGAGAAGTTTTCGATTTGTAGTTGAGCCATTCTTCTTTTATTCCGGAACTATTAACTGTGAACCCATAGTTATATGATTTTGCTCCGCTTTCTTCTGAGGAAATAAAGTAGACCTCAAAAGAAGACTCAGCCATTTTGCTGTTGGCATCAAATAAAAATGGTGTCGGACTTATAAATTCAGACTTACTCTTTTTTTTGGATTCATCTCCACCGTAGTTGAGAGAGCTTGCGACATAGGTAGTCATGTATCTAAAAGCTTCCAATACATTGGATTTTCCACATGCGTTAGCACCAAAAATAATCGCAATTGGAAGAACCTTCTCATTGCCAATAGAAATAACATGATTGTTGTATTCGGAAATTTTTGTCGCTGTTAAGTCAAGTGTTGTGTCATCACGAAATGACTTGAAATTTTTGAAATTAAATTGTAAAAGCATGATAGATACCTTCCTTTACATCAATTTATATCTAGTATAACAAAATAAACGAATAAAACAACATCTAAATGAGATAAAACCTCATTTAGATGTAATTATTAGCTGGAATGATCTTAATGTTGGTCAATATCAGACAATAGATGTAAATGATATGTCTTCAGCAGATAGCGCATTATATGCGATGAAAGTAAGTATTTCTGTTAACAGATTAACAGTGGGATTGCAAAAAGAGAGTACCGCCCCATGGAATCAAGTTGTTAACCGACCAAAGTTTTCAACTCAATCTATAAGTGGTAAGATAGGCGGCTGATTCAAGCCGATCGCCGGTTAAACGCATCAGCGACCGTCGATCGGTGCAAACTGCAAGCAAGGAGAGGTATCGATTCTGGTATCGATGAATCTATAGCTGCGAATCTAAGATATTTATAACATGTTTTACAGGCTCTTTTGATGTGAAGTGATCAGTATGGCATAAAAGGTTGACAAACGTAAACCAAACAATATATTATACAGTATAGAAAAGCGGTGTACAGATGATTAAAATCAGCGATTCAGAATGGAAAATCATGGAGCTGTTATGGAAATCGGCTCCCCGTACCATAACGCAGATGACAAAAGTCTTGGGCGATGCGTATGGATGGGATAAATCAACGGTTATTACCCTGCTAAAACGGTTGTTGAACAAAAACGCCGTTTACTTTGAGCAGGGAACAAAAGCAAAAATGTTTTATCCGGCAGTCCGTCAGGAGGAGACACGGAGCAACGAAGCAAAGACATTTCTTGAGAAAACATTTTCGGGAAATATCGGTCTCATGGTCAGTACGATGATCCATGAAGAAGCCCTTTCGGAACAGGACATCAAAGAGCTGGAGCAGATATTAAAGCAGCATGGCGGGGAGGATTCTTCCAAACAGTAATTGGATCGGGAGATATGGCATGATGCCGCCGGAAGGGACTGGGAGATTATGAGAGAAGCAATCGGCGTTAGCCTGATAGTCCTGGTACTTGTCGGCATAAGGAAAATCCTGTTCGGTAAAATCAGCCGAAAAATGCAGTATACGCTTTGGCTGTCCATCCCAATCTATCTTCTATTGTGCGGATTTGTCCGCATACCGGTTGCAGTAAATCACCTTTTACCTGCAGCAGCAAAACAGCCTGCAGAGATCTTTTCTGAAGAAATGTCTTCTGGTTCTGCTGTGACAGAATCGTCCAATAGCCCAGGTGAAATTATTATTTCTTCCAACCAGGTCTCTAAGGAGCCGAGTGCCTCTTCACCGGATCGTACTCTATTTCAGAATTCAAAAGTATATGAGCAGATATCGATATTCTGCCGCGAGGCAGGAAAAGCGATTCCCATCATCGGATGGGGAGCGGCATCCGTATTACTTGCATATAATCTGCTTTTCTTATGCCATTGTCACAGGCATCGCCGATTTCTGAAGAAAGATCCGGAAACCGGCATGAATATTTATGTTTTGCGAAGATCCGGTTCCCCGTTTTTGCTGGGGCGGAGCATCTATGTCCCGTCGCAGATTATTACGGATGATAAACTGCTTACCTTTGCCATTATGCATGAATACTGTCACTTTCGGCAGGGAGATTTCATCTGGCCGATCGTCCGTTATCTGGTCCTGGCATTGAACTGGTATAACCCGTTTGTCTGGTATGCTTTCCGGCTGGCAGGTCAGGACAGCGAACTGGCCTGTGATGAGGCGGTTATCGGAATACTCGGAGAAACTGAAAGAAGGCCATATGGCGAGGCATTGATCCATATGATGAAAAACAGAAATGCCTGCCGGGATTCGATATGTGCGACGACGCGTATGGTAGGAAACAAACATTTGATCAAGGAAAGGATATGCTGCATCAGTAAAGGTTCTGCTCACAGCGCAAAGCGATTTGTTGCCGGTGCTCTGTGTATGGTCATGGTGACCGGATGTGCTTTGGTCAAGCCGGAAGCGTCTGCCGCGGAGATGAAAAAAGGAAGCAGCGATATCTCGGAGACCTCGGGTTCTGATGTATCAACGCGTGCGGTCAGCACTTTGGCTGGCTCCGCAAAGCCTGCAGCAGAAGAGGCAGATAGACAGAAAAATGCAGAAACTTACGCATCTTATGACTATGATCCGGGAGACAATCCTACCGGCACCCTGTTTTTCAAAGGAAGGGTTTACTATTCGGACATTGATGGAATTCAATGTGCAGACCTGAATACCGGAGAAGTACAGACACTGGTTTCTGGGGATGGCTGCGCGTGCGTATTGATCAATAACGGGTGGCTCTACTATCAGAGCAATATGTGGGACGAAAAGGTCAATGCAGAAATATGCAGGCTTGATCTGAACACCGGTACGATGCAGAAACTTCTGGAGGAAAGTCAGGAAATGCAGACGGCGTCAGTGTTTGCAGAAGGAGATTACCTGTATCTGTCGGATGGAGTGAAAGGCAGCCTGCCGGAGAACCGGGAATATGTGGCTTATCATATCGATTCAGACGGTACGGTAAAACAGGAGGAGGATTCTCCAGTTTCCGGGCTGCTTGCCGCTCTGAACCGGAATACACAGGACACGAACAAATTCTGGAATGGCTGGCTCTGTTCTCTTATCAGGTATCATAAGGTTGTACAAATGGCAGGGAAGCTGGGAAATGCGACACTGACGATATTGGATGCGGATGGCGCGGAACCTTTGGAGATTCCGGATATTTCCGGAAATATTTATACTACATTCAAGGGACTGGTTTATCAGGATATGCAGCACAATATCCATTTGCTGCCATGGAATCAGCCGATTGAGTCCGATCAGATTCTTTTAGACTATACAAAAGAAAACAGAAATATGAATTACGGCCCGAGTGATTCAACGGGAATATATGGATTCTTCCGGACGGCGGACAAAACAGTGATTACAAAGCTATATTGGGATGGAACGGTACAGGAACTCGAGGATGTTTCCTCATTGGGTGAAGACGGTCGTCAGTTCAATATCCGGCTGTCTGGCGGAGATGATCACTATTGCTATTACGACAGAATGAATAACAAAGAAATCATTCGAAAAATCCCATAGAAGTAAACGGCAGTGTTTGATTATCATTGAGAAATTGTGTTTTCATTAGTCTGACAATAATTGCAAATCCGATATATAGCGGATAGAATACAAATAGAAAAATCCTTTGAAAGGAGGTACATTGTGATTTATTCAATTGAAGAAATCAGTCTGAAAATCAGACCTGTTGCCGAGAAATATCACTTAAAAGCCATCTATCTCTTTGGATCATATGCGCGTGGAGAAGCACGGGAAGACAGTGATGTTGACCTCCTTGTTGACACTTCAGGAGCAGATCTTGATTCACTGTTCAAACTGGGAGGCCTGTATTCTGACTTGGAAGATGCTTTGAAAAAAACGATTGACCTTGTAACTATGGATTCTATAATGCAGAAACCCAGGATGAAGAGCGATATTTCTTTCAGAAATAATATCATGGAGAATAAGGTGGATGTTTATGTCGCCGCTTGACCAGCAGAGATTAGAAAAGATTGTTGAATATACGGATAGAATCAACCGGACAATATAAAGATACGGCGATACTATGAATGTATTTATGACAGATGAAGATTATCAGCAGTCAATATCTTTTTCTGTTCTGCAGATTGGCGAACTGGTAAATGGACTATCAGAAGAATTCAAGTCTTTGACAGCTAATAAAATGCCTTGGAACCAGATCCGTGGAATGCGAAATGTTGTTGCACACGGATATGGGAGTATTAATCTTGAGAGGGTTTGGGTAACTGTTCAAACCGATATTCCGGCACTGAGAAATTTCTGTATATCACAAATAGGCAATGATCATTCATAGTAGTATTAAAAGAGAAGGCGGAAACCTGTCTTCTCCTCTGTTGGTTCTGAAATGTCTGCGCTCCAGTTTATAGTTCTTTGCTGTGCTGGAGTTGATTGGGCATAGAGCCTTACTTCATTATCAACATTCACCGACACGTAATATTCAGTTTTCATTAATTCCATATGAGCTTATATCGGATCTGGTTCTCAGCTTTTCCTTATATAAACTTTCGACTTTTATTGCATCATCCGGTAATACTTGTTTTGGTAATGTCTTTAGTATAGTAAAGCGGAAATTTTTATAAGCATTCTCATTTTGTTTCAATAGTTTCTTTATGCCTTCATCTCCGCCATCATGAGTTTCTGCATAACATTTCCATCTTCCCCATATACCATCATTGCCATAAGTAGAACCGATATATTGCTTATCCAGCCCATCTACGCATATCAGATATATGCCATTAACATTGCTTAACGATATATACCAGTCATCATAGGTCAGTGGATCATTTATAATTGTTTCAAGGTTTTTAAACGACAGTATCGTTTCTTCATAACTTTTAAATCCTCCGACTGTCCGCAACCCCTTTTCCGGATATATAGCGATAACAGCTTTTTTTGTCTCTGCCCAATGGTCAAATCTTCTGGTATTTTTTCCCCAATCAATAACCAGACGATTTTTGAGATCAGCCATTATGTCAGTTTCTTTCAAATCATAATAAACGCTCTTTTCAAAATACTCAGGGTAGGGAAAACCTTTAGGCATCTTCCTTTTCTTTTCAATACCTTCATATTTTTGACCAACTTCATAACATCCAAAGAAAACAGCTGATGTTCCATTTGAGGACATAAATGACAAAACATGCTTACACTTATCAAAAATCGGGCCGCCCTGTTCATTCTGATATGCTTCCAAATATCCTTTATCTATTATCTCCCTGACATCAGACCTATTACACGCATGCCTAATAAGCTTAGTCGCTTTAATATCAAGCCCATATTCCTTTATTATCATTGATAATAGCATTCCGTAGCTCCTATCGCTTGCTGTATAAAAATTATGAGTAGCATATTCATCTACTTCATTTGTTATAACCATTTTAGCATAATCATATTCTAAGCCTGTGTCTTGGATTATTTAATGATCTGAAGAATGGATCATTATTTTCAGTGATCTCAAAAGTTACCAAGAAACGTTTGGATTTTGCTATTCTATGGACATTGATGATAGTGAAGGTGCAGAACTGGAACTTTGTTTTTGATCAGCTTCGTAGCAATACCATAGCAGAAGTTTCTGTATTTATATTTGGCTTCTGATATAGCCGTTTCATTACGCTGCCAGTAAAGTTTAGTAATTAGATATCTATTCCCAGGCATGTTGAAAATCGCACAAATCGGCAATATAATTGGGACATAAAATCTTGATGTGGGAGAAAGCCGGAAGAAAGTGAGAACATTTGATTATACCAGGATTGCTGAAAGAACTTGGGATAACGAGATTCTTTCATATATAGCGCAGATACACGAGTATAAGGGAAAGCAAGAGCTGTTCAGCAGACAGAAACCGGTAGAACTGGAACGACTTGCTGAGATAGCCAGGATCCAGAGCACAGAGGCATCCAACAGCATTGAAGGCATCGTTACTACAGATGCCAGATTAAAACAGCTGGTTTCTGACAAGACAACTCCTCGTAATCGTGATGAGGAGGAAATACTGGGATATAGGAATGCATTAAACCTGATTCATGAGGATTATGATTATATCCAGGTTTCACCTAACTATATTCTTCAACTGCATGGGGAGATGCTGAAACTTACGGCATTCACATACGGAGGAAGACTTAAGACAACCCCCAACGAGATTGACAGGACTTTGCCGGATGGAACGAAGGAACTTATTTTTAAGCCGCTGGAACCATTTGAGACACCGGATGCAATCCGTAATCTTTGTGACAGTTATCTTCACGCTCTGGATATGGAGGTCACAGATTCACTGATATTGATTCCCTGCTTTATTTTGGATTTTCTTTGTATCCATCCGTTTAATGACGGAAATGGAAGAATGAGCCGATTGCTTACAATACTGCTGCTATATAAGTGTGGTTACAATGTAGGTAAGTATATCAGTATCGAGAAGAAAATATCGGATAATAAAAATGCATATTATGATGCACTGGAACAGGCAGATCAGGGATGGCTGCAGGAGACCAATGATCCCAAACCGTTTATCCGGTATATGCTGAATATTATTCTGGATTGTTATCGTGATTTTGAAAGCAGAGTTATGATTGCCAGACAGTCGGGTGCAAAGAGCACATCGTATGACGTGGTAAAAACATATGCTATGTCTATGATTGGTAACTTTACTAAGCAGGAAGCTCTTTATGCCTGTCCGAGCCTTGGCAGCTCATCGGTAGAATCCGCATTGAAAAAGCTTGTTGATGATGGGACGCTAAAGAGACTTGGAAAGGGACGTCAGACAAAATACGTTAGAATAATATAGGGTGTCTCGGACAAGACAGTATGCTTTTGTTGTTAGTTTGTTGTCCTTCCCCCACTCATGTGCTTTAATCACGCTTACTACTCGCTGAGATAAAGTTTTCCAGGATTGCAGGAGAAAGTCTTATATCATTCACTCCGTATTGCAGCCATTCAGCGCTGCATCAGCGGCCATTCGGCTGTTGAGCAATTGCTTTCTTTGCCTTGCCTCTTTGCCGGACCGGACGTATGATGAAATCAAATAGCAAAGGGGAATGGGTCAGTCAGACCCTTTTATATCAAATGGACCGCTCTGTTTCCGGCAACCGGCTGCTGAAATATGATGTCATCCGGATCACTGCCGTTTTTTTTGTACTGCTTACCCATACTTCCGGCGTATTGTTATTTATGTTTCCGGATGCCTCCACAGAGGAATTCCGGATCGCAAATATATTCAACGGGTTTTCAAGGTGCTGCATACCGATGCTTGTCATGCTGTCCGGCGCTCTGCTGCTGAATGAAGACCGGAAATTCGACACACGGATCTTTTACAGAAAACATCTGCTGCCGATCCTTTATCTGCTTGCCGGCTGGCTGAGTTTTTACGGTGTGTTTTTCACATTTATACTTCCGTCGCTGAAACACGAGACCGTCTCGCCCGGCGCATTCTGGAAATATGTTCTTCTTTTGCAGGGCACCCGTTTTCCGCATCTGTGGTATCTGTATATGCTGATCGGATTATATCTGATCATTCCGATCCTGCGGTTGTTTGTAAAGAGAGAGAACAAGAAATATGTGATAGGAATCATTCTTGCCGGCTTTATCGTACAGAACATCGGATCGACCGCCGATGTTTTTACTCTGCAGTCGGATATAACCGTTACGGGATTTCTCGATAACTTTATGCTTTTCCCGGTCAAGGGCTATGTCATCTATCTGCTTCTTGGCTGGCTGGTCGTGAATTATGAACCCGGAAGATCGCAGAAAATATTCCTGTACCTCTCAGGATCGCTTTCCTGTATCGTCAGCGTCGTGTGTACGCAGCTGTTTTTTCCTGCGATTCCAACGATCCGCGCCTACTTGTATTCAGGCAACGGGGTCCTGCCGTTCTTCACGGGACTCAGTATGTTTGTACTGCTCTCCGATCTCTGCGGAAGCCGTAAAACAGAAACTCCCAGGATCATCCGGATGTCGGATCTGAGCTTCGGCGTCTACGTCATACACGTTGCCATTCTTGAACTGTTTGCTCAGGTTGTCATGCCCTATCACAAAGGCTGGAATATTCCTGCCTATATTGCTGTTTTAACAGCAATTGCAGCCGGCCTGTCCTATCTGATCGTCCTGGGGTGTTCGAAAGTAAAACACCTGAAAAAGGTCTTTTACATCCGCTGAAGCAGCGCGCGGGCGCCGCTGGCATTTCCTGCATCAGCAGACGCTCAGTCGTGCAATTTGCAATGACTGGGTTTTCACACATATGGATTCGCCCAGACGGCGAACAAAACAGTGATTACAAAGCTGTATTGGGATGGAACGGTACAGGAACCCGAGGATGTTTCCTCATTGGGTGAAGACAGTCGTCTGTTAAATATCCGGCTGTCTGGCGGAGATGATCACTATTATAGAGGATGGGAGAAGACTAAAATGTTCAGATTAAACAGAAGCACAGGAATAATAGACAATATATTGTCTACACCTGTTAAAAATGCGGTGTCCATATTACGAAGAGATATGGATAAGATATTAATGTCTCATGATCAGGAAGAGAATGAAATAGTTCTACAGGTAAGAAAGGAGGCAGAAGATTTACAGAAAAATATAGCGGAGACATATGAGATTGTCATTTCAGACACTCAGATTATCATTTCTGCATCAGATGATCTTGGATTTATCTATGGAATGCTTAGAATCAGCAAAGACTACCTTGGTGTAAAGCCATTTTGGTTCTGGATGGATCAGAAGATGGAACAGACAGACTATGTAGAAATCCCAGCTGCCATATTGAAATCACCTGTATATAAAGTAAGATTCCGTGGCTGGTTCTTTAATGATGAAGTACTTATGCTCAAATGGGCTTATAACAAAGAAAACAGAGCCGGCTGGAGAATGTGCTTTGAAGCATTGCTCCGTTGCGGCGGCAATATGACGATCCCGGGAACAGATAAGATTTCACGCGCCAACCGAAAGATGGCAGCAGATATGGGGTTATGGATTACCCATCATCATGCGGAACCTTTGGGAGCAGAGATGTTCATCAGGGCATATCCTGACCTGGAGCCGAACTATTTCGAACACGCAGATCTGTTTCAAAAACTATGGGAAGATGCTGTGATAGAGCAGAAAGACTATAACGTTGTCTGGAATCTTTGCTTCAGGGGGCAGGGAGATGCTCCATTTTGGAGTTGTGATACGACAGGACAGTTCGATACTCCGGAAAAACAAGGTAAAATGATCAGCGATTTAATTCGTACACAGAAGGAAATCGTGAAGAAATATGTGAAGAATCCGGTATTCTGTACAAACCTCTATGGTGAAATTATGGAGCTTTATAGAGAGGGATATGTCGATATTGATGAGGATGTCATAAAGGTCAGAGCAGACAATGGCTTTGGCAAGATGGTAACCAGAAGACGTGATGATCATTGCGTCAGAATCTCTTCTATGCCGGAGAAGAATGCCGGAGCACAGGGGATTTATTATCATGTGTCCTTCTATGATCTGCAGGCGGCGAACCATATCACGATGCTTCCGAATTCTGTATCCTTTGTGAATCGAGAGTTGGATGACGTATTGGAAAATGATGGGAATGCCTTCTGGGTCATTAATTGCTCCAACGTCAGACCACATGCCTATTATCTGGATGCAGTCAGTAAGAAATGGGGAGGCAGAGAAATTGATGATAAAATTCAGAGTGAAGAATTTACCGGAGATTATTTCCAAAATCAGCAGCAGATTGCCAGATGCTTCGAAGACTATCCGAAATCGATGATTCCCTATGGCCCTAACGAGGATGATCACTGTGGAGAACAGTTCTATACGGAGAATATCAGGATCATGGCACATCAGTTACTTGCAGGAAAAGATTTGGTTCCATCAGAACCGCAAAATCACCAGAAGGAAAAACAGGGTGCAGACGCATTGATCTGGATTGCAGGGAATAAGAGCCTGACCGATCAGATCAGAACGGTATGTGGCATATGCCATAGAGGATTGTTAAAACTTGAAGAATACTATATAAAAAACGAGGAACAGTTAAACAATAGTAAAAATTCTGAGCAGAAACAATTATTTGGTACAACACTTTTTTTACAGACCGAGATTCATTATTTTTGCGCGAAAGGTGTAGTGCGCTTTGGAGAAGCTTACGAAGCTTATTTGAATAAAGATTTTGAAACAGCATTTGTCCTGTTTGGCAGAAGCGCGGAGTGCTTCGACTATGTAAGAAAACAGATGATCCGGTCTGAATATGGTGTATGGAAAGATTTTTATCTGAATGACTGTTTTGCTGATGTAGAACATACTGCTTATATGGTAAAAAAGGTCATGGGTTATATTCGTGAACTGGGAGATAATGTCAGGCATGACCAGTGGTATCATGAGTTCTGCTGTGCCAAGGAAGATCGGGGTGTGTATCTGCTCTTGGTTACTGACAACCATATGACAGATTGGGAATTATTTGAGGTAATGAAAAACAAAATTAAAACGAATAAGAGAGGCTTATCAAATGAATGAATATGAAAGAATTCTGATTTTTGGCTTAGCTGGACTCATTATCCTGGGTGTGGCTATAACACTGGTTGTGGATACAATAAGAAAAAAGGATTTCAAGGATCAGCTTTCCGGTAGAAAGCCGGAAAGAAAAGTTCATGAAAAGCAGGAATGGTCATATGACAAAAAGGAAGCCGAAAATCCTCAGATCTCTATTGACAGAGAAATCTTACGTACCAGAGGCGGACAGAATCTGATGGGCCCGAAATAGGGACAGAACAGACAGATCCTGAGAAGATGCACACACACTGAAAAGATACGATACACAGGGTCACAGAATCAGAAGAATTTCAAATGCGGAGGATTCCAATGGGCTATAAAGAAGACAGCTACAAAATTCTAGCGGAACAGATCATACAAAAGCTGAAAGAACGGAATATGGACGGTGCCTATTTTGCAACTGCGGAGCAGTGTAAAAATGAAATTCTGCAGGAAATTCCACAGGGAGCAAGTGTAACCTGGGGCGGAAGCGTGACGATCACCGATATGGGGCTCATTGATGCAGTAAAATCAAATCCGGGCATGATCGCAAAAGACCGCATGACTGCCAAAACACCGGAGGAGAAACGTACTTTCTACTCCCAGCAGACTCTCTGCGACTATTTTCTCATGAGCACCAACGCCATCACTCTGGATGGCCAGCTGGTTAATATCGACGGCGCAGGTGGCCGGGTCGCCTGTCTGATCACAGGGCCTTCTCATGTTTTTGTCATTGCCGGAATGAATAAAGTGGAGTCGGATCTTGATGCCGCAATGAAACGGGTGCGGAATTTTGCAGCTCCCGCCAACAATCTCCGGCTGTCGCACAACACGCCTTGCACAAAAGCGGGCCGTTGCTGTGACTGCCTCACTTCGGAATGCATATGCAATCAGATCGTCGTCACAAGACGAAGCGGAATAGCCGGGCGAATCAAAGTATTTCTGATAGGAGAAACGCTGGGATACTGAAATCACACCTTTTATAGAAAACAATTTGCTGAACCGGTCTCCCTGCGGAGACGATTACGATGAGACCTGATGGCAGAGGGAAAATTCTGCCATTTGTTGTTAGTTTGTTGTTGTATCTATGCTAATCTACCTTCGACGATATTTTTCAGACCATTCGGAAAATTATATTTGAATCCAGATCAGACATCTGCTTTATAAGGAGTCTTACAATGGTGTTGTGTATGCACCGAATACTTTCACGGAAGAATGCTTTACCATCCCGGAAAAATATAACGTCAATGGCTATGCTGTCGCATCAAAGCCGCTGGTTCTCAGCGACGGGACCATTGTCAACGATCTCAGGGTGGTCTTTAAGGATGGTCAGCTGACCGACTGGTCTGCCTCCTCCGGAACCGACGCCATGAACCTGATTTTTGAAAACGAAAACTCAAAATATCTCGGGGAAGTTTCCGTTGTTTCTTCAAACAACCCGATCTTCAGGTCCGGAAGAACGTATTATAATACGCTTCTGGACGAGAAGGCCGCCTGTCATCTTGCATTCGGAAACAGCTATACGGAAGACAACCTGCCGGCCGGTGCAGCGGCTGACGATCAGGCAAATCAGTCCAAGATCCATGTGGATTTTATGATCGGAACTGCGGACACTACAGTTACCGCTATTCTGAACGACGGATCTGAAACCGTAATCTTCCGGGACGGTGACTGGGCGTTTTAAAGGCTGCAGTTCTGTTCGGACAAGTTCTCCTTATGGAGACCCGCAATCGCAGTATAGATCAGCGATAGCGGGTTTTCCTATGCTTTCTGCAGGGAGTGCAAAGTGTGCTGTTCCGTTTTTTGGAAGCATATTGACACAGCGTCAGGATATGATATATTATCTTAATGACACAATGTCAGAATACGACAGATATACAGAGATCGCAGAAGGCCGGTACACTGAGTACATATATATGAAACCGGGATTGGGAGGATAAGACGATGATGGAACCTGAGAAAAAACTTGGATTTGGCTTTATGCGGATGCCTCTGACGGATCCCGGTGACCAGACTGCGATTGACATGACTCAGTTGGAAAAGATGGTCGACTGCTTTTTGGACAGGGGCTTCACATATTGTGATACGGCATGGATGTACCATAATTTTATGAGTGAGGAAGCAGTCGGGAAAGCGGTGGTCGACCGATATCCGCGGAATGCCTTCACAGTGGCAACGAAAATGCCCGATATGATGTTGCATTCTGCCGAGGAACCGGCACAGATCTATGCGCAGCAGAAGAAAAAACTTCATGTCGATTATTTTGACTATTACCTGATTCACGACATGAATAACGTAAATTACGAGAAGGCAAAAAAGTTCGGCGCTATCGATTTCCTCAGGCAGAAGAGAGAGAGCGGGGAAATACGCTGTCTTGGATTTTCCTGTCATGACACGCCCGAATATCTGGACAGGGTTTTGACGGAAAATCCCTTTTTCGAATTCGTTCAGCTGCAGATCAATTATCTGGACTGGGAAAGCGCCGGGATCCAGTCTCACAAATGTTATGATGTATGCGTAAAGCACGGTAAAAAGGTCATTGTTATGGAACCGGTCAAGGGAGGGACACTGGCAGACCCGCCGGAAGACGTGAAACAGATGCTGAAGCAGGCACAACCGGATTGGAGCCCGGCATCCTGGGCAATTCGTTTCGCGGCGAGTCTTCCGGAAGTTATGGTTGTCCTTTCCGGCATGAGTACAATCGAACAGATGGAAGAAAATACTTCGTTTATGGAGCATTTTAAGCCATTGACGCCCGGGGAAAATGAACTCCTTCTCAAAGCGGCGGAGATGATCCGCCGTATGGTCGCTATTCCCTGCACCGGCTGCAGGTACTGCGTCGAAGCCAGTCACTGTCCGAAAGGAATACTGATCCCGAATTATTTTGCGCTGTACAATACCAGGAAGATGATGCATCGCCTGGACTTTTCACCGGAAGTTGAATACTACGGGAACTATGTGAATCAGGGATACGGGAGGGCATCAGCCTGCATTTCCTGCAGATCCTGTGAAAAAGTGTGCCCGCAGCATATTCATATCTCCGAATGGATGCCGAAAGTGGCGGAAGAACTGGAAAATTAAACGTCATTTCTGCTTTCCGCTGTCCGGTAATTTCTTCAGGGTCGGATAAATATGACCGGCTGATAGTAAGGAGATCCGGCGTGTCAGCTGTAATCCGTATCCCGAAATGCCTGCATGCAGGTCCTGATTTGCTATGGATCAGTGAGATTGACGCTGCATAGTTGTGCAAGACAGGACAGATGATAGAGCCGGGAAACGGATAACCAGGAGGCTATTGGCGTAACTGTTGACATTACAACAAAAAGTATATACGATGCATGTCGAAAGCGAGGAAAAACAATGCAGGTTTCAAACAGATTTTCAATCGCGATCCATATGTTCGCATGCATGGAATACTTCAAGAAGGACTATAAGATAACAGGTGATTTCATTGCATCAAGCGTTGGCGTCAATCCTGTTATTATCCGAAAGATAACATCTCAGTTACGCGATGCCGGACTGGTAAACGTAACAAGAGGTACCGGCGGGATTTCTGCATCGAGAGCTCCTGAGGAAATAACGCTTCTTGATGTATTCAATGCTGTGGACTCTCTGGATGAGGGCAGACTGTTCAGTTTTCATGAGAATCCAAACAGTAACTGTCCTGTCGGCAGTCACATCCATTTGATCCTTGATGATAAGCTGGAGCGTGTGCAGCAGGCAATGGAAAGGGAACTGTCATCCATGACGATTGCAGACGTGATCCGGGACACAGACAAGTATGTCGGCAAAACAGCTGAATAAATGATACATAGCGTCAGGGACTGCAGTTTGGGGCTTCCGGAAAATTCCGGAGGCCTCAAATTTTTTTGCAGAAAGGAAGATGTATCCATTGACGTTACAACAAGCAAGTGATACCATGATGATGTAAACATAAAAGTTACAACAAAACGGAAAAGGACAATGGACCAGACGGAAAGAAGAAGGTATTTGACAGAGAAGCTCCTTGCGGAGCACCCGGAATACAGGGACACACAGATGCCCGACAGTGAAACGGAGCAGAGACAGCTTCTGCGCGGGCTCATGAATATACGTATGCCCGGAGAAATAGATGAGGAGTTTCTCGAAGTTCAGGATGCCTACCTGCAGGAGGAATTGAAACGAAAAGGCGTCGTCCGTGCCGATTCCGTTGAATTTAACGAGAATGGGCTCGGGACCTGGAAGGGGGATATTACGAGGCTTGCAGCAGACGCGATTGTGAATGCTGCAAACAGCGGGATGACCGGATGCTATGTCCCGAACCACACCTGTATTGACAACTGTATCCACACTTCTGCCGGGATACAGCTGCGCTGTGAGTGTGGAAAAATCATGTCGTTACAGGGCCATGCGGAACCGGCCGGACAGGCAAAGATCACGCAGGGATATAATCTCCCGTGCCGATATGTGATCCATACAGTCGGACCGGTCGTCCGGGGCAGCGTTACAAAGAGGGATGAAGAACTGCTGGCTTCCTGTTACCGTTCCTGTCTTGAACTGGCAGCTGCAAACCATATTGAAAGTATTGCGTTTTGCTGCATTTCAACGGGCGTATTTCATTTTCCCAACAGGAGAGCGGCAGAAATCGCCGTCAGCACAGTAAGAGACTGCCTGAGAGAAAAGACCTCAGTGAAGAAGGTGATTTTCAATGTTTTTAAAGACATCGATGAAGAAATCTACCGGGAACTTCTCGGAGAATATTAACAGGCTGAAGGAAGCCCTCGATCGGGCGGATGCCGTAATGATAGGGGCCGGTTCAGGCCTGTCTGCTTCTGCAGGCCTTACTTACTCCGGAGAACGGTTCAGAAAATATTTCGGAGATTTCGCGGAAACATACGGGATCCGGGATATGTACTCCGGGGGCTTTTATCCGTTTCCCTCAGAGGAAGAACGCTGGGCATGGTGGTCGAGACATATCTGGGTGAACAGATATGCGCCGATCCCGAATGATGTGTACAGCAGACTTTTGCAACTGGTCAGGGATAAGGATTATTTTGTCCTTACGACGAATGTTGATCATTGCTTCCAGCGTTCAGGTTTTGATAAAAAGAGATTGTTTTATACACAGGGGGACTACGGTCTTTTCCAATGCAGCACTCCATGCAGCAGGAAGACCCGTGACAATGAAAAACAGGTGAGAAAGATGATCCTGTCGCAGGGATTTGAAATCGTCGGGGATGGCGGGCTGATCATTCCGAACGACGCGGACCTTCAGATGCGGGTGCCGGCAGAACTGATCCCGGTCTGTCCTGACTGCGGCAGGGAAATGTCAATGAATCTCAGAGCAGATGATACTTTTGTGGAGGATGATGGATGGCAGGCAGCCTCCAAACGGTATTCTGATTTCGTCAGACGCCATGAAAACAGGAAGGTTCTTTATCTGGAACTGGGTGTCGGAATGAACACTCCGGGAATCATAAAATATCCGTTCCGGCAGTATACGGCACAAAATGAACACGCTGTCTATGCCTGCCTGAATATGGGTGCGGCATGCGCACCTGATGAAATTGCCGACCGGACGATCTGCATAGACAGTGACATTGCAAAGAGCATCCGTTTATTGTGATTTATCCTCATTTTTCACATAATCCGCAAGCGTGTTGTCTTTTGCTGCGTAGAGGATGATCCCGCCCAGATCCTGTTTGAGGACGTAGGCATTTTTCACCGGGTCAGGAAGGCTGTCGTAACTCTTTTTGTCTGTGAAAAGCAGCGTTTCCCCGTTCCATTCACTGCGGGTGGAATAGTAGGTATAATCGTCGCTGAGCCTGATCTCCGGCCCGCTGTCCGTGACGTTGACATACCGGTAGATCCTGCTTGTATCATAGATGCGCAGATTCCTTGCCAGCAGATCGTAGTTGTCTCCGTAAAAATAGACCAGCGGCACTTCGGTAGGACCGACCGTCGCGCTGATCAGCGCCATATCGCTCATCGGCAGACGCCGCTCCAGATAAATATAATCAGAACACACAGTCTGCCCCACCAGGCAAAGCACGAATACACCGCACAGACATTTTTTCCAGATCAGCTGACTGATATTGCCGGAAAGCAGCTGCAGCAGGCACAGCAGCATGAAGACTGCCGGGATGATCAGATACCTCTTTTCAAAAAATCTGTCCCCGTAACGTGTGTTGAGGAGCGCAAACATAAACAGGTTCCATACCGCGATCATGACGGGAAGCAGCGACGGATACGCCGCTGAGGTTCCGGCGCACCCCGGTTTCCGTAAAGTAGAATCCGGCGCGCACCGGAGCCCTTTTATCACACGCACTGCACCTGCGGAGAACCCCGCGAGCAGGATCAGCAGAATGAGCAGTCCCAGAGCGTACATGCCCCCCTTCTTCGTCATCGCATCCAGATAGCTGCCTGCCGGCAGCGCCGAAAACAGTTCCAGCATTCCCTGCCAGACCGAACCCAGGTTTTTCCAGAACTGGTCGATCCCGATCAGGCGGACCAGATTGTCGTGGCTGGAATAATGCAGAACGCCTGTCTGCAGCTGTTTGCCCGCCACGACCAGCAGCAGGCAGACGGCCGTGTATACAAAAGCCGGTCTCTTCAGCTCTTTCAGGCTGTTTTGACAAAACATATACAGCAGTCCGGTCAGCAATGCCGGCGTGAGTACGGTAGCCGCCATGTAGTAGCCGCTCGAAACACCTGAAATGAAATAATACGCGGCAACCAGACACATCGCCGGCACCAGCCGGCGCATCCGCGGCGCAGATCCGCGGGTGTCCGTGACGTCCTCTGCCTGCAGCCTCAGCCAAAGCCATACGAACAGCAGACTGAAGAGCAGCTTCTGCGCGTACCAGGAGCCGGAAGACCAGATGCAGGAAAACCAGGAGAGGTCGATGAAATTGTCAAAATCCGGGGAGAGGAAGGGGCAAAGCATAAAGACATACGCAAGCAGCCGGACGCCCCGCGTCAGTTTCAGTTCTTTCATCAGCAGGCACAGGGCGGCCAGGATCGCCACGCCCGTGATCATATTGGAGATTCCCACAGCCGTATAGACATTGTGCGTGACATTCATAAGCAGCGCACTGAGCGGCACATTGTCGTCCAGGTGCAGCATGGTGGTATCCACCCAGTTTTTACAGAAAACCGTTCCCTGTTTCCAGACCTCATATGTCTTCAGATACAGGCTGCTTGCATCATATCCCAGATGGACCTGCAGCTGCGTAAGATTGAACCAGAGCAGGCAGGCGGCCTGTCCCAGTACCAGTGCGATCAGAACGAAATGGAACCACCTGCATTTCTTAATGGCTGTTGTCAGTTGTGTTTTCATATTCCGGTCTGTTAATTTCCCCCTGCGCGAAAAGACTCTTCCGAACTTCAATATCGTAATCTTATCGGGTTTATATGGCAATCGGTTTTTACTGCACCGGTTAAATTTTTTATAACATTTTCCGCAAAAAGCTCTAATTTCATCTTTCAGATTTTTGAGAGATTATAAGTGTAGCAAAAGTACATAAGCTGCTTGAAGCGCCGGCATCAAGAGCTGAGTCGAGATCCGATTCGGGAGGAGAATATGAACAGTAAAAAACTTATTTCGCTTGGATTAATAGCGGGGATGATCATTTCAGTGACTGGATGCGGCAGCAGTCCCGCCGCATCTTCAACGGCAGCTTCCAGCAGTGCGGAGGCTGCCACAAAAGCGGCAGAAACCGCGACAACAGCAGCATCGGCGGCAGCGGCTGTGGATGCGGCATCTACCAAGGCTGCAGCTGACGCAGGGAATAAAGTGAAAATCGTGCTTGCAACGAACTGGGGCGAAGGCGATTCCAAATATGACTACTTTTATCCCAAGTTTCAGGAGTTCCAGAAATCAGTGGCGGATACGATAGACGTTGAGCTGGAAACCTACACAACGGAAGATTATAAGACCAAGATCAAGACACAGACCGCCTCGGAAGACCTTCCGGATGTATTTACATATTGGGGCGGCGGCATGATGAAGGACATGTGTGATGCCGGACTGCTGCTGGATATCGATGACTATTTCGCAGACAGTGCAACGGTCAAGAGGGATGATTTCGATCCCACTTCTTTCCAGTATTACACAGCCTCTGACGGAAAGCAGTACGGTGTTCCCATTGAGTCTACCAGAGGCGTCTTCCTGGCGAACTCGGAACTGTTTAAAAAATATAATCTTGAATATCCGAAGACCTACGACGATTTAAAGAAATGTGCAGAAGTCTTTAAGAAAAACGGCATCATTCCCATTGCCATCGGCAGTAACGGAGGCACGCCGTCCGAGTTCTTCTACAGCGAGATCTACAATCAGTACAGCGGGGCTGAGGATGAACTGAATGCAATGACTTCCGGAGGACCGTTCAAAACAGACAATGCCGTCAAAGTGGCGCAGGATCTGCAGGACATGGTGAAGGACGGTATGTTCCCGGAGGACACCGTTACAAACGGGGGCTGGGGACCGAGCCTTCAGCTCTATACGGATCAGAAGGCGGCAATGACCTATACCTACCCCTGGATGTATGAATCAATACCGGAAGATATTCAGAAACTCAGCGATATCATCCCGATTCCGCAGATGCCGGGTTCCAGTGTCGACAGTTCTACAATCGAAGCCGGATTCACAGTATATGGTTTCCTCATTAACAAGGCATCTTTTGAAGACACGGCAAAGCATGATGCGCTCGTAAAGGTATGCGATTTTCTCGCTTCCGATGACCTTACGGAAAATCTGGTATTAAGCGGCATGGTTCCGTGCAAGAACGTGGATACTGCGTATGACAAGCAGAAACTGATCATGCAGAAAACGATCGACTATGCAAAGGACAAGAAGCTGGTTCAGGTCCACTATACAAAGCTTCCCA
The DNA here is from genome assembly GCA_022652545.1 of Lachnospiraceae bacterium. Lineage (GTDB taxonomy): Bacteria > Bacillota > Clostridia > Lachnospirales > Lachnospiraceae > CAG-791. Next base: position 138,609 of record JALCRM010000007.1, read on the forward strand.
GCAATGAAGCTATTTCCGCAATGGATTCAGGACTTGATGAACTGTTCATAAATGGCATATCTCCGGAGGACTTCGTGGATGAAGTCCAGGATACGCTGAAATAGCAGACATCTATTGCTCAGCTGAATTCCCCCAGCCAGGAGTCTGACTGGGGGAATTCTGTAAAACGGTGAGAAAATGAAAAAGACAAAAAAAAGAGACATTGGCACGATCATTGGCTTTCTGTTCCCGGCGGTCGTTTTATACAGCGTATTTATGATCCTTCCGTTGCTCATGACCTGCTACTACAGCTTTACGGAATGGAACGGGATCACAGCTAAAGTATTCGTGGGCGCGGCAAACTATGCGGATATGCTCCATGACAGGAAGTTTTGGCAAACGCTGCAGAACACTCTTATACTTGTCACCTTTTCGCTGATTTTCCAGATCTCGTTTGGCCTGCTGATCGCGTATTTACTGTACATCAAAACAAAAGGGGCCAAATTCTTCCGCACGGCGTATTTCCTTCCTGTCGTTATTGCCCCGGTAGCGATCGGCCTTATGTTTTCTTTGTTTTACAACAGCGAGATCGGCGTATTCAATAAAATACTGGAAAGCATCGGGCTGGGGATCCTGAAAACAAACTGGCTGTCGAATCCGAAGACAATTCTCGGTGCGGTCATGGCACCGCAGATATGGCAGTATATTGGCCTGTATATCACGATTTTCCTCGGCGCATTTCAGTCCGTTTCAGGTGACATTGTGGAGAGCGCGCAGATAGACGGCGCAAACAAGTCCCAGACATTCTGGCATATTATTATCCCGGATATTCGCAATTTTGTTTTCATATCCATGATCCTTTGCATTACCGGCTCGCTGAAAAGCTTTGACCATGCCTGGATCATGACAAAGGGCGGACCGGGCGTCCGCTCCGCTTATCTGGGCGTCTATATGTACAAAACATCTTTTGTCAATTCCGATTTCGGCTATGGCAGCAGTCTTTCGATCATCATTGTTGTTTTGTCATTGATCTTCAGCCAGGTCCTGAGCCATATCAATGATCGGTTTGCTGATAAATGAAGGAGAAATATGAATAGACCATTAAAGAGTACCGTCGAAAAAACAGTAAGGTACTTTTTCCTTGTAGTGGTGGCGGCCATTTCCCTGTATCCGTTTGTCTGGGTGGTGATCTCATCTCTTAAGGACAACAATGAGATATACGGACATCCGTTTGCCTTAACGATGCATCCGATCTGGACGCATTATGCGGAGGCCTGGCAAGGGGCGGACGTAAGCAGGAGCTTTTTTAACAGCCTGACAGTCTGTCTCCTTGCATTGCTTATCATGCTGATGATCACGACGATGGCCAGCTACATTCTCGTAAGAGTCTGGCCGAACAGATTCTTCAAAACCTATTTTTCGCTTGGCATTATGATACCGATCCATGCGCTGCTGATCCCGGCTGTACTGATCTTCAAGTTTCTGCATATGCAGAATAATCTGTTCAGCCTAGTGCTGATCTATGTCGCCTGGCAGATATCCTTCAGCATGTTTATTATCAATGGCTATATGCAGAATATTCCGGTCGAGCTTGACGAAGCTGCAGAGATAGACGGCTGCACGAAAACGCAGACTTTCTTTAAGGTGATCCTTCCGGTCTGCGGACCCGGGATTGCCACTGCGGCAACACTGGCTTTCCTTAACTGCTGGAATGACCTGCTGCTCGGCCTGGTGCTTATCTCTTCCATATCCAAAAGAACCATGACGATGGCAATTTCCGCTCTTCAGGGATCCTATGCCACGAATTACGGTCTTCTTTGCGCCGGCTTTGTCATTGCGATCATACCGGTCGTCATGATGTACCTTCTGTTTCAGAAACAGGTCGTTTCGGGAATGACTGCCGGTGCAGTCAAGGGATAACGCCATGGTGAATTTTACAAAGGACGGGATTCGGATCGGAAGAGAGGAATTACCTCTTTACAGCGGGGCTTTTCACTACTGGAGGTCACCCAGGAGCGCATGGAAACGGATATTGTCCCGTATCCGCAGTATGGGTTTCGGATTTGTGGAAACATATATTCCGTGGATCGTACATGAACCGCAGGAAGGCTGTTTTGATTTTGGGGAAAAGGTGCCGGAGAAAGATCTGGATGCTTTTCTGTCGTTGTGTGAAGAACTCGGACTCTGCGTCATTGTTCGTCCGGGTCCGCATATCAATGCGGAAATGGTGAATTTCGGGTTTCCTGACTGGGTCGTTTGTGACACGGAGATGACAGCCAAAAACCCGTGGGGAACGGAAGTTGTCTATCCGTATGTCACCGGACCCTTTGCCATACCGTCCTATGCAAGTGAAAAATTCTATACGAAGGTGAGGAATTATTTCCTCCGCCTGCAGCCGATACTTCGGAAACATGCCTATCCGGAAGGCAGCATCGTTGCCATACAGGCAGATAATGAGACCTGTAACTTTTTCAGGGACAATCCGTTTATCATGGACTATAGTGGAGAGTCCATAGCACAGTACCATCGGTTCCTCAGGGAGCGGTTCAGGTCTGTCACGGAAATGAACAGGAAAACGGGGACAGGATACGGCTACTTCAGAGAGGCCCGGGCACCTGAAGGTTTAACTGATTCCAATTTTTCCGAGTGCATTCTCTGGGTGCGGTTCAAGGAATTCCAGATACTTGCTTCCATTGCGCGGATCGCCGGATTGATTGATGAGATGAAATTGAATATTCCGGTATTTCAGAACTGCGCCTACCAGACATACAGTCCGATCTCCGTGCAGAGAGACGAAAATCTCCCCGGCATTGATGCAGCCGGCATGGATCTCTACTGCGCTCCGGGCGATACTGCTACCATCCGTGAGAGGATCCTGTTTTTATCCGGCAGCTGCAAATTGTGTTTTGTACCGGAATTCGGGTCGGGATCATACTGGGACGAGGGCTTCATTCTATCCCCCGGACAACAGGAATTCGGTTATCTTTATGCGTTTATGCACGGAATGAAGGCTGTAAATTTTTATATGCTGGTTGAAAGGGAACGGTGGACAGCCTGTCCGATCAGAAATGACGGCTCAATAAGGAAAAATTATTATCATTCGTTCAAAAGGATGTTGCGATTCCTGCATGAAAATGAAATCTGGAAAGACCGCCGGCAGGCGCGAGTCCTCATTTTGAAAAACTATGAAATGGGAAGGATCAGGTCTGTCTCTGAAAAAGGCGGATTTACCTCGCTCAATTCCAATTGTTTTGTACAGCCGTTCCAGCTCCGGAAAGATGAGCTGAAACAGAACCTTCCGGCAGAGGTATGCGCAGACCGGTGCCCGGATCCGAGATTTGAAGACTGGATCCTTATGGTCATGCAGTATCTGGGACAGCATCAGATCGACTATGATCTGTCTGATGAATATCTGCCAACGGACCGGATTGAAAAGTATGATTATGTGTTCGCTTCCATGTACCCGCTGGAAGAGGAAGAATATCCGTACATTTTACAGAGGTATGCGAAAGGAAGGAACCATCATCTCATTTTCGGCCCATACCAGCCGGCTTTTGATGAATCTTCGGCGACATTGGGGGCGATGGACTGCGGCAGGCTGGTCAGGAACGAAGAAGAATTGAAAGAAGCAGGCGAAGGATCGGATCTGCTGAAAGCCTCCGGCCGCATTCATTGCACCATGGAAGGAAGCGCGGTTTCCGGACAGAAGGTTGAAATGATCTGGCAGAAATGCGGGATGGATCGGGTATGGCATCAATATATTGCGAATACGGGAAAGGATATTGCCGCAGTTACCCTGACCTACAGCCGGCAGGTCCGGCTTAAGGGAATCTGGAACAGCAGAAGAAACATGCAGGGAACGAAACTGAAATTACATATTCAGCCAATGGACATTGCGATTTTTGAGATCAGGGAGGCGGACCAGTGATTGACCGGAGCTTTGCAGCTGAATATCTGGATCCCCTGGTTTGGTCCAGGCTGGAGAGAGTTCTGAGACCATACCGGAACTATGAAAAGCAAATTTTTGCTTGTACGGATGCAGCAGGTCATATTACCATGAATGAAGAAGGAGAAAGCAGGGCAAAAAATACTGCGGTGATCCGGTATTCCTTCGAAGGCATGAAATCCTATTTTCAGAAAATCGAACGAATGGACTTTATTGCCGCGCATCCCGAGATCGACGATTATCTTAGTGCGATCAGCATGGAATTATGTGGTACAGCCGGAATAGAAGCCAAGGATCTCTGCCGGCAGAGGATGATTCAACGGGAGCTGGATGAGATCGCTTCGCTTGAAGACGGGGCCGTTCTTTTGTGGATCACGGATCAGGACTTACCCTACTTTCATTGTATTTTTCGTGTTCAAGGCGGAAAACTGACACTGGTTACGACGGCAGACCGGTACGGACAAAACATTGCAACGGCAGAGCAGTGCTGCGAGTGCATGCAGGAAGAATTTACCGGCAGGCCGGTTGTTTATGATTTTTCCCTGGAAGAATGGGACAGGCATTTGGATGCTGAGAAAAATTAACAGACATCTTTCAATAAAATGGCAGATCTTCATAGGATCGATATTTGTCGCAATGATCCCTTCTGCCATTTCTTTTTTGTACTATATAAACAGTATGTCTTCCTTTTACGAGAAGGAGACGGCAACATATCAGACGAATGAATTGAATATTATTACAGAACATCTCGATACCGTAATGAAGCAGGTCTTTGAAATTGCCGACAGTACCGCGAGTATGCTCGTTACGGCGGAGCCGTTTGCCCATTATCAGGAAAAGAGCGCTTACGGTAAATTGCAGGTAAGACGTTATATCAGCAATGAACTGGTCAATCGCGTTCTCACTTACGGAGATATCGATAATCTGTATCTTGAGACTTTTGACCGCGAAGTGTTTTCACCGCATGATGAGGAAATCAATGCGCTGATGTTTGCACAGGATGCCGGGGACCTCAGCATCAGCCAGCCGGGGACGGATGAGATCATCCCTGTTCATGTTGCGGATTATAAAAGATACAGGAATGCATCTAAAAAATATCCTTATGTCATAAGCTACAGGAAATATTTCAATCAGTATACGCCGGGTCATACCGTTGGAATGGTTCAGGTGGATGTCGCTTATGATACGATCGCCAATGCCGTCGACATCGAGCGCTCTTCCGAAAAAGACTATGTAGTTATTGTTGACCGGAATGAAGCGGTCGTGTATGCGCCGGAAGAAGAATGGCTCGGGAAAAAGACAGGGGATATTCCTGATTTTCCCGAAGAAGCAGGACAACACATCGCAGACCTTCAAAAGCAACAGACCGTGTATTCCAAAGACGTCACCGTCAGAAGTTCGGCGATTCAGGACTGCGACTGGACGGTCATTCAGTTCAGCAGCAATGCGCCTTATATAAAAGCCGTACATAGTGCGAGACGGACGTGGCTTATTGTTACATTGGCGTCACTGTTTGCAGCCCTGGGAGTGGGCTTGTTTATTTCTACGAATGTGGAAGATTCCATTATACAGATCATCAGTTCCATGCAGCAGGCCAGCCGAGGAAATTTCGAAATCGATGTTCACAATATGGGGAACAGCGAGTTTTCAAAATTGGCGGATGCCTTCAACTTCATGGTCATCCGTATAGACGCACTCATGAAGGACAACATCAAAAAGGAACATGAGAAGACAACGATCGAGCTTGCAGCCCTGAATTCCAAGATTAATTCACACTTTTTGTACAATACCCTGAACCTTGTCAAACTGCTGGCCATCAAGGACAGACAGCCGGAAATTGCGGAGATCATTGTCGCCCTGGCCGACATTCTCGAATACAGCTACAAAGATACCGACTCCCTGGTAAAGCTGAATCAGGAACTGGATTTTATCAGGGACTATCTTCTGATCCAGACCAGACGGCTGGGAAAGAACATCACGGTGCTCTATCATATCGATGAGAAAGCGGTCGATTGTTCCATTCCCAAAATGATCATCCAGCCGATCGTGGAAAACTGCGTAATGCATGCTTTTCCCGATACAGAGGAAAGAGCAGGCCAAAAGGATACGATCGATATTTCTGTTGAAAATGACACCCGTTCAGATCAACTGGTCATCACCGTGCAGGATAACGGGTGCGGCTTTGATTACAGTGGGACCGAAAATCTTAATGGTATCGGTCTGAAGAATGTTTTGCAGCGTTTGATGATCTTTTACGGAGACAAATACAAATATGAAATCCGGAGCTCCAGGCAGACAGGCACCATGATCAGACTGGTTTTGCCATATGAAGATACGGCAAAGAACGGATAAGCTGGAAAATATGATTAATGTCATAATTAATACTTTCCCAACCGATGAGACTATATAACAGCCTATATGAAGCCTGCTTTTTCGGTTGATCACTATATTTTCGCTTCTGGTTGGCCCGTTTCAGCCAGATATTGTGCCGAAAATCCCTCT
>JALCRM010000008.1 GCA_022652545.1 Lachnospiraceae bacterium
TGGCCGGAAAGACTTGTTTTGTTATTGCACACCGTCTTTCTACGATCCGCAATGCGGATGAGATCCTTGTGGTAAACGGCGGAGATATTGTGGAACAGGGGACACATGCGAGCCTTATGGAAAAAAAAGGCTTTTACTATGACCTTTACATGGCACAGTTTGAATGACTGTTCATCCATATAAACCGGATCAGATAATATAAGGAATTGAGTTTTAAAGACATATCCCCTGTTTTCAGGAGATATGTCTTTTTTATTTGCGCGATTCCATTTCGGAATGATTGTCAGAGGTAATTGAATTGATTAAGAACAGGCCTCACTTCAAAATAAATATAAGCGGAACCGGATCTGTTTATCAACAGGATGAATTATTGGAAAGGTTGGGATCTGATTATGGAAATCAGCAATATTTCTGAGGATCTCTGGCACATTGGCGTTTCGGAAGATCATTTACATCTGTTTGAAAACCAGGCACTTACAGAAAACGGGATCATGTACAGCACATATATTCTTGATGCAGGAGGCGCATATATTCTGATCGGATCGATACCGGAACGATATACGGCTGACTGGATCAGGGCCATCAAAGAAACTGTTGGGACAGCAGCTGTGAGCACGGCAGTCTTTTTTGGAACGGATGATGACCGCAGCTCCGCACAGGCTGTTCTGAATGAGTACCCGGAGCTTCAAATCATCGCGGGTGCCAATGCAATATTCAAGCTGAAGGACTATGTCGGACGGGATTTTCATTCTGTGGAAATCAGAAGTGCGCGTACACTGGGCATCGGCAGCACAAGGATTTTGTTCCAGCCGCTGCAGGATAAAACTGCCAGTCCGTGTTTATATGTATGCGACAGGCAAAGGGGTTATCTGTTTTCCGCAAATGCCTTCGGCGAAATCGGATCATTCAGTGAAGCGGTGATCAATGCGGACAGGAACAACGAATATGCTTTGGAGGCGGTAAAGCTGTTCCGGTGCGGAGTAATCGAATCAATAGATAATAAATCGGATTATTCCGTGAATACATTGATCTCTGACCAGAAAATTTCGATGATCTGCCCGGCATACGGGCCTGCTGTAAAAGGCAGTTCTGATGATCTGATCGGTTTTTTTGAGGTCATTCAGGCTGAGAAGAAGGAGAATGTCAGACTGGCTATCGCATATGAGCCGGTCGGATTCACAAGGGAAATTGCTGAGAAGATCGCGGCAGGAGTGTCTGAAGAAGGCAGCGTCCGGCCCGATTTAATTGAACTTTCGTCAGTGTCCCGTACAGAAGCAATTGAAAGGCTGAAGGATGCCGATGCCTTTCTGTTCGGAGGCACACAGTTACATGGTGACATCAATAAGGGAATTTGGGATATTCTGACTACATTGAGAAAAGGTAACTTAAAAGACAAACCGGTTTCAATTTTCGGTTCAATGAACGCAGAGTGCGATGCCGCACAAAACCTGAGGCAAAGGCTTCAGCAGCTTGGAACAGCCCCTGTTGACAGAGGATTTATGATTCCGGGAAAACCTGCGGAACGAGATCTCAGGAATGCATATGAATACGGATACAACTTCAGATGCATTATAGAAAAAAAGACGAATACGCGCAGGGCACATTTGGTGAAGTGCCTGGTCTGCGGGGAAATATTTGATTCTTCGTTAGGTGTTTGTCCCGTTTGCGGTGCCGATCTCAGCTTTTGTGTCCCTGTGGATGAGGACGAGATCACTTTTCAGAAACCGACCTTATTGAATTATCTGATTCTCGGCGGCGGTGTTGCGGCTGTCAATGCGGCAGATGCTATACGTCTTCGTGACAGCAGTGCCGGTATTGTTATGATCTCGGCAGAGCCGCACCTGCCGATTAATCGGCCGATGCTGACCAAAAACATGGAGGTTTTGGAAGATCCTGACACATTGCTTCTGATCCATGACCGGAAGTGGTATGACGACAGAAAGATCCGCACCATATTAGGAGTAAGGGCTATACAGATCGACACGGAAAGAAAAGAAGTAATACTGTCTGATGACCGCATCTTTTCATATGACAAACTTATCTATGCCGTTGGCTCCGAAAGTTTCATCCCGCCGTTTAGCGGTGCTGATCAAAAGGGAGTTATTACCATACGGCATATTCCGGATGCAGTGCTTTTGCAAAAGAAACTGATGACAGCCCAAAACGTTGTTGTCATAGGCGGCGGCGTCCTTGGACTGGAGGCGGCATACCAGATATACAGGACGGGTGTGCATCTTACCGTACTGGAAGCCACTCCGCAGTTTGTCGGCCGCCAGGTTGATGAAAAAACAGCCGGACTGATTCAAAGCAAAATGGAATCAATGGGGGTAGTGTGCAGGACAGCGGTGAAAATCGCCGCAATTGAAGGAAGCGGGCAGGTCACAGGCGTAAGACTGGATGACGGCACTGTATTTCCGGCAGATATTGTGGTTATTTCCTGTGGAAGTCATGCATCCGTTGAACTGGCCAAGGCGGCAGGGCTGGCAGTGGATCGTGCCGTAGTAGTCGATAAAACAATGCAGACAAGCATAAATGGAATTTATGCCTGCGGAGACTGCGCTCAGTATAACGGGATCAGTTATCAGCTGTGGTCAGAAGCTGCCGAGCAGGGGAAAACAGCCGGAGCGAATGCTGCAGGGGACTATGTTGAATATCCGGGAGTTCCGGCCGGACTTTCAATGGAGGCATTTACAATCAGTTTGTTTTCCATTGGAGATGTAGGAAAAAAGGCGGGTCTTACATATAAAAAAGTGGAAATTTCGGATGAGATCACAGGGAGACACGAATGCTACTGGTTCAGTGAAAATATACTTCGGGGAGCGGCAGTGATCGGAAGCCCGGACAAAACAGGTGATATTCAGAACGCTGTTATGACACATAAGCATTATCAGGAATCAGGGACATTGATTTGAAAAGCGTGAGTTGCGGAAAGCGTGTTTCAGCCATACCGGATATGGAACAGATAATGGAGGATTGATCATGAACGGAACTGTAATGAAAGCGCGTGTGCGGGAACTTCCGGGACCTATGGAGGCAGCATGTCCGTATGAACAGAGGTATTCATGCGATGTGGCAGTCATCGGGTGCGGTTTTGCAGGTTTAAATGCGGCGGTAACTGCGAAAGAAAACGGACAGTCGGTACTGGTCATTGATAAAGGACGTCCGGGATATTCGGGGCTGTCGCCCTGGCCGAGCAGTTTCCGCTGGTTTGATCCTGCAAGGGATGATGCGGAAGCCTGCAGAAATGTAATTATGAAGGGCGGCGAATATATAGCCAATCTGGATTGGTATAACATCTGGATCAAAGAGTCAAAGAACATATATGAACGTCTGACAGAGTGGAAGATCCTGGCACAGTTTCCAAAGGCTTCCGAAGCAGGCGACTTTTTTGAACGGGAGGATTTTGTCGGATACAGAGAGACGTTTGACAAATTCGATCGGCACCAAAGATGGACAGCTGTACTAAGGCAAAACGGGATACCGTATTTGGAACATACAATGGTTTTTAAGCTTTTGTATAAGGACGGGAAAGTGAATGGCGTTGCCGGCTTTCACGTTCCCAGTGGGCAGTCTATCCTGGTTCAGGCAAAAGCGGTTGTGCTTGCAACGGGAGGAGGATGCTACAAGCCGACAGGATTTCCCGTCGGCGGTGATACTTTTGACGGGGAGTATATGTGTTATAAACTGGGTCTTCCGATTTCCGGTAAGGAATTCGAAGATTTCCACGGCAGTTCTTCTGTTGCTCCGGGCAGTGCTTTCTGGGTCAATAACTGGACATATCTGGAAAACATATGGCTTTGCGGCGGAGATATGCAAAAGGAAGACGTTCAGACTTATGTAAAAAGCAAGGGAATGGCAATGGTAATGAAACGTGTAAAGAGTGCAGCAGACGGTCTCCCTGTTGTTGATGGTTCGGAAATACAGTCAATTGCAGAAGCACCTTATACAAGGCGAGGAGCGTCCGTTCATTATGGCATGGATGGCGAGGAAATCCGTTCCGGGAAAATGAATGATGATATGCCTGCCGCGGACAGTTTTGGCGCAGCCGTCGGTATGTGTTCTCATCTTGCATCCGGCGTATTCTGCGGTTTGGATGATTTCAGCGGAAGCACGGGACTGGATGGGCTTTTCGTTGCAGGGGACGGTATACATTCGACCTCTGTTGCCGGCGCAGGCTATCCGTGCGGCGTGGGATTTACTTCCTGCTTCTGTTCAATTGACGGAGATCATGCAGGAAAAGCGGCTGCTGTGTATGCGTCAAAATCGGATATGCCGGAGATTACAGAAGATCAGATCAGCACTTCGCTGAAAGAGATTTCTGAACCGATGAACAGAGAAAAAGGGATCGATCCCAATTGGGCATGTGATGTATTGCAGTCGATCATGGCACCATACTGGGTATTGATAACCAAAAGTGAACCTGTTCTGAAGGCAGCGCTGACACAGATCGAATTTATGCGGGACAATGTCGTTCCAAATCTGATTGCACGCACGGGACATGAACTGCGTCTCTGTCTGGAAATGAAACATAAGGTGCTTTCAGCAGAAATGAAATTGCGGGCAAGTCTGGCACGTAAAGAGAGCAGGGGAAATACCTATCGTACGGATTATCCATACCGTGATGATAAGAATTTTCTTTGCTACATCACATTGACCATGGATCCGGACGGGAAGATGACTTTACGCAAAGTTCCCGTCAAAGAATCCTGGACCGGTGATACAGCAGAACAATATAACAAACGGTACATTTATTACTTCCCCGGAGAAGCAGAGGCGGTCGGATTTGAAGAACAGAAGCCGGAGAAGGGAAGGAGGTAACATATGAGCGTAGTGAGAATTGACATTAATAAATGCATCGGCTGTGAAAACTGCGTCAATATCTGTCCCATGGATGTTTTCTATTTTGATCGCACTGCACATAAATCAGTTATGCGCTATCCGGAAAACTGTCAGAGCTGTGGACAGTGCTATATGAATTGCAAAGGACGTTCCCTCGGCATGACAAACGATATATTCGGATATCCGCTGGTATCGACAAGAGGGCTCTCTGAATCTGAAATGAACCGGATCGTGGTCACGGAAAACGGCACCTTCGGGGAAATTTCAAAAGGCATGCTTCCGTAAATTCAAACAAATTCTGATAATGTAAATAACAGGAGTGGTTGATATGCCCAAAACGACTTTTCAAAGGTTTATATTTACCTGCTTTGGCGTACTTTTTATGGCGACGACCATGGCGTTCTTTAATAAGTATATTGTGATGGATCCGAAGTTCGGGCAGGACATGACATCAGCGGCAAAATATGCCGCACTGTGGAAGGCAACCGGAATTGCCTTTTCCCAGAAGGCACCGCTGGCTTTCATCCTGCAGTTTTTTATTGTCCAGAAATTTGCCGGCAAACAGACGGCCAAGTTTCATCCGGATAATGTCGTGCTGGGGTACATGATCCGTACAGCGTTCAGCGTTATGATCATGTGCCCGATCATGAGCCTGTATTCAAATCTTTTTATTGCGGTGCAGTATCACTGGAGCTTTCTGGATCTTCTCTACAATTGGATCCCAAAAATGGTGATCAACGGTTTTTTTGCCTATGGCATTCAGATGCTGGTGTTGCAGCCGGTTAACCGTGCTGTTTTCAGAACACTTTTCAGAAGACAGCTGCAGAAGGCGTAGTCGGGTCTTTTGTACGGTCTTATGAAAGAAATTGCGGATATTGCCGGATGGAACAGATACTGAACAATAAAAAAGACAAGAATGTGTTCGGTACTTACAATCAATGGCTTTGTATCCTGTGTCGCGACAGTATTGGATCTCACTTTTTGATTTCAGGAAAATGGAAAACCAACGAATATATCACCGGGAAGAGACGGATCGATAATGAAAACGGCATTTAGGGATGCAGTTTTATCAGATAATCCGAAAAGGCTTTTGTGGCAGATGATATTTTATGGTCCTTGAGATATACCATGTAAATCGCAAGATTTATATCCGGCTCAAACGGCTTGATCATACAGTGCTCCAAACGGAAGTGCTCAGCAGCCCTCCTGGTAAGAACGGCAATGCCCAGATCCTTTGAAAGCAGTTCATTCAGGACATCCGCTTTATCTACACGGAAGGAAATATGAAAATCCAGACTGCTCCTTTCGATCAACGGCTGCAGCAGAGAATTGTCTTCTGAAAACAGAATGAGAGGTTCTTTATGAAGCTGTGGAAGGGTGATATTCTTCGCCGCTGCGAGGACGTGTCTTTCGGGGATCACTGCAACAAGCTGATCTTCGGCATACAGTCTTTTCTCAAAAGAAAGTTCGGTGGAATCCCAATCGCTTGTCAGAATAAAGTCGACCTTTTTTTGCTGCAGCCAGGAGAACAACTGCTGACAGTTGCCCTGCAGAAAAGTGTATTGATATTCGGGATGCAGTTTTGCAAAACCCGAGAAAAATTTCAGAAAGGTATACAGTGTAACGACAGGAACATAGCCAATGACAATTTTTTTGATCAGAGGAAGTTTATTTAACAGATCAGCGGTATATTCCTGTTCAATATCGGTAAGCCTGACGGCGTAAGGAAGAAAACGCTGACCGAATTCGGAGAGCTGTACGCTGCGATTTGTGCGGATAAACAGTTCATTGCCAAGCTCTGCTTCCATAGACTGGATGTGCTTGGACAGCGTTGGCTGTGAGATATAGAGTACATCAGCGGCTTCCTGGAACTGCAGGAGCTGCGACAGTACTACAAATTCGTGCAGGTACTTTAAGTTCATGGACACTCACCCATATTCGGAAGTAAATCATAGAGAGGCATCTTTATAAATTACCTTATCTGCCTTCTCAAAAAGCGATAGTATAATTTTAGCATGATTTTCAAAAGGTATACAAAGGAACCGGTAACTTCCGGACGCAATATCGGACATATAAAAGCGGAGAAAAGCTATGGGATTATATGGGGATGAACGCAAGAACGGAAAATTAAGCGGTTTTCTCAATAGGGATAGGCCGGAAAAATCATGGCATAGTTCATATTATCATCGCTTCTTTGAAGGGTATTCTGAGGTAAAACAGAAGGATGAAAAAGGCCATGAAGTGATATTGCGGATATATACTGCGGATTATTTTCAACAGGATATCACAGACAGGCAGAGGATGATCCTGCGAATACAATATGTATTTGCCTGTATTTGCGCTGCCGCATGCTTCATCGGCGGTCTGATCACAAATGTTAAGAGCAATACAGTAACATGGATTGCCTTTCTCGGTGTCGTTCCGGTCATAGGCTTGATCATGCTGGCTGCTGCTTTGGCAGAATATCTTTTAGCTCCGAAAAAAATGAAACTGTATACCAAAAAATCTTCATCAGATGCCATGCAGACGGCGCTTCTTGTCAGTATGTTCGGGCTGCTGTCCTGTGCCGTATGCAAGATGATATATATGCTGATGGAAAACAGGAACGATGCATTTAATGAATCGATCAGCGCAGGTCTGCTTGTAATTGCATTTCTGATACTTTTCAGCATGTATAAAAAGGAAAAGAGTATTCATTACACTGTCATACATAATGACACTGAAATTCCGGAGAACAGTTCTATGATGTAATAGCAGAGCAGATGCAGAAATTTGTTGAAGCAGGCATATCCCCGGCTGCACAGGGATATGCCTTTTTTAACTGTTTCATTCTGGCATAAATGCGGAATGCATTTGAACTGCTCCCGGCATCATTCCCAAATGAAATAGACACAGGAAATAACATATATAGAAAAGAACGATTTTATTTTCTGCACGCATCCTAATACAATGGCAATATAGAGAAACGGGAAGCTGAATTCAAAGAAAATATAGCGAAAATGTTAACTTTTTATTATAAAGCCATCCGCAAGATGTGAAATATTTTGTAAAATAGCACAAGAAGATATTCACTCCGGGAATATCTATTCCAATACGGAATCACTATTCCAAAACAGAATATCAGTGCAGGAGGCGGAGATGGCAGTCAACTTTGAATATTACAAGGTTTTCTATTACATAGGCTTATATAAGAACATTACGAGAGCGGCAAATGAACTTTGCCTGAGCCAGCCGACGGTAACAAAAGAGGTTCATAAGTTTGAAGAAGAGATCGGGTGCAAGCTGTTTCAAAGAACTTCCAAAGGAATTTGTCTCAGCGCGGAGGGAAACTATCTGTTCCAGAAGATCAGCCCGGCGGTAGAGATCCTTCTTAACGCCGAAAGAGAAATGAATAATATAGCCAAGCTTGGAGAGGGCATTGTCGGGATCGGGATCGATAAGGACGTAACGGGTTACATTATCCGAAACAAGCTTGATGAGTTCCAGAGAAATTACCCGAGTATCCATCTGGAAATGTCACAGGCACCACGCCACATGCTGGAGGCACAGTTGCTGCGTAAACTGCTGGATGTTGCATTTCTGCTCCATCCGGCATACAGAGAACCTTTTACATCCAGCGAGTTCAAAAAGATCGGAAGCCATCCGTCATTTATATGGAAACCGGATGTGAATATATACCGATTGACCATCTGTGAGGATGTTCTGGTTGCCGGAGGCGATTATCGCGAGATCGCTGCAAAGCAGACAGTACAGGGAAAGGATTTATATCATATTCCGTTGATCTACCAGACAGAAGATAAGCGAACGGATTCAGAATACTACATTAAGCTGCTCCGGGAAGGCGGGAAAACCAGACCGTCGGACTATCTGAATAACGATGAGGCATCTGCCATTCGGATGCTGAAAGACGGATTCGGTATCGGTGTAGTATGCAGGATGGCTGTTCAGGAAGAACTGCGGAATGGGTCGCTTAAGGAAATCCACCTGAGTGAGCCCCTGATGAAAAATGAACTCCTTATGCTGTACAGTCGTGACAGTTCACCCAATATTCAGGGTCAGATCCTGATCAGTCGTTTCTTAAATGACCCGGATTTTGCTATAGAACCAATAGAAACAGAGCAGTATTTCAAACAATAGTTTTTCTATTATCAGGGAGGCAAATATGAACAGGAATTTCTTAACAAAGAGCCTGGCAGTAATACTTGCAGGTGCAATGACTGTTTCGATGGCAGCCTGCGGCAGTCTTACAACGGGAAGCTCGGATAGTACCGGCAATACAGCTGCCGCTGAGACTGCAGCTTCAGACAGCGGCACGGCAGTTTCGGAAGCGACAGTTTCCGCTTCTTCGTCGGGATCCACAGGAAGTCTTTATCCGGAAATCACGGTGGCTTTACCGAGTGACTGGAAGGATCTTTCGCCTGTTAACCTTAATCAGGACAGCAAACCTTATTTCATGTTCAATATTTATGAAACGCTGTTTGATATTGTAGACGGTAAGTTTGTCGGCAATCTTGCTGAAAGTTACACGAATGTCGATGACAAGACCATGGATGTTACGATCTATGATTGCATCTATGATTCCGACGGCAATCACATTACCGCAGATGACGTTGTGAACAGCATTAACTGGGTACATGACAGCGGCAATGCCATTGGCTATGACTATTTTGAGAGCGTCGAAAAGAAGGATGACTATACAGTCGAATTTCACTGGACTAAGAAACCTATGTCTATGGGCGTACTCGAGCAGATCATTGCAAGAGCGGCGATCTTCTCGACCAAGGCGCAGGGTGAGCACAATTTTGCGACAGATCCAGTAGGAACCGGTGATTATAAGGTGACCAAGTGCACAACCGGTTCGTCCATGACAATGGAAGCGCGTTCTGACTATTGGGGAAATGATCCGGCAATTGCGGCGAAACGTGCGCCTTATCACACCGCGACTGTGCAGAAAATCAATTTCCAGATCATTTCAGAATCCGCACAGGCGGCTATTGCATTGGAGACCAACAAGATCGATGTCTGCTCATATATAACAGCCGATACACTTCCGGAGTTCCAGGAAGGCGGACAGTATGCCGGCAATTATCAGGTTATTGAAGCAATGGCCAGCGATTACTATCAGATCAACCCTAACGGCGGAAGCAAATTTGGAAGTGATGAGAACCTGATGAAAGCCATTTATTATGCGCTCGACAATACCAGTATTGCCAAAGCAATGGGAGGAAGCTATATCCCGGCAAAAGCATACGGCTCATCATTCTTCTATGATTATGACAAGTCCTGGGAAAGTGAATCCAATTATATAAATACTTATGATCCTGCCAAGGCAAAGGAGTTTCTTTCCAAATCGAATTATAAAGGAGAAACGCTTCAGATGATCGGCCTCAGCACGGAAGCAGTGAAGAATGCGATGCAGATGATCCAGGTCCAGCTGCTTCAGGTAGGGATCAATGTCAATATCAATGCATATGACCAGAACACCATGGAAGCTACTATGGGCAGTAAAGACGGCTGGGATTTTGTGGTAAGTCTTACAGGCGGTCCCAGTTTGGTTAAGTCCCTCGGTGGTTATGGCAATACGATCAACGCAGATAATAACAACAAGTACTGGGTATCCGATGATCAGCTGCAGAGCCTGCTCGATACGGCCAATACGGATGGAACGAATGACCAGGAACATCTTAAGGCTGCTCTTGATTATATCATGGATAAGGGCTACGGCTATGTAATTGCAGATGCCAGCAGTTCTATCGTGGCGACGAAAAAACTTACCAAGATGTTCATGAGAGAAGGATATTACACGGTAGCAGCGTCAACTTACAGCAACAATTGATCGGACGGAAAGAAGGTATTTCATGAATGCCCCTACCATATGGGTACGGGGCATTCATTGGAATCGGAGGAATGTTATGGCCAGATATATTATAAAGCGTCTGCTGATTATGGTTGTGATCGTGTGGTGTGCGGCGATTGTTGTTTTTACACTGATGTATCTTGCACCCGGAGATCCGGCCAGAATCCTCCTTGGGTCGGAAGCCGATGACAATGTCATACAGATGAAAAGAGTCGCTCTCGGAATTGACAAACCTTATCTGATGCAGCTCGGCATTTTTATGTATAAAACCTTTGTTAAATTCGATTTCGGGACCTCATGGGTATATAACGTACCGGTCATGTCTGAACTTGCGGAGAGGCTGCCCAGAACTATTCTGATCGGATTCAGCGCTATGATCCTGAACGTTGCGATAGGCGTTTTTCTTGGCATTAAAGCGGCTATTCATGAAGGAAAATGGCAGGATTCGACCATCATGATCATTGCAATGGCATTTATTTCCGCGCCGGATTTCTGGGTCGCACTGATGCTGATCATCCTGTTCGCACAAAAGCTGGGATGGCTTCCTGCATACGGCATAGAAAGCTGGAAATCGTATGTTCTTCCCATTATATGCAGCTGTTTCGGCGGGATAGCGGTAAATGCGAGACAGTCCAGATCCGCAATGCTGGAGGTGATCCGCGCAGACTATATCACAACCGCCCGGGCAAAAGGGCAGAAAGAGGATGTAATCGTCAGGAAACACATGCTTCCCAATGCACTTATGCCTGTTATTACGAGTCTTGGAAACGGGCTTACCTCTATTGTGGCAGGTTCTCCGATCATTGAAACGGTATTTGTCATTCCGGGAGTTGGCGCATATCTTTTGACCGGCCTGAATTCAAGAGATCTTCCGGTCGTCAGGAGCTGTGTTGTGTTTCTGGCCATATTCAGCAGTATTGCGATGCTTCTGACAGATCTGGCCTATGCATTTCTTGATCCGCGGATCAAGGCACAGTACGCGAGCGGAAGGAGAACAAGATAATGTCATCCGAAAACAAAAATATCAAACGGCAACCGGAATGGATCGCATTGTGCAGAAGAGTTGTGAAATCCGGCGGAGCAAAACTCGGAGCGATTATTTTTGCCATCATTCTGCTCTTTTGCATATTCGGGCCTCTGTTTTCTTCCTATGGCCCGAATGATATAGATCTGATGTCAATGTATGGAGGCCCCACGCTAAAGCATCCTTTCGGAACCGATGCACTGGGACGCGACATGATGGCGAGACTGATGTACGGAGGAAGATATTCGATACTGCTGGGTATCATGGCTTCGTTCTGCTCTGCGTTTATCGGCATCGTGTTGGGAAGTATAGCCGGTTATTTCGGCGGCCATACGGAAACGATCATTATGAGAATCATGGATATCTGGTCTTCACTTCCCGGTATGCTGCTCTGCATTCTGGTCTCCGCTGTGATGGGATCCGGTTTTCTGTCTACGGTGCTTGCACTGACTGTCGGCAGCATTCCCGGAGGAACACGTATGATCCGGGGGCAGGTATTGCAGGAGAGATCAAAAGAATATGTTGAAGCGGCTGAAGCGTTCAACTGTCCGAAATACAGTATTATGTTCCGGCATCTGTTGCCGAATTGCATTCAGCCGATGATCGTCATGGCTACGATGAGTATCGGATCGGTTATGATCCAGGCGGCCAGCCTTTCCTATATAGGGCTTGGTGTTCAGCCGCCAACACCTGAATGGGGAGCAATGCTGGCTGACGGACGCTCATATATCCGTACGTATCCGCACCTGCTGCTGGTACCCGGACTGGCGATCGCCGCAACTGTGCTGGCCATCAATCTTCTCGGAGACGGACTGCGCTCGGCACTTGATCCAAAGCTCAGAGACTGAACCGACAATCATGGACCTGCCGCAGATACAGGACAGGTTTCGGCACTGAAACGGTTAATGGCATGGAGAAAATAATGAGCACAGACAATGAGAAGTTTCTTAACATAAAGAATCTGAAAGTGATCTATACACAGGATCGGAAGGTTGTGCAGGCTGTTAACGGAATTTCCATTTCGGTTGATAAGGGCGAAACACTCGGTCTGGTAGGCGAAACAGGAGCCGGCAAAACGACGATAGCAAAATCGATTCTCCGTATCCTCCCTGATCCCCCGGCAAAAATCCTGGAGGGAGAAATATGGATGGACGGAGAAGACATCCTGAAACATCCGGAGAACAAAATGCTGGAGATCCGTGGTGAAAAAATTGCCATGATTTTTCAGGATCCGATGACAGCATTGAATCCGCTGATGACTGTCGGCGATCAGATAACCGAAGTGGTATTGCTCCATAACAGGATCAACAGGCAGCAGGGGATGGAACGCGCCGGTGAAATGCTGGAAATGGTAGGTATTCCCAAGGAACGTTACGACGAATATCCGCATCAGTTTTCCGGCGGTATGAAGCAGCGTGTTGTTATAGCTATGGCGCTGGCCTGTAATCCGGAACTTCTGCTGGCAGATGAGCCTACTACGGCCCTGGATGTCACCATTCAGGCTCAGGTGCTGGAACTGATCAAAGATCTTCAGTTGAAATTCCAGACAGCCATGATCCTGATCACGCATGATCTCGGTGTCATAGCTCAGACATGTGATAAAGTCGCGGTAATCTATGCGGGTGAAATCGTTGAATATACCGACAAAATCGAATTATTTGACAATCCGCTTCATCCCTATACAAGAGGGCTGTTCGATTCGCTTCCGAGTATGAATGGTGATGAGGCAAGGCTGAAACCTATCCATGGCATGCCGCCGGATCCCACGGATCTGCCGGAAGGCTGTTATTTTTCTCCAAGATGTCCTTATGCAACCGAAGAATGCAGATTACATCATCCGACCATGCATGAATACCGGACAGGACACTTTGCATTGTGTGATAAGGCAGCCGGGGAGGTAAATAAAGATGTCTGAAGCAAAAACACTGATAGAGGTACAGCATCTGAAGAAATATTTTAAGGTTCCCAGCGGCATGAACCACGCGGTTGATGACGTCTCTTTTACCATTAACAGAGGAGAGACATTGGGCGTTGTCGGAGAATCCGGCTGCGGAAAATCCACTTTGGGGCGCACATTGATTCATCTGCAGGAGCCGACCGATGGGAAGATTTTTCTGGATGGGGAGGATGTTACAAACATTTCAGGAGAAAAACTGAAAATGGTCAGGGAAAAGGAACAGATCATTTTTCAGGACCCATATTCTTCCCTGAATCCCAGGATCAAAATAGAATCTGCGGTCATGGAACCTTTGAAATGTTCCCATCGGTTTAAAGATAAAAACCAAATGAAAGAGGAAGCCGGGAAACTGATGGAGCTTGTCGGCATTGATGAGCGTCTTCGCCAGAGCTACCCGCATGAACTTGACGGAGGGCGCAGACAGAGGGTATGCATAGCCAGAGCGTTGGCTTTAAATCCGGATTTTATCGTATGTGATGAACCGGTGTCTGCCCTGGACGTTTCCATTCAGGCGGCCGTACTGAATCTGCTCATGGATCTTCAGGATCAGAGAGGCCTTTCTTATATGTTTGTTACGCATGATCTGTCTGTTGTAAGACACATCTCAGATCATATCTGCGTTATGTATCTTGGACAGATGGTGGAGAAATGTGAGACCAAAGAGCTGTTTGCGAATCATCTTCATCCCTATACAAAGGCTTTGCTGTCGGCAATTCCGTCTACCAACGTACATGCGCCTATAAAACGGATCCAGCTGAAAGGCGAAATAACTTCGCCGATTAATCCCAAGCCGGGTTGCAGATTTGCCGCACGTTGCCCATATGCAACAGAGGCCTGTCATCAGCCGCAGGAACTGATTGAGATCTCCAAAAATCACTTTGTTTCCTGCTGCAGAGTAAGAGAGATCAATTAGGGAAGGGAAAAATGGGAAAGACTTTTTTGTACATCAGTTCATGGGCGGAACATGGAGGAAAGCCGGGACTCGGGCTTTATGAATTTGATACGGCAAACGGGAAACTGCAGTTTATTGAAATGGCTGACGATAAAGAATCGTTCAACTGCTCTGTCGTAGACAATCGTAATAACAGAATGTATGTCTGCAATGAAGTTACGCATGTTTCAGGTGAGGCAGCAGAAACGGGCAGAATATTCACATATTCGATCGATCAGGCGTCCGGAAAAATCGGAGAAGTTGACAGAAGGGTTACCTATTGTCCGAACCCGGCCTGGCTTTCTTTTACTAAAGACAGGACCCGTATGCTGGTGGCTCATCATTCACAGTTCAATGCGATAGCCGGGCATGAAAGGAGTGCGGGGAAAGGCTTCCGGACGGAACTGACATGGAATGAAGCAGATGTACAGCTGTACAGACTTAACGAAGACGGAAAGCCCGGAGACCTTCTGGATAATATCAATCATATGGATTATCAGGAAAGGGGAAGTATGGGCGCGCATCCGCATTGCGCGGTACTGTCGCCTTCTGAAAAAATCATTGCGGTCGCGGATAAGGGAAGCGGTTACCTTTATCTCTATGGACTGTCGGAGGATAGAAATTCTCTGCTGCTGCTGAATAAGCAGATGACGGATGTCCCCGGTGCTGCCCCGAGGTATTGTCTTTTTCATCCCACTGCACCCTTTCTTTTTGTCAACCATGAAAAAGAGATAAGCGGAAAACTGAATGTGACTGCCTTCAGATACGATGAACAAGGTTCATTGGAAAGAATATGTGTCAGGAATGCCCTTTCCGACGGAAGGGTTATTAATTCCGATATTCATAACGAACAGCAGGGATTCTGTATGAGCCCGGATGGAAAATATCTGTATACATTGCTGAACGGGCCGGATGCCGTTGCGGTATTTGAAGTCGATGAAACCAGCGGAAGGATCGAATTATTGCAGAATGCGGCGGTGAAAGGTATCAGGCCGAGGGGACTTTCGATTTCACCGGACGGGAAATATGTATTGACGAGTTGCCTTGTCAGCGGGGACATCGGAGTATATGCGGTCCGTAAGGATGGGACCCTGGAATGCATCCATGAGTGTGCTGCAGTTCAAAAAGGCGCTTCATATATGTCATTTTTTGAAGGAAAGCAGCCGGCTTTTTGATCGGAGGAGAGGAAGAATCTGATGAAATATTATGATGTAAAAAATACATTTATCAAAATAGAACGCATGATGGCTATGCTTTATGAGCCGGCGGAAAAAACTGATCTCGGCAATATCGCCATACTGATCATGCATTCAGACGGAGACTACCTGAATTTCGTGCCGGGACCGGAACTGGCCAAAAGGGGATATATCACGCTTTGCGCAAATGTTGTAGGAGCCTCCAAACCTCTTGATGAGAAACTGCTTGATGTAAAGGCGGCTGTTGAATATTTGAAGGCAATGCCGGGAATTCAAAAAGTCATTATTCTCGGACATAGCGGCGGCGCGACACTGATGAGCTGCTACCAGGCCGTGGCTGAAAACGGCAATTCGTTCTATCAGGACGGAACCAGGATCGTTGATATGGAAAATGTAGGAGTCCTTCCGAAGGCCGACGGCTTTTTGTGTATAGATTCCAACTGGGGAAACGGAGCCATGACTCTGCTCAGTATAGATCCGGCTGTTGAGGACGAACGCGGGGTCAGAATGAGAGATCCGGAGCTGGATATTTTTAATCCTCAGAATGGATATGATCCGGAAGGTTCACATTACTCCGAAGCATTTATACGAAAGTTTATGAGTGCGCAGAAAGAACGCGGAAAAAGACTGATCCACGCGGCACTCGGACGGCTTCAGGCAATACGTTCGGGAGAAGGCTTTTTTTCAGATGATGAGCCTCTGATCATTCCGGAAGGAGATCAGATCGCACCGAACAACAGGCTGTTTCCGGAGGACATATCGCTCGTTTCCCATACAAAAGGAAAGTGGCCGCTGATACATGGGGATGGCAGCATATCTGAAGAAATTGTTCATTCCGTGAGGAGACCGCTCGGTGAAAAATCCTGGGCTGACAAATATCACGGCGGGGCACTCGTTACCTCGGTAAGAACCTTCCTGTCCTCACAGGCAGTGTATGCCGGAGAAGGCTACTATATCGATGAAAGCGGGATTTATGGGATTGATTATGACTCATCCTACTGCTGTACACCCGGAAATGCCGAACATATTCATGTTCCGCTGCTGATCATGGGGATGACTGCCGGGTATGAGTTTATGGCAGCTGAAGAGATCTACCGTCATGCAGCCAGTGAAGATAAGACAATGGCTTTCGTGAGCGGACTGAATCATCCTCTCAAAGTGGCAAAGAATTGCGAAAAATACCCAGGCGAGTTCGGAGACCCGGTCCTTCCCATGTTTGACTATATAAGTGAATGGATACAGAAAAGATACCTTGATTAACAGGCATGGTTTTCTTCGGACTATGTTTTGCAGCAGTTACTGATTTCTGCCGCAGCAGAGGAATGCAAAATGCAGGGATATATAAAGATAAAAACGAGTTCAGGTATATTGGATGGCTGCAGGGAGAACGGAAATATCGATGTTTTTCGCGGGGTACCGTATGCGCAGCCTCCGGTCGGAGACAACCGGTTTCGCAGAGCAATAGAACTTGTAACGCCGGATGAAGAGAGGGACTGCACATGTTTCAGGCCGGCCTGCGTTCAGGAACAATTCGGCAATGCCGTCGCCTTTCCTACATCAGAAGACTGTCTTTATCTGAACATATGGGCTCCTGCGGAGAATAAAAGCGGACTCCCAGTAATGTTCTGGATCTTCGGGGGAGGTTTCAATAATGGGAGTGCCGCTGATCCGGATTTTGACGGGCGCAATATGGCTGCAAGAGGAGTTGTGCTGGTTACGGTCAGTTATCGGATCGGAGTGCTGGGCTTCCTGGCGCATCCTTCGCTTTCTGCGGACGACGCGGACGGACTGTCCGGGAATTACGGGCTTACGGATCAGATACTTGCGCTTCAGTGGGTGAAAAAGAATATTACTGCTTTTGGCGGTAACCCGGATAACATAACGATCTTCGGACAGTCGGCAGGTGGTATTTCATGCAGAATGCATCTTGTATCGCCGCTTTCGAGAGGTCTGTTCCGGCATGCGATCATTGAATCCGGTGGGGGCTTAAACGAAGCGGATCCTGTCCGGCCTGTCGGCGAGTATATGGAAATAGTCCGGGAGATCATGAAAAGACTGGGATGGAGTGAAGATGTATTGAAAACAGCTTCTCCCGAACAGCTGAATCATGAGATGCAGCGCATGTCCAGGGAAGTACTGGGACCGAAGGAATTGTTTTTCTTTCAGCCGGTGATTGACGATTACGTTCTTCTTGATGTTCCGGGGAACAGCATTGCAAAGGGCGAATATGACAGGAATGCGGATATCATCTGCGGAACTGTTCTGGGGGATTCCTGGATGTTTTCCAGAAAAGTCAGGGAGCAGATCGGCGATGACCCGGCTCGTGCGAAAGGGTTTGCAATGTCGCCCTTTGCTTCCTTTGCAAAAAACAATGTAATGCGTGGATTTCCGGCTATCCATACCTATTTCATGGACCGGGTCATTCCGGATCCGCTCGATCCGGCTTCGTTGGGGCCCTTTCCCCATAACGGAAAAGGACCGGGAGGAAATAATACAACGCCCCATGGAAGTGAAATACAGTATGTGTTTGGCACCTATGCCGAAAAACCCCGCAAATGGGAAGAGTATGATACCAGGCTGTCAGAAGCGATGATGTCGTACTGGGTCAATTTTGCGGCCAAGGGAGATCCAAACGGCGAAGGAACAGAAAACTGGACACCATATACTGATTCTTCTCCAAAAACCATGCAGTTTGGAAATAATGGATGGAATATGCGTACTCTCCCGGATACGGAAGAGGGAAAGAAAATAGCAGAATATACCGTCAGGCATCCAGGCATGCTGGAAAAATGGGAAGATAACTGAACAGAAGATTATATTATGGGATTTGGAATGGGCTTTCAGACTGTTGCAGGTTATAATCGGGGAGCCGGATAAGCTCTGCCTGTCAGCATCAGCAGATAAGGCAACTCTTGGGGAAATGCTATGAAGAATAAGTATAATACCAGATTGTTTTCGATATTCCTGATTCTTCTGATTTTTATCGGCGTTTCAGTATATTTCGGATTCTCACACAGGGCGGATGTGATTTTGAATATTTCAAAAGATGAGGTTCTGTCCTTTGCGCCGTCTTCCGGTCCCCAGCTGCAGATCCCGATCTGTCAGATCGAATCAGCGGAACTGCTCACTTCATTTAAGCCTGCAAGTTATGAGGAAGAATATCAGGGCCGCGGATATACCTGTGGTATTTGCAAAACGGATACCTCTGATAAATACTGTTTCTATTTTTATGACTCCTGCAGTCACTATATAAGATTGAAAACACAGTCAGCGGGATATGTCATATTTAATTATATCAACAACGATACTACAGATGGTTTTTACAGCGGCCTCCTGAAACTGATATTAAAAGAATAAAACCGCAGAGTCAGCAACAGTATGGCGGCATTTTCAGCAGGTATCTGAAATCCCGACGATCTTCTTTATAAGCGGATCCTCAATACGCACTACAGTCCGGCAGGTAAACGATGTATATTTATCATGTATATCGGAACGCAGGAGGGCAGTTGCATATGGATCTTTTTTTAACGTTGCTGAGCGGTATTGCCTGGACAGTTGTTTATATTGAATGCATCAGGAAAGGTTTTAAGGAAAAAACATGCTGCATGCCTCTGTTTGCACTCGGGCTCAATGTGGCGTGGGAATTTATCTATACGATGGGGTATATTGCGCAAAGGAATTTCGGCGCGCAGGGCATCATCAACATAGTCTGGTCCTGCTGTGATGTGATCATTCTGGTCACCTGTTTTAAATTCGGCGCGGAGTACTTTCCGGTCAAAGAGAAAAAACATTTTATCTTTTTCTGTATTCTCTGCCTCTTTTCCTGTTTTGCTTTACAGATGGCTTTTTACCTTCCGTTCAGTCGTCATGATGCCGCACAGTATTCAGCCTTTGCGCAGAATGTCGTCATGTCGGTGCTGTTTGTGTTTATGCTCCTTCGCAGAGGCAGTACCAGAGGACAGTCTATGACGATCGCTGTCGCAAAATGGATCGGAACGCTGGCGCCGACGATACAGAGGGGCATTCTCAGGGAGTTCAATATCTATGTTTTGCTGTGCGGGATCATTTGCACTGTGTGGGATATTCTATATATCCTGATGCTGTGGAAGAAGAG
Source organism: Lachnospiraceae bacterium (assembly GCA_022652545.1). Lineage (GTDB taxonomy): Bacteria > Bacillota > Clostridia > Lachnospirales > Lachnospiraceae > CAG-791. The sequence continues at coordinate 19,919 of JALCRM010000008.1, forward strand.
CGGCACAAATAATCAGGACGGAGCTGTGTGACAATATCACAGTAAGGGAATCAGACCTGATCAGCTTTCCTCTATGTCAATGATGATCGGATGTTCTTTCATTTTGTCATTCGGATAATGCAGCACCAGCTTCTGCAGTCCGTCTGCGGTTTGCAGGATCATGCCGTGGCCGCCGTTTTCAGCAAATAGCGGGTCCTTTCGCTGTTTCCATGGACCTGTAATTTTTCCGCTTTCTGAGACGGCAAGCCCGATGGCATATCCGTGCATGCCCCAGCTGGACCAGATCATATGGAGCGAATGCGTATCTCCTTGATAATAGGCATAAGGTCCGTCTGAAAAATACACGTTACTGTCTATGCCGAACTCAGTTTTGGCAAACGGGACCGGCTTTGCCCATACCGCCTCATCTGCGTAAAAAAGCGTCACAGGTGTGCCTGCGGACTGCCTGAGATCGTCCGAGAGCGGCATTGCGCAGACAGCGCCGCGAAGTTCTTCCGGAAAACTGTGACTGAACAGAAGGAATGGTTTTCCGTTATCATCGATCAGCAGGGAGCCGTCGATACAACTCCAGTCTTTTGGCGTTACCGTATCGTTTGTCAGAGGCTTGAACGGGCCTAAAGGAGAGGACGAGATAAGGAGCTGTATTCCCTTTTTGCGTCCTTTCGCACCGAAAGTGGAGATCAGGTAGAAATTGTTTTTGTAATATACACACTCAGGAGCCCAGTAGCATTCCGTTGCCCAGAAGGTCCCGTCATTGTGGAAGATCTCAAACGGGCCATCCCATTCCTTCAGGCTGCTGCCGGTATATACATCAAATCCTTCTGCAGGGCCCCACGCCGTCTGGCTGCGTGTGCCGTACATGTAATAGATGCCATCGTGAAGAAGGATAAAAGGATCCCGGATATAGATTTCCTGCGCTTTCATACTATTCCTCCTTGAGGTCGCTCTCTTTTTTCTGGTACAATGCACGGAATTTTTCTCTCAGTTCATTGGTGACCGGGTACGCCCGGAGACTGATGAGAATTATGATCGCCATTGCAGCAGGGACAATAAAGCGGATCCCGTTGATTCCTGCCAGTGTTGCCTGATTCTGCCCACCGACGGCGCCGGCAATATAGCCGGTTACAGTCAGCACAAGACTGATGATCCCGCTTGTGACTGCAATGCCGCATTTGTTTGAAAAACCTTTTAATGCCGCCATAATCCCGTTCATCATGCTGTTCTTCTCAAAATAGATCAGGTCAGTCATTTCCGTCATCAGCATAGAATTGAAAGCCATCGACATCGTCGCAAAGAAAGAGGCTGCACCGGAAACAACGAACAGAAGCGGAAGATTTTTTCCGGCAAAATAAGTCAGTACGCTGCAGAGGAGAACAGCGATCTGCGATACGGAAAAGGCCTTTCTGACGCCTTTGCACAATCTCATGATCACCGGCAGACCTACGGCGATGCCAAGCAGTCCGACAAGCGAGATATCAAGCATGTAGAAAGAAATCAGATCGGGCCTGCAGATGTAGTACATCATATAGTATACGGAAGAGGACATCATGCAGTTATAGGCAATGAAGGCTGCGAGCCAGGTCACAATGACAGGGATCAGGCCCTTTACGGAAAACAGTTCCCGTATCTCCTCCCGGACCGGTTTTTCCGACTTTTTCTGCATTACATATTTTTCACTGGTTCTGGCAAAACAGATCCAGCAGGAGACAGTCATCAGCGCCCCTGCCAGCGCCATCACGATCATATATCCTTTTGCCGTGTTTTGACCGCCGAAAAAGGAGACCGCCACCAGCGCAAAAGAAGTGGCAAGAGTTGTGAAAATGCCCATTGTAAAGGTATATGCAGAGATCATACGGTTTCTTTGATCCGCCCGGTCTGTTACGGCATTGATCAGCGCTCCGCAGGGGATTTCCATAGCCGTCCGCAGCATTCCGAAACCGACATAGAATACAGCTGTCCATATGATCTTACCGGTGTCACTGATATTGGGGGATGCGAAAAGAAGAACCGTAACAATGGAAAGCGGAAGAGGAACGAACAGAAGATAAGGACGGTACCGTCCCCATCTTGATTTTGTCCGGTCTGCAAGCACGCCCATCATGGGGTCATTGATCGCATCCCAGATGGATGCAAGTACCATGATGATTCCGACGGCGGCGACCGGTACTTTGAAAGTGTCAGTCAGAAAGATCATCAGATAGGAGCCGACGACGGCCCCCATGATCTGATAGCCGCTTCCCTGTGCAAAGGCATACGACCAGACAGTCGATGTTTTCAGCTTTTCATCCTTCATACTATACCTCCTTGTGATATCGATGATTCAGTATAGTAGCAGGGATCGCATTCCTCTCCCACATACAGAATGGTCAAAGATCCGATTTATTTTGTCCTCATTTCGGCGCTCTGTGTTTTTTTCGATAATAGGATGGAGTGCAGTTATATCGGGATTTAAAGCGCTTTGTAAAATAGTCGACAGAGTCATATCCGACTTTTTGAGACAGCTCCTGTATGGTAAGATCGCTGTCCAGCAGGTACTCCTCCGCATGCCTCAGCCGGATGTTCTGAAGAATCGTACAATAATTGCTTTTCATGTTTTTACGAAAAAGTTTGCTGAGATAGGCGGTGCTGTAGTGAAAGAAGCCGGCAAGATAATCCAGCGTCACGGTATCATAATGCTGGTTCATGTATTCCAGGATCAGGGTAAAGTCATTTTCAGCCGTTTTCTTTTTGTCATAGCCGTAATACTGGATCGTCTCGCTGTAATGGCGCAGTAAGGTACAGAACAGGACCTGGAGATAGCTGTTGCGCAGGATGGAACTGTAGTTGTCGCTGTTGTTGGATTCGATGGCGATATTCCGGATCAGCATACGGATATCTTCATTGTTGTCTGTGTGAAACAGAAGATAATTTGACTGTACGGTCTCATACAAAGTGTTTTTGAAAAAGGCGGCAAGCAGGTCATCCTTCACCATGAAATAACCGAATATCGCATCAAACGTCGACTTGCGGACCATGATACTGATAATGAAACTGTCCGAGTCAACGATCACACTGTGCGGCGTAAACGGCGAAATAACGCAGAATTCCCCTTCATTCATGGTCCTTTCTTCATTTGTTATGATCTGTCGGCAATGCCCTCTGTACACATAGTTCAGTTCAAGACAATTCTGTTTATGAATGCCGTCGTCCACATAGGGCAGATGCTGATAGGCATAGATATCTTTTCCGTAGGGGATGACGGTGCTTTCACTGATGACATCGCCCTGATGCAAGCGGGCATTATCCGGAAAGATGATCGGCATGTTCAGCATATATTCCTCAAACTGTCGGTCATTCATGTGCCGGGGGTCCTTTCTGGCCGGCAGCCGGGGCGCATTTTCGAACTGATACCCGCTCTTTTCAAGGAGCGATACCGCTTCCATGAAACGCAGAGTCCCGCCATACTTTTTATGATGCTCCGCCAGCGTGTTTTTCACGTCCCTGATCGTCATATCCTGCCGCATATTTTCACCTTCAGCTTTATGGGCGCACCGGTCCCGGTGCCGTGCAACATGGGATTATAATAAAAACAGCAGGTCAGGCCGTAACAGGCGCTGTTTTTATAAATTCAGATTATAGCATACCTTATGCGGCCGGGCGCCGGCGCTTCCGGAGACGGCAGGCATTCCCTGCACTTTTGCCGCATGGTTGCCCGGATTCCGCAGATGGTATAAGTGACCCGGATGCCACGGAGTACATGGAGGACAAAACAATTGGAGAGCGTATTTTATCTGAGCGGCTATGCCGGGCCGCAGGAGGCAGGGATCCTTCGGATCGCCGCTGATTTTGAGGCGGGCAGGCTGGAAATCATGCAAAGCGTCAGGGGGATCCTGAACCCTTCCTGGGTGCTGCCGCATCCCGGCGGACAGCTCCTCTACGCGGTAGAGGAGTGTGATCCGGACGGAAAACTTACGGCATTCTTCGTGAGCGGGGAGAAACTGCAGAAAGCCTGCACGCTTCCCACCGGGGGTGCGGATCCCTGTCACCTCTCTTTGTATGAAAGTGCAGGGCTCCTCTGCGCCGCCAATTACACGAGCGGGAGCCTTGCGGTCTTCCGGCTCGACAGCAGCGGGCTTCCGCTGGAGCGCAGCGGCCTGATCGTCCACAGCGGACACGGGAAAGACCCGGCCCGGCAGGAAGGTCCGCACATTCATTTTTCCGCGCTGCATGACGGAGAACTGTATGTGACGGATCTCGGACTGGACCGGATCGACAGGTATACGGCAGGTCCGGCCGGCGCAGAAAACGCCGACAGATCGACAGCCGGAGGCCTGCGGCCGGCAGGCAGAAGCATACTGTTTCCCGAGGGGAGCGGGCCCCGGCATCTGGTATTCCATCCGGACAGGCCGGAACTGCTGTATGTTTTATGCGAGCTCTCCTGCATGCTGCATTGTTTTGTCAGGGAAGGAGACGGAGCATACAGACGGTTCCAGTCCCTGTGCGTGATCCCCGGCGGACCCGTACCCGGCAGCACCGCTGCCGCAGTCCGTTTCTCGGCGGACGGGACCGCACTCTTTACTTCCTGCAGGAGCTGCGATGTCGTGTCGGCGTTTGCCGTACACGGGGACGGGACCCTGGAACTTCGCGGGAGCTGCGCGGCGGGAGGCAGGACGCCGAGGGACCTCGGCGTATTCGGCGACTATCTGGCCGTAGCCTGCCAGGACAGCAGAGTGCTGACAGTGCTGCATTATGACCGCCTTTCCGGAAGGCTGGAGCCTTCCGGCATGTCCGTCAAAACAGAGTGCAGGCCCTCCTGCGTTGCGCCGCTTTGAAATTAAAAATGGGAGCCGCCCGCGTACTTTCGTACACAGGCGGATCCCGCTTAAGTCTTTACTTTTGAAAATCTGTTTTGCAGATCCGCAGACCCGGTGTCAGATCTTTGCGACGCCGGCTTCGCAGACGGAGGAAACCTGCGTCAGATCCTGGCAACGCCGGTCTCACGGGCGGCGGCGGAAACTGCCTTTGCCACTGCTTTGGCAACGGACTTGTCGAGCGCCGAAGGAATGATATATTCCGGGGTCAGCTGGTCTTCAGGGATGTAATCCGCAATGGCTCTTGCAGCTGCGATCTTCATCGTGTCGTTGATGTCGCTTGCGCGGACATCCAGCGCGCCGCGGAAGATGCCGGGGAATGCGAGAACGTTGTTGATCTGGTTCGGGAAGTCGCTGCGGCCTGTGCCGATGATCGCGGCGCCGGCAGCCTTTGCTTCGTCAGGCATGATCTCAGGTACCGGGTTGGCCATCGGGAAGAGGATGGGATCCGGATTCATGCTCTTTACCATCTCTTCGGTCACGCAGTGCGGAGCGGAAACGCCGATAAATACATCTGCGCCCTTCAGGACTTCCGCAAGTGTGCCCTTGCGCATTTCCTTGTTCGTGATGGCGGCCATTTCGTCCTTCTCGGGATTCATGTTGTCGCGGCCCTGGTAGATTGCGCCGTGGCGGTCACACATAACGACATCCTTCAGGCCCATTGCGATGAGCAGGCGGATGATCGCCGTGCCTGCAGCGCCGGCGCCGCTCGTTACGACGCGCAGGTCGCCGATATCGCGGCCGGTCAGTTTGCAGGCATTCAGCATGGCGGAAAGTACGACGACAGCCGTGCCGTGCTGGTCATCGTGGAAGATCGGGATGTCGCAGCAGGCCTTCAGCTTCCGCTCGATCTCAAAGCAGCGGGGAGCGGAGATATCCTCGAGGTTGACTCCGCCGAAACTGCCGGCAAGCAGGCGGACGGTATTTACAATATCATCGACTTCCTTGGAACGGATGCAGAGCGGGAAAGCATCGACATCGCCGAAAGCCTTGAACAGTGCGCACTTGCCTTCCATAACGGGCATGCCCGCTTCCGGGCCGATGTCACCGAGGCCGAGTACGGCGGTACCGTCGGTCACGACGGCTACCAGGTTGTTTCTTCTGGTCAGGTCATAGCTCTTGTTGACATCCTTCTGGATCTCCAGGCAGGGCTGTGCGACACCGGGGGTATATGCCAGGGAAAGATCTTCCCTTGTCACCAGCGGTACGCGGCAGTTCATCTCGATCTTGCCTTTCCATTGATAGTGGAGCTTGAGCGATTCTTCTGCGTAGTTCATGAATGTTCTCCTTTGCTGAGTGATATGTTTCTGCAGGCCGGACCCCGTACAGTCCTGCGGCTGTACGGGCAGCCCTGCTGTGTAACTGTTTTCCGTATGCCTCAGATATCGAGCTGTGCAATGATTTCCTTCAGAGCATTGGCGCTGGCGGTGAAGGCTTTCTCTTCATCAGGCGTCATGGGAGGTGTGGCGATGTTTTCCACGCCGCCCGCACCGATGATGCAGGGAACGCTTACGCAGACGTCGGAAACACCGTATTCACCGTGCAGCATTGTGGAGCAGGTCAGCACGGAACGGCCGTTCCGCATGATCGCTTCGCAGATGCGGCGGGCGACAAGGGCGATGGCATAGAAGGTCGCGCCTTTGAGACGGATGACCTGGCCGCCTGCTTCGTGAACGTCCTTGAGGACGGCGTCCTTGTCAGGCATAACGGCACTCTTGTTGCGGCTGCTGCTGAGGTAGGTCTCGAGGGGCATTCCGCCGACAGCGGTAAGGGACCACGGGATCATGGAAGAATCGCCGTGCTCGCCGAGAACGAAGGAGTGGATATTCTTCGGGGAGACATTGATGCTCTTTGCAATGTTGTCGCGAAGGCGTGCGGTGTCAAGCAGTGTGCCGGAGCCGATGACCTGGTTCTCCGGAAGGCCGGTGACCTTGAGGATCGTATAGGTGATGATATCGACGGGATTGCTGACGACAACGTATCTGGCATCGGGGCAGTATTTCATGATCTGCGGCATAACGCTCTTGATGATACGTACATTGCCCTGTGCCAGGTCGATCCTGGTCTGTCAGGGCTTCCTTGCGCTGCCTACCGTGACGATGACGATATCGGAACCCACCGTGTCTGAATAATCGCCGGAAATGATCTTGGAAGCCGGCAGGAACGCGCTGCCCTGTTCAATGTCCATGGCTTCGCCGTTTGCTTTGTCCTTGTTGATATCCACAAGGACTATTTCTGCAGCGGTTCCGCTGAGGCACAGTGTATAGGCGATCGTTGCACCGACATTGCCTGCACCGAGTACTGTGATTTTACTTGTTTTGTTCATGATCGAACCTCCTTGGCCGATTGTATGCCTTTGGCATACAGAATGAATGTTATGGAACGAACTGTTGTGGAACGGACTGAAATACTGCAAATAATGGAGATAAACGGTTAAAGCATATCCTGCATATCTTCCAGCGGCTTCTGGCCGTCAGAGAGATGGATGTAGGCTATGATGCAGAGCGAGGCGCGGGAAAGCTTTGTAAATGCGGGCGTTTCGCTTAAAACGGGACCGCCGGCCGGCAGAAATACATACGAACAGGTGACCGGCAGAAAGGAAAAGCGGTCATCGTCGTTCTGCACAGTGCCGTAGAAAAACATCGGCACGGATCCTGCCTGCAGGTCACCTGCTGCCTGGACCGGTGCGCTCAGCATGGCCGCAGCGGGGAAAATCATCGCTGCGCTGCTGCAAGTTCCTGCATTGCCGTGAAGAGACTCTGCGACAAAATAAGGAAATGCAGCCGAAAAAAACAGCAGGGCACTGATCAGCAGGCCGGCTGTCAAATACTTTATTCCCGATGGACTTGTTTTGTAAACAGGTTTTTGCATCATTTTCATTATAGCATAATCGGAATGGGGAATGCGCATGCAACCGCCCGTGCGCGCTGCGATCAAAAGGCAGATCTCTGCTCTGCGCCGAAGGCACGGGATCAGAAACCGGCGTAGATCATGCCGGCTGCATCGAACCCGGACCCGTATTCCCCGAACAGTACAATTACCGCAACTGCTGCGTAGATCAATGACCATCTGACCACCCTGGTATGAGAGGAGTACCGGGAGTAAAGGTCTTTTTTCTTTTCCTTCAGTATGTCGGCAGTCACAATGGCTGCGATCCCGAACGCCAGGGTCACGCTTTCCGCAGGCTCGAGGTCCAGGCCGTTTTGCATGATCACCGAAGCAGCTTCGGAAAATTTCGGCCGGAAAAGAATACTTTTGAACATGACGCCGGCCTGCTGCAGATCGTCCGCCCTGAAAAGCATTTCTCCCATGGAAACGATGATCATCAGCTTAAGGAATCTGAAGATCCTGAAGCCGGTGCTTTCCAGGCTGAATCCGATCCTCTTTGAAGCCTGAAGCAGCGGCTTTTCAAGGATCAGTTCTGCCAGTATCAGGCAGAAATAATAAAGCCCGTATAAGACATAGTTGATCCTGGGTCCGTGCCACAGTCCGTTTGAAAGCCACACCAGAAAAAGCGGGACGACCGAGCCGGCCAGCATTCCGGCCTCCCGGCCGAATCTTGTTTTGACAGCCTTTGTCAGCTTCACATTCGGCCGGCTGAGAGAAACAGGATAGAAAATGTAATCCCGCAGAAAGGTCCCCAGCGTTATATGCCATCTTCTCCAGAAATCGCTGGCGTTTTTTGCGAAAAACGGCTGACGGAAATTCTCCGGCAGCCGGACGCCGAATATCCTTGCGCTGCCGATCACGATGTCGATCGTCCCAGCAAAGTCGGCGTACAGCTGCAGCGTATACAGGATCGCACCGAGAAAACAGAGGGTACCGTTCGAAGTGTAGCTTTTGAAGATGCGGGTGACAGGAAAATACAGATAATCAGCGACGACCAGTTCCTGAAACATGCCCCAGAGTATCCGCAGGTATCCGCGTTTCAGATCTTCCTTTGAAACAGGTTTTCCCTCGATCGCAGGCCGCAGGGAGCCGTCATAGCGCGCGATCGGCCCTTCCAGCAGAGTCGGGAAAAAGCACAGATAAAGGGCCAGATCTGCCAGGGAGGCTTCAGCCTCGATCCTGCCGCTGCAGACATCCGATATATAGGAGATCGCCATCAGCGTGTAGTACGAAAGGCCGACGGGAAGCACCGCTGAGGATAAAACAGGGGACACAGAGTCTGCATGGAAAACCCTGAGCAGCGGGGCTGCGGCGCCGGAGACCCAGCCATAGTACTTCAGCATGAACAGAACAGCCAGCAGGAGCACGATCCCGAGCGCGCTTACGGCCTTTTTTCTGCCGGCCGTTGCTTTCTTTGTCTGCGTCCCTCTGTTCAGGTCAATATTCTGGATCCAGATGCCGGTGTGATGAGCGATCATGACAGCGGCAAAGAGATATACCACCGCGGGTCCGCTCAGCAGACAGAAAAACAGGCAGCCGGAAGCCAGCAGAACGTATTTCCTTATTCCAGCCGGCACAGCCTGATACACAATGATTACGATCGGCAGAAAACATGCGGCATAAGCCAAAGTCGGATAACTCAATGTGCTCTCCTCCGGGCAGCGCCCTTATTCATTGGCCCATCCGGCGTATTTTACTTCATCTCTGTGGTCTGTAAGTCTGTATTTCTTCTGCAGATATCTGCCCAGATATTTGCTCACCTTTGCAGCGCCCGCGCGGTTCAGATGATCTCCGCCGTCAAAGGTATCCTTTTTCCAGTCGATTTTTACTTTCTGCTTATATTCAGGCAGATTCATGTCAATGTATCTTCGCCTGTTGTTTTCCGCCCACTCCCTGATCCCCTTGTCCTTACCGAAATCCCAGTCGTTAGTGGTCGGTATGGAGACCAGGATCAGATCAGTACCGTTCTGCCTGCATAAGGCATTGATCTTATTCAGATAAACCAGATTGTCATCCGGGATCGGCTGTTTTTCCACAGTCTGGTCTGAGTATTGGGACGGCAGCTGTTCCAGGGCGTAAACCGTATCTTTCCCCGTACTGCCGTGAAAGTTTCCTGTTTCACTGTCCGTTTCCGGGAGCAGCAGGTACTTGTATACGGCGTGGTTCCGCAGGACCGGAAATGCCGCGGCATATGCATTAAAGATGACGGCATCCTTATATTGTCCCGAAAGGTTATCCAGGTACTCGGTCTTCAGGCCTTCGTCCTTGTAAAAGGAATTGGTTTCCAGAATGACTGCCTTGGGGTGCTGCTTAAGCAGGGCTTTTCTGAGTACCGCATAACTGTCAGCAAGCCTCAGGGCAGGGGTGCCGAGGTTATGAGACGTGATCCCTCTGCTGTTCCAGAGGACTTCCGGGGAAAGCCCGTAGTATACCGTGCTGTTTCCCGAGATCAGTATGTCCAGAGGCCACTCTGCCTTTTCTTCTTTGTCAAAACAGTACAAATCCCGGCTGGCTTCCACGATATTATAGACAGGGTCCGGATGAGGTGCTGTGACGGCAGACAAAAGTACCATCAAAACAGCCAGTATAAGAAGAAAATATACTGCTTCACGGTGCTTAACGAAGGTTGTTTTTATGAACTGGAGCGGTCGCATGGTGAAAATATAGTCTATATGGAAAGCGCAGTCAACCTTGGGGACGGCAAGCGTCCGCCCGTGCAGGCCGCCTGCCGTGGTTCAAGCATTTGATTTCCATGTGAAAATGCTCTTCAAGACTGGTTTGTTCGCGGCGATAGTGTCGTGACCTCCGAACAATCAGCGCCGCGCCTCGACCTTATAATGACAGCCCTTGAGGTCAGCGCACGCCGCCGGTCCAAAGTCTGAGGTAGTATAATGTTTTCAGATGATCCCGCATTTGCGGCAGACGAAAAACAGAGAGGACAGAAAGGACAGCATGCATCTGACAGGTTTCTGGAAAAAGAAGAGTTCCGGCGCAGCGCGGCAGGATTACGACCGAGAAAACGAGGTGCCTGTGATCCGGGCCAGCATCTGCAACGGAGAACAGGTAGCAGGCTTCCGCAACATACGGACCGGGCATTTTTCGGAAGTCACTGTGATCCGCAGCGATGCCGATCTGCGAGAATTCGCGGAGACGTATGGACTCGGGACGGAAGACATTCGCAAGGAATACTAGGGAACATCGTGGTTATCCGGTCATTCAGTCATCCATGCGCGGGCAGAAGGGTTCCGTGTCCGGAGCATACGCAGAGTAACAGGGCAGGAGGTCAAAATCGAAAGTATGATTTTGACCTTCTCTTTTTATATTCCGCAATATGGCAGCATGGACAATGGTAAAAGCGATTCCGCGGAAATGATTTGCTGCCGGGAGCATATAAAATGCAATCATGAAAGGCTGGCTGGACCACGCGCCGGCAATGAATGAACGGAGGAAGCAAAATGACGAACAGAGAACTGGTACAGGCTTTTTACAAGGAGTTTTTCAATGACCACATCATTGCTGCAGCCGAGAAGTATGTGAGAGAGGACTATAAACAGCATAATCCGGGCGTGGGACAGGGAAGACAGGCACTGATGACGGCGTTTGGCGAAAAGTTCCGGACGCAGTCGGATTTTCACCTGGATATAAAGATGATCATTTCGGAAGACGACATGGTCGCCGTATACCTCAAGAATACAGCGCCGGACGGGACCGTAAGATGCAGGGTCGTCGACATTTACCGCGTAGAGAACGGACAGCTTGCGGAGCACTGGGATGTGCTGCAGCCGACCGGAAAGTAAACACGGCGGAGCGTGCCGTCAACATAAGTAAACACGGCGGAGCGTGCCGTCAACATAAGTAAACACGGCGGAGCATGCCGTCAACATAAGTAAACACGGCAGAGCGTGCCGTCAATATTTATCAGGAGAAGGGAGATCAGGATCATGGCTGACTATACAACACAGATCTGCGTCATCGCAGGAGGACCTGCCGGTCTGTCGGCAGCAGTGCAGGCAGCGGAAAACGGGGCGGAAGTCATCCTCGTCGAAAAGAACGCCGCAGTCGGCGGTGCCGCCAACATGGGCATGGGCCCGCTGGGCATCGGGACAAAATATCAGAAAAGGCAGATGGTGGACATCTCCGTGGAGAAAGCATTCAACATGTTCATGGAGTACACCCACTACAATATCGACGGACGGCTTGTAAAGCGCTATTTCGAGCAGTCTGCGGAAACGATCGACTGGCTCGAGGACATGGGCGTCGAGTTTGAAGGAGCCTTCAAATACTTTACCAAGTCGGAACCCACCTGGCATATCGTGAAATCCGACCAGGGCATCGGGCCGCGCGCGGCTTCCTTCATGAACAAGGCGCTGTATGCACGCGCCCAGGAACTCGGCGTGAAATTCCTTATGGAAACACCTGCCAGGAAGATCCTGAAAAAGGACGGCAAAGTCTGCGGCGTGCAGGCTGTGGACAAAAACGGCAAAGAGATTGAGATCGCCTGCAGTGCCGTGATCGTCGCGGCAGGCGGCGCAGGTGCCAGCCCGGAGACCATCAAGGCCGAGACCGGCTACACATGGGGAAAGGATATGTTCAACTTCGCCATCCCCGGCAACACGGGTGACGGCATCCGCATGGCATGGGAAGCAGGCGCGGACCACGTGCCGGTCAGGATCGAACAGGCGGCCAGCCTCGAAGGGATCGATGACCTGCCGGGCAGCGTAGCCAACATACTCGGACAGCCCAACCTGCTTGTCAATCTCTTCGGCAAGCGTTTCATGGATGAGGAACAGATGCAGAACACGACTTTCCTCTCCAATGCGGTCTCTCATCAGAAACACAGAGTGGCGTTCAGCATTGTGGACAGTTCCATCGTGAAGTATTACATGCGCAACGGCGTGGATGAGATCTGTCTGGTGCGCTCCAACCCGGATGTTTCCGATTTCCCGGATGCCGTGAAGATGGCCAAGGAAAACGGCAACAAAGGTCTGTTCATTGCAGACAGCATCGAACAGCTGGCGGAGATGACGGGCATCGACAAGGAAAGCCTGCTCGAGACAGTGGACAATTACAACGACTACTGCGACAGCGTCGATGAAGAGTTCTTCAAACGCAAAAGATATCTGCGTCCCATCCTGAAGGCTCCGTTCTATGCGGGACAGTTCCGTCCGGGCGGATACGGCACGGTCGGCGGCATCCGCATCAATGAGAACTGCGAGGCCTGCGACGCCGAGTTCGAGCCTGTGCCCGGCCTGTATGCCGCGGGCGCGGACGCCTGCAACATCTATGACGACAGCTATATGTTCCTGCTGCCGGGCAACTCCATGGGCTTTGCGGTCAACACCGGCAGGATCGCCGGAATGACGGCAGCGGAGTATGTCCAGGACCAGGAAAATGCGGATTGACGTAAATGACAGTTCGGAGGTTATCTGATGGCGTCCATAACGATTGACGGAAAACAGCTGACAGTTCCAGACGGGAAGAATGTGCTGGAGTGCGCACTGGACGCGGGGATCTACATCCCGCACCTGTGCCATCACAAGGATCTGGAGCCGATCGGCTCCTGCAGAATGTGCATCGTCGAGGTAGAAGGCCGGGAGGGAGTGACTCCTTCCTGCATGCTGAAGGCCAGGGACGGGCTCGTTATACACACGGATACGGAAGCAGTGAAGAAACTGCGCCTTCTGGCGCTCGAACTGCTGCTTACGGGACATCCGGAGGACTGCTCGACCTGTCCGAAATACGGACACTGCGAACTGCAGATGCTGATCCAGTACATCGGGCCCAAGACCGGCAGGATGAAGATGCGTTCGAAGGGCTTCCAGGAGGACGAGCGCAATCCGCTCCTTATCCACGACATGAACCGCTGTATCCTGTGCGGCCGCTGTGTGCGGGCGTGCAATGAGCTGCGGGGCGTGAAGGTGCTGCAGTATGAGAAGCGCGACATGGAAGTCTATGTCGGCGCGCTGGGGAACCGGCTCCTGACGGATGCGGACTGCCGCTTCTGCGGTGCCTGTGCCGAGGTCTGTCCGACAGGCGCCATCCGTGACCGGAACGACGATCCGGATGTGCCGAAAGAGGACAGGATCGTGCCGTGCAAACACGCGTGCCCTGCGCACACGAATATTCCCGGCTATATCCGTTTCATTCGCGAAGGAAATTACGATGCGGCCGCGGCGCTGATCCGGGAAAAACTTGTTTTTCCTGCCACGCTCGGCTATATCTGCACACACGCCTGCGAGCTGGACTGCAAGCGCGGGCAGGTGAACGAAGCAATGTCCATCCGGAACCTGAAGCGCTACGCGGCGGAACAGGACACCGGGAAGTATTGGAAAAACAAGGGGAAACAGCTCCCGGACACCGGCAGGAAGGTCTGTGTTGTGGGTGCCGGTCCTGCGGGACTGACAGCGGCCTACTATCTGCGCAAGCAGGGACACGATGTCACGGTGAAGGAAGCGCTTCCGCAGCCCGGCGGCATGCTGCGCTACGGGATCCCGGGCTACAGACTGCCCAGGGAAGTCGTGGACAGGGAGATCTCCGTGATCACGGAGCAGGGCGTGCGGATCGAAACATCGCAGAAGGTGGAAGATCTCGCCGGTCTGCGCAGTGAGTTCGACGCGGTGCTCGTGACGGTGGGCAACCACCAGGGCGTGCGCCTGCCCATGCAGGGCAAGGACCTGCCGGGCGTACTTCTCAACATCTCTTTCCTGCAGGCGGCAGCCATGGGAGAAGAGACCGGCCTCGGCAGATCTGTTGTGGTGCTCGGGGGCGGCAATGTCGCTTTCGACTGCGCAAGGACCGCAAAGCGTCTGGGCGCGGAGGAGATCCATGTGGCGTGCCTCGAAGCGCGCGACAAGATGACCTCCGACGACGAAGAGATCGAACAGGCGAAGGAAGAAGGCATTTATGTACACCCCGCCCGTACCTTTGAGCGGATCACCGGCGAAGAGCATGTGACCGGCGTGGACTTCATGAACGTCAAATCATTTTCCTTCGATGAAAATCACCGTCCCGTGATCGTCAAGGAAGAGGGCTCGGAGAGCCATATCGACTGCGATACCGTCATTTTTGCGACGGGGCAGCGTGCCGATCTCACGGAGGCCTGCGGACTGACGCTCGGACGCGCCAATTCCGTGGCAGTCAAAGACATTGACCGTGACAAAACATCTTCCGTGCCGGGTGTTTTCGCGGCAGGCGATGTGATCTACGGCACAAAATCCGTAGTCATGGCCGTGGAATCCGGACGTGAGGCTGCAAGCCAGATCGACCTGTACCTGGGAGGGGACGGCGATATCAGCGAGCATCTGGCGCCGGAGCAAAAGGCAGATCCCTGCATCGGACAGATCCACGGTTTTGCCTCGCTCAGCCGCGCAAAGACGGAGATCGATCCCGCGGCGGAAAGACAGGACAATATGGATCTTTTCGACCACGGATTCTGCAAAGAGGCAGTCTGCGGGGAATCGGAGCGCTGCCTGCAGTGTGACCTGCGGCTTCAGATCTCGGCGCCGCGCACCTGGAACACTTTTGAAAAGGAGGCGCAGCAATGAGCACTACATTTGAGCAGGTGACAGCAGGGAAAACACCGGCACAGGTCCTGGAAGCCCTGGAGGCGTCGGAGGTCCGCGAGTACGGGATATACGCAGACCGGATCGGCGGACACATCGCCAAAGCGCGGCAGCTGTGCGGGGAAGACGGTACGGAGATCAGCGGTGTTACGGCTGCTCTGAACAATGCGGACACGGACTACGTGCAGCTTTCGCTGCTTGCGGAAGATCCGGCGAAAGTACTGCTGGGACTCAGGATCCTTGCGTTTGCGCTGGGGACTGACTGTATGACTCTTTACCTGCCGGCAGCCTTTGCACCGGCGGCCGTAACTGCACAGGCAGCCGGCACGTCACCGGCAGCCGCGGGGAAGGCGGCAGAACTGGCTTCACGGCTGCAGCCGCTTGCGGAAGAAGCCGGCGTGGCGCTGAAAACAGGCATCGTCGACATGCGTGCCGAGAGGTACGCAGTCCATATCCATATCGTAACGGCGGCGGATATTGCGGATTGTTTTGACGGAGGGATCTCCGATACGGTCCTCCTGTCCGTGAACGGGCAGGAACCGCAAAAGGTCGCGCGCAAGGCGGCGGTAGGAGAACTGGCGGACCTTGCGAAAGCGAAGGCCGTCTACATGAATTACCGTTACATGACGCCTGAAGAAGCGGCGAAGGTGACGGCAGACAGTGTCATGAACGGTCTTGTCACGGTACTGACCGGCAGCGACTGCGTCGTCGCGGACTGCGAGAAACGGCTGCTGGCCGATCGCGCGCAGAGCTGCGGAAAGTGCGTGTTCTGCAGAGAAGGCCTGATACAGCTCGGCTACATGCAGAAGGAGATCACGCAGGGCAGAGGAAAGCCGGAGTATCTCGACCTTTCCCGCGAGATCGGCGAAGCCATGTGCGTTTCCGATCTGTGCAGCCTGGGACAGGAGACTGCGAAGAAAGCGCTGAGCGGAATGGAAACGTTCGCCGCGGAGTACGGCGAGCATATCCGGAAAAAGAACTGCCCGGCCGGAGTCTGCATGTCCAAGGAACATTACTACATCGATCCGAAGCTCTGCACAGGCTGCGGCGACTGCGAGGACGTCTGCCCCGCTGACAGCATAGAAGGCAGGCCGCAGTACATCTACATGATCGATGATCTCGGCTGTACGCGGTGCGGCAAGTGCATCGAAGCCTGCGGAGAACAGGCGATACAGAAAACAGCCGGCAGGCTGCCCAAGCTGCCGGACCGCCTCACAAGGGTGGGCAGGTTCCACGCCCGTTGAAGACGGGCATCGTCAAAACATGATCCACGGATGCTGAAAACACACCACAAAAGGAGAACGGCACGATGAATATACTGGGAATTTCATTCGGAAAGAGGATGGGCAATACGGATATCCTGGTAAAACAGGCGCTGTACGGAGCAAGGGAAGCGGCTCCGGACGCGGAGATCCGTTTTGTCAATACAGTCAACATGAACATCGGGAGATGCCGCGGGTGCGGCGCCTGCTCCAGGACACTGGAAAAGGGCGGCGACAACGACTGCGTATTCAAGGATGATTTCCAGAAGCTCGAGGAAGAAGTGCGCTGGGCGGACTGCATCATTCTCGGGGCACCGGTCTACGTGCTGCAGCCCTGCGGACAGTTCAAGGATTTTGTGGACAGGTTCTCCTGCCGCCATGATTATTCCGCCATCACCTGGGTCCTCGACAAACGCAGAAGCGGTGAGATGCCCGGCGATCCGGACGCGTTCCCGATGGAGCGCTTGAAGAAGAGATATATCTCCTACATTTCCGTAGGCGGAGCAGTTACGAACAACTGGGTGTCCATGGGCAATGCGACCCTGCATCTGTTCGGCTTCCCTCCGATGATGAAGGTGATCGGCAATTACCGCGCCAACAAGATGGGCACGACGGCCAACCCGATCCTGGACGCGGAACTCATGGCCAATATCAAAGAGATGGGCAGACAGACGGCCGAAGCCTACGGCAAAAAGGACGAGAACATCAAGTGGTTCGGCGAAGAGGGAGTGTGCCCTGTCTGCCACAACAATCTCCTGACAGTCAACGGCACGACGACCGTCGAATGCCCCGTCTGCGGGATCGAAGGGAAACTTTCCGTGGAAGGCGACAAAGTCCATGTGACATTTTCAAAGGAACAGCAGGAAAGGGCAAGGGGCACGTTCAAAGGGCTGCGCGAACACACGACCGAGATCCAGAGCTTCGGCGGGATCTGCATGCCCAAGATCATGGCCAACAAGGAATACCTGGACAGGGAAATGGATAAGTTCCGCAAGTTCGAGATCTGATCTTCCGGGACCGGGAGTTCTCCTTACGGAGGGCCGGGAATGAAGCTGACGGATCTGCCGCTGCGCCAGCGGCGCCTCCTCGAGAGGCTGCAGAATCAGACAGGATATATGACGGGCAGTGCGCTGGCGGACTATCTGAATGTGTCCGTGCGCACTGTGCGCAGCGACCTGACATTCATCAATGACAGGCTGCGCGAAGAAGGCGTGCAGGTGGAAGCACGTCCGAGATACGGCTACAGACTGGACGAGAAGTGCCGCAGTTTTCTGAACAGTCAGAGCAGGGGTGGAAATTCCTGGCTGACGAGGGAGGAGAGACTGCGGCATATTGTCGTGCTGCTCTGCATGCAGGATGAACCGCTCGATCTGTACGACCTAAGCGACAGCATGTACATCAGCCAGACAACGCTGGAAAACGACCTTACGGCGCTGCGCAGAACGTATCTCGAAGAACCGGGAAGCCTTGCGCTGCTGCGCGTGCGGAACACCATCTGTTTTGCACAGGATGAACGCGGAAGGCGCGCGCTGCTCTGCCGGCTGTACAGCGGGAACTGGAACTACAACGGGCGGGGAAACAGATATTTTGACGACCGTTTTCTCAGGGACAGCGCGGTCGCCGCGATCCTGCCTGTCACGGGAGCCTGTCTGAACGAGGCGCACCTGCAGGTCGAAGACGTCAACATGGTCGTTCTGAACCTGATGATCGCGATCGCGGCGGAGCGCATCCGCGCGGGCCATGTGCTGCCTCCCGCGGAAGCACCGTGCCCGGATCCTGCGTCTGTACAGGCGGGAAATGCGATCCTGGACAGGCTGGAACCGGTCCTCGGCTGCGCTTTTTCCGCCGCGGAGCGGGACGAGATCTGCCGGCATATCGCCTGCAGCCGCATGCTGGACAGCAACAGGCTGCACTTCGATACGCTGCCGGAGTTTTTCGACGCCGGCACGCTGCAGCTGGAGGAGGCCTATCTGCACAGGATCAGGGAAGTCTTCCGCATCGACCTTCTGCCCTACGAGGATTTCCGGATCACCCTGCTGCAGTTCATCCGCAGCCTTTCGCTGCCGGAGAGCAATTTCAACAGGGTCGAGGTCTCGGACTCGCAGCTGCAGACACACCTGCGCATAGAACTGGAAATGGCGTTTATGTTCCAGGAGTTTGCGGTATCCGCGTTCGGAAGGTATCTGAAAGCAGAGGAACTGGTCTATCTGGCGTTCTGCCTGAGCGGTGCGATCCGCCTGTATTTCCGGGAGATGCCGCCCCTGCGCACGGTCATCCTGTGTCAGTACAACCTGACTGCGGCATGGTTTCTGAAGGAGCGCGTCCTGCACGATTACGGAGGACACATCCGGATGCTGGCGCTGCTGCCGATGTACCGCAAGGACAGCTATGATTTTTCGGATACGGACCTGATACTGACGACGGCCAACAAGGCGATCGGCGGGGAGTACGGGAAAAAATCCCTGACGATCTCGCCGCTGTTCACGGAAGAAGACGGGGCCAGGATCGGAGAGTACATCATGCAGTATCATCTGCAGACACTGCTGCCTGCGCCGGCGGGAGCGCTGCGGAGACTGTTCGGTGAAGCCACCTGGTATGAGCACGTGGAGTCGGAAAGCTATGACGAGGTACTGGAAAAACTGATACAGGAGCAGATCCTGAACGGCAATGTGACCGCAGAGTACCGGCGGGAGGTGCGCAGCCGGGAAGCCCTGATGCCGTTCGCTTCCGGCGGCCCCATCGTACTCGTGCACGGTTTCAGCCCGGCCAGGCAGACACACCTTTCCGTGGCGATCATGGAGCATCGCCTGCGGAAAAACGGATCCCGGATCCGCACGGTGCTGCTGCTGACTCTGCGGCCGCAGGACTGCGGCATTCTGTTCAGGCTGTTCCGCCTGCTCGGCGGGAGCCGGTTCTCACCGGAGGATACCCGCCACATGAAGACCGGTCAGGAATTCACCGACAGCCTGCTGCCTTATTTTGACGGAGACTGAAGGCCGGCCAGCGTTCCGTGCAGCTGCAGCAGGTCTGCGTCCAGGTCGCGGTACATCCGCACATAATACGGATACAGCTCGTCGTATGCCCGCTCCCATGAAGGATCGGGCTCTATGATCTCCCTTACTTTGATCACTTCGCGCACCGCTTCGGTGAGACTTTGGAAAACACCGACGGCATCGCCGGCGATGAGGGCGTCCCCGACCGGCACATCGCCGGAATTTCCGTCCAGCAGATAGACGGGCATGTGCAGCATGGATGCCTTGATCCTGCACCAGGTGCGGCTTTTCGCGCCGCCTCCGCAGATGCGCAGGAGATCGGCCTGCGCGCCTGCTTCCCTTACCGTCTCCATGACATGGCGCAGGGCATAGGCCGTGCCTTCGAAAACGGAACGTGTCAGTTCCGCCCGCGTGCTTTCCATACGCAGGCCGATCAGCATGCCGCGCGCATAGTCGTTCCAGATCGGCGCGCGCTCGCCCAGCAGATAGGGGAAGAAAAACAGGCCTCCGGAGCCGGGGGCTGCCTGCAGCGCCTGCCCGTTCAGATAGTCGTAGATATTGACACCGCGGGCGGCGGCTTCCTCCTGTTCCCTTAGGGCCAGTTTGCTGATGTACCAGGAAAGAGAGGCGCCGCTGGCCTGGATCGGCGCATCGAAGATCCACGGCATGCCCTCGATCGCGCAGGGCCTCGTGACGACGGGCAGGTCCGGTGCACTTTTCACGCGGCTGCCTACGAAAACGAGAGAGGTGGTCCCGGAGGATTCTCCGGCTTCGCCGATGCGGCTCATGCCGGTCGCATACATGGACGCCATGGCGTCGCTGCAGCCGGCCAGCACCGGTATCCCGGCGGGGAGGCCGGTCTCTTCGGAGGCGGCCGGGGTCACGCTGCCGACGATCTCGTTGATGAGGCGCGGCGCGGGCAGGACGCGGTCGAGGTCCGTGCCGATGGCCTTCCCGATCTCCGCAGACCATTCGAGCGTCCCGGAGTCCATGCACTGTGTGCGCAGCGCCTGGTCGATGTCGGAGACGGCCTCGCCGGTCAGCCTGTAAACAATAAAGGAACTGGCCTGCAGGAAGCAGGCTGTTTTGTCAAACAGCTCCGGTTCGTGTGTTTTGTACCAGAGGAGCTTTCCCGGGAGAAAGGCGACCGAAGGCTGCCCTGCCGCGATGGAGATATAGCGTTCGCGGCCGATGCTTTCGACAATGGAACGGAGCTCGGCGCCGGAGCGGCTGTCCTGATAGGTGATGGCTCTGCGCAGGGGCCGGCCTTCCCGGTCCAGCGGCAGCAGGGATACGGTATGCGAACTGATGCATATTCCCCTGATGCGCGCCGTGGCCCGGCTTCCGGCGGCGGCCGTGAGCGAGCGGAATATTTCCTTTGCGCTCTGCCACCATTCTTCCGCGTCCTGCTCCTGCATGCCGGGGCCCGGGGAATAGAAACGGTTCGGGCGCGCAGCCTCCGCGGCAACGCTTCCGTCGCTGCCGAGGATCACTGCCTTGATATTTGTCGTCCCGCAGTCCATGCCGAGAACGTAGCTTTCTGCAAGTGCCATGTCAAAACCTCCGGTAATGCCGTCTGTCAGTCCCAGGGATGCAGTACGACTTTGATGGCTTCCCCGCTTCTGGTCAGCTGTATGCCCTTGTTGATCTCATCGAGCGGGAGTACGTGCGTGATGAATTTGCCGGAAGGGAATTCCGGTGAGACGGCCAGTCTGAAAGCGCGCATGGACTGGTCGTAGGAAGCGCCGAAGTGGCCTTTGATCCAGATGTTGTTGTAATGGATGAGATTGCAGTCGAGCTCCGTCATGGATCCCTTCGGAACGCCGCCGAAGAAAACGACCAGGCCGCCCTTGCGCACCATATGGATGCTCTGCGTCTGCGTGGCATTTACGGGCGTTGCGGAGATGACCTTGTCCGCGCCTTTCCGGCCGGTGAGCTGCAGCACGGCCTCGATGGGATCTGTTTCGGAACTGTCGATGATCTCGTCGACTCCGAACTGACGCGCCATTTCGAGGCGTCGGCGGTTGATGTCGATCATGATGACGCGGTGCGCGCCGCGGATCTTCGAGAGCTGTGCCATGAAATCGCCGATCGGGCCCGCACCGATGATCACGACGGTATCCGGGTACCCCACCCGGATGTTTTCCAGGCAGGCGTAGACAGAAGTCAGAGGCTCCGCGAGGCTGGCCGCTTCAAAGGAAACATTTTCCGGGATGCGGTAGATCCCTCCGCGGCGGATCTTTTCTCCCTTTACGGCGATGTACTGGGCAAAACCGCCTGTGCCGGCAAGTTTTGTCACTTCCGTATTGGAGCAGTTTTCGGAATGCCCGCTGATGCACTCCTCGCACTCCATGCAGTAGGTGCCGGGAAAGAGGAAAAGCCGGTCACCGACCTTATAGCGGGTCTCTTCGCTGCCGGTCTCGTCGACGATGCCCGTGATCTCGTGCCCGTAAATAAAAGGATAGGCGCCTTTCCTGGAGTCTGTGGTCAGGTTCCGTATGTCGGACCCGCACAGGCCTACCGCCATGATTTTCAGGATAAGGCCGTCCGGTTCACAGACGGGTCTGTCGACGGTCTCCACGCGGACGTCGCCGGGTCCGTACATCAATGCCGCTTTCATCTTTGTGCTCATACAGGTACCTCCTAAAGTCCATAAAGGGAAATGTTTCGGGGAATGTTCCGTTGCATTTACTGCCTACTTGCCTGCCTGCTTACTGCCTGCTTGCCTGCTGCCGCCGCGCCCCGGCTCCGCATGGGCCGGCCGCCGCTGACAGTCTCAGTATAGGGAAGGCTCTTCACCTGTTTCAAATCCATAATTGCCGCATATATGGTGCAAAACATGGTTTGAGGCCGGACGTTCCGTCTCATAGAATGGGAACAGCGGCCGGGATCCTGACAGGCAGAGGGAAAACGGCAGCGGACCGGGATCACGGTCATTGAGCACAGTCATTGTCAGGCAGTATTGACAGACATTGAGCACACCACACAGGCAGGAGGACACTTATGAAATACGAAGAGATCAGACAGCAGGTACTGGACGCGATTCTGGAGGCTTCCGAAAAGGGCCTGATCAAGGGCACTTCCGGAAATATCGCAATGCGGGATCCCAAAGATCCGATCATTGCCATCACACCGAGCGGGATTCCTTATAAGGGCATGACAGCCGAAGACATCGCCGTCGTGGAGCTTGAGACAGGAAAATGGATCGACGGGCGGTTCAAACCCTCTTCGGAACTGCCGATGCACAGGGCAGTTATGCTGGCGAGAAGCGATGTAAATGCTACGGTGCACACGCACGCCATGTTCGCGACGATCATGGCCATGGGCGGAGAAAATGAACTGCAGCCGATCACACCTCCGCAGTGTGAATTCACACCGGTAGGCATCGTACCTTTCACCATGCCGGGCAGCGACGAAGTCGCTGAGCGCGTTGTGGAGAAGCTGGGCGCAGCAGGCAGGGCGGTGCTCATCAAGAACCACGGGATGTTCTGCTGCGGCCGGAGTATGAAGGCGGCCATGGCAGCAACGGAGTATGTGGAAGAAATGGCGGTCACGACCTTCTATGCAAAACTGCTCGGCGTGTATGAGCCGATGCCGGAAGAGGGCGTGAAGAAGATGAAAGCACTCATCGCGAAGGACCAGGCGGTCTGACGAATACAGGCAAAACAGGAGGAAGGAGCCGGCGCAACGCCGGCCTGCCGAAGGAGGCACAGGATGAAAAAAATGGCTTTATGCACACCGCTGTCCGAGGAGGCGCTGTCCGAATTCAGGAAGAGCTGCGATATCACGGTCTGCGGGGAACTGAAACACGGCAGAGGCAATGTGACGGAGGAAATGACGAAGGAAGAATGTGCCGGGAATGAGCTGATCGTGCTCGGCGATGAATATGCAGGCGCGGAGACAATACGGTTCTGGGCAGAAAAGGGCATGAAATTCATCGGCGTCGCCAAAGGCACTCCGGCCACGGTGGATTACGATGCCATCCGTGAAGCAGGCCTCACGCTCTCCTACACGCCGGGACGCAACCGCGTGGCCGTCGCCGAATACGCGATGGGCCTTATGATCGCGCTGGCGCGGAAGATCACGATCTCCGCGGCCGGTCTGAAGAACGGGGAACATACGGGACCTGCTAAGGAGAACATCTACGATGTGCCGGATGTGAAGAACGTCACGTTCGGATCGCTGGATGAACATCATCCCTTTACCGACTACGGCATCGGTTTTGAACTGTACGGCAAGAAACTGGGCATCGCCGGATACGGTGCGATCGGCAGGGAAGTCGCAGTGCGTGCCAAAGCCTTCGGGATGGAAATCCTGGCCTACGATCCCTACCTCGATCCTGCGAAAGTCGAAGCGGACGGCTGCCGACCGGTGGATCTCGATACCATGCTCGCGGAAGCGGACATAGTCAGTATCCATCTGCCTGTTTTGCCTTCCACAAAGAATTCCGTGAACAGAGACTGGTTCTCAAAGATGAAGAAGACGGCTTTCATTGTAAATACGGCGCGCGCGGCCGTGATCGACCAGAAGGATTTCGTGGAGGCGCTGGAAAACGGAGACATCGCGGGAGCTGCCGTCGATGTGTACTGGGAAGAGCCGGTCCCGGCCAATCACCCTCTTCTGAAGATGCGGAACGTGGTCTGCACGCCGCATATGGCCGGTCTCACGACGGATGTCGACGGCTGGTCCGGCAGGATGATGGCGGAGGAGATCCGCAGCTACCTGAACGGACAGCCGTGCAAGTATCTCTGGAAAGGTGGAAAGTGATCATGGAAGACAAGATCTGCTGTGGCATTCAAAAATATCCCCATCTGTTTGCCCCGCTGCGCATCGGCAGCGTACGTCTGAAGAACCGTATCCTGTCGGCGCCTACGAGCCCTGCCATGGTCGACACACAGGGGCATTTTACGCCCGGGATGATCGCCTACCTCGGAGAAAAGGCGGAAGGCGGCGCTTCCGTCGTTACGTACGGCGAATCCATCGTCCATTCGGCCACGGGCAAATCGCACAATATCCAGCTGCAGCTGGATTCGGACGGTGTGAAGCAGGGGCTTGCGGAGGCGTCGCGGGCCATCCACAACGGCGGTGCGATCGCCAATATCCAGCTTTCGCACGGCGGAAAGTACGGCGGTCTCGTCAGTGTCGCCGGGACGCGGGGCAAAGACCATCCGGCCTACGGCCCCTGCGATGAAGTGACGCCGCAGGGGATCGTCCATGCCATGCCGGTCGAAATGATCGAAGAGATCATCGCTTCCTACGGAAAGGCCGCGAAACTGGTGCAGGACTGCGGCTTTGACATGCTCGAGGTCCATGCGGCGCACGGCTGGCTGTTTTCACAGTTTCTGTCTCCCGTCATGAACCGCAGAAATGACGAATTCGGCGGAAACGCCGAAAACAGGGCCAGATTCCTGCTGCGCACGCTCGATGAGGTCCGCAGGGCGGTCGGCCCTCGTTTTCCGATCGAGATCCGTCTTTCGGGAGACGACCTCGCGGACAACGGCATGACCATGGAACAGTGCATCGAAGTTGCACAGATGGTCGAAGACAAGGTCGACCTGATCAATGTGTCCTGCGGCAACCACGAAGATCCTGCCATGTTCTGCCGTACACACCCGTCCTCTTTTTACCCGCACGGCGTAAACGTATATCTGGCTGCCGAAGTGAAAAAACATGTGAAGAAGCCCGTTTCCTGCGTCGGTTCGCTGAACGATCCCGCGCAGATGGAGGAGATCCTGGCTTCGGGGCAGGCGGACTGCGTGGAACTCGGGCGCGCCCTGCTGGCCGACCCGCAGCTGCCTTCCAAGACCTTTGCCGGCCGTGCGGAGGAGATCACGCCGTGCATCCGCTGCTATGAGTGTTTCGGCGAAACGATAAAGACCGAAACGATACGCTGCACGGTCAATCCTGTCATGGGACAGGAACGCGCAGCCGCAGGAGGAGTCAGGCCTGCGGCAGTCAGAAAGAAAGTGCTGGTGGCGGGCGGCGGCCCGGGCGGGATGGAAGCCGCGGTGACCGCGGCACAGAGGGGGCACGAGGTCACGATCGTCGAGAAGAGCAGCCGGCTCGGGGGCAATCTCCATCCTGCGGGAGCGGCTTACTTCAAGCAGGATATCACACAGCTGCGTGAAGTGATGGAAGAGAGAGTGCGGAAGGCCGGCGTGAAGGTGGTCACGGATACGGAAGTGACGCCGGAATTTGTAAAGGCTGCGGATGCGGATGTGCTGATCGTGGCGATCGGTTCACACGAACTGAAGCCGCCCATCAAGGGCATCGATCTGCCGAACGTCGTCATGGCCGTGGATGCGGAGCTGCATCCGGAAAAACTCGGACACAGGGTGGCCATTATGGGCGGCGGCCTGGTCGGCAGCGAAGCGGCGGTCTCTTTCTGTCACGAGGGACATGAAGTGACGGTGATCGAAATGAAGCCGGAAGCCGCTGCGGAGGTCAACCCCTTCTATCGCGGCGGCCTGCTTGCCGAACTGGACAGATCCGCACAGGTACTGGTCAGCACGAAGGTGCTGGAGATCGTGCCGGAGGGCGTGCGAGTGGAAGCGGACGGAAAGGAAAGCCTTGTCAGTGCGGACATGGTCGTCTGCGCGCTGGGATTCCGCGCGCCGTATGCCGAGGTGGACGCGCTCTGCGCGGAAGCCGGGGAATCGGTGATCATCGGAGACTGCAAAAACGTGGGACAGATAGGCGGGGCCATCAGCGACGGCTATTATGCGGCGCTCCGGATCTGAAAGAGCGAGGGCCGGCGCCCGCGGCGTCTGCAGCAGCCCGGCCGCTGTGCAGCGTTCCGCGGGCAAGGTCAAAAATAAGGCGGTTTTTTTGACCACGGCAGCAGGCGCTCCTGAAAATCATCAAAATGACCAGTGCGTTTGGTGTTTTGCGTGAAATAAGATCCGCCCTGATTTTGATAAGGTATAAGCGTAGTTTCATGCGGAGCCGCATACCGGCTGCCGCGGAAGAAAGAGGAGCATGATGCAGCAGGGAAAGGTCCTTTCACAGGACGGACAGAAAAAGAAGGAGTTCGGGGTCATTCTCTCGGTCGTGGGTATCTCCTTTATCCAGGGCCTTCAGTACGCGGCTTCGCCGGTACTGGGTGCCATCAGCGCGCACTATCCGCAGGTCGGCGTCGGTACGGTCCAGATGCTGCTCACGGTGCCGGGGATCCTGGCGATCGCCGTGGCGCTGCTTTCCGGGCGCCTGGTCACGAAGGTCAGCAAGAAGCAGCTCCTTATCACGGCGGGACTCCTGGCCGGCATTACCGGCTTCCTGCCGTTCCTTTCCGACAGTTTCACCCTGCTGTTTGTTTCGCGGGTGCTGTACGGCATTCCTCTCGGACTGGCCACTGCTTTGAATTCAGCGGTCGTGGCCGAGTTTTTCACTGGAGAGAAGCGCACGCGCGTCATGGGTATCCAGGCGGCGAGCGTGGGCGCGGGCATCGCGGTGGTCACATCCGTCAGCGGCATGCTGGGAGCCGTCGATTTTCACACTTCCTATTTCATCAATATCATCGGCTTCATCAGCTTTGCCGTGATCCTGCTGTGCCTCCCGGAGACCGGGAAGGTAGTGGTGACGGAGAGCGAGCCGATCCGGCTGAACCGCACGGTCTTCATCGTTGCGCTGTTCGGCTTCCTGGAATTTTTCTTCCTGATGACCTTTACGACAAATATCGCCATGCACCTGTCGGGAAAACTTGCAGGCAGCTCTGCCGCTTCCGGCTGGATCACCGGCGTTTTCTCCGCGGCACAGATCGCGGTCGGTCTGGTGCTTGGCAATGTGACGAAACTTACAAAAAAAATGACGCTGCCGGCAGCGATGCTGTGCTTCTGTGCGGGCGGTGTCATCCTGATCCTTTTTTCCGGGAATCTTCCCATGCTGATGGCGGGCGCCGTGCTCTGCGGATTTTCGCAGGGGATCTTCCTGCCTACGGCTTATGTCGATGAGACCAGTGCAGTCAATCCGGCGTCAGCCTCGATGGCTTCCGCTGTTTTTACCAGTGCCACCTGTCTCGGACAGCTCCTGTCGCCGACCTGCACCAACGCGGCGGCTTCGGCTCTGCTCGGCAGTGCTTCCACCACGCATGTTTATACGGTGGCCGCTGTCGGTATGGCCCTTTCCGCAGTTGCTCTTACGGTCTGGAAAAACAGGGAAAACGCGGGACATGCCGCTGATTGACCCAAGTGGTCATTCGCACTCTGCCACGGCAAAAGCCACGGCATAGTCGGTGTCGTAGGAGAGCGAGAGATGGATCGCGGTAATGTGCAGTTCCCGGGAAAGGGACAGCGCCTTTCCGTGCAGGTGTACGGCGGGCCGGCCGCTGACCTCTTCCAGGATCTCGATCTCACCGGTGCGCAGGGCATCGCCGGGCACGCCGAAGGCTTTGAAAACCGCTTCCTTGCCGGCGAAATGCGTGGCATAGGAGGAAACGGGATCCGGCCGGGCATCGAGCAGCTTTCTCTCTGCATCTGAAAAGGTATGGAGGGCGAAGGAACTGCCGGGATCGGACAGCAGCCCGGCGATCCGGCTGATCCGGAGGATGTCACAGCCTGTACCATGGATCATAGCCAGACTCCTTTTGCCGAAACGGCATGGCGGAATAACGGTTGCGGTTACAGATCCAGTTTAGCGGATGCTTTCAATTTTGCAAGAAGGCGGAATATCAGCCGGATGCAACAGAAAATACAGAACAATACGGGACAGGAAAAACAGGAGGCGGCAGATGGCAGAGTACGAACAGATCAGGAAGAAGATCAGGATAGGGGAGGAAGAAGTCGAGATCGTCATGAATCCCATGATGAGACCTTCCACCAAAGAAGAGCTGGAGGCAATGTCTCCGGAGGAGAGGCTGCACGCAAAATTCATGTCGCCCCTCGATACACATACCTACGAAGCGGAAGACGGGATCCTGTGCATGCAGGACGTTCCCGTAAAGATGCGCGACGGCGTCGAGATCTATGCAGATATCTACCTTCCCTCCGATGACAGCGGGAAGCCCATGAAGCATCTTCCGCTCCTGATCTCCTGGAGCTTTTACGGCAAGCGTCCCTTCGACGGACAGAGCGACTGGCAGATCATGGGCGTTAAGCCCGGCACGGTTTCCAACATGTCCAAGTTCGAGAGCCCGGATCCCGGATACTGGTGTCGCAACGGCTATGCGGTGGCCAATGTGGATCCCCGCGGCATCGGCCACTCCGGCGGCGACTACGTGCAGTTCGGCACGCAGGACGGCAAGGACGGTTACGATTTCATCGAGTGGGCGGCTGAGCAGGACTGGTGCAACGGACGTGTGGGAATGAGCGGAAACAGCTGCGTCGCCATGACGCAGTGGAGAGTGGCAGCCCAGTGCCCGCCGCATCTCTGCGCGATCGCACCCTGGGAGTCCACGACGGATATCTACAGGGAGTCCATCTATGAAGGCGGCATCCCGGCGCACACCTTTGTCCGCACGGTTATGGCGGACGCCTGCGGGCCCAACCTCATCGACAGCACGCCCGACACTGCGGAGCAGCTGTACCAGAACATCAACTGTACATACTGGCAGGATAAGATACCGGATTTCAAAAAGGTCCGCATCCCCGTTTACGAGACTGCCTGCTGGAACCATTTCCACCTGCGCGGATCCTTCAACGCGTTCCGCAAATGCCGCTCCACGAAGAAGTGGATGCGTGCACACAGGAATTTCGAGTGGCCCGATCACTACAGCCCCGAGAACCTCGAAGATGAGAAACGCTTCTTTGACCGCTACCTGAAGCTCATCCGGAACGGCTGGGAGATGACACCCCGGTATCGCATCGAAGTGCAGGACACGGGGGACTTCAACTATCAGGAGAACCGTCCGGAGAACGAATTCCCGCTGGCGCGCACGCAGTACGAGAAACTTTATCTCGATGCCGCGCATATGTCCATGCAGAAGGAACTTCCGGAGCAGCAGGCTTCCTTCAAATATGACGGACAGACCGGAGAAGCTGATTTTGACTATACGTTCCTCGAAGATACGGAACTCACCGGCTACCTCAAGCTCCACCTCTGGGTGGCGGCAGAGTCCTACAACGACATGGACCTGTTCATCAACGTCAAGAAGATGAGCACGGACGGGAAGGAACTTCCGATCACCCTTTTCGGGGAAGATCATCCCGGCATCTGGGGCAAAATGAGAGTCTCCCGCAGGAAGCTCGACGAGGAGCTTTCCACCGACTTCAATCCCGTACAGGCCTTTACGGATACGGAAAAACTGGAGCCCGGGCAGATCGTGCCGGTCGATATCGAGATCATGCCGACCAGCCGCTTCTGGCACAAGGGACAGAAGATCCGCGTCCAGATCGCAGGCCGCTATATCCGCGGCGACTGGTTCGAAGCACTTTCCTGGGATACGGACAACCGGGGGAACCACATCGTGTATACGGGCGGTGAGCACGACTCTTACCTGCAGATCCCGGTGATCCCGCCGAGATTCCAGGACGGCGATACGATCATCCGCTGACACAACCTCAGCATCGGTGCTGACGCACCGGCTGCAACAGCGGCACGAAGTGTTGCCGATGTTCATTTCGGAGAACCTGAAGGTTCTCCTCATGGAGGAAAGAATGAACGAATTTATTGCGCAGATGACGGAAAAGGCCAAAAGGGATCCGAAGCGCGTGGCCTTCCCCGAAAGTGACAATGTGAATGTACTGAAGACCGCCGAACAGGTAGCGGCGCAGAAGATCGGCTATCCCATGCTGATCGGCAGCAGGCCGCAGATCGAGGCGCTGGCAGCGGAAAACGGGATAAGCTGCGAAGGCTTTTCCTGGTTCGACAACACGGACGAACAGGCCCTGCAGGGACTTGCCGAAAAGGTAGAGGCCGTACAGAAGGCGGAAGAGGAAAAGGCTGCGGCCGAAGGTAGGCTCGAAGAATACAGCGCTACGCACGTTCCCTTTTCAGCGAAGGCAGTTGTCCGCAAATCCAAAGACGCGATACGCTGCGCCATGTTTTTACTGAAGGCGCATGAAACAGACTGTGTGGCGGCGGGCAAGGACCATTCGACGGGCGATGTCGTGCACGAAGCCGGCAGTATCGTCGGCATGCAGGAAGGGGTGGAATCTCCTTCCAGCATCGGGATCGCGGATGTGCCGGGTTTTGCCTACGGCGAGAAGGGCATGTTCGGCATCGCGGACTGCGCGATCACGGCACAGCCGGATGCAAAGGATCTGGCGGGCATTGCCATCGCTTCCGCAGATACGGTGACGCGCCTCCTCGGCTGGACGCCGCGCGTGGCCATGCTCGCTTTTTCCACCGACGGCAGCGCCGAGCATGAGAGCATCGACGTCATCCGGGAAGGCATAAGGCTGGTGCATGAGCGCCGCCCCGACATTCTCTGTGACGGGGAATTCCAGCTGGATGCAGCGCTGCTGCCGGAAGTGGCCGCGCACAAGGTCCACAGGGACAGTCCTGTGGCTGGCAAGGCCAACATCCTGATCTTCCCCAACCTGCATGCCGGCAACATCGGTGTGAAGCTGATCCAGATCTTCGGCCATGCGAATGCATACGGCCCGGTGCTGCAGGGCTTTGCGCAGCCGGTCTGCGATTTTTCCCGCTCCGCGCCGGTCGACGAGATGCTCGGAAACGTAGCAATGCTGATCATCCGTGCAGGGGATGCGGAGTGATCAAAAAGCCGCAGCATCGGTGTCGGAGCACGGCGCCGGCTGTCCAACGGAGGTAAAAATGGGATACAGGGTATTTGCGGTCAATCCGGGGTCCACTTCCACGAAGATCGCACTGTTTGACGGAGAAGAGTGCCTCTTTTCCAGGAATGTAAGTCATGAAGCGGAAAAACTGGCCGAATTCGGAACGGTCGCGGAGCAGCTTCCGTACCGCCGGGACATGATCCTGGAACTGCTTAAGGAAAACGGCATCAGCCTCGAGGGCGTGGATGCCTTTGTGGGACGCGGCGGCGGCCTGTTGTCGATGGAAGGCGGCGTATACGAGATCGACGGTCTGGTGCTGGAGCACGCAAGGACCTGTGCGAACGGCGTCATCCATCCGGCGACGCTCGGCCCGCAGATCGCGGATGCTCTGGCAAAACAGTACGGCGCCCGGGAATTCGTCGTGAATCCTCCGGATGTCGATGAGCTGCAGGACCTGGCGCGTATGACCGGGATCGACGGCGTTTACAGGACTGTCCATCTGCATGCACTGAACCTCAAGGAAACGGCGATCCGTCATGCGGCTTCGATGGGTCGGAAATATGAAGAATGCAATTTTGTCGTCTGTCACATCGGAGGCGGGGTGTCCGTATCGGCGCACCGCCGCGGCCGTATGGTGGACGGCTATGACATCGTAGGCGGCGAAGGCCCGATGTCCCCGACCAGGTGCGGAGCGGTTTCGGCAAGCGACCTGATGACCTATATGAAGGACGGGGAAAAGACGCCGAAGGACATTCTGGCACTCTGCCACAAGTCCGGCGGCTTCGTATCTCTCCTCGGCACATCGGATGCGCGCGAGGTGACGGCCCGCGCCGAAGCCGGCGACAAAAAAGCCGAAATGGCCTGGAACACGATGATCTATCAGATCGCCAAAGGGATCGGCGCGATGGCATCCGTACTGAAGGGCGACGTGGACGGGATCCTGCTGGGCGGCGGCATGGTGCACAGCGAAGACCTGGTGGAACAGATCCGCGGCTACTGCGGCTATATCGCACCTGTCACGGCTTATCCCGGCGAGTTTGAGATGGAAGCCATGGCAGCGGGCGCGATCCGCGTGCTGAAGGGCGAAGAGCAGGCAAAACATTACACGGGGAAACCCGGCTGGAACGGATTCGGGTTCTGATCAAAACAGGAGGTAAGTTTGAAAGTGCCGCTGATGCAGCACTTTCAAACCGCAGCATCGGTGCTGACGCACCGGCTGCCCACTTCGGAGGATCTGAAGATCCTCCTCATGGAGGTAAAGATGAAAGTACTCGGTATTTCTTTCGGAAGAGTGAACCAGCGCAGCGACATCATGGTCAAGGAAGCGCTGTTTGCGGCAAAGCGCGCAGGCGCCGATGTGGAATTCTACAACGCCGTGCGTATGAATATCACGCACTGCCACGCCTGCGATTACTGCAGCCGCTGCAGGGACAAAGGCGATGTCGAAATCGGCTGTGCGTTCAAGGACGATTACCAGACGCTTGAGGAAGCTTATTACAACTGCGATGCGATCGTCATCGGCGCACCGGTCTACGCTGTCGGCATCGTCGGACAGTTCAAGAATTTCCTGGACCGCATCTGCCCGTCCCACGACCGCGCAGCCCTTCTTGAGGAGAACAAGAAGAGGGCGGCGGAAGGGAAACCGCTGCTGGATGAGCGCTATTTCAAGGACCGCTACAGCGCCTATATTTCCGTGGGCGGGGCGCAGACGCACAACTGGGTGGCGTTCGGCCTGCCGATGCTGCATCTGTTTGACTTTTCTTTTGCCATGAAATGCGTAGGGCACGTGGATGCGTATGACCAGGGGCGCACAGGCAGTCCGCTGCTGGATGACGCGCTGATGAAGAAGTGCGCCGACCTCGGCACGGCGCTTGCGCAGGCGGTAGGGAAGCCTTACGATGAAGTGACGACCTGGGCGGGCGATGACAACGGTGTATGCCCGGTGTGCCACAATCCGCTGCTTTCCTTCAACGGCACCACGGATGTGGAGTGCCCGGTCTGCGGGATCCACGGAAAGCTCAGCGTTGACGGCGAAAAGGCCATGGTCACCTGGCCGGACAGCGAGATCGCAAGAGCCCGCAATACGATCCCCGGACTGTACGAACACTGCAACGAGATCCATAACATGATCGTGGTGTGTGTGCCGAAGCTCGTAGCCAATAAGGAACTGATACAGGAGAAGATGAAGAAATACACGAATTTCGACGAAACAATCAGGCAGATCGCGGCGGAAACAGCCGCACAGAACAAGGAGGCGTGAGAAATGGAAGAAAGGGCAAAGATCGTAGAAACACTGATCGAAAAAACGGGATCCATCATGAAGGTATCCGGGCTTACCGAAGAGTCTGTGTTTGCGGACCTGGATATGAAATCCGTTAACTATTCGGCGCTGATCAACATTCTGGAAGATGAATTCGATGTGGAGATCAACTACATGGAATTCAAGAGGAAAGCGACGATAGCCGAAGCGGCCGACTATGTGGCGGCGCTGATCGACGGCTGAACACGAAAAGGCTTCATAAGCATACGGAAAGCGGTGCAGTCCGGTCGGACTGCACCGCTTTTTATATAGTACGCCCGGAGGGCGCACTATTCTGATGAACAATCAGATGCGGTGAAGCTGCTGCCGACAGGGCACAGAATTATTTTCCTCCGGCAGACAGAGGTAAAGACGGGCGTCTGCGTAAAATCGGCAATTCGATAAAAGAAGAAGCCAGAAAAATGCGCAGGGAGGGCCGCACAATTCGCGAAATTGCTGCTTTATTGGGGATTTCTGCAGGCTATGCGCAGGCGTTTGTAAAGGATATAGCGGCGGAGAAACAAAATGAACGGAACACGGAGGCCGTTTCTGATCACCAAGGCGGTCAAAAGGGTAACTATGAGCAGGGCGACAGAATGAAATTCGAAAACTACAAATCCGAAATATGCCACGAGCTTAAGCGAAAAGGAGACATACAGTTCATTGTTTCATATCTGAAAACCGATCAGGTAAGAAAACTATATGATCAGCACATGTATCTTCAATGCTTATATCTGTTGGCAATGATCGACTATTTATGCCGGATCAATGATCTGCCGCTTTGCAGAGAGTATGATGACCTCCGGGCCTGTAAGATCAGACAGACGGTTTATCCGGCGAGCGTTGAGATCATGTATAAGGTTCTCAACGATGAGAAAATATTAAGTGAAGCCAGGGAGAGATCCATTCCGGAGTTCATGCAGCATAACATAGTTGAGAGTGAGGTGAGAGACATTGCCTGAAGCAAAAATCAACCGTGAGAATATCGATGATTACCTGAAGGCATTTGCGAAAGAGTATCGAAAAATCAATGGCCCCGGAATGCTTTTGGAAATTGTTCTGACGGGGGGAGCCTCTGTTTTGCATGTAATCAGCGTAAGTGTCATGGGCTTATAAGCCAAAATAAGTGTAGTAAGAATACATTTATTCGCTGTAATAAATGTACTAAATCCGCACTTATTCATTGATAAAAAATGTATTTATGCGTGATACTGTACATATAAACGTCCGGCGGAGGTATGTATATGTATCGTTATGCCATGGAAAAGCTTTATCAATGGAAAAAGAGCAGTCGCCGCAAGCCGCTGATCATCGAAGGCGCCCGCCAGGTCGGAAAGACCTGGATCATGAAGAAATTCGGCAGCGAAGCATACGCAGATACCGTATACATCAATTTTGATGCAAATTCCAGGATGGCGGAACTGTTTGCGGCAGACCTGAACACAGACCGTCTCATTATGGGGATCGAACTTTATGCCGGGCACAAGATCGATCCGGACAATACACTGCTTATTTTTGATGAAGTGCAGGAAGTACCGAAAGCGCTTTCATCCCTCAAATATTTCTATGAAAACGCGCCGCAATACCATATCATCTGCGCCGGCTCTCTCCTCGGCATTGCCCTGCACGGCGGCACCTCTTTCCCTGTCGGCAAAGTTGACTTTCTCAAACTCGGCCCTCTGTCTTACAGGGAATTCCTGATGGCGACCGGAAACGGGCGTTTTGCGGAGCTGCTGGATAAACAGGATTATGAGATGATCGCACCTTTCAGGCAGACATATATTGATCAGCTAAAGTACTACTATTTTGTCGGCGGTATGCCGGAGGCGGTACAGAGCTTTGCGGAAAATAAAGATTTTGATGAAGTGCGTGACATACAGAAACGTATTCTCTCCGCTTACGAACAGGATTTTTCCAAGCATGCTCCTTATGAGACGTTGCCGAAGATCCGCATGATCTGGAACAGCATTCCCCCCCAGTTGGCCAAGGAAAACAAGAAGTTCATCTACGGACTGGTCCGTGAAGGGGGAAGAGCGAAGGAATATGAAACCGCCATTATGTGGCTTACCGACTGTGGCCTTGTACATAAGATCAGCCGGATAAATACGGCGGGTATACCGCTGAAGGCCTATGAGGATCTGCGGACCTTCAAACTGTTTATCCTGGATGTCGGGCTGCTTGGCTGCATGACAGGGCTGCGTCAGGACACGCTGCTGGACGGCAACGACCTGTTTACCGAGTTCAAAGGGGCACTCACTGAGCAGTATGTCTGTCAGCAGCTTGAGACCATTGAAGACCTGGGCATTTACTATTACACAAATGAACGAGGCTCCTGCGAGGTAGACTTTGTCCTTGACGCAGGCAGCAGGATCATCCCGCTGGAAGCCAAGGCTGAGACAAATCTCAAAGCCAAGAGTCTTCGGATGTTCAAAGAAAGGTTTGCACCGGAAATTTCAGTCCGTACTTCCATGGCGGCTTACAAAAGGGAAGACTGGCTCATTAATCTTCCGCTGTATGCGGTGGAGGAGATCCAATGGAAAAAGTGAAGGTCGGCATCATAGGCTGCGGAGCGATCAGTGACGTATACATGACGAATATCACACGGCACTGCGGCAATCTCGAACTTGCGGCGGTAGCCAACCGCAGTGCGGACAAAGCAAAGGCCGCCGCTGAAAAATTCCATATTCCGGTCGCCTGCAGCACAGAGGAACTGCTGGGAATGGAAGAGATCCGCATTGTGCTGGACCTGACAGTACCGGCTGCACATTACGGCGTGAACAGGCAGATCCTGGAGGCAGGGAAGAATCTCTACAGTGAAAAGCCGTTTGCCATCAGGACAGAGGAAGCAAATGAACTGATCGGACTGGCTGCAGCGAAGGGACTGATGGCTGCCGGCGCACCGGATACGTTTTTAGGCGCCGGTGCACAGACGGCACGCGCACTGCTGGATGCAGGCAGGATCGGGAAGCCTTTCGGATTTACAGCGAACATGACCTGTCCGGGACATGAACTGTGGCACCCGAATCCCGGTTTCTATTATCAGAAAGGCGGCGGCCCGATGTTTGACATGGGGCCCTACTATATGACAACCCTTGTCTGCCTTCTCGGACCGGTGAAGAGGATCTCCGCTTTCCTGACATCCGGCTGGCCGGTACGGAACATCCTCGGAAAGATGACGGAGACTGAAGTGCCCACGCATTATACGGGTACAATGGAATTTGCAAACGGTGCGGTCGGCACGGTGACCATGAGTTTTGACACCTGGTACTCATCTCTCCCGCGGCTGGAGATCTATGGGACGGAAGGTACACTGGTCCTGCCGGATCCGAACTGTTTCGGCGGACAGGTGCGGCTGTTCGACGGAAAGCAGAACCGTATGCAGGAGGTTGCACCGCTGTTCCCCCAGGCCCCGGATCCTTCCTGTAACATGCGGGGACTGGGCGTCAGCGATATGGCATGTGCGCTGACGGATGGCCGTGGCAGCAGGCTCCGCTCCGATGTTTTGCTCCATGTGGTGGAGATCCTGAATGCGTTTGAGATCTCTGCGCGGGAGAACAGGCCCTGCGAACTGCAGACGACCTGCGACAGGCCGGAACCGATGGACAGCGACTGGGCGCTTTGGGAAGTAATGTAAAACATCCGCCTGTGAAACATGGCGGATGCGAAGCTGCTTGCGCAGCTTCAGTGTGACAGTATTGGCTTGACCAAGGTAGAGCACCCGCCTGTGGGATAGGGCTAATTTACCGGAGGAGCATGTCTGATTCACTTGAGGAACATGGCTTTATCTGCATTGGTAAATTGTGAAGATCCATCAGTATCCGCCGGATATTTCTCCTGCGATACAGTGTTTTCAAGACGTGGTTTGTTCGCGGCGAAAGCATCTGGCTTTTGGATGGTCAAGGCCGCGCCTCGACAGGTGTTTTAAGGCATAGCTTGTTCGCGGCGAAAGCTTTTGGGGTCATGAATGACCGGTGCCGCGCCTCGATATGTTCTTCGGAAGCATTTTTGATCGTTTAGGGGCAATTTTGGGGTTCAAACGATCAAAATCGCCCCCGGCAGGCACACTTCACACCTCGGAAGCTTTTTTGATCGTACCGAAGGGCTGGAGGATGTAAAAGCCGGACGGACAAAGGACGGTAAAACGGCAATAGATAATATAAGAGGCAGGATCTGCTGAATCGCGGAAATAAAAATGTTTTTCGGTCGGAGGTCAAAAACGTATCCATTCTTTTTGACCTCCTTTTTTGTGCACTGAAAAAAGGAGAGCGGACGCGGTGCAACATAGACATTTCCCTGATAGAGCGGCAGCTCTGCGGATGCTACTATTTCCCTATAAGGGAAATTTTGATCTTTATTCGGGAGGCGACAAAATGAGCAGACAGGTAAAGACAGAAGGCGGGATCGTGGAAGGTGTTTCCGGCAGCGGCTGTACGGTATTCATGGGGATTCCCTATGCGGCTCCGCCGACAGGCGAACTGCGCTGGAAGGCACCGCAGCCGGCGGCAGCATGGCAGGGAGTGTTCAAGGCAGACAGGTTTGCGGCTATCTGTCCGCAGCGTATGCCGGAACCGGGCGACTCTTTCATGGGCAGGTACCATAAAGAGTTTTATAACGATCCGGAATTTCTGCGGGAGATGAGCGAAGACTGTCTGTACCTCAATATCTGGGTGCCGGAGCGCGACGGCGCAGCGGCCGAAACAGACAGTGCGGCAGCAACAGACGGCGCAGCGGCAGAAAACCCGGCAGCGGGAAAACTGCCGGTGGCCTTTTACATTCACGGCGGCGGTTTCAGCGGCGGGTACAGTTCCGAGACGGAATTCGGCGGCGAGGCGTTCTGCCGCAAAGGTGTCATCCTGGTGACGATCGCTTACCGTCTCGGTATCTTCGGCTTTCTCGCACATCCCTGGCTGGATGCGGAGAATGAGAGGGCCATTTCCGGCAATTACGGGATTCTGGATCAGATAGCGGCGCTGTGCTGGGTGAGCCGTAATATTGCAGCCTTCGGAGGAGATCCGGAGAATATCACTGTTTTCGGACAGTCGGCAGGTTCCATGAGCACGCAGGTGCTGGTCTCCAGCCCGCTGACCGGTTCGATGCCGGCAAAGGCGATCCTGCAGAGCGGACTTAGCTGCGAGGAAAATATTCTCGCAACGCCGACGCTTGCGGAAGAAGAGGAATTCGGGAAAAAATATGTCGCATACACGAAAGCGGCGACACTCCCGGACCTCAGGAAGATGACGGCGGATGAACTCCTTGGGGCCAAGGATCTTTTCGATGCGGAAATGTGGAAAAGCGGTGCAGGCCTGGTCATGGTGCCGAATGTGGACGGCTATGTCCTGCCGGCATCGGTGAAAGAAGTCTATAGGGGCGGCACGATGAAAAAGATCCCGTACATGGCAGGCTGCGTGGACAGCGATATAGGGACCGTACCCGAAGACCTCAAGGCGGACCGCCCGGGCATCATTCTGGATGAATGCCTGCGCTGGAGCAGACGCGTTGAAGAAGTGACGGGAAAGCCCGCGTACGTTTATGAATTCAAAAGGAAACTGCCGGGCGATGACTGGGGGGCTTTCCATTCCTCGGAACTCTGGTACATGTTCGGCACACTGGGCCGCTGCTGGAGACCCATGACGGAAGCGGACAGAAAACTCAGCGAAGACATGGTGACATACTGGACTGACTTCATGAAGACGGGTTCTCCGGATCCGGAACAGAACAACTGGAAGCCCTGCGGTGCAGAGGAACAGTACGTGCAGAAATTCGATGTCTAAAACATGACGCTGAGCGCCGATGCGCCCATCGTCATGTGGCAGCAACGGTGCCGAAAGCGGCACCGGCTGCCCGATTCGGAGAATCTGGCGATTCTCCTCACGGAGGTAAAAACATGACGCTGAGCGCCGATGCGCCCATCGTCATGTGGCAGCAACGGTGCCGAAAGCGGCACCGGCTGCCCGATTCGGAGAATCTGACGATTCTCCTCAGGAGGTATTATGCCTACACAATATATGAAACTCGGATTTGAAGAAAGAGTGCTGCGGCCGGACGGCTTTTATCATCTGCTGCTGAACGGGAAAAAGGTGGGGTTCAACCTTGACCTCAGGATCAACTATTATCGCGGCATGCAGCTTTCCACCGTGGAGACGCTGAAGGTGACGGTGGACGGGATGGAGATCCCTTCCGGACTGATGATGGCGCAGCTGAACGGAAAGTGTTTCGGCACGGATGAGCTGAAGCAGATGTACCAGGAGTACTGGGGGATCAAGGATCCCATGCATCTGCGGATATTCAACGGCGGACTGCCGGACGGGGAGCATGAGGTGTCCGTAAAACTGATCTTCAAGTCTCCGTATATGAAGTTTACCGAGGGCGTGTACGGCCTGGTCGACGGGTCCTGTTCAAAGCGGCTGACGATAGCCGAAGGGAGGGAGTTCGCATGAAAGCAGATCTTGACCTGGGCGTATCGCTGTACGGCTTTACACAGCGTTTCGTGGAACGTGACGACTACGGATTTGAAGAAATGTTTCGCGGGCTGAATGCTCTCGGTATCCGCAAATTCGAACTGGTCGGTGCGCAGATGTTCCGCAGCTATCCGATCCCTTCCGACGAGGAAATAGCAGAGGTACTGGAACTGGCGGCAAAATATAACGTCGAACCTTTCAGCTACGGCGGCTATATCGATTTTGCCAAGCGTACGGACAGGGATCTTACGGACGAGGAAATGCTGCGCGAGATCACATACGATCTGATGACGGCTCACAGGTTGGGCTGCAGGTATCTGCGCGAACCTGTGCCGGCAAGGCTGATGCCTGCCGCAGCGGCGATGGCGGAAAGGTATCAGGTCGCGATCGGCTATGAGATCCATGCGCCGCAGCGTCCGAGCGACCCGGATGTACAGGAACTGCTGCATGTTTTCGAAAAACTGGACAGCCCCTGGGTGGGCTTCGTGCCGGACTTCGGCTGCTATATCGAACGTCCGAACAAGCTGTCGGTCGACCGCTTTCTCGGCCTCGGCGCAAAGCCGGAAAACCTGCAGTACATCATCGACCACAGGTGGGACGGCAGCACCGAAGCGGAGATGACCGCAAAGATGGCGGAAATGGGCGGCGGCGAAGCGGAGAAGATGGCGGTCAGCGAATGGTTCGGCTATCTTTCCTTTGCGCCGGCGGACCTCGACGGGTTTCGCACGGTCCTGCCCTTTGCCAGATATTTTCACGGAAAGTTCTACCATATCGGCGAGGACTGCGTCGAAACGACGATCCCCTATGAAAAACTGATCCGTATGGCGGTGGAATCCGGTTTTGACGGCACGCTCATGATCGAATACGAGGGGCATACCTTCTATCTGGATGACGCGGAAGAACAGATCGCACGCCACATCAGGATGGAGAAGAGGATCCTCGCGGATCTGCAGGCAGAAAACCTATAAGGTCAAAATTCGACAATCAAAAATGACTTCCTTTTGAACGCCGGCAAAAAAGCAGTCAGAAAAGCGGACTGCTGAGTGCAGGCGGAGGCGGAGTAGTGAAACGCGTATTTTGCTAAACTTGGTTTCGGTCAGGGGGACAGGGCACAACAGCGAAGGCGCCCTGCCTGGAATGAACGGTCCGCAGAGGACCGGAACCATGCAGCTTACAGCTGCGGAAAGCAAAAAGGAGGAAGATCATGAATCTGAAGAAGGTGACAGCACTGGCACTTGTCGGTGCAATGGCGCTTTCCCTTGCGGCATGCGGGAGCACAGGCACAACGGCTTCCACGGCAGCGACGGGAGCAGGTGCATCCGGATCGGCAGCCAGCGCGGCTGCGGCTGCGACGAGCTCCGATACGACGGGGACTGTCAGCGGCGCGAAAGGTGCAAACCAGGATGCGGCCAATACGACGGCCACAGACGAAACACTTACCATCGGGCTGGCTTCCGAGCCGTCGGCGCTCTGGGGAGCTCCGGTCGGCAAGACTGAGAACGAGGCACAGATCATTTTCAGCGCACTGACGGACAGACTCGTCAAGGTCGACCATACCACCGGGGAAGTCAAACCGGATCTGGCTACTTCCTGGGAATGGGTAGACAGCAAACACTGCAAATTCAATCTCCGCACGGATGTCACGATGACGGACGGCACGCCCCTTACGGCGGATGATGTCGTGTATTCGGTGAGCGTCTGGACCGGCGCTTCCGCAAATACCGACACCGGACGTTTCATCGATGCCGCGACGACCAAGGCAGACGACGACCACACCGTGACGATCGGTTTCAATACCCCGGCACCGGACCTGCTTTCCATGCTGGACTGGAGCAATTTCGGCATCGTCAGTGAGGACGAGGTCAATGCGGCTGGCGGCGCGGAAGCCGCGGCCAACAACCCGGTCCTGGGCTCCGGCAAGTACAAGTTCAAGGAATGGAAGCGCGGCCAGTCCATCACCCTGGAAAGAAACGATAACTACTGGGACAAGGACTGGAAGGGCTATTACAAGACGATCGTATTCACCTTCACCAGTGACGCAGCGGCACGTGCAATGGCGGTACAGTCCGGTGACAGCCAGGTGGCCTACGACATGCCGGTCAGCCAGGCTTCCACATATCTTGCAAGTACTGATGTCCAGACCGTCATGTACACATTCGGACAGGTGGGACACCTCTGGTACAACATGTCCGACGGACACGACGCGACCCAGAACCAGAAGGTCCGCGAAGCCATCGACAAGGCGCTGGACTACGATGCGATCGCGCAGGTAGGTACCGCAGGGACAGGCAAGGCAGC
Organism: Lachnospiraceae bacterium; assembly: GCA_022652545.1. Taxonomy (GTDB): domain Bacteria; phylum Bacillota; class Clostridia; order Lachnospirales; family Lachnospiraceae; genus CAG-791. The sequence goes on from JALCRM010000008.1 coordinate 62,202, forward strand.
GCTCGGTTATTTTGACACCGACAGCAAGTACTACAACCAGACATACACCGAGGACGAGAGAAAGGTGGACGTCGAGGGTGCCAAGGCACTTCTGAAGGAAGCAGGCTATGAAAGCGGCCTTGAACTTACCGCGATCGGCCTTCAGGATGTCGTTCCGGTCTACACGGTCATGCAGGAGAACCTGCGTGCGGTAGGCATCACGCTCAATATCAAGACAACAGATACAGCGCAGTTCGTACAGGATGCTTTCGGCGGCAACTATGACATCATCGACGTAGGTGAACTTACGGATGCCAGATATCCTACCCTGCTTCCGTTCCTGAGAAGCGCCAACATCGCTTCCGGCTATGTCATCGGCGGTCCCAAGGCCACGACGGACGCTATCGATTCCGCCATCGAGACAGCCATTGAAGAGACCGATGAAGCAAAGGCCAAGGAAGAACTCGGCGCGATCGAGCAGACGATGAAGGAACAGACCATCGTGTCCAACCTTTATCCTGAAATGCACGCTTCGGTCATTGCCAAGGATCTGAAGGGCTACACCACGATCGAAAGAGGTTTCATGGATCCCACGAATTTCTATAAATAAAGCACAGTAAAGAGCGGATTTAAGGCAGCGGGGGCGCCATGGAGAGTATTCTTCATGGCGCCACGCCGCAAACAGGCACAACAGAGACAGAAGACACAGCAGGAAACAGGCAGCAAGACAGGAGATACCCCATGGCAAAATACGTAATAAAGCGATTGCTTCTCCTTATTCCCATTCTGCTCGGCGTTTCGGCAATCATCTTTGTGCTGAAGACGCTGACGCCCGGTGACCCGGCACGGCAGATCCTCGGCAACGACGCGACGGAAGAGCAGATCTCAGCAAAACGCGAGGAACTGGGACTCAATGACCCGGTCATCGTCCAGTACGTCCGTTACGTAGGAAACATCGTGACGAGAGGCGATTTCGGAACGTCCTACCGGACGAATGAGCCTGTCCTCAGCGAGATCATACCGAGACTGTGGACCAGCGCCAAGATCACTCTGGGTGCGGTGGCCATAGGAGCTATTCTGGGTATACTCCTCGGCATTCTTTCCGCCCTGCGCAAATATACCTGGGTCGACTCCCTGGTGCTCGTTATTTCGATGTTTTTCCAGTCCGTCCCGGAATTTGTCGTCGGCCTCGTGCTGATCACCGTCTTTGCGGTCAAGCTCCACATTCTGCCGGCGGCAGGCATAGACACGCCGCTCGGCTATATCATGCCCATGCTCTGCATAGGGCTCTCCTCGGTCGCGAGCTATACGCGTATCACCCGATCCTCCATGCTGGAGGTGCTGAGTGAGGACTATATCCGCACGGCGAGGGCGAAGGGACAGACGGAAAAAAATATCACCTACCACCACGCACTGCGGAACGCGATGATCCCGGTCGCGCAGAGCATCGGTACCAGCCTCGGCAACTCGATCGGCGGCGGCATGGTTCTCGAGACCGTGTTCAGTGTACCCGGCGTCGGCAAGTACATCGTGGATTCCATCAACCAGCGCAACTATCCGTCGGTACTCGGCGGTGCCCTGGTCATCGCGATCGTACTGACTGTCATCAATCTCCTTGTCGATCTGAGCTTTATCCTGATCGACCCGAGACTCAAGTCCACGATCATCTCCGGCGGTGCTTCAAAGCCGAAGAAGGCCAAAGTGGCGGAAGCATAGGGGAGGAAAACTGACTATGTCCAAGATGCATACTCCCGCGATGGAGAAAATCGAAAAAAAGAACGCCAGAAGAAAGAAACCGCTTGTGGCCACACCGAGTTACGAGGCCTGGAAGCGCTTCAAGAGAAACCCGACGGCACTGGTAGGGCTGGTCGTCGTGGCAGTGCTGATCCTGATCGCAATCTTCGCGCCCCTGATCGCACCGTATGATTATCAGGTGCAGGACTATCTGTCGATGATGCAGAAGCCGAGTGCGGCCCACATCTTCGGTACGGACCAGTTCGGACGCGACATCTTCAGCCGGGTCATCTACGGCACGAGATATTCGCTGCTCATCGCCCTGTTCTGCACGATCGCCGCTTTCTTCAGCGGCGGCCTGCTCGGCATCATAGCCGGCTATTTCGGCGGCAGGACGGACACGATCATCATGAGGATCATGGATATTTTTCAGGCCATCCCGATGATCATGATGGCCATGTGTATCGTGGCAGTGCTGGGAAACGGCATTCCGCAGCTGGTAGCTGCCATCATGTTCGCTTCCATGCCCACGATGGCGAGGAACAACCGCGCCGCGATCCTGCGGGTGCGTGGCTGCGACTATATCGAATCCTCGGAGGCGATCGGTGTGAGCCAGGGCCAGATGATCATCAAACACATGATCCCCAACGCGGTCGGCGTAATGGTCATCTACTTTGTAGGCTTCCTTGCAGTATCCATCATGATGATGTCTTCCATGAGCTACATCGGCGTCGGCCTGTCGGCCCCCACACCGGAATGGGGACTGATCCTGAATGACGGCAAGGCATATATGACAACGGCGCCTTACATGATGATGTTCCCCGCCATGATGATCATGATCACCTGTTTTGCATTCAATCTGATGGGTGACGGCCTGCGCGATGCATTCGATCCCCGGCTGCAGTAAGGAGGATGACATGAGCGAAACGAAAGAAAGCATTCTGAAAATAAAGAACCTTGTCATCCACTATGAGACGGACGAAGAAGTCGTGGAGGCAGTCAACAACATTTCCCTGGATATAGGCAAAGGGGAAGTTCTGGGACTGGTCGGAGAAACGGGTGCAGGCAAAACAACGACCGCGCTCGGGATCATGGGCCTTCTCCCGGACAAGGTCGGGCACGTCGTGCAGGGCAATATTTTCCTCGAAGGGGAAGACCTGCTCCGGAAATCCAACCGCGAAATGCAGAAGATCAGGGGCAAGAAGATCTCCATGATCTTCCAGGACCCCATGACGGCACTGAACCCGGTGAAGACCGTGGGCGACCAGATCGCGGAGGTGGTGCTGCTGCACAACCACTGCTCGAAAGCGGAAGCTTTGACCAGGGCTCAGGAGATGCTGGCCATGGTCGGTATCGTGCCGGAACGCTACAGGGACTATCCGCACCAGTTCTCGGGCGGTATGAAGCAGCGAATCGTCATCGCCATAGCGCTGGCCTGCGAACCGGACCTTCTGATCGCGGACGAGCCCACCACGGCGCTCGATGTGACGATACAGGCCCAGATCCTGGACATGATGCGCAAGCTGCAGAGGGAGCACGGCACTTCGATGATCCTCATCACACACGACCTCGGCGTCGTAGCCGAGATCTGCGATCACTGCGCCGTCATGTACGCGGGCGAGATCGTGGAATACGGTACGCTGGAGCAGGTTTTTGACCGGCCGAAGCATCCGTATACCCGTGCGCTGTACCAGTCCATCCCCTCTCTCGACAAGGATGTGGAGAGATTGCACGTCATTCCCGGCCTGGTGCCGGATCCGTCCAACCTTCCTCCGTACTGCAGTTTCTGCGAGCGCTGCGGGGAAAAGAAAGGTGTCTGTTCAAAATACGATACCAGCATTGTGGAAGTCGAACCCGGCCATCTGGCGAAATGTCTGATGTATTCGCCTTCCTGGAAGGAGGCAGAGTGATGTCAGACCTGATCGAAGTCAGGAATTTGAAAAAGTATTTTTCGACCCCGAGGGGCATGCTCCACGCGGTGGACAACGTGACCTTCAGTATCGAGAAGGGAAAGACCATCGGCGTGGTCGGAGAATCCGGCTGCGGCAAGTCCACGCTGGGCAAGACGCTGATGCGCCTGCACGATCCGACGAGCGGGGAAGTGCTGTACAACGGTGAAGACATCGCCAACATGCCGATCAGGGAGTTCAAGCAGAAATACCGTTCCCATATCCAGATGATCTTTCAGGATCCCTATGCATCGCTGGATCCGCGTATGGATGTTCTGCAGCTGGTTGAAGAGCCGATCCGGGTCAACAACAAAAAACTTTCCAAGGCGGAGGTGACGGCGAAGGCCCGCGAGATGATGGAACTGGTCGGACTGGCCAAACGCCTCGAGATCTCTTATCCTCACGAGCTGGACGGCGGCAGGCGGCAGAGGATCGGCATTGCCCGTGCGCTTTCCCTCAGCCCGGAGTTCATCGTCTGCGATGAACCTGTCTCCGCGCTGGATGTTTCGATACAGGCCCAGATCCTCAATCTGCTGCAGGACCTGCAGAAGGAGAGAGGACTTACCTACATGTTCATCACGCATGACATGTCGGTCGTCAAACACATTTCCGACGATATCGCGGTCATGTACCTCGGCCAGATGGTCGAGAAATGCCCTTCGGGGGAGATCTTCAGGAACACGATCCATCCGTATTCGCAGGCCCTGCTTTCCGCTATTCCGATCCCCAGCGTACACGAGAAGAGCGAGCGCATGATCCTGAAGGGTGAGCTTACTTCCCCGATCGATCCCAAGCCCTGCTGCCGTTTTGCGGCGAGGTGCCCGTACGCTACGGACAGGTGCCGCGCAGAGGAACCGGTACTGCGGGAGATGAAACCCGGCCACCAGGTCGCCTGCCACTATGCCGAGAAATTCATGTAACACGGAGGCTCGTAACATGACGATGTGCGCTGATGCGCCATCGTCATGTCGCAGCAACGGTGCCGAAGAGCGGCGCCGGCCGCCCATTTCGGAGAACCTGAGGTTCTCCTCATGGAGGTAGCATGAAGAAAGTCATTCGCACGCCTGATTTTCCGATCGTCACCACAAAGCAGGGAAAGCTGCACGGTTTCCAGGAGGACGATGTATACCAGTTCCGGGGGATCCGGTACGGTACGGCGGAGAGGTTCGAACTTCCCCGTGCGGAGGAACCCTGGGAAGGTGTGCGGGATGCGAAGGCATACGGCTATGTCTGTCCCCTGATGCCGGAGGAGCCGCACGCGGAGGACGACCCCATGTCGCTGCCGCAGGCGTCCTTCGAAATGCCGCACGTATTCTGGCCGGAGAGCGAAAACTGCCTGTATCTCAATGTCTGGACAAAACATCTGGATCCCGCGGCGAAGCGGCCTGTGATGCTGTGGCTGCACGGCGGCGGGTACGCTGCGGGCTCTTCGATCGAGATCCCCGCTTACGACGGACACAATCTGGCGGATCACGGGGACGTGGTCATCGTCAGCCTGAACCACAGACTGAACTGCATCGGCTTTCTTGACCTCTCTTCCTTCGGGGAGGACTACCGTTACAGCGGGTGCCTCGGCATGGCGGATATCGTACTTGCGCTGCAGTGGATCCGCGACAATATTGCGTCCTTCGGCGGCGATCCCGGGAATGTCACGGTCGCCGGGCAGTCGGGCGGAGGCGGAAAGGCAGCCGCGCTGCTCCAGATGCCGCCGGCAGACGGGCTTTATCACGGGATCATCATACAGAGCGGGGCTTTCCGAAGCCGCAGCTCCATGACGGCGGAGTCGGAGAAACGCAGATGGCAGGCTCTCGGGGAAAAGACAGTGGAGATCCTCGAGCTGTCCGATGCCGATATCGATGAGATCCGGCATATTCCCTATGAAAGACTGGCGCGGGCCGCACAGCAGGCGGGAAAGGAACTCGGGTATCCTGCCGGGCTCATGCTGTTTGAACCTTCGCCGACGGAGAACTTTTATACCGGGCTTTCCAATGTGGTCGGCTTCCGCGAAGAGACCAGGCAGATCCCTGTCATTGCGGGCACCGTGCTCGGCGAGTTTTCCTTCAGCCACGATCTGGGAGACAAGAGCAGGTATTCGGAAGAAGAGAAGCGGAAGATCCTGGAGAAGACATTCGGGGAAGATACGGAACGCATCGTCGGCCTGTTTCACAAAGTGTATCCGGGTATGGATATTCTGTATGCCCTCAGCGTGGATACACTGTTCAGGCCGGGGACAGTGCGTTTCCTTTGTCAGCGCGCCGCCTTTACCTATGCGCCCTGCTATAATTACATGATGAGCTTCATTATGCCGTACATGGGAGGTACGGCTCCCTGGCACTGTTCCTGCATTCCCTATGTGTTCCGGAATGTGGAAATGGAACCGGCGCATTGTACGGGCCACGCCTATGCCGCGAGTCTGCAGGACTGCGTAAGCGACGCATGGACAGCTTTTATGGAAAAGAAAGACCCCTCCACGCCCGGGCTTCCGTGGCAGAAATTCACGACGGAGGACCACGCAAGGATGATCTTTGCGGAGAACTGCGGCATATCGCACGTCGATGACAGCGAGCTGCTGGAACTTACAGGCAGGCACGCTTTCTTTCCGGGATGATAAAAGGGTATGGAAAGGCCCGGGAAACCAGGGATCGTCTCTGGTTTCCCGGGCCTTTCAGCCGATCACCTGGCAGTCAGAGAGCACGCCGGGCATATTGTTCAGCGTATCCGCGGCTGTGATGGCGCGGATCACTTTGCAGGGAACGCCGGCAGCAAACGAATCGGCCGGGATGTCTCTCGTCACCACGCTGCCTGCTCCGATCACGGCGTTATCGCCGACAGTGACGCCGGGACAGACCACCACGTTTGCGCCGAACCAGCAGTTGCTGCCTATTTTGACGGGTTTTGCGTAGCACATGTGCGCTTCGGTCCCGTCTTCACGCAGCACACGGCGCCGTTCATCCGGCAGCATCGGATGCACCGGCGTCACGATGGTCAGGTTGGGACCGAAATTGTTGTCGTCCCCGATGGTGACTTCGCCGTCATCCTGGATCGTCGTGTTATAGTTGAAAAAACACCGGGCACCGATCTTTGTATGCAGTCCGTAGTGAAAAAATACGGGCCCCTGCAGGAAGCTTCCTTCGCCGAGCGAACCCAGGATCTGTTTCAGGATCGCCATGCGTTCTTCAGCCTCGTCTTCGCGCAGCGCATTGAATTTCTGGCTGAGGTTGTGGCTGCGCAGCTTCATGGCTTTCAGCCCGGCGTCGCCGGGGGCATAGAGCACCCCGGCGAAGATCCTCTCTTCTTCTGTCATCATTCGCCCCACAGCTTTTCCAGCATGCGGATGTGCCTGGCCACCTGCTCCTTTTCGGAGATGGACTCGTCGAAGCGGCCGCCTTCATACTCGGATGCGATATAGCCGCTGTAGCCTTCTTCCTTCATGATCTTTACGAAGCGCGGGTAGTCTATCCCCTTGCACTCCAGATTTTCATTGCAGTAGTAGAATTTTCCGTGCATGTATTTTGAATATTTGAGAAGACGGCGGAAGCCCTCGTAATCCGGGCTGGTGCGGTAGTAGATCGTTCCCATCTTGGCGGTCTTCGGAATGGAGAAGATGCGCTGTCTGCAGACATAGACGTCGACCTCGTCGCCGCCCTTCTGCAAAATCTTTTCCTCCAGTTCCTTTTCAGGAATTTCGGTGTTCGTATAGAGATCGTTGATCTCCAGCAGCAGGTCCTTGTGGCAGCAGCCGTCGGGGATGCAGTTGAGGCAGATCTCGGGCGCACCGGATGCAAACGCGGAGAAATCGGGCACGATACCGAGTGCGTCGGTATGGAGACGTTCAAACAGTTCATAGTACTCCCGGAAGACCGGAGTGGAAGGAGACCAGGGACCGTGCAGCTCTATGGCCAGATGCAGGCCGAGTTCCTCGACGAACGGGAGCAGCTTTTCCATGGTCGAAGGAAGCAGCGCATCCTGGCTGCGTACATACCTGAAGCCCATCCGTTTTGCGACTTCCATCTCGTTGATGGTCTCCGCAAAACGTTCGTCCTCGTTGAGGAAGCGTCCCTTGTGTTTCCCCGAGTCGATGTATATGGAGTAGCAGACCGGATCCAGACCGTAGGCCGCAAGGCGTCCGCGGAACCAGTCTATCCATTCGTCCGACGGATTGGGGTGTCCGGGGACCATCTGCGGGGCCACGATCTCGATGCCGTCGCCGCCCATTTCCTTCGCCGTGCGCAGGACATCTTCGAAGGAGCATTTCCCCTGCACGTATTTCATGCCGAATCCATAAAGTGTGATGCTGTGTTTTATATTTCCCATGTTTTTCCAGACCTCCGTAAAGAGAATCGCAGACTTTCTCATGCTCAGATCGTGTAGACGCAGGAATCTTCGATGACCATCGGCGTCAGGAATTCAGACGCTTTCTCGTACCCCTGCGTACCTTCTCCGTAGGAGTGGCCGAAATCCGCGCGCTTCAGAATGCGGATGCGGAATTCATGGTCGCCTGCCGGAAGTCCTCCGACCCTGTATACCCGCAGAATGCCGGGATCCATGCAGCCCCAGAAATTCTCCGTGTGCGTCACCATGTCTGCGACGGAATAGCCGATGCCGTTGCAGAAAAACATCATGTGCGACTTCGGCACCTCTGCGCCGTCCACGGTCAGCGTGATGTCCTCGATGGTGGAGATCCAGATGCCGCGGTAGCTGAGATTGTCGATCTGAAACTCGTATCCGGTGCAGCAGTCCCCGATCGTGCGGTTCCTGCAGGTGCCGGGTTTCAGGGGTTTCGTCATCAGCATGGATTCGCGGCAGCTTTCCTTTGCGGTTTTCATTCTTTCTTCCAGATCAGCTTTCATATGCAGATACCTCCAGATGCTTTTCATTATAGGCGGGCAGGGACAGCGGATATACCCGCGTTCCTGACAAAACATGGTCAAAACCTTACCTTTTGCGGACATCCCTCCGCAGCAGGTCAGGAAAGAGCATATGTGTTTTTGTCATTGCCTGTCAGGCGGGCGGAAAAAGTCACCGGCAGCCTGCCGAAAAGACAGATAGCAAGGTGACGGGAGAGGCGGGCGGGTTTATGATCAAAACAGCAGATCATACACGGAGGTCGACATGGGACGGACAGAAATGGCGCCGGTGAGGTTTGCGGTGATCGGAACGAGCCGCATTACGGAAAGGATGCTGGGAGAATCGGTGTTTTGCCCCGGTTTCGAACTGGCAGGGGTATATTCGAGGTCGCGGGAAAAAGGGGCGGCCTTCGCCGGCAGATACAGCCGGAACGGGACGTGCAGAGTATACGGCAGCCTGCAGGAACTGGCGGACGACCCCGGGATCGACGCGGTTTACGTGGCGAGCCCGAATGCCTGCCACGCCGGACAGGCCGTGCGTATGCTGGAAAGCGGGAAAAACGTGCTCTGCGAAAAGACGCTGGCTTCGAACAGCCGCGAGGCGGAGACGATGTTCCGGGCAGCGGACGCGCACGGCGTCCTGCTGACGGAGGGTATGCGCTCCATTCACACGCCGGGATTCCGGGCGGTCGAAGAGAACCTTGTAAAGCTCGGGACCATACGGAAGGCGAGGTTTTCCTACTGTAAATATTCTTCCCGCTACGATGCCTTCAGACAGGGCATTCCGCAGAACATCTTCCGTACGTCATGTTCGGCCGGTGCGCTGACGGATCTGGGCATCTATTGCATCGAGCCCATGGTGGCGCTCTGGGGGAAGCCGGCGAGGATCCTTTCTTCGTCCGTGATGCTGCCCGGAATGGACGGGGAAGACGGTGCGGACGGTGCGGGCACCATCCTGGCGGAGTACCCGGGCATGACCGTCGAGCTGGACTATTCGAAGATCTCCGACGGGTACCTGCCTTCCGAGATCGAAGGCGAGGAAGGCACGATGCTGATCCCGGCGATCGACGACGTGCGGGAGATCACGATCCGCAGGCGCAGCACAGGCACAGCGGCCCCCGCGGGCGCGGATAAGGAGCAGGAGACCCTCCGTTTCCAGGAAGGCGAGGCGGACAATCTGCGCTACGAGATTGCGGACTTTATTTCCGCGGTGCGTGCCTCCGCTGCACGGAAGGGGCAGAAAGCCGGCGTTGACAGATACCGGCCGGTCACGCTGGAGGCGATCCGGATCGCCGATGAAGTGCGCAGGCAGTGCGGCATCGTATTTCCGGCGGACCGCGACCGGGAGCAGGACAGCACGGGACATACGCAGACCCCGGCGGGACAGACCGCGCCGGAGGCGGAACAAGGAGCATGCACGAATGAAAAACATTGATTTTACAGGCGATTCCGGCCGGGGCACGCAGAACGGCGAGAAGGAAGAGGATACTATCCTGAAGCGCAGGCGGCGCATCCTCCGCGATAACTGCGAACCGCTCCTGAAACGGCTCTGCGGCGTGCTTTTCGCGGCGACCATAGGCATCACGGCTTTTAATACGCTGATCGAGGCGATCTCCCGTACGGAGCTGCAGAATACGGGCTCCCCGGCGGCACTGTATGTGCGGATCGTGAGATCGGACTTTGTGATCTGGTGTTTTGCAGGCCTCGCCACGGCAGTGCTCAGCGCCGTGCAGCTGTACCGGCTGCGGCGCTGCGGATACGTTGAAAAGGAATTCCTGTTCCGGGAGGAAGTGCAGACTTCCCGCCACACAGCGGAATTCGAACCGGACGAACAGTTCAATCCAGCGGGGGAGGACACGGACAAACGGCTGCAGATCTTCTCGCGCGATATCAGCGCCGAAGCGGAACGCCGCTACGGACGGTACATGAAGATCACGCTGGCCGGCGCCGTCGTCCTGATCGTTCTCACGCTCCTGACATACCTGTAAAACACACAGAAAGCGAGGCAGACATGAATATACCTGAGATACGCGAACTGAACGGGATCCCTACCCTTTTCGTACAGGACCGTCCCTTTTTTGTCAGGGCGGGCGAGATCCACAACTCCTCCTCCAGCAGCGCTGCGTTTATGGACCGCGAGGTCTGGCCGAAGGTCAGGGACATGGGACTGAACACCCTGATCGTGCCCGTCAGCTGGGAACTGATCGAACCGGAGGAAGGCTGTTTTGTCTATGACAGCGTCGACACGCTGATCGTGCGCGCCCGCGAAGAGGGCATGCATCTGGTGCTGCTGTGGTTCGGCCTGTGGAAGAACGCGGCTTCGACATATGTGCCTGCCTGGATGAAGAAGGACGGCAAAACATATTTCATGTCGCGGAAAGCCGGCGGGGAGCGCATCGAGAGCATCTCACCGCTCTGCGGGGAGGCCGTTTCAAGAGACAGTGCCGCATTTTCGGCGCTGCTGGCGCACCTTCGTGAAACGGACGGGGAGACCGGCACGGTCGTCATGGTGCAGGTCGAGAATGAGATCGGCCTGCTCGGGTCGGACCGGGATTACGGCGAAGAAGCAGAGGAAAAGTTCCGGGCCGCTGTCCCCGCCGGGGTGGCGGAGGCCTGCGGCGTTTCGGGGACCTGGGCCGAAGCGTTCGGCGAAGAGGCGGGAGAAAACTTCATGGCATACTGTTTTGCCTGCGCAGTGCAGAAGATCGCGGCTGCGGGACAGAAGGAATACGCGCTGCCCCTCTACACGAACGTCTGGCTGAGGCAGTATCCCTGGTATCCGGGCTCCTATCCTTCGGGCGGACCGGTGCCGGGCGTGTGGAAGATCTGGAAAAACACGGCGCCGGCGCTGTACACGATCGCGCCCGATATTTACGTGCCATACTGCGCGGATGTGATGGACGAATATGCGGTGGAAGGCAACCCGCTTTTCATCTGCGAGATCCGCAAGGACGCACTGGCAGCTTCCTGCGCGATGTATGCCTTTTTTGCCAAAAATGCGATCGGCTTTTCTCCCTTCGGCATCGAGGAACTGGCCCTCGATCCGGCGCAGATCGAAAAGCCGCCCATGGAAGTGATGCGCGCGCTGAACATCGATCCGTCGGCTTTCGAGACCGAGGGGAGCAGAGAGTATCTGAAGGCCGTGTACTGTTTTGCCGGGGAATTCGAGCCGCTGTACCTGAAGTGGAGACACACCGGGCAGATGCAGAGCTTCATGCGGCACGGTGCCGAGGACTATGGCTGCTATCTTCGTTTTGAGGATGTGGACGCCGCCGTGTCCTATGCGCCGCCCGAATCGTGCAGGCCCGCTGCGGCTGGCGTGATGATCAGGCTTGCACCCGGGAAGTTCTTCGTGGCCGGCATGCAGGCGACAGTGACGTTCCGGGCCAAACAGGGCAGCGAAAAGAAGCCGGGTATTTTGAAAATGGAGGAAGGCGAGCTGCGCGACGGGGAGTGGCGGCCGGGCCGCCGTCTGAACGGCGATGAACAGATGTCGCTGCGGCTTTCCGACACCCTCAGCTGCCGGATCGTCGAACTGTACATGTACTGAGAAGCCGGGCCCGGGGATGCCTGGCTGTGAACAAATCAGGCTTTTTGCTTTTTGAAGGGATTGGCGAGGCGCGGCGCAGCGCAGATCGTTTAGGGACAGAATGACTTCGCCGCGACAAATCAGTCTGTAGAGGTGCGATTTTGATCGTTTGGACCCCAAATCAGGCCCCAAACGATCAAAAATGGGCGTGAATAATTGGTCGTTCCAAAAGTGCGGATCTTTTATCTGCCGCACGAACACATCATTATTGTAAAAAACGACGGTACTACCACCTGATGAAATAGTCAAAGTCCTGAAAAAGAGGAGATTCAGAATTATTTCCGGAAAGGGGAGCCTTATCAGCGAGGGCTCCTTTTTTAGCGGGCGATTTTGTCAGGCTCAGAACGTTGCATGTATTGAAAAACAGGTCCCGGAAAACGCGCAAAATGCGGGGGAGGTCAAAAAAGAGATGTGTTTTGTTACTGAAATTGGTCATGGCCGGGACAATCAGGACAAGAATAAGCAAAGCTAAGGACAAAACATGCATAGTGCTTTCGGCGGAAACAGGAGAAAATAGATCCAACAGCCGATCATGAAAGAATCATGAAAGAAACATGGCGGCAGAGGAACAGTCCGGACAGTGCAGTGTCGCGGTGTCCGGCAACATTCACTGAGAGCGTACAACGTCAGAGAACCACACAAGCAGAGAACCACACAAGGAGGTTACGGCAATGAAAGAGATCCGTGTAGGTATTATCGGCGGCGGTATGATTTCCCACCGGCATATGGTCGTTTATGAGGAAATCAGGAAACACGCGGCAGAGTTCGGCTTTACGGCCAAAGTAGTGGCCATGGCTGAGATCGACGAGGCGAAGCGCAAAGCCTGGGGAGAAAAATACGGCTTCGAAGACAAGGATCTGTATGCTGATTTCAGAGAAATGCTCAAGCGCGACGATCTTGATACCATCGATGTCTGCGTACACAACAACCTGCACGCATCGGTCAGCATCGCCGCAATGAAGGCAGGCTACGATGTCTACTGCGAGAAGCCGGAAGCTTCCACGTATGCAGACGCAAAGATGATGATCGACTGCGCAAAGAAGCTCGGCCGCAAGTATCATGTGCAGATCAGCTCCCTGATGAACAACCAGACCAGGATGGCGAGAAAGATGATCGCCGACGGAGAACTCGGACACCTTTACTATTCCAACCTGACCATGGTTTCCCGCCGCCGCCGTCCCGGCTACGACCTTCCGATGTTCACGACCGACTTCTACACGAAGGAAGTCGCAGGACACGGCCCGCTGATCGACCTCGGCGTCTATCTGATCAGCCAGCTGCTTTTCGTCATGGGCATGCCGAAGCTGAAGAGCGTATCCGGTTTTGCGACCACCGGCCTGGAGATCGATCCTGCACTTGTCAGCGATCCGAAGGGCTTCGGTGTGGAAGACCTGGGCTGCGCACTTGCCAAGTTTGAAGACGGCCTTTCTCTTCAGATCCTCGGCACTTCTGCAGCAAATATCGACGATCATATGAAGACCTACATCCTCGGTTCCAAGGGCGGCCTGGAGATCAAGCAGGCAGACACCACCGGCGGTCCCTTCGCGGCATCCCTGCTGGGCGGCGCTGCGGCACTGGCAATGGGCGATCCTTCGCTTACCTTCTACGGAGACCTCGGCGCGAAGAAGAACATCACGGCGGATCTGGACTGCTGGGAGCAGGGCAAGATCGATGTCATCAAGAACCCGAAGCTGGCGCTGTACGATGACAACCAGGTAATGTGGCTCGCATACAAGCTTGGCATTCTGGACGACACCACCCGCTACAACACGCCTGAGATCGCTATGAACATGCTGAAAGTAACCGACGGCCTGTTCCTCTCCAGCCAGCTCGGCCGTGAAGTCACCGCCGAAGAGATCGAAGCAATGTCCAAGTCCATGGCCATCACCGAACAGGAGACACCGTTCGGCACCATCCACTATGACCTCAGCTTCTGATCGGAAAACAAATGTCAGCAAAGGAGACTGCGACTATGAAAGACTTAAAGATCGGTATTCAGGTATATGGCCTGAGATTCCTGCTTGAAGATACGCCGGACCAGTTTGAAAACGTGATGCGCCGCATCAAGGCAATGGGCTATGACGGAGTGGAGCTCGCGGGGCTTTACGGGCTGAAGCCCGAATACATCCGCGACACGCTGAAGGAGATCGGTCTGGTCCCGATCAGCGCGCACGTTCCGCTGGCGGATATGATCGCGGATCTGGACAAGGTCGTGAATGACTATGCCACGATCGGGGTCCGGTACATGGCGATTCCATATCTGCCGGAAGAGAACCGCTATCCGGAAAAGGGCTACCAGGAGTTCATCGGCGAGGCGAAGAAGATCTCGGCGGCACTGAAGGCAAAGGACATCACGCTGCTGTATCACAACCACAATTTCGAATTCGAGAAAGTGGCGGACGGAACCTTTGAACTCGACGATATCTACAGACAGCTCACTCCTGACGAACTGCAGACCGAACTGGATCTGTGCTGGGTCAAGGTGGCAGGCCAGGATCCCGCGGCGTATGTCCGCAAGTATTCCGACCGCTGCCCGGTCGTTCACTACAAGGACTTCATCAAGGAAGGCAATCCGAAGAACCTGTACAAGCTGATCGGCATTGAGACCAAGGAAGAAGAGCACGACACCGGCGTATTCGAGTTCAGGCCTGTGGGCTTCGGACAGCAGATCTGGGATCCGATCCTCAAGGCAACGGAAGAATCATGCGCGGGCTGGGTCATTGCCGAGCAGGACGAGCATTACAGTGAGCCGGTCATGGAATGCGCAAAACGTGCTGTTTCCTATATCAGACTCCTTATGGAAAAGACGACAGACTGATCTACACGTGAATTGTCGCTTCGAAGGATGGCCGCCGGTTCGGCGGCCATCTTTTTAAAAGAGATGGAGGTATACCATGGCATTTATGATGCGTATCAATTTCGTGGATGTGATCTGCGATGATTCGCTGGTCAGCACCTACGCGGACGGCAAAAAAAACGGTTACAGCTTTGCCATAAGACTGAGTTATTACCGCGGACATTTCCTTTCGGACATCGACCGCTTCGAGGTCTATACCGACGGGGAGAAAGTGGCGGACAGGGATATCCAGTTCGGCCTGAACGGCAAGCAGTTTACAGTGGGACAGCTCGGACAGTGCGTCAGCGAATTCTGGACGCTGCTGGAACCTGCCCATATTTTCGTGATCCGCCCCGGCGGACTGCCGGTCGGCGAGCACGACATCAAAGTAGTGCTGTATCTGCGCTGCCCGTATCTTCCGCTGCCCGGTTCCGCAGAGGGTGAGCATAAGTACCAGCCCATCGACGGCTGCGGCGAAAAGAAACTGACGATCGCCTGAGAAGGATCGGCAGATCGGAAGAAAGCCTGAGAAGGCCAGACGATCGGGAGAAAGCCTGACCAATGAAACGGAGGAAATGATGAGCAGAATAAAACTCGGAGCTACACTGTATTGCTATACATCTGAATATGCCACAGGTAAGTTCACTTTTGAGGACTGCGTGCGCACCGCTGCGGAAGCAGGGGCGGAAGGCTATGAGATCGTCGCCACGCAGATGATCCCGTCCTACCCGTTCGTGAGCGATGAATTCCTGGGCCTTGTAAATGACTGCAAGGCAAAATACGGCATAGCACCGGCCAGCTACGGCGCCAATAACGACCGTGGCATGCTGCCGGACAGGGATCTGACGGAAGAAGAAATGCTGCAGCGCGCGATCATTGACATACAGAGTGCCCACAAGCTGGGCTGCCATCTGCTGCGCGCTCAGTATCTGCTCTCCCCCGCAGCCCTGGAGAAACTGGCTCCCTATGCGGAAATGTACGATGTGAAATGCGGGATCGAGATCCACAATCCCGAGTATCCCACTTCGCCGGTCATGAAAGAGTACCTGGCTGCGATCAAACGTTCCGGATCGAAGTATATCGGCTTCGTGCCCGACTTCGGATGTTTTGCCACAAAGCCCAACAAGCCCCAGTGGGACCAGGCTCTGGCTGCAGGCGCGAGGGAAGAGATGCTGGAGCTTGCGAAACAGATGCGTACCGACAGCGTGCCGCTGCAGGAAGCACAGCAGAGGATGCTGGAAAAAGGCGCAAACGATGCCGAAATGATGGCGTTTTCAGGTATGTACGGTTTTGTGCAGTTCTCTACGCACCCGGACCTGGAGGGCCTGAAGGAGATCCTGCCTTATTCCATCTACTGCCACGGGAAGTTCCACTATCTGTACGAAAACAACCGGGAGGCTTCGATCCCCTATGAGGAGATCCTTCCGATCCTGAAGGACGGCGGTTTTGACAGCTTCATCATGTCCGAGTTCGAAGGGCACGGCTATGCGGATGCTGTCCTGATGACGAAACGGCACCAGAAGATGATGCGTGAGCTCCTGCATCAGGAAGCATGAGCGGGCAGACGAAGGAAAAGACGGGCTGGGGCTTTCTGCAGACCGGCGGCTTGAAACTGACGGAAGGGGAACCCTTCCGTTTGATCATGCGGTTTGCGATACCGCTGTTCATCGGCAGCGTCTTCCAGCAGATCTACAATGTGGTGGATTCGGTTGTGGTCGGGCGTTTCGTAGGCGCCGGGGCACTGGCGGCCGTCGGCTGCTGCGGACCGGCCTACAACCTGATCCTGGCGCTGGTCATGGGACTTTCCACGGCGGCTTCCGTCCTGATCGCACAGTCCTACGGCTCCGGAAACCGGGAACAGGTGCGCCGTTCCTATGCGACGGCGGCCGGTGTGATTCTGCTGTGCGGCGCCGTCCTTACGGTGGTCGGCCTCATTGCGTCGAGACCGCTGCTGCTGATCCTCGGCACGCCCGCGGACATTCTCGATATGGCTGCCTCCTACCTGCAGACGATCTGCGGGGGGATACTTGCGACCTGCCTTTACAACATCATGTCCAACAGCCTGCAGGCGCGCGGCAATTCCACAGTTCCTCTCCTTGTTCTGATCCTGGCGAGCCTTTTGAACGTGGTGCTGGACCTTGTTTTTGTCATCTGTTTCGGCATGGGCGTTCCGGGTGTTGCGCTGGCGACAGTGCTGTCCCAGATGTTTTCCGCGCTGCTTGCGCTGGTCTACTGTTCGTGCCGGATAGAGGATTACAGGCTGAAAGGCCTTCGGAAGGAACTGTCGCGGGAGGCGGCGGCCGAAGTATTCCGGATCGGGCTGCCGGCAGCCCTGTCTTCCTCGATCGTGATGATCTCCGCGATGTTCATGCAGCGGGTGGTCAATTCCTGGGGCTCTTCCGTCACGGCGGCTTACACGGTCGGCAACAGGACCGAGCAGATCTTCATGTGCCTCAGCTATTCCATAGGGATGGCGGTCGGCACTTTTGCAGGGCAGAATGAAGGTGCCGAGCAGTACGGCCGCGTGAAAAAGGGCATGCACTGCGGCTATCTCATCAACCTGATCTATACGGCGGTGATGGGGACTGCCATGTATGTTTTTGCTCCCCAGGTGCTCGGCATTTTTACAAATGACGCGCATGTGATCGCGATCGGCGTGCCGCTCGTACACATCACGGCGATCTTCAGCCCCGTTCTGGGGTTTGTTTTCATATTCCAGAATTTCCTGCGCAACTCCTCCGATATTGCGCCGACCATCTGGATGAGCGCCTCCGAGATCCTAGCGAGGAGCATTCTTTCCTTTGTCTTTTCAGCTCTGTTCGGCTTTACCGGCATCTGGTGGGCGACACCTGTCGGCTGGACGGGTTCCATGCTGATCGGGTGCCTGCGGTACCGCAGCGGCCGGTGGAAGCAGAAGAGCATCGCTTCAAGGCAGCGGCTCGCCGGTGCCGGGGATACCTGTCCCGCCGCTCCCTCTGATACGATAGTGTGATATGATGTTCATAACGGTTCGGAAATGCGGAGGTACTGCATGCTCAGTCCCATGTTCTCCAAAATGAGTTTCCGGGAGAAGGCCGCTTACATCTGGGATTATTTTCACTGGTACATCCTGGGCGGTCTGGCGGCTCTCTGCTGTTTTGCCGTCATTGTGGCGCAGATGCTGTCCACGCCGAAGACGACAGTGTGCGCCCTCGTGATGGTGGACGCCGGCATCAGCACCGTAAACGACAGTGACTGGTTTGGTAAATGGCTCACAGGACGCGGCTATGATACCGAAGAAACGGACGTGACGACCGATTTCACCACGAGCGGACAGAGCGGCGTTTTAAGTGCGACTTCGCTGCAGCTTCTGGATTCCAAACTGTTGACTGATTCGGTTAATATCGTGTGCGCACCCTCCGCAGTCATGGATCAGTTTTCCGGGAACAACGCTTTTTCGGACCTTCGGGATGTACTGGATGCGGCGACGCTCGAAAAGTATGCCGGCGATCTTTATTACCTGCCGGACACGGATCAGAACGGCGACAGGGTCCCGGTCGGCGTACTCCTCGGACAGGATACGGCCTTCGGGCAGCAGCAGTTCTACACGGAAGCACCGGTCGCGGCACTGGTGGCTTCCACGGCGGACAATGCGGACGCTGTTTCGATGCTCCGGTATATGCTGGACGGCACGGTGGAAAAAGCGACGGACGGTACGGAGTAGGGACGGGCGGCAGCGGACGGCAGCGGACGGCACGGAGTAGGCACGGGCGGCAGCAGGCAGACACGGCAGGCACGGCGCGCGGCGGGCAGACAGCCCGGGGCGGCAGCCGGACGGGGCGGAATATGAAATTTCAGTTTTCGATCCAGCGCGATGAGAAGATGAATGCGCAGATGGACTTCGAGCTGTTTTACCTGATCGAAGGCAAATGCACCTTCACCGTGGAAGACGAATCCTACAAACTTGGCAAGGACGATTTTCTGATCGTCAATACGGACAAGCAGCACGGGTACACCTCGGAGGGGGAGCTGCTGTCGGCCTCGATCTATATTCCCTACAGCGAACTCATGCGTCTGCTGCGGCAGGAGCTGATCCTGTTCAACTGCAACTCCGCACAGGACGGCGGCAATGAACTGTATGACGAAGTGCGCCTCACACTGAAGCAGATCCTGAACGAGGAAGGGCACGAACACGGCCCGGACGAGATCTACCTGCTCAGCCTCTACTACCGCATGCTGAACATGCTGACGCACAATTTCCTCATCTCGTCGGCGGATACGCATGTGATGGGGGAGAACGAGAAATACAGCGAGCGCTGCATGCAGATCCACGAGTACGTAAGGCAGAACTTCAACAAGCCGATGCGTCTGCATGAGCTGGCGCAGAAGCTTTTCCTTTCCGATTCCTATCTGTCCAAAAACATCAAAAAGATCCTGGGGATGAGTTTCCTCGACTATGTGAGCACGGTGCGCCTCAACTACATCGTGTCCGAACTGCTGTACACGGACCAGCCTATCGTACGGATCGCCATGGATTCGGGTTTTGCCTCACCGGCCACCATGAACAAGGCCTTCCGGGAAAAGTACGGGATGACCCCGTCCTGCTACCGCGCGAAGCTGAAGAAGAGCCGCGTGGAAAAACAGCTGGCACCCGAGGAAGAAACGCAGGTGGAAAGCCAGGTCAGGAAGTATTTCCGGAATCTGTCGGATGCCCCGTCGGAAACGGAAGGGCGCAGCGTGCGGCAGGAGACCTTCGAAGCAGGGCACAAGGCAGGCGTACTGGACAGGAACTGGAACCGGATGATCAACGCCGGGACGGCGGGCGACCTCCTGAGTGCCACCATGCAGCGCCACATCCTGCGGCTGAAGAAGGAACTGCTGTTTACCTACATCCGGTTCTGGGACATCTATTCCGGCGTCATGATGCTGGACATCCACCGGAAGTACGGCACCTATAATTTCGGACGGCTGGACAACGTGCTGGATTTCCTGGTGGACAACGGCATGCGTCCCTTTATGGAGCTGGGCACCAAAAACAAGGTGCTGATCGGGAGCCGCGGCAAGTCGCCTCTTGAAGAGCAGGAAAGGGCTGCGTTCTCGAGCTGGGAAGAGATGCAGCAGTTTCACACGGCGCTGATCGACCACCTGGTGCGGCGCTATACCGCGCAGGAGGTCGGAAAGTGGTACTTCGAGCTCTGGGAGCCGGAGCCCCCGGTGAAGCTGAAGGACGGACGCTATGAAGCGATCAGCCGGGAAGAAGCGGAGAAGAGGACGGAGGACTATCTGCACTATTTTACGCTGATCGCCTCGATCTACCGGGAAAGGCTGCCGGAAGTGCGGATCGGCGGCTGCGGGATTTCGAACCGTTTCGGGGACGAGCTGCCCATGGCTCTGTTCCGCAAATGGGCAGTTGCGAAGGAACAGCCGGATTTCCTGTCTGTCTACGGATATCCTTACGGATCGGAAAGCAGCCGGCGCGACCGCAACCAGTCCATCGACCAGGACTATCTCAAAAACTTTGTCCTGTCCGCGAGGAAGATGATGAAGGAAGCGGGCTTCAACCCGCCCAAGCTGTTCGTGACGGAGTGGAACTTCTCCATTTCCAACCGCAATGTGCTGAACGACAGCTGTATGAAAGGGGCCTATATCGTCCGCAACCTGATCACGGCCCTTTCTCTGGAAAACATGATCGGCTACTGGGTGGGGTCCGACCTTTTCGCCGAGTATTCGGATGTGCACGGCGCGCTGTTCGGCGGCAACGGGCTGCTGACGAGGGACGGCATCGAAAAGCCCTCTTATTATGCCTTCCGTTTCCTGAACGAAATGGGAAAGTTTGTCCGCTCGAGCGACGAGAACTGTCTGATCACCGACAACGGGAGCGAGGATTACCGGATCGTCTGCCACAACGGCAAAGCGCTCAGCTTCCAGTACAGCCTGAAGGACGAGGGCAATATCGACATTGCCGAGCAGGACAGTCTCATGGCGGATGTAAAAAAGCTGCATCTGCATTTTGTGCTGCCGGCCAGGCAGGGCAGGACCTACGAGATCCTGAGCCGCTTTGTCAACGCTTCGCAGGGCAGTGTAAAGGATGAGTGGCTGACCCTGCAGCTTCCGGACGACATGAGCCGGGACGATACGGACTATCTGCGCAGGATCGCTGTGCCGGGCTATTCCCGCCGGAAGATCACGGCCGACGAGGACAGTATCAGCTTTGACTTTGAGCTGCAGCCCAACGAGATCCGGCTGATCGAGGTCACGCCGGAGGTATAGACCAAAAAGCAACAGCGGAATTTTGTCATATTCCGGACTGTTCCGCAATTTCACATAGAATCCTTCACGGGATACATCAAAAAACAGCCTGCGTAAGCGGGCTGTTTTTTCTATGATGGAAACAGTGAAGGCCGAATGCAGAGCACCGCACCGGATAACGGGAATATTCGGAACGGATATACGGAACAGGAGGAAAGGGCACATGAGCAGGATCAAACGCAGTGTCAGTCTGTACAGTCTGCAGTATCAGTACATGACCGGAAAGATGAGTCTGGAGGATATTTTCAGGTATATGAAGGAACTGGGCGTGGAGGGCATCGAGATCCTGCCGGATCAGATGCTGCACGGCACACCCGAGCCGGAAGAGGAGACATACAGGGAGTGGAACAGGCTCGTGGAAAAGTACGACCTGGCGCTGGCCTGCGACGATGTTTTTCTCAATACGAACCTGTACATGAACCGGACGCTGACAAAGCGCGAGTGTGTGGCACTCATCAGGAAAGAGATCGTCATGGCGCACCGGCTGGGCTTCAAGGTGATCCGCCTTGTGTCCATGGTGCCGGCCTGGATTCTGGAACCGTGCCTTGCGGAAGCCGAGAGGAACGATGTGACCCTGTGCATCGAGATTCACGGCGGCCTGGGCTTCGGCGTACCGAAGACGGAGGAATTCCTTGCGGAAATGCTGCGCCTGAACTCGCCCTACATCGGCATTGTGCCGGATACCAGCCTCTTCTGCCGCAGAGTGCCCCGCGTCGTGGACAATTACTGCCGCACGCTTTACGGGACCAACGACGAGATCATCGCCTATGCGGACAAAACATATGAAAACGGCTCGGACATGTTTGCGCTCGGCGAGGGAAGGGGCCTCGATATGGATCCGACCCTGAAGTCGCTCATCAGGGATCCGAAGAAGGATTTCTTCTATGCGCACAACCTGTCCGGATACGAAAACCGGCCGCTGTCCTGCATGGACCCGTATGTGAAATACATCCGTCACTTCCACTTCAAGCTCTACGAGATGACGGAAGAGGGCACCGAGAACAGCATGGACTACGGCGAAGTGCTCCGCTATCTGCACGAGCACGGCTATGACGGCTATGTTTCGACCGAGTACGAAGGAAACCGCTGGGTGCTTCCCGACCGTCCCATCCCCGAGAGGGAACAGGTGGAAAAACACCAGGCACTGCTGAAGAGGGAACTTCTGAAGATCCAGGGACAGTAAGGCGAGGAGGCGCGCTATGTTTGACAATAACGTATTTATCGAAGGGACCTGCCGGAACGTGGAAGAGGGCGGGAAGATCATCGGCTACGAGATGCAGACGCATATCACCTATTACCGCGCGATCCCCCTTTCCATGATCAATTTCATCGCAGTGGAAACGGACGGGGAAAAGGTGCCGGCGGAGGATATCCGTTTTACGCCGGACCGCATAGACTGGTTCACACTGGCGGAAATGACCACCGTGACCGGGATCAAATGGGAATATGACCAGGCGGCAACCGTACGCGTGCTGAAGGAAGGCGGTCTGTCTTCCGGCACGCACACCGTGCACCTGACAGTCTGCACGCGCACCGCGTACATACCTGTGCCGCTCGAGGGCAACATGACAAGGACCGTGGAGATCCGCTGAGCGGGAAAGGAGTTAAAAATGCCGGAATTCGGGAACAGTGTTTTATGTGAGCAGGGATTCAGGAATGTGTCGGAAGAGGGCAGAACGACCGGCTTCCAGCTGCGCGTGCGCATCAGCTATTACCGCGGCATCGCCCTTTCCATCCTGGACGGCTACGACATCGTCGTGGACGGCAGGAAGTTTGCACCGGAGGACGTGTCCTTTTCCCTGGACGGGAAGACATTCATCGATACGGCCGATTTCGGAAAACATCCTGAGATCCGCTGGGAATACGGTGACAAAGCATATCTGCATGTGAAATGTCCGGGCGGCCTTGAACGGGGCATACACGATGTGAAGGTGACACAGCGCATCGCCGTGCCTTACCTGCCGTTCAGCACGGCGTTCTACCAGGAGAAAAGGCTGACCATAGTGCAGTAGGCGGGCGGCGCGCAAAGCGGCGGCGTACCGCAGTTCGGTTTTACGGAGGAGACCATGAAGGACGAGAGAATAAAGCTGGGCGTTTCCCTGTACAGCTATCAGGATGAGTTTTTCAGAAGGGACATGACACTGAAGGACTGCATTGAGGCAGTCTCCGATATGGGTGCTTCCGGCATCGAGATCCTGCCGGAGGAAATGATACGGGACTGTTTTCATCTTACGGACGCGTTCGTGGACGACTGGTTTTCCTGGATGGAGGAGTACCATACGGTGCCGGTGGCGGTGGACGGCTTTTGCGATGAGAAGGGCCTCTGGAAGAAGGCGGGTCATGTGCCTTCCCTGGAGGAGGCCGTGGCTGTGCAGAAGCGCTACGTGGACGTGGCGGCGAGGCTCGGCTGCAAATATGTGCGCACCCAGATCCGCGACATGGACCTTCTGCGTGCAATGATCCCTTACGCGGAGGACAAAAACGTCATTCTGGCCCTGGAGATCCACGCGCCGGGACACGTCAGGGATCAGATCAACATGGACTGGCTGAACGTCAGGGAGCAGACCGGTACACGCTACCTGGGCTTTATCCCGGACTTCGGGATCTACGAGCACAAGGCCACGCCGATCATCATGCGCCAGTGCATACGCGACGGCGCCACCGCGGAGATCTGGGAAGAAGCGGAAGAAAAGAAGGCAATGGGCTGGGGCTGGGATGAGATGAAAGCCTATTTTGAACCCAGGTGCAGGACTTCCGGAGACATGGACGCCGTCTGGAGAGTGTACAACGTACAGCCGGACGATCCGAAGGATCTTCTGGAGATCATGCCGTATGTCGTGGGCTTTCACGGGAAGTTCTGGAACATGCTGGAAGACCTGACCGAGGAGAGCGTGGACTATGCGCCTGTCCTGAAGGTGATCCATGACGCGGGGTTCCGCGGCTACATCAACTCCGAATACGAAGGCGGCCGGCACATGCAGGACACCGGGGAAGTGCGCGGCGTGGAGCAGGTCCGCCGGCACCATGCGATGATGCGCAATATTCTGGAAAAACTGTAAACTGTCGGGGCAGCGCCGGGGCGGCCATCCGCCCCGGGACGGGAGCGGGCATGAATAAACTGCAGATATCGGAGAACGGGCGCTACTTTATCAATCCGGACGGTTCGCCGTTCAGCTTTCTCGCGGATACGGACTGGACGATGCCGCAGCGGATCGCGTGGCACGATGCCGTCTATTTCATGCAGAAGCGTAAAAGCCAGGGCTTTACTGTCCTGCAGATCGTCGCGCTGGATCCGGAGGCTGACCCGGAGATCTGCTCGCCGGCCGGGGAGAAGGCCCTTATCGGGGGCGACCTGGACCATCCGAACGAGAGATATTTTGCCTATCTCGACAAGCTTCTGACCCTCGCCGAAGAGTACGGCTTCTATGTGCTGCTCCTGCCTGTCTGGGG
This sequence comes from Lachnospiraceae bacterium, assembly GCA_022652545.1. Classification (GTDB taxonomy): domain Bacteria; phylum Bacillota; class Clostridia; order Lachnospirales; family Lachnospiraceae; genus CAG-791. The sequence goes on from JALCRM010000008.1 coordinate 86,874, forward strand.
ACAGCTGGTCGTGGGCGAGGACTGGTCGGGCCATACATACGAAAAGACGGTGACGGTCGACAACGCCTACCGGTACGGCGCTTATATCGGTCATCGGTACAGGGACCGGAAAAACATACTCTGGTGCCTGGGAGGCGACCGCATGCCCATCCACAAGGGCAGGGATTACCGCCCGGTGTGGAGACAGCTGGCGGAAGGCATCGCGAAGGGCGTGACGGGAAGAGAACTGCGCTACAACGTGCCCGACAGGGCCTGGCAGGATGTTTTGATGACCTACCACGCCTGCCACGAGGCGAAGACCGGACTTTGCTCGACGATGTCCTACTGGACGGAAGAAGACGTCTGGATCCGCTTCATCATGCTGCAGTCCGGGCACGGAACGGAGCCGAGGAACTATGAGCTCGTCGCGGCGGACTATGCACGCACGCCGGTGCGGCCGGTCTGGGACGGAGAGCCTGCCTATGAGAGAATGCCCACCGCCTGGCCGGACTGCAGGGAGTTCCACGACACGTGGATGGTGCGGCGCAGAGCGTACTGGTCGCTGCTTTCCGGCGCGTTCGGCTTCACCTACGGGCACGCTTCGGTATGGTGCTCCGTTTCCGAGAAGGAGCGGGATTCGCTGCGGCAGCTTACCTGGTACGAAGCCCTGCAGAGCGAGGGCTCCTGCCAGATGAAGATCCTGCGCGATTTTATGGAGGACATTGGTATAGCGGCGTTCCGACCGTGCAGGGAGATCCTCCCCGTAAAGAACGCGGACGCGGATCTGACAAAACACATCGAAGCGGCAGTCAGTGCGGACGGGAAGACCCTGTGCGTCTATTTTCCCGGCGGCGGAAAAACGAGGCTGAAAGCGGCAGGAGAGATCAGACCTTCCGCTTTTCCGTACCTCTGGTGGTTCTCGCCGCGCGACGGAAAATTTTATGACGCGGAGGGCAGAGAGACCGCAGAGGCAAAAACGGCGGTCCTGTCACTGGAAGCACCGACCGAAGGCCGGGCGCAGGACTGGGTCGCCATTCTGAAGGCGGAAAAGAGCGGGCCTCCGGTCAGCAGCCATACCTACGGAGAAGCGCCTGCCGCTGCGGAGGCCGGTAAGGTCTTCAACTGGGGCTGACCATTTCAAACCAGTCAAAATCGGCGCGGTTCGTGCTTTCTTCACCGTTCGCCGTGGCAAACATACCGACGATCGTGCCGGACATGCAGCCTACTTTTTCGGGGTTGATGAGCCTGCCGTCCGCGACGGCGAGGGTGCTAAGGTGCGCTTCGTCCGTACCGCAGCGGAACGTGAAGGCCTCCTCCTGCATTTCGATCTGCAGGACGGCGGTCTCACGCGTCCAGGGAAGAAAGGCAATGACCTCCTGTTTTGTCAGGCTTCTGAAACCGGGCATAAACGGAGGACAGTTGAAATCGCAGGTGACGAGCAGCACCCGTATGCCGGGCACGCCGTTTTCACGGGCAAGCTCCAGGTGAAACTGATGATTCATGGACTGGATCACAGCGAGCCCGGAGCTTTCTTTGTTTTCCGGCACAAAGCGCACCCGGCATCCGACGCGCACGTGTGTGCCGCACTGGCGTTTGCCGAGGAATGACAGCGTGCGTCCGGTGTCGGGCACGCCGTTCATAGCCATGGGACGCAGGTCCTCGACGGGCGATTCCCTGAGGCATCTGAGAGAGAGGAAGGAGTCCGCAACCGTATAGTACTCCTGATACGGCGTACCCCAGCTGATCCAGGAAAGGTCCTCGGGCGGCGTATCGAAGTCATCGCGCGAAGGCGCGGTGGGAAAGACACATTCTTCAAGGGACGCCGGGCCGTCGTACTGCCATTCCACCTTTCCGGTCTCCGGGCTGAACAGCGGCCAGTCGCGCTCCCAGACGACCGGGCACAGGAACGTTTCCCGGCCGAGGTTCTTGCAGCTGCCGCCCAGCAGGCGGGAAGCGAGCATCACGGCGTACCGGCTCCCGTCTTCCAGTTCCACGAGGTCGGCGTGTCCGACGTTGAGGATGGGACAGCCAAAACCCATGTGCCGGTGCGTCAGCACCGGATTCGCGGGATCTCCTTCGTAGAAGCCGAATAATTCGCGGCTGCGCGCACACATGACGGCGTGGTAATGCTCTGTGCCGCCCTCCGCGATCAGCAGATAGTACCAGTCGCCGATATGGTAGAGGTGCGGCGCCTCCGGACTGCTCCCGACGCGCAGTGCACTGTTGAAGATCGTGACAGGACTGCCTTTCATTCTGAAATGTTCAATGTCATACGCGGCGAGCCAGATGCCGCGTTCTTTTTTGCCGGCGCCGTTGTCCCATACATCGCCGGTCCCCATGATACAGGCGGAGCCGTCGCGGTCAAAGAAAAGCGAGGCGTCGATCCCGGGCACGTCGTCCAGCCAGTGCGGAGCGGACCAGGGGCCGGCAGGGTCGGCGGCTGTGACGATGCAGTTGCCGCGGTCGCTGAAATTTGCGACGATCAGATAAAACACGCCGTTCCGGTATCGCAGCGTAGGAGCCATCACACCGCCCACCATGGAGTTTTTCTCCACCTGGAAGCCGTTTTCCGCGGTCAGGGCGTTTGAGATCTGCTCCCAGTGCGCGAGGTCCCTGCTGTGGAAGACCGGGATACCGGGGCAGAGCTCGAAACTGGAGCAGGCCAGATAAAAATCCTGCCCCACTCTGCAGATGGTGGGGTCCGGATAGAAACCGGGAATGACAGGGTTGCGGATCGTAAATGCAGACATGTTCTGCCTCCTTTTTGTGCCGCTCCCGCAGGGGGCGGAAATTATCTGCTGCGGCCGCTCTGCGGCAGCAGGTGCTGTATTTCGAAAAGACAGAGGTCGAAGGGCTCCAGTTCCACGTTCAGTGTGAGCGTGCCCTCTGTTTTGACAACGGCCAGCCGGTGCTGCGGTTCGACGAGCTTCCGGCTCATATCCTCGTCTTCGCGCGTCATGAAGTTCAGGCAGTCCAGCAGGTCCTCTTCATCCGCCCTGCCGCTCTGCAGGATATCGAGGTAGTGATCCAGCAGCGACCCTTTGTGTCTGCCTAGCCGGTGGGAAAGGATCCTGCAGCGCCCCGGAGGCAGGCCGGTCAGTTCGACCGAAAGCCTCGTCGGCGCATCCTGCCGGAACGCTTCATACGTCTGCGGCATGGGAAGGTAGTGGATATGCGACAGGCGGTAGGCGGAAGTAAAGTGCACATACTGCCAGGCCAGGAGCTGCCATTTGTTCTCATCCGTGGAAGTCACCATGTAATTCGGGCCGCAGGCGATGATGCGGCCGCCCATGCGGGACAGAAAGACCGCGGCCAGGAAGGAGATCTTCTGGATGCCCCTTACATCGAACATGCCGCAGCCGAGATAAAAGCCCCGGTAGTCGTTCAGGACCCCCGCGTAGCTGTCAAACAGCAGGAAGAAAGCAAGGCAGGCGCAGCCGGAGCCGATGAAGTCAGAGACGCTGACGGCGAGGAAAGGTCCCATGTAGGGAGAAAAAGGAATAAAGGAATTCGCGGAGAGCAGCGAGTTGAACTCCGTTACGAAGAGCGGGGTCTCGCGGTAGGAGGTGGCGTCCTTCAGGGCGCTCAGGCGGCGGTAGCTGCGCTGCAGATAATGGCCGTCTGCGGGGAGCGTCGGATAGGGGACGGAGTGCCCGGAGAACTGCGCACTGATCGCACCGCTCTCGTACCCGTAAATATAGACGGAGAGAAAGTCGAACGGCGCATTGCTTTTTTCCGCGGCCCGCAGAAATTCGGCAAAGAGCTCCGCATTGCGCACGGCGTTGAAGCCGGGGCCTCCCACGAGGCAGCCGGGGAGCTCTTTCCTGATCAGTGAACGGAAGGAGAGGTAGCGGCTGAAATAGGCAGCCGTCGATTCCCGGGGCTGTACCAGCCCGTCGTCGTATTTCATCCAGACTTCAAACCGCCAGGCGGAGAGGTAGCTGCGGCCGCAGCGGTGCAGTTCATGGCGGAGCAAGGCGGAGAGGGCGCGCAGGCAGTAGTCGTCCGAAGGCTCCTCATTGACCCGGGAATCCGGACGCCCGGCCCGGAGGAAGCCGCGTATCCCGGTCTTTTCCGGCTTGGGTGTGAGTTCGATGAAAGGCGTAAGCCCCATGGAGAGGAAAAGGTCCAGGATGCGGTCCAGGCTGCTGAAATCAAAATTTCCGCTTTCCTCGATGTATTCCATGATCTCCGCCGAGAACAGGTTCTGGAACCTGACGTAGCGGAAATGCAGACGGGCCTGCGCTTCCCGGAGAGTATCCAGATTGGAAGGCGCGAAGATACTGCTCAGTTCGCCGATGTTGATGGTATCGAAGAGAGCGGAACGGGTTTCGACGGCAAAGGTCTCCCTTACGTCCGCCCGGAGCGGGACGGCGGGGACAGGGCTTTCGTCCTGTATTCCCGGCGGGGAAGCAGTCGTGGTCTCAGCGGCAGGAGGAGCAGGCGCGGCAGACAGGACCGGTGCGGAAGCAGAAACAGGGCCGCCGGCACTGTCCTGTGCGGCGGCAGAAGGCGCAGTCCCGGCTGCAGGCTCCGGTGCAGACTTCCGCTCCTGAAGGAGGGCTAGGCGGAATTTGGCGGGCGCCATCCGGTACCTGCTTTCAAAGGCGCGTCCGAATGCGCTGAGACTCGGGAAACCGCTGTCGATGGCGATCTGGCTGACGGGGGCGTCGGAGGCCGTCAGTTCATCGACGGCGTGCGACAGGCGCACCTGCCGGAGCAGTTTTGTGAAGGTACTGTGGTCTTCCCGCCGGATCAGGTCTGCCAGCGACGACTTTGACTGTGAAAGGTCCTCCGACAGCTGCTGCAGCGTGTAGCCCTCCGTATAGTTTTCCTCGAGCAGGCGGTGGATCTGTGCGATCTGTTCCGCGGCGCTGCCTTCGGAGCCGGCGGTTTCCTGCCGGGACGTCAGGTAGTTCGCCTGCAGGCATGTCTGCAGAGCAAACAATGCGCTGTACAGTGCGGGGGAGGTGCTGCCTTCGTTATAGGCGATAGAGATCTCCTGAAGCCGTGCCGCCAGTTCCGCATCGTGGCCGCCGGGATGCTCCACGGAGTCGCAGACGACCGCGGAACCGGGACGTGCTGCACTCTGCATGAATACATCGTCCAGGACGATGTCGAGACATTCGTTTTCGCTGATTCTGTTCAGCGTTCTCTGGGTGCCGGGCGGAAACAGCACGATATCGCCCTGCCCGCAGCGGTCTTCCCGTCCTCTGCGGCGCAGGGACACTTCTCCCCTCAGCACGAGAAGAAAATGCCAGTAGCTGTCTTTTTCCTCCGAGGTGAAGGTCACTGCCAGATACCGGACATCCAGGTAGCCGGACAGATGCGTGTGGTAATACATGCGGGCGCCTTTCTTCTTTATTTGTTCGTCCCGAATATGCCTTTCGGGTGAGTTTCCTTCAGCTGCGGTATTCCGCTTCGATCAGGATGCTTTCGTTCGTCTCCAGCGTGGCGTGAAATTCCAGCGTGCCGGCGGACTTGACGGATTCGATCTGCAGGGACGGCCTGCTCTGTGAATCCAGATAGTCGATCTCGTCGGGACGCAGCGAGGGCGGGTAGCCGATCTCCTGCCAGCGCTGCAGCAGGTCGCCGTGTCCGCCGCCGATGCAGCGCCTTCGTATCGTCCATTCCCCCTCCGCGACCTCAGTCAGCGCGACGCGGATGGACAGCGGCGGCGCCTGCACAAAGGCCGAACGGGGAGAGTGGAGGAACGTGAACTTGTCGGCGTGATGGCGGAAGTCGTGTGAAAAGTGCGAATAATAATGAAACAAAACATGATACCTGCCGTTCCTGTCCGAGGTCACGATGTAGTGTTCGCCGGAAGCGATGATGTTTTCATCCAGGCTCTGCAGGAAGCGCATGGCATAGTAGCCGGGCTTCTTGAGCCCGTCGCGGCTGAGCAGTCCGTTCCCGCCGAACAGGATGGAGGCGGAGCCCCGGTACTGCAGCGAAAGGTCGGACGTCAGCCAGTAGCCGAAGCCTGAAACGGCCCCCGTGCTGCCCAGCACCTGCTTCAGGATATAGGAAGCCTGGAAGACGGAGTCGTTGATATAGTGCTTATAAGTGACGTAGGCGCTGAATTCCGATACATAAAGAGGCAGTGCCTCCAGGCCGTACTTCCGCATGCAGGCGCGCACAGCCATGACGCGCGCATGGAAGAAATCCGGGTCCTTCGTGATCTCGGACGCGGAAGAATGCTCGTGGGGATAGATGATGATCGATACAAAGTCCGGCAGTTCCGGGCACTCCTTCATTTCCCGAAGGTAGGAGTCCAGCTTTTCCATGGGCAGCGTCGTATGAAAGCACGGAGCCCCCACCCTGGCCTTCGGCACGACGGTATGGATGGCCTTCTGCAGTGCCCGGAAACGGGACATGTACTGCCGGACGTTTTCCGAACGGTTAAGATCTTCACTGAACAGGATGGGAATTTCAAAACACCACTCCGAAACAGCTTCGGGGCCGTACCTGTCGACCGACCGGGAGAGGAAGGCAGGCAGGATCCCCAGCTGCCTGTCGGCCCACGCCAGGTCTTCCTCTGTCAGGACATATTCTTCTTTCCCGCCATAAGTCACGTTTTCTACAGGCGCCTGCGAAGCTTCAAAGGGCTTGTTGCTGAAACTCAGGAAGGGGCGCAGGCCGAGATCCTGCAGGAAATCCAGGATGGAGAAGACTGTCTGGAAGACATATTCGCTGCCGCTTTCGCCGCTGAACATCTGCGTGAGCTGCAGGATATCCTGCAGCCGGCCGTATTCGAAATGCAGGGTGTTCTGCATAGCGCGCAGCTGTTCGCGGAAGGCGTAGTTCCGGAAGTCGGAACCGCTGCCCAGGTTGATCAGGCGGTTCCAGGAAATGCGGCGGCGCCGCGTCTGCTGCGCCGAAAAGGCGTACTTTTCTTCCACGTTTTCTTCCACGGAGATCTGGAACGGAGAGAAGTCAGGCAGATATTCCCGTATGGCGTCGCTCGCCAGCGCATGGCTGCCGATCACCTCGCAGCCTTCCGAAAGAAAGACGGTCCTGCCGGGGCGGTGCGCGGTGCGGTATTCCTCAGGCGTGCTGCCTTCTGCCTGGAAGAGCGCGGAGGCGAAGGCTTCATAATTCGGGAAGCCGCTGAGACCTGCCACCTTTTTTGGAGAGACCTCCGAATAGGCAAGCCGCAGGCAGGCGTTTTTGAGGCGTATGTCCGTCAGCAGGGACGAAAAGGTCGTGCCGCACTGCTTCTTCAGGAAGCCGGAGAGGTACTGCGGCGTCCAGCCGGCCAGTTCCGCTGCGTCGTTCAGTGTGACTGTTTCATCGGCATGGTCCGACAGATACCGCAGTATTTTCTGAATCCTGGGGCGGGATTTTTCGGGGCAGCCGGGGACGGGGTCGGGCAAAGGTCTGTTCTGCAGCATTTTGCCGTACATCCAGTCGAGCAGGTCAAAACAGGCAGAGGACAGGTAGAACTTTTTCTGTGTCTGGTCGTCGAGACAGGCCGTGGTGACACGGCACAGACGGGAGAGCAGGGATCTTGTGGAAAGGGAAGAGACCGGGAAAACGGACCAGGAGAGGTCAAAAGCCTCCGTCCCGAGCCGTTCCAGCAGAAACTCAGAGTTCCAGTTCAGGATGAGAAGGATGGCGCCGCCGGACGTCTGCAGATCGAAGACGTCACCGCCGGCAAAGTAAACAGCTTCGTGCTCCTGCAGGACGATGTTCCCGTGTCCGGACTGCAGGGTCACACTGCCGCGCAGCATACACAGAAAGCCATAGTGTACGGAACCGATATGCATACTGCCGTTCAGGCGGAACAGGGAGATCTCGCAGGGGGTCATGTGACATTTGCCTCTCTGTCAGGTTTCAAATTTGCGTTTTTGATGCCGCAGAGCAGGAAACAAGGCTATTATAGCCCTATAAATATTAAATGCACAAATAAAATTTTAATATTTTCGGGTTTTCGAAGGACCCCGGAGAGGGAGGATCCACGTAAAGGATTTCACAAAAAAATATTAAGAAAACGATGACAAAATTAAGAAATCGCGGATCGGGCCGTCCGCAAAAATGAAAACAGGGAAAAATAGTGAGACAAAATGACGAAGAACACAACTTTATGCAGTGTCAGGTTGGTCAACATTTCGGCTATACTCCAATTATCAAGGCAAGCGACACTGCAACTGTTCATTCATCATTTTTCATTCATCATTGACCAGGGAGGGCTAACGAATGAAAGGAAAACAAGTACTCAGTATCCTGCTGGCAGGCGTTCTGACGGCGGGCACCATGCTGACCGGGTGCGGCAGCGAAGAATCCACTTCCACGGCACCGGCAGCTTCTTCTGAAGCTACATCGGCTGCCGCAGCAGCGGCTTCGTCCGAGGCTTCCGAGGATACGACGAGCGCGGCGGCGGACGCTGCGGAGTCCGAGGATATGAGCGACGGCGACATCACGGACATCGAAGTATACGGCATGTGTCTCTCCGATATGAGCGGCGTCCAGGCTGTAGAGGATGCGATCAACAAGATCACGGAAAGCAAGATCGGCGTCCATGTACATCTCAACTGGATCGCGATGGGCGGTTACTCCGAACAGATCTCCCTCAAGATGTCCGGCAATGAGCAGATGGATGTCATGATGGTCACCCCGATCCAGGCTTCCGCGTTTTCATCGCTGACTTCGCAGAACCAGCTGAAGCCCCTGGATGATCTGCTTACACAGTACGGCACCGGCATCACGAGCACGGTCGGCGACTACATCAAAGGCTGCCAGCTGAACGGCGTGACCTATGCAATCCCGACGTATCGTACGCTGAATTCCGACGGCTACATCGTCATGCGCAAGGATATTCTGGACCAGCTCGGCCTTACCGAGAAGGCGCAGAACCTGGACAACTGGACCGACTTTGAAGACATCATGAAGCAGGCTGTGAAGGCGGATTCCACCCTCAATGGGATCGTGAACGCAGACAGCGACGCCACGGTCATCACGGAGCAGTGCTTCCTTAACGGCCCCGACAAATTTGCGGATGACACGACCTACGATCCGCTCGGAGACACCTACAAGATCATCGCTTCCGACAGCTCCACTAACAAGGTCTACGACTATTTTGAATCCGACGCTTACTACCAGATGCTCAAGAGAGTCAAATCCTGGTATGACGAAGGGCTTGTCTACAAGGATGCAGCTACCTCTGAAGTGGGCGGCGACGAACTGATGAAGACCAAGGTCGGCTTCAGTTATGTCTGCCAGTCCGAGATCGGCGTCGAAACCTCCAAGAAGGCAGCTACCGGCTATGATGTCGTCTGCCCGAAGTTCTGCAGCATCCCCGTTTCCACCACAAGCTGCACGAAGTTCTGCTGGGGCATTCCTGTGACCTCGAAAGAACCTGAAGCAGCCATGAAGTTCCTGAACCTGATGTACACCGATGCCGATATCTGCAACCTGCTGGCATGGGGCGTGGAAGGCACGGACTACGTCGTAAAGGACGGCCAGGCTTGCTATCCGGACGGCGTGGATGCCACTTCCGTAGCATATCATTCCGCTGACTTCATGTATGGCAACCAGTTCCTTTGCCTGCCTTGGGACGGCCAGGGCGCAGATTTCCGCGACACAGCCAAGAAATCCCTCGAAGATGCCGGCACTTCCCCTTACCTCGGCTTCTCCTGCGATACGACATCCATCTCCAACGAACTGACCGCGGTCTACAACGTGATTCAGCAGTACAAGGGCGGCCTCGAAACCGGCAGCGTGGAAGATCTCGATTCCAACTACGCGGAATTTAAAACAGCCCTGCAGAATGCGGGCGTCGACAAGGTCATTGCCGAATACCAGAAGCAGCTGGACGCATGGCTTGCAGCCAAGAACTGAGAAACAGATGAGGAGTTCCGCCAAAGCCTGCATGAGGCTGGAGCGGTGAGATTCGCAGAGGCCGACAGCTGACGCGTAGAGTGACGGCACATCGGCGAAGATGTGCCGTCATTTATAAGAGGAGGTATCAATGAAGAAGGAAAAGTTCCACCTTCCGGGGAACGGGCAGCGGCTGTACGATGTCATGTTCCTGGCTCTGCTGGGCATCCTGTCAGCCTTTCTTCCTTTCGCGCACTACACCTACAGAAAGGTATACTACACGATCTCCGGGTTCAGCTTCATCGCGGGCCGGAGCATCATGAAAGGCAAAACAGTCATCGCCCCCAACACCGACCTGCTGCTCATGATCGTTGTTTTTGCGGCAGCTCTGGTCATTGCGGCTCTTTACCCGCTCTTTAAAAGCCGGAAGAGCGGCTGGCTGCTCGTGGCACCGGGAATGGCGGCGCTCGTGACCGTTGTCGTTTTCCAGATGTCCTATTCAGGTCTTATGGGCAAGGCCAAGAAGACAGGCCTGGGTGCGGGCCCCATCGTCGCGGCGGTCCTGGCCGTGCTGATCATGGCACGCGGCCTGCAGCTCCTGCAGACGAACAAAGTACTTCTGACGCTGGACTTTATGATCCTGCCCGGCCTCATCTACATGATCATCAACAACTACATGCCCATGCCCGGCATTGCGCTGGCATTCAAGAAGATCGACTTTTCGGTCGGCATTCTTGACAGCAAGTGGGTGGGCTTCACGAACTTCAAGTACCTGTTTTCCACTTCGGATGCCTGGATCATTACGCGGAACACCCTGGCATACAATCTGACCTTTATCATCCTCGGCAACATCCTCGGCCTGGTCGTGGGCATAGCGCTGGCGGAACTCATCAGCAAGCGCCTGCAGAAATTCTACCAGACCTCCATCCTGCTGCCGCAGCTGATCTCCATGATCATCGTCGCCTACATCGTGTACGGCTTCCTCAGCAGCGAGACGGGCTTCATCAACAAGGCTATCCTGGGAGATAAGAATGCGATCTCCTTTTACTCCACGACGAAATACTGGCCGTTCATCCTGACCTTCGTCAGTATCTGGAAAAACATAGGCTACAACGGCGTCATCTATCTCAGCTCCGTGGTCGGCATCGACCGCTCTCTGTATGAAGCTTCCTGCGTGGACGGCGCGAGCCGCTGGAAACAGATCAGCAGCATTACGCTGCCGCTCCTCAAACCGACGGTGATCACGCTCACGATCCTGCAGATCGGACGTATCTTCTATTCGGACTTCGGCCTGTTTTATCAGGTGCCCATGGATTCCGGCGCACTGTATACAGTCACAAACACGATCGACACCTACGTGTACCGCAGCCTGATGAAACTGAACAACATTTCGATGGCTGCAGCGGCGTCCGCGTTCCAGTCCGTTGTCGGATTTATCGTTGTCGTAGCAACCAATGCGCTGATCCGCAAGGTCGACAAAGACAACGCACTGTTCTAAAGGAGGAGGCCCAATATGGAAACAGCAGTACATGGCAGACAGGAAAGAATCTTTCAGCTGGTGATCAACCTGATCCTGATCTTCTTTGCCTTCTGCGCGATCGTACCGTTCATCATGCTGGTGTCCAGCTCCTTTACGGAGGAGTCGACACTGATGACCAGCGGCTACAATTTCTGGCCCAAGAAGTTTTCGGCGTTTTCCTACACCTGGATGTTCGCGACCAACGGCGCAAGGATATTCCGTGCATACGGCGTCACGTTCTTCATCACCATATTCGGCACCGTCTGCTCCCTGCTGGTCGGCCCGATGCTGGCCTGGCCGCTTTCCCGCGGCGACTATCCGCGTGCGAAGTTCTTCACCTTCATTGTGTTTTTCACGATGATCTTCAACGGCGGCGTGGTGCCTTCCTACATCATGTGGACACAGATCTTCCACATCAAGAACACGATCTGGTCCCTGATTTTCCCGAACCTGCTGTTTAACGGCTTCTACATCATCCTGATGAAAAACAACTTCAAATCCAACATCCATCCGGCCCTGATCGAAGCGGCGAAGCTGGACGGCGCAGGAGAGTGGTACATCTACTTCAAGATCGTCATGCCGCTTTCGCTTCCCATCCTTGCCACGATCGGCCTGATGGTTGGCCTGGGCTACTGGAACGACTGGACGAACGGCCTGTACTACATTACGGATACCAACCTGTACAGCCTGCAGATCTACCTGAAGTCCATCATGGACAACATCAATTCGCTTTCGTCCATGTCGAGTTCGATCAGCGGTGTCAGCGCGGCCAACATGCCGGGCACCTCGATCCGTATGGCCATTGCGGTCATCGGCGTCATTCCGGTCATGGCCCTGTATCCGTTCTTCCAGAAATCCTTCGTGGCCGGCATTGCACTGGGCGGTGTCAAGGAGTAATGACAAAAATCATACATAAAGTTTTGGACATTGCTTTGGAAGAAAAACGCACAGGCACTGAAAACACCGGGAAAAGGACATAATCCTTATGGTGGCATCCGCCGGTTCCGAATAAAATGCAATACAGAAAGCAATTCAGAGATCCGGCGGAAAGACGGAAAAGGAGGACAGAATCACTATGGCAGATATCAGAATGGGCATCATCGGGTTTGGTTTCATGGGACACGAGCATGCCAATATGCTGAAGGAACAGGGAATCGAAGGGATCACGCTGACGGCGGTCTGCGACACGAACCCCGCACAGCTGAAGGACGCACCCGCGGGTGTGAAAACATATCCCGACATGGACACGCTGCTGGCAGATCCGGAGATCACGACGGTCATCATCGCAATCCCGAACCGTTTCCACGCGGAGGCTGTCCGCAAGGCCTGCGAACACGGCAAGGACATCATCTGCGAGAAACCCTGCGCGATGTCGGTTCCCGAGTTCGACGAGATGATGAAGGAAGTGAAGGCGGCGGGCGTGCGTTTCACCGTACACCAGCAGCGCCGTTTCGACCCGGATTTCCGCACCATGAAGAACGTCTATGACGGCGGCATGGTGGGCAAGGTCTACACCGTACAGAGCATGCTGTACGGCATCAACGGCAATATGCACGACTGGCATGTGTTCGTCAGCGAAGGCGGCGGTATGCTTTACGACTGGGGCGTGCATCTTCTGGACCAGCTGCTGTACATGATCAAGTCGCCCGTCAAAACCGTTTATGCGGACGTGCGCAATGTCATCAACAAAGAGGTCGACGACTATTTCAAGATCGAACTTTATTTTGAAAACGGCGTCGTTGCCGAAGTGGAACTGGGCACGTATTTCCTGGAGGACCGCCCGAAGTGGTTCGAACGCCACTGGATCGTAGGCGGCGACAGCGGTACGGCTTATTCGGACGGCTTCGATCCGGAAGGAAAGATCGCGCATACGACCAGGCTCCTTACCAATGTGCCGGGCAAGATCACGATGTCTGCTTCGGGCCCTACCCGTTCCTTCGGGCCGCCGGCACCGGGCGTCCTCACGACCGAGGACCTGCCCAAGGCGGATACGAAGCACCGCATGTATTTTGAGAACTACGTGCGCGCGACGGACGGTCTCGAAGAGTTCCTTGTAAAGCCGGAAGAAGTACGCCGCGTGCTTTGTCTGATGGACGCGGTACGCGAGTCCGGAAGGACACACAGGACCGTGGATTTCGAGTGATGCCGGAGACGGGATTACGGGCTGCGTCCGTTTCGGACAGGCCATGACAGGGTTTTACCTGCGGGCGGGACAGACAGCTGCCCCGCCCGTATTTTTTACAGGCGGCGGTGCCGGGAAACGGCGCCGGACGCCGGATCGGGGGACAGGCGGCCCCTGCACGGAGGTGGAAAGATGTTTGATCAGTACATGGTCAGGAAGGATTCGCTGGAAAACGTGACGGAAGGCGGCAGGACGACGGGGTTCCGCATGGGCGTCCGGATCGCCGATTACCGCGGGTGCTTCCTGCCCCTGCATAACGGGTACTACCTGGAAGTGGACGGTGTGTTTTATCCGCGGGAGCAGCAGAAGTTCGCGATCAACGGAAAAGCGCCCCGCAGTTTTGCGGAGATCTCGAAGGCAGTCTGGGAACACTGGGATTTCGACGCGGAAGGTATGCTTTACGTCGAGAAGGAAGGCGGCCTCGCGCCGGGGGAGCACGTCGTGCGTATACAGCAGTCCGTGCTGGCCAGCTACGGCTACATGCCGATGCAGGAGGAGTGGGTGAAGAACCCTCCCGTACCGGGCGGCGGTGCCGGTTCCGGCAAGACGCACGTGGTCTGCGAATATCATCTCATGCTGAAGGAGGAAAACTGATATGGCCATCAAAAGAGGCGTATCTCTGTACAGTTACCAGCAGGAGCAGTTCTTCGGCAGGATGACCTGGAAGGACATGTTCCGCGAAGTGAAGGAAGATCTGCACTGCGACGGGATCGAGATCATTGACGAGGCGACGATCCACGGCTATCCGTTCCTTTCGGAGCAGTTCGTCTTCGACTGGCACAATGAACTGGCGCGCTACGGCCTGAAGGCGGTCACCATGGACGTCTACCTCGATCCGATGCAGTTCCGCGACCACGTCATGAACCACGACGAAGCGGCGGAGCGCCTGAAGAACGATATCGTGATCGCATCGCGCCTCGGCTTCTCCAATGTGCGCTGTCTCTGCCTGGTTCCGATCGACGTCATCGAAAAAGCGCTCCCGACAGCCGAGAAATACAATGTCCGCATCGGCAAGGAGATCCACATGCCGTTCCCCATCAACGCGGGCCACAGGCGTACGAGCTATGACGGACCGGGCTCCATTCCGGTCAATGTGAACATGTGCACGGAGATCATGGAGCTGGCGGACCGGACAGGTTCAAAACACGTCGGCCTCGTGCCGGATATGGGCATTTTCCAGGACCGCCCTTCGCAGGTACGCATCGATTACGAGCTGCGCCACGCGAAGAACCCGGAGTCCATTTACTTTATTATCGACAACCGCACGAAGATGGATCCCAACGAACTGTATGCAAAATACAGGGAGAGATACGCTCCTGACATCCTCGATCCGATGACGCTGAACAGCCTGGCGATGACCGATTCCTGCGCGGATCCCGAAGAGCTGCGCGAGGTGGTGCCCTATATCGTCAGCATCCACGGCAAGTTCTACAACATGACCGAAATAGAAGGCGAACCCGGACACTACGAGGACAAGGCGATCGACTACCGGCGTCCCTTCGAAGTGCTGAAGGAGGAAGGGTACGAAGGCTACATCGATTCGGAGTTCGAAGGGCAGCGCGACCAGCAGGACCGCGGCGAGGAATATCTGGTGGACGAAGTGGAACAGGTAAGGCGGCACCATGAAATGATGACGCGCCTGATCGGAAAGTGAGAGGAGGCTACGCATGGCACAGTTTCAGTCTTATAACAAACTGCTGATCTCCGCGGAGGAAGGCATTGAGAACTACGGCCTGAACGGAAAGATACTGGGCTGGCAGTTCAGATGCCAGTATCCGTCCTACCGCGGTACATATCTGAGCTGCATCCACAGCATGGAAGTGTACCTGGACGGGGAGAGAGTCCCCGACGGCGATATCCTGTTTTACCTGAACGGGAAGGAATTTCTGCTCTCGGAGTTTCCCGACCTGTACAAGGAATACTGGTTCATCCTGGACAAGGCCGTGGTGCGCGTACAGAAGGACGGCGGCCTGCCGGCAGGCAGTTCTCACCGTCTGCTCGTGAAGATGAAGCACCTGATCCCCTATACCGGATATTTCGGAAATTATCTGGTGCTGGACGGCTCGAACGAGAAGATGCTGACTGTGGCGGAGAAGGAGGAGGCTGTACTATGAGCGATATCAGACTGAGTCTGACTTTATATGCGCTTTCCGCGGAGTATACGACCGGGCGCTTTACCCTGGAGGACTGCCTGCGCAAAGCCGCGCAGATGGGCTATACCGGCATCGAGATGGTGGCGAGCCAGATGGTGCCCGAATATCCCTATCCGTCGCGCGCGTGGATGGACCATTTCAAAGAACTGCTGGCAAAATATGATCTTCATCCGGTATGCTACAGTGCCTACATCGATATGGGGACCCACGCGGACCGCGACCTGAGCGAAGCGGAGATTGTGGAGTCCACCAGGGCCGATCTGGAATACGCTTCCTACATGGGTTTTGACATCGTGCGTACGCAGCATGCGATCTCGCCGAAGATCTACCGGCAGATGCTCCCGTACGCGGCGAAGGTGGGCGTGCCGCTGACGATCGAAATGCACCATCCGCACAATCCGACGGTGCCGGTGTGGCAGGAATACCTGCGCATCATGAAGGAAGAGCCGGAATACTCGGGCGTGGTCCCGGATTTCAGCATCTTTGCGGAGCATCCGCACAAGCTTGAGAAGATCCAGGCAGTGGAGGACTTCGGCTGCCGTCCCGAGATGGTGGAGGAGATCACGGCCAGGCACACGGCCGGCGACAGCGAGGAAGAAATGCTGCAGGGCGACTACACGGTCCCGGAGAAGAATTATGTGAAGGAGCTGTTCGAGACCTACGGCGACGGACATGCGCACCTGGAATGGCTGAATGAAGTGCTGCCGTATACCAGGTATATCCACGGGAAATTCTGGTATCTGGACGAGGATGAGATCGACCGGACCATCCCCTGCGACAAGCTGCTGCCCCTCATCAAAAAGGCCGGCTACAGCGGCTACATGGCCAGCGAATACGAAGGACACCACTTCAGCGAAACGCTGAATTCCTGCGAACAGCTGCAGCGCTGGGTGAATATGTCCAGACGCATTCTGGCATCCTGCTGAGATGAACAGGCAGACGCCGTTCTTCGTACATGACAGGCGCTTCTACGCGCGTTTTTTTACCCTGCTGGGAGCGCTTGCCGTACAGAACCTGCTCGACTACGGCGTCAATCTGGCTGACAACATCATGCTGGGCAGCTACAGCCAGACGGCGCTGTCCGGTGCGGCGGCGGTGAACCAGATCCAGTTCTTCGTGCAGGCGGTGGCGATCGGCATAGCCGAGAGCCTCGCGACAGTGGGCGCGCAGTACTGGGGGCAGAAACGCACGAAGCCCGTCGTCATCACGACCGGCGCGGCGCTCGTCACGGCCTGGATCTTTGCGGCGGTGCTGTTAACCGCTGTTTCGTTGTTTCCCGTCAGGGTCCTCGGCCTTTTCACGAACGATGCCGCCATCATAGCCGCAGGGACGGAATATCTTTCGGTGATCCGCTTCACCTATCCGATCTTTATGACGACGACCGTCCTGCTGGCGATGCTTCGCTGCGTGGAAACAGTGAAGATCGCCATGCTGCTGTCCGGGCTTTCGCTCGTAATCAACGTTTGTATGAATTACACGCTCATTTTCGGGCACTTCGGCGCACCGGAACTGGGAATCACAGGCGCCGCGGCCGGTACGGTCGTGTCGCGGGCGGCAGCACTCTGCGTGCTGCTCTTTTATATCTCGCGGAAGGACCGGAAACTGCACGCGAATCTGCGCGACATGTTCCGCAGCGACAGGAACGGTGCATACAGGCGGGCGTACGCAAAAGCAGCAGTCCCGCTTATCGTCACCCAGGGACTGTGGGGTATTTCGAACCCGATCCAGATGGCTGTGGTCGGACATCTGAGCGCAGACGCCATCGCGGCGTACAGCGCTTCCACGACCCTGTACTCGACGCTGAAGGTGCTGGCGACTTCCGCGGCCGCAGCTGCCGGCGTGCTGATCGGCACCGCGGTGGGAAGTCCGTTGCCCGTGGAAAGTCAGGCTCCCGCTGCGCCGGGAAAGCCGGTGCAGGACCGGGGCGAAGCGAAGATGCGGCTCATCCGCAGCTGTTCGAGGACCCTGCAGGTCCTGTTTCTCGGCATCGGGCTCAGTATCTTTGTGCTGCTGCAGCTCCTGCGCGGACCGGTACTGTCCCTGTACCGTCTGACGCCGCAGGCTATGGGACTCTCCTACAGCTTTATGGGCATCCTGAGCGTGATCGGGATCGGCATGGCGTACCAGATGCCGACGATCGGAGGCATCATCCGCGGCGGGGGAGATACGAAGTTCGTGCTGGTCAACGACCTGGTCAGCATCTGGGGGATCGTGATCCCGCTGTCGCTGCTCGCGGCTTTCGTGTGGAAACTGCCGGTGACCGCGGTCGTGATCCTGCTCAACAGCGACCAGATCTTCAAGTGCGGCGCGGCCTTCGTGAAATGCAACAGGTACCGCTGGATACGTAAACTGACAGTGGATGAACAGCCCGGCTGAAACGGGCGGAAAGAGGAGAAGAGATGGCAGGAAGACAGATCTACGACCCGGAAGGGTTCAGAAACGTGGAGAAGGACGGGAAGACAGAAGGCTTTTCGTTCCGCTTCAAGCTGCAGTATTACCGCGGGATCACGCTGTCTATCATCCGCGATATCAAAGTCACGGTGGACGGCAAAACATACCCGAGGGAAGACGTGCGCCTTTCGGTGAACGGCGAGACCTTTACGCTGGAAGAGACACGCACTGTGATCAGCCCGCTGTACCGCTGGGAATTCGGGGATTTCGCGACGGTCACTGTTTTGACGGAAGGCGGTCTGTCCGCAGGAAAGCACCATATCAGCACGGTGCAGGTGGTGGCGCCGTCCTATATGCCGTTCCAGCTGGAACCGGTATGCGAGGCGGACTTTGAGATCAACTGAACGGTGCGGATGTTTTGAAACGGACCGACACGGAGGAATGAAATGAGTGCACAGATAAAGAGAAGTGTGTCCCTGTACAGCTATCAGGACGAATACTACAGCGGAAAGCTGGACCTCGAGGGGTGCCTCGCGGAGACCGCGAAGGCCGGCGCGACCGGTGTGGAGCTGCTCGCAGAGGAGATGATCAGACAGTTCCCGAACCCGATCCTGACGGAAGAATTCCAGGAGCAGTGGAAGGGATGGATGGCAAAATACGGACTCACACCCACCTGCTACGACGCTTTCCTGGAGAACAGGATCTTTGACAACCGCACGCTGAGCCTCGGCGAGCAGGTGGAAATGATGGAACGCGACCTGAAACTGGCCTCGCTCCTGGGCTTTCAGTCGCTGCGCACGCTGGTCTCGACGCCGATGGACGTCATCGAGGGCAGCCTTGCGTACGCGGAGAAGGTCGGCGTGAAGATCGGCCTCGAGGTGCATGCACCGTTCTCGCTGAATTCGACATGGGCCGACGGCTACATGGAACTGATCCGCAGAAGCGGGAGCCGGTATTTCGGCTTCATCCCCGACATGGGGATCTTCTGCCGCCGTGTGCCGGATGTCGTCACCGACAAGTGGAGAAGGATGGGCGCGCGGGAAGACTGCATCGCCGTGGTGGACGACGCATACTGCGGGCGCGTAGAAAAGGGTTTTGTGAAGATCAGATACGATCTGAACCTCGGAAAAGCCAACATGGAATACCGCAATGCCAACGGACTTGCGGTACTGACCGAGCAGCTGCAGAAGATGAACGCCGGCCCTGCCGACTTCGGCTACCTGAACAGCAGCTACACGTATTCATGGAGCGATCCGCAGGATATAATTGACAATATAGACCACATTGTCCACTGCCATGCAAAATGCTACAACACGACGGCGGATTACAGGGAAACGGCCGTGGCCATCCCGGAAGTCGTTGCGGCGTACAGAAAGGCGGGCTACGACGGCTACCTTTCCACCGAGTACGAAGGCGGCGAATCCCTGCGCGACGCGCTGCCCGTGGACGGGATCGAACAGGTCAGGCGCCATCAGGAAGCTCTGCGCCGCGCCATAGAAGTGCAGTGATCAGCAGGATTTTTAGGTTTTCCTCATGGAGGGACCGGCATGAGCCGTGAGATACCGGACAGAGAAAACTTTGTGGTGGAGATACGCGATACGGCGGACGGCACAGAACGGCTGCAGGAGAACATATCTCTCATCTATGTGCTCGACGGCAGCCTCGAGGTGCGGGTGGAGTCCAAGCGCACGAGCCTCGGGAAGGAAGGCGTGCTGGTCATCAACGAGGGCCGGCAGTATTCCTTCCAGGCCGGCGGCCGCGTGCTGTACCTGAATTTTGCCATCAACGCGCAGATGATGCGGGACGTCTGCAAGCAGGAGGATTTCCTCTTCTGGTGCAATTCCGCCGCGATGGAGAACTCCCAGTACGACCGTCTGCGCAGGACGCTCAGGAAACTTTTGAATGAATATCTCAAAACAGGGGGAGGGGCCGGCGATTTCGGCTTCCTGTCCCTGTGCTGCGATGTCGTGAACCAGCTGATCGTCAATTTCATGATCCGCCCGACGGATCAGCAGGAACAGGGCGAAGACGAGCACTTCGACGAGCGGCTTCGCAAGATCAACCAGTATATCTATGCCTATTACGACCAGCCGATCAGCATGAAGGAGCTTTCCGAGAAGCTGTATCTGTCCAACGGCTACCTTTCCCGCTTCTTCAAAAAACACTACGGCACCAGTTTTGCGGACTACCTGACCGGCGTCCGCCTTTCGCACACAGTGGATGAACTGCTGAACACCGACGCACCTGTGACGCGGATCGCCTATCAGTGCGGGTTCGCGTCCGCGGCCGTCTTCAACCATGCCTTCAGGAAGGTTTACGGCCAGACGCCGACGGACTACCGTAGGGAGCACGCCGGGAAACAGGATGCGGGCACGCTGGAGAGCAGGCAGAAGGTCGTGGCCCAGAAAGCCATGAAGGTGCTGTCCGAGCAGGGCGGTACGGATGACAATGAGGAAGAGCTGCTGTTCGATACGCAGGAGTTTTCAGTCGCCGATCCGAAGCCGCTGCAGCGGAACTGGGGCAGCCTCATCAACCTCGGCGCCGCCTCGACCGCGCTCCTGCAGTCGGAGACGCATACGCACCTCCTCATGCTGCGGCACGCGCTGCACTTCCACTACGCACGTTTCTGGAGCCTCTTTTCCGAAGATTTCCTGATCGATCCGGATATCCCGGCGAACGAAAACTACAACTTCAACCGCATCGACACGGCGCTCGATTCCATTCTGGAGCAGGAGATGATCCCCTTCATCGACCTCGGGATGAAACCGCTGACCATTCACTTCGGCATCGGCATGACCAGGATGGAGCCCAGCGGGAAGCCCTTTACGAACGAGAGCTGGTTCAGGCTGATCCGCGCCTTCATGGAGCACCTGAGCTTCCGCTACGGGCAGGAGGAGCTGTCGCAGTGGCGGATGGAACTGTGGTTCGACGAGGAGTGGAGAACGAGGGAGGACGGTCCGGACCGCTATCTTGAGATATTCCGCGGGACCAAAGAGATCATCCGGGAATTCAATGACAAGATCCTTTTCGGCGGCTACGGCATCCGCATGGACGGCAAGCATGATCGCCGCCTGCAGTTTTACAAAAAGTGGAGCGCCTCCGGCTGCCGCCCGGATTTCCTCGCTGTCATGGCCTACGCCTACGAGCGCGGGGAAGGTGAGGAAGACAGGTTTGCAATGCGGGTCTCCGACGACGATTTTCTGCTCCACTATCTGACGAGGGAGCGGGAGCTCTTTGCCGAAGCCGGGCTGGGAGATCTTCCGGTCATCCTCGAGGAATGGAACCTCACGCCCTGTGTGCGGAATTACATCAACGATTCGGCCTACAAGGGAGCCTACATCGTTAAAAACATCCTGGATGTCTACGGTATGGTCGACGAGATCGGCTACGCCGTGGGATCCGACCATAACAGCGTCTACTACGATACCTCCGGTCTGCTGTTCGGCGGCACAGGCCTTCTTACGAAGGACGGCGTGCTGAAACCTGCCGGGTATGCGTTCGACTTTCTGCACCGCCTGTACGGGAACCTCGCGTTCATCGACCGCAAGTGCATGGTGACGACGGACGGACACGACGGCTATGCAATCATCTGCCACAATGAGCAGATGCTGAACGACAACTATTACCGGACGCAAGAGGATCACATCGACAAGGAACAGCTGTGGAAGTACAGCGAACCCTGGCGTTCGATGAAGCTTTCCCTGACCATGCGGGATGTCCAGCCCGGGACCTACCAGGTCAAAATACGGCGCGTGAACGAAATGTACGGCAACATCCTGAAACTCTGGGGAGACCTCGGGTACGAGCAGGATCTCTCCCGCGAGGACATCGAATATTTCCGGCGTGTCTGCGAGCCCAACCTGACGATCAGAAACCTCGAGGCGGCCGACGGTGCGCTGCTGCTCGAGGAAGAACTGCAGCCCAATGAGATCGCTCTGATCCAGATACGAAAACTGCACTGACGGAGGTACCGGCATGAAAGATGACCATATCCTGCCTTTCCTGTGGATGCGCGGGGAACCGGAGGCGACGATACGGCGTGAGATAGCGAAGATCAATGACTGCGGCATTTCCGCGCTGTGCCTGGAAGCGCGCCCGCACAAGGACTTCTGCGGCCCCGGCTGGTGGCACGATGTCGACATCGTCCTCGACGAGGCGCGCAGGCGCGATATGCGCGTCTGGATCCTGGATGATCGGCACTTTCCGACCGGCTACGCGAACGGCCTGATCGAGACAAAATATCCCGAACGGAGAAAACAGTATCTGAATTATACCAGCGCCGAGATCTACGGCAGCGCAAAGCCTCTGGAACTCGACATCTCGGGCATGCTGAAGCCCCCGACGCCCTACTGGGAGCTCGGGAAGCCGGCCGATCCGGAGCGGGAGAACAACACGCTGTTCTCCGTGACGGCGCTGCGCTTTGCGGACAGAGGAGAGGCTGCCGGGGGGCCGGATGCCTATGCGACGGAAACGGTCGACCTGACGGCGGACGTACGCGGCGGCAGGCTGCATTTCCGGCTGCCGGAAGGCGCCTGGCGCGTAGTTGTGGTCTACCGCACGCGCACCGACGGCGGCGACCCCGCCTACATCAACCTGATCGACAAAACATCCGCGCACACCCAGATCGAAGGCGTATACGAAACGCATTACAGCCACTATGCGTCCGAATTCGGCCGCACCATCGCGGGCTTCTTTTCGGATGAGCCGCAGTTCGGCAATATGCCGGGACTCGGCTTCGGCGCTGTCGTCGGCAGATGTGAGATGCCGATGCCCTGGAGCGATGAACTGGAAGAGCGTCTGCGGGAAAAGTACGGGTCGTCTCTGGAGAGCCTCCTGCCTTTCCTGTGGCTGGATGCGGAAGAGGGCAGCGTCAGCGCCGCCTTCCGTTTTGCCTATATGGACAACGTGTCGAAGCTCTATGAACAGAATTTCAGCCGCGCGATCGGCGACTGGTGCCGCGCGCACGGCGTCTCGTACATCGGGCATGTCGTGGAGGACAGCGGCAGCCACAGCCGCCTCGGCATCGGCGCAGCCCACTATTTCCGCGCCATGGCCGGACAGGACATGGCCGGCATCGACTGTATCGGAGACCAGGTGGTCTGCGGCGCGCCCTTTGAGGAACGGCGCGGCATGGTCCGCATCGACGGTGAGTTCTTCCACTATACGCTGGGCGTGCTCGGCGCTTCGGCAGGGCACCTGGACCCCGCGAAGAAGGGCCGCACGATGTGTGAGCTTTTCGGGGCTTACGGCTGGCGGTTCGGCGTGCGCGACATGAAGTATGTCCTCGACCACCTGCTTTCCCGCGGCGTCAACTACCTGGTGCCGCATGCTTTCTCCATGGCGGAATATCCGGACCCGGACTGCCCGCCCCATTTCTACGCGGGCGGCAACAACCCCGAGTATCCGTATTTTCAGTACCTGATGCGCTATGCCGACAGGATGTGCAGGCTGCTGTCCGGCGGTGTCCACGTCCCCGTCGCCGCGGTGCTGTACGATGCGGAAGCGGAGTGGGCAGGGGACAGGATGCCGATGCAGAAGGTGATCCGCGAGCTGCACACGCACCAGATCGACCTCGATATCGTCAGCCTCGATATGCTGGGGCGCCTGAAGGAACACTACGGAACACATACGGAAAGCGGCGCGGAAGAGGGGCGGCGCGACCGCCTCGTGATAGGCGGCGTTTCCTTCCGCGTCCTCATCGTACCGCGGATGCAGCGCATGACCTCCGCGCTGGCGGAGTTCATTGCACAGGAACCGGATTTCCCGGTCCTTTTCACGGATGCCCTGCCGGAGGGAGTAGCGGATGCGCAGAATGCCAAGGCATTGCCCGCGGCAGTGACAAGCTGTCCCGTCGTGCCGCTCACAGACCTATCCGCCTGGATCAGGAAGAACGGCTTTGCGGATGTTGCGGCGGAAACCGCAGAGGAGGCAGCAGCGCCGGAAAGCGCGGGAGAGTACGCGGACGCGCAGGATCCCGCAGACCTCACGGTCTATCATTACCGGAAAGACAGGGATCTGTACCTGCTTCTCAACGAATCGCCGTCGCGCAGATTCAGCGGCAGGCTTACGGTATCCGCTGCCGGCCGGAGATCGGCCGAGATCTCTCTCGAGCCGCTGGAGTGCGTTGTTTTCCAAGACAGTGAAAACGGCGGACTGGAAAAAACAGATACGGGGATCACGTTGGCGGAGATGCCGGAAAGTACGCAAAACAGGATCCGGCTCAGCGGAAACTGGAAAGTTTCGCGCGTGCGAGCCATAGCCTATCCGGACTTTCCGGAGGAGCGGGAGATCGCGGACCTTGCGCCGGTCTCTGAAGAGGCACCGGATTTTTCCGGCGTCATCCGCTACAGGAAAGAATTTGAAATGCCGGCAAAGCCGGCCGAAGCCGTCCTTGTCTGTGAGAATGTCTTTGAAGTCATGAAGGTCAGGGTGAACGGGCAGGAGGCCGGCATGATCCTGCAGCCGCCATACCGGATCCGCGTGGATGCTTTCCTTACGGCGGGCAGGAATACGCTGGAGATCGAGGTGGCGACAACGCCCGACCGCGACCAGCAGAATTACCCGGCACCGCCGTTCGTTCCGGAATATACGGCGCAGGAGCCGACAGGTCTCTGGGGAGACGTGGAACTCGTGTGGAGATAGGCAGTTTTACTGCACGGAAGTTTCTCCGGCAAGCACCTTTTTATAATCTTCGTAATTCTTCTTCAGAAGCGCCGGCGTGTCCAGCTCGTACGGGCACTTTTTGGTGCAGGCACGGCAGTTCAGGCAGTTTTCGATCTTCTTCATCTTTTCCTGCCACTGCGGCGTGAGCCAGCTCTTCGAGGGCGCGCGCCGCAGCATCAGAGACATGCGTGCGCACTGGTTGATCTCGATGCCCGCCGGACACGGCATGCAGTATCCGCAGCCGCGGCAGAAATCGCCGGCCAGTTCCTTCCTGTCCTTTTCGATGAGGGCAGCAAGTTCCGGCGTCATGGACGGTGTTTTGTCCAGGAAGGACAGCCATTCGTCCAGTTCGCTCTCTTTCTGTATTCCCCAGATCGGCAGTACATTTTCAAACTGAGACATATAGGCCATGGCGATATCTGACCTGTTGATGAGTCCGCCGGCGAGGCCTTTCATGGCGATGAAGCCCGTATCCGTCCTGCCGCAGAGCGCGACAAGCTCCAGCTCTTTGTCGGAGGCCAGATAACTGAAGGGGAACTGCATCGTTTCGTAAAGTCCGGAGGATACGCATTCCAGGGCGACGGCAAGCTTGTGCGTGGTCACGCCGATGTGGCGGATCTTTCCCTGCTCGCGCGCTTCCAGCATGCACTCATACATCCCCGAGCCGTCGCCGGGGCGCCAGCACTGATCGACGCAGTGGAACTGGTAGACGTCGATGTGGTCCGTCTGCAGGAGGGAGAGCGAGGTCTCCAGATCCCTGCGGAAAGCTTCGGGCGTGCGGGCCTGTGTCTTGGAAGCGAGGAACACATTGTCGCGGATCGTGCCCGAGGCGCCTGCCGGTCCGTAATCGCCGGCGGGAGCCGAAAAGGCTTCTCCCAGTTTCTCCTCACTGTCGCTGTATGCGCGGGCGGTATCAAAATACCTCATGCCGCCGGCGTAGGCTTTGCGCAGAATTCTGACTGCGTCTTCCTTTTCCGTACGCTGGATCGGCAGCGCGCCGAAAGCGTCCTGCGGAACGGTGATCCCGGTTTTGCCAAGCGTAAGCTGTCTCATTCCTTTTCCTCCATTCAATCATTCTATCTCCTGCTGCAGTTTTATGGCGCGTTCCACGGTGACGTCGGAATTGAAGTGCCTGTGTTCGCCCCAGCGGCCGAGTCCGTACACGCCGTGCCTGCGGGCAAAAGCAAGCAACTGTTCCATGATCGCCGGCTTGTCGATCGTATTGAGCGGATAGGCGTACCGGTTCATATAGCGGAAATTTCCGTTGCCTTCCGTGCGCTCCGCGTTGGTCTCCGTCCAGCAGCCGCGGCTGCCGGGCAGGAAATTGCGCCGTTCCAGTACGCGGTGATAGGAGAGGGCCGGATCGGGGCAGTAGATCCACTGCGCGTCGCTGTCCGGATACGGGTCGTCTTCCCGGTATTCGATCTGCAGGGCGCTCGTGCGGAGCCGCGCCGTGCTGCGCCGCAGTTCCTCCGGCATGCCGTCCAGTCTGTCAAAACATGTCCAGGGGATCGTATTGACGACGATCCCCGCGGTGACGGAAAACGTATCTGCGTTCCCGCGGGCGGTGACCGTGCGCGTATCGAAATCGAGGCCGGTCACCGTGCAGCCGGTCTTCAGGTGTGTGCCGAGGCGTTCTCCCATGCGCAGCCAGACTTCGCCGTAGCCGTATTTTTTCGGATAGTAGAATTGCGCGTGGCCTGGCTGTTTTGCGTAAGCCCTGTGTTCGCGGCAGCTGCGCAGCGTGTCCCCGTAGGAGACGTCCGGCAGCTTGGAGAGCCAGTACGTGCCGAGCTGGTCGAGATCGTGTGAAAACATCTTGCGGTTGTAGGGGAGCATGTAGTCTTCCGCGATCCGCCTGCCCAGTTTCCAGACGATCCAGTCCGTGAATTTTTCCGGTGCGGGGAGGCCGAGGCAGCAGCCCGCTTTGGCGATCGAATGCAGGTACGCCTCCCGGTCGGCTTCCGGAAACTGCCAGATATTTGCTTCAAAGGGGTGGTCGATCAGCTGCCCGCGCACATCGATTTTGCTGCAGCGCGTATAAAGGTCCCATTCGCTGCGGGGCATGAAGCGGAAGAGATAATCGTCGATCCACGGGCTGCGAACGTCGAGAAAATGTCCGCCGCCGATATCGAGCGGCGCACCCGCAGCCTCTTCGCTGCGGCAGAGGCCGCCGGCCGTCTCTTCCTTTTCGAGGACGAGAAACGAGTCCACGCCCGCGTCCAGCAGGCGGTTCGCAAAGGTCAGGCCTGCCGGACCGGCGCCCAGGATCACATATTTATAATCCTCCGCGCTGCCGTTCATGGTCTGCCGTCTCCTTTGCAGGATGCCCGATCTGAGGACACTGCAGCAGCGGCATCCACAGCGGCGGTACCCGGTGCTTCCTGCGGCGCCGCGGGCAGACGCACTGCGCTTTCATGCTTTTTCAGACAGAACAGGATGTGCAGGGCTTCGGTCACGGACTTTGCCTTCAGGCTCGAAGAGCCGCCCGTGTAATTGATCGGGACTTCCACGGTCTTCAGACCGCGGCAGTAGAAACGCATCTCGGTCTGGTACATGTGGCCGCGGGAAAGGAAGGCATCGAGATCGAGCTGTTCGAGCACCTTCCTCTGGAAGCCCTCAAAACCGCTTGTCATGTCGTGCAGGTGTGTGCCGAGCACCAGGTTGGCGAGCCAGGTCCCGCCCTTGCTGAGGACGCGCCTGTACCAGGGATGGTGTTCGATGCCGCCGCCGCGGATGAAGCGGGAGCCCCAGACGCAGTCGTAGCCGGCATCCAGTTTTTCAATGAATTCACTGATCTCGGAAGGCTTGTGGCTCATGCCGCCGTCCATTTCGATGATGTGCTGCGCACCGTCCGCCAGCGCGCATTTGAAGCCATAAAGATAGCAGGATACGACACCCCGCGATTCTTTGTAGAAGAGCTTATGCACACGCCCGTCCGTTTCACGTTCCAGGGTGTCGATGATCTTCGGCGTGTCATCGTGCGAAAAGGCATCGACGACGGGGTAGACATACAGGTTGTCATAGGGGAGCGCAAGGATCTCCCTGAGCTCTTCTTCCAGCGTGCCGGCTTCGTTGGCCACCGGCATGACGACGATTGTTTTGACCAATTTTGTTCTCCGATCCAGCTTATATTTTGTCAGTGTATGAATAATTTAAAATAATTGAGCGCATCCTCCGTCAGCGGCAGCCACGTCAGATCGTGGAACTTCCCGAGCGTGGCGGTGTAGACGAGCACGCCGGCCGTGAGCCAGGGGTGTGCGGCAATGTACTGCGAGGGACGCACCAGAATGCTCCGCGCGCCCGCGAGGTCGCAGGCGAGCACGATGAACAGGCAGGCGAACCATGTGATGCCGGCGGCCAGGAACCAGCGTCCCCAGTCCACATTCAGCGCAAATTCCGGCAGAATGAACAGAAAACCGAGGAAGATCCAGGTGACGGGGTTGCGCAGCAAAAGAGACAGCTTTCGCTTCCCGGCGCCGGGCAGGACGGCACTGCGTCCGCGTTTCCAGATGTTTTTCCAGAGCCAGAGCAGGATGACGATGGCGGGCATCGTGAAGACGATGGTGAGCGCGGTATGGATGAGCGGCAGATTGTAGCCGTATTCGTTTTTGATAAGGCCGTACATCGTGCTGCGGTAGGTCGTGCCCATGTCGGAAAAATATTCATAGCGCAGGGCGTCCGCAGAGGTATCGATGTTAATGTCCGTCCCCTTTGTGATCGCTTTGGAAAGCGCCTTTACGCTGCCGTAGAGCTTCGAACCGCGGAACACCTTCGTGCCGTAAAACTGCATGCATGCGAAAGCCGCGGCGGTGATGAGAAAATTGGCGCCCAGCGCAAGCAGGCCGCGCAGGTCCCAGCCCGGCACTTTCGGCAGCCCCGCCGCGTCTTTTCCGCGGAAGGCCCTCGTGAGCAGCATGCACAGTACGATCGGGTAAAACGTGAAGAAATTGCCCTGGTGCGTCAGCACCATACAGACGGAGAAGAAGGTGATGCAGAGATTGCCGGCCAAAGGACGGCGGGGCAGTACGGTCACGCCGAACCAGACGCTGAGCAGCGCAAACAGAATACCGAACGTGTCAAAGCGCGTGTACTGGATCGCGACGGCTTCCGGGGAACAGGGGCCCACGAGAAAAAGAAGGAGGAGGAAAATGACGGCTGTCCGGATACTTTTATCACTGCGGCGGACCAGTCTGCCGAAAAGAAACGCGAGCAGAACGGACATCGCAAGCATGACCACACAGAGAAAACCGGTCACAAAACTTTCAGTCAGATACCCCGGATGGATCAGCTTCAGGAACGAGCCGATGAGCATGCGGGAACCGAAGCCCATCGAGTAGTCCATGGCGTACCAGGCGGACTGCCAGGTGCCGCCTACCCCGCCGATCCCAACGGTGTTGCGGTACATTTCAAACAGGCAGATGAAGAAAAAGACAAGCTCCCAGCGGCACCGGGAGAGCAGCGCACACAGTGCCGCTGCTGCCCGTACAGGCCATGCGGCCCGAACCGGACAGGCTTCCTGGGAGGCTGCGGCTGCGGACAGCCGGGCAGCTTTGTCAAACAGGATCGCCGCCAGGTCGACGACGGCGCAGGCGACGGCACAGACAAGCAGTATGCCCGCACATTCGCGCAGGCACAGCTCTATGACGTACCTTCCGGAAGAGTATACCGAGAGATCCGCGACGGTATGGCTGTTGCGGAACATGATATAACCCGAAAGCATCAGTACGGCCACAGCCGATACGATGCGCGCAATGCGGGTCTGCATCGCCGACAGATGTTTTGACTTAAGAAACCGGCACTGAACGAGGAACAGGATCAGGACGGTCAGATAATAAAACGTGAAGCGGTGATAGATATAAAAGTTGTCTATGAGCTGGCGAGAAGTCATACCTTACCCGTTGATCATTTGCTTCTTGTCGCGGCGACGGACTTCCAGTCAACAGTGTCGAGGTCCGTATCCGCATCTATCGTGTAGCCCTGCGTCCTGAGCACGATACGGGAGAGCATCTGTGCATAGACCTTGCGTCCGTTCTCGTTCAGGTGCAGGCCGTCCTGCAGGTAATCGTCCGCGTTGGAACTTGTCATGTGCAGCCAGTCGTAGGCATTCATGTAGCTGATGCCCATGGTCTGCGCGACGTTGCAGGCGGCGCAGCAGTAGTCATACAGCGTGCCGATGCCGTTGCTGGTCATGTTGCTGTCGCCGAGGTATTTGTGTCCGGTTCCGAAAAACTGCGCATAAGTCGGTGCGCAGAGGATGACTTTGGCGTTCGGGTACGCTTTCTGCAGCTGCGTGATGCCGCTGTAAAGAGCGCCCACATAGGTGTCCTGCCTGTAGAGGTCGCTCAGCTCGGACTTCTGGAAGTAGTCATTGGCACCGTATTCCACGATGAAGACATCTGTTTTGGAAAGGTCGCAGGATTCGTAGACGTCGTAGGAATGATAGCTTTTGAAGAACGAAGGGTCGACTTTGCCGGTCGCGCACATGACCATGCCCATGAAGGAACGGGAGGTCCAGTTGGAAGCAGTCATATAGCGCTCCTCGTTCGGCAGCGTGGCCGCAGCCGTACCGCCCATGGCGCAGTTGTAGATCTTGGCCTGGCAGTACTTGGAAACGAGATAAGCGATACCGGTGCCGTCGCGGGCATTGTCGAACTGGCTGTCGCCGAAGACCACGATCTGCATCTGCCTGCCCTTTGTATTGGTGATGTACTGCGTTTCGGCCTGGACTTCTTCGTCCTTGGACTGTGCGGTGGCGGAAGAGTCCGTGTTGCTGATCTCTTTTGTGTCAACCTTTGTCGAACCGGAGTCGGAGACTTCCCTGTAACTTACGGCGACCGAAGCGGAAGTGACTTCCGACGAACTTTCGGCGGAATCCGCGACCACACTGTCTGCGGCTGCCGATTCGGAACCGGCGGAAGTCGCGGCATCCGCGGCAGAAGCAGCGGATGAGGCAGAAGACACTGCCGCGGCGCTGTCTGCCCGGCCGGCTGCCGTGGAAGAAGTATCTGCGGAAGCAGTACCGGCACTGCCGCATGCGGAAAGAAGCATGGTACAGGCGGTCACTGCAGCAGTCAAAACATATTTTGTCCTTTTAAAAAGCATTATGATCCTCCGTTTTATTCGCGCATGCAGAACCGCTGTGCGGCAGGCCGGAACCGGCCAGGAAGCCGGCATGCGGAGGCTCCCGTCAGTAAAGCTACGTTATTATAACACATTCACGCTCCATTCGTGCGTTTGCCTTTACTTTTCGGGCAGATACGGTCTATTATTATTCTGCATAGTTATCTTATTTTAAATTCAGTTTCGTATAACGGAGAATCCAAAATGCAGGAAAATGCAGGCGGCGAAAGCCATCAGGAACAGGATAAGAGCGAAAAGAAGCAGCGCAGGGGCTTTCTGTTCTTTCTCATTCCCGCGGCGCTGATCACGGCAATGGCAGTATTCGGAGGACTGGCACTTCACGACTATCTCGAATACCAGGCGGCGAAGAACGAGTACAGTTCCCTGGATGAATATATTTCGGAGGCTGCGGCAACAGCTTCTTCTGCCGAGACCGGCACTACGGAAGAAGCCGCAGAGGCAATGACCGAAGCGGACAGCAGCACACTGGAAGGCGAGGAAGTGACACCGATCACCTACCCCGACCTGAAGATTGACTATGACAGTCTTATGAAGACAAATGCCGCATTTGCGGGCGTTCTGTATGTACCGGCCGTCAAGATCAGATACCCTTTTGTACAGGGCAAGGACGACAGCGAATATCTGCACAAGACCTTCCGCGGCACCTACAATTTTGCCGGCTGCGTTTTTATGGAGAGCCAGGCCAGCAAAGACCTCACTGACAGCAACACGATCATCTACGGACATAATATGAAGGACGGCACCATGTTCGGACGGCTCAAGCAGTTCGTATACCAGAGCGGCCTGTGTGCCACGGATCCGTATATCTATGTTTACACGAAGGAAAAAGTACTGAAATATGAGATCTTTTCCTATTATATATCGGATGTTTACAGCGATGCCTACATTGCTTTCGACAACGCTGACAAGGATGCCTACGATGCCTATGTCGCGGCGGCACTGAAGCGTTCCCAGTATCCGGAATATAATAAGGAAGACATTGATTTTTCGAAGTATCCGCATCTGCTGACGCTGTCCACGTGTTCGGGAACGAACCATATCGACCGGTTCCTCGTACACGCGGCATTGATCGGCGAAGCCGCAGAAGCCACAGACTGACGGCGTTCAGGACTAAGAGGGGGCAGGGACTTGTTCACTATCCTCGTCTGTGACAATGACAGTGAAGATCTTCAGCAGATCCGTGTGTGCCTGAACCGTTATGCGGAGGAAAACACGGAACGGGAGTGTGCGGTCTTTTATCAGCAGAACGCCATCGACGTACGCGACCGGATCGGCAGGGGCGAGCGGTACGACATCTATCTGCTGGATATTGTGATGCCTGCGCTGAGCGGGATCGACCTTGCGAAGGAGATCAGGTTGGTACAGCCTGACGCCTCCATCATTTTCATCACCATGTCCAGGGAGTTTGCGCTCGACGCCTATGGCCTGCAGGCCATGTCCTATCTGCTGAAGCCCGTCGCTTACAGCGAGCTGAAGCGTGCGCTGGAAGCAGCCTTTATACTCTGTGAACATGCGCGGCGCAGCGTGGTCTCCATCAAGGGCAAGGACGGAAATATCCGTTCCGTGACTGCTGCGGACATCATGTATGTGGAGAACGACCGCAGGAGCCCGGTCTACCATCTGGTGACGGGGGAAAAGATCACCGGTCCCCTTGTGCGCGGTACCTTCGAAGAGGCAGTCGGCGCAGTGCTGAATGAGTCGGCTTTCGTACAGCCGCATAAATCCTTCATTATCAATATGAAGTACATCCATTCGCTGTCGGCAGACATGATCACGCTGGATGACGGCACGGAAGTCCCGGTCAGCCAGAAAAACTCCGCTTCGACAAGAAAAAGCTACCTCGATTACCTGTCAAAACTGGGCGGAAAGGACTGAGATTTGGAGCTTCCCCTGTTTCTGTATACGGACTACCGCATTTCCCTGGCATATCTGCTGCTCTTTCTGTATCTCTTTACGCCGCAGCGCTATAAGAAGCTGCCGGCGCTGCTCATCATTGCCGCCTGTTTTGGCGGCGTTTCGGCACTGGATTACTTTATGGTCTTCCGACACGCCCAGGGCGCCAGCGTGCCGATCACGCTGCTCGAATGCCTGATCGTGCAGGCTACGGCCTTTCTGCTGGCAAAATACCGGGATTTCCGCGCACTGTGCAGCGGACTTTTCAGTGCCGTGTATGTTTTGCCCGGAAATGTCATCGCGTCTGCGATCTATGTAACAGCGGGAAGAGCCGGCGCTGCTCTGGCCACGCAGGCCGCGGTGCATACGGTCATTCTGTTTCTCGCGGTGCATTATTTCCGCAGGGCGTATCTCCTGTCGCAGGAAGAGATGCCCGACATCCACTGGGGAAACATGTGCCTGCAGCCTGCTTTTTACTATATGGCAACCTACGCCCTTACGGTCTGGCCGATCAATATCTACCGCATCCACGATATTGCCATTCCGGTTCTCATCGTCATGATCCCGCTGTCTCTTTCCCTGATCACCAATATGCATATCCTCACGAGGGAACGGAAGGAAATGAGGCTGGAGCAGCAGAACACCGTGCTTTGCACCTATCGTGACGGTATGAAGAAGGGAATGGAGATCCTGGAGGAGACAGAAGAGAAAACGGCGATCCTGCGGCATGATCTGCGGCACAAAGCCGTGATGGCGAATGCCTATATAGAGGAGGGTGAATACGAAAAACTGCGTGAACTTCTCCGGGAGACCGGACAGACGTTGGACCGTACGGTTACGGAGCGCTTCTGCAACAACGTGGCGGTGAACGGCGTGCTGGCGATCCACGCGGAGCACGCGAGAAAGGCAGGGATCCGGTTCGACTGCATGTCCTGTCCCATCGGGAAGCTGGGCGTGCCCGAAGAGGATTTCGCAACTGCAGTTTCCAATCTTGTGGAAAACGCGGTCCATGCAGCGGAGAAAACAGAAGACAGCGGGCAGCGTACCGTAAAGGTGCGGATCATTCAGGTAAAAGGCCAGCTGCTAACCACGGTGGTCAATCCGTATGCCGGCAGACTGAAGATCTCATCCGCAACGGGACTGCCGTCTTCAGAGGACGGCAGCGGGCACGGCTTCGGCCTGATCAGTGTACAGAAATTTGCGGAAGACAGTCATGCAGTCTTCGATTACAGCGCTGAAAACGGCATTTTTACGGCACGTCTCCTCGTTCCCTGCGGGACTGACTGACAGGATCAATACGCCAATTCGAATTGCCAATTCAAATTTTTCACCGCAGAGAATTCAATTTCCGGCAACATTACATTTTGTAAGCCTGTTTGCCATTTTGCAGTTTTCAACGACACTGCGAAAACACGAAAACGTTATCTGAGAAGAAAAAATGAAATAATGTGAAAAAAAGATCAATTACTTAAACGTTATTTGCCATAAAATTATTATGCTGTAGTGAGCAGATTATGCTTACATGTTTGTCCGGAAATCATGTTATTATTTTTCAAGCGGACAGCCCGCAGCGTCATAATAAGTAAAAAGAAAGCTCTGAAACTGTTGTCGCTTTATAAAGGAAGGAAAGCCATGAGAAAACTGTTCTGGAAACGTGTTGTTGCTTCTATTGCACTGGTAGCACTGCTTTCATCCAATGCAGCGGATCTGATGCCGGCTGTCTATGCAGCGGAATCGGACAACACAGAAACTTCCAATGAAGAAAGTGTCACGGATGAGCAGACACCGGAGAGTACAGGCAGCGGCGCCGAGGTACAGGAAACCGCCCCCGAAGAAGCGGTGACTGCGGCGGAGGATGAAAAGCCTGCCGATACCGAGCAGCCGGCCGACCCGGAAAAACCCGCCGATACCGAGCAGCTTGCCGACGCGGCGACATCCGTTGAGGCAACCGACACGGCAGCTTCCGTTTTGACAGCCGAGACAGCGGAATCCGTCGACACGGCCGAGACTGCAGACTCTGTGGATACAGCCAAACCGGCAGCGCCGACACAGACAGTTGAGGCCAAACTCAAGGATGTGGAATTCGTATGCCAGGACGCGGACGGTAAAGAGATTGCCAGGGCTGATAAGTTCGACCTGGCTTCTGACAGCGTGAACGTGGATGACAGGAAGAAAGACATCCAGGATTACGCCTACCAGAATGCGACGATCAAAATTGACCTGAATGGTCAGGAATCCACCTCGGATCTGAAGAGGATCAAGGCAGTCCTCGATTCGGACGGGACCACTTCTCTGCTGGCATACAGTTCGGATACAGACGGCGACAATTTTACGACAGTCAGCAAAGACAGTTCCTATACCCTGATCTTCAATTATAAGTCCACCGCTTCCGCGGATACGGAAGCTTCAAAACCCGAGCCTACCGTCAAGGAAGACAGGATCTCCCTTTCGGCGGCTTTTGAAGATGAGAGCGGCACAGCGATCACGGCACCGGAAGGCTTTGCACTTCCTTCCTTCAGCGATACGGTCGATACCCTGACCTTTGCGGACGTTGCTCCTTCGATCAGCGGCTACACCTTCAGGGAAGCAAAGGTCAACGGCAGTACAGCAGCTTCCATTAAGAAGAGTTCCAAAACAGACGAGACCACAAATGTCACGACGATTTCTTACAGCGCTGTAAACGGAAAGGATGCTTCCTCCGTCAGCGGCGATGTTACGGTGACCTTTATCTATACCGCGGACGAAAAACCGCAGGAGCCTGAAGTCAAAGAGATCACGCTTTCCGCAAAGTGCGTGGACGAAGACGGGAAGAAGCTTTCCGGCGCGGCTCTTGATTTCAGCAGCGACTCCGTCGATCTGACGGCTGCTCCGCAGGATATCGACGGCTACACCTTTACGGAAGCGCAGATCAACGGCAGCAAAGCGACTTCCCTTACCCGGAAGGGCACGACCTCCAAGGCTTCGGACGGCAGCGAAAAGACCGTCTACACCTATTCCTATACGAACGGCAGCGGCGAGACCATCGAGCTCACCGGTGACACAACGGTAGAGTACGTTTACAAAGCAGACAAAAAGGAAGAGAAGGAAGTAAAAGAGTACAAGCTGACTGCTTCCTATGTAAGTGTCGATGCAGACGGCAAGGAGTCCTCCATTGACGGACAGGGCAGTTCCCTGCCTTCCTTCGACGGCGACACACTGGATGTCAGCGGCAGCAAGCTGACCGTGATCAGCGGGTACTACTACGACAAGGCCACGATAGGCGGCAGAACGATCGATTCCATCAGCAGGGCGACGAAGTCTGTCGATACCACCGATGAGGACGGCAACAAGACCACGAAGGACATCACCGTCTATTCCTACACGGCAGACGGCAAAACAACGGAACTCACGGAAGACACGACCGTAAAGTTCCTCTACAAACCCGTGAAGGAAGTCAAGGAGATCTCCGTCACGGCATCCTGCTTGGATGAAGACGGCAACGCGCTCGACGGTTATGAGAAGATCGACCTTCCCGCATTCGACAGTGACGGCAGCCTTGTACTGAACGACAAGGACAGCGCTCCGGCCGAAGTCAAAGGCTATACTTACGCAAAGGCCCGCATCGGCAAGACGGTCATCGATTCCCTCAGCAAAGAGACGAAGAGCGTAGAGACGACCGATGAGAACGGCGAGACCTCGAAGAAGGATGTCACCGTTTACAGTTATACGGCGGACGGCAAAACAACAGAACTTACGGACGATACCGTTGTGAAGTTTGTTTTCACTTCGGATGAAGAAGAGAAGTACGACGATGTGAAGGTCACGCTCGCCTGTGTTGATCAGAGAGACGATGCGATCAGGGATTACGAGAAGATCGACCTTCCCGCGTTTGACGACAAGCTCGTTCTCGGAGACACGGCCAAAACACCGGTCGCGATCGAGGGTTACGATTATGTGGAAGCAAAGATCGGCGACACGGTCCTGACCTCCGTAAGCTATGTCACGAAGACCGTCAAGGTCACCGATGAAGACGGCAACGAGACGACCAAGGATGTAAAGGTCTACTCCTACACGTCCGACGGCGTCAAGAAGAAGATCACCGAAGACACGACTATCACACTGACCTATCAGGAACAGCTGCAGGATGTGAAGCTCACCGCGGCCTGCGTCGATGAGAACGGCGCATCGATCGAGGACTACGCTTCCGTGGACTTCCCTGCTTTTGACGGCAGGATCGCACTCGATGACACCGATAAGGCGCCGATCGAGATCAAGGAGTATTTCTACAAGGATGCGAAGATCGACGGCAGCGTCGTAACGGCCATCACATCGAAGACCGAGAAGTATAACGACAAAGACTATACCGTCTACTATTATACCGACAAGAACGGCGACAGCACCGAACTCAAGGCTGACACGACAGTAACGCTGGATTACGAAGCGGCTGACAAGATCGTCAAGGTTGATGCCACCTGCGTCGATGAATTCGGCGACCCCATTGCCAAGGACAAGACGGACACCACCTACCAGAACATGCAGCTGCCGGCCTTCGACGCCGACGGCTACCTTGCGCTGGACGACACAGAGAATCCGCCTGTTGCCAAGGTCCAGATCCAGACCGGCCTCTTCAAGGTCACGAAGTACACCTATGTCCAGGCTACGATCGACAACAAGATCATCAAGGGCCTGAAGAAGGAAGAAGCAAAGCTTTATTCCGACAGTTCGACCGGTTCAAATGAGTCTTCCTCGACGGCCAAGTCCTCCGGCAGCCTTCTTACCGCTGCTGCCGAAGCAGTGGTCGGTGCGCTGACGGGCAAGACCGAGAGCGCGGATGTCACTTCCGACAGCGGAAACTATGTCTATTCCTACACGACCGACGGCTCCACCTGGACGAAGATCACGGCTGACACGACCGTGAAGTTCGAGTACACCGACGGCAAGAAGACCGTATTCACCTATGAAGACGACAATGTCCTCGTCACCGCCACCCTGCAGCACGCAGGTGCAGTGCCGGACGACGCGGAACTGAAGGTGACACCGGTCACTTCCACAACCGACGGCTACAATTACGATGCCTACATGCAGGCACTGAACGACAATGCAGACACGATCGCTGCAGCTTCGGGAGATACGGCTGATGAAACTGCGGATGCTGCGGCAACAGACAGCACAGGTGATACGAGCGATACAAGCAAGAAATACAATGACAAGAATACCCTGCTTTACGATATTGCATTCATGGCTGACAAGACCGATGCCGACGGCAACGTGATCGATGGCGAGAAGCAGGAATACGAACCTACCGAAGGCATGGTCAGCATCTCCATGACCTTCAAGCAGAAACAGCTGACGGATGATATTAAGGCGACAAGTGCAGATGACATCACTGTTGTCCATATGCCGCTGACGGATGACGCAAAAGAAAATGTTGATTCGACGGCTGATGCGACAGATATCAGTGCAAGCGATGTGAAGATTGAGACACTGAGCGACAGCGCAATAGTTGGCGACAATGAGCAGGTGGATTTTGCAACAGAGGGCCTTTCACTGGTTGCGTTAACAGTTACAAACAATAATCCCCCGCTTGATAAAGACTGGCTATTCTTTGGAGAAAATAATTATTATGAGTTTACAAATACATATACCGATGCAGATTTAGCTGCAATAGGAAAAACAGCTAGTGATATAAAGTTGGAATATCATTATGTCAACGATGATTCCGAAACATTTGCACAGTCAAAGTTTTATAATCCCAACCTGGCTTTGGGAGTGGCTGGCAATTTTCACATAGTTGCATTCGGTACTGCCAAGCTCGAAGCTCACACAAACGGCAATATCCTTTGCAATAATCTTGAAGCCGGCTCTAATTTTGGAACTAATAGTTATGATGAAATAAGTGCATATATTGCCGGAACATATTCTCAGGTTAACGGATCAAGCGGATTAAAAACAAGTAATCCGCTTTGCTTGGGGACTTCTAATGGGATAACCTTTCAGGACAATGGAAATTCCTTTGCAATAGGTACTGCTAGCAGCAGTACAAAACTTGACAGACCTCATATTGTGTATCGTGATGGAACTAAAAATTTCATAGATATTGCACAGGTTAAGAGAGACATCACCAGCACTTCAACTACTCTTTCTGAGATGAGTTCAACTGTAGGGTCAAATATCTCATATGTGACAGATGGGCCTACAGGCACTTATACATTGTCTGATCCTGATGGAGTAGGAGTTATTTCATTATCGGCGGCTGAGGTTAATGCTTTATCAAGTAAAGATTTGCATTTTAAGGGATTTGAGAGCGGTCATAACGGTAGCATAATCGTAAATGTTGACTGCAGCAATGGAAATGTCACTTTACCGACGCGTGCTTACGTTTATATTGACGGAGTTCAGCAGGGAACTGGAGAAGTAACAGACTTTTCAGCAGGAAAGGTAATATGGAATTTTAAGAATTGTGCCGGAACTACAATTACAGCTCAAAATATGAGTGGTACGATTATTGCAATCGGCGCTTCTGTAGAGCTTACACAGAATATTAATGGAACTATAATAGCTGAAAATACACATAATACAGCTGAGACACATCGCTCTGACTTTACCGGAAAAATTAACGGTGATAGCACAAGTTTTAATGTAAGCAAGACCTTTTCAAGTGGTTCCTGGCCAACAGGATCTACTTATAATGTTACTTTTTCCCGTCTTACAGCAGATGCGCCTTTGCCATCAACAACAAGTCTGACACTTTCCTCTGGTGCCAGTACCAAAGGATTTGGGGATATTTCTTATCTACCGGATACAGCTAAAACAGGAACAGTTTCATACTATTATAAAATTTACGAAGAATCAGGAACGGTATCAGGTGTTAGCTATGATCCAAGTATTTATTATATAAAAGTTAATGTAAAATATGATAATACTATTGATCATACGGCGACTATAACTGGTACATACTATAGCAAGCAGGCTTCAGCAGTAACAGATTATGAATCATTAACATATACAGCGTTTGGAAAAAACATATTTGTATTTGGATTTAGTAACAGTTATGGAGCGACCGGCGGCGTGTCTCTTAGTGCGACGAAGACGCTGAGCGGCAAGACGCTTGCTGCAGAGCAGTTCAGTTTCGAACTGAAGGATTCGGCAGGCAAAGTCCTCCAGACGAAGAAGAACACAGCAGACGGAGCAGTAAGCTTCGACGAGATCAG
>JALCRM010000009.1 GCA_022652545.1 Lachnospiraceae bacterium
TCTATGAAGACGGCGTACTGGTCACACAGAATGTCCTGGCCGGCGAATACTGGCGGCTTTTCACTTCCATGTTCCTGCATGCGAATATCGAACATATTTTTTCCAATATGCTGATGCTGTATTATGTGGGAGAAGCTGCGGAAAGAATGCTGGGAAGCGTACGCTATGCCTGCATTTATCTTCTTTCGGGCGTGGCGGGCAACCTGCTTTCCATGGCTGCGGAAACAAGGCTCGGCGAAAGCTGGGTATCGCTCGGGGCGAGCGGTGCGATCTTCGGCATTGTCGGTGCCCTGCTTGTCATGGCGCTGCGTTTCCGGGGACGTACCGGGACCATCACGGTGCCCCGCATCGTCCTGCTGATCGCATACAGCCTGTACAGCGGCTTTCATACGACAGGAACCAATAACTGGGCTCATATAGGCGGCCTTTTCGGTGGCGTCATTTTGACGCTGTTGCTCGGCCCACATCGGGAGCAGACGGAATGAGAGAATCCAGACTGAACAGATTTTTTTATAAAACAGCGGAAGAGAAGGCACCGGTATTCTGGACCTTCGTTATTGTTTTTTATCTGTTGCTCTGTGACAAAGGGATCGATATCTGGTTTCTCGGGAAAACCCCTTACGAGTGGGATTCCACTTTTCAGCAGCTGACACTGGCGCTGCTCTGTATCCTGATGATGCGTGAGATCTACGACGGACACTTTCATTTCGGCTTCCGCACGGATCATTTCTGGAAAGGCATACTGCTTTGTACGCCGGCGCTGTTTTTCGGTGTAATGGATATCATCAATTACTTTTCCTACAGCAGCATCAATGTGGAAGGCTTTTACATGATCCTGGCCAACAGCTTTGCCGTGGCGCTGTTTGAACAGTGCGTGGTAGGAGGCGCCCTGCTCGGGCACATGATGCACCATTGGAAGGGAAAACCGGGCGGCATCATGAAGTCCGCGGTGCTTTCTTCCCTGATCTTCGGTTTCATGCATGTGGGCCGCGTATTTGAGATCAACACCGTAGGCACGGTGGACCTTCTTTTGAAATTCAGCTACGGCCTCGGGATCGGCATGCTGTTCGCAGCGGCATATCTGCGTACCGGCAACCTCTGGCCGGTTATCCTGTTCCATACCATACTGGACTTTTTCTCGATGCTGAGCCGCATTTATATGCAGCCTGTGGCGGATGTCGACGCATATTATGCAAAATATCCCTCACCGGCCTTCAGTTCCAACATCATCACCATGGAGAAAATGAGCGGAGTCATATCCGTCCTGCTGATCGTGCTTGCCGTATTTGAACTGCGCAAAAAGGAACATGGCGCGATCAATGCGGTCTGGGACGGCATGTGTGAGCCTGCTGCCGAAAAACCTCTTTCTGCCGCCGGATCCGGCGCGGCAAAATAAGTGGAAACGGGAAAACGGTGGCTTTATCCGGATCTTCTGCGCGGCCTTACCATACTGAGTATGGTCGCTTACCATACCTGCTGGGATCTTGTATATCTGGCCGGTCATAAGTGGGCCTGGTATTCTTCGCCTGCCGCATATTGGTGGCAGCAGAGCATCTGCTGGACTTTTATCCTGCTTTCCGGATATTCGCGTGCAATAGGCAAACGTCATCTGCGGCACGGAATACTGATCTCGGTATGCGGCATACTGGTTACCGCCGTGACTTTTGCGCTGCCTCCGCAGAGCCGCATCCTGTTCGGAGTGCTGACATTTCTCGGCAGTGCGATGCTTTTATCGATTCCCCTTGGCAGGCTCCATGACCGTCTGGATCCCCGTGCCGGGATCGTCCTGAACTTTCTGCTTTTTCTTGCTTTCAGGCACCTGGCCGCCGGCTACATAGGGTTCGGCATCTGGAAGCTGAAAATGCCTGAGGCCCTCTACCATGGGTACTTCATGACTTATCTTGGCTGTATGGAAAAGGGTTTTGAGTCTGCGGATTATTTTCCGCTGTTTCCCTGGTACTTTCTTTTTTGCACCGGCTGGCATCTGTACAGGCTGCTGCGCTTCTTCGGCCTTCCGAAAAAATCATATCTTCCGTCACACAGCCGCGGACCTGTTAAGCTGGCAGGGAGGCATTCCCTTTTCTGCTACCTTCTCCATCAGCCTCTTATCTATATGATCCTGATGTTTCTGCATCAGCTGTAGACGATCTTCAGCCTCTTGACAATAGCCATCTTAGTGATATCATATTGATATCACAAAGAAACAAACTGCCGGGCGATCCGGCACAGGTGCAGGAGGCATCCTATTATGAATATGGACAATCAGAAATCAACGGTACAGGATACACCGGTCACGGAAAAGATCCTCAAAGGTCACAAAAACGGAATGGCGGTATTGGTCATCTGCATTGCTGTCTATGTTTTGGCAGGTGCGGGGGCAGTACTGGCGGGTATGGAACTTGACAAGGCAGAGACGGCGCCTGCGATCGCCTGCATGACGGTCTGCATGATCCTCCTTTGTCTGGGCTGGATCCCCTTCCTGGGTCTCAAGGTACTCAGGCCGCAGGAAGCCCTTGTGCTTACGCTGTTCGGCAACTATTACGGAACGATCAGGGACGCGGGCTTTTATTTTGTAAATTCTTTCTGTGTCAGCGTCAATCCTGCCGCCCATACGAAGCTGGGGCAGAGCGGTGATGTGAATGAGAACGACGGCGGAAACGGGAAACTTGTCATTTCCTCGTCGCCGGCTGCGGCGGTGCGTACTTCGGACAACCGCATTTCCCTGAAAGTCATGACACTCAACAATTCCAGACAGAAAGTGAATGATGTGCTCGGCAATCCCGTCGAAATCGGCATTGCCGTCATGTGGAGAATGAAAGATACAGCCAAGGCAGTGTTCAGCGTGGACAATTACAAGGAATATCTATCTCTTCAGTGCGACAGCGCGGTGAGAGAGATCGTGCGTATATATCCCTACGATGTGGCTCCCAATGTGGATACGACCGGCGACGGGATCGCGGATGACGGCAGCCTGCGCGGCTCCAGCAAGATCGTGGCGGAACGCATCCGCACACAGATACAGGGCAGAGTGGAGAATGCGGGTCTTGAGATCCTGGATGCCCGCATTACCTATCTGGCCTATGCGCCGGAAATAGCGGCTGCCATGCTGCAGAGACAGCAGGCTTCCGCCATTGTGGATGCACGCAAGATGATCGTGGACGGCGCAGTCGGCATGGTGGAGATGGCTCTGGACCGCCTGAATGAAAAGAACATCGTGGAACTTGACGACGAGCGGAAAGCAGCCATGGTGTGCAACCTGCTGGTCGTGCTTTGCGGCAATAAAGATGCTCAGCCGGTCGTGAATTCCGGCAGTCTTTACTGACAGGTGCGGAAGGATCCGTTGTGATCCGGGCGGGAACGGTCCATGGCAGATAAAAAACAGGTACCCTTAAGACTGAATGAAAAACTATATGACGCGATCGCTGA
Organism: Lachnospiraceae bacterium; assembly: GCA_022652545.1. Classification (GTDB taxonomy): domain Bacteria; phylum Bacillota; class Clostridia; order Lachnospirales; family Lachnospiraceae; genus CAG-791. Next base: position 3,427 of record JALCRM010000009.1, read on the forward strand.
CTGGGCGGAAGATGATTTCCGCTCAGTGAACGGCCAGATCGAATACCTTCTTACGGAGTGTGTGAAACAGCGTAAGAAAAACGGTGCATATGTGTCCAGAGATATGGACAGTGAGCCTGAACTGCACTTTCCGGAAAGCGGGAGATCAAAATGAAGATCATTGCGCATATCCATACGGATTTTCCTGAAAAGTTCGGCATTCCCAGGCAGAGCGGTCTCGTGGACAGCCTGCAGGGAAAGATCGTCTTTGAACCGGCTTACAGAAATCCGGATGCGCTGCACGGCCTCTCGGCGGACCCGGCTTCCGGCTTTGATCACATCTGGCTGATCTGGCTGTTTACGGAGACAGTGACGGATACCTTCCGGGCATCCGTGCAGCCGCCGCGCCTCGGCGCAAACAGGCACATGGGGGTCTTTGCGACCCGCAGTCCGTACAGGCCGAATCCGATCGGGCTGTCCTGCGTGCGCATCGAACGCATGGAAGAGACAAAAAACGAAGGAACGGTTCTGTGGGTGCGCGGAGCGGATATGACGGACGGAACGCCGATCCTTGATATCAAGCCTTACGTACCGCTATCCGACCTTCGGCCGGAAGCGTCCGAAGGTTTTACGGCGGAAACGTCAAAACATGTTCTGCAGGTGATCCTTCCCGGAGAACTTACGGGCATCCTGCCGTCTGAAAAGGAGACGGCTCTTCGCGCCATACTGGCGGAAGATCCGAGGCCTGCCTATCAGAAAAAGGATCCCCTGCGTGTTTACGGCCTGTCCTTCGCGGGATTCGAGGTGAAGTTCACCGTGAAGGATGACAGCGTGCTCACAGTGAGGAAAATCACGGCAAAGAATGACAGCCCGCTGACGTGAGGGAAATCAAGGCAAAGCCTGATATTTAATTGACAATGAAAGAGGCATTATGCTAATATATCTCTTGCCGTCCGGTTTCGGACAGCAGGAAATCGCTGATGTAGCACAGATGGTAGTGCGTCGCATTGGTAATGCGGAGGTCACGGGTCCGATTCCCGTCATCAGCTGCTTAAAGAGCGCGTTGCAGCGCTCTTTTTTGATGCCGTGAAGAAAATTTGCAGCAAATTGTAGCGGCGGCGTGTTGCCGCTTAAGGCTGAAGAACTTTTCGCCCGGTATTCCCATTGCGTGAAAGTTGAATGGGCTTTATGATGGGATAGAAGGCTGAGATGAGGCCTGGTTCATAAGAAAGGCGGAAAAATGAGAACGATCAGAGACAGAAAACTCACAGGAACGACCGACTCCTCAGTACAGGAATACGAGACAAGACACAGAAAAACAGCGCGCTGTGCCGCTGCGGAAGGCATGGTCCTTCTGAAGAATGAACATCATCTTCTTCCGCTGAAGGCGGGCGCTGCCATAGCTCTCTACGGTGCGGGCGCAACAAAGACCGTCAAGGGAGGTACAGGTTCGGGCGATGTGAATTCCCGTGAGACCGTAAGTGTCTGGCAGGGCCTGAAAGCGGCAGGCTTTTCCATTCAGACAGAAGACTGGCTGGAAGATTTTGACGCACAGTATGAACAGGCACGGCTGAACTGGCGGCAGCAGATCTGGGAGAAAGCTGACAGTTCGGAGAAAGGATTGTTCGGCTTTTTTGACGCTTATTCGACAACGCCGCTGCTGACGCCTTCCGGAAAGATGCCGGTAAAAACAGCAGCAGATACAGCGATCTATGTGCTTGCAAGAAACGCGGGCGAAGGCGCCGACCGGTTCGAAGCACCCGGCGATTACTATCTGTCCGACGGGGAGAAGGAGATCGTAAAAGCGATCTGCAGCCTGTATCCCCATGTGATCTTTGTCCTGAATGTCGGCGGCCTTGTCGATCTTTCCTTCCTCGATGATTATCCGGAGATCGAAAGTGTGCTTTATATGCACCAGCCCGGCATGGAAGCCGGAAATGCGCTGGCAGACATTGTTTCCGGGAAGGTCACCCCGTCCGGGAAACTGACAGACAGCTGGCCGGAACGGTATGCGGATTATCCGAACGCAAAGACGTTCTCGCACAATAACGGCGATGTCACGAAAGAATACTACAGTGACGGCATCTATGTCGGCTACCGGTATTTCGACACCTTCGAAGTGCCGGTGCGCTACAGTTTCGGCTTTGGCCTTTCCTACACAGACTTTGCGATGAAGACGATCGGGATCGAACAGTTCGGCTTCGGAACGGAAAAGGCAGAGACAGAAGTCAAAGTACAGGTCACGAATACCGGCAGTTGCTGCAGCGGAAGAGAGGTCGTGCAGGTTTATTCCTGCGCGCCGCAGGAAGGACAGGAAAAAGAGTACCGTCGTCTGGTGGGCTTTGCCAAGACGGCAGAGCTGAAACCGGGAGAGATGCAGGAAGTCCTGGTGCGTTTCCCGGTCAGTGCCCTGGCATCATTTGAGGAGGCAAAGTCTGCATGGACTCTTGAAAAGGGCGTATACGGGCTGTTTGTCGGCAATTCCCTGGAGTCTTCCGTTCCGGAACTTACCGTTACGGTACAGGATCCTGTGACGATCGCCGAAACAAAACATATCTGTCCGTTAAAGGAAGATCTGCAGGAACTGCACGCACCGGGCCGGAGACTGCAGGAGAGAAGAGCAGAATGGCTTGCGGAGGCGGCAGAAAAGCCGGGACTGGACATCCATTCCTTTGATATCCTTCCGGAGAAGGCAGGCAGCGGCAATGGGTATGATACGATCCCGGACGATGTGAAAGCTTTTACGGACACACTTTCCGAAGAACAGCTCATCGGCCTTGCGACCGGAGAGATCAGCAGGGGACAGGGATCAAATCTGGGCTCTGCAGGGATCAGTGTACCCGGTTCTGCGGCTGAGACAGGGAACTGTGCGAAGGAGAACGGCCTTGCGGAGATCGTCCTGGCGGACGGCCCGGCGGGCCTGCGCCTCAACAGATCGTATGATGTCGTGGATGGTATTATTCAGCAGCTGCCGTTTGATGCGGCCATCGAAGGCGGTTTCCTCAACAGGGCGGTAAGGAAAGACGAAGGGATACGCTACTATCAGTATTGTACGGCTTATCCTGTGGGAACACTTCTTGCACAGACATGGGATCCGGAGACGGTAAAGGCAGTCGGCCGGGAGGTCGCGGAAGAACTCAGGAAGTTCGGCGTGACGCTGTGGCTTGCGCCGGGCATGAATATCCATCGGAACCCGCTGTGCGGAAGAAACTTTGAGTATTATTCCGAGGATCCGGTCATGGCCGGGACCATGGCGGCTGCCATGACGGCCGGCGTACAGGAAATGGGAGGCGTCGGCACGACGATCAAGCATTTTGCCTGCAACAACCAAGAAGACAACAGGATGGGCTGCGACAGTATCGTATCGGAAAGAGCGCTGCGCGAGATCTATCTGAGGGGCTTCGAAATCGCTGTGAGAACCGCGCAGCCGATGGCGATCATGACGAGTTACAACAAGATCAACGGTGTCCATGCCGCAAACTGTTTTGACACCTGTACGGAAGCCGCGAGAAATGAGTGGGGATTCCGCGGCGTGATCATGACCGACTGGACGACCACGACAAACAGCACGGATGATGTACCTTGTACGGCGGCAGGCTGCATGCGGGCCGGCAACGATCTCGTCATGCCTGGTGCGGAAAGCGATCATACCAATATCCGGGAGGAACTGGCCTCCGGAAAGCTCGATATCGCCGAGCTCCGGCGCTCGATCGGGCATCTGGTGAATATTGTATGGCAGTCGGAGCGGTATACAAACGAGTAACCGCGCGTGAAAACAAGACGGTTACCGTGAACAGGCATCGGGCAGACAACGGCGTTGGGAGACTGTTTTCCGAAAGAGGGAAGGAACGATGAAATATCAGAACATACCGTATGTTGACAAGCCGGTTTCCAGGATCCTGTACGGCACTTCCAACCCGATCATGCTCGCGGGTGGAGATGCCGGCGCGGTACTGGATGCAGCTGTCGGACACGGGATCACGACCATGGATACCGCACGCGTATACGGCCGCGCAGAGGAATCCCTTGGAAGATGGATGGAGGAACGGGGCAACCGCAGCAGTATCGTTGTTTTATCAAAATGCGGGCACCACGATACACTGACCGGCCGCCGGAGGATCAATGAAAAAGAGATACGCGCGGATTTCAAAACCTCTGCCAAAGCACTGAAGACGGATTATATCGACATCTATCTGCTGCACCGGGACGATCCGGATGTGCCGGCGGGCACGATCGCGGAGATCTTCAATGCACTGCACGCGGAGGGAAAGATCGGCGCCTTCGGAGGCTCGAACTGGACCTGTGAACGGATCGACAGCGTAAATGAATACTGCTATGCGCACAATCTCATACCTTTTTCGGTATCGAGTCCGAACTTCGGTCTGGCCGAGCAGCTGGGAGACATGTGGGGCGGAGGCAGCGTCACGATCTCAGGCCCCGGAAATGCAGGGGCAAGAGCCTGGTATGCAAAAAACCAGATGCCGGTGATCGCATATTCGAGTCTGGCCCGCGGCTTCTTTTCGGGGAAGATGAAAAGCTCGGAAGCTGCACATGCCGGCCGTTATCTGGATGACTATGCCATGAAAGGCTACTGCAGCGAAGCGAACTTCGAACGCCTGCGCCGTTGTGAAGAGCTGGCCGAAGAGAAAAAATGTGCGGTTCCGCAGATCGCCATGGCCTGGCTCTACGCGCAGAAGATCAATGTATTTGCAATCGTTTCCACAACGAATCCGGGAAGGATGCAGGAAAACACTGCATCTCTGGAGCTGTCGCTGACGGAGGCGGAGGCACGCTGGCTGGATCTTGAAACGGACAGCCGCTGAACTGGACACAGACACGCAGGAAACAATGGCAACAACCCGCAGGTACGCAGACAGCAGGTACCAAAACAAATGCAGGCAGGGAGAGAAGGGAAGGTATCTATGAAAAAGAGACTGGTTCGTGCTATCGCTCTGATGATGGTGTTCTTATTTGCAGTCGCTTCGGCTTTTTTTCTTGTGCCTGCCGGGCACACGGAAGCTGCCGGAAATGCCGGAAAGATCGTTATTCTCCATACAAACGATGTACACTGCCAGGTCGACCAGCTCCTGACGGATAAAGGTCTGGACAAGGCGGTAGGCTATGCATCCATCGCGGCATACAAAAAGGCCGTGCAGGACGAATACGGAAAAGACCGTGTCACGCTGGTGGATGCGGGCGATTTTGTCCAGGGCGGAGCGATCGGTTCTATTTCCAAGGGCGAAGACCTGATCAGGATCATGGATAAAGTGGGATATGATCTCGCGGTTCCCGGAAACCATGAATTCGACTATGGCTTCGACCAGTTTCAGAAACTGGCAGAGATGGCATCTTTCCCCTATATCTGCTGCAATCTCACGAAACTTTCCGACGGGCAGACATTATTCCCACCCTATCTGATCAAAACATACGGCAGCGTAAAAATAGCTTTCCTCGGGATCACTACGCCTGAGTCATTAACAAAGTCCACGCCGGCTTATTTCCAGGATAAAGATGGCAACTATCTGTACAGCTTCGCCGAAGACGGTACAGGGCAGAAACTTTATGATACGGTACAGAAAAATGTGGATGCAGCCCGTGCGGAAGGCGCGGACTATGTCATTGCGGTCGCACACCTCGGGGCGAACAATGTGACGACATACTGGAATTCGCTGGCGGTCGTGAAGAACACGACCGGCATAGATGTCCTGATCGACGGGCATTCCCATGAGATCTATAATGTCAGTGCGCCCAACAGGGACGGCGAAGAAATTCCCGTCGTACAGACAGGAACAAAATCCGCCACGCTGGGGCAGATCGTCATCGACAGTGCGACCGGGAAGATCACCTGCAGGGAGATCAATTATCTCCGCACGCAGGATGCGGACACACTTTTGTATGTAAAGTCCATGGAAAACGGCTTTGCGGCTCAGATGCAGCAGCCGGTCGGCAGTTCGGCGGTAACGCTCACAACGCTGGATACAGTTACGGGAAAACGGCGCATCAGGAGCGGGGAGACCAATCTGGGAGATTTCTGTGCGGACGCGAGCCGTATAGTAGGGAACGCGGATATCGGTCTTATCAACGGAGGAGGCATACGCAGCGATATCGCAGCCGGACAGGTGACTTTCGAAGACCTTCTAAATCTTTATCCTTATACAAATACGGCAGTGGTTGCGGAAGCGACAGGACAGCAGATCCTGGATGCACTGGAATTCGGAAGCATGTATTATCCGAGTGAATCAGGCGGCTTCCTGCAGGTCTCGGGACTCACCTATACGCTCGATGCCACAATACCTTCCAGCGTGGTGATCACGGACAAGCGTGAGTTTGTGAGCGTGAACGGCCCGTACCGCGTGCAGGATGTCAGGATCAACGGCGTACCGCTGGACAGGCAGCGGACCTATAAGGTCGCGGGTATAAGCTATATGCTGCTGAACAGCGGAGACGGCTATACCATGTTCGGAAAGAACGTTACACAGGTAAATGACAGTGCAATGCTGGACACGGATGTGCTCATGCATTACATACAGGATCACCTCGGCGGGACGATCGGAAATGAGTACAGCGATCCCCTCGGGCAGGGAAGGATAACCATCAGACAGTGATCATCCGGATAACAGGTGATCCCGACAGGATCTGATATTCTATCAAAGGCGGCGGAATAATGTCGGGAAATAACAGTTTGGATTCAAAAAAAGAAACAGCAGAGCATGCAGCAGCCATGCCCATAACGGAGGGCGTGATTTGGAAGCGGCTGCTCCTGTTTTTCTTTCCTCTGTTAGCAGGTACCTTTTTTCAACTGCTTTATAACACGGTCGATGCGATCATCGTCGGCCAGTTCTGCGGAAAGGCGGCGCTGTCGGCAGTAGGCGGCGCAACTGCCACACTGATCAATGTGTTCGTGGGGTTCTTCATCGGCATAACTTCCGGTGTCACTGTCGTCGTATCGCAGTTTTACGGGGCCGGGAGAAAAGAAGAGGTGCGCAGATCAGTTCATACGGCCATGGGGCTTGCGCTGGCAGGCGGCGTCCTTCTGAATCTCTGTGTTTTTATTCTGGCGCGTTCCATGCTGGTCGCAATGAACACGCCTGCCGATACACTGAAGGATTCGCTGGCTTATCTGTGCATCTATTCCTTCGGCATGACCGGCAATATGGTCTACAACATGGGCGCCTCGATCCTGCGGGCTGCCGGTGATTCCAAGAGACCGTTCTATTTCCTGGTAGCAGGTACGCTCACAAACGTATTCCTGGATCTGTTCATGGTCGTCACGTTGAAATGGGGAGTGGCGGGAGCTTCCCTGGCTACGATCCTGTCACAGTACATCAGTGCGGTCCTGGTCGTACGCTGTCTCTGCCGTTCAAAGGAGAGCTATCACCTGGACCTTCGCGGGATCCGTATAGAAAAGGAATACCTGCTGCGTATCATCCGCATAGGCATTCCGGCCGCCATGCAGTCCCTGATGTATTCCTTTTCCAATGTGCTCATCCAGACGGCGGTGAACAGCTTCGGGACGGACACAGTGGCTGCCTGGACCGTGTGGGGCAAAATAGACTGCATTTTCTGGATGATCATCAATTCGCTCGGGATCGCCACGACAGCCTTCGTGGGACAGAATTACGGGGCGGGAAAGCTGACGCGGGTCAGAAAGTGCGCGAGACAGGCCTTGTTCATCGCCCTGCTGCTGACTGTGGGAATGAGTACGTTTTTCCGCCTTTTCAGGCTGCCGCTCATGCATGTTTTTACCGGGGATGAAAACGTGATCGAACTGGGCCGGCAGATGTGTGATTTTATGGCTCCGTGCTTCATCACCTATATCTGCATTGAGATCCTGTCCGGTACGCTGCGGGGAATGGGAGATGCCGTCATGCCTACCATCATTACGGTGGTCGGGGTCTGTGTGCTGCGTGCTGTCTGGATCTTCACCGCCCTTCCGAAAAACAGATCCATGATCACGGTGATGTGCAGTTACCCGTTCTCATGGATCGTCGCTTCTGTCTGGTTCTTCCTCTATTATGAAAGCTATGTAAAGAAACACAGGATCCTGTGATCCGGCAGCAGTATATGTGACCCGGCGGGTGCACCTTTCTGATCCTGTGCCCGCATGCTTACGGCGTAGGAGTAGCGGCAGCGGGTGTCTGCTGTGCAGCCTGTTGAGCAGCCTGCTGAGCTGCGGCAGCGGCATCGTTGTATGCCTGCTGTGCAGCCTGCTGCTGTGCGACGGCTGCATTGTATACGGCTACAGCCTGGTTGACCTGCGCATTGGCTGCGTCGATCGTGGCCTGGTCGCCCTGCTGCTGTGCGGCGACCTGCGTTGCCTGTGCCTGCTGCAGCTGCGTGGTAGCGGCCTGCAGGGTGGCGTTGGCCTGGCTGAGGGCAGCGGAGACCGACGAATCCACATTGCCTGTGGCGGTCGTCGTATCCGTAGTCGTTGTGCTTATGCTTTGTCCGTAATGGAAGGAAGAGTCACAGTTGTCGGTCGGAACGGTCCCTTCCGCAAAATATTCCTGTCCGATGGTATTGTTGCAGAGGCCGTCGACAGGAAGCTTTCCGGATTTCGTGCAGATCGCCGCGGTCGTGATGCCGGAAGGCTGTATAAAATCCTTATATTCCAGGTTTTCATGGATCTTTTTCATACAGTTGGTCCAGATCGTCTGAGCCAGCGCTTTTTCATCGTAACTGGAAAGTTTAGTGTTGTCGTCATATCCGGCCCAGGCGGAAGCAGTGTAGTAGGAAGTGAAACCGCAGAACCAGACATCGTTGTAGTCGGAGGTGGTACCTGTTTTGCCTGCGATGGCAGTGGTGCCGAAGTTGCAGCGCGTGCCGGTGCCCTTCTGGACGACATCTTCCATGGCGGAAGTCAGCAGCCATGCCGTGGTTGCCTTCAGTACACGCCGGGTCTCGTTGTCCTTGCTCTTGTCGATGATGACATTTCCGTCGTGATCGGTGATCTTTGTGTAGAAGGTCGGCTTGTTATAGATGCCGCCGTTTGCGATCGTGGCATAGGCACCGTTCAGTTCGATGTTCTTGACACCGTCCGTAATGCCGCCGAGAGCCAGAGCCAACTGACAGTCCGAATAGACTTTCCCGTTTTCTTCCCTGTTGTCGACCAGGGTGGTGATGCCCAGATTCTTCAGGTACTGTATGCCGAGCTGCGGCGTGATCTCCTGCAGGGTTTTGACTGCCACGATGTTCATGGAGTTCTGGATGCCGAGACGCAGAGAGCTCCAGCCTCTGTAAGCTTCGCCGTACCAGTTGCGCACAGGTGTACCGTCATCGTACTGGTAAGGTGCGTCTTCCTGTGTGGTGGCGAGTGTAAGGCCGGCTGCATCGAGAGCCGGGGCATAGGTGGAAACCACCTTGAAGGTGGAACCGGGCTGCCGCATGCTGTCCGTCGCACGGTTGAGAGTGCGGTTGGCTGTCTTTTCCCCGCGTCCGCCGACGATGGCGACAATGGCACCGGTAGACTGGTCTTCCACGGTAAAGGAGATCTGCGGCTGCGGTGTAAGGCTGACAGATTCCGCCTGGACGGTCATGCCGGTGGTCAGGACGGATTCCTTGTACTGCTCCGCCATCTTTTTTGCATCGTCCTCGGAGGCGAAGAGAAGATCGGTCCCGAGATTGTTGGCTACCATCCACTGCCGCATCATTTCCGAACTGTAATTTGTCACATTATTGCTGCTGTCGCGCAGTGTAAGCTTGTAGCTGAGGAGCCAGCTGACCGTGGCGGGATAAGTGGCCGGGTCGCTGCAGATGTCATCGCAGATCTTCTGGATGCTGGGATCCTGTGTAGAGTAGATGTTCAGACCGCCGGAATAGAGCAGGGTATAGGCCTGCGTTTCGGTGTATCCCTTTTCCATAAGGTCGTCCAGCACCTGGTTGGTGAGAGAATCGACAAAATAGGAATTCACCTGCTGGTCATCCGTCTTGCTGTCCACGACCTGAATGCGCGAATATACATTATCCTTTATGGCTTCGTCATACTGATCCTGCGTGATGTACTTGTCCTTCAGCATGTTGTCGAGGACTTTTTTACGTCTTTCCGAGTTGTTTTTGGGATAATTGATCGGATCGTACTTGGTCGGATTCTGCGTGATGCCTGCGATCACGGCGCATTCCGAAAGTGTGAGATCGGAGACCGATTTCCCGAAATAACGCTGGGATGCCGCCTGCACGCCCAGTGTATTATGCCCCAGGTTGATGGTATTCATATAGTTGATCAGGATTTCGTCCTTGCTCATTTTCTTTTCCAGCTCGATGGCAAGGTACTGTTCCTGGATCTTTCGTTTTGCCGATTCGGCAAAGGATTCGTTAGTCCAGTCCGTGAATACATTGTTTTTGATCAGCTGCTGGGTGATGGTGGAAGCACCCTCGGAGAAATGTCCGGTCGTCAGACCGATCATTGCGGCACGCAGGATACCCTGGATATCGATGCCGTGGTGATCGTAGAAGCGTTCGTCTTCTATGGCGACAAAAGCGTGCTGAAGGTCCTTCGGCACCATGTCGATGGTGACGGGGATACGGTTGGAATCGTTGGACACCAGTTTCGCCGTCTGGTTGCCTTCCTTGTCATAGACAAAGGTGGAGTAGCCGGTCGGTGTGACATCGATGTTGCCGATATCGGGAGCAGTGTCGATCACAGCGCGGAAGGCGCCGATCCCGACGTTGGCGACAATGATGACCGCCGCGACCACGACGATCAGGACCAGCTGCAGGATCGCCAGAGAAAGCTTGTGGTATCTTTTGCTGCTCCTGGACGAAAGATGTTTTGTGAGATTGTATACGCTCTCTTCTCCGTAATTCATACAGTTTGCGTCAGTTATCCTTTTCGTTTGCACAGACGTCAGGTACAATACATGTAATAAAAATGAAATACTCTGGGACAAAAATGCATACTAAATCACCATATCTTATCATATGGAAGAGGAAAGTGTAAAGTGACCGCGGGAAGACCGGGAGCGGGCAGACAGCACCGGTCAGCGGGCATGGAGGAAATCTGATGGCAGTGTCTTTCAGGACAGTCATTGAACCGGGCAATTCGGAAATCTCAGAAAAAAAGTCGCGTTTTCTTGGCCTTGCCGTGCACTGTGCGACGGCGGAGGAAGCGGAGAAGGTCCTTGAAGCGGTCAGAAAACAGCATTACGAAGCAAGGCATCACTGCTGGGCACGTATTCTTCGCAGCGCCGCTGTGCCGGAAGGGGTTCAGGACATGCGGACTTCGGACGACGGGGAGCCGCAGGGGACAGCCGGAAGGCCGATCCTGGAAGTGATGAAAGGCTTCGGCGTAACGGATACGCTGGTCGTCGTGACCCGGTATTTCGGCGGTACGCTGCTGGGGACGGGGGGACTGGCAAGGGCGTATACGGAAGCCGCAAGGACAGCATTGACGGCTGCTGTCACGGAAGTGATGCAGCGCTGCGATGTTCTGGAACTGTGCGTCCCCTACCCGCAGGCGGAAAGAGTGCAGAAGTTACTGCGTGAACGCGGAATAGCAGATGCAAGGGCAGTCTATACGGAGAACGTAACGATCACGGTGCACGTGCCGGAGGAGCAGACGGAAGCGCTGTGCAGGGAGATGACGGATCTGACAGCCGGAACAGCCGGCATCAAAAAGGCAGGGAACGGATATTTCCCTGCCTTGAAGGTACAGACGTTATAAAGGAAAGCGAACACAGCACGGTGCCGGATCAGGCCTTTCTGGCAGCTTCGGCTTTCTGCTGTCTGCTGATCTCTTCACGCTTGCGCATGCGGGGATCGAGGATCTTCTTGCGGATGCGCAGGCTCTTCGGCGTGACCTCCAGCAGTTCATCGGTGTCGATGAAGTCGATGGCCTGTTCGAGGGATAGGATCTTCGGCGGCACCAGGCGCAGCGCTTCGTCAGAAGAGGAAGTACGGGTGTTTGTCAGATGTTTTGTCTTGCAGACATTCACAAACACGTCCTCGCCTTTTCCGCTTTGTCCGATCACCATTCCGGCATAGACCTCTGTGCCGGCCCCGATGAAGAGGTTGCCGCGTTCCTGTGCATTGTAGAGGCCGTATGTGACGGCGATCCCGGGCTCGAAAGCGATGAGGGAGCCGGAAGAGCGGTATTCGATGTCTCCGCGGTACGGCTCATAGCCCTTGAAGATGGTGTTCATGATGCCGTTGCCCTTGGTGTCGGTCATGAAATCCTCATGGTAGCCGATCAGCCCGCGGGAAGGAATGTCAAACTCAAGCCGTGTATAGCCGTTGCTGGCTTTGCCCATGTTGACGAGGTTGCCCTTGCGGTTGCTGAGTTTGGAAATGACATTGCCGGAGAATTCTTCCGGCACATCGACGTAGCAGTATTCAATAGGTTCGAGGCGCTTGCCCTTCTCATCATAATGATAGATGACTTCCGCTTTGCTTACCGCAAATTCGTATCCTTCGCGGCGCATAGTCTCGATGAGGACAGAAAGATGCAGCTCACCGCGGCCGGAAACCTTGAAGGAATCGGTCGTATCCGTATCCTCCACGCGCAGGGAAACGTCGGTGTTCAGTTCGCGGTAAAGACGCTCGCGGATGTGGCGGCTCGTGACATACTTGCCTTCGCGGCCTGCCAGGGGAGAGTCGTTTACGTTGAAGGTCATGGAGATCGTGGGCTCGCTTATCTTCTGGAAAGGAATGGAGACCGGTTCTTCGGGAGAACAGATCGTATCACCGATCTGCAGGTCCTCCACGCCGGAAACAGCCACGATCTCACCCATTTTGGATTCGTTGACTTCGACCTTCTGAAGTCCCTGGAATTCATAAAGCTTGGTGATCTTCACCTTTTTGCTGCGGGAAGGGTCGTGGTGGTTGACCAGGACGGCTTCCTGCCCGGTACGTATAGTGCCGTTGCTGATCTTGCCGACGCCGATACGTCCCACATACTCGTTGTAATCGATGGTACTGACAAGCATCTGGAGATTGGCATCCGGGTCGCCGTGAGGCGCCGGGATGTAGTCTACGATCGCCTGGAAAAGAGGCTTCATGGAAACTCCCGGAGAACCGAGATCCATTGTGGCGATCCCTGTTTTGGCAGAAGCGAAGACGAACGGGCAGTCAAGCTGACTGTCGCTTGCCCCGAGATCCATGAGGAGCTCGAGCACTTCGTCGATCACCTGTGTCGGGCGGGCACCGGGACGGTCGATCTTGTTGATGCATACGACGATGGGAAGATCCAGTTCCATGGCTTTGCTGAGCACGAAGCGGGTCTGCGGCATGGGGCCTTCAAAGGCATCCACCACAAGGATCGCGCCGTCCACCATCTTCAGGATACGTTCCACCTCACCGCCGAAATCAGCATGGCCGGGGGTATCTACGATATTGATCTTGACGCCGTTAAAATTGACAGCCGTATTTTTGGACAGGATCGTAATGCCTCTTTCACGCTCGATCGGGTTGGAGTCCATGACACGGTCCACAAGTTCCTGGTTTGCCCGGAAGACGCCGCTTTGACGAAGCAGGCCGTCGACAAGGGTCGTCTTGCCGTGGTCGACGTGAGCTATGATTGCAACGTTTCGGATGTCTTCTCTGTTCTGAACCATGTATTCCTCCAGGTCATTCCTGCATGACTGCGTGCTGTCTGCGGCATACGACAGACAGAGCACAACTGTTTTGTTTCTTATTTTATGCCAGATAAAAACCGATTCAGTATACCACTGCGCTTTTATGCTGACAAGGCTGCAAAAAACAAAATCCTGTGTCGCAAGCCGCCGTATTATGGTATCATCAAAATAATTAAGAACAGAGAAAGCAGGGGGATCGGATGAGCAGGATCATACTGAAACTCAGCGGTGAGGCACTGGCAGGGCCCGGAAAGACCGGTTTTGATGAAGAGACCGTGCGCGGCGCGGCAAAACAGGTCAGGAAGCTTACAGACAGCGGCTGCGAGGTAGGCATCGTCACAGGCGGCGGTAATTTCTGGAGAGGCCGCACCGGCAATGAGATCGACCGCGTCAAATCTGACCAGATCGGCATGCTGGCCACAGTGATGAACTGTATCTATGTCTCGGAAATATTCAGAAGCGAAGGTATGCGCACCAGAGTTTTTACTCCCTTTGAGGTAGGCGGTATCACGGAACTGTTTTCAAAGGATGCGGCAGTGGAGGGACTCCGCCGCGGTGAGGTCGTGTTTTTCGCGGGAGGCACCGGACACCCGTATTTCTCCACAGATACCGGCGTCGTGCTGCGTGCGATCGAAGTGGATGCGGATGTGATCCTGATGGCAAAGAACATAGACGGGATCTACGACAGCGATCCCATGAAGAATCCGGCGGCAAAGAGATTCGATACCATATCCGTCGAGGATGTGATAGCAAAGGACCTGCAGGCTACGGATCTGGCCTCTTCGATTCTGGCAAAGGAAAACAGGATGCCGATGCGGGTGTTTGCTCTCCAGGAGGAGGACAGCATCGTGAAGGCGGCGTCCGGAAAATTCAACGGTACGACCATTACGGTGGATCGCGACTGAAAAAGCAGGAGGTGTAAGATGGCAGTCAGTGCAAGATTGAAGGAATTTGACGAAAAGATGGCAAAGGGAGTGGACTTTCTGAAAACAGACCTGCAGTCCATTCGCGCGGGGCGTGCCAATCCGCATGTGCTAGACAAGGTGAGAGTCGATTATTACGGCACACCTACTCCGATCCAGCAGGTCGCAAATGTTTCCGTTCCGGAAGCACGCATCATAGAGATCAGGCCCTGGGACAAAAACATGATCAAGGAGATCAACCGTGCGATACAGACGTCGGATATCGGGATCAATCCCACGACGGACGGTGCAACCGTGCGCCTGATCTTCCCGGAGCTGACGGAGGAGCGCCGCAAGGAGCTTTCAAAGGAAGTGAACAAACACGGTGAGGAAGCCAAGATCGCGATCCGCAATGTACGCAGAGACGGAAATGATGCTCTGAAAAAAGCGGAAAAGGACGAGGATCTTCCGGAAGACGAACTCAAGGACCTTCAGGATGAGCTGCAGAAGCTCACTGACAAGTACGGCAAAGAAATTGATGCAGTGGTCGAAGCAAAGAGCAAAGAGATCATGACAGTCTGACGGGCTGCCTGTGTTTTGCAGAGAGCATAAAGCGGGGAGGGACATTCATTCGGTAATGCAGCTGGGCTGCGCCGGGGCTTGTCCCTTTACGCGATTATAAAGGAGCGCCATGGAAGAGAAGAAAGACAGGATCCCGGCCCATGTGGCGATCATTATGGACGGCAACGGACGCTGGGCAAAAAAACGCGGTCTGCCGCGCAGTATGGGACACGTACAGGGTGCGCGCGTCGTGGAAAAAATTCTGAAGGATGCTTCCGACATGGGCATCCGTTATTTTACGGTATACGCCTTTTCCACGGAGAACTGGTCGCGCCCGGCTTCGGAGGTCGCAGCCCTGATGAACCTGCTGCTTACTTATATGAAGACCAGCATCCCGAACTGCATGAAAAACAACGTGCGGGTCAGGATCATCGGAGATAAATCCAAACTCAGCCCGGAGATGAACAGGGCGATCCGGGAACTGGAGGACACGACGGCCGGGAATACCGGCATTCTGTTTCAGATCGCCGTGAATTACGGCGGACGGGATGAGATCGTGCGTTCGGTACGCAGACTGGCACAGCAGGTCAAGGACGGGACCGTGGCGCCGGAGGACATCGACGACAGTATGATCGAAGCAGGTCTCGATACCAGCGGCGTGCCCGACCCGGATCTGCTGATCCGCACCTGCGGCGAAGAGAGGATCTCCAATTTTCTGCTCTGGCAGGGAGCCTATACGGAGCTGTATTTCACGGACGTTGCCTGGCCCGATTTCACGAAGGAAGAACTGCAGAAGGCAGTGGATGCATATGGCGGCCGGATCCGCCGTTACGGGGGTTTGAAACAATAATGAAGCAGAGAGTCATAAGCGGATTTGTGATAGGGGCCGTGACGGTATTTGCAGGCTTTGCAGCCGAATATGAGGCAGGACGCATCTTCCTCGGAATGGTCCTGTTGGTGTGTTCGCTGATCGGATACAGTGAACTCTGCGCCGCCTGCAAAGTAACGGAAGGTCTTAAGAAGGGGAACGCGCTCCTGTATTTCGGTTACGCAGGGACCGTGATCTACTATCTCGGCCTCTTCTTCCTGGGAGACCTGATCAGCCTCGATTTCTACACCCTGGTCATGATCGTGCTCCTGCTTCTGACCCTGATGGGGGTCTATGTTATCACTTTCCCGAGGTTTCACTGCAATCAGGTGATGACGGCAGTATTCGCATTCATTTACTGTCCGGTGCTTATGAGCTTCATTTACCGTGCAAGGCTGCTTCCGTACGGCCTGTACATTTATGCCCTGATCTTTTTCACGACCTGGATCTGCGATACCTGCGCTTACTTTTCGGGTGTCGCGTTCGGACGGCACAAAATGGCGCCTGTCCTCAGTCCCAAGAAGACAGTGGAAGGCTCTGTGGGAGGCATTGCCGGCTCGACTGTCCTGTGTTTTCTGCTTTCCCTGCTTCTGAAGATGCGCAATCCGCAGGAACAGGCGCGGTTCGGGCTGGCATTCATTCTGATCGGGCTCATAGGTTCTGCGGTCAGTGAGATCGGCGACCTGGCAGCCTCTGCCATCAAGCGCGATCACAAGATCAAGGACTACGGCAACTGCATTCCGGGGCACGGCGGCATCATGGACCGTTTCGACAGTGTCATTTTCACGACACCGATCATCTATTTTCTGGCAGAACTGCTGGTAAAGTCAAAACTGATCGGATAGCCGTCACACAGTCCCGATATATTCCGTCTGGAACATTTCTTTTTCGGAGAGGCTTATATGGTCAGGAAACTGGTAATTGCCGGCTCGACCGGTTCGATCGGCACACAGACGCTCGACATCGTACGCGCTCACAGCGACGAACTGCATGTACGGGCGCTCTGCGCCGGGCATAATTTCAGGAAAGCAGAGGAACAGATCCGCGAGTTCAGACCGGAACTGGCATGCATGTATGATGAAGAGGCGGCATCTGAACTGCGTGTGCGGACAACGGACCTGCCGGTCCGTATCACATCCGGGATGGACGGGCTTCTGGAAGCCGCATCGTTCCCGGACTATGACATGTATCTCAACGCGGTCGTCGGAATGATCGGGATAGCGCCGACGCTGGCAGCCATCAGGAGCGGACATGACATCGCGCTCGCCAACAAGGAGACACTCGTTACGGCCGGACACCTGATCATTCCCGCGGTACAGAGCGCCGGCGTAAAGCTGCTCCCTGTGGACAGCGAGCACAGTGCGATCTTTCAGTGCATGAACGGCGAGCCGCGGGAGCGCGTCAAAAAAATACTGCTTACCTGCTCCGGCGGTACTTTCCGGGGCATGAAAAAAGAAGCGCTCATCCATATGAAGGCAAAGGACGCACTGAAAAACCCGAACTGGAACATGGGCAGCAAGGTCACGATCGATTCCGCGAGCCTCGTGAACAAAGGACTGGAAGTCATGGAAGCCGCATGGCTTTTTAATGTGCCGGCGGAGCGCGTGGAGGTGTACGTACAGCCCCAGAGCGTC
Organism: Lachnospiraceae bacterium; assembly: GCA_022652545.1. Classification (GTDB taxonomy): domain Bacteria; phylum Bacillota; class Clostridia; order Lachnospirales; family Lachnospiraceae; genus CAG-791. The sequence continues at coordinate 20,939 of JALCRM010000009.1, forward strand.
TGCCATTCGGCTGTCGAGTATGAGGACGGCTCGATCATCGCACACCTGGCCAGTCCGGACATGCACCAGCCGATACAGTATGCGCTGTTCTGGCCGGACAGGAGACCGCTGGACATTCCTGAACTGGACCTGTTTTCCCTGGCGGATATTCACTTTGAACGGCCGGATACGGAAACCTTCCGGGGGCTTCCGCTTGCCTACAGGGCGGCGAAAGAGGGCGGCAGCATGCCGACGGTATTCAATGCCGCCGACGAGGAAGCGGTCGCACTTTTCATGAAGGACCGCATCCGCTTTACGGAGATCTACGATATGATCGAATATGCCATGGACAGGCACAGCGTACGGAAAGTTCCTACGCTGGAGGAAGTCTTTGAAACGGAAAAGGAAGCCCGGCAGAGTGTCAGGGAAAAATATGCCGGCATTGCAGACAGGAAAGGAAACTGACCGATGATAGTAAGCCTGATCGCGTTTCTGATTATCTTCAGCATCATAGTCATATCGCATGAATTCGGGCATTTTGCCATTGCCAGGAGAAACGGGATAAGATGTCTGGAATTTGATATCGGCATGGGGCCGACGCTCTGGCACAGGAAAAAGGGCGACACCGACTTCTGCATCAAGGCGCTGCCGCTGGGAGGCGCCTGTATTTTTGACGGTCTGAACGGCCTTGAACAGGAAAAGGGCGATCTCGACGAACACGCTTTTCCGAATGCAGGAGTGTGGTCCAGGATCGCGACCACGTTTGCCGGGCCCTGTGCCAATTTTATCGTGGGTTTTATTTTTGCACTCATCATCGTCGCCTTCTGCGGTACCGATCTGCCTGTGGTCCAGAAGGTCATGGACGGGTCTGCCGCACAGGAAGCCGGTATACAGGCAGGGGATACGATCACTTCGATCAACGGGAACAGTATCCACGTCTATCGGGAAGTCAGTCTGGAATCCATGCTGAACTACGGGACGCAGATCCGGCTCACCTACCTGCGCGACGGCGTAAAGAACACCGTGACGCTGACACCGAAATACAGCCAGGAAGACGACCGGTATTACATAGGCCTGCAGGGAGGCGGACAGTACGTAAAATGCAATGCGCTGCAGGTGTTTCAGTACGGCTTTTACGAAGCACAGTACTGGTTCCGGCTGACTTACAAATCGATAGGACTGATCTTCAGCGGCCATTTTTCAAAAGATGATGTCTCCGGTCCCGTGGGCGTTGTAAAGGTCGTGGACGATACCTACAACGAGGCGAAGCCTTACGGCCTGCCCGCTGTTTTGCTCAGTTTCCTGAACATTGCAACGCTGCTCTCCATCAACCTGGGTGTGGTCAACCTGCTGCCGCTGCCGGCGCTGGACGGCGGAAGACTGGTGTTCATGTTCGTGGAAGTCGTCCGCGGCAAGCCTGTTCCGCCTGAAAAGGAGGGACTGGTACACCTGGCAGGCGTCATTGCCCTTGCCGTGCTGATGGTCTTTGTAATGGTGAATGATTTTTCAAAGTTCTTCCGATAGGATCCGGGTCACAGCTTACATGGCCGTCGGGCCGGCAGTCTGAGGCCGGAGCAGTCGGCGGCAAAATACGGAGGCTTCTTTATGACATACAGAGAACATACACGGAAAGTAAGGATAGGAGACCGCACGATCGGAGGCGGCAGCCCCATCCTGATCCAGTCCATGACCAATACGCCTACGGAGGACGTCGAGGCGACGGTGTCGCAGATCCTGGAGCTCGAGAAGGCAGGCTGTGACATCATACGCTGCACTGTGCCGGATGCCGCGGCCGCAGAGGCTCTCGGACAGATCAAAAAAAGAATACATATCCCGCTGGTCGCGGATATTCATTTTGACTACCGCATGGCGATACTGGCCATAGAAAACGGGGCAGACAAAGTACGTATCAACCCCGGGAATATCGGCGGAGAGGACAAGCTCGACGCGGTCGTGAAAGCCGCCAGGGAGCGCGGCGTGCCGATCCGTGTCGGCGTCAACAGCGGTTCCCTGGAGAGGGAACTTGTCGAGAAATACGGAGGCGTGACACCGGAAGGCCTGGTGGAGAGCGCACTCGACAAAGTACACATGATCGAGAAGTGCGACTATGACCGCATCGTGATCTCCATAAAGTCCTCCGATGTGCTCACCTGCATCCGTGCGCACGAGCTGCTGGCGGAGAAAACGGACTATCCGTTGCACGTCGGGATCACGGAGGCCGGAACGGTGCGCGGGGGCACGGTCAAGTCGGCGGTCGGGATCGGCACCATCCTCTACGAGGGGATCGGCGATACCATACGGGTCTCGCTTTCCGGGGATCCCGCGGAGGAGGTCTGGACGGCAAAACAGATCCTGCGTGACCTGCAGCTTCGCAGGGACGGGATCGAGATCGTCGCCTGCCCCACCTGCGGAAGGACGAAGATCGATCTGATCGGGCTGGCAGAGGCTGCAGAGAAAATGGCGGAGGAATACCCTCATCTGCATATTCGGGTGGCGGTGATGGGGTGCGCGGTCAACGGTCCCGGAGAGGCGCGCGAGGCGGATATCGGCATCGCGGGCGGAAACGGGGAGGGACTCCTTTTCAAAAAGGGTGTAATCGTACGGAAAATGCCGGAAAGCGAACTGCTTTCCGCATTGAAGCAGGAACTTGATAACTGGAGATAAACCGCTATATGTATAAATCTTATTTTGAAGTTTTCCCAAAGCTTCGGGCGGAGAAAGATCTGGAGGATCTTTTCCGTGAGACGGAAGTAGAACGTCTCACGGTCAATTCTTCGCACACAGCCTACAAGGTGACCGTTCTTTCAAAACATCTCATCCACCATAAAAATGTGGAGCGCATGCGCAGGAAGCTGGCCGAACAGGTATTCACAGGAGCCGGGTCAGCGGTCTATCTGCAGATGCATTATCAGCTTTCTTCGCAGTACAATGCGGAGCGGCTCATGCATGAGTATTTTGACAGCCTTGCCGCCGAGATTGCGGCGGTTTCTCCTGTGGCGGGCCTCTATTTCCGGAATGCGGCCTTTGAATGCCCCACGGAAGATGAGATCGTGCTGAAAGTGGAGGATTCCTGTCTTTCCCGCGGCCTGCGCGGAAAGTATGAGGATTTTCTTTACCGTGCCTTCAACGAACGCTGCGGAATAAAGGCTTCCTTCACTCTGCAGTATGTGGAAGGAAAGAAACAGTCCTCCGTCAGGCCGGAAACGCTATATGTAACGAGAAATGTTTCCGCTCCTGACAAGGAGCAGGGCGCTGACTCCGCCGGGACCCAAAGCGCAGCACCCGGCGCGGAAAATGCGGAAAACGGACAGACGGATACGCAGGGGAATGTGCAGAAAAATGAGCAGTTCGCCGGCGCCGCTGCGGGCAGATACGGCGGCAGTGCGGACGGATTTCATAAAAAGGGCAGAAGAGGCGGTCAGAAAGACTATAAGAGAAGCGACGATCCGAATTGTCTTTACGGGAGGGCTATTGAAGAAGGCGCTTCCGTTCCGATCGCGGATATCGTGGGCGAAGTCGGGGAAGTGACGATACGCGGCCAGATCCTGAAGATCGACCGCAGGGACATCCGAAACGAAAAGACGATCGTCCGCTTTACGGTGACGGACACCACAGACACCATTTCCTGCAAGATCTTTATCGATACGGCACAGGCCGACCGGTTCCTCGGCGAACTGAAGGAAAAGATGTGGGTCAAGGTCAGGGGCATGTCGCAGACGGACAGCTATGACCGCGAGACAGTGGTGGGCTCCCTGACCGGGATCATGAAGATCCCCTGCTTTGTGGAACCGCGCAGTGACAGCTATGCCTCCAAACGGGTCGAGCTGCATTGCCATACGAAAATGAGCGACATGGACGGCGTATCGGAGTGCAGCGACCTGGTGAAGAGGGCGTTTTCCTGGGGTATGCCGGCGATCGCGATCACGGATCACGGCAACCTGCAGGCTTATCCCGATGCCAACAGGACACGTGCCAAACTGCTGGAAGGTGAAAACGCAAGACGCAGGGAACAGGGGATCGCACCTGTCGATTCGCAGGACTTTTTCAAGATCATATACGGCATAGAGTGCTACCTTGTGGACGACATGAAACCGATCGTGACGTACGGGACCCGTGAAATGCCGGATTCCGGGATCTCCGACAGGGAGTATGTGGTTTTCGATCTGGAGACAACGGGCTTTTCGCCGGAGCGCGACCGCATTATTGAATTCGGCGCCGTCAAAGTACGGAACGGCGTTATCGAGGACCACTTCAGCGAATTCGTAAATCCGGGGATCCCGATCCCGTACAGGATCCAGCAGCTGACCGGCATCACGGACGACATGGTGATCGATGCAGACAAAATAGACAGCATACTGCCGCGCTTTTTTGAGTTTTGCGGGGACTGTGTGCTGGTCGGGCACAACGTCGCCTTTGATATCGGTTTTGTGCGTGCGAACGCCAAAAGACTGGGCCTTCCCTGCGATTACAGTACGGTGGACACACTGGGGCTGGCCAGGGCAGAGCTGCCCGGTCACGCAAATTATAAGCTCGATACGGTTGCCAGGCTCCTCGACGTATCACTCGAAAACCACCACAGGGCAGTGGACGATGCAGGCTGTACGGCGGATATTTTTCTGAAGCTTCTGCCTATGGCGCAGAAGGACAGGGTCAGTACGTTCGGCGGGCTGAACGACCTGGCTACCTGCGATCCGGAAAATATACGCCATGAGCACATGTATCACTGCATTCTGCTTGCCAGGAACATCACCGGGCGCCTGAACCTCTATACCATGGTCAGCCGTTCCAATCTGGAATATTTCGGGAGAAAACCCAGGATACCGAAGAGTCTTCTCGCGCAGAACAGGGAGGGGATCCTGGTCGGCAGCGCCTGTGTGGCAGGTGAACTTTTCCAGGCAATTCTGGAAAAGCGCTCCGAGGAAGCGATCGCCAATATCGTCAATTTTTACGATTACCTGGAAATACAGCCGGTGGCAAACAACCATTTCCTTACGGTCCTGACGGACAAAACAGGTGCCAGGACCTATCCGGAGATCAACAATGAGCAGGATCTGCAGGATCTGAACCGCACGGTCGTAAGACTCGGGGAACAGTTCGGCAAGCCGGTATGTGCCACCTGCGATGTGCATTTTATGGATCCTTCGGACGAGATCTACCGCACGATCATCCAGAGCGGCAGCGGTATGGACGATGAAGACCCTGCGCCTCTCTACCTGCGTACGACCGATGAAATGATGCGTGAATTTGCCTATCTCGGGCAGAAAAAGTGCGAGGAGGTCGTCATATCGAATCCGCGACGCATAACGGACTGCATCGACGTGATCCCTCCGGTACGCCCGGATAAATGTCCGCCTGTCATTCCGCATTCGGACGAGACGCTGAAAGAGATCTGCTATGAAAAGGCGCACCGGATGTACGGAGATCCTCTGCCGCAGATCGTGAGCGAAAGGCTGGAAAGAGAACTGGGAGCCATCATCAGGAACGGCTACAGTGTCATGTACATTATTGCCCAGAAACTGGTCTGGAAATCCAACGAGGACGGTTACCTGGTCGGATCGAGAGGCTCCGTAGGATCTTCCTTTGTGGCGACCATGGCCGGCATTACGGAAGTAAATCCGCTGCCTCCGCACTATTACTGCCCGGTATGCCACTATTCCGACTTCGATTCGGAAACAGTGCGGGAATACGCCGATAAGTGCGGGAACGACCTGCCCGACAGGATATGCCCTGACTGCGGGAGATCGCTGAAGAAGGACGGCTTCGGGATACCGTTTGAGACGTTCCTCGGCTTCAAGGGCGACAAGGAACCGGATATCGACCTCAATTTTTCCGGAGAATACCAGAGCAAAGCACATGCTTACACAAAAGTGATCTTCGGCGACAGGCAGACCTTCAAGGCCGGGACGATCGCCACCGTCGCAGACAAAACAGCCTACGGCTATGTCCTGCACTATCTGGAGGAAAAAGGCGAGACCAGGAGAAGATGTGAGATCGAACGTCTGGCAGCCGGCATCACAGGCGTGCGGCGTTCCACCGGGCAGCATCCCGGAGGCATCGTAGTGCTTCCTCTGGGTGAAAACATCAATACATTCACGCCTGTACAGCACCCGGCGGACGACATGGGCACGGATATCGTGACCACGCATTTCGATTACCACTCGATCGATCACAACCTGCTGAAACTGGATATACTCGGGCATGATGATCCGACAATGATAAGAATGCTGCAGGATCTTACGGGGATAGATCCCATGCAGATCCCGTTCGACGATAAGAAGGTCATGAGCCTGTTCACCGGGACGGAGGCTCTCGGCATAACGCCGGACCAGATCGGCGGCGTGAAGCTGGGGACACTCGGAATACCTGAGTTCGGCACAAAATTTGTCATCCAGATGCTTGAGGACACAAGGCCGACCACCTTTTCGGAACTTGTGCGAATCTCCGGTCTTTCACACGGAACGGACGTGTGGCTCGGAAATGCGCAGACACTGATCCAGCAGGGCATGGCGACACTGTCCACGGCGATCTGTACACGTGACGATATCATGGCTTACCTGATCTCAAAGGGCATGGACAAGTCAATGTCCTTCAAGACGATGGAGAGCGTGCGGAAAGGCCGCGGTCTGACGCCGGATATGGAAAAAGCAATGAAGGAAGCGAATGTGCCTGACTGGTATCTCGATTCCTGCAGAAAGATCGGCTATATGTTCCCGCGTGCCCATGCGGCTGCCTATGTCATGATGGCCTGGCGTATCGCATTCTGCAAGGTTTATCATCCGCTGGCTTATTACTGCGCGTATTTCAGTATCCGTGCCAAGGATTTCGATTATGAGATCATGGCGCAGGGGAAGAATCATCTGCTGGCGGTCATGGAGGATTACGAGAACCGCAGGGATTCACTGACGCAGAAGGAACAGGGCACCTACGAGGATATGCTGCTGGTGCGGGAATATTACGCCAGAGGCTTCCGTTTTCTGCCCATCGATATCACACGGTCGGACAGCAGGAACTTCCGGATCGTGGACAATGGACTGATGCCGGCGCTGAAGACGATCGCAGGGCTGGGTGAAAAGGCCGCCGACGCTGTCGTGGAAGCGGTGAAGGACGGAGCGTTCACTTCCCGTGAAAACTTCTACCAGCGGACAAAGGTCCCTAAGACGGTCATAGAAGTCATGGATCGGCTGAAGCTGTTGGGAGATATGCCGGAAAGTGACCAGATCTCTCTGTTTGACTTTCTAAATCAATAAATTAATATCAAAAAAGCACAGAAATACGGGAGTGTGTAAAATCTGCTTAAATTTGCAGAAGATTAAATTAACTATTTTAAGGTTTATTTTTTTACTCCACTGTAGTTTAATATATATGGAACAGCCGTTGGAAATGAGGAACGGCAGATTAAAATTGACAATGACTGCAGTGGAGGGCGCATCATGGGCAAGTATGAACTGACAGGAGTATCCAGAATATCCGTACCGAACATTCCGTGGCAGGACAAGCCGCAGGGAGCGATCAACCAGCCGCTTTGGCGATACAGCGGAAATCCGGTGATCGGGCGGGATCCGCTTCCCGGAGTATCCAGGATCTTCAACAGTGCCGTCATGCCCTATGAAGGAAAATTCATCGGTGTCTTCCGCGGTGAGCAGACGAACGGCATCCCCTATATTTATCTCGGGCACAGCGACGACGCGATCCACTGGAACTTCGACGGGCAGAAGATCAGGTTCAGGGATGAAGAGGGCAGAGATCTCATGCCTCTCTATGCTTATGATCCCCGGCTCGTCAAGGTGGACGATACCTATTACATCATCTGGTGCGGAGACTTTTACGGTGCGGCGATCGGCGTTGCGAAGACCAAGGACTTCAAGGAATTTGTCCGTATCGAAAATCCCTTTATTCCGTTCAACCGGAATGCGGTGCTTTTCCCGAGAAAGATCCACGACCGCTATATGATGCTCTCAAGGCCTTCTGACAGCGGACATACACCGTTTGGAGATATATTCCTGAGCGAGAGTCCGGATATGGTCTACTGGGGCCGTCACCGCCACGTCATGGGCAAGAGCCCCGAATGGTGGGAATCCGTCAAGATCGGCGGCGGCGCGGCTCCGATCGAAACATCCGAGGGATGGCTGCTGTTTTACCATGGAGTCTCCAGTATCTGCAACGGCTTTGTCTATTCGATCGGCGGTGCGATCCTCGATATCGATGAGCCTTCGAAGGTCAAATACCGCTGTGAGACATATCTTCTGACTCCGGAGGAGATCTATGAAGAGAAGGGCTTCGTGCCGGGAGTGTGTTTCCCCTGCGCGGCGATCTGCGATGCAGACAGCGGAAAGATCGCACTTTATTACGGCGCAGCCGATACGAACGTAGGTCTGGCTTTCACCAGACTGGACGATATCATTGACTATATCAAGGATCACAGCGTCACAAGGCAGAGCGATACCGAGGTCGGTATCCAGCCGGGATTCTGAATATACGAACGGAATATATAAAAGGAAAGGCAATGGCACTGTCCGCGGTGTCGTTGCCTTTTATAATGGCTGCCGCTCGGTTTCAACACGTTAGCATTACTTTGGCATAATTATGCTATAATTTGAAAGATGGATCTAAGGATAGGAGAGGTGCCATGAAATTCGAAGAAATGCCATATTCCCGCCCTGATATGGAAGAAATCACCAGACAGTTCAGGGAACTGAATGAAGAATTCGACCGCGCGTCCTCCGGCGAGGAACTGTTTGAGGTACATCGGAAGTATTACAGACTTACCGATCACTTCAGCACGCTGATGACAATTGCTTCGATCCGGCATGATATCGATGTGTCGGATCCTTTCTATGACGGAGAACAGAAATTCTACGATTCTGTAAGGCCATCCTTCCTGGACAGCGTTGTGGCATACCAGAAAAAACTTTATTACAGCAGGTTTCGTCCGTATCTGGAGGAAAAGATCGGTCATCCTGCATTCAAAAATATAGAACTGGCCATGAAGAGCATAGATCCCGGCATTCTTACGCTGATGAGCGAAGAGAATGCCCTCGAATCAGCCTACGGAGAACTGATCGCCTCCGCTTCCGTCGAGTGGGCAGGAGAGCAGCGCAACCTTTCCCGGATGGAACCGTTTATGCACAGTCCGGACCGCGAAACCCGCAGACAGGCCTGGAAGACTTACGAAGGCTTTTTCACAGCCCATGCCGAACAGCTGGACGAACTCTATGACAGACTCGTTAAAAACAGGACGGCGCAGGCAGCGGCACTCGGCTACGATAATTACCTGCCTCTCGGCTACTGCCGGATGAACAGGAACTGCTGGGACCGTGCGGATATTGAACAGTTCAGACGCCAGATCAGGGAGGACATCGTACCTTTTGCAGAAAAGCTGCACGAGCAGCGCAGACGTCGCCTCGGACTTTCAGAACTCCGGTATTATGACGAGGACGTGTTTTTCACTGACGGAAATCCCGTTCCCGCAGGCACGCCGGAACAGATCCTTGAAGCCGGCCGCAGGATGTACAGTGAAATGTCCCCGGAGACCGGTGCTTTCATGGACTTCATGTGCAGCAATGAGATGCTGGATGTGCTTGGACGCAGCCATAAAAAGACGGGCGGATACATGACGTATCTGCCGGATTACAAGACACCCTTCATTTTTGCCAATTTCAACGGAACGAGCAGCGATGTCGATGTGATCACGCACGAGTGCGGGCATGCTTTCCAGGCTTATATTTCTGCAGACGATCCGATACGGGAACACGCCGATATCACGATGGATATAGCCGAAACACACTCCACATCCATGGAATTTTTTACGGAGCCGTGGATGAAGATGTTTTTCGGAAACCGGGCGCAGGATTACATCGACATGCACTTCGAAAGCGAGATCACCTTTCTTCCGTACGGGACCATGGTGGACGAATTCCAGGACATCTGCTACAGCGATCCCGGTCTGTCCCCGCATGCACGGAACGGGGTATGGCGCGACCTGGAAAAACAGTACAAACCGCACTTGAACTACGAGGGCAGCGAGTACTATGAAAAGGGAGCATTCTGGCAGAACAAGCATCATATTTACGAATCGCCGTTGTATTATATTGATTACTGCATTGCGGGAATAGATGCACTGCAGTACAAAGCATGGATGGACAGAGACCGCAGAGCCGCCTGGGAAAGCTACCTGAAACTCTGCAGGCTCAGCGCTTCGGATTTCTTTACCGGCCTGCTGCCGGCAGTGGGGCTGATCGTACCGTTTGAAGACGGATGTATGAGACATGTTTTGAAAGATATCATAAAATGATGCAGTGACGGAAACAGGAGGCGGACTATGGCGGAATTCAAGCAGTTCGAGGTAACGAACGGAAAAGGCTTTGATCTGAAGAAGATGAAGCCGGACATGGAAATTCCCAAGGAAAGCAAAGAGAAGATCTCGGAACAGACCAAGAAAAATCTGGATGAGATCGCCGCGCTGCAGGATAAGCTGTATGCGGACGGAAAAGAGGGCCTGATCATCATACTGCAGGCAATGGATGCGGCCGGCAAGGACAGCACCGTCAAGCATGTGATGAGCAGTGTAAACCCGCAGGGAATCGATGTTTTCAGCTTCAAACAGCCGAGCGCTACCGAACTGGCGCATGATTTCCTCTGGAGGATAGGCAAGTGCATTCCGGAAAGAGGGAAAATTTCACTGTTCAACCGCTCCTATTACGAGGATGTGCTGGTCGTAAAGGTGCATGAGATCAACAAAACATACAAGATGCCCAAGCGCTGTACCTCCGAACCGGATGATGTCTTTTTTGGGCAGCGGTACGAGGATATACGCAATTTTGAGGAATATCTGTACCGACAGGGATACCGCATCGTAAAGATCTTCCTGAATGTTTCCAAAGACGAGCAGAAGAAGAGGTTTTTGGAAAGGATCGACAAGAAGGAGAAGAACTGGAAGTTCTCTTCCGCAGATATTACGGAACGCAAGCTCTGGGACAAGTACCAGAAGGCCTATCAGGATGCCATTGAAGCAACAGCGACCGAGCACTGTCCCTGGTATGTGGTGCCGGCGGACCAGAAATGGTACACCCGCCTCATCGTTTCCGAGGTCCTGCTCGATGTTCTGCAGAAGATAGCACCCGAGTATCCCACGCTCACGCCTGAGGCAATGAAGGACCTGGAGAGCTGCAAAGCAGCACTGGAAGGCGGAAAGACGAACAAGGCAAAGTGAAGGAAAAGAAATCCGGGATAATACAAAAAACAGAATAAGCAAAGGAGAAAATGCCACGATGAATGAGAAATACGAAAACGCCGCCAGACTCCTGGTGGTACGAAAGAGCGGGAATCCTGAACAGTTTCCGATCGTCGGGCCTATGACGATACTTCCGGCGGAAAGTTCGCAGTTTGATCAGGAGCATATCGGCATTGCCTGTTCACTGCCGGATGCTGAGATCGGAAAACTGCGTCGCAGCCTGAACTTTTGGGAATTCACAAATCTGGCAGTAGAGACGGAGATGCAGCTCGACGGCAGGCCTATGGAAAGAGGCGCAGTAAGGCAGCTGCGCAGCGGCGATTCCATTCGCGTCGGCAGCGGGGCGGACAGTTTTCTCCTGATCTTCAAGGACGTCTGGAAGGATGACACGGTGTGGAAGTCTATCCCCCTGGAACCCAATGAAGGCGGGATCGCGATCTACGGGCAGGACATGGAGCCGGTCGCCAAAGACAAGGAAGCGGATCCCTCGGATTTCCGGCGCGCCGAGCTGTTTTTCAAAGACGGAAAATGGCAGGTCCACGATCTGAACACGCGTAAAGGCGTTTTTGTCAACCAGCAGAAAATCGAAGAGCCCCGTGAACTGAACAGCTACGATCTGCTCCGGATCGGGGACACGATCTTTGTGTTCCAGGATGAAAGGATCCTCTTCAACCACCGCACTCTGGAAAACAACCAGCTGGTGATACATCTGAAACAGCGTACGGTCAGGGATTTCCTGAAGAAACACGTACTGCTTGAAAACATAGATCTTTCGATAGATCCGGGCAATATGGTCCTGCTCCTCGGAGGGTCCGGTGCCGGCAAAACAACTTTCGTCAATGCCATAACGGGCTATGAGAAGGCCAATGCCATTATCCGCGAAGGCAACACGGATATTTACAGGGATTATGACAAAGTCAAATACGAGATCGGGTTTGTGCCGCAGCAGGATCTGCTGCTCGGCGAGGACAGCGTCGGAAAAACGCTGGAGACTGCCGCATCGGTAAGACTGCCCGATACCATTTCCGAGACAGACCGGAAGATGCGTATAGAAGAGGTCCTGGAGATGTTCGGCCTCAAGGACCAGCGCGATACTCTGGCTGAGAAGCTTTCCGGAGGGCAGAGGAAACGTCTTTCGATCGCAGTCGAATATATTTCCGATCCCAAGCTGTTCATTCTTGATGAACCCGATTCAGGACTGGACGGTGTCATGGCGAGGGATCTTATGGAACGCCTGCGTAAAATAGCAGACCAGCAGCGGATCGTCATTGTGATCACGCATACGCCGGACCGTGTGATCGATCTGTTTGACAAAGTCATCGTCCTTGCAAAGGACAAGAACAGGGTCGGACAGCTGGCTTATTACGGACCCGTCAAAGACGCACTGACTTTCTTCGGCCGCAGTTCCATGGAAGATATCGTACGTGCAGTGAACGGAAAGGGTGAGGGCGGTGACGGCCTCGCGGATGAGTTTATAGAAAAATTCAACAAGAGCAGACAGGGAGACAGTGAAAATGGCTGAAAAACATGCAGGAAGGTTTGGTCAGACAGGTATTTATCTCGAGAGACTTTTTCGTGTGTTCATCAATGAAAAGGGCTGGAAAGTTCTTCTGATGTCTGCATTCATTGCCATTGTGGTGGCATATGTCGTAGGCACGAACATGTTCGTCAGTATGGAAGGTACGACGATCGGCGCCCTGGCGTTCGTCTGCGTCTGTATCTGGGACGGCTTTTTCAACTCCATACAGTCTGTATGCAAGGAGAGGGATATCATCAAGAGGGAACACCGTACGGGTATGCATATCACCGCGTACATGCTTTCCCAGATGATTTTTCAGGCTGTGATCTGCGCACTGCAGGTCGTCATCCAGCTGATCGTATACAGAATCGTGGGTGTGAATTTTCTTACACGGGGCGTGGTCACCGGAAAGTTCGTGCCGGATATTTTCATTACGCTGTTTCTGATCACCTACACAGCGGACATGATGGCACTGATGGTATCCTGCATCGTAAAGACTACAACCGCAGCGATGACCGTGGTGCCGTTCCTGCTGATCATCGAACTTCTGTTCTCAGGCGTGGCTTTCCCTCTCAGCGGCGCTTCCTCCAAGATCGCGGATTTCACGATCAGCAAGTGGGGTATATATTCTCTCTGCACGGAATCGGATTACAACAGCCTGCCTTCTAGCGCGTTCTACAGCATGCTGACAAAATTCCAGGGTGTTCCTGAAGTCAAAAAGATCATGGAAATTTTCCGGCAGAAGAATCTGTTCGGACAGCTGGCGGAATATGCGGGAAAGAATCTGCAGGTCTCGGCCTACTCGTATTCCATGCAGAATATCATGAAGGACTGGGGTATGCTGCTGCTTTTCTGCGCGATTTACATCGTGATCGGCACCGTTGTTCTGGAGTTCATCGACCATGACAAGCGCTGAAAAAGGAATACACACGGAACTTCCTTTTGGGGCTTGCGTATTTCAGATCGATACTGTAAAATGACACTTGCATTTGCACAGGCAGATGCAGGAATGGCTCGTTGGTCAAGAGGCTAAGACGCCGCCCTCTCACGGCGGAATCGTGGGTTCGATTCCCGCACGAGCTACTCTAAAGATCGCTGCAATGCGGTCTTTTTTTTTACTCTGCTGCAATGACTGCATATTGCAGCGCCATCACCGGCACAACTTTAGCAGGAGATTTATCATGTTCGGACTTAAGGGAATACCGCTGTATATTCTTATTTTTCTGGGGCAGGTACTGCAGGTCATGATTTCGACACTGCGCGTTATTTTCATGAACAAAGACAGAAAAGCGCTGGTGCTGTTTCTCACTTTTTTTGAATACGGGCTCTATGTCATCATTTTCAGCACGGTGCTCACGGACATGTATGCCGATCCCTTCAAGATCGTCGTCTATATCGTGGCGACCGCATTCGGCATTTACGGTGGCATGATCGTGGAAAACAGAATGGCATACGGCTATACTTCCGTACAGGTCATAGCAAGGGAAGAACTGACGGGAAAACTGGGACGGGCACTGAAAGATAAGGGGTTCGGCGTGACGATCGTGGAAGGACGCAGTGTAGACGGCGACCGGAGAAGCATCCTCTTTGTCCAGCTGAAACGCAGGAGAGTGCCGGAGATCATCCGGCTGATCCGGGAGACAGATCCGACGGCGGTCGTGTCGCAGTCGGAAGTGCAGTCGATCAGCGGCGGATATGTCAGATAGCCGGCAGCAGCGGCAGAAACGGACATTGTCAACACTATGACTTTATTGAAATCACAGCAAAGGGATATGACGGCAGGCAGTCCCGGACGCATTATCATCGAGTTTGCTCTGCCTGTTTTTCTGGGTAATGTATTTCAGGAATTCTACTCCATGGTAGACACGATCATCGTCGGAAAATTTGTAGGGACGAACGCTCTGGCAGCGGTCGGTTCCACCGGCATGATCAATTTTCTGGTGTTCGGCTTCGTGTGGGGCATGACCGCCGGTTTCGCAGTGCCGGTCGGGCAGCGCTTCGGTGCAGGGGACATGAAATCCCTGCGCCAGTGCGTCGGCACATCCGTCTATACGGCCATGCTGCTGTCCGCCGTGCTGACCTTCGTCAGCTGCCTGAGTATGCGCAGCCTGATGGTGCTGCTGCATACACCGCAGGATATTTTCAAGGATGCATATTCCTACATCATGATCGTATGCGGAGGTCTGGCTGCCACCGTTCTTTACAACATGACCTCCTACACACTGCGGGCGATCGGGAACAGCAGGACGCCGCTTGTTTTTCTGATCCTGTCGGCAATGCTGAATATTCTGCTGGATCTTCTGTTTGTCATCACCTTTCGTATGGGAGTGGCAGGCGCGGCGTATGCAACGGTCATTTCCCAGGCCATATCCGGCTTTGCCTGTTTGTTCTATATTATTCGCCGTGTGCCGCTTCTCAGGCTTTCCAGGGATGACTTGAAATTCAGGCGGGATCTGGCGGTACGTCAGCTTTACATCGGACTGCCGATGGCGCTTCAGTTTTCGATCACGGCGATCGGCGCTCTGATGGTGCAGGCTGCCTTGAATATGCTGGGAACGCTTTATGTGGCGGCTTACACGGCTGCCGGCAAGATAGAATCCCTGGTGACGCAGATGTTCGGCGCACAGGGAGCAACGATGGCCGCCTACTGCGCACAGAACACGGGAGCCAGGAAAACGGACAGGATCCGGCAGGGAATCCATGCATCGGACATTCAGAGCTTTCTGTATGCGGCAGCCGTCGGTGTACTGATGATCACGCTGGGCGGGCACATGACCGGCCTGTTTATTTCGGACAGGCTGGAGGAAGTCGTACCGCTGGTAAATACCTACCTGCTCTGTTCGGCACCGTTCTATATTCCGCTGGCCATCATTTTTATCTACCGCAACGCGATGCAGGGCATGGGCTGTGTTTTTGTTCCCATGGCAGGAGGAGTCGTGGAACTGATCGCGCGCGCAGTGATGTCGGTAGTTGCGGCGAACCTGCACAGCTATGTGGGCGTCTGTCTTGCAGGCTCGGTGGCCTGGGCTGCGGCTGCCGCCTGGCTGCTGTGCGGCTATGCATGGACAATGAAACGAAAGAAAAAGAGCTTCTCGATTTAATGAGACTGTTCAGGAGGTGTACTGCATATGGGAAAAACGGATCCGGAATACAGAAATTACGAGGTGATCAAACGGGAATACCTCAGGGATATCGACAGCAATGCCGTACTGCTTCGGCATGTGAAAAGCGGCGCCCGGGTGGTGCTGCTGCCGAATAAGGACAATAACAAAGTCTTTTTCATCGGCTTTCGTACGAGGCCGTCCGATTCGACGGGCGTTGCCCACATTATCGAGCACACCGTGCTGTGCGGATCCAGGGATTTTCCGGTGAAGGATCCGTTCATTGAACTGGCCAAGGGCTCTCTCAATACTTTTCTGAATGCCATGACCTATCCGGACAAGACGGTATATCCGGTGGCCAGCTGCAATGACCGCGATTTCAAAAACCTAATGCATGTATATCTGGACGCGGTCTTTTTCCCGAGGATCTATGAAGAAAAACGCATCTTTGAGCAGGAAGGCTGGCACTATGAAAGAGACCCGAAGGGAGGAGATCTCAGGGTCAACGGTGTCGTCTACAACGAAATGAAAGGGGTCATGAGCTCACCCGATGACGTGCTGGAGAGGGAGATCACTGCCTCTCTTTTCCCGCATACCACTTATGCGGTGGAATCCGGCGGCGATCCGGAAGTCATCCCGTCGCTGACCTATGAACAGTACCTCGATTTTCACAGGCGCTTTTACCATCCTTCGAACAGTTATATCTATCTGTACGGGGATGCCGATATGCAGGAACGTCTTGCGTGGATGGACGAGAACTATCTGTCAAAATTCGACTTCAGGGATCCGGATTCCGCGATTGTCAGGGAAAAGCCTTTCACAGAGCCTTCGGAGACCGAACAGCCGTATTCCCTGATGGAGGGCGAAGAAGAAAACGGCAGGGCATTTCTTGCCTGGAACGTTGCGCTGCCTGACGGTCTGGACGAAAAGCGCAACATCGCCTTCCGTGTCCTCGACTATGTGCTTTGCGATGCGCCGGGTGCTCCGCTTAAGGAAGCACTGCTGCACAGCGGGATCGGCAGGGATATCTGCAGCTCCTTCGACGACGGGCTTGCACAGCCGGTCTGGTCTGTCATTGCCAAATACACGGATGCGGAAAAAAAGGAAGAGTTTGCGGCAGTGATCGACAGGACGCTGCGTGAGATCGCCGAAAAAGGTTTTGAAAAGGAGGCGCTCCTGGCAGGCATCAATTATCATGAATTCCGCTACAGGGAAGCAGATTTCGGCTCTTACCCGAAGGGGCTGGTGTACGGCCTCAGCTGTATGGAAAGCTGGCTGTACGACGACTCGCAGCCCTGGCTCGGCCTTCGTGACGGGGATATCTTCGAAGAACTGAAAAAGGAAGCGGAAAACGGCCTGTTTGAACATACGCTCAGGCAGATGGTCCTGGAAAACAGCCACCGCAGTCTCGTGATCCTGAAACCGGTGCCGGGGCTGGCTGAAAAATGCGAAAATGCGCAGCATGAAAAACTGCAGCAGTACAAAGCAGGACTGACCGCCGCGCAGCTGAAGGAGATCGACGCCGAAACGGAGAGCCTGCGGACTTACCAGGAAGCTGCGGACGACCCTGAGGCAATAGCGCGTATACCGCTGCTTACAAGAGATGACCTGGATAAAAAGGCAGTGCGGTTCAGCACAAAAGTCAGAAAGATCGGTAAGGAAACGGAACTGCTCGCGCACCCGTCATTTGCCAACGGCATTCTTTATCTTTCCTTTGAATTTGATATCAGAAAGCTGCCGCAGGAATATTATGACTGCCTCACGGTCCTGAAGACAGTGTTCGGCATGGTCGGCACAGAGCATTATACCTACGCCCAGCTGAACAACCGGGTAAACATACTGACGGGCGGCATCGAACCTGCAGTCGCCGGCTATACGGACGTACGGGACAGCAGTTCCTACAGGCTTATGTTTGAGGTGAACGTCAAGGTGCTGCGGGAAAACGTCGGCGCAGCTCTTGAGCTGCTGGAAGAAATTCTTCTGCGTTCCGATTACAGCGATATCAAACGGCTTCGCGATCTGCTCGAAGAAGAGCGGTCCGGTCTGCGCGAGGATCTGCAGGAAGGCGGGCACATTACGGCTTCGGTGCGGGCCGAGTCCTATTTCAGTGAAGCAGCCTGTATCCGCGATGCCATGGGCGGCATAGAAAGCTACCGCACGATCAGCGGGATCCTGGACAAGCCGGAGAGGCTCAGGAAGCTGCCGGAGACCCTCCGGAAAATGTCTGCCTGGATCTTTTCCGGGATGCGTCTTTCGGCGGTCGATGTGACCGGCGATGAAAAGGATCTTGAGACGGCGGCAAAGACTGCCGGCGCTTTCAGGGCTGCTCTGCCGGATGCGGACAATACAGCCTGCGGTGATCCGTCCCTGCAGCCGTATACGATACATCCCGAAAAAAGAAACGAAGGCTTTACGACCGCCGGACAGGTGCAGTACGTATGCCGTGCGGGAAATTTTGCCGGAAAGGGTCTTCCGTATACAGGCGCGCTGCGGGTGTTGCGTGTGATCATGGGCTATGACTATCTCTGGAACAGGATCCGCGTGAAGGGCGGTGCATATGGCTGTATGTCCTCCTTCGGCAGAGACGGTACGTCGTGCTTTGTCACATACCGTGATCCGCATGTGCGGGAGTCTGTGCAGACCTTTGAGGAAGCACCCGCCTGGCTGGAAAACTTCGATGCGGACAGCCGTTCCATGACACAGTATGTGATCGGCGCGGTAAGCGCACTGGATACCCCCATGACGCCGCGTCAGTTCGGAAGATACTGCCTGACAGGATACATGACGGGACTTACGCAGGAAATGGTACAGGAAGAGAGAGACCAGGTACTTACCTGTGAGACAAAGGACGTGCAGGCGCTGGCTGCGTATGTAAAAGCCATG
Source organism: Lachnospiraceae bacterium (assembly GCA_022652545.1). GTDB lineage: Bacteria > Bacillota > Clostridia > Lachnospirales > Lachnospiraceae > CAG-791. Next base: position 39,651 of record JALCRM010000009.1, read on the forward strand.
CTGGACAGCGGCTGTATCTGTGTTGTGGGCACCCGTGCTAAAATAGAAAAGAACAAAGAACTCTTCGGCAGCGTAGCCCGACTGTTCTGAGGGCAGAAGCAGGGCAGACGGATCATCTGCTGGAATCAGGCCGGCAGATGAAAATAAAAGGAGGCCATATGATCAACAGACATAAAATTGCGGCAGCCGCAGCGATCGTGCTGGCTCTTGGAATGATACTGAACGGCTGCGGTGCATCGGGTGGTATGAACAATTCCTACAGCACGGTATCCGACACCGAAAATTATGCCTACAGTGAACCGGCAGCTTCCGATAAAGCCGTCGTTTCATCGGCCGGAGACGAAACCGCGGCAAATTCTTCCGGCACAGCGGACCAGAGCCTGACGGCAAACCGCAAACTGACGCGGAGCATGAGCTTTTCGGCGGAGACCGAAGACCTGGATGATTTTGAGAGCAGGCTGACAAAACAGGTTGCGGACGCAGGCGGATATATAGAAAATTCGAGCCGCAGCGCGGGAGACCAGGACAATTACTATCCGGTGTACAGCGGCACGAGCGACCGGCAGACCACGCAGACCGGCAGCTACAGCGTGCGTATTCCTGAAGAAAAACTGGATTCCTTTGCGGCATCCGTCAAGGGGGAAGTCAATGTACTGTCCCAGTCTTCCAGCGTGGAGGACATCACGCTGCAGTATAACGACACGGACAGCAGACGTACCGCACTCAGGACAGAACAGAAGCAGCTGCTGTCCATGATGGAGAAAACAGACAACATTACGGATCTTCTGGCTATAGAACAGCAGCTCACGGACGTCAATGCGCAGCTGGCCGATATCGAATCGCAGATGAAACTGTACGACAATGAAGTGGCCTATGCCACAGTCAGCATCGACGTAACGGAAGTGAAGGAATATACGCCGGCGACGCAGACAGATGCCGTCACCAGAATGAAGGAAGGCATCGTGCACAGCTGGTCAGTCCTTCTTGAGGATCTGCAGGAATTCGGCATCATGTTTGTGATCTGCCTGCCTTTCATTGCGCTCTGGGCCATAGTGATCACGGTGGTCATCCTGATCATCGCGGCGATCGTAAGACATAAAAGAGGAAGGGCATACAGGGAGCCCAAAAACAAATCCAAACAGGGAAAGATCGGCGCAGGCATACAGCAGGCAGGACCGGCAGGCCCCGCAGACGGCGGCAGCCGCCCTACGCCGCAGGAATGACAATGGGAAAATCTGGTTTTGTAACGATCATCGGGCTTCCGAATGTCGGCAAGTCCACATTGATGAATACGCTGATCGGGCAGAAGCTCGCGATCACCTCCTACAAACCGCAGACCACGCGCAAACAGATGCGCACCGTTCTGACGGAAGAGCGGGGGCAGGTCGTCTTTCTCGATACGCCGGGGATGTGCAGGGCGGACAACAGGCTGGGAATGTATATGGAGCGGTCGGCGCAGCAGACCCTGAAGGAAGTTGACCTTATTCTCTGGCTCGTGGAGCCGGGCACTAAAGCTTCCGCAGAAGAGCGGAATATACTGGAGCTTGTGAAGAAGGCCGGGAAGCCGGTCATCCTCGTCATCAATAAAGCGGATACGGTGAACAGGGAAGGCATGGCTGCTTCGATCGCGTTCAGGTCCGGTCTGTACGATTTTGCTGAGATCGTACCGGTCAGCGCGCATACCGGCAGCGGCATGGAGGAACTGCTCAATGTCGTGTTTTCAAGGCTGCCGGAGGGAGACCCCTTCTATGACGAGGATACCGTTACGGATGTCAGCGAAAGAGATATAGCGGCGGAGATCATACGGGAAAAAGCGCTGCGGCTGCTGCAGGACGAAGTGCCGCATGGCATCGCGGTACAGGTGGAAGAGATGAAATACCGGCAGGGGCGCAGCGGAGAGATCTGCGACCTTACGGCCTCCATCGTCACCGAACGCGAGAGCCACAAAGCCATCATTATCGGGAAAAACGGCGATATGCTCCGCAGGATCGGTACGGATGCCCGGAAGGACATTGAAAATATGCTGCAGACGCACGTGAACCTGAAGCTGTGGGTGAAGGTGCGCAGAGACTGGCGGGATGACAGCAGGCAGCTCAGATCCTTCGGCTATGACATGAAGGACCTGAAATGAGTACGAACGATGAGAAGACCGCCATGTCCGTCACAGGGATCGTACTGCTCGGCGCGCCTGCCGGCGAATACGACAGGCGTGTGGTGCTGCTCACCAAAGAAAACGGTAAGATCTCCTGTTTTGCGAGGGGGGCAAGACGCCAGGGCAATTCGCTCATGGCGGCGGCAGAGCCCTTTTCGTTCGGCAGGTTCCGCCTGATGGCCGGGCGTTCCTCCTATATAATGACGGAAGCGGAGATCGACAATTATTTCGGCGATCTCAGGACCGATATGGAAAAGGCCTGCTACGGCATGTACTTCCTGGAAGTGGCGGAATACATTACCCGTGAAAACAACGATGAAGCGCAGATCCTGGCGCTGCTGTACATGAGCCTCCGGGCCCTGGAAAAGCCTGCGATACCGGCACGACTTATACGCGCGGTCTATGAGATCAGGACAGTGGAGTCCGAAGGAGAACTGCCGGAGCTTTCGGAGAGCGAACGGGAAAAAATGGACCCGGCTGCCGTGCGCGCTCTCCTGCATATCACACAGAGCCCGTTGGAAAAACTGTATACCTTCGGAGTAAATGAAAGCGTTCTCCTCCAGCTGGAGGAGACTGCCGGACGCGTGTGCAGCAGCTTTTTCGGAGGACATCCTTTTTCCAGTCTCTCCGTCCTGCAGGCTATGCGCTGAAGGCAGTGCGTCTGCGATACATCCCTTGCAAGAGAGCAATGTTTCGCCTATAATCAATTGTTGCGTTTTGAAAAAAAGCCGGAAAGCGGGGAAATACCTGAGAAATGCTTTCGCATAAAAAAGGCCTGATACTTGTTTTGCTCATTACCGTGCTGCTGACGCTGGCGGGCTGTTCGGGTAGCAAAGACAGTGCGAGCACGGCCGCCGATACGGCGGACGGACAGGAAAGCGGCCAGGCCGGCAGTATTGCGGTCGCAAAGAACGGGGAAATGACCGTTACCTCTGTGGAGAGCTTTTCGAAGGATTATTACAGCAAGGACGAACTGCAGGCAAAGATCGACAAGGACGCTGATGCGTACAACAACGGGGATAAAAAAGTGGATCCCGTCAGGCTCAGCGTTTCAGACGGGCAGGCCAGGCTGGTGATGAAATACAGTTCTTCCGGCGATTATGCGCAGTTCAACGATACGGAATGCTTCTACGGCACACTGAGCGATGCCCTGCTGCAGAATATCGATATGTCGGATATTCTGTCTGCGGTGTCCAGGGAAGATACGAACAAGATCCTGAGAAAGTCGGATTTTGAAGCGCTGGGGGAGCATCATGTATTTATCCTTACGGAGCAGGCACACGTCACGCTGCCTTACAAGATCCTCTACAGTTCACCGTCCGTTTCCGTCGTAAGCGACACCGAAGCGGAGATAGGCAGCAGCGTATCCGCATCGGAACCGGCGGTACTGATCCTGGAAAAGTAAAATCATGAATCGGAGGGCCTGACGGTCCTCTGCAGGGAGGTCTGAAATGGAAAAAACGATGGAGAAGATCGTAAACCTCGCGAATGCAAGAGGGTTCATCTATCCCGGTTCGCAGATCTACGGCGGGCTCGCCAACACCTGGGACTACGGTCCGCTGGGCGTTGAGCTGAAAAACAACGTCAAGAAGGCATGGTGGCAGAAATTCGTACAGGAGAGTCCTACGAATGTAGGTGTGGACTGCGCCATCCTGATGAATCCGCAGACCTGGGTGGCTTCCGGGCACCTGAAGAGTTTCTCCGATCCGCTGCTTGACTGCAAGTCCTGCGGTTCGCGCTACCGCGCCGACCAGCTCATCGAGGACTGGTCCGCAACTTCCGGGATCAAACCGGAAAAGCCCGTGGACGCACTTTCGCAGGATGAGATGATGGATTTCATCAACAGGAACGAGATCCCCTGCCCGAGCTGCGGAAAGCACAATTTCACGGATATCCGTCAGTTCAACCTGATGTTCAAAACATTCCAGGGCGTGACCGAGGACTCTTCCGCGACGATCTATCTGCGCCCCGAAACGGCACAGGGCATCTTCGTGAATTTCAAGAACGTACAGCGTACGAGCCGCAAGAAGGTGCCTTTCGGCATCTGCCAGATCGGCAAGTCCTTCCGCAATGAGATCACGCCCGGCAACTTTACCTTCCGTACGCGTGAGTTCGAGCAGATGGAAATGGAGTTCTTCTGCAAGCCTGACACGGATCTGGAATGGTTTGCCTACTGGAAGGAATTTGCAAGAAAGTGGCTGTATTCCCTTGGCCTGAAGGAAGAGCAGCTGCGCTTCCGCGACCATGAGAAGGAGGAGCTTTCCTTCTACTCGAAGGCCACGACCGACGTGGAATTCCTGTTCCCGTTCGGCTGGGGCGAGCTCTGGGGCATCGCTGACCGCACGGATTACGATCTTACGCAGCACATGAAGGTCTCCGGCGAGGATCTGACTTATTTTGACGATACGGACAATACCCGCTACACGCCTTATGTCATTGAGCCTTCGCTGGGTGCGGACCGCATGGTGCTGGCATTCCTCTGCGCCGCTTACGACGAGGAGAATCTGGGCACTGAGGAAGCGCCTGACATGCGCACGGTCATGCATTTCCATCCGGCGCTGGCACCTGTCAAGATCGCGGTTCTGCCGCTTTCCAAGAAACTGAACGAGGAAGCGGAGAAGATCGAGGCGCAGCTGGCGGCAAAATACACCTGCGATTTCGACGACCGCGGCAATATCGGGAAGAGATACCGCAGGCAGGACGAGATCGGCACGCCTTACTGCGTGACTTACGATTTCGACTCGGAGACAGACCACGCGGTGACCATCCGCGACCGCGATACCATGCAGCAGGTGCGTGTCCCGATCGCGGAACTGGAGCAGTGGTTCGAAGGCAAGTTCGCGTTTTGATATGTTTTGATCACAGGTCAGGCGGGGAAAGGATAATTTCATCATCATGGAAAAATACGGCGTCAATCAACTGAGAGAAATGTTCCTGAAGTATTTCGAGAGCAAGGGCTGCCTTCGCATGAAGAGCTTTTCACTTGTTCCGCACAACGACGACAGTCTGCTGATCATCAATTCCGGCATGGCGCCGCTGAAACCTTATTTTACCGGCCAGGAGATCCCGCCCCGCAAGCGTGTGACCACCTGCCAGAAGTGCATCCGCACGGGAGACCTTGAAAACGTAGGCAAAACGGCGCGGCACGGCACTTTCTTTGAAATGCTGGGAAATTTCTCCTTCGGTGATTATTTCAAAAAAGAGGCCATACCGTGGGCCTGGGAGTTTCTGACGGAAGTGGTCGGACTCGATGCCGACCGCCTGTATCCGTCTGTCTATGTGGATGATCAGGAAGCATGGGATCTCTGGCATGACAAAATGGGGATCGCACCGGAGAGGATCTTCCGTTTCGGCAAAGAGGACAATTTCTGGGAGCATGGCTCGGGTCCCTGCGGCCCCTGCTCGGAGATCTATTACGACCGCGGAGAAAAATACGGCTGCGGAAAACCCGGCTGCACGGTAGGCTGTGAGTGCGACCGCTATATGGAAGTCTGGAACATCGTGTTTTCACAGTTCAATAACGACGGGCACGGCAACTACTCCGATCTGATCCAGAAAAACATCGACACGGGCATGGGACTGGAGCGTCTGGCAGTGGCTGTCCAGGGAGTCGATTCCATCTTTGACGTGGACACGCTGCAGGCCCTGCGCGATGAAGTCTGCACGATCTCCGGGACCAAATACCACACCTCCGACAAGGATGACGTGGCGATCCGTGTCATCACAGACCATGCACGCAGTGTGACCTTCATGATCTCCGACGGTATCATGCCGTCCAATGAAGGGCGCGGCTATGTCCTGCGCAGACTGCTGCGCCGTGCCGACCGTTACGGGAAACTGCTCGGGATCGAAGGACCGTTCATGAAGCAGCTCGCGGAAGCTGTGATCGAGGGATCCAAAGACGGCTACCCGGAACTCGAGGAAAAGAAGAACTTTATCCTGAATGTGGTGGAACAGGAAGAGGGCAAGTTTGAAAAGACGATCAACCAGGGCCTCGGCATGCTTACGGAAGCGGAAGAGCGCATCAGGCGCGAGGAAGGCAGCGAGCTCTCGGGGAGCGATGCTTTCCGTCTTTACGATACCTTCGGTTTCCCGCTCGACCTGACGCGGGAGATCCTTGCGGAAAAGGACATCACGGTGGATGAAAAGGGTTTTGACGCCGAGATGAAGGAACAGAAGGACAAGGCCCGCAGCGCGCGCAAGAAGAGCAATTACATGGGCGCGGATGCGACAGTCTATGAGCAGCTGGACGCCGGCGTCAATACGGAGTTCACCGGCTATGGGGACCATCTCACGGAGACCGGAAAGGTGGTCGCACTCTGCGAGCTTCACACAGAGGAAGAGGATGCCGAAAATACTGTTGCGGAAGCTCTTTCGGACGGGATGACAGGGGCTGTGATCACGGACAGGACGCCTTTTTACGGAACGATGGGCGGCCAGGTCGGCGACATCGGCACGATCGAATCCGAGGGAGGCTCCTTTGAAGTGCGGGAGACGCTGCACGTGGCAGGTTCAAAGATCGCACATATCGGCGTTATGACGAGGGGCATGTTCCGGACCGGCGATACGGTCACGCTGAAGGTGGACGCACAGAACCGCATGGCGACCTGCCGCAACCACAGCGCCACGCATCTGCTGCAGAAGGCTCTGCGGGAAGTGCTCGGCACACATGTGGAACAGGCCGGCTCCTATCAGGATCCGCAGCGTACGCGTTTTGACTTCAGTCATTTCAAACCGATGACAGCGGACGAGATCCGCCGCGTCGAAGACATGGTCAATGAAAAAATAACGGCGGGGCTTCCGGTGACCACGGATGTCATGGGACTTGAGGAAGCGAGAAAGACCGGCGCCATGGCGCTGTTCGGAGAAAAGTACGGAGAAAAGGTACGCGTCGTAAAGATGGGCGATTTTTCCACTGAGCTCTGCGGCGGCACACATGTTTCCAACACCAGCCAGATCGGGCAGTTCAAGATCCTTTCCGAGAGCGGCGTCGCGGCCGGCGTGCGCAGGATCGAAGCCATTACGGGCGCCAATGTCAGAAAATACTACGACGGACTGGAAAAAGAGCTTGACGAGGCGGCGTCTCTCCTCAAGGCCACTCCCGAAACGCTGTCCGAACACATCCGCAAAATGCAGGAAGACCTGAAGAGCCTGCGCAGCGAGAACGAATCCCTGAAGAGCCGTGAGGCGAGGGAGCAGCTCGGCGACATCTCCGACAGGATCAAAGAGATAGCCGGAGTCAGGTACCTCGGCGCATCCGTGGACAATGTGGATATGAACGGTCTGCGCGAGCTCGGGGACCAGATGAAGGCAAAATACAATGCAGGCGTGATCCTGCTTCTTTCCGCAAGGGACGGCAAGGTATCGCTGATGGCGATGGCTTCCGATGAAGCGGCTGCAAAAGGAGCGCATGCCGGCAATCTTGTAAAGGCGATCGCCGGACTGGTCGGCGGTGGCGGCGGCGGAAGGCCGAACATGGCACAGGCGGGCGGCAAGGATCCGGCAGGCATACCTAGGGCGCTGGAGGAGGCGGAAAATGTCCTCCGCGGGCAGATCCGCTGAGGATTTGCTGTTGACTGTGAAGTCAAATGTGTTTATAATCACATGCGTATGAGATTTCTTCTCATACTAAAAACCCACTCAGTCTAATACCTGAAGGGACTGAAGGGAGGTTTGGAAAACAGATGTCCAGTGTGATCTTAAAGGAAAATGAAACTCTCGACAGTGCACTTCGCCGTTTTAAGAGAAGCTGCGCTAAGGCCGGTATCCAGCAGGAGATCCGCAAGAGAGAGCACTACGAGAAACCGAGCGTCAGACGCAAAAAGAAGTCTGAAGCCGCAAGGAAGCGCAAGTACAACTGAGCTTTCCGCAAACAGTGAGTAAAGCCCTTGGTTGAGAAAATCAAGGGCTTCTTCATGTATTCAGGGACAGACGGACTGCGTGTATGACAATATTCTGGATCGTTGTGTTTTGCCTCGCAATGTTCTTCATCATTGTGATGATCATCGACACGGGGCGCTTCGTTACAAGAGAATATGTGATCACGACGGATAAGATCCGCCATGCCCATACGCTTGTGTTCCTGACGGACCTGCACGCAAAGGTGTACGGCAGGGACAATGAAGCGGTAGTCGAAGCGGTACGTCATGCCGCACCGGAAGCCATACTCTGCGGAGGCGATATGGTGACAGGCTCGAAAGCGGGGGACGGAGACAGGTGGTATGCCTCTGTGATCTCCCTGCTGAAAAGGCTGCGCGCCACGGCGCCTGTTTTCTGCGTAAACGGCAATCATGAGCTGAAGATCGCCGACCCGCTGTATTACGACTATTTCGGGGACGGTTTCAAAAGATACGAACGGGAACTGAACGCAGCGGGCATCCGGATCTGCCGTAACGGCTGTACGACGCTTGCGGTGCTGAGCGGCGGAGAAGATGACAATATCGATATTTACGGGATGGAGACGGAAGATTTCCTGTACCGGAAATTCCGCAGGCGCCATATCGACAGCGGATATGTGAGACAGAGGCTCGGGACGCCTTCTCTGTCCCGGTTCAATATCGTCGTATCCCATCATCCGAAGGATTTTGACGCCCTGGCGGAATGGGGCGCAGACCTGGTAACTTCCGGACATATCCACGGAGGCGTCATGCGCCTGCCCGGGATCGGCGGCATCGTGTCGCCGGATCCGGCACTGTTTCCGAAATACAGCGGCGGGCTTTATGAACACAGCTGCAGCGGCGGAAGAAAGTCGCGCATGGTGCTGAGCTGCGGACTCGGCACGCACACGATCCCCGTGCGGATCTTCAACCCCGCAGAGATCTCCGTGATCCGCCTGATCCCTGCAAACGGAAAGGACTGAAAGGAAGACATGGCGATACCCGTAAAGCTGGAAGCGTTCGAAGGACCGCTGGACCTTCTGATGCATCTCATCACGATCAATAAGGTCGACATATACGACATTCCCATCTCTACCATCACGGATCAGTATCTCGCCTATATCGACCGCATGGACAGGGAAGACATGAACGTGACGTCCGAATTCCTCGTCATGGCGGCAACGCTCCTCGACATCAAGTGCCGCATGCTGTTGCCGAGGGAAGTGGATGAGGAAGGCGAAGAGATAGATCCGCGCGCTGAACTGGTCGAAAAGCTGCTTGCCTACAAGATGGTCAGGTATATGTCAGCGGAACTTCGTGAAAAACAGGAGGACGCACGCGGAAGCTTTTACCGCACGAAGGAGGACCTGCCCGAGGAAGTCCTTGAATATGAGCCTCCGGTGGACTATGAAAAACTGATCGGCGACAATACCCTGCTGACGCTGCACACGATCTTCCAGGATATCATGAAGCGCCGTGAGAACAAGGTCGATCCGATCCGCAGCAGGTTCGGGACCATAGAGAAGGAGGAGATCGATATGGACGTCAAAACCGGGTATGTGCGCAAATACCTGATCGGCCATGGCAGGACCTCCTTCCGGAAACTGCTGGAAAGGCAGAAGAGCCGCGAGGAAGTGATCGTCACCTTCCTGGTAATCCTGGAAATGATGAAGAGCGGGGACATCAGCCTGAAGCAGGAAGAGACATTCGGCGAGATCACGATCGAAGTCAGGGACCCTGAACACCTGGAGGAAGAACTCGACAGCGGGGAGAAGGAACAATGGAATTAAAAAAAGCAATTGCGGCGGCGGAAGCCATTCTGTTTGCGATGGGCAGCTCGGTCAGGATACAGGACCTGTCAAAAGCGCTGGAGATGTCGGAAAAAGACACCGTGCGTGTGATCGCGGGGCTGCAGGCAAAATATGAACAGCAGGATTCGGGGATCACAGTCACGCAGCTGGAGGATGCCGTACAGCTCTGTACAAAGAGCGAATACTACGAGTATCTGATCAGGATCGCGTCAGTGCCCAAAAAGATAGTGCTGAGTGATGCACTGCTGGAGTCCCTGGCCATAGTGGCGTACAAGCAGCCGGTCACGAAGGCTGAAATAGCGGCCATCCGCGGCGTCAACTGCGATTCTTCCATAGACCGCCTGCTGTCTTTCGGACTGATCGAGGAACTGGGGCGCAAGGATGCTCCCGGCAGGCCCATACTTTTCGGGACGACGGAACAGTTTCTCAGGTCCTTCGGCGTCAAATCGATCGAAGAACTGCCGTCTCTCAACGACCAGCAGATCAGGGAGTTCAAGGAAGAAGCAGAGGAGGAAGCCAGTGCAAATCTGAGCAAAATAACTATGTAATTCGCATAAACTATGTTATACTGCTTCGTAGCGCGATTACGGGGATTCTTGTATTTGACGGCATACAATCCGTTCACGGTATTGAAACTGTTTTGACAACGATTCCCGTTTGCTTCTATCCATCATTCTTAAATTTCTTAAACGGAGGTTCAAGATATGAGCAGTTCTTCAAAAGCGGGCACGAGAATAACATCTCTGCTCGACGACAACAGTTTCGTTGAAATCGGCGCACGCGTAACGGCAAGGACGACCGATTTCAATCAGAAACCTGAACAGACGCCTTCCGACGGTGTGATCACCGGCTACGGCGTTATCAACGGCAGTCTTGTTTTCGTGTACAGCCAGGACGCTTCCGTACTGGGCGGTTCGATCGGTGAGATGCACGCAAAGAAGATCGCAGGCCTGTACGACATGGCGATCCGCACCGGTGCCCCCATTATCGGGCTCATCGATTCCACGGGCCTTCGTCTGCAGGAAGCTACGGATGCCCTCAATGCAATGGGCACGATTTATGCGAAACAGGCAGCCGCATCCGGTGTTGTTCCGCAGATCACCGCTGTTTTCGGAAACTGCGGCGGCGGACTTTCCCTGTTCCCGGCAATGACGGACTTTTCTTTCATGTCCGGCGATGCCAAGCTTTTTGTGAATTCGCCGAATGCCCTTGCAGGCAACAGCGAAGATGTGAATGACACTGCCAGCGCTTCCGCAAAATCCGCTGCCGGTGCGGTGGACGGGATCGGCAGCGAGGATGAGATCCTGGCAAAGATCCGTACACTGGTAGCCCTTCTGCCTTCCAACAACGAAGACAGCGCAGTCGGAGAGTGCACGGACGATCTGAACCGTTCCTCGGATGCTGCAGCGGCTGATCCTGAAAATGTTTCGGCAGTACTTGCAGACGTTGCCGATGACGGTGCATTCTTCGAAGTGAAGAAAGATTATGCCGCTGATATGGTGACCGGTCTTCTTCGCCTGAACGGCACAACGGCAGGAGCGGTCGCAAATGCAGATGCGAAGCTTACCACGGCAGGCTGCCGCAAGGCTGCCCGTTTCGTCAATTTCTGCGATGCCTTCAATATTCCGGTCATCACACTGACGAATGCTGACGGTTTCGCAGCTTCGGCCGCTGAAGAAAACACAGTCGCAGCAGCTGCAGCCGAGCTTACCTACGCTTTTGCCAATGCTTCCGTGCCGAAGGTGAACGTGATCTGCGGCAAGGCATTCGGCAGTGCCTACAACGTTATGAATTCCAAAGCAACCGGAGCAGACATCACCGTAGCTCTTCCCGGTGCCAAGGTAGGCATGATGGATGCGAAGCTTGCGGTGCAGGTGATCGCAGGAAGCGACAATGCAGAGGACGTTGCATCAAGGTACGATGCCCTGCAGAACAGCATTGACAGTGCCGCTTCGCACGGCTATGTCGACGAGATCGTCGAACCCGCGGATCTTCGGAAATATCTCATCGGAGCGGAAGAGATGCTCTTTACGAAACAGGCAGTTGTTGAGAAAAAACACGGCACAGTATAAAAAAGGAGACACACAGCTATGAAAAAATGGTTATCCGTTTTAACGGCAGCCGCAGCCTGTGTCCTGCTTGTATCTGTGTCCGGCCTGACGGTAAACGCCGCAAGTAAATATGATTACCACGGCGTGACGGAAGAGCAGGCGATCTCTGACTCTGAGTACAGGATCCAGGAACTTGCGCAGGCTGTCCAGTCCGGTGACTCTTCGACATTTACGTCAGACAACCCGGAAGTCAGCTATGAGAAAAGCGCTGAACAGTGGAATGAAATGCTCACAAAGCTGGGCGATGTCACCGGTTTTGCGACAGATCCTTCCAAAATGAGCGCACAGATCAAAAATGACGAAATGACAGTCAGTGTCGGCCTGACAGGCTCTACAGGCAGAACCGGCACGGTAACGGTCATTTACAATACCTATGGCCCTAAAGAGATCCAGTCCTCCATCAACGATACCTTTGGCGAAGGAATGGCAAAGGCAGGTATGAATACGCTGCTTGGCATGGGCATGGCCTTCTTTGTGCTGATCCTTATCGCACTGGTCATCAAATTTGCATTTCCGCCGATCAACCGTCTCTCCCAGAAAATGGAAGCGGACAGGAACAAAACAGATGTCAGAAAAACCGCCGCACCGCAGGTCGAGAGCACAGTTCCGGCTGCCGAAGCGCCGCAGGCGGCACAGGACGACGGAGCGCTTGTCGCAGTTATTGCAGCAGCTGTTGCTGCCGCAGAGGGCAGGAGCAATACAAACGGCTTTGTTGTAAGGTCGATCCGCAAATCCAGAACACGCTGATCACAAACAGTAAGATCATTAAGAACATACTCAATGGAGGACTATCGAGATGAAAAACTATACCATTACCGTAAATGGCACATCCTATGACGTAACAGTGGAAGAAGCCGGTGCACAGGTTTCCGCACCCGCAGCTCCCAGGGCAGCAGCCCCTGCTCCTGCCGTGCAGGCAGCAGCTCCCGCTCCGGCACCCGCAGCGGCTCCTAAAAAGGCTTCCGGCGCAGCCGGCGGCGTAAAGATCGAAGCCGGTGCAGCAGGAAAAGTATTCAAGATCGAAGCCAAGGTTGGCGATGCTGTCAAGGCCGGCGATCCGGTTGTGATCATCGAAGCCATGAAGATGGAGATCCCCATGGTTGCTCCCAAGGACGGCACGGTTGCCAGTATCGACTGCACGGTCGGCGACGGCGTCGAAGCAGGCGACGTACTTGCTACGCTTAATTGATCATCACTGATAGTACCCAATAAACCCGGAGGTCTGTAAAGATATGAGTTATATTGCGAATACACTGGGAAATCTGCTTAACCAGACCGCCTTCGTCAACCTGTACTGGGGCAACTACATAATGATCATCGTAGCCTTCGTTTTCCTGTACCTGGCAATTGCCAAGGATTTCGAACCGCTGCTCCTCGTACCGATTGCGTTCGGCATGCTTCTGGTAAACATTTATCCCGACATCATCCTGAGCATTGAAGATTCCTCCAACGGAACCGGCGGTCTGCTTTATTATTTCTATCTGCTTGATGAATGGGCTATCCTTCCTTCACTGATCTTCATGGGCGTAGGTGCCATGACGGATTTCGGTCCCCTGATCGCGAACCCGATCAGTTTCCTGATGGGCGCCGCGGCGCAGTTCGGTATCTTTGTCGCCTATTTCCTGGCAATTGCCATGGGATTCAACGGCAAGGCAGCTGCAGCCATTTCCATCATCGGCGGTGCCGATGGCCCGACATCCATTTTCCTGGCGACAAAGCTGCAGCAGAATGAACTGCTGGGCCCCATCGCCGTGGCAGCCTATTCCTATATGTCCCTGGTGCCGATCATCCAGCCTCCCATCATGAGAATGATGACGACGGACGAAGAGCGGCATTGCAAGATGGATCAGCTGCGTCCGGTATCCAAACTTGAAAAGATCATGTTCCCGATCATCGTTACGGTTGTCGTCTGCATGATCCTTCCTACCACAGCACCGCTGATCGGTATGCTGATGCTCGGCAACCTGTTCCGTGAATGCGGCGTCGTTCGTCAGCTTACGGATACTGCTTCCAATGCAATGATGTACATCGTCGTCATCCTGCTGGGCACTTCCGTCGGCGCAAAGACCAGTGCCACCGCATTCCTGAATGTTACGACTCTGAAGATCGTCGTACTCGGTCTGGTGGCATTTGCATTCGGCACTGCAGGCGGCTGTGTGCTAGGTAAGATCCTGTACAGGACTTCGCATGGCAAGATCAATCCGCTGATCGGCTCTGCCGGTGTTTCGGCCGTGCCTATGGCAGCGCGTGTTTCACAGAAAGTCGCATCGGAGTACGATCCCACAAACTTCGTTCTGATGCATGCAATGGGCCCGAACGTCGCAGGCGTTATCGGTACTGCGGTCGTTGCCGGTGTGTTTATGGCAGTGTTCGGGATCTGATGATCCACATAAAAATCATGGAGGTTAATTATGGAACAGGAACAGGTCAAAAAACCCGTTAAGATTACAGAGACTGTTCTTCGTGATGCGCACCAGTCGCTGATCGCAACCAGAATGCCCACTTCGGAGATGCTTCCGATCATCGGAAAGATGGACCAGGTCGGCTACAATGCAGTGGAAATGTGGGGCGGCGCCACTTTTGACGCCAGCCTGCGCTTCCTTCACGAGGATCCGTGGGACAGACTGCGCAAGCTGAGAGCAGGCTTCAAGAACACAAAACTCCAGATGCTTTTCCGTGGCCAGAATATTCTCGGCTACAGCCATTACAGCGATGATGTAGTGGAATACTTCGTACAGAAATCCATTGCGAACGGCATCGACATCATCCGTATTTTTGACTGCCTGAACGACATGCGCAACCTGGAGACCGCTGTCAAGGCTACCAAGAAAGAGGGCGGCCATGCGCAGGTAGCTCTGAGCTATACGCTGGGCGATGCTTACACGCAGGAATACTGGATGAACATTGCCAAGGATATCGAGAACATGGGTGCGGATTCCATCTGCATCAAGGATATGGCGGGTCTGCTCGTGCCTTATGAAGCGGACAAGCTGATCCGTGCGCTGAAATCCTCCACTAAGCTTCCGATCGACCTGCATACGCACTACACCTCAGGTGTGGCGAGCATGACACAGCTCAAGGCAGTGGAAGCCGGCTGCGATATCATCGACTGCGCGATCAGCCCGTTTGCACTGGGAACTTCACAGCCTGCAACGGAAGTCATGGTCAAAACATTCCAGGGCACGCCTTATGATACGGGCCTTGATCTCAACCTTCTTTCCGAGATCGCGGATTACTTCCGCCCTTACAGGGAAGAATGCCTCAAGAGCGGCCTGATGAGCACCAAGGTCCTCGGCGTGAATATCAAGACCCTGATGTACCAGGTACCCGGTGGCATGCTTTCGAACATGGTCAGCCAGCTGAAAGAGCAGCATGCGGAGAGCAAGTACGACGAAGTTCTGAAGGAAGTTCCGCAGGTCCGCAAGGACTTCGGCGAACCGCCGCTTGTCACTCCTTCCTCCCAGATCGTCGGGACGCAGGCTGTTATGAACGTGCTGCTTGGCGAGCACTATAAAGTGGCTACCGAACAGACCAAGGATTTCCTTTGCGGGAAATACGGCAAGACCGTAAAGCCTTTCAATGCCGAAGTACAGAAGAAGATCATCGGCGATGCGGAAGTCATCACCTGCCGTCCGGCAGACAAGATCCCTCCTATGCTTCCGAAGTTTGAGGAAGAGGTAAAAGCCTGGAAGCAGCAGCCTGAAGATACGCTTACCTATGCACTGTTCCCCAAGGTGGCACTGGATTTCTTCAAGTACCGCCAGGCTCAGCAGACAGGTGTGGATGTAGCGAAGGCAGACACAAAGAACGGCGCTTATCCGGCCTGACCGTTCAAAGCAGCGAGCAAAACCGAGGCTGCTGCACCGGCGTATAAATACGCAGGTGCAGCAGCCTTTTAAAATGTTATAATTAACGTGCTCTAAAACTAAAAGAAAGAGGACTACCCGGGGATCCTTATGGAAAGACTGGACGTTGTTAAGCAACTGATCGGGGAAAAGAAAGAAGACAGTATCGGGGATTCGCTCAGGACCGAAGACAGCAGCAGTAAAAAAACTCCCGAAAACATGTATTCGGAATATGAACCTACCGCTGTGATCGACGGCTATCGTGTACGCAGCGGGTACTTTGAGATCAACGGTTCCATGCCCGTGACCGGCGGCGTCAGCTTCACTGTCTGTTCCAAAGGTGCGACGTCCATTGCACTGTGCCTTTTCCACCGCAAGGAGACAAAACCGTTTGCTGTATTGAAGTTCCCTAATGAGTTCCGGATCGGCAATACCTGGTCGATGATCGTTTACGGGATCAACATTGAAGAATTCGAATACTGCTACCGTGCCGACGGCCCCTGGGACCCGGAAAAAGGGCTGCTGTTTGACAAGACCCACAATCTTCTGGATCCCTACGCCATGGCTGTGACAGGGCAGAGCGGCTGGGGCAAGATCACGAAGAAGCGCGGCGACTATCACGCACGTGTAGTCAGGAACAACTACGACTGGAAGACTTCCAATTTTCCGTTAAGGCCTATGGAAGATTCCATCATCTATGAAATGCATGTCCGCGGCTTTACACGGCACGCATCTTCGGGTGTACGCTATCCCGGTTCCTTCGCAGGTATCATCGAAAAGATCCCCTATCTCAAAGACCTCGGGATCACTGCCGTAGAGCTGATGCCGATCTTCGAATTCGACGAGACGATGAACAGCCGGGAAGTGAACGGCCAGAAGCTTCTCGAATACTGGGGCTACAATACCGTCAGTTTTTTTGCGCCCAACACGTCCTATACCGCGTCGCATGAATTCAACTACGAAGGCACGGAACTCAGGAACATGATCAGGCTCCTGCATGAGAACGGGATCGAAGTGATCCTGGACGTCGTCTTCAACCACACGGCGGAAGGCAATGAAAAGGGACCGTTTATTTCTTTCAAAGGCCTGGACAACAATATCTATTACCTGCTTTCACCTGATGGAAAATACTACAATTTCAGCGGCTGCGGCAACACCGTGAACTGCAACCATCCCGTGGTGCGCCATTTTATTCTGGACTGCCTGCGCTACTGGGTGGAGGAATATCATGTGGACGGGTTCCGCTTTGACCTGGCGAGCATCCTCGGAAGAAGCGAAGACAGCAGCCCCATGCACCATCCTCCCATCCTTGAGGAGCTGGCCAGTGACACGATACTCGGCAACGTCAAGCTGATCGCGGAAGCCTGGGATGCAGGCGGACTTTATCAGGTCGGCAGTTTCCCGGCTTTCCACCGCTGGGCGGAATGGAACGGAAGCTACCGGGACTGTCTCCGCGATTATCTGAAGGGCAATTACTGGAACGCCAGGGAAACAGCAGACCGCATCTGCGGCTCGCCCGATCTGTACCAGGGCGTATATGAAGGCTATGCTTCGTCTGTGAATTTCCTTACCTGCCACGACGGGTTCACTCTGTATGACCTGTATTCCTTTAACGTAAAACACAATGAAGCCAACGGCTGGAACAACAGCGACGGAGCAGATGACAACCGCAGCTGGAACTGCGGGGCAGAAGGCGAGACTGACGACAGGCAGATCCTGGACCTGCGGTTCCGCATGATGCGCAATGCCATAACCGTACTGATGTGCAGCCGCGGTACGCCGATGATCCTGGCAGGCGATGAATTCGGCAACACGCAGTTCGGAAACAACAACAGCTACTGCCAGGACAACGAGATCTCCTGGCTGGACTGGTCTCTGCTTAAAAAGAACCGGAACTATTTTGAATTTTACAGGGAGATGGTGCATTTCCGCAGGGCCCATCCTTCGATCTGTCATACCCTTTCTCCTTCTTCCTGCGGCCTGCCGGCGCTCATGTGCAGCGGGACGGACATGAACCATCCGAACGTGGACGGGAACACCAGTACGCTGTGTGTGCTGTTTTCAGGCAGAATAGCGCCTGCAGGAGCGGACGATGCTGTCATTCTTGTGATCAATTCCTACTGGGAAAGCCGTGAGATCACGCTGCCGGAGCTTCCGGTACAGTATGCCTGGCAGCTCGTCGTCAACACGGACGACAATGCCGGCAGCTGGTATCATGAAAATCCGGTCGTGTTCGAGCACCGCTATACCGCCTGGGCAGGGCCGAGAAGCGTGCTCGTGTTCACACTCGCAAAACTCGCATAAACACAGATTTTTCATATTTTTTGTTTATCATGCAAGGAGAGCAACCGTACTGCATGTGTCAGGCATCCGGAGAAAGGACAATCATATGGAAAATCAGAAAATACTGGTAGTCGACGATGAAGAGCGTATGCGCAAACTGGTAAGGGATTTTCTTGTGCGCAGCGGTTTCAGCGTCGTGGAGGCGGGAGACGGGCAGGAAGCACTGGATATTTTCTTTGAAAAGAAGGATATTGCCCTGATCATTCTGGATGTCATGATGCCCCGCATGGACGGCTGGCAGACAGCCAGAGAAATACGCCAGTATTCCAAGGTCCCGATCATTATGCTCACCGCCAAGTCTGACGAAAGCGATGAACTGCATGGCTTTGACGCCGGGATCGATGAATACGTGACCAAGCCCTTCAGCCCGCGCACGCTGGTCGCACGCGTGGAGGCGATCCTGCGTCGCACGACCGGTTCTTCGGATGACAAACTGAACATAGGCGGCATCACAGTGGACAAGAGCGCACACACGGTCATGATCGACGGGCAGCCCGCGGACCTTTCCTTCAAGGAATTCGAACTGCTCACTTATTTCATGGAAAACAACGGGATCGCCCTGTCGAGGGAAAAGATCCTCAACAACGTGTGGAATTATGACTATTTCGGAGATGCGCGCACCATTGATACACACGTGAAGAAACTGCGCAGCAAAATGGGTGACAAGGGCGACCTGATCAAGACGATCTGGGGCATGGGATACAAATTTGAGGCCTGACGCAATATGGGCCCGGGCAGGAGCGTATGTTCGGTAAAAAAGCGCAGAAAACCGAAACACAGAAAAACAAACACAGTAAGAATTACAGATATTCGATCAAACTGCAGTTTACCCTGATCTTCATTCTGGTCATGGCCAGCGCGATCGTGATATGTTTACTTCTCAATACGACATTTCTGAAGCAGTACTATTACAGCGAAAAGCGTTCCGCTCTTTCGGATACTTATGAGAGCCTGAACGAAGCTGCCGCATCAGACAGCATCAAGTCCGATGCTTTTGACGTGCAGCTTGAAAAGATCGTGAGCAGGAACAGCATCGGCGTTATCGTGATGGATACGGAAGCCACGACGGTAAAATCCTATGCGACGGATTCCGGGATCATGGTAAAGCGCCTGTATGACAACCTTTTCGGGGCCAATGAAGAAATTACGGAAGAGCAGAAGCAGGAGATCCGTCAGCAGACACAGGCCCCGTCTTCCTCTTCCGATACGGCAGGCTCAGGGACCGGTTCTGAAACTGCTTCCACCGGCGACTCCGCCGGCAATTCGGCAGCCGGTTCTGCAACCGACTCCGCAGCGGCCGGTTCCGACGGACGAAATCCGTTTGAAGAACAGTCGTTTGTGACATCCGTACTTCAGCAAACCGATAAATATACGATACAGAATGTCTTTGACAAAAGGACAGACGGCAATTTCATGGAGATGTGGGGCACCCTGGACAACGGGGATTATTTCCTGCTCCGCACCGCAGTGGAAAGTATCGACAACAGCGCAGCGATCGCAAACCGCTTCTTCGGCATTACCGGTGTGATCGCCACACTGATCGGTGTTATCGTGGCGCTCTTTATGGGAAGCCGGATCACAAAGCCCATTCTGGAACTCACGGATATCTCGGGCCGGATGAGCCACCTGGATTTCAGCGCAAAATATAAAGGAAAAAGCCATACGGAGATCGCCGATCTCGGCGGCAATATCAACGAGCTTTCCGAAAGTCTGGAGCATACGATCTCGGAGCTGAAAACAGCCAACAACCAGCTGCAGCAGGATATTCAGAAAAAGGAAGAGATCGACACCATGCGCAAGGAGTTCCTGTCCAATGTCACGCATGAGCTCAAGACGCCGATCGCCCTGATCCAGGGCTATGCAGAAGGTCTTCAGGACTGTGTCAATGACGACCCGGAGAGCCGGAATGATTACGCCGGCGTCATTGTGGATGAAGCCGGGAAAATGAACAGCATGGTACAGAAGCTGCTCGCCCTGAACCATCTTGAATTCGGGACGGAAACGGTGAATATGGAGCACTTTGATATCACCGCTGTCCTGAAAAACAGCCTGGAGACCGAGACTCTGCTGGCAGACCGCAAGGATGTGACGGTACGGATGGAGCAGAACGATCCCATTATGGTGTGGGCTGACTCTTTCCTGACGGAAGAGGTCTTCACCAATTATTTTTCGAATGCAGTCAACCACGTGGAGGAAGTCGCAGGAGAGAAGATCATCGACATCAAGATCCTGCCGCAGGAAGGGGAACGCGTACGCGTGACCGTATTCAATACGGGCCGGCCCATACCTGAGGAAAGTCTTCCTCATATATGGGAAAAATTCTACAAGGTGGACAAGGCGCGTACCAGGGCATACGGAGGCTCGGGGATCGGACTGTCGATCGTGAAAGCTGTAATGGACCTCATGCATCAGGCATATGGCGTGAAGAATTTCGACAACGGTGTGGAATTCTGGTTTGAACTTGATGCTTCCGTAGAAGAACCGGAAGCAGATGCGGGAGAAAATGCGGAATGATCGCTGTGATCGATTACGGGGCAGGCAATACAAGGAGCGTGTCCAACGCGCTGAAGGCGCTGGGATACGAAGCCATACTTACCGGTGACGGTGAAAAGATCCGCAGGGCTGACCACGTGATCCTTCCGGGCGTCGGCGCCTTCGGGGATGCCATGGAAAGGCTGAGAGCCGTTTCTCTTGACGAAGTGATCCGTGAAACCGTATCTTCGGGCACACCTTTTCTGGGAATCTGCCTCGGCCAGCAGCTCCTGATGGATTCCAGCGAGGAGAGCAGGGGCGTGAAGGGGCTCGGTATCATTCACGGCACCTGCAGGCGGATCCCGGAAGGAACGGGACGCAAAGTACCGCAGATCGGCTGGAACGACCTGTCGGCACCTGCAGGCCGGCAGTGTCCGGGCAGGCTTTTTCTTGACGTTCCTGCGCATTCTTATGTATACTTCGTGCATTCCTACTATACGGTGCCGGATGACAGCGCAGTCATCAGCGCTGTCACGGAATACGGCGTGACCATACCGGCTTCCCTGGAACAGGGCAATGTGACCGCCTGTCAGTTCCATCCGGAAAAGAGCGCGGAGACCGGCATGCAGATACTGCGCAATTTCATGAGGGCGGACGGATGCTGACAAAACGTATCATTCCCTGTCTGGACGTGAAAGACGGGCGTGTGGTAAAGGGTGTGAATTTTGTGGATCTGCGCGATGCGGGTGACCCGGTCACCTGCGGTGAAGCGTATTCGAAAGCCGGCGCAGATGAACTGGTATTCCTCGATATCACGGCAACAAGCGATGCGAGAAAAACAGTGGCAGACATGGTGCGCAAGGTGGCGGAGCGCGTCTTTATCCCCTTTACGGTAGGCGGCGGTATCCGTTCCACGGAGGACATGAAAGCGATCCTGCGGGAAGGCGCGGACAAAACAGCGATCAACAGCGCTGCGATCCTGAAACCGGAGCTGATCTCCGAAGGGGCGGAGCGTTTCGGCAGGCAGTGTGTGGTCGTGGCGATCGATGCACGCCGGAGGAAGGACGGGAAAGGCTGGACGGTCTTCCGCAGCGGAGGTCGCATCGACACGGGCCTGGATGCAATCGAATGGGCAATGAAAGCTGACCGCCTGGGAGCGGGCGAGATCCTGCTGACAAGCATGGACTGCGACGGTACGCACGACGGCTACGATCTGGAACTGACCCGCACGGTGGCGGAAAACGTCTCCGTACCTGTCATTGCATCCGGAGGCGCCGGTACCCTTGCACATTTTCGCGAGGCGCTGACAGAGGGCAGGGCGGATGCGGCACTTGCGGCGTCCCTGTTCCATTACGGGGAACTGACCATACGGCAGGTCAAGGAATATCTGAAACAGTATGATATACCGGTAAGACTGTGATAAAGTTGAAGCAGGGAAGGTTTCGGCGGTGCCGGAAAAGAGGTACACGGAGCAGGGAAAAGCAGGGGGAGGTGCTGATTTGAAAAACAGCAACAGGTCTTTATGGGGCAGGGCGCCCAAACACAGGATCCTGAATGTGAACGGCAGGAACATCAGCCGTGCGGAAGCCAGGCCGGCTTCCGGCAAAGGCGCGGAAACTGTTTCCAAAACAAAACAGCAGGCTTTCGAAGCGCAGGCACAGCAGTCTGAACAGATGCCTAACAGGGAGGAAAAGAAGATGGAAGCAGCAGTTGAAAAACCGGAACAGGAAAAGGCTGCCGCAGGCAGTGAAAGAGCAGAAGATGTCATCGATCGTTTCAAAGAGATCGCAGCGATCCCGCACGGCTCCGGCAATATCCGCCAGATCAGCGACCATCTTGCTGCTTTCGCCCGCGAACACGATCTTAAGTACAGACAGGATGAAGTCGGCAATGTCATTATTTTCAAACCGGCAAGCGAAAGCCGTAAGAATGCGGAAACACTGATCCTGCAGGGCCATATGGATATGGTCTGCGAGAAAAGGGCGGATAAAAAGATCGATATGGAAAAGGAACCGATCACGCTGGTCTTTGACCCCGACGGAGATACACTGCATGCCGACGGCACGACCCTGGGGGCGGACGACGGCATTGCCGTGGCGATGATGATGGCGATCCTGGCGGACGATACCCTGGAACATCCGGCGCTGGAATGTGTTTTTACGGTCAATGAAGAAACGGATATGGGCGGCGCAATGTCCATAGACTGCTCGGATCTGCAGGGCAGGAGAATGCTGAACCTGGATTCCGAGGATGAGGGAATATTCACGGCGGGCTGCGCAGGCTGCGCTCATGTCACCTGCCATTTCGGAGCAGAGTACAAAAACCGCGACGGCATCCCGTTCACGGTCAGTGTAAGCGGGCTCCGGGGCGGACATTCCGGGGAAATGATACAGCTGGGGCGTGCGAACGCTGACCAGCTGCTCGGAAGAATACTGCATCAACTTCTCAAAAAGCAGGCATTTCATCTGATCTCCGCAGAGGGGGGCACGAAGGACAACGCGATCCCGAGAAACGCGGATGCGGTCCTGCTGCTGCCGGAGGACGCGCAGCCGGATGAACTGGCAAAGACCGTGCACGCTGTCGCGGAAGAGATCGCCGACGAATATGCACAGGCAGATCCGGATATCAAAGTGGAATATACGATCGGAGAACCCGGAAGCTATGCTTCCGCCCGCGGGAAGGACACGCGCAGGATCGTCGGTTTCCTGTCCACATTCCCCTACGGCGTACAGGAATATGTCTCCGCGGAAGGACGGGATCCGCAGACATCCCTGAATCTGGGAATACTGGAGACAAAGAAGGAAGAAAATGACGGAGCAGGCTGCGAAGTCACTGCCGTTTTCCTTATCCGCAGCAGCATCAATTCCCAGAGAGACCTGGTCGCGGAAAGGCTGTCGGTACTGACGGAGGCGTTCGGCGGAAAGTGCGATCTTACTGCTACGACACCCGCATGGCCGATCACAAGGAACTCTGCCTACAGGGACAGACTCGTGGAGATCTACCGTGATCAGGCAGGCAGCGATGCCGTTGTGAACGTCATTCACGCCGGCCTTGAATGCGGCGTCTTCGGACAGAAGATCAAGGGGCTGGACGCTGTTTCGATAGGCCCGGACACCCATGCGATCCACACTGCCGAGGAAAGCGTCAGCCTGGGTTCCGTATCGCGGCTGTATGCGTTCGTGAAAAAGGTGCTGCAGGAGATCTGAGTTTTTGAACGGGAGCGAGGCTGTATTTTGCAGATCGAAAATGACTGGCTCCCGGCAGTGGGAGCTGAATTCAAGAAGCCCTATTACCGGGAACTGTATGAATTCGTAAAAAAGGAGTATGCCACACAGGTCGTTTATCCGCCTGCGGATGAGATCTTCAATGCGCTGCACCTGACACCGCTGAACAGGGTCAAAGTGGTCATTCTGGGGCAGGACCCTTATCACAACCATCATCAGGCCATGGGACTCGCCTTCTCCGTACAGCCGGACGTGGAAGACATACCGCCTTCCCTCATCAACATTTTCCGGGAACTGCATGACGACGTCGGCTGCCACATGCCTGCGACCGGTGACCTCACAAAATGGGCCGATCAGGGCGTACTTCTGCTGAATACGGTCCTGACCGTACGAGCGCACCAGGCTGGTTCCCACCAGGGACACGGCTGGGAACAGTTCACCGATGCGATCCTGAAGGCCGTTAACGAGCAGGATCGTGCTATCGTGTATATGCTTTGGGGCAGTCCGGCGCAGAGCAAAGCCGTCATGCTGGACAACCCGAAGCACCTGGTCCTGAAGGCGCCTCATCCGAGTCCTTTATCCTGCTACAGAGGATTTTTCGGGTGCAGACATTTTTCAAAATGCAATGAGTTTCTTGTTTCACATGGCGAAACACCGATTGACTGGCAGCTTTGAGGGACAGCAGGAAAGGAGAGGGGGAGTTTTCCTGACGGGAAGTCCCCGGAACGACGGATGAAAAAGGTTTTTGTGACAAAGGAGCAGATCGAAAAGGCAGCGGAAAAATTTCCGACTCCTTTTCATATCTATGATGAACGGGGCATACGGGAGAATGCAAAGGCAGTCAATGAAGCGTTTTCCTGGAATCCTGGATACCGGGAATACTTCGCGGTAAAGGCCAATGCCAATCCTTATCTCATGGATATCCTGCGGCAATGCGGCTGCGGTTTTGACTGCTCGAGTGCCCCGGAACTGGTGCTGTCAGGGGCTGTACTGGAAGCTCCGGAGGAAAAATCCCCGGACGGATCCCGCATCATGTTTTCCTCGAATGACACACCGGAGCAGGAGTACGCCATAGCTGCACGGATGGGCGCCATCATCAATCTGGATGACATCACGATGGTGGCACACGTTGAGAACGCGCTGAGGAAAATGGCGAAGGAAGACGGCCGTGAGTGGGACGGCCGGTTTCCGAAGACGATGAGCTGCCGCTACAACCCGGGCGGAGTTTTTGCCATGAGCAACGATTACATGGACAATCCGGGCGAAGCCAAATACGGCATGACGCACGACCAGATCCTGCAGGCTTTTTCCATGCTGAAGGAGAGGGGCGTCGAAGAATTCGGCATACACGCCTTTCTTGTGAGCAACACGACCTCCAACGATTATTATCCGGCACTGGCCGGCAAACTTTTCGAGCTGGCGGTGGAGCTGCAGGACAAAACAGGAGTGCATATTTCTTTTGTCAATCTCTCCGGAGGTGTGGGGATCCCCTACAGGCCGGAAGACAAGGCAAACGACATCCGTGTGATCGGCGAAGGCGTGCGCAGAAAGTACGAAGAGATCCTGGTGCCGGCAGGGATGGGCGACGTCAGTATCTACACGGAAATGGGACGCTTCATGATGGGGCCCTACGGAGCGCTGGTCACGAAGGCGATCAATGAAAAACATATCTACAAGGAGTACATCGGGACAGATGCCTGCGCCGCGAATCTCATGCGGCCCGCAATGTACGGCGCTTATCACCATATCACCGTGCTCGGCAAGGAAAATGCACCCTGCACGCACGTGTATGACGTGACCGGTTCGCTGTGCGAGAACAACGATAAGTTTGCGGTGGACAGAAAGCTGCCCGAGATCGAGATGGGAGACTATCTGTACATCCACGATACCGGTGCACACGGCTTCAGCATGGGTTACAACTATAACGCCAAGCTTCGGAGCGCCGAACTGCTCCTTCAGGAAGACGGGAGCATAAAGGAGATCCGGCGCGCGGAGACGGCGAGGGATTATTTTGCCACACTGGACGGGACGCCCTATTATAACCGGCTCGATTTCCGCAGCCTGGGCTGCTGACGGCAGGCGGGCCTGCACATAATGCAGGTTTGCCGGCATCGGCCCCGATCAGGCTTGTGCCCGGTGTTTTGCTATGCTAATATTACAAAGTGCCGGTGATCTTACCGGCGCTGCAGGCAGGAATGGCGGAATCGGCAGACGCGACAGACTCAAAATCTGTTATCGGCAACGATGTGAGGGTTCAAGTCCCTTTTCCTGCATTTTCGGTCCGGAGGATAAAGCATGGACTGTAAGCAGTTTGAAAAAATGATCCCGGATTTTCTGGCGGACAGACTGGACGGAGCGCAGACCGATGAGTTTCTGAAGCATTTCAACACCTGTGTGGAATGTCATGAGGAACTCAGCATACAGTATCTGGTGTATGCGGGGCTCCCGAAACTGGAAACAGGCGAAACCTTCAACCTCGGGAAGGATCTGCAGAACGAGATCAACTGTTCCATACGGCGGAAGCGCCGCCGCAGACATCTGTCCCTGGCGGCAGCTTTCCTTGAGATCTGTGCGCTCGGCTGTGCGGCTGCGGTAGCTGCTTCGATCTTTTTCCTCTTTTTTGCAAAAACTGTCTGACATATCTGTTATCCTCTGCATGCTTGGCAGGGAAGCGGATATGTCTTTTTTTAGGAGGGCCATGGCCCGACGGAGGATATGAATTGAAGGAAAAACTGGTCCTGCTGGACGGTCACAGCATTATCAACAGGGCATTCTACGGAATGCCGGATCTTACCAATTCGCGGGGCGTGCACACGGGCGCCGTATACGGGTTCCTCAATATCATGTTCCGCATCCTGGATGAGGAAAAGGCTGAAGGCAGGGCAGCGGACTATCTGCTGGTCGCCTTCGACACGCATGCACCGACGTTCCGCCATGAGATGTACGCGGCCTACAAGGGCACAAGAAAGCCCATGCCGGAAGAACTCAGGACACAGGTGCCGCTGCTGCGCAAGGTCCTTGAATCCATGCAGATCGCGACCTTTTCACAGGCCGGGCTGGAAGCGGATGACATACTGGGCACTTACGCCAAAACAGCCGAAAAGGAAGGGCTCGAGGTGACGCTCGTTTCCGGCGACCGGGATCTGCTGCAGATCTCGGATACAGACATCTGCGTGAGGATCCCGCGCACGATCCACGGCCAGACCACTATCAGCAGTTTCTATCCGGAGGACGTTCAGAAGGAGTACGGTATCACGCCTTCGCAGGTCATAGAGATCAAGGGACTGATGGGAGATTCCTCGGACAATATTCCGGGTGTGCCGAAAGTCGGCGAAAAGACGGCAAAACAGCTGCTCGGTGCTTACGGCACGGTCGACGGCGTATACAGCCATCTCGGGGAGATCGAAAAGAAAGGCCTGCACGATACGCTCGCGCAGAACGAGGATTCGGCCCGCCTGTCCCTGAAACTTGCGACGATCAAAACAGACTGCAGCATTCCGGATTTCCGCGGGATCGCCTGCATGGGCGACTTTTATACGCGGGAGGCGTTCGGACTTTTCACGGAGCTGAACTTCCGAAATTTTCTGCCCCGGTTCGGGGAGGCGGCATCGGCACCCGCCGACCAGGGAAATACCAAAGTCAGGAAGCCCGGTTCTCCGGAAGAATCGGAAGACGCTTTTGCCGTGATCAAGGGCGCAATGTCCAAAGGCACTTCCGAAGCCCCTTCCTTTATCGGCATCTGGCCGGTGTACGAGACTGTTCCGCAGACCGCAGGCAGTTCCGCGGGCGAACAGATGTCGCTGTTTGAAACGCCGGCGCCGAAGGACGCAGACAGCAGTGCGGTCTGCGGTGAAACGCATAAGCTGTATGCGGCAGCCGTGGCGACAGACAGGACTGTTTACTATTTTGTGCCTGACGGTGAGAATGCGGAAAAACAGCTCATCAGGAAACTGGGACAGCTGAGGAAGCTGGCCGCCGGTCGAAAAGATGCGTACATCGCGTGTTTTGACTGCAAGGCCCTTTACCCTTATCTGGACATCGATGCCGGGGCGGAATTTAAGGACAGGATAGAGCTTTCCGGCATCCTTGATCTGCTGCTTTCATGCTATCTGTGCAATCCGCTGAAAAGCGATTATACGTGCGAAGAATGTGCCAACGAATACCTTTCCGTGACGCCGCAGTCCAGGGAACAGCTGTTCGGTAAACAGGGCACGGGCGATGCTTTCCGGGCCGAGCCGGACAAAATGCAGGAATACAGCGTACAGATGGCGGATCACATGCGCCGCTGTGCACCGCTGCTGATCGCGCGCCTGCAGAAGGAAGGCATGTGGGACCTGTACAGCAGCATAGAACTTCCGCTGTCTTATATCCTGTATGACATGCAGCGCCTCGGGATCCGCATACTGCCGTCCGCGCTGCACGAATACGGACTGGAACTCGGTGAAAAGGCCGATGCCCTGCAGGAGAAGATCTTTTCGGAAACAGGCGAAAACTTCAATATCGCATCCCCGAAGCAGCTGGGCGAGGTGCTGTTCGAAAAAATGAAGCTGCCGGGAGGAAAAAAGACAAAGACAGGGTGGTCGACGGCCGCGGATGTGCTTGAAAAGCTGGCACCCGACTGTCCGGCCGTGCAGGATATCCTGGACTGGCGCGGCGTGACAAAACTGAAATCGACCTATGCGGACGGACTGACCGCCTTTACGTCTCCGGACCTCCGTATTCATACGACATTCAATCAGACGATCACGGCTACGGGACGGATCAGTTCCACGGATCCCAATCTCCAGAACATTCCGATGCGCACGGAGATGGGGCGGCTGATCAGGAAAGCCTTCATTCCGCGGGACGGCTATACCTTCACAGACAGTGACTATTCGCAGATCGAGCTCCGCATTCTCGCTGCCATGTCGGGCGACGCGGAACTGATCGAAGCCTACAGGCAGAACAAGGACATTCACCGGATCACCGCCTCCAAAGTGTTCCATACGCCCTTTGAGGAAGTCACGCCCCTGCAGAGGAGAAATGCGAAAGCCGTCAATTTCGGCATCGTATACGGGATCAGTTCCTTCGGACTTTCGCAGGGACTGTCTATTTCCAGGAAGGAAGCACAGGAGTACATCGAATCTTATTTCGCCACCTACCCGGACGTCAAAAAATATCTGGACGACTGCGTGGAAAAAGCAAAGCAGAGCGGCTATGTGACGACGATGTTCGGGCGCAGACGCCCGGTCCCGGAGCTGTCCTCCGGCAATTTCATGACCCGGCAGTTCGGGGAGCGCGTGGCCATGAACAGCCCCATACAGGGAACGGCCGCCGATATCATGAAGATCGCGATGATCCGCGTCTGGGAACGTCTGCACAGAGAAAAGCTGCGTTCCGAACTGATCCTGCAGATCCATGACGAGCTGCTCGTCGAAACAGCACCCGGAGAGGAAGCCCGCGTTTCACAGATCCTGGAAGAGGAAATGAAGCATGCCGCGGACCTTCCCGTCAGCCTGGAAGTGGATGTGCACAGCGGCAGCGACTGGTACGGGGCAAAATAAGCAGCAAAATAACAGCTGACCGGTAAGCCCAAAAAGGAGCAATGCCTTGAAAGTCATAGGGATCACAGGCGGTGTGGGCTGCGGGAAGTCCACGGTGCTGGACTATCTGCAGACAGCCTGCAGCTGTCTGATCGTAAAAGCGGACGAAGTGACACACCGGCTGTATGAGCCGGGCGGAAGCTGTCACGATGCCCTTGTTGCGCTGTATGAAGAGTACGGGCAGCCCGGTGACGGACCGCTGACAGACGGATCCGGAAGACTGCTGCATTCCGAAATGTCCGCGCGCATGTTCCGTTCGGCGCAGCTGAGAAAAAAGGTGGACGGCCTTCTGCACCCCGCCGTGATCGCCGAGCTGAAGGCAGAGATCGATGACTACCGCGCGGGAAAACTGTGCGGCAGCGACGGAAAGCCTTATGATTTTTATTTTCTCGAGGCGGCGCTGCTCATTGAAAACGGATTTCTCGAAGTGGTGGACGAAATGTGGTATATTTACTGTCCGGATGCAGTGCGGAGAAAACGTCTCAAAGATTCCCGCGGGTATACGGACCGGCAGATCGACCGTATCATGTCTTCCCAGCTGACAGAGCGAGAATTCCGGGAAAACTGCAGTTTTGTGATCGACAACGGCGGCACGCCGGCAAAGATGCATGCGGCGATCGACGCCCGGCTTGCGGGATCCGGCGCTGAAAGCCGGGAGGATAAGTGACCTTATGAGATTTGTAAGTCTTGCCAGCGGAAGCAGCGGTAACTGCACCGTGATCGGCTCCGATACGACCCAGCTCCTTGTGGATGCGGGCATCAGCAGGAAAAGAACGCAGGATGCGCTGCAGAAAATGGATCTTTCCCTGCAGGATATCGACGGCATTTTCATTACGCATGAACACAGCGACCATATTTCCGGTCTTTTCATGATCGCAAAGCAGACGGACATGCCGATCTACGCGACGGCAGCGACCATTGCGGCCATACGCAACATGCCGGGAGCTGCGGACATGGATCCGGAACGTTTCGTGCCCGTGAAACCGGATGAGCGCCTGACGGTAAAGGACATTACCGTGGAGCCGATGCATATTTCGCATGACGCGGCAGATCCCGTCGGCTATCGTTTTGCCTGTGAGCACAGGAAAGCCGCCGTCTGTACTGACCTTGGCTGTTACACCGACTACACGGTCGAATGCCTGAAGGACTGCGACGTGCTTCTGGTGGAGGCAAACCACGATGTGCGCATGCTGCAGGCAGGCCGCTATCCCTACATGCTCAAGCAGAGGATCCTGAGTCCGAAGGGACACCTTTCCAATGCGGATTCCGGAAAGATGGTGAGCAGACTCCTCAACGACCACGTCAAGGCCGTGTTCCTCGGGCACCTCAGCGAAGAGAACAATTTTCCGGAACTTGCCTACGAGACCGTACGCGTGGAGATTATCGAAAGCGATTCGCCCTGGCACGATGCGGCAAGCGACCTGCCGCTTTACGTGGCAAGGCGCAGGGATGCTTCCAAAGTGATCGAGTGGTAGCAGTTCCGGGCAGCCTGTATCTGCCGGAACAGGACGATGCGCACAGTTGGTTGATTTTTATGGAGGTATTATGAAAAAGGCAATCATAACGGTAGTCGGCAAGGATACGGTAGGCATCATCGCGGCCGTGTGCACGTACCTTGCTGCATGCAACGTGAATATTCTGGATATTTCGCAGACGATCGTGCACGGGTACTTCAACATGATGATGGTCGTCGATATTTCGGCGCTTTCGAAGCCGTTCGGCGAAATGTCCGAAGAACTCGGGCGTCTCGGCGAGGAGAAGATCGGCGTCCAGATCAAATGTCAGAAAGAAGAGATCTTTGACGAGATGCATCGCATATAACGACGGGACCTTCCCGCCATCGTGCGGGAAAAGGACAGGGCAGGACGGTACAGAATGATCAATTTCAGGGAAGTAACGGAAACCAATCAGATGATCGAAAAGGAGAACCTCGATGTCCGTACCATCACGATGGGCATCAGCCTGCTCGATTGCGCAGATCCGGACCTCGGACACTGCTGTGAAAAAATATATGACAGGATCGTAAAGAGCAGCTGCAACCTTGTGCGTGTGGGGGAAGAGATCTCGACGGATTTCGGCATCCCCATAGTAAACAAGCGTATTTCCGTGACGCCGATCGCACTCGTCGGGGCATCCTGCTGCAGGACGGAAGAAGACTATGTACAGATCGCAAAGACGCTAGACAGGGCGGCGCATGACGTCGGTGTGAATTTCCTGGGCGGTTTTTCGGCGCTCGTCTCAAAAGGAATGACGGCTTCCGACGAACTGCTGATCCGTTCCATCCCCGAAGCGCTGTCGGTCACGGAACTGGTCTGCGCATCCGTGAATCTGGGATCCACGCGGACAGGCATCAATATGGATGCCGTGCGCCTGATGGGATCGATCTTCAAGGAAACAGCTCAGAAGACGGCAGACCGCGATTCACTCGGCTGTGCAAAACTGGTCGTATTCTGCAACGCTCCGGACGACAACCCGTTTATGGCCGGTGCATTCCACGGCGTTACGGAAGCGGACCGCGTCATCAATGTAGGCGTAAGCGGCCCCGGCGTGGTAAAAACAGCGCTGGAATCCATGCACGGCAAAAGCTTTGCAGAGCTCTGCGAAACAGTAAAGAAGACGGCTTTCAAGATCACGCGTGTCGGTATGCTGGTAGCGCGCGAAGCTTCGAAGCGGCTGGATGTTCCCTTCGGCATCGTAGATCTTTCCCTTGCCCCGACGCCGGCCATCGGAGACAGCGTGGCCGATATTCTCTGCGAAATGGGACTGGAGCAGGCCGGTGCCCCGGGGACGACGGCGGCACTTGCGCTGCTGAATGACCAGGTCAAAAAGGGCGGTGTGATGGCTTCATCCTATGTGGGCGGGCTTTCGGGCGCGTTTATCCCTGTCAGCGAGGACCGCGGGATGATCCATGCCGCCGAATGCGGTGCCCTGACGATCGAAAAACTGGAGGCAATGACCTGCGTATGTTCGGTAGGCCTTGATATGATCGCAATACCGGGAGACACGCCGGATACAACGATCGCAGGGATCATCGCGGATGAAATGGCGATAGGTATGGTCAATGCCAAAACAACAGCAGTGAGAGTCATCCCCGTTATAGGAAAAGGTGTGGGAGAAACAGTGGAATTCGGAGGCTTGCTGGGACACGCGCCGATCATGCCGGTAAACAGATACGACTGTTCTGAATTCGTGAACAGGGGCGGCAGGATACCGGCTCCGATCCACAGTTTCAAGAACTGAAAAAGCAGATAGCGGGAATCGAACCCGTCTCTCCAGCTTGGGAAGCTAGCGTTCTACCGATGAACTATATCTGCATGCGCACTATTATAAACGGCCGGAACGTTTTAGACAAGTCTGAAAATACAAACGGAAGTACACGATGGAAGAGAGCAAAGACAGTATTAAGGACAGCGTTCCGCAGGATGAAAAAACCAGGAAGGCAGTTGCCCGCATACGGCGGATCGGCATTGCTTTTATTCTGCTGCTCGCAGTGCTGATGGTGATTTTCATTGTCGTTGTCCTGATTTACGGCAAAAAGCGGCTTGCTGGATCCTGACTTAATTGACAATTTAATGACAAACTTTATAATGAAATCATATTTGTGAAATGCGTGCGAAACTGTTCAAAGAACGGAGAAGACATCATGAAATGTCCTTACTGCGGTAAAGAAGATACCCGCGTCATTGATTCGAGACCTGCTGACAACGACAACTCGATCCGCCGCCGCCGTGTCTGCGATGCCTGCTCAAAGCGCTTTACGACGTATGAGAAGATCGAAACGATCCCGCTCATCGTCATCAAAAAGGACAATAATCGTGAGCCTTACGACCGTTCCAAGATAGAAGGCGGCATTCTTCGCGCCTGTCACAAACGTCCGGTCAGCGTCAACCAGATCAAAAAAGCGGTGGATGAGATCGAAACGGAGATTTTTTCGAAAGAAGAAAAGGAGATCTCCAGCCGCGAGATCGGTGAGATGGTCATGAGCAAGATGAAGGACCTCGACGCGGTCGCCTATGTGCGTTTCGCCTCTGTCTACCGTGAATTCAAGGATGTCGAAACCTTCATGGACGAATTGAAAAAGGTTATAAACCAGGAGTCCGGAGAGAAGTTTCCGAACAGCTGATCCAACAACTGAATACTGCATCTACGCAAAAAGAGGGGTAGCATTATGAAAAAGTTTGAAAGACATCTGGCCTTGCTTCTGGCCGTGGTGTCGACGCTGACTGTTACACTGAGCGGTTGCGGCTCAGGCAGCAAGGCAGGCAAAACTTCTTCGATCACCGTCGGGATCGCGAACGACATCGACAGCCTGGACCCGAATAAAACTGTTTCGGCCGGGACCAGAGAGATTCTGTTCAACGTCTACGAGGGACTGGTGAAGCCTGACAAAAACGGCGATATCGTGCCGGCAGTCGCAAGTGCCTATACGATCTCAGAGGACGCCAGGACATATTCCTTTACGCTGCGCGACGGCGTCAGATTCCAGGACGGCACGGCAGTCACAGCGGATGATGTGGTCTATTCCATAGAGCGCTGCGCGGACGCCAGCAGCGGGAACGCGCTGGCTCCTGCCTTTTCCCAGATCGCTTCCGTAACGGCACCCGACAGCAAAACTGTCGTGGTAACGCTGAATGATCCGAACAGCGATTTTCTTTCCTATCTCACAACAGCGATCGTACCGAAAAACGATACAGATCTGGAGAGCAACCCTGTAGGTACAGGGCCTTATAAAGTTGTCTCAAGGTCGCCGCAGGAGTCTGTCGTGCTGCAGAAATTCGACGGCTACTGGGGCAGCAGCCTGACCGATACAAAGGGGACGGGCGCCACGCCTGCTTCGATCGAAAATGTCACTTTCAAGATCATCACGGACCCTGACATGCTGGTCACGGATCTGAAAGGCGGCTCTGTCGATATGGTGCTGCACCTGAACAGCTCCCAGGCCTCACAGCTCGGCAGCGGCTTTACCGTGCAGGAAGGCACGATGAATCTGGTGCAGGCGCTTTATCTCAACAATAAGAAAACGCCGTTTGACAATGCTAAGGTGAGACAGGCCCTTTGCTATGCGCTGGACAGAACGCAGGTGTTTGAAGCGGTGTCTGACGGAAAAGGCACGGCTGTCGGCAGTTCCGTCTATCCTTCCTACAAAAAGTACTTTATGCCGGAACTCGCGGACAAGTATCCGACGGATACGGAAAAAGCCAAACAGCTTCTCAGCGAAGCCGGCTATCCGGACGGCTTTTCCTTTACGATCACAGTCCCCTCCAACTACCAGCAGCACGTTGACACGGCGCAGGTCCTTTCGGAAGAATTCAAGAAGATCGGTGTCAATGTGACGATCAAGGGCGTGGAATGGGAGACGTGGCTCAACGACGTATACCAGAAGCGCGATTTCGACGCCACGGTCATCGGCGTGGATGCCAGCACCCTTTCCGCGCCGGCGCTGCTGTCGCGCTTTGTCAGCACTGCGACAGACAATTTCATCAATTACAGCAATGCGGAATATGACAAAACCTACGCGCAGGCTGCCGCATCGACCGACGATGCCGTCAAAACAGAGTCGTTCAAAAAATGCGAACAGATCCTGTCCGATGACGCCGCCAACGTTTATATCGAGGATCTGCCCGATCTGATCGGTATGAACAGCCGGGTCACCGGCTATACGTTTTATCCTCTCTATGTCTGCGATCTGTCCGGGCTGAAGCTTACGGACGGCTGAGCGAAAGGAACTGCCGATGCGATTTGTTTTGAAGAAGATCCTGACGCTCGCAGTGACCGTGCTGGCCATATCGTTCATTGTGTTTCTCGCCTTTTCCGTCATTCCCGGAGACCCGGCGCTCATGCTGCTCGGAGGAGAGAGCGATCCGGCCAAAGTCGAAGCCCTGCGGCAGAAGATGGGACTGAACGATCCCGTTATCGTCCAGTACGAGCGATGGCTGGCGGCTTTCCTGCGCGGCGACATGGGGACTTCCTACAAGTACAGCATGCCGGTGACCAGACTTCTTGCGGATAAAGTGCCGATCACACTGGCCCTTTCTGCCGAGGCTTTTCTCCTGATGGTGGTCCTTTCGATCCCCCTGGGCATATATTCGGCAAAACATGAGGGCAGTGCGGCAGACCGTTTCCTAGTGGTCTGCAACCAGGTCGTCATGGCGATCCCTCCTTTTTTTTCAGGCATTCTGATCACGTATTTATTCGGGATGCTGCTGCATCTGTTCACGCCGGGCGGCTATGTCTCCTTCAGGGAGGATCTGGGCGCCTTTTTTGCCTACCTTTTTTTCCCGGCACTGGCGATCGCGATCCCCAAGATCGCAATGGCCGTCAAACTGCTTCGGAGCAGCGTACTCACGGAATCAAAGAAGGACTACGTACGGACGGCATACAGCAGGGGCAATTCCACAAACAGCGTGCTCTATGGACATGTGCTGAAGAATGCGCTGCTGCCGGCAGTCACCTTTTTCGGGATGGCGATCGCAGACATGATCGCGGGAAGCATCATCATTGAACAGGTCTTCGGAATCCCCGGCCTGGGAAAGACGCTGCTGACATCGATCGGAAACCGTGATTATCCGGTGATCGAAGCCATTATCGTCCTGATCGCAGTGATCGTTGTGGCATCCAATGTACTTGTCGACATTCTTTACCAGGTCCTGGACCCCAGGATCGAAATAGACTGAGGCGGCGCATGTTCAGATTTTCCTTTCATGCGAAAGACGGGAAGAAAAATTCATATCTGACGGCAGGTACAGTCATTACAATTCTGGTACTGGCGCTGATCCTGCTCGGCATAGTGCATGCCCCTTACGACACTGAGGCCATGAATACCTCGGAGAAATTCGCGGGCTTTTCGCTGCTGCATATTCTGGGCACGGACAATTTCGGACGCGACGTGTTTTCACGGGTGATCGTCGGCGCGTTCACGACGCTGAAGATCGCGGCGGGGACGGTTGCGATCGGCCTGCTGGGCGGCCTCGTGATCGGCGCGGCAGCCGGCTATTTCGGGGGCGCTGCGGACGCGGTGCTGATGCGCATCAACGATACACTGTTCGCCTTCCCAAGCGTGCTGCTCGCCCTGGTGATCGTCTCCCTTTTCGGAAGCGGCACCTACAATGTGATCTGGGCGCTGGGAATTGCTTTTATACCGAGTTTTGCCCGAATGGTGCGCAGCGAATTCCTGCGCTACCGGGAGAGCGATTTCATTGCGGGGGCAAGGCTGCAGGGGGCCGGTTCGATGCGTATCATGGCCGTGCATATTTTTCCCAATACGCTTCCCGTACTGCTTTCTTCGGTGCTGATCGGGTTCAACAACGCGGTGCTCGCGGAAGCCGGTCTGAGCTACCTCGGCATCGGTGTACAGCCGCCCGAACCCAGTCTCGGGCGCATGCTTTCGGAAGCGCAGTCGTATCTGATGACGGCCCCTCTGTACGCGTTCGGGCCGGGCGTGATGATCATCCTGATGGTCCTTGGCTTCAGCCTGCTGGGTGAAGGAGTATCCAAAAGAGTAAATGGGTAAAACACTGCTCGATGTCAGCGATCTGAATATAGAGTTTCACGACCATCAAGCTCCGGAAAGAGTCGTCCGCGATTTCGATCTTCTCATGGAGGAAGGAGAGATCGTCGGCCTTGTGGGTGAGTCCGGTTCCGGCAAGTCCATGAGTGCCATGGCGATCGCAGGCCTGCTCAACCGCCACGAGATCGAAAAAACGGGCAAAATACTTTTTGACGGCACGGATCTGCTGCACTGCAGCAGAGAAAAACTGCGCAGCTACCAGGGAAGCGATATCTCCATTGTATTTCAGGAACCCATGACAAGCCTGGATCCTGTACAGAAGATCGGCCGGCAGGTGGAAGAGAGCCTGAAGATCCACCATCCTGACCTTTCGGAGCAGGAGAGGCAAAACAGGATGCTGAAGAGCCTGTCGGATGCGGGACTCCCGGATCCGGCCGGGGTAGCCCGTGAATATCCGTTTGAACTGTCCGGCGGTATGAGACAGAGAGTCATGATCGCCGCCGCCATGATCGACGACCCCAGGCTTCTGATCGCCGATGAACCCACGACGGCTCTCGATGTGCTGATCCAGGAGCAGATCATAGAGCTTCTCCGCAGGATCAACCGCGAGCGGGGAACGGCTGTCCTTTTCATTTCCCACGACCTGAGCCTGGTGAACAGACTGTGCAGCCGCGTGCTGGTGATGCATCACGGAAAAGTCATTGAGACCGGGCGGTCATCGGAGGTGTTCCAGAATCCGAACCGGGATTATACGAAGAAACTCATTGCGTCCATACCGCGAGTGAACCTGCAGCGGCCGCGGGACAATGACCGGGATGTGCATCCGGAAGTGAGTCCTGCACCGACCGGAAAGAATGCACTTTCCGTAAAAGATCTGAGCGTGTTTTATACAAGCCGCGGGAAAGGCTTTTTCGGCCGCACGCAGAAAACGGAAGTGGTGCACCATGTTTCCCTGGATGTAGGCGAAGGAGAGATCCTGGCCCTTGTCGGCGCATCCGGCAGCGGGAAATCCACTCTGGCACGTGCTGTCGCAGGCCTCAACCCTCTGCACACCGGTACGATCGAACTGCCGGACGGCAGGCCGCAGATGGTCTTCCAGGACCCGTACAATTCGCTGAATCCCGCCTATACGATAAGGTGGCTGCTGGAAGAACCGCTGCGCCTTGCCGGCGTAAACGACGAGAAGGAAAGAAAAAAGCGCGTCGATGAAATGATGGAACTGGTGCACCTGGACAAAACTTTAGGTGACAGATACCCGAGCCAGCTTTCCGGCGGCCAGCGGCAGCGTGTCTGTATAGGCAGTGCCCTTATGCAGAAGCCGAAGCTGCTGATCGCCGATGAACCGGTCTCTGCCCTGGACGTGACGATACAGGTGGAGATACTGTCCCTGCTGAAGCGGCTGCAGAGGGAACTGGGGCTGGCGGTGCTGTTTATTTCCCACGACCTTCGTACGGTGTGGCAACTGTGCGACCGCGTCGCAATCATGAAGGACGGGCTGATCGTGGACCAGGGAGACGTCGACGAGATCTATCTGCATTCACAGTCGGAATATACGAAACAGCTGCTGCAGGCGGCCTGCATCGTCAGGAGAGAGGAACAATGATCACACTGTTTCGCAGACTTTACCCGGATGAAATGCTGGAGTCGGCATATGTGATCGATTATGACAGGCTCCGTGAGGAAGGCTTCAGGGGTATGGTCTGTGACATCGACAATACGCTGGTGCCGCACGGCGCGCCTCCCGACAACAGGGCCACGGCGCTTTTTGCTCACCTCCACGTGATAGGTATTCAGGCGGTCTTTGTTTCCAACAACGGCGAGCCGAGAGTCAGAAGGTTCAATGATATCGTGCAGGAGCAGTACATCTGCATGGCACACAAGCCGTCACCGGACGCATATCGGAAAGCCATGGATATGATGGGGACGGACACGTCAGATACTTTCTTTGTGGGCGACCAGATCTTTACCGATATACTCGGAGCAAAACGCGCAGGTATCCACGCGATACTCGTAAAGCCGATCCACCCCAGGGAAGAGATCCAGATCATCCTGAAAAGGCAGCTCGAGCGCCCGATCCTCTGCGAGTACCGCCGCTGGCTAAGGGAAGACGGGACAAGGCTGAAGGCGTCCCGCGCTTCCGCACTGAGACCGGCAGACGGGAAGATTCCGGAACTTTACGGGCCATATTCCGGAAAAAGCGGTACAATGCATCAGATGCAGGATTGAAGAAGGGCGGTGTACGGAAAGATATGATAACCGGAAAAACAGCAGTCACGGGACTGATCGGCAATCCCGTAGCACACACGATGTCCCCGCTGATCCACAACACGCTGGCGGCCGACTACTCCGTTGACCTCACATATATGGCCTTCCCGGTCGTGAAAGACCTGAAGAGTGCTGTGGATGGTGCCTATGCACTCGGGATCCTGGGCCTCAATGTCACGGTGCCTTACAAGCAGGCGGTGATGTCTTTTCTGAAGGATACGGATGAGGAGGCGCAGAAGATAGCGGCGGTCAATACACTGGTGCGCGATGAGGAAAAAGGCGGCTGGAAAGGTTATAATACGGATCTGGCAGGTCTCCGGTACGCGTTCCGGTGCGATCACGCGGATCCCGCAGGAAGGGACGCCGTGCTCATCGGCGCCGGCGGAGCTGCCAGAACAGTCGCATACTGCCTGGCATCTTCCGGTGTACGCAGTCTGTACATCCTGAACCGCACAGCGGAGCATGCACAGCAACTGGCAGCGGATATCGGGACTGCATTTCCGGGTCTCCGTGTAAAAACCGCCGGCACGGACGAAGCCGGCAGCCTGCCCGTGAAGGATGCCTTCGCCGTACAGGCGACCAGTGCAGGACTTGCGCCGCACAATGAACTTTCCCCGGTTACAGATCCGGCTTTTTTTGATAAACTCAGTTATGCCTTTGACCTGATCTACAGGCCGGACAGGACCGTCTTTCTGAAGATGGCTGAGGCTGCCGGCTGCAGGGTCTCGAACGGCCTCGGTATGCTGCTCGGACAGGCGACGGCTTCCTTTGCATTGTGGACGGGCTTGGAGCCCGATGAGGCAGAGACTGAGAAAATCGCACACCTGCTGCGAAGGAATTATGTTTTGACCGGCTTCATGGGAAGCGGGAAAACAACTGTCGGGCGTACACTTGCCGACATGGCGGGACTGCAGTTCTGCGATCTGGATGAATTGCTGGAGAAAAGGGAAGGCAGAACGATCTCCGCAATATTCGAAGCGGAGGGAGAAACAGGCTTCCGGGAAAAGGAGACAGCACAACTTCGAGAACTCGCGGAAAAGCAGGAGTCCGGGCTGGTCTTTGCGACCGGGGGCGGCATCGTAGGCAGAGAGGAAAACAGAGCGCTGCTCCGAAAACTCGGCACGGTCATCTGGCTGAGGGAAAGGCCGGAAACAGTGCTTGCAAGGCTGTCGGGAGATACATCGCGCCCTCTCCTGCAGGGGGAAGACAAGCAGGAAAAAGTAAGGAGGCTGATGGAAGAGCGCAGCAGCCTTTACAATGGATCGGCAGACACGGTAATCGATGTGGACGAGCTGACGCCCCGGCAGATCGCTGCCAGAATACTGGATAATCAGAGAACCTGAGGGTTCTCCTCATGGAGGTTGGAATTCGAAAGCGTCGCTGATGCTCCGCTTTCAAATCGCAGCAACGGTGCCGGAAAAGCGGCACCGGCTGCCCATTTCGGAGAACCTTTGGTTCTCCTCATGGAGGTTGGAGGTTATATGAAAATACTGGTACTGAACGGACCGAACCTGAATTTTCTCGGCATCAGGGAAAAGAACATTTACGGAGAACAGAATTACAATGAACTGCTTACAATGCTGCAGAAGAAGGGCACGGAGATAGGCGCTGAGATCGAGACCTTTCAGAGCAATCATGAAGGGGCGATCATCGACCGCCTGCAGCAGGCCTACTATGACGGGACAGATGCACTCGTCATAAACCCCGGCGCGTACACGCACTACAGCTATGCGATCTACGATGCGCTGAAAAGTGTTTTTGTACCCAAGATCGAGGTGCATATTTCCGACATCAGCAGCAGAGAGGAATTCAGAAAGACTTCCGTGACGGCGCCTGCCTGCGATGCACAGATCGTGGGGCACGGCCTGAAGGGCTATCTGGATGCGCTGGACATGGCTGCCCGTATGATCTATGAAAGGTCTTCGGAAAATTCTACGAAAGCTTAAAAAACAGTTTACAATTTTCAACTCTTCATATAAACTGTTCAAAGGATTGTGACTTTTTTTTACCGGGAGGAAAATATGATTTCAGCCAGTGAATTCAGAAATGGTGTAACCCTGGAAATAGATGGCCAGGTCTGCCAGATCATAGAGTTTCAGCATGTGAAGCCCGGAAAGGGCGCAGCATTTGTAAGGACCAAGCTCAAGAACGTCATCAACGGAGGCGTTACCGAGCGTACCTTCCGTCCGACGGAGAAATTTCCCGCGGCCCGCATTGACCGCAAGGAGTTCCAGTATCTCTACAAAGACGGGGATATGTACAACTTCATGGATACCGAGACCTATGAACAGATCGCGCTCGGTGATGATGTCGTAGGCGACAGCATGAAGTTCATCAAGGAAAATGAGATGGTCAAGATCGATTCCTACAACGGCAGTGCCTATGCCGTGGAACCGCCTCTTTTTGTGGAACTTGAGATCACGCAGACTGAACCCGGCGTACGCGGAGACACCGCAACAGGCGCTTCCAAGCCTGCCACGGTCGAGACCGGCGCTGAAGTGAGCGTACCGCTTTTCGTCAATATGGGCGACAAGATCAAGATCGATACGCGCACCGGTGAATATCTTTCCAGAGCCTGAACTGACAGCCTTTTCTGCGGCAGAACGAAGACAATGGGACAGCGATGTCCCGTTGTCTTTTTTTGTGCGCAAGGAAAGGAGCACATATGTCCGGTCAGAAAAAAGGAAAAAAGGTAAAGGAAGCAGGCTGCGGCTGCAGCGAAGATAATATGGAAAAAGAACTGTTCATGGCGGCGCTGGAGGCTGAGCTGAGAGAACAGGCCGCCGGAAATGAGAGCCTGCGCTTTTTTGATTACAGGAAAAACAACGGTATCACAAAGAAGGCCATTTCCGTAAAGTTCGAGGGATCGGTCCCGGCCCCGACCTTTTATCCTGAAGAATATTTTGATAATTTTCTGCAGGGAGAGACGGTGGAACACCTGGCGTCCGCCCTTCTTGAAAAGGCCCGCAGCAGCAGAATAACAGGCGGAATGGATCTGGATTTCTGGAAGGACTATGAAAAAGTGAAGCCGGGACTCTCGGTAAAACTGATCGGCTATGAGAAGAACTGCAGACTGCTGGAGGAGATCCCCTATGAAAAGATCGAGGATATGGCTGCCGTATTTTACTAT
Organism: Lachnospiraceae bacterium; assembly: GCA_022652545.1. Taxonomy (GTDB): domain Bacteria; phylum Bacillota; class Clostridia; order Lachnospirales; family Lachnospiraceae; genus CAG-791. The sequence continues at coordinate 81,969 of JALCRM010000009.1, forward strand.
GTCCTGCAGGACCCGCAGGTGCACAATGCAACAATACTGATCTATAACTCACATCTTAAGATCTGGAATATCACGGCAGAGACCCTGTGCGCGGATGCATTCCGAAATGCCGCACGTACGATGCCGGCGAGGATACTGAGCCTTCGGGAAATCCTGGGAATGGACATCTACAATACTGCCGGTCCGGAGGAAAATGAACAGCCGGACAATAAACAGAACGGCAGGGATGGTGAGGCGCCGGAAGAGACCATGTATGTCCTCAGCAACAGCCGCAGCATGTTCGGTGCGGCATGTATGCTTTATCCGGATGTCCTGAAGAATTTTGCCGATAGAAAGCAGAGCAGTCTATATATCCTTCCGAGTTCGATCCATGAAGTGATCCTCATGCCGGATGACGGAAACAGGGACAGCGCCGAACTGCAGCAGATGGTTTCGGAGATCAACCGCACCGAAGTGAGCGCGGAGGAAGTGCTCACGGATTCCGTTTACTATTACGACAGACAATGCGGAGAAATGAAGTGCCTGAGCCATCCTTAAGCTGCTTCGGTACAGATTGCAAACTGGACATGTACGGGTGCGTATGCTATGATTACGACGTATAAAAACTGAATGTATCAAGCATATGCACTCGTAGTCTAATGGATAGAACGGAGGCCTCCGACGCCTTTGATGCAGGTTCGATTCCTGTCGGGTGCATTTTCTATTATAAAAGATCTGAAAAGGCTGGTTCAGTCATGGAAAATCATCACAGACACAAAAGGAGTTTTGGAGACAGGCTGCTGGATTTTGTATACGATGCCAGGGACTGGGCAGTGGATCACGGCAGGATCGTACTGCCGGTGATGCTTTCCGTTTGTGTACTCATCACAGTGCTGGTAGGCATTTCCTTATACAGGACCCAGAGCAGCAGCGCGGCGTCGTCCGGGGAGGACGCTTCTTCCGGTTCATCGCAGACGCCCCTTGAACAGAATGCGTACAGCGATGTGGATGCCCTGATCAAAAAATATTTCGATGCGACTGCCGACGGCGATACCGAAACGATCTCCGGCATCACGCAGGGACTCAGCGACGACGATAAACTGCGGATCGGCGTCGTAGGAGATTATATTGATTCCTACGCGAGCGTAGATGTGTATACGAAGCCGGGCCCTGTCGACGGTTCTTATATCTGTTTTGTCGTAACAAAGGTGATATTCACCGGAAACAGTACGGAGATACCGGGAATGCAGACCATGTATGTCTGCACGGACACGGACGGCAGCCTGTATATCAATGAAAACACACAGAGTGCTTCGGATACGGATTACATCAAAAAGGTTTCCCTCGATGACGACGTCGTTGACCTGAACAATAAAGTAACAGCCGAGTACAACGATCTTGTGGCCTCGGATTCCGAACTGAGCAGTTTCCTGAACGATCTGTCCTCCAAGATCGACGTGTCGGTCGGCGAGGCTCTGGCTTCGGCCAGCAGTTCCGGGTCTTCGGCTGTTTCCGGCTCGACCTCGGACGGGACATCGATCGCCGATAACTATGTTGTGGCTGCCGATACTGCAAATGTGCGTACTGCAGCCTCACAGGATGCGGAAATAATCGGAAAACTCACGATCGGTTCCTCCTATCAGCTGCTTGGGACCGAAGGAGACTGGAGCAAGATCGATTTCAACGGTACCGAAGGATATTCCAAGAGCCAATACCTTACGGCTCCTGCTTCTTCTTCGGACACCACGTCGGAAAATGCCGGCGACACTTCCACGGAAGCGGCTGGCACAGACAGTTCGGGTGCAGCATCCTCGGTGAAGGCAAAGACCAATGACACCGTGAATCTTCGCGCTTCCGCGAGCGCGGATTCCGACAAGCTGAATACACTGGCGGGCGGTACGGAAGTGGATGTCGCGGAAAAAGGCGATGAATGGACCAAAGTCACTTATAACGGCACGACCGGATATATTAAAACGACTTACCTTGACTTTGAGTAAGAAGGAGGTGTGGCTATGTTTGGAAAGCTGAATATGGCGATCCTTGGCACCGGAAATATTGCGGCGACCATGGCGAAAACAATGAAAAGTGTTTCGTCGGTGACTTCTTATGCAGTGGCGTCAAGGGACATCGGCAGGGCAGAGAAATTCGCCAGGGAAAACGGGTTCAAAAAAGCATACGGCAGCTATGAGGAACTGCTGCAGGACAGAAAAGTAGACCTCGTATATATTGCGACGCCGCATTCCGAGCATTACGGCAACATGAAGATGGCGGTTTCCTACGGAAAGCCTGTCCTCTGTGAAAAATCCTTCACTGTCAATGCAGCGATGGCGCAGGAGATCTTTGATCTGGCGGATGAAAAGAACGTGTTTGTGACGGAAGCCATGTGGGTGCGCTACATGCCCATGCTGGATACGATACGTGAGGTGCTTGCGAGCCGCGTGATCGGCGATGCCGTCATGCTGACCGCCAACCTCGGCTACAACATCAGGCAGATCCCCCGCATGAATGACCCGGAGCTGGGCGGAGGCGCCCTGCTTGATGTCGGCGTTTATGTTTTGAATTTTGCAGCCATGATGTTCGGCGAAGATATCCTGAAGATCGAGCCTGTCTGCACCTATTCGGATAAGGGCCTGGACGAGCAGGAGAGCATTACGATCAAGTACCGCGACGGCAGAATGGCTGTTCTGAATGCGTCGATGATCGGCATCAGCGACAGACGCGGAGTCATCTACGGCACAAAGGGTTTCATGGTCATTGACAACATTAACAACTTCGAAAGCCTGACTGTTTATGATACCGCATACAGACAGATCGGTTTTTACAAACGTCCGAAACAGAAAACCGGCTATGAATATGAAGTGCAGGCCTGCGTGAAGGCGATCAAGAGCGGCTGGCTCGAGAGTGCGGATATGCCGCATGCACAGACGCTGTATATTCTGAAGCTTATGGATTCCATCCGCTCGGAATGGGGAATCAAATATCCCTGTGAAATTGCTTATGAACAGGGCTCTGCGCAGGCCGTGCCGGGAGTACAGACAGCAGCGGATACAGCTTCGGTCGGCGCACAGGATCTCAGGGAAACTGCAGCAGCGGCCGCTGAGGAGCCGTCGGCTCCGATAAATGTTTCCGCTGCACCGGAGGAAACAGTACCGGAAGTACAGACAGCAGCAGATGAAAATGTGCCGGAAGTGCCGGCGGCTGCTGAAGAACAGGCACCGGAAGAGGCAGTTTCAAAGGAAGAAGCAGTTCCGGAGGGAGAAACAGTCCTGGAGGAAGAGACCGTTCCGGAGGAAGAAGCTGATCTTCAGGCGCAGGCTGCACCTGAGGTGACTTCAGAACAGCAGGACCCCGGAAAAAACAACGAGTGAAACGCCGACGGGTAAAATGTCAGCTTGCATGCAGGAGGCAGGACGATGGTTCAGACCGGAAACGGAAATGTCAGGAAACCGAAGGTTACCGACTGTGACCAGTGCGCATACTATCAGTATGATGAGGATGACGGTTCATACAGCTGCAGTGCGGAGATGGATGAAGACGAAGCCTACCGCTTCATGACAACGAGGTCTTCAGCCTGCCCGTTCTTCCGCGGCGGCGATGAGTACAGCGTCGTACGGCATCAGCTTTGATCGGATCTCAAAGGCGGCAGAATACAGGCCGGCGTTCACGGAAAACAGTATAATAGCGGAAACCGCAGGCGGAAAGCACCTCAGCCGCCGTATCAAAACGCAGTGCCACATTTTCCGGCACATGCGCGTCAGCGCCTACCGTGACCATTTCACCTCCGAGCTGTCTGTACCGGCGGAGGATGGAGGCGGAAGGATTCTGTTCCCGGCAGCCTTTTCCGAACGGTGCGGTGTTCAGTTCCAGAGCTTTGCCGCGGTCGATGAGGACCGACAGCATAGGGTCGATCAGATCACTGTATTTTTCGTAGGAATAATCACGGTCTTTGTGCGGACCATAACGGACGACATAATCCAGATGCCCGTATGAATCGAAACAGTCACAGCTGCGGATGCAGGAGAGCGCAAAGGAAAAGTATTCACGGTAAGCTTCTTCCTCCGTGCGCCCTTCGTAAAAGCGGGGATAAAAGGGATCCGTGCTTCCGCACAGATGCGTGGAACCGATCACAAAATCCAGATCGGGATTTTCTTCCAGAAAAGAATGATAACGCACGTTAAGGCCGGGGAGCAGACCGAGTTCGATCCCGAACCGGATCTCAAAGGGAGGTACATTTCTGCTTTGCTGTTTTGCGAGCGCTTCCTTCTGCTTCAGAAAATCGCTGCGATAGGCTTCCATATCCAGTTCGAACATTCCGTAGCGGTCTTTGCTGATCTCCGGATTCCGGTCATAAGGAAAATCCATATCATAATGTTCGGTGAAACACAGAGATTCCAGTCCTCTGGATTCCGCGGATCGGATCTGTTCCTCCATGGATGCATGAGAATCGCCGGAATGTAAAGAATGCATATGACAGTCGCTGCGAATAGGCATTACCTGCTCCTTTAGCCGCAAAATACTTACGGTTCATGCACGTATTGTAAAATGATGTGCATGTTTCGGCAATGGGAAACCTAATAAATTAGCACTTGCCCTTGAATTTTGCCTCTGGATTTACTATTATAAAAGTGCTGACAAAAGTTTGACAATGTTTTATCAGGATCTTGTCAAATTGTTGTTATACACTATTACATCAACTCAGGAGGATACGAAAATGGCAGTAAGAGTAGCAATTAATGGTTTTGGCCGTATCGGTCGTCTGGCTTTCAGACAGATGTTCAATGCTCCGGGATATGAAGTCGTTGCAATCAACGATCTTACTTCCCCGAAGATGCTTGCTCACTTGTTAAAATATGATTCATCCCAGGGCAAATATGCTCTTGCTGACACGGTCAGCTATAAAGAGGGCGAAGGCGACAGCGAAGGCTCCATCACTGTTGACGGCAAGGAGATCACAATTTACAAGAAGGCAAATGCGGCTGAACTTCCCTGGGGAGACCTGAAGGTCGATGTCGTTCTTGAATGCACCGGCTTCTATACCTCCAAAGAGAAGGCAATGGCTCACATCAATGCCGGCGCCCGCAAGGTCGTTATTTCTGCACCCGCAGGCAATGATCTTCCTACCATCGTTTACAACGTCAACCACAAGATCCTGAAGGCTTCGGATACTGTTATTTCCGCTGCTTCCTGCACCACGAACTGCCTGGCTCCCATGGCCAAGGCTCTGAATGATCTTGCTCCCATCCAGTCCGGTATCATGAATACCATCCATGCATACACCGGAGATCAGATGATCCTCGACGGACCGCAGAGAAAGGGTGACCTCAGAAGATCCAGAGCTGGCGCTCTGAATATCGTTCCGAACAGCACCGGCGCAGCAAAGGCTATCGGCCTTGTTATCCCCGAACTGAACGGCAAGCTCATCGGCGCAGCTCAGCGTGTACCTACCCCTACCGGATCCACCACGATCCTTATCGCTGTCGTAAAGGGCATCGTAACAAAGGATCAGATCAATGCACAGATGAAGAGCGAAGCTACCGAGTCCTTTGCATACAACACTGACGAGATCGTTTCTTCCGATATCATCGGCAGCACCTACGGCTCGATCTTCGATGCCACACAGACGATGGTCTCCCCTATGGAAGACGGCAACACGCAGGTCATGGTCGTGTCCTGGTACGACAATGAAAACAGCTATACCAGCCAGATGGTCCGCACGATCAAGTACTTCTCCGAACTGCAGTAATATGGCTGTATAAGAAACAAAAGAATCTGTCTGACGGGGGTCCGGCCTTTTGATGAGGGCCGGGCCCTTTTTGGAAAAACAAAACGGAGGATAGTAAAATGGGTCTGAACAAGAAATCTGTCGATGATGTCAATTACAGCGGCAAGAGAGTACTTTGCAGATGCGATTTCAACGTACCGCTCAAGGGCGGGGAGATCACGGATGACACCCGTATCGTTGCGGCTCTTCCCACGATCAATAAGCTGATCAAAGACGGCGCCAAGGTGATTCTCTGCAGCCACCTCGGAAAAGTAAAGAATGGCCCCAACGAAGGAGAGTCTCTTGCACCCGTTGCGAAACGCCTTTCCGAGAAACTGGGCAAAGAAGTTAAGTTCGTAGCGGATTACAATGTGACCGGAGCTGCTGCAACAGAAGCAGTGAATGCCATGAAGGACGGAGATGTCGTACTTCTCCAGAACACCCGCTTCCGCGGCGAAGAAGAGACCAAGAACGGCGATGCTTTCAGTAAGGAACTGGCAGATCTGGCGGATGATTATGTGTGCGATGCATTCGGATCCTCACACCGTGCGCATGCTTCCGTAGCCGGCGTTACGAAATATATCCGCGAAAAGGGCGGCTCCTGCGCAGTCGGATATCTGATGCAGAAGGAGATCAACTTCCTCGGGAATGCTGTTGAAAATCCTGTGCGTCCTTTTGTTGCTATCCTCGGCGGTGCAAAGGTTGCCGACAAACTGAATGTAATTTCCAACCTTCTTGAAAAATGCGATACTCTGATCATCGGCGGCGGCATGGCTTATACATTCCTTAAGGCAAAGGGATATGAAGTCGGCACCTCCCTTGTGGACGATACCAAGATCGATTATTGCAAAGAAATGATGGAAAAAGCATCCAAGCTTGGCAAGACGCTTCTGCTCCCCGTAGACACTACGATCGCAAAGAGCTTCCCTGATCCTATCGATGCTCCGATCGATATTTCCGTTGTGGATTCCGACAAGATCCCTGCAGACATGATGGGACTTGACATAGGGCCCAGAACTTCTGCCATGTATGCGGATGCGGTAAAAACAGCCAAAACGGTTGTCTGGAACGGCCCCATGGGCGTGTTTGAAAATCCTATCCTTGCAAAAGGCACGATCGCTGTCGCAAAAGCACTGGCAGAGACCGATGCAACGACTGTTATCGGCGGCGGCGACAGTGCTGCAGCTGTCAACCAGCTCGGTTTTGCGGACAAGATGACGCATATTTCCACCGGTGGCGGTGCATCCCTGGAATTCCTTGAAGGCAAGGAACTTCCGGGTGTGGCAGCTGCAGATGACAAATAATTCATCAAAAGGAAAAATGGAGGATATCATGGCAAGAAGGAAAGTAGTTGCCGGAAACTGGAAAATGAATATGACCCCCAGCGAAGCAAAGGCACTTGTGGAAACGCTTAAGCCGCTGGTCGAAAGCAATGATGTGGATGTGATCTACTGTGTGCCTGCAATCGATATAGTGCCTGTCGTAGAAGCAGTAAAGGGCACCAAAGTCGAAGTCGGTGCCGAGAACATGTACATCGAGGAAAAAGGCGCCTTTACAGGAGAGATCTCCCCGAATATGCTGACGGATGCCGGATGCAAATATGTGATCATCGGACATTCCGAAAGAAGACAGTATTTTAAGGAAGATGATGCTTTCCTGAACAAGAAGGTCCTGAAGGCTTTCGAACACGGTCTTGTTCCGATCCTGTGCTGCGGTGAAACGCTGGAGCAGCGCGAGGCAGGTGTCACTCTGGACTGGATCAATCTGCAGATCAAGTCAGATCTGCAGGGCGTCACAAAAGAGCAGGCTGCTTCCATGATCATTGCTTACGAACCCATCTGGGCTATAGGAACCGGAAAAACAGCGACCTCTGAGCAGGCGCAGGAAGTTTGCTGCGCGATCCGCAAGACTGTAGCCGGGATCTTTGATACGGATACAGCCGAAAAGATCCGCATTCAGTATGGTGGTTCTGTGAATGCAAAGACTGCACCCGAGCTGTTCTCAATGCCCGATATTGACGGCGGGCTTGTAGGTGGAGCTGCACTGAAACCGGATTTCGGACAGATCGTAAACTACAGGAACTGACCGGTAAGGACAGACTGATCTGACGAAGAATTAAACAGACAGCGGCCATTCCGAACCGGGATGGCCGCTGTTTAATTTTAAAAGATGCATTTTCTGCTTGTATTTGCACATAAAAAGCGAAAATACAAAGTGCAATTTTGGCGTAAAACGGCAATAATCGAAGAAACAGGAACCAAATCAGAGAAACAGACAAATATTCACACACAAAGATATACTATAATAAAAAAGTAAAGTTTAAATTCAAGTTGTTCACGAACAGAAGGGGTTTTTCACGAAACTTTCATATTTTTTAGATGTAAATATATTTTACTTTATTGGTAGGTATGTTACAATTACATTAAATCGAAAAACGATTTAATTGCACAGATATATTTTTATTTTGTACAATTTTCACTTCTTACTTTGGAGGTTGACATGGCAGGGTTAAAGGGTTTTTCAGTAGTGAGTACAAAAGTCAAAAAGCAGGCGGAAATGAGTCTCGTATTTGCACAGAGCGGACTTCATTTCAGCAAGGATACAGCCGATTTGCTCGGAAAGCCGTCTTTTGTGCGTATAATGATCAATACAGCCAGCAGTCAGGCCGCCATCCAGGCATGCAGAAAAGACTGCGAGGGTGCAGTACGTTTCTGCAAGGTCTATGGGGAAACCCACCGCGGAAGAAAACCCAAGGATCCTGAAGCAGCAGCCAAAAAGGCCGCAGAACTTGCAGAAAAGCCTCAGTCGATCAACATCAAGACACCGGCTGTGGTCAATGCTTTGGGAAAATATCTTAAGATCGATGACGACAAGACGATCTATACTCTTATCGGTGAATTCAATGCGGAACAGAAAGCTATCGTTTATGATCTGAAAACTGTTGAAGTCGATCAGAGAAATCCCAGAGGCCGTAAAAAGGGAACCGTTTTGTCAAAAGACAAGAAATAATTACATTTTGCCGGTCAGCGGATATGATTTATATTCCACACTTTGTCTGTTAAAATAAACATGCATGCGATCAAATTCATTTCAGATAGCATGCATGTCTTTTTATGCTGTTTCGGATTATAATATACGAAATTGATCAAAGAAACTGTCGAACGGATGGTAACAGGACACAGAATGGAAGAAGAAAAAGGCGTTCATGAAGCTGAACAGCACGAAGGAAAAGGAGAGCCGGCGGTGAAGATCACGCCTGCTATTAAGCTTTTTTCGCGCAGCGGTAAAAAGACACGTGTAAAAAGAAAGGGCGCTGCTGCAGTACAGCACAGGCTCCTTGTTGCACTGATCGCCCTTTTGGCAACAGGCTTCCTTCTGTTTTTTATATGCCTGAATGTAGGTGCTTTCAACGCAAATAACGATCTTATCCAGACCTCTACCACAAGCAGCGGCAACAGAGAAGAGAATTCAGCTGACGGAAAGAGCAGCGAGGCCGGAACTGCCGGGCAGACGGAAACGGCAGCTGTTTCTTCCTCTCAGGGGGCCTCATCCGTTGCTGCAGTTTCCGGCACGACAGCCGTTCCCGCATCCGCTGCCACTTCCGCCGCAGCGGGAGTCAGCCAGCCGGATGAAGCTGATATACCCGTTACTTATACCAATATTGTGCTACTGGGCGTGGACTCCAGGAAAAAGAAACTGGAAAAAGGCGATAACCGCAGCGACATCATCACCATCATATCCATAAACAACAAAACCAAGAATATCAAGTTGCTTTCTGTTTACAGAGACACCTATCTGAAGACCGGATACAGCGATAATTCCTTTGACAAGGCCAATGCCGCATTCGCTTACGGAGGCGGTAAGCAGGCGATCGACATGCTGAATACCAATCTGGACCTGAATATCACCGATTATATCACGATCGGCTTTCAGGGCGTGATCAATTCGATCAATGCGATAGGCGGCGTCGACGTCGATATTCAGCAGGATGAGATCGACGAAATGAATGAGCACATGCATTATATGTCGCAGCAGCTCAAGATCACGGACTATCCGATCACGCATCCCGGTCTGCAGCATCTGAACGGCATACAGGCAACCGCCTACTGCCGTGTCAGGCACACTTCCGGGAATGACTACAAGCGCACAGACCGGCAGCGTACTGTAATGAAAAAAGTACTGAGCAAGATTAAAGAAGGCAATCTCAGCACTCTTGTCAGTGTTGCCGCAGGCGTGCTTCCGGAGATCAGTACTTCGATGTCATGGTCGGAGATCCTTTCCCTGCTCAATAACTATGGTGAATACGCGATCATCGGAAGCAGCGGTGTGCCGCGTGAAGATATGCGGTACGAAGGCTATGTACGCGGAATGGCATGCGTCGTTCCAAAAGACCTTGCATCCAATGTCAAATGGATACACCAGTACCTTTACAATGATGCGGAATACAGAGTACCGATGTATCTCCTTAAGATCAGCGACCGCATTTCCAGTGATACCGGCTGCTGGTACGATGATCCGGATACCCCGGAAAACGAAGCACTGGAAACACAGCAAAGAGTGTCCGGGATCACGCCCTATACGTATGAGGCTGTATACGGATCAGGTGAGGCTGAATGACAGCTCGGGAAGACAGCGCCGACATCATGGAACGGATCCGCAGCCGCTATGATTCCATGAGCCGGAAGAATAAAATACTGGCCGACTTCATCACGCGGCACGCACGTGAAGCCGTTTTCATGACTGCATCGGAGATGGAAAAACACGCAGGCGTGAGCGAGCCTACGGTGGTGCGTTTTGCCGCAGGACTGGGCTATGGAAGCTACAGCGGCTGCATCTCGGCACTGCGTGCCTGTATGACGGATAACAGCAGACCGGAAAACAGCATTGCACACCGCTACAGCGGCTGCGACGCTGACCGCATCCTTGCTTCTGCAGTCGATGAAGATGTCAGAAAGATCAAGGCTATCGTCGAAAGCAACGACGCGATGGCGCTGGATGCAGCAGCCGAAGAGATCCTTTCAGCCGAAAGGGTATATCTGATGGGACTGCACCGCTGTGCGCCGCTTGCTGAACTTCTTTCCGATTATCTGAATATCTGTGTTCCCGGCGTAGTGCTGCTCACATCGGCAGACGCCGATGAGCTTTTTGAAAAGATGATGCACATTTCGGATAGGGATGTAATGATCGGTATCAGTTTTCCGCAGTATTCCCTGCGCACGATCAAAGCGCTGGAATTTGCCAATGACAGGAATGCCAAACTGATCTCAATTACTGACCGAAGACATTCCCCCCTGAATCTGTATACCGGGATCAGTCTTCTGGCACAGGCCAGTGATCCGGCTTCCGACAGTCTTGCCGCCCCGGTCGCTTTGCTCGGCATTCTGCGGGATACGCTGTACGCAAAAGTTCCGGAACGCATAACAAAGTCGCTGCACAGTCTGGAAGAGGCACGCAGAAATTATGAGATCTGGCAGCCGGACGATCTGCAGTTTCGTGGAGATGACAGCCTGACGGACTTTTCAGAGTCCCTGCATACCACGCAAGACAGGGAGGAGATGCATTGAACCGCAGAGTGATCATCGTGGGCGCCGGTGCTTCAGGCCTGATGGCAGCAGCAGCTGCGGCACAGCGCGGGTGCGACGTGACCGTACTGGAAAAGAATGAAAAGGCCGGTAAAAAGATCTATATTACCGGGAAGGGACGCTGCAATCTGACCAATGACTGTGACGATGCGGAATTTTTTGACCATGTCGTTTCAAATCCCAAATTCCTTTACAGCAGCATTTACGGCTTTGACCATGAAGCAGTGAAACAGTTTTTCGAGAAGAACGGATGTCCGCTGAAAACAGAGCGCGGGCAGCGTGTTTTTCCGGTATCCGATCACGCATCCGATGTAACCGCGGCGCTTGTATCCGCGATCAGGAAGGCCGGAGGCAGGATCCTCTTTCATCGTACGGTAAAGGAGCTTATTCTGCAGGACAGAGTGAAGGGTGTCGTACTTTCGGACGGCAGCAGAATGGAAGCAGATGCCGTCATTCTGGCAACGGGCGGTCTTTCTTATCCTGCGACCGGCTCTACGGGAGACGGATACGGTATAGCCGCAGCCTGCGGACATACGGTCACGCCGGCGGCACCTTCCCTGGTTCCCTTCAATGTAAAGGAAATGTGGCCCATGCGATTGCAGGGACTCGCACTCAGGAACATCGCCGTGCGTATCCTGCCGATGCAGGGCCAAGGCAGTTCCGCAGAGGAAGGCACGGCAGGCAAAAGACCTCAGAAACACCGCAGGGAAAGAGCTCTGTATGAAGGTTTCGGAGAAATGCTCTTTACCCACTTCGGGATCAGCGGGCCGCTTATCCTGACTGCTTCCACTGTCTGCAGCTTTAAGGAGCACCCTGAAGGGCTGCGTCTTCTTCTGGACCTCAAGCCGGCGGTCATGCAGACTGAACTGGAAGAACGGATCGCGGGCATGTTTGCTGAACAGCCGGACAGGCAGTTCCTGCATGCGATCAGACCGCTTTTTCCGGAGAGACTGGCTGAAACTATGGCCGAACTGTCCGGCGTGGACAAAACACAGCCTGTTCGTTCGATCGGACGGCAAAGCATACGAACCTTTACGGAACTGATCAAAGCCGTACCGATGACAATCACAGGTACGCGCGGTTTTGAAGAGGCTGTTATAACGAAAGGCGGCATAAGTGTGAAGGAAATAGATCCCTCCACAATGGAGTCCAGAAAAGTCGAGGGCCTCTATTTTGCAGGGGAACTGATCGATGTGGATGCCGTCACGGGAGGCTTCAATCTGCAGATCGCCTGGTCGACCGGTCATCTGGCCGGCACAAGCTGTCTGGCAGAGCGGAGCAGATAAAGAGGACAGATAAATTTTACGGAGGCAGGGTATGGCACACAGTATTGCAATAGACGGACCGGCCGGTGCCGGCAAAAGTACGATCGCAAAACGCGTAGCCCGGGCACTCGGATATGTGTACGTGGACACCGGTGCCATGTATCGCGCAATGGCGGTATATCTACTGCAGAACCATGTTTCCGCCGACGACGATGCGGCAGTTTCCGCACAATGCGGCGGTGCAGACATCACGATACGCTATTCGGACGGTGAACAGCATGTTTTCCTGAACGGCAGCGATGTGACAGGCCTGCTGCGATCGGAAGAGGTAGGCAGCATGGCATCCAGGTGCAGCACCAACAGGAAAGTACGCGAGAAACTGGTGGAGTTGCAGCAGAAACTGGCTGCTTCCGAAGATGTCGTGATGGATGGCCGCGATATCGGCACAGTTGTCCTGCCGCATGCGGAATGTAAGATCTTCATGACGGCCGATGCCGATGTGCGGGCAAAGAGACGCTGTCTGGAGCTGGAGCAAAAGGGACAAAGCGCAGACATGCAAAAAATCGCTGCAGACATCCGGGAGCGGGATGAAAGGGATAAGACAAGAGAGATCTCTCCTCTGAAGCAGGCAGAGGATGCCGTGCTTCTGGACACCTCGGATATGACGATTGAAGAAGTGACCGCAAAGATACTTGAAATTGCGGGCCTTACAGCCAGATAACGGAGACAGGAGCCAAGCATGGAGATAATACTGGCGAAGACTGCCGGGTTCTGCTTCGGCGTGCAGAGGGCAGTAGACACGGTATACCAGGAGATCAGCAGCGGCGGACCGATCTATACCTATGGACCGATCATCCACAACGAAACGGTTGTTGCCGACCTGGAAAGCCGCGGTGTGCATGTGATCGACACACCTGAAGATATCGCAAAACTGCACGCGGGCACACTCATTATCCGCTCCCACGGTGTGACAAGAGAGCTTTACGAGACCATACGGAAGAGCGGTCTGAAGTGTGTGGATACCACCTGCCCGTTTGTAAAACGTATACATGATATCGTGGAAGAAGAGAGCGCAAAAGGCAGCCAGATCGTGATCATCGGGAATGCCGGACACCCGGAAGTAGAGGGAACCATGGGATGGTCGCACACTCCGGTCACCGTCATCGAAACGACCGAACAGGCCCGCTCCTTTATTCCCGAGAAGGGGAAAAAGGTATGCGTGGTCTCGCAAACGACCTTCAATGCTGACAAATTTGCGGATTTAGTTGCTATTTTGAAGGATAGCGATTACAATGTTTCTGCTATGAATACTATCTGCGGAGCCACGCGCGAACGGCAGAAAGAAGCCCGCGAGATTGCTTCAATGGCTGATGCGATGATAGTAATAGGCGGAAGTACAAGTTCCAATTCTGCAAAACTGTTTGAGATCTGCAGAAAGGAATGTCCGAAAACCTATTTCATACAAACGCAGAATGATCTGCCGCTGCCTCTGACCGGAAATGAAAAGGTGGTAGGGATCACTGCAGGGGCTTCCACCCCAAAGAATATTATCGAGGAGGTTCTGAAGAATGTCGGAACAGCAGGAAGAAAATTTTGAACAGATGCTCAATGCATCGTTCAAGCCAATCCACACAGGGGAGGTAGTCGAAGGCAAGGTAATCGATGTAAAGCCGGCAGAGGCGATCCTGAACATCAATTACAAGGCCGACGGTGTTCTGACTCGTAACGAATACAGCAATGACAACAGTCTGGATCTTACGACTGTCCTTCATGTGGGAGACACGCTGGAAGTCAAGGTCATGAAGGTCAGCGATACGGAAGGCCAGGTGCTGCTCACTTATAAGAGACTGGCAGCGGAACGCGGAAACAAGCGCATCGAAGATGCCTACAACAACAAGGAAGTGCTGACGGCCAAGGTCACACAGGTACTCAGCGGCGGACTCAGTGTCAATGTTGAGGATGTACGCGTATTCATTCCGGCTTCCCTGGTTTCTGATTCCTATGAAAGAGACCTTTCCAAGTATCTGGATCAGGAGATCAATTTTGTCATTACCGAATACAATCCCCGCAGGAGAAGGTATATCGGCGACCGCAAGCAGCTGCTGATGGCAAAACATGCCGAGATGCAGGCAAAGCTTTTCGAGACGATCAAGGTGGGCGATGTAGTCGAAGGCACAGTGAAGAATATCACCGATTTCGGTGCATTCGTAGATCTCGGCGGTGCTGACGGTCTTCTGCATATTTCCGAAATGAGCTGGGGCCGTGTTGAGAATCCCAAGAAAGTATTCAAAGTCGGCCAGCCCCTCAAGGTCCTGATCAAGGATATCCAGGGCACAAAGATCGCCCTTTCCCTGAAGTTCCCGGATGAGAATCCCTGGATCGGTGCTTCCGAAAAGTATGCGATCGGCAAGATCGTAACCGGAAGAGTTGCCAGGATGACGGATTTCGGTGCATTTGTTGAGCTTGAGCCCGGCATCGATGCACTGCTCCATGTATCGCAGATCGCCAAGGAACATATCGACAAGCCTTCGGATGTCCTGAAGAACGGACAGGAGATCACGGCAAAGATCGTTGATTTCAACGAAGCTGACAACAAGATCAGCCTTTCCGTAAAAGCTCTCCTGAATGACGAAGAAAGTCACAGGAAAGAGCAGGAAGAGGACTCTGACGTAGTTTCCGTGGATGTCGACGCGGCGATCGCCGCTGCAAAGGCAGAGGAAAAAGCGGAAGAGAAGAAAGCCGAAGAAAAGGCAGCGCAGGACGAAGCTGCCGCTGAAGGCGAAGAGAAGAAAGACTGAAGAACATAATAAACCGAAATGAAACAGCTGCATGCGATAACGCATGCAGCTGTTTTTTGCTTACACATACCTTACAAATTCCTTTGACATAAAGCAGCGGAACCTGTTTTCCGGCAATGTTACTTTTCAGCGATGTGCTTCAGTACATAAGCTGCATAAGACGACAGAAAGCTGCGGTCCTTTTTGATCTCCGGGGTGAGCTCAAAATACAGAGTACGGTCCCTGTAGGAATTCTTATAAAACGGCTCGCGGAAACCGTTCCACTGGGGCAGGAAGGAAGAATTCTTCCGTGTATAGCAGTTCTCCGGTCCGGCCGGTACGCGATGGCTGCGGTCCGCATAAACAGCAACGGATTTATGAAGAGCTTCGTCCTCCTCCGGGAAGTACCAGTAGTTTCTGTAATCGGCATAGAAATATTTCAGTTCTCCCTCGAAAAGAGGAACTTTGATGAGGCCCCGGCTGCCCTCGGCAGAAAAGAGACATCCGTCGCGGGAGCCTAGGAGAGGCTTCGGCAGTTCATGTTCGATCCTGAAGAACAGAAGCACTTCTTCGCGCGGATTTTCTTCGCAGTCCGAATATGTGTTGGCCTGCGCTTTGAAAACAGGAAGCGAACCCGGGAGGATCCGGCCGATCTCCGTATCTTCATCGATGTTTTTACTGTCATCGACGCCTTTCCCGCTATCCGAAGAACAGCTGTTCAGAAGGTCATTGTAGGCAAGGACGGAACTCAGTTTGAAAAGGCCGCACACATCCGCTTCATTGTGCGCAAGGATCATCTGCCTGAGCCCCTCGGAGTGCGTGAAACGGTATTCCTGATAAGCAGCAGCAATGTCTTTTCCGCTGCGCTCCTCAATGCGTCCGGTACCGAGAAACTTTTCGAGTGTCTGCTGTTTTCCGTCCACAAGTCCGAGCAGGTCCTTCCATGGCGCTACGGCCTTGTAAAGGTCGAGAGACCTGCGGTCTGACAGCGGATCGCTGAGGTCGTGAACCTGGGCCCTGCGGGCCAGGAACGGTACATCGAAACGGTCTCCGTTAAAATGAACAAGTACCTCATAAGGCATGGCAAAACCCAGGAAACGGTCCAGGAGCTGCTTTTCCTCATCGGGATTCTCGGCAAACCACTGGCGCAGCATCCATGCGTTCTGGTCAGGGTCAAAAAAAACGGCACCGACAAGATACACGATGTCTGTTTCCTTACGCAGGCCCGTGGTTTCAATATCAAAAAACAGAAGATCCGTCAGCGGAGAAATGCTCCCGAGAGGATACCCGGGTGCCTGATCAGGCAGTGTTTTTTCAAAGATCTGCATATCCATTCCCCCGTATGCAAGGTTTGGACATAGTTT
This sequence comes from Lachnospiraceae bacterium, assembly GCA_022652545.1. Lineage (GTDB taxonomy): Bacteria > Bacillota > Clostridia > Lachnospirales > Lachnospiraceae > CAG-791. The sequence goes on from JALCRM010000009.1 coordinate 98,697, forward strand.
AACATATTTTGCCTCTTCTGTGATAAACTAAAGCGAGCGCCGAGCAAATATGAAAGCGCAACATTCCGAGGCTTTATATGGCAGGACAGACTTTTTACGGCGGCATCCGTCCCTATAGCGGGAAGGACCTTTCTAAATACCGCCCCATCAGGACGGTTCTCCCCAAGGAACCGCTGCTGGTATATCCCCTGCTGCAGAGCATGGGGGACCCGGCCGTTCCGGTCGTTGAACCGGGGGAACATATTCTGACAGGCCAGCTGATCGCGCGGGCAGAGAGTGAGTTGTCCGCAAATCTGCATTCGTCGGTATCCGGGACTGTTTATGCGATCGAAGAGCATGCGGTCGTAGGCGGGGAGAGACAGAAGAGCATCCTTGTGCAGAACGACGGACGGTTCGATGAGATCCAGTATCCGTCTTCCAGAAGATATTCTTCCATGTCTGCGGATGAGATCATCCGGGCAGTCTGGGAGGCAGGCGTCGTGGGAATGGGAGGCGCAGGCCTGCCCACTCACATCAAATACAATATTGAAAAGCGGAACCGCATCGACTACTGCATAGCGAACTGTGTGGAATGCGAGCCGTACCTCACTTCCGATTACCGCAGAATGCTTGAGACGCCCGCAAAACTCATCAACGGGCTGCGTATTCTGCTGCATATTTTTCCCCGTGCAAGAGGCATTATTGCACTGGACGAAGAAAAAGCGGATCTGTACAGGCTTTTCCGGAAAATGCTGAAGGACGATACGAGGATCTATGTCAAAAAGCTGCAGTCAAAATTTCCGCTCGGCTCGGAGCGCCAGCTCATCTATGCCCTCACAGGACGTACGCTTAATGCGATGATGCTGCCGCGCGACATCGGCTGCATCGTCAACAATGTGGATACGCTTGTGGCCGTCAACCAGGCTGTAATGGTCTACGAGCCGCTGATCACGAGACTGATCACCGTCACGGGGGACGCGATTGTGCACCCGCAGAATTTCCGTGTCAGGATCGGTATGAGCTACAACGAACTGATCGAACGGGCAGGCGGCTTCCGGCAGAGACCGGCACTGCTTCTGGACGGCGGCACCATGACGGGTACGAAGATCACCGATACGAATGTGCCGATCACAAAACTGAGTTCCGCTGTCGTGGCTCTTCGCAAAGACAGAGTCTCTGACCGCCGGGAAACGGCATGCACGCGCTGTGCCAGATGTGTGCTTGTATGCCCCAACCATCTGGTGCCTGTGCAGCTGCACAAGGACGTGGCGGCCGGCAATGTGGATGCCTTTATAGCCCATAACGGGCTGGAATGCAGTGACTGCGGCTGCTGCAGCTATTCCTGCCCGTCGAGGATAGGCCTGTCTCTGGCCATCAGTGATATGCGGAAAAAGATACTGACGGAGCAGCCCGAAAAAGCCGGCGACTACCTGCGGAGGTACATCAGAAGATGACTGACGTCAGACCTTTTGTCAAAACTTCCGCTTCGACAGCCAATCTCATGGCAGGCGTAATCGCTGCGCTGCTTCCGGCATTCGGCATCGGAATATGGCATTACGGGATCCGCGCTGCCATACTGGTCGGCATTTCTGTGGCCACAGCCGTCGCGTGTGAACTTGTCTTTTGCCTGATCGCGGGGCGGAAGATCACGATCCCCGACTATTCGGCCGCCGTTACAGGATTCATACTCGGACTCATGCTGCCGCCTTCCGTGCCGTATTACTTTCCGGCGATCGGAGCGGCCGTAGCGATCCTGATCGTAAAGATGCCGTTCGGCGGCATAGGAAGGAACTGGCTGAATCCGGCGGCTGCCGGGAAACTGGTCCTGCTGATCGCTTTCCGTACACAGATGGACAACTATTCCATCGGCAGCTTTACTTCGCTGACGCCGATCACACTGGCCATGAACGGCAACAGCGTAAATCTGCAGGATATGCTGACAGGCAGCACGGCAGGCTGCATCGGTACGGGGAGTGCCATCGCCATACTTTTTGCAGCGCTGTTTCTCATTGTGACAGGAGCGGCAGGTATTGTGATCCCGTTCTTCGCGATCTTCAGTTTTGTGATCGTGATCATCCTGTTCGGCGGCAGCGGCTGGGATCCGGCCTGGCTTTTCGTTCAGACGGTGGGCGGCTCCATGCTGTTTATAGCGTTTATCTGCGCGCAGGATTACACGACGAGTCCGGTGACGATCGGCGGCAGGATCCTGTACGGTATCGGCTTCGGTGCGCTCACGGCAGTTCTCAGACTTACGGTATCCGTCGAGAACGCAGCACTGTATGCACTTCTGGCAATGAACCTGACTTCCCGGTACCTCGATGCGCACACGATGCCGAAAGCTTTCGGAACTGTGCAGCATGAGAGGCAGGTCAGGGATATCGAATCCCGCAGGAGAGCCAACGCGGCTTCCGAAAAGAGACGGGAAGAAATCCGCAGAAAGCAGGAGGAGGAAGCCGCAAGGCGCCTGCAGACCGAGGAAGCATCCTCTGCATCGGAAGAAGTCAACACGAGGGAAAACAATCTTTCTTCGGATACAACGGTCCTGAATGTGCAGCAGATCCGGGAACTCCAGAAAAAATACGAAGAATCAAAGTGAGGAAACCATCATGGAAGTGAAATATCACAGTACGCGCAGTGAAGGCGAATCCATCAGCGCTTCAGAGGCTATCCTTAAGGGGCTTGCTGACGACGGAGGACTGTATGTGCCTACGGCGGTCCCCGCGCTTAAGAGCAGTTTTGAAGAACTTGCCGAAATGGATTACAGAGGCGTCGCCTGCGAAGTCATGGGCCCCATGCTGCCGGACTATAAGGCGGAAGAGCTCAAAAAATGCGTGGACAGTGCCTATGACGATAAATTTGACACTCCGGACATCGTACCGCTCGCCGAAGCGGACGGTGCATATTACATCGAACTTTTCCACGGCCCTACGATCGCCTTCAAGGATATGGCTCTTTCCATCCTTCCGCATCTGATGATCACGGCAGCCCGAAAAAACCGCGACGATCGGGAGATCGTGATACTCACTGCCACGAGCGGCGATACCGGAAAGGCCGCACTCGCAGGATTTGCCGATGTTCCCGGCACAAAGATCATCGTGTTTTATCCAAAGGACGGTGTCTCGGCGATCCAGAAACGTCAGATGGTCACACAGAAGGGCGCCAATACCTGCGTGATCGGTATTGACGGAAATTTTGACGATGCCCAGAGCGGTGTCAAGAAAATATTCACAGACGAACGGATCCGCGCAGAACTTGATGCGCACGGCTGCCGCTTTTCCAGCGCCAATTCGATCAATATCGGTCGCCTCGTTCCGCAGATGGCCTACTATGTTTTTGCCTACAGCAGACTTGTGAAGGAAGGACGCATAAAAGCAGGGGAGGAGATCAACATTACCGTTCCCACCGGCAATTTCGGCAATATCCTGGCAGCCTATTATGCAAAGCAGGCCGGACTTCCGGTACATAAGCTGATCTGCGCCTCAAATGCCAACAAAGTACTGTTTGATTTCTTCGGCACCGGGAACTATGACCGCAGGCGGCCTTTTATCCTTACTTCTTCCCCGTCCATGGACATCCTGGTGTCAAGCAACCTGGAACGGCTGCTCTATGCGGCCGCCGCTGATCCCGCTGACGGGATCGACACAGATGCAGCAGCGCGTGAGAAGACCGTCGCCTCCTGCATGGCCAGACTTTCCAAAGAAGGCGTTTATTCGGTGAGCGATGAACTGCGCGGCCGACTCGGCTGTTTTTACGGCGGTTTTGCATCGGAAGACGATACTGCCGAAGCGATCCGCACGCTGTATGAAGACACCGGGTATGTCATCGATCCCCATACAGCTGTCGCAAGACACGTCTACGGCTGCTACAGGGCCGGCACCGGAGACACGAGGGCGACCCTCATCGCCTCCACAGCCAGTCCCTTCAAGTTCGGCGGCAGTGTGATGCGCGCGCTGCGTCAGCCGGCCGACCTGCCCGACCTGGAACTGGCGGACAGGCTTTCTGCGCTCGCAAACGTACCGGTACCGGAGGCTGTGCGCTGTCTGAAGGATGCAGAAGTACGGCATACGACGATCTGCAGCCGGGACGGTATGGAAGCGGAAGTACGGCGTTTTCTCAGGATCTGACAGGGAGGATCTCACATGTCAATGGACTTTTTCAGCATTTTCCTGCTGATCGCAGGTGCCTACGTACTGTATGCGGCTATCCTTCTGAAAGTAAAGCACAGGATCACGCCGGGCGTCATGCTTTCCCCGGCCGCCGAAGCAGCTTCGGTAAAGGATACGGACGGTTTTACCGCCTACATGTTTCCGCGCGTGCTCGGCCTTGCGCTGGTCACACTCCTTTTCGGGGGCATGGGCTATCTGCTGCCTTCGATGATGAAGGAAATCTGGTTTGAGATCCTGCTTATCGGGATCTATGTTTTGTATATCATTTTCTATATCCGCTCGATCCATACGGCGGAAAAGCGGTTTTGCGCCGGAAAGCGCAGCTGACCGCACAGCGAAAAGGAGGTAAGTGCCTGTGACAAAAATCAACAGATACTCAGAGATCACGCCCTATATCACCGGACGCGCGCAGATCATCGACGCCGCGGACCGTATCGATCCGGAACTTTATGCAAAATATGACGTAAAGCGGGGCCTGCGTGACCTGAACGGGAAAGGCGTGCTGGCCGGCCTCTCCAATATATCGGAAGTACGTGCCAAAAAAACAGAAAACGGGATCGAAGTTTCCGATTACGGCCACCTGTATTACCGCGGCTATACGATCGAAGACCTCATCCGCGGCTTTACTTCCAGACAGAGTTATGGCTTCGAAGAGATCGCCTACCTGCTGCTTTTCGGAGAACTTCCGAACGAGAGCGAGCTGAAGGAGTTTTCCGATGTACTGATCTTTTACCGGAGTCTTCCGAAAAACTTCGTACGGGATGTCATCATGAAGGCACCCGGCAGGGATATGATGAATATTCTGTCGAGGAGCGTGCTGACGCTGTATCCCTACGATGACTCACCGGACGATGTTTCGATGCCCAACGTACTGCGGCAGTGCCTGCAGCTGATCAGCCTGTTCCCGATGCTGGCCATCTACGGATATCAGGCGAGCAGCTATTACAACGACGGAAACAGCCTGTACATCCACAAGCCCATGAGCACCGGGACGCTCGCGGAAAACATGCTCCACATCCTGCGGGCAGACGGTTCTTATACAGAACTGGAAGCGCGCGTCCTCGATGTGTGCCTCGTGCTTCACATGGACCACGGCGGCGGCAACAATTCCACCTTTACGACGCACGTCGTCTCCTCCACCATGACGGATACCTATTCCGTAATGGCGGCGGCGCTGGGCTCGCTGAAGGGTCCACGCCACGGCGGCGCCAATGTTAAGGTGATCGGCATGTTCGCGGACATGGAAGAGAAGCTGCAGGACTGGAGCGATGAAGACGAGATCGCGGATTACCTGCGAAAACTCCTGAAGGGCGAAGCTTTCGACCGTGCCGGCCTCATATACGGTGTGGGACATGCTGTTTACTCGAAATCGGATCCCCGCGCCGAGATCCTGAAGTCATACGTCGAGAGGCTTTCGGTTGCCAAAAACGACCACCGCGAATACGAGCTGTACGCCAGGGTCGAAAGACTGGCGCCGCAGATCATTGCGGAAGAGCGGAAAATGTACAAAGGCGTATCCGTGAATGTGGACTTTTACTCGGGTCTTGTCTATAAAATGCTGGGGCTTCCGTGCGAACTTTTCACCCCGATCTTTGCAATGGCCAGGATCGTCGGCTGGAGCGCGCACCGCATGGAAGAGCTTGCGAACAACAGCAAGATCATCCGCCCCGCGTACCGCACAGTCGCCAGAGAACGGGAGTATATCCCGATGGAGAACAGGAAAGAAGGCAAAACAGAATGAATGAGGAAAACATCAACGCGCAAAGGCTTGCAGCCCTGCGCACGGAAATGCGGAAGGCCGGCGTGGATTTCTACATGATCCCCACCACGGACTTTCACGATTCCGAGTACTCGGCGGACTATTTCAAGGAACGTGAGTTTTTCTGCGGCTTTTCGGGAACGAACGGCACGCTCGTCGTCAGCGCAGCCGGCCGGGACGGAAGAGTACAGGACGGCGCCGGTCTCTGGACCGACGGCAGATACTGGATCCAGGCGGAAGGGGAAATGGCCGGTGCCGGTGTCGCCCTTTTCAAAATGGGCGAGCCCGGCGTGCCGGATGTTTTGTCCTATCTTCGGGATACCATGCCGGAAAACACGACCCTCGGCTTCGACGGGAGATGCGTGAGCCGGCAGGACGGCGCAAAGCTTGAAAGCATGCTGGCTGCAAAGCAGATCCGCCTCAGTACGGAAAAGGATCTGGGCAACGCGGTATGGAAAGACCGTCCGCCGCTGCCCTGTCACAAAATCTACCTGCTGACCGACCGGCAGGCCGGGGCAGGCTTTGCAGAGAAAATCGGGGAACTCCGCGCTAAAATGCAGCAGGCCGGGGCAAAATACTATGTTTCGTCCAAACTGGACGATCTCATGTGGCTTACGAACATGCGCGGAGATGACGTCGAGTGCTGCCCGGTGGCACTTTCGTACGGCTTCTTTTCCGATACCGAACAGCATTTCTTCGTACAGGAAGCGGAACTTACGGCAAAAGTCCGTTCGTATTGCCTGAAACGCGGGATAGCACTGCATCCCTATGACGGGTTTCTCCCGTTCCTTGCGGGGTACGATTACAAAGGCTCTGTGATGTACGATCCCAGCTCTGTCAGTTACGGGATCTGTCTTGCGATGCAGGAAGGCATGAAGAAAGCCGCCGGGAAAGCAGCCGACGGCATCACAATGCGCCTGGTCGAGGCAGACAGTCCGATCGAGCTTATGAAAGCCGTCAAAAATCCGGTGGAACAGAAGAACATCCGGGAGATCTACAAAGAGGATTCTGCCGTAGTCTGCCGTTTCCTGTACTGGATCTCTCAGGAAGCCGACATCGCGGAGCTCACGGAACTCGATGCGGCAAAGAAAATAGATGCCATGCGCGCGGAGATCAGCGATTTTATCGAGCTTTCCTTCCCCACGATCGCGGCTACGGGGCCAAACGCAGCCATGATGCACTATGAACCTGCGGAAGGTGCCTGCGCAAAGCTGAAGAGAAAAGGCATGCTGCTCGTGGATTCCGGAGGAACATACCTGCGCGGTACGACGGACGTGACGAGGACGACTGCACTGGGACCTGTCACCGCGGAAATGAAGAAAGCCTATACACTTACCGCAGCCGGCAATCTGGCACTGCTCAACGCAGTCTGGATGCAGGGCTGCACGGGACGGAACCTGGATATTCTGGCACGCGAACCGCTCTGGAATATCGGCAGTGATTACAAGTGCGGCACAGGGCACGGCATCGGTTATGTGCTCAACGTGCACGAAGGGCCGCAGAACATCCGCTGGCGCAATTCAAAAGGCGCCGACGAAACAGCGATCGTGCCCGGTATGATCGTGTCCGATGAACCCGGCGTCTACAAGGACGGCAGGTTCGGGATCCGGATCGAAACGATCCTGATGGCCAGAGAGAAGGGCAGGACATCGGACGGCACTTTCCTCTGTTTTGACCCGCTCACCTTCGCGCCTTTGGACAGGGATCTCCTGGATCCCCGGTATCTGAACGACACCGAACTGAAATGGCTGAACGAGTATCACAGGGCTGTGTATGAAAATGTGTCCGCTCTTGTGGAACCTGCGGTCAGAAAATGGCTCAAAGCGCAGTGTGCGCCGATACATGCATAAACAGAAAAGGCGGATCTGAAAGGAGACAGAAAAAAATGGACAGCAAGGCAATGTTCAAACTGACGTACGGGCTTTTTGTACTGACTGCCGCAAACGGAGACAGGCACAACGGCTGTATCATCAACACGGCAGGGCAGGTAACTGCCGAGCCCAACCGCATTTCCATCGCGGTGAACAAGAGCGACTACACACACGGCATGGTGCTGGAAGACGGCAGATTCAATATCTCCGTGATCGCGGAAGATGCCACCTTCGATCTGTTCAAGCGCTTCGGCTTCCAGTCCGGCCGCGATACGGATAAGTTTGCGGGTTTCAATGATTTTGCGACATCAGCCAACGGACTTACCTATATCACCAAAGGTACCAATGCCTTCATTTCCGCCAGGACCAGTCAGACCGTAGATCTCGGCACACACACGCTGTTTATCGCCGATGTGACAGACCTCGATATCCTGAGCGGCGTGGCAAGCACCACCTATACCTATTACCAGAGCAACATCAAGCCGAAGCCGCAGGGTGCCGCACCGAAGAACGGCGATGTCATCTGGCGCTGCCGCATCTGCGGATGGGAATACAACGAGACCAAGGGAGACCCGTCGCACGGCATAGCGCCCGGCACGCATTTCGAGGATATTCCGGCCGATTTTGTCTGCCCGATCTGCAAGCATCCCAAGGCCGATTTCGAAAAAGTGGTATAAGCACCGGGAGGAAACTCCCGTATCCCCTTGCTTACCGGAAACCGGTCGCATATAATGAAGTTGCCTGGGATGTCCGGTAAACTTCTGTAGTTTTGAACCTACAAATACTTTAAACGGGATATCCATATCGCCTCAGCTGCTGTCACGCCTTCGGCCGAAAGGCTATGGCAGAGGAAGACAAAAGCTCAGGCTGCGATGACCCACCTGGCGATAGCTAGGAGTCAAAAGCAGGAGGCGGCACCCCGGGTTTAAAGAACCAGAATCATGACATAGCCGCTCCGAAAATTTCGTCCCCGCATCATGGAGGCATGATGCGGGGATTTGTTTGTTGAAGGCAGGCTGCAGCAGAACAGAAAGGAACAAAAGAAATGGACGAACAGCTGAAACTGATCAAGGAAGAAGCGCTCAGCGCTATTGCCGCGGCGGAAACGCCGGAGTCACTCAACGACATCCGTGTCAATGTCCTGGGCAAGAAAGGTTCCCTGACCGCATTGCTCAAGGGACTTCGCGATGTGGCCCCGGAAGACAGGCCGGCTGCTGGACAGAAGATCAACGATGTCCGCGGCGAAATAGAGAAGGCGCTGGCCGATGCACAGGACAACGCGCAGAAGAAGGAGCAGGCTGCCCGTCTCGCCGTCGAACAGATCGATGTTACGCTTCCCGCAAAACATCACACAGGCGGCCACAGTCATCCCTGCACGATCGCCCTGCGCGAAATGGAACGCATCTTCATCGGCATGGGATACGAAGTGGTGGAAGGCCCGGAAATCGAAAAAGACTACTACAATTTTGAAGCTCTGAACATTCCTGCCAACCATCCGGCCAAGGACGAACAGGACACCTTTTATATCAATGCCGACATGCTGCTGCGCACGCAGACTTCCTCCACTCAGATCCATGAAATGGAGAAGGGACGCATCCCGATCCGCATGATCTCGCCCGGACGTGTCTACCGCGCGGATGAAGTGGACGCCACGCACAGTCCGGTTTTCCATCAGGTGGAAGGACTGGTCGTCGATAAGGGCATCACCTTTGCAGATCTGAAGGGTACCCTGGCGGAATTTTCGCGTCAGCTGTTCGGGCCGGAAACTAAAGTCCGGTTCCGTCCGCATCATTTCCCGTTCACCGAACCCAGCGCCGAAATGGATGTAAGCTGCTTCAAATGCGGCGGCAAGGGCTGCTCCTTCTGCAAAGGGGAAGGCTGGATCGAGATCCTTGGCTGCGGCATGGTACATCCGCATGTGCTTGAAATGAGCGGGATCGATCCGGACGAGTATACCGGCTTTGCATTCGGCGTCGGACTGGAACGCATCGCGCTGCTCAAATACGGCATTGATGACATGCGTCTTATCTATGAAAATGACATCCGTTTCCTCGAACAGTTCTGATCTTCGCGAAACCGGATACATGGCACAAATTTAAAACAGGAGAATACAAATGGTTACATCGATGGAATGGCTCAGGGCTTACGTACCCGATCTGAAATGTACCGACCAGGAATACTATGACAGGATGACGCTTTCCGGCACGAAGGTCGAAGGCTGGAAGCGGCTTGACAAAAATCTTCGTAATATCGTGACCGGCCGCATACTGGAGATGGAAAAGCATCCGGATTCCGACCATCTGTGGGTATGCAGCGTGGATACAGGCAGTGAAGCCCTCCAGATCGTGACAGGAGCCCAGAACCTGAAGAAGGGGGATCTCGTTCCTGTGGTACTCGACGGCGGCTGTGTAGCCGGTTCCGTGCACGATGCCGGGCCTATGCCGGAGAACGGCATCGAGATCAAAGCGGGAAAACTGCGCGGCGTGGAATCCTACGGCATGATGTGCGGCATTGAGGAACTCGGCAGCGACCGCAACGCTTTCCCGGACGCACCGGAAAACGGTGTCTATGTCTTTCAGGATCCTTCTCTGAAGCCCGGTATGGATGCGGTGGAAGTACTCGGTCTGCGCGATTCCGTCTTCGAATATGAGATCACCAACAACCGTGTGGACTGCTACAGTATACTTGGCATCGCCCGCGAAGCTTCCGCCACATTCGGCTGCGCTTTCAAGGCTCCTTTCGTTCGTTTCACGGAAGGACAGCAGAAAACCGCAGACCTCATCCGGGTGGAAGTGCAGGCTCCCGATCTCTGCAGGCGTTACTGTGCACGGGTATGTACGGATGTAAAGATCGCTCCTTCACCGGAGTGGATGCAGCGCAGACTTCGCAACAGCGGTATCCGTCCCATCAATAACCTCGTCGATATCACAAATTACGTTATGCTGGAATACGGACAGCCCATGCATGCCTACGATCTCGACACTGTCGAGGGCAGCCGTATCATCGTCCGCAGGGCGTCCGACGGAGATGTTTTCCGCACACTGGACGGACAGGAAAGAAAAGTCGATCATGATACGCTGATGATCTGCGACGCGAAGAAGGAGATCGGCATTGCCGGCATCATGGGCGGCGAAAACTCCATGATCACGCCGGATGTAAAGACGGTGCTCTTTGAAGCAGCCACCTTTGACGGCACCAACATCCGTAAGGCGTCCAAACGCATCGGCCTGCAGACCGATGCCTCCAATATCTTTTCCAAAGGACTCGACCCTGTCAATGCGGAGGCGGCGATCGAACGCGCCTGCAGCCTGATGGCAGAGCTCGGCTGCGGAACGCCTGCAGCCGGCGTCGTTGACGTATGCCAGCCCATCCCCGCGCTGCGCCGCATCAAGCTGGAACCTGACAAAATAAATGCTTACCTCGGCACCTCCATTTCCCGGGAGACGATGATCACCGTCCTGAAACAGGAGGAAGTCGGCTTCGATGAGGCTTCCGGAGAAGTTGTCGTTCCCTCCTTCCGGCAGGATCTCAAAGCCATGTGCGACATCGCGGAGGAAGTGGCGCGCTTCACGGGCTATGACAATGTGCCGTCCACACTGCCGCAGAGCGCCGCAACGATCGGCGGACTTTCCCTGAAACTGCGTGTGGATGAAATTGCAAGAGACGTTTCCGAACACAGCGGCTTCAGTGAAGCGATGACGTACTCCTTCGAAAGTCCCAAAGTGTTCGACAAACTGCTGCTGCCAGCCGACGCACCGGAGAGAAAAGCGATCCGGATATCCAATCCCCTCGGCGAAGATTTCTCCATCATGCGCACGATGCCGCTGAACGGCATTCTGACGAGCCTTTCCGTGAACTACAACCGCCGCAGCAAGGATGTGCGCCTGTATGAACTGACAGGCATCTATCTTGCCAAGGGAGACCTGCCCATTACGGACTATGCGGATGAGCGCGAGATGCTCACGCTGGGAATGTACGGTGAAGGAGACTTCTTTGATCTGAAAGGTGTAGTGGAAGATCTTTTTATGAAGCTGGGCATCACCAGGGAACAGGAGATCCGCCGGGGAAAGAACCGCGTGACCTTCACACCCGGAACTGCCGGCGCACTGCGTCCCTATCTGCATCCCGGCAGACAGGCGGAGATCCTCTTCGAAGGCAAAAACTACGGCTATATCGGGGAACTGCATCCGGATGCAGCTGCTGCCTACGATATTGAAGAACGTGTAACGATCGCCGCAGTAGACATGACGGCGCTGCTTCCGCTCGTAAGTTTTGAAAAGCATTATGAAGGCCTTGCCAAATTCCCGGCCGTGTCACGTGACATCAGCATGGTCGTTCCTACGGGTGTCAGCGCAGGTGAAATAGAAAACATCATTTCGCAGCGCGGCGGTAAGATCCTGGAGTCCTTCCGTCTGTTCGACATCTATGAGGGTGCGCAGATCAAGGCCGGCACAAAATCAATGGCCTACACACTCACCTTCCGCGACAGGACCAAAACGCTGCTTGACGAAGAAGTGGGCGCAGCCATGAAGAAAATACTGAATGGTCTCGAGGGACTCGGGATCGAACTGCGGAGCTGATCAAACTGATAACAGGAGGAAATCAAATGGAAAGAATCAATGCCTGGTCTACTTATGACCTTACCATGCAGAAAGAATGCAGTGAGTTCTGCGAAGCCTACAAGAACTTTATCAGTGAAGGCAAAACAGAACGCGAGTGCACGGATCTCGTTGTAAACGAAGCTGAAAAAAACGGCTTCATCGAGCTCGGCAGAGCGATCGAGCAGAAGAAAAAACTGAAAAAGGGCGATAAAGTCTACAGCGTCTGGATGAATAAATCCGCCGTTCTTTTCAGGATCGGCAGCCTTCCTTTTGAGGACGGTCTGAATATCCTGGGCGCCCACATCGATTCCCCCCGCATGGATATCAAGCAGAATCCCCTTTACGAAAAAGGCGGATTTGCCGAAATGGAAACGCACTATTACGGCGGCATCAAAAAGTACCAGTTCGTTGCACTGCCGCTGGCACTGCACGGCGTAGTGGTGAAGAAAGACGGTACAACGGTCATCCTGAACGTCGGGGAAGACCAGGATGATCCGGTCTTCTTCGTTTCCGATCTGCTGATCCATCTTGCAAAGGACCAGATGGACAAGAAAGCATCCGAAGTGATCGAGGGTGAAGCACTCGATATTGTTGTCGGAAACAAGCCGCTGATCATAAACTCACGTTCCAAAGCAGGAAGCAAGGATGTCAAGGCGCCGGAAAAAGACGCCGTCAGCAAGGCTGTACTGCATATCCTGAAGGAAGACTACGGCATTGAAGAAGAGGACTTTGAATCCGCCGAACTGGAAGTCGTACCGGCTGGCAGGGCCCGCGATGCAGGCTTTGACCGCAGCATGATCCTGGGCTACGGGCAGGATGACCGTGTCTGCGCATATCCTTCTCTGCGCGCCATTCTGGATACGCAGAACAAAGCCGGGAACTCCGCCGGTTTTGAGCGCACTGCCGTCTGCCTGCTTGTGGACAAGGAGGAGATCGGTTCCGTCGGAGCGACCGGCATGCATTCCCATTTCTTTGAAAATGCTCTGGCAGAGGTCATGAATCTCTGCGGAGAATACAATGAACTTGCCCTTCGCAGATGCCTGGCAAACTCATGTATGCTTTCCTCCGATGTCACTTCGGCCTACGATCCGAATTATGCATCGTGTTTTGAAGAAAAGAATACCGCGTTTCTAGGAAGAGGACTGGCCTTCAACAAATTTACGGGTGCACGCGGAAAATCAGGAAGCAACGACGCAAATGCCGAATATATCGCACATCTGCGCTCCATTTTCGGCAGCGCGGATATACGTACGCAGACTTCCGAACTGGGCAAAGTAGACGTCGGCGGCGGCGGTACCATCGCCTATATCCTGGCACGCTACGGAATGAATGTCATAGACAGCGGTGTTCCTGTGCTCAACATGCACGCACCCTTCGAAGCCACGAGCAAGGCGGATATCTACGAGGCATACCGTGCCTACAGGACCTTCCTTGAGAACTGCTCGCTGCGCAACCAGTGAACGGGGACAAAACATGAACGAAAGCAATGCGGACAGTATCGAAATGAATAATACAGCCGAGAAGCCCGGGCGGGACAGCAATGTCCCGCTCGGCTTAAGTACATCCGACTATTACTATGACCTGCCGAAGGAATTGATCGCACAGGACCCGCTGGAAGACCGACCGTCAGCGCGGCTCATGGTCATGGACCGCAATACGGGTGCGCTGGAGCACCGCACATTCCGCGACATCATTGAATATCTGCAGCCCGGTGAAACGCTCGTGCTCAACAATACGAAAGTGATCCCTGCAAGGCTGCTCGGAACCAAAAAGGACACCGGGGCAGCAGTAGAGATCCTGCTTCTGCGCCGTAAAAGTGACGGCATCTGGGAAACGCTCGTGCGGCCCGGAAAAAAGCTGCGGCCCGGTGCCGAAGTGATTTTCGGAAACGGAGAACTGACTGCGGAGATCATGGACGTGCTGGAAGACGGCAACCGGCTGGTCAGATTCCATTTTGACGGGATCTTTGAAGAAGTGCTGGACAGACTCGGCGAAATGCCGGTGCCGCCATATATCACGCACAAACTGGAACACCCCGAAATGTACAATACGGTCTATGCAAAATTTGACGGCAGCGCAGCGGCGCCGACGGCCGGACTGCATTTTGACCGCGAACTTCTGGAGGAGATCCGAAACAAGGGCGTGAATCTGGCTTATGTCACTCTCCATGTGGGGCTTGGCACGTTCAGACCCGTCAAGGTGGACGATGTGCGGGAGCACAGGATGCATACCGAATGGTACCAGGTGAGCAGGGAAACGGCCGACATTGTAAACAGGACACATGCTGAAGGCAGGCGCGTGATCTGCGTCGGGACGACAAGCTGCCGCACCGTGGAAAGCGCGTCCACAGACGACGGGATCCTGCATGCCGGTTCTGCGGAAACATCGATCTTTATTTACCCCGGATATAAATTCAAGATCATGGATGGCCTGATCACCAATTTCCACCTGCCTGAATCCACGCTGATCATGCTGGTCGCGGCTTTCACGGGACGGGAGAATATCCTGGCGGCATACCGGGAAGCAGTGAAGGATAAATATCGCTTTTTTAGTTTTGGCGATTGCATGTTGCTTGAATGAATTGGTTTTCTGGAAACTTTACGTAAAAAGGCCGGCGATCAATCGCCAGCCTTTTTATCGTTTTTTTTATTCACATCTTCAGAACGAGAATGATCTTCACAGGCTTCCAAATATCCTTCCAGCCTGGATTTGTACTCATTTCTTTTGTTTTCCGGCAGGCAATGTATAATCAATAGCCACTGCTGATCCTCTGGCGAAAGAACATTGTCTTCTTCTCCAAAGATGATGTAATCCGTGGAGACATTAAAGAATTTGGCGAGTTTTGCTATGCTTTCGACGGAGGGGCCCGATTTACCGGCTCTCCATCTGCCAATAATGCCGTTTGCAAGTCCGAGAGATCGACAAATCTGACTATCCGTGATACCGGACTTGCTGATAAGTTTTAGTATTCTTTCAACCATTTAATATCCATTCTTAAAAAATAGATAATTATCTATTTACAAATAGATATTTATCTAATATAATATAGTAATTATATGATGTCGGGGTCAAAAGGGTTCCCGATTGGCCCATCAATGTCACCTGGTTTTCGAGTTCATATGAACCTTGATAATTAACACAAATAGCGTATTTATGCGGAAATTCGGCCCTATTGGTGGTATA
>JALCRM010000010.1 GCA_022652545.1 Lachnospiraceae bacterium
CGAGGCGTCTGGACTTATGACAATACCTGGCTCTGGAGCAACGGCAACGGCATCGTGGACGGGCACGTTTTCGGATATAATTTCGGCTATGGTTTTGCGGACAACGCCGCGGCGACGGAGAATGTGTTCTACATCGACGGCCGTCTGGAAAAGCTGGACGATGTCGTGTTCGATGTACCGAAGGCTTCCTACACGGATCCCTGGCATTTCCATTCGGATGACGGCAGGGTGGACCTGACCATGGAGCCGGTCCTGGACCGTAAGGCCTGTACGAAATTTGCCTTCATTCTGTCCGACCAGCATCAGGTGTTCGGCCGGATGAACGGCGAGGTGCGGCTTGAGGACGGCACGGTGCTGAAGCTGCGGGACTTTACGTGTTTTGCCGAGCAGGTGCACAACAAGTACTGAACCTGGTCAGGTGTCCGCATTGCGGATCCGTGCGGGTGCATACACTGCGGTGATCCGCATTGCGGCGGAGCCGGCGGGGGACAAAACATGTCTGAGCATTCCTTTATCACGTTTGAAAATGTTTCGCGGGTGTACCGCATGGGCGAGGTCTCGATCCGCGCGCTGGACGGGATCAGCTTCACCGTGGGGAAGGGCGAATTCGCGATCATTGTCGGACCGAGCGGAGCGGGAAAAACGACCGTTCTGAACATCCTCGGCGGGATGGACCAGTGCACGTCGGGATCCATTTTCGTGGACGAAGCGGACGTGAGCGCCATGAATACGAAGCAGCTCACGGTGTACCGGCGTTATGACATCGGTTTTGTCTTCCAGTTCTACAATCTTGTGCAGAATCTGACGGCTTTGGAAAATGTGGAGCTGGCGGCGCAGATCTGCCGGGACCCTCTGGATGCCGGGACGGTGCTAGGGGAAGTGGGACTGCAGGAGCGCTGCGACAACTTTCCGGCGCAGCTCTCCGGAGGAGAGCAGCAGCGCGTTGCGATCGCACGTGCGCTGGCCAAAAATCCCAAGCTCATGCTCTGCGACGAGCCGACCGGGGCGCTCGACTACGCAACGGGAAAACAGATCCTGAAACTGTTGCAGGACACCTGCCGGAAGAGCGATATGACGGTCATCGTCGTGACGCACAACACGGCGCTCTGTCCGATGGCCGACCGTGTGATCCACGTGAAGAACGGTCTTGCAGAGCGTATCGAGCAGAACGCACATCCTGTACCGGTATCGGAGATCGAATGGTAAACCTGACGGATATACTGCAGTTCCTTCGGGCCGATGCGGCCGGTACAGGGTGCGCACCGGCTGTATCCGCAGCAGGCGGGGACCATACATGACGAAAAAACCTTTAAGGATCCATACGGATGCAAGGCGTGAGATCAGGCGTTCCGGGAGACGGTGGTTCTCCCTGATGCTCCTGTCGGCACTTGCTGTGGCTTTCCTGGCGGGCCTGCGCTGCACTGCTCCCGACATGAAGCATACCGCGGATCTTTATTATAAAGAGCAGAACCTGATGGATCTCCGTATGCAGTCCACGCTGGGACTGACGCAGGACGATCTGGCCGCTGTGCGAGGGTACAGCGGCGTCCGGCAGGCGGAAGGCGTAAAGCAGCTGGACTGCATTACGGAATCGGTGACGGTCTCCGTGTTTTCCCTGCCGGATCAGATCGACCGGCTGGATGTGACCGGCGGCCGGCTGCCGGAAAAAGACGGCGAGTGCGTCACGGAACAAAAGCTGATGGACAGGTATGGCTGGACGATCGGCTCGCAGATCACGCTCGACCCGGGCGAGGACAATGCTGACGACCTGAAGGAGAAGAAGTACACGATCGTCGGAACGGTACGGAGTCCCCTCTTTTTAAGCGCAGCGCGGGGAAGCTCCACGATCGGCACCGGTTCTGTCACGGCCTTCGTTTTCCTGCCGGAGGACGAGTTCACGACGGATTACTATACGGCTGTTGACATGACGCTGGACGGCACGCAGGGGATGGAAGCCTATACCGGCGCCTACGATGATTTCACCGAAAATTTCAGGGACGGGATGAAGTCCTTTGCGGACGGGCTGGTGCAGCAGCGCCATGACAGCCTGTATAATGACGCGGCACAAAAGCTTGCGGATGCCCGTAAGGAGTACGAGGACGGCAAGGCGGATTCGGACAGCCGGCTGGCGGATGCGAAGCAGAAGCTCGAGGATTCGCGGAAGGAACTGGACGACGGCTGGAAGGCGTATAACGACGCCGTTGCAAAGGACGAGATCGGGAAGGGCCGAAAGAAGCTTGCTTCTTCCAGGGCCGAGTATGAAAGCGGTCTTAAGCAGTATGAGAGCGGTCTTTCCACCTATAAGAGCGGTCTTGCGCAGTACAGCAGCGGCCTTACTTCCTACAACGACGGGCTGTCACAGTACAATGCCGCGGCCGCTTCCCTGCAGGCGCAGGAAGCGGCGCTGGGCGCGGCATTTGAAGCCGCGGTGCAGGGCCTGGATTCCACAAGTGCGGCATACAGTGCGGCCGCCGCTCCTTACACACAGCAGAAGGAGATGCTCGATGTGGCAGAAGAGCAGCTTGTGCCGCAGAAGGAAAAACTGGATGCTTCCAAAGCCACGCTCGATCAGACGAAAGCGCAGCTCAATGCCGCAAAGGCAAAGCTTGCTAAGACGAAGCAACAGCTCGACAGTGCGAAGGCCGAGCTGGAGAGCGGCGAAAAGAAACTTGATGCGGCGCAGAAGGAACTCGACGAAAATAAGCAGAAGCTGACCGATGGCGAGCAGGACTATAAAGACGGTCTGCAGAAATACGAAACGTCAAAACAGGATGCGGACACGAAGCTTTCCGATGCACAGAAGAAGCTGGACGATGCGCAGGATGAGCTCGATGTCATGGACGAGGGAAAGTGCTATCTTCTCGGCAGGGATTCGAATGCCGGCTGTGTCGGCTACGGGCAGGACGCTGACCGGATGTCCAATCTCGCCCGGGTCTTTCCGATCATTTTCTTCCTTGTGGCGGCTCTCTCTTCGCTGACGGCCGTGACGCGCATGGTCTCCGAGAACCGCTCCGAGATCGGGGTACTGAAGGCCATCGGCTACGGAAAGAGACAGATCGCCGTAAAGTACATCGGATATGCATTCAGCGCGAGCCTTACCGGCGGGATCCTCGGGGCGGCGGTCGGCTGCTCCCTGATCCCGTATGTGATCGCCAATGCCTGGCTGATCATGTATTCCCTGCCGTCCGTCGTTTATGAAGAGCAGCCGTTCACGGTGATCGCTGCGATCGCGGCCGCTGTTTTGTCCACGACTGTGACAGCGGCCGTCGCCTGCTGGTCAGAGCTTCATGAAACGCCGGCGGAACTCATGCGGCCGCGGGCGCCGGAACCCGGGAAGCGTGTTTTGCTTGAAAGGATCACGCCGGTCTGGAGCAGGCTGACCTTTATCCGGAAAGTGACGGTCCGGAATCTTTTCCACTACCGGCAGCGGTTCTGGATGACGGTCATCGGTATCGCGGGCTGTACGGCGCTGCTTGTGACGGCGTTCGGCCTGCACGATTCCATCTTCGATATCATGACGCTGCAGTATGACGAGATCACGACCTATGATGTCATGGCGGGACTGAAGGACAATGTGACGGCTGCGGAGACTGCGAAGATCCGGGACCTCACGGACGGGAGCGGGCTTGTGGAAAACGCCTGCTTCAGCTATGAGGCGGTGTCCGACACCTCTTCGGACAAGGGTGCCGTGGACGGCGCTTACCTGTTTGTGGTGGACGACGAGGACAATTTCGGAAAGATCGTCAGTCTGCGGCACCGGGTCGGCGGACAGAAGGTCACGCTGCAGGAGAACGGCGCGGTGATCACGGAGAAACTGGCATCGCTCCTCAGGCTGAAAAAAGGGGACAGCATCACGATCACACTGCCGGATGACAGCCGGGTGCAGGTGCCTGTTACCGATATCACGGAAAACTATATCTATCACTACGTGTATATGACGAAAGCTTACTATGCTTCGATCGCAGGCGAGGCGCCGGCGGACAATGTACTGCTGCTGCAGCTGAAAAATGACACGCAGGAAGATTCGGACACGCTTTCGCGGCAGCTGATGGCAACGGACGGGGTATCCTCCTACACGCGCGTGGACGAGTACCGGCAGCGGCTGCAGGGCAGCCTGAACAGCATCAACTACGCGGTCATCATCATTATTGTCGCTGCTGCTGCACTGGCGTTCGTCGTGCAGTTCAACCTCACGAACATCAATATCACAGAGCGGCGGCGCGAACTGGCGACGCTCAAGGTGCTGGGCTTCCAGAACGGAGAGACCGCATCCTATATTTTCCGGGAGACAGTCGTCCTCACGATCATCGGCATGGTGATCGGCCTGTACGGCGGGTATCTCCTGCATGCATGGCTGATCACGACAGTCGAGATCAACATTGCGATGTTCGGGCGCAGCGTCAAACCGCTCAGTTACGTCTTCGCCATCCTGATGACCTTTGTTTTCACGGCGGTGGTCAGTCTCATCAGCTATTTCAGCGTACGGAAGGTCGATATGGTGGAATCGCTGAAGACGGTGGAGTGAGGCATTCCTTTTGCCTGCCGGTCAGGCGGGCACCTCAGCTGCCATCGCTGATGGTAATACGGTCGGGACCGGGACGCTTTCGGCAGGATCGGTCACTGACTGTGTGAGGCATGTTTTTCTTAAGGAGAAAGCATAATATGCAGATGACAATGCGCTGGTACGGATCAAAGCACGATACTGTCACGCTGGAGGAAATACGGCAGGTCCCCGGCGTGACCGGTGTGATCACCACGCTGTATGATACAAAGCCGGGAGAAATGTGGAGCCGCGAACGGATCCATGCCTTGGAACAGGAAGTCGAGGCGGCCGGACTGTCGGTCGCAGGCATAGAATCCGTGAATGTTTCCGATGAGATCAAGTATGCCGGTCCCGGACGGGATATCCTGATCGACCGTTACATCGAAACACTTGCCAATCTCGGAAAAGAAGGCATCCATCTGGTCTGTTATAACTTCATGCCGATCTTTGACTGGACGCGTACGGAGCTGGCGCGCAGGCGGAAGGACGGATCCACGGTGCTTGCCTATACCCAGGAAGCTGTGGATGCACTGGATCCGGAGAAACTGTTTGATGCGGTGAGCGCCGGTTCAAACGGCACAGTGATGCCCGGATGGGAGCCTGACAGGCTGGCTCACATCAGGGAACTCTTTGAGGCATACAAAGGCATTGGCGAGGAACAACTGTTTGCCAGCCTGAAGTATTTCCTCGAAAAGATCATGCCGGTCTGCAATGAATATGACATCAGGATGGCGATCCATCCGGACGATCCGGCATGGAGTGTTTTCGGGCTGCCCCGTATTGTCACCTGTAAGAAAAACATCCTGCGCATCATGCGGATGGTCGATGATCCGCATAACGGAGTCACTTTCTGCTCCGGCTCACTCGGGACCGATCCGGACAATGACCTGCCGGATATGATACGTTCCCTGAAAGGACGCATTCATTTTGCCCATGTGCGGAACCTGCACTTTCACTCCCGCGGAAATTTTGAAGAAGCGGCTCATCTTTCCGGTGACGGCAGTTTTGACATGTATGAGATCGTGAAGGCACTTTATGACACGGGATTTGACGGACCGATCCGGCCGGACCACGGGAGAATGATATGGGGAGAGACCGGGATGCCGGGTTACGGGCTGTACGACCGGGCGCTTGGCTGTGCCTATATCAACGGGCTCTGGGAAGCCATCGGCAAGTGTGAGACCCGCGGAATAGATGAAATTCCGGTCTGGGAACCGAAGTTTTCCGACTGAAGCGATCGCATCCGCTGCCTGTGCACCGGATATTGCGCTGAAGGGGGCGTGAAGAAACATGATCCTTAATGATGAGGGATTGCAAAACAGGGCGGAGTGGGAGCGAAAAGGCTATGAGCTGCCGGGATTTGACCGCAGAGCCATGACAGAAGAAACCGGGAGGAATCCGCAGTGGATCCATTTCGGCACCGGCAATATTTTCCGCGCATTTCCATGCAGTCTGATGCAGAGGCTGCTGAACGCCGGGGAGTCCGGGACAGGCATCATCGCGGTGGGAGGTTCAGATTACGAAGTCATCAATAAAGCCTACCGTTCACATGACAATCTCAGTATTTTAGTGACACTGAAAGCGGACGGCAGCATAGGCAAAACAGTGATCGGATCTATTGCGGAAACACGCGTGTTTGATTCACGGAACGCTGAAGAATTCGGCGGATTGCAGAAAGCTTTCTCTGCAGATTCTCTTACAATGGCATCCTTCACAATTACGGAAAAAGGATACAGCCTGACGGAGGGCAGCGGGGAACTGCTGCCGGACGCTGCGGCGGATCTGGCAGCGGGACCGGCGTGCCCGATAAGTTTCTTCGGAAAAGTAACATCACTCCTGTACAGACGATACCTTTCCGGGGAAAAACCTGTCGCCATGGTCAGTATGGACAACTGTTCCCGCAATGGAGAAAAATTATACGCGGTGGTACATGTTTTCGCAGAAAAATGGGAAGAAAACGGCATCTGTCAACATGGTTTTCTTTCCTATGTCGAGGACGGATCGAAAGTCTCTTTCCCCTGGACGATGATCGACAAGATCACACCGGGTCCGGATGCTTCCGTTGAAAGACAGCTCGAGGAGGATGGTCTGGAGGATCTGGACCCGGTCACCACGGCAAGACACTCTCACATTGCCCCGTTTGTCAATGCAGAGGAATCGGAGTATCTCGTAGTGGAAGACCATTTTCCGAACGGAAGACTTCCGCTGGAGAAAGCGGGCGTGATCTTTACGGACCGGGAAACTGTAAACGAAGTCGAGCGCATGAAAGTATGCACCTGTCTTAATCCGCTGCATACGGCCCTGGCCATCTACGGATGCCTACTCGGATTTACACGTATCGCCGATGAGATGAAGGACGCGGATCTCAGAAAACTGGCAGAAACGGTAGGATACAGGGAAGGTCTTCCTGTTGTGACGGATCCCGGCGTCATCGATCCGAAAAAATTCATCGACACGGTGGTGAATGTCCGTATCCCGAATTCTTATATGCCGGATACACCGCAGCGGATCGCCACTGACACCAGTCAGAAGCTGCCGGTCCGGTTCGGGGAAACGATCAGGGCATATATGGCTTCCGATTCTCTCAGGGTATCGGAACTGAAAATGATCCCGCTGGTATTCGCCGGCTGGCTCCGCTACCTTACAGGTGTCGATGACATGGGAAAGATGTTCGCGCTTTCCCCGGATCCGCTGCTGGAGGACCTGAGACCCTGTGTGGAAGGTCTGCGCCTCGGGAAAGAGAACGATCTTTCATCGATAGACCCTCTGCTCCATAATGCCAGGATCTTCGGCGTCGACCTTTTTGAAGCAGGACTGGCCGAGACTGTAAAAAGTGATCTTGAGGCGGAACTTGCCGGTGCCGGAGCGGTAAGAGAAACGTTGCACAGAACGCTCGCCCCGGCATCGGAATAACGCCGGAAGGAGGTATGTGACAGGATCTGTGTTTTACCGGAACATTTGGATAAATTGGTCTTTTTCTGTCCAGGGCAGCCATTTTTCCCCGAGGCTGTTTTCCGGGTCTCCGCCTTTCATGAAGCTTGTCCAGAACTGCACCATGGATCTGCTGAGCTGACAGTCCTCCTCATCCTTCGGACGCCAGCTGCGGCCGAGGGTACCGAACATATACCACAGTTCGGAGGAATGGAAAGCTCCGGCATTGTCGCCCTTCAGATCGTGGGAGAAATAGTAGATATAAGTCGGCGCAGCATGCTCCTTTTCCCTGAGCTCCGCCCACCGGACACCGCCCTGATGCAGAGGTGAATGCGAAGGACCGGACGCCTCGCCGGGTTTTGTCAGGATGTCATTTTTGGTCGTTCCGATCATGATCGGGATATTGCGGTCGGCGCCTTTTTCCAGGAGCGCGTCGTATCCGTCTTTCAAAACATAGCCATCCATGCAGGGTGCAAAAGGCAGCTCTTCCGTGCCGGAATTTTCCTGCGTAATAAACTGTATCTCCGCCTTCTGCAACGATTCCGCGGACAGGGCGCGAAGCTCCGATATTGTGGAAACACCAGCGGACCGCATGAATCTTTTTCCGATATGCTCTGCTTTTTCGACCGTTCTGTCGAAGGAGATCCCGCCCCGGTAGGCGCCGCCGCTCTGCAGTATGGCTTTCCTGAACAATCCGTCAGCCGCGTCCGAGGAAAGCAGTGTCTGTACGCTCATCGCACCCGCCGACTGCCCGAAGATCGTGACGTTATCCGCGTCCCCGCCGAAAGAAGCTATATTTGACCTGACCCAGCGAAGGGCAGCGATCTGATCCAGAATGGCATAGTTACCTACCGAACCGTGCTCATCCTCGGCGCGAAGATCCGGGTGCGCAAAAAAGCCCCACACACCGAGTCTGTAATTGATCGTCACCAGGATCACACCGTTCCTTGCAAAGGCTTCTCCGTCAAATTCCGGTTCATGTCCGAAACCGTTGAAGAAGGCGCCGCCGTGGATCCAGACAGCCACCGGAAATTTTCTGCCGTAGGTATGGTTACCGGCTGCCCGCAGCGTTCCGGCGCCGTTTTCCGGCGGCATTTCGGAGCCGTTCCCCTGCGGCAGGGCCGGAGTCCAGATATTCAGCAGCATGGCATCTTCGCTTTCTTTTGTCTGGTAAGCGGGCATGCTGTAAAATTCTTTTGTATAGAACGGGTCCTGCTGCATCTGCATCAGGCGGTTCCCGAAAGCGGTACAGTCCATGACCTGCCCGTCCCAGGAAGGATGCGGAATGGGAGCGTGAAAACGCAGTTCTCCGAGCGGCGGTGCCGCATAGGGAATCGCCTTGAATATGCATCCGAAGGATGTTTTTATACCTCTTACCGGGCCTTTATCTGTTTTAACAATAACATTCTGTTCCATATCGTGTTCCTTTCCGCCTGTTTATGCAGGCTGCAGCTGATGCGGACAGAAACGGGATCCATACTGAAAGTCTGAACAGCGGGCGCTACTATTGTAACCCATTTCAGGGCAGCCGGTACGATCCCGAGAGCTTATGTCCGGTGCGAATGAAATCTGAAAAGAGGTCGGAAAAAGACAACAAACGGTCGCAATTGGCACTGCTTTGCCTGTGCAACTCCGCGTATGATGTAAACATGGAAATTTGTATATTCCGCCGGGGGACAATGGAATAGCAGCAGGACAGGCTGTGCCGTGTTGTGGAAAAGAGGCTGTGCCATGAAAAAAAAGATCTCTATAAAACGGAGGATCATGAGCATTCTGATCGGAACTCTGATCCCGATCATTGCATTTCAGATCTATTCCAGTTTCAATATGGCACAGGTCATGAACCAGAAGATCACGGAAGCCGGAATGACCGCACTGCAGGTCTATGCGGGGAATGTAGACGGGCAGCTGGGACTCGTACAGGACAGGCTGCTTGAAAGCGTCGCTGGCAATGAGGATTTTACCGTGTTCAGCAACCAGGACAGCGATGAAGTCAAAACGTATGTGGCTTCCTACAACATCCTTGAGGAGTATAAGATGCTGCTCCGCCAGAATCCCTGCGTGACCGGCTGTATCATTTACAGCAGCGGCAAGGAGATCTGCAGGGCAGTCTGGTCAGACCGGATCTCCGGCTACGATAAAAAAGAGAATCTCCTTAAGGCAGTCCGGGAGCATATTGAAGAAGAAAACTTCAGGTCCCCCAATTCATGGGAAGTGATCACTTCGGATGGCATCCATTATCTTGTAAGGACCATGGGCTACCGCAAAACATATGCGGTAGCGCTGATCGATCTGAACAACCTGATCACCGCAGGGGAGGAAAGCAGCCTGCTGTTCACGGACGGCACCGGGGCGCTGACGGATATGGAATTTGTTGCTTCCGAGGGAATCGATCCGGCAGGAAAACAGGAGAGCTGTTTTACGGGAAAAAGGACGCGGTATCTTCTGATCCGTACAGATATTGCCAATACCCCTGTCTACCTTGTATATCTGCGGGTGTACAAGGGAATACTCAGCGGTTTGAGCAGGAAGGAAATGTATATTTTCTATATTTCGCTGCTTTCTCTTCTGCTGATACCTATCTCTTTTGAACTGTTGAAAAAAACATTTTTCAAACCCGTCGACAAACTGGTCAGTACAATGAACCGCATCAAGGACGGCGGCGAACTGAGCAGCGAAGACACTTATGATGAGATTGAGTTTGAGCAGGTCAGCAATACCTTTCGCGCCATGCTGCAGCAGATCCGGGAATTGAAGATCGAAGCCTATGAGAAGAAGCTGCAGATACAGAAAACGGAGCTTCAGTATTATCAGATCCAGATCCGTCCGCATTTTTATCTCAACTGCCTGAAAAACATTTACGGAATGCTGGAAAACAACAAAAATGAAGAGACGCAGAAATTCATCATCTACCTGTCCAGGCACCTGAGATACATGATGCGGGACAAAACAGACCCGGTCACACTGGATGAAGAGATCAGCTATATCAAAAACTATATCGTGCTGCAGGAACTCAGTATGAAGTATCCGCCGAAATGTACGATCGACGGAGATATGTCCCTCACGGCCCGGAAGATCCCGGCGATATCCATCCTTACGTTTGTGGAGAACTCCGTAAAATATGCCTCCAACATGCCGGTGCATCTTGAGATCACCATCTCGTTTTCACTCCTGAAGGGCGAGGAAGGCGATATTTTCTATATCTCGGTGCGGGACAACGGCTGCGGTTTTTCAAATGACCAGCTGGTAAGACTGAACCGCGGCAGCGGTATGGAAACAGATGGAGAACATATAGGAATCACGAATGTAATGCAGCGTTTTTACCTGTTTTACGGAAAAGACAGGGTGGGATTTGCTTTTTCCAATGCGGATCCGGGAGCAAAGATCGAGATCTTCATACAGGATCCGGACGTAAGGAGCGGGAAAACGGAAGCTTCGCTTTCGGAGGTGGGCATATGAACCTGCTTATGGTAGATGACCAGGAAAGCGTGATCAGCGGCCTTCAGAGGGGCATTGACTGGGACGCCATAGGAATTGACAGAGTTTTCTCTGCGTTCTGTGCATCGGAAGCAAAGGAGGTGCTGGAGAAAGAGAAGATCGACGTCCTCCTCTGTGATATTGAGATGCCGGGAGAAAACGGGATCCAGCTGCTGGACTGGATCAATGAAAAGCAGATCGTTCTGAAATGTATTTTTCTGACAGCACATGCTGAGTTTGACTATGCAGTGGATGCGATCCGGAAAGGAAGCGTGAACTATATCCTGCAGCCGGCTCCCTATGACGAGATCCGGGATGCGGTCGTAAAGGCGATAGAAGACATCCGTTCCGAACAGGAGAAGGACTATTTTTACCGATACGGGAAAACAGCCCTTCAGGATGAAGATCACATAAAATCCGGGCTGCTGCTGGAGATCCTCCGAGGCCACGCTTCGGAAGCGCGGTACATGGAAGCAGCGGAATATGTTTCGCTGCCCCGGGACGGCAGTCTGTGCACCCTGATGCTGGCGCAGATCATACGCTGGAAGATCAACATCGCCAGGTGGGATGAATCTTCGGCTTCTGTGGCGCTGAATAATATCGCGAAGGAATGTTTTGCAAAACAGGATCTTCGTATCATGGCAGCGGAAACCGAAAAGTATAATTACAGCCTGCTGGTGTATACGGACGACGGCTCTCCGGTACAGGCGGAAAAAGCGGCGGAATGCGCAAACGAACTGATCCGGTTCCTGCATGATTATGTGGACGGAGAAACAGCGGTATACTGCTCGGAACCCTGTGCGCTGAAACAACTGCAGGAGCAGTATGCTGCGCTGACGGCAAGAAAGAAAAACAACGTTTCCCTGAAACCGGGTCTGTTCAGGGCAGACGTACCGGCTGCAGAGAAGGGAGATCTCTCCCATGCCTCGTATTCCGTGAATATCGGGCGCTGGATGCATGCGATGGAAGAAGGCTACGGGGATTCCGTATGCACGGAGATCGAAAACTACATCGACACCCAGTGTGAGCGCGGAGCCGTTACAAGGGACTTTCTGACCGGCTTCCACATGGCCTATATGTCTGCCTTCATTGAACTGCTGAATAAGAAAAACATCGACAGGAGCCAGGTGTTCGGAGAGGATCATTCCGATGTTTACAACGAGGCGACGGAATCGGTCGACGGCCTGAAGAGGTTCGTCAGATATACGGCTGCATTTTCCGGAGAAGGCGGGAGTACGGACGAAGAGTCGTCGAAGGATATCGTTTTCAGGATCCGGAAATATGTCAGCGATCATATTGAACGTGACATCAGAAGACCGGAACTGGCAGAGTACATTCATCTTAACGAAGACTACATGACCAGAGTCTTCAAGAAAGAAACAGGGATGGCCCTGAAGGAATACATAATCGAGGAAAAACTGAAAATGGCACAGAACATGATACGGACGACCGCACTTCCGATCGGCTTCATTGCGGCCAGGATCGGCTACTGCAATTATTCGCACTTCTCCAAGATCTATAAAAAGACATTCGGGATCGCGCCGACGGAAGAACGGCGGATGATGTCTGAAAATGACAAGCTTAAGTCGTAATAGTTACAGAGAAGAAAGACCTCTCTGCTTATACTTCAGTACAAGAAAGGGAGGTAACTTTATGAAAACAAAATCAGCAAAGAAAACAGCAGCAGTACTTGCCATGTGTATGTCGGTCTCTCTGTTCGCAGGATGCGGATCGCAGGACCAGACGACGGCTTCAGCGTCTTCTTCCGGCGCAGCAGCCACACAGGCAGCGGCAACGCAGGCATCTGCATCCTCGGCAGCGGCATCTTCAGCGGGAACCGCGGATTTCTCCGGGAAAGATCCCTGCACACTCAATATCATGATGCTGGGAGCGGAAGATGACGCGGCAAAGGTAGAGGAAGTATCGAAGAAGCTCAGCGAGATCACGGAGAAAAAACTGAACTGTGATGTGGCGATCACCAGGGTCGGCTTCGGAAGCTACGACACGCAGCTGAATCTGGCGCTTTCATCCGGAGAACAGCTGGATCTGTTCAATCTTTTCGACATGAACAAGTCGGTATTGGCGAATAACGGGCAGATCGCAGCACTTGATGACCTGCTCGGTCAATATGGGCAGGGCATAAAGGGCATCGTTTCGGATGAGGACTGGGGCTGCGCCAAAGTGAACGGAAGCATCTATGCGGTCCCGACGAACAAAGACCACGCCGGTGCGCTCGGCTTCATCATGAGAAAGGATATCCTCGCGGAGACCGGCTATAAACTGGAGGATATAAAGAGCTTTGACGATCTTCATAAGGTCCTGCAGAAAGTAAAAGAACTTTATCCCGACATGTATCCGGTCGCTTCCGACAGCGGCAAGATGATGACGCTGGAAGGAGACAACCTGGGAGATATCAACAATCTCGGGACCGTCATGGACCCGTATTCCGGGACCAGCACAAAGGTGGAAGATATTTACGAGTCCGACTATTACAAAGACCTCTGCACCATGACCTACCAGTGGGCACAGGAAGGGCTGATCATGCCTGATGCGGCGACGAACTCCGAAGGAGCGGACACCCTGATCGGTGCCAACAAGGCTTTCGGCAGGTTCTCCGGAAACATCATCACGACTGCCAGCGGACTTACGGAACAGTCCCAGACAGCGCAGCATGAGCTGGTCGTATGGACCTATAAGGATCCTCTGTCGACAACGGACGCCACGATCGGGTGCGGCTGGGGGATAGGCGCAAATTCCGTTGATCCGGAAAGAGCGATGGCTCTTCTGAATCTGATGTATACGGATCCGGAGGTCGCCAATCTTGTCGGGAACGGAATTGAGGGCGAACAATATAAGATCGTCGATGAAGCCAAGGGCTATATTGACTTCCCTGATGGAAAAAATGCGATGAATACCGGCTATTCCAGGATGGTGTGGGCATGGCCGAATGAAATGATCACCTACCTCTGGAACGGTGAACTGGATACAAAGTGGACGGACCTGGCGGCGTTCAACAAGAACGCGATCCAGTCTTCCGTGAAAGGCTTTACCTTTGACAGTTCCAATGTCGCAAACGAGATCGCGGCCTGCTCGAATGTAGTCAACAAGTATAATCAGGCGCTGCTCTCAGGCTCGCTGGATCCTTCCAAGGGAATACCGGATTATGTTTCCGAGCTGAAGGACGCCGGCATAGACAAGATCATTGCGGAAAAGCAGAAACAGATCGATGCCTGGTCTGCCTCCAAATAATCGTTCCTGTTCACTGAGGGCCCTGTATGTATATGCAGGGCCTTCCTCCTTATGAGAAAACACCGTCAGCGACCCTGGCGGTGTTTTTTTACAGGTCTGAAAAAGACATGTGCAGGTCGGTTTATTTACAGAACGGCAGCCTTCATCCCGATAAAATGACAACCATAAGGAGGGCACTGCAGTGAATAAATCAGTGAAGCACAGATCGGCCGGACATAGCAGATTCAAACGCTATCTTCCGTTGTACCTGATGATGATCCCGGGGCTTGTTTATCTTGGCATCAATAATTACATCCCCATGGCAGGCATCATCATCGCGTTCAAGAAAGTAAATTATGCGAAGGGGGTCTTGAAGAGTCCGTGGGTGGGATTTAAGAATTTTGAGTTTCTGTTTACCTCAAAGGATGCCTGGGTCATTACCAGAAATACCATCCTCTACAACCTTGTTTTCATTGTCCTCGGCACAGTACTGTCGGTGGCGGTCGCAATCATCCTGAATGAGATACGGCTGAAGAGAGCGAAGAAGGTTTACCAGACATTGATCCTGATCCCGTTCCTGATCTCCATTATTGTCGTGAGCTATCTGTCCTATGCGTTTCTTTCAACCGATAACGGCTTCATCAACAACAGCATCATCAAAGCCGCCGGCGGGGAGCCGGTCAACTGGTATGCAGAACCGGCGTACTGGCCGTTCATTCTTACACTTGTTTTTTTGTGGAAAAGCTTTGGCTATAACTCCATCATCTACTATGCCACGGTCGTCGGAATAGACCAGAGTTATTACGAAGCGGCTGCCATAGACGGAGCGACAAGATGGGAACGTGTGAAATACATCACATTCCCGGGTCTGAAATCAACGATCATCACGCTTACGCTCCTTGCGGTAGGAAGGATCTTCTATTCGGACTTCGGTTTATTTTATCTGATCCCCATGAATTCCGGACCGCTGTTCGATGTGACAAACACGATCGACACATATGTGTATCGCGGACTGATGCAGATGAACAATATCGGGATGTCTTCCGCTGCAGGCCTTTATCAGTCGATCGTAGGATTCATACTTGTGCTGACGGCAAACAGTATCGTAACCAAACTGAGCAAGGACGACGCTCTGTTCTGAAAGGATGGGAAAATGGTCGAACATGACAGACTCAACCAGGTAATTCTGAATATTATCATGATCATACTTTGCCTGTTCTGCGTACTGCCCTTTGTCCTGCTGGTATCCTCCTCCATCACGGATGAAGCGGCACTCGTAAAATACGGCTATTCCTTTATTCCGAAGAAAGTCAGTTTTGAGGCATATCGGTATCTGCTCGGCAGTTCAACGGCAATCGTCCGCGGGTACGGCATCACGATACTGGTGACGGTTGTCGGGACGTTCCTGAACCTCGTGATCACGACGCTTCTGGCATATCCGCTGTCGAGACATGACCTGCCGGGACGCAATGTAGTGGCATTTATCATATTTTTCTCGATGCTGTTCAACGGAGGCATAGTACCGTCCTACATTATGTGGAGCCAGATCTTCCACATTAAAAATACGATCTGGGCGCTGATCGTTCCCAACCTGATGATGAATGCCTTCTACGTCATCATGATGCGCACAAACTTCAACGCCAATGTACCGGATGCGCTGATCGAGGCGGCGCGCATCGACGGAGCTGACGAGTGGACGATACTGGCGAAGATCGTCCTTCCGATCTCCAAGCCTATCCTTGCCACAGTAACCCTGATGGTCGGTCTTTCCTACTGGAACGACTGGATCAACGGTCTTTACTATATCAACAAGGACAAGTATTTCAGCATTCAGATCCTGCTGAACAGAATGCTGCAGGACGTGCAGTTTCTGAAAACCAGTTCGATCGGATCGCAGTCCGGGTCGCTTCTGGCGACGCTGCCTTCCGTAGGGATCAAAATGGCAGTCGCCGTGATGGGTGTGCTTCCGATCATGGTCATCTATCCGTTTTTCCAGAAGTACTTTATAAAGGGGATCACGATCGGTGCAGTCAAAGGTTAATGCGGAGCTCAGAAAGAGTTATCCGGGAAGGGACAGAATTATGAAATGTGATCTGCGGTTTGATCCGGAAAGGTATTCCGTTGAACAGGCGGAACGGGACGGGACAAAACTTACCTACAGGGCTTTTGAGAACATTCCTTACGCCGGCAGGCCGGTGAGCCCTGCGTTTCAGAGCCTGAGCATATATGCGCCGGAAGAATACTATACCGGCAAAAATCACGGGAGATATAGCCTGCATACGGCGCCGATCTTCATGCCGAATACGGTGGGCGGATACATGCCCAGCAATATCGAAAGGCCGGGTGTGAATTTCAAAGGAGAAACAAATGCCGCCTTTGCGGCCCTGAAAAGAGGTTATGTCGTCGTGTCCCCCTCGACGAGAGGACGCGGTCTGAAGAACGACGACGGCCTGAATATCGGAGTCGCACCTGCAGGGATCGTCGACCTGAAAGCGGCGGTATGCTACCTGAGGCACAACAGGGAACTTATCCCGGGCGATACGGAGCATATCATTACGAACGGTACAAGTGCGGGAGGCGCCATGTCGGCGCTCCTCGGAGCGACCGGCAACAGTTCCGATTATGAGCCGTACCTCAGGGAGATCGGCGCGGCCTGCGACAGGGATGATGTTTTTGCATCTTCCTGCTATTGCCCGATCACCAACCTGGACCATGCGGATATGGCTTATGAGTGGGAGTTTTCGGGAAGAAATGAGTACCACTGCGTAAAACCGGAATTTGAAGTGTATCCGGAAAAGTATAAAAACAGGAAGGATCTGAGCCTGGATTTTGTCGAGGACGGTCCGCCTAAGCTGATTCAGGTCGACGGCAGGATGTCGGACTTTCAGATCGAATTGTCAGGAAAGGAAAAGGCACTCTTCATTCCGTATCTGAACAGCCTGGACCTGGAAGACAGGGCCGGCAGGGCGCTGAAGCTGAATGCTGACGGGACCGGAAGTTTCCGCGACTTTGTCGGGCATTATTTACTGAAGTCCATGGACCGCGCACTGGAAGACGGGACAGACCTGTCGAAATATTCATGGATCCGCCGGAAAGACGGGCGTGCTGTTGATTTTGACTTTGACAGTTATATCGATTACCGCTCCCGTATGAAGATCACGCCGGCATTTGACAATGTCCTGGAAAGTCCGACGGCTGAAAATGAGGTCTTTGGGACAGGCAAAGACAATTTCTGCCATTTTACGCAGTTCAGCTATGAAAACAGCAGGAACGGATGGACGATGGCAGACCCGGATGTCATTCACATTATGAATCCCATGAATTACATCGGTGCCGCGGATGTCAATACCGCGAAATATTTCAGGATCAGGCACGGCGCAGCGGATCGTGACACATCGCTGGCGGTTTCGGCCATGCTCACTGTCCGGCTCAGAAACTGCGGAACAGAGGTGGACTATCACCTTCCGTGGGGACTGCCGCATTCCGGCGATTACGACCTGGATGAACTCTTCGCGTGGACAGAAAGGATCCTCGGATAAAACCTGAAGCAAAGATTATGCAGGCTGCAGCTGATCCAGTAGGACCAGAGTTGTTTTATCCGACAGGAATTCCTGCGTGGTCAGCAGGGACTGACATTGCCGTTCCGGATCGCAGCGCTGGAAATTGCTGCGGTATTCCTTCGGCGTTACGCCGTACAGCTTCCGAAAATCGCGGTTCATATATTTCCCGTCGGAAAAACCGGAAGCAATGCAGATATCCAGCAGGGAATCATCGGTGAGCAGCAGCTGCCGCCTTACGAATTCGCAGCGTTTATGGGAAAGGTATTCCTGAAAAGACATGCCGCAGGTATCTTTGAAAAAATGCGACATGTAGAAATAGTCCGTATTTTCAGCCTCAGCGATCTCCTTCAGAGAGATATTTTCGTCAAAGCGCGTTTCGATCAGTTCCAGGATCCTGTGTATGCGGCTGCCTCTTGAATGGGCGGCCGCATATGCTTTTTCCGGGATCTGTTCGTGCGGGACGAGAAGAAGCAGATGGTAGAAAAAATCATCGATGAGGGAGGAACAGAGAAGCGGGGAATATTCCTCTGCCCGGAACTGAGCACGTGCTATGGCACAGAGGCGGCGGACCAGATCGCTGCAGTCCCGGGGCTTTTGCTCCGAGAACAGAAATGTTTCCGTGAAAGACAGCTTTTCAAGCTGCGGAAAAACATTGTGAAAGCGCGCCGGAGGGACCTGCAGCGAGAGGATGGTGGCCGGTTCATGCGCAATGATCTCATGGCTGTCCAGCGGATCCAGAACGCAAAGATCTCCCTGCTTCAGGACAGAGGCTCCCTTTCGCGTGAGGATGCGCGCACTGCCGTTCAGAAAGGCCAGGATCTCGAAATCCGTGTGAACATGGGGAGAGCGGTAAAGCATGTTGACAAGAAAGATCCGGAAATTGACATTGTTGTGGGATACGATCTCATATTCTTCGCTCATGTCTGTATGATAGCAAATCTGTCATGTTTTTTCAGCAAGGTTGTCAGCGAAAGATCGCCGGTTCCTTATTATCATGCAGGTAGTACCTGATTTATCACTCATGCAGATATGCCGTCAGGCAAAGACGAGGAGAAAAATATGAGCAGATTTCAATTGCGTGGAGAACCGTGATTTCGAAGCACTTGAAATGTATGTCATGAATTTGCTGATGGGTATAGACTGAAAGAAGGGCAAGTCCCGCGGACGCAGATGCTGAAAACTGTGCCCGCGGGAAGACCGTCTGACTTCGGAGGCAGTTATGGAGAGAAGGAAGAAGATCATCGCGGCCGGACATATCTGTATAGATATCACACCGGCATTTCCCTCCGGAAAGGGAACGGAGATCGGCAGGGTACTGATGCCGGGAAAACTTCTGCATGTAGGCAAGGCGGACGTACATACCGGCGGTTCGGTGGCAAATACCGGCCTTGCCATGAAGATCCTGGGAGAAGATGTCTCCCTGATGGGCAAGATCGGAACAGATGAATTCGGCGACCTTGTCATGAAGGAGCTTGACCGTTATGCTGCGGGGAGCGGAATGATACGGGTCGAAGGCGAGACCACTTCGTACAGCATTGTCCTTGCCATACCGGGGATCGACAGGATCTTTCTGCATGACCCGGGAGCCAATGACACGTTCCGGCCTTCGGATGTGCCGGATGCCGCACTTGCGGATGCAGTGCTGTTTCACTTCGGCTATCCGCCGATCATGGCGGCAATGTATGAAAACGACGGGGCTGCTCTGCAGGAACTTATGAGGAAGGCGCAGCAGGCAGGCTGTGTGACTTCTCTGGACCTGGCGGCAGTGGACCCGGATTCGCCTGCCGGGAGAGCCGACTGGAAGCGGATCCTCGCGGGGACGCTTCCGTTTGTCGACTTTTTTGTACCGAGCGCAGAGGAACTGCTCTTCATGCTGGACAGGGACAAATACGACCGGCTGCAGGAAAGAGCCGCCGGAAGAGATCTGACCGAAGTGCTGGACAGGGAGAAGGATATACGTCCGCTGGCGGAGGAATGCTTTTGTCTCGGCGCAAAGACCGTCCTGATCAAGTGCGGCGTGCCGGGCCTGTATTTCCGCTCGTCCGGAGCGGCGGAACTTGTCGCCATTGCAGAGAAAACGGGACTTGACGCGGCAGCCTGGTGCGATCAGGATTGTTTTGAGAAAAGCTACAGGCCGGATCGCGTGCTGTCCGGTACGGGTGCGGGAGATACCAGCATCGCGGCCTTTCTGACGGCTATGCTGCGGGGATACGGACCGGAAGATGCGCTGCATCTGGCAGCGGCGGAAGGTGCCTCCTGCGTGGAGGCATACGATGCGCTGAGCGGACTGCGGAAGTTTGACGAACTGCTGGCCAAGATACAAGGCGGTTGGGAAAAAATATAACGGAGGTAAATAAGATGCTTGTGACACTGAAGGATATTCTGGCAATTGCAGAGGAAAAAGGGATCGCGGTAGGAGCGTTCAACGGGCCGAACCTGGAAGCGCTGACCGCCATCATGGCTGCCGCGGAAGAGGAGCAGCTGCCGGTCATCATACAGGCCGCGCAGTGCCATGAAGCATGGATGCCGATTGACGTGATCGGACCGGTCATGATCAGCATGGCCCGGAAAGCGAGCGTTCCGGTCTGCGTACATCTGGACCACGGCGAGGATCTGGCCTATCTTCGGAAGGCGCTGGATCTGGGGTTCACCGGCGTGATGTATGACGGTTCCACGCAGCCCTATGAAGAGAACACAGCCAATTCGAGGCGTGCCGCGGAGATGGCGCATGCGGCGGGCGCTTCCGTCGAAGCGGAACTGGGGTCCATGGGAAGGCGGGAATCCGGCGCAGGCGATAAGAGCGGCGCGGACGATGAAACAAAGATCTATACGGATCCGGCGCAGGCCAAAGAGTTCGCCGAGGCGGCAGGCCTGGATGCACTGGCCTGTTCCTTCGGTACGACACACGGGATCTATCTGACAGAGCCGCGGCTGGATTTTGATGTTGTACGGAACGTGCGGAAGCTTACGGGAGGGATCCCGGTCGTCATGCACGGCGGTTCCGGCGTCTCCAGGGAAGACTATCACGAAGCGGTGCGGGCAGGCGTACGGAAGATCAATTACTTTACCTATATGGACAAGGCAGGCGGACAGGGCGCTGCGGAGTATCTGAAGGGCGTAAAGGAGAATGCCCCGGTCTTCTTCTCCGGCATTTCCATGGCGGCAAGAGATGCCATGAAGGAAAATGTGCGCAGCGCCATGCGTATGTTTGCGCTGAAAGAGTGAAGAGGACAGGTAAACAGTATGAAAATTGCAAATTGCAGGACCAATCACATGACGGATCCGCTGGGTTTTGCCATGGACGAAGCTACTGTCTCGTGGATCGCGGAGAGCGATGAATCAAAACAGCCTTCCGTCTGCCGTATTCTTGTGTCTTCGGACAGCGGTATGCGGGCGGTTCTCTATGACAGCGGAGAGATCGAGGCAGGCACACACAGCCTCGGCACAGTGCTTCCGATCCGGCTCACGCCGTTCACGGCCTATTACTGGACGGTTGCTGTACGCGGGGATGCCGGCGACGAGGCCGTCTCCGGTGTGAACAGGTTCGAAACAGGCAGGAGAGAAGTGCCGTTTGCCGCGGACTGGATCACAACGCCCTGGGAAGACAGGGAGCGGCATCCGTTATTTGCAAAGACCTTTGAACTCCCGGAAGAAAAGATCGCATCGGCGCGGATCTATGTTACCGGGACCGATCTTCTGGAACTGTATCTGAACGGCGGAAGGGTCGGGAACGAATTTTTTGTGCCGGGCTGTGTGGATACCGGACTCTGGATGCAGGTCTATACATTTGACGTGACGGACCGGCTGAAGGCCGGAAAAAACCGGATCGGCGCCATGATGGGGAACGGCTGGGCAAAGGGGAGGTTCGGGACGTTCCCGGATCTCAACCGCCCTTATACGGACAGGTACGGCCTTCGTATGGAGCTTCGGATCGTCTGCGCCGACGGAACGGTCCGCACCGTCTGTACGGATGATACCTTTGAGTGCGCGGATTCGCCGATCCTTTTTGACAATATCTACAACGGCGAACATTACGATGCCAACAGGGAACGCAGCGGATGGACGGATCCGGACGGCTGCGGCGAAGGCTGGGAAAAGGCTGTCCTCTGGAAGCCGGAGGATTTCGGAAAGCCGGAAGACAGGCTGTCCCTTCCGGTCGTGATCAAAGAAACAAGAAAACCGCAGGCCATTCTGCATACCCCTGCAGGGGAGACAGTCCTCGACATGGGCCAGAATATGACCGGCTGGGTCAGAGTGCATGTGAAGGAGAGCGCCGGTACGCGGATCCGCCTGGCTTACGGCGAGATCCTGCAGGAAGGAAACTTCTACCAGGACAATCTGCGTTCGGCGAAGGCAGAATACATCTGCATCTGTGACGGAAAAGAGA
Source organism: Lachnospiraceae bacterium (assembly GCA_022652545.1). Classification (GTDB taxonomy): domain Bacteria; phylum Bacillota; class Clostridia; order Lachnospirales; family Lachnospiraceae; genus CAG-791. The sequence continues at coordinate 22,127 of JALCRM010000010.1, forward strand.
GGGACGTCCAGCCGCATTTTACGTACTTCGGGTTTCGCTACGTAAAACTGGAAGGCTTTTCCAAAGAGCCCGACCTGAACGATTTTACCGGCTGCAGCGTATATTCCGATCTCGAGGATACAGGCAGCATCGTCACTTCCGACGAGCGGGTCAACCGCCTCTTCACCAACACAAAATGGAGCCAGAAGGACAATTTCCTGGATGTTCCGACGGACTGTCCGCAGAGGGACGAGCGGATGGGATGGACGGGGGATGCCCAGGTGTTTTGCCGTACAGCCAGTTATCATATGGATACCTATGCCTTTTATACAAAGTACCTGCATGATCTCGCAAAGGAGACGCTTGCACAGCAGGGAATGGTGCCGAACGTCGTACCGGGATTTTTCCCGGTGCGGACTTCAGAACCCGGCTTTGAGTACGGCGGTTCCAGTGTCTGGGGCGATGCCGCGACGATCATTCCGTGGACGATGTACCTCCACTACGGAGACGCGGAGATCCTGAAGCGCCAGTATCCGGGCATGCAGGCCTGGGTGGAATGGAACATCCGGGAAGACGGGAAGGCCGGCGGCAGCCATCTGCGCACGACCGGCGTCCATTTCGGAGACTGGCTGGCACTTGACGGCCCGGTCGAAGGGGGCGTTTACGGCGGAACGGAAAATGCCTATATCGCGACGGTGTATTACTGCAATTCCGTCCGGATCCTGGCAAAGACCGCAGGGGTCCTTGAAAAACAGAAGGACGAAGCCAGGTACTCCGCACTCGCGGAAGCGATCAAGGAAGCCTTCGTGAAAGAATATTTCTCTCCGAACGGACGCTGCGTGCTCCATACGCAGACTGCGTATTTGCTGGCGCTGCACTTTGACATGGTTCCGGAAACGATGCGGAGCCGCATAGCGAAAGATCTGGCTGCCCGCATCAGGGAGGACCATATCCAGCTGAAAACCGGTTTTGTCGGAACGCCTTTCCTTTGCCCGGTGCTGACGGACGCGGGGGAAGGCAGGCTGGCTTACGACCTGTTTTTCCGGGATGAGTATCCGGGCTGGCTGTATGAAGTGAAAATGGGTGCGACAACTGTCTGGGAGCGCTGGAATTCCGTTTTGCCGGACGGGAAGATCTCGGGGACCGGCATGAACAGCCTGAATCATTACTCCTACGGCGCGATCGCCGAATGGATGTATACGCGCATGGCGGGGATCCGCTCTTTGGACGACGCGCCGGGCTTTACGAGGTTTGAGTTCGGTCCTTCACCGGACAGCCGGCTGCAGTTCACCAGAGCTTCCTACAATTCCGCAATGGGAATGATCGGGAGCGGCTGGGAGCGGGAAAGCGGCGGAACGATGAAGGTCACCGTGAAAGTCCCGTTCGGAGCCATAGCGGATGTCGTTCTGCCGGATGCGCAGGCAGGACAGGTCAAAACAAACTGCAACGGGAAGGCCTTCGCTGCGGAGGGCGTGCAGGCCGGGGATAGGACCCGGTTCGCCGGGCTTGCGGCAGGGGAATACAGCTTCACGTATATGCCGGAGCCGGACGAAAACCCCGAAAGTGTATGACGGGGCAGGCGGCAGCGATACGCCTGTCATGTTTTTCAGGCTCTATGGGAGCATTTTTAAGCTTGATTTGCTCGCGGCGGGAGTCTTTCGGGAGCCGGACGATCAAAATCGGCCCGCGACAGGCACTTCGGAAGCATTTTTGATCGTTTGGGGGCGTTTTCGGGGGTCAAACGATCAAAATCGTATCTGAACATACTAAACTGTACCCCGAAGTGTGGACACTTAGTTAACAGGCTTACGACTAAAATCAAAGGCAATTTCTGCCTGGTCCCTCTCAGTGGACAACCTCGAATTCCACTAAGAGACATTAGCAAGGCTTTAAACTGGCTGTCCCCAAAGTGCGGACTCTTTATCTACTGGCGCTATGTTATATTTATTTATGAAACGGAGGCGCCATGAGTAACGCTTTACTTACCAAAGAACAGATGGAACTTATTCTGCAAAACCAATATACCGCTGCCGTATCACCTCACAGGATCCTTTTTACACTTACTTTCAAGCAGCTTGTTGTGAGAGAAGCTGCTAAGGGCAGGAAATCGCTTCAGATCCTTTCGGATGCAGGATACGACGTCGACATGCTTGGCACAACGCGTTGTTACGGGATCATCAGACGGATCAAGGCCGAAGCCAGATCTCCCCGGGGACTTTGTGAACCGAAGGGAAACACCAAGGCGGAACGTGCCAGGAAATTTGCTGAAGAGAACCTCGCCAATAAGTCCCAGGATGCTGCCATCCGGGAACTGCAGAAGCAAATGGTTCTACTGCAGGCACAGATAGAGGCTTTAAAAAAAACCACACTGTTACGGCCTTAAGTTCTTCCGAACGTTTCAGTCTTATCCGCATGCTGCGTCAGGAGGGAACGAGGCTCAGCATAGGGATGCTCTGCGCTCTTTATGGTGTATCACGTTCCGGCTTCTACCGCTGGTGCGATGCGATCGAAAGCCGCCGGCAGTGCGAGGAACGTGACCGGAATGACTTCCTGCTGATCGTCGCCGCTTATAAGTTCCGCGGTTATGACAAGGGCGTACGTGGTATCTACATGCGGCTCCTGCGGATGGGCTGCCGGATGAACCCCAAGAAGATTCGCCGACTTATGCGCAAATACGGATTATGGTGCCGGATTCGAGAAGCAAATCCCTATCGCAGGATGGCGAAGGCTCTCCGGACGAATGCCGTAGCCGATAACCTGCTGAAGAGGGAGTTCCGGCAGCACGGGCCCCGTACAGTTCTGCTTACGGACATCACGTACATCCGCCATGGGAATGATGATTTCTATTACCTGTCCGTGATCAAGGATGCCTTTACCATGGAAATCCTCAGCCATGTATTAAGCGACTCACTGGCGATCGATCTTGTCCTTCTTACCGTGCAGCAGCTGGTCAACAGGTATGGTGACCAGTTCAGCCCGGAGGTAATGGTCCACAGTGATCAGGGATGCCATTATACAAGTGTTCCGTATCGTCGGCTGCTGAAGGATAAAGGCCTTCGCCGTCAATGTCCCGCCGCGGGAACTGCTGGGACAATGCCCCGCAGGAGAGCTTCTTCGGCCACATGAAGGATGAGATCGGCTCCAGGACTACCCGGTGGGACAACATAGAATCAGCAAGGGCTGATATCGATGATTACATAAACTACTACAACAATGATCGGTATCAGTGGCAGCTCGGCAAGCTTACACCGAGCGAGTATTATACCTACAGCACTATCGGTCAGAAACCGGCATCAGTAGATCAATAGTTTTGATCGTAACTTTTTGTCCTCGTGTCCTTGACATGGGGAGCACTTCATACAGTTGTAAAGACTGAATATTGTGCAAGAAGCCCGGCGAATGCAGCCGGGCTTCTTTTTCTAAAGCGCTGCTTTTCTACAGCCCATCTTTTCTAAAGGGCTGTTTTATTCATTTCTTCGGAAAGATCCGCATAATGATTTTGCAACACGGATCAACCCCTGAGGGCGAAGGAAAGGAGAGTAAGATGGAAAAGATATAGGTACCGAGCGTGGAAGTCCAGAGTGCCTCCGGGACGAGGGAGTTATATCTGCAGTCGAGGCACTTTACGAAGCGGAATATATTCCTGAACGATGAGATCACATCCGCCAGCGCCGACCAGTTGCTGATGCAGATGATGTATCTTGACGACGGGACAGGCAAGCCCATCCGTCTGTACATCGACAGCCCCGGCGGTGAAGTGGATGCAGGCAGCAGGCTGTTGCTGATGCAGACCGGCCTCTATTTTCTGAAATACTCCACAGCGTTTGACGAAAGGCCGCAGATCAGGTCTGCCAGTTTTCCGGAAGACAGCGCGCAGTCGTTCAGGATCCACGTGTAGACCGCCGCAAACGCGCCGCTGACCAGGTACCCGTCGGTGTAGTCCCTGAGGGCACGGTCGTATTTCAGCGTTTTGTCCAGCAGGCCACGGGGGAAAATGCTTTGAAAGAACCGCAGCCGGAAAGAGTCCGTGCCGTGTTCGCACATTATTGCCTGAAACATGCCCCGGTTGTCGCGGATGTATTCCAGGAGAGACTGCATGCGCAGGACGGCATTCTCTTCTTTCAGTTCTTTCAGGTATGCCTGCACCTTTTCGGTCAGTTCATTTTCTATTTCAGAAAGCACATCGGCGGGCTTTCCGTAATGCAGATAGAAAGTCGTACGGTTCAGCCCCGCTCCCTCACACAATTCCTTTACCGTTATCCGGTCGATGCTTTTTTCTTTCAGGAGTGAGAGCAGACTTTCATGAAAGAGCCGGACCGTCAGCCTTGTGCGCTGATTCATGGATTTTTCCATTTCGACAGATCCTCCTTCAGTGTCGATTTCACAACATCCTTGGAACATCAGTCTATTGTTAAATCGACACTGTGACGATATTGTAATTACAGAGGCAGCGGCTGTCAATGCGGCGCAGGGAGGCTTATGCGGATGGTGACCAATACGCAGAACGGGCCGGCAAAACGGTATATTGTCACCGGTGCAGGCGGACATCTCGGCAGTACGATCCTCAGGGAACTGTGTGCATCCGGCAGGGAAGTCTATGGCCTGCTCCTTCCCGGGGAGAAACCGAAGGTGACCGGCAGCAATGTTACGTACTTTACCGGCGATGTCTGCGATCCCGGATCTCTCCGATGCCTGTTTGAGAACGGGAAGGACCGCGAGCTGTATGTGATCCATACGGCTGCGCTGATCTCCATTGCGGGAAAGATGCCTCCGAAGCTGCATGCCGTCAATGTGGAGGGAGTGAAAAATATCCTTTCCCTTTGTTCTCTGTACCGGGTGCACAGGCTGGTCCATGTGAGTTCTGTCCACGCGATCCCGGAACTCCCCGGGGACCAGATAATGAGAGAGCCTGATTCATTTTCAGCCGCAAGGGTACAGGGAGGCTATGCAAAAACAAAGGCAGAAGCCGCACAGGCCGTGCTGGATGCCGCCTCAGAGGGGCTCGATGCCGTGATCGTATTTCCCTCGGGGATCATCGGTCCCTATGACAGCGGGAAAAATCATCTGGTCCAGATGACGGCAGAGTACATGCATGGCAGGCTGCCTGCCTGTGTCAGGGGCGGATACGATTTTGTCGACGTACGAGATGCCGCGCACGGCTGTCTCCTTGCGGCAGAATACGGACGAAAGGGAGAGGGATATATCCTCAGCGGAACGAATGCTGCGCTGAAGGAGCTGCTGGCGCTAGCGGGAAAATACTGCGGACGCGGGCCGGTCCCGGCGCTGCCTGTATGGCTCGCGGAATTTGCGGTGCCGTTCATCGGTGCCGTCGCCCGTGTCCGCGGCACCAGGCCTTTGTATACGGCATATTCCCTGAGCACTGTTTCAGGAAACAGCCATTTTTCAAACGAAAAGGCCAGACAGGAGTTACACTATACCACCCGTGATATGGAAGAAACCGTACGGGACATGGTAGAATGGCTTCAAAGGGAACAGTGAAGGGAGAACGATATGAAAAAATACCTTAATCTGTCTTTTATCTATGCCATCTCCGCGATGGTGGGCGGCGTCTTCTACAGGGAATTCACAAAATGGAACGGTTTTACCGGTGTTACGGCACTGGGAAAGGTCCATGCGCATCTTTTCATGCTTGGCATGATCGTTTTTATGATAGTCGCCCTGTTTTCAGACAGGCTTTCTCTTGAAGAACAGAAGCCCTTCCGCATTTTTCTGGGTGTTTACAATGTCGGAGTACCGCTCACAGCAGGTATGCTGGCTGTCCGCGGGATCCTGCAGGTGCTCGGGACACCGCTTTCTTCCGGCACGGATGCGGCCATTTCCGGCATTGCCGGCATCGGTCACATTCTGACCGGGGCCGGTCTGCTTCTGCTCCTTATTTCCATGAAAAAAGCAGCCTCGGAAAAGGTCTGATGTAACCGTCTCCAAAGCCGTGTTCAAAAATGGCAGCAGATCCGGCAGTTACAAATACAACGTACTTCCCATAGAGGAGGAAGCAGGAATTCACTGATCCTTCTCACGCAGCAGCATCGCGGCATTGACGACGACCAGCACACTTCCGCAGTTATGCATGAGAGCTCCCGTGACAGGGTTGAGTACGCCGCATACCGCCAGAAGCACCGCAACGATATTGATGCACAGCGACAGAATGATGTTCTGGTTCACTCTTTGCATGACTTTTCCGGTCAATCCGAACAGGTAGGGAAGACGATGGATCTCATCGCTGACAAGAACGGCGTCAGCGGATTCCACTGCAATATCCGAACCGGTTTCGCCCATGGCGATCCCGGCGTAGGCCGTGCTTAAAGCCAGGGCGTCATTTACTCCGTCCCCGATCATGCAGACAGGCATGCCCTTTCCATTGAGTTCCCGGATGATCTGCATTTTCTCATCCGGCAAAAGATTTGCCTGTACATTGTCTATGCCGACTTTTTTCGCAATTTCACCGGCGGCAGCTGCATTGTCACCGGTCAGCAGGAGAGGATCTATGCCGGCACTTTTCAGTTTGCCGACCGTTTCTGCGGCATCGGGCCGCAGGATATCGGCAAGTGCCAGAAAACCGGTCAGCTCCCCGTCTATCGCAGTATAGATCACCGTTGCCCCGGCAGCGCAGTATTGCTCTGCCTTCTGCCGGCTCTCTTCCGTGAGGGCGATCCGAAGATCCTCCATGAGTTCCGATTTCCCGGCGATGACGGAATGCCCGCAGACCTCGGCACGTACTCCTTTTCCGGCAAACATTTTGAAATTTTCTATAGAGCAGGTCCTGCCGCCGTCCCTGATATATCGGGCGAGAATGGCCTTTCCCAGCGGATGTTCGCTTTTCTGCTCAGCCAGAGCGGTATAGCGCATAATGTCTGTTTCACTGTATGCTTTATTGACGGAAACAGCAGCGGTGACTTCCGGTTTGCCGCGGGTCAGCGTCCCTGTTTTGTCAAAGGCAATCATTCTGACTTTTGAAAGTCGTTCAAGGGCGTCACCCGAACGGATCAAAACACCGTATTTCGCGGCGTTCCCGATCCCTGCCATGATCGCGGTCGGCGTGGCAAGAATGAAAGCACAGGGGCAGAAAACAACGAGAACGGTGACCGCGCGGATGAACCTGCCGGTCGCAAGCCCGGTGATGACCGCGATCGTCACGGCGGCGATCACCATCCAGGTCGCCCAACGGTCGGCCAGTCCGACGATGGGGGCTTTGTCCGCGTCGGCTTCCCTGGCGAGCCGTATCATTTTCTGGAGGGAACTGTCGGTACAGCGCTTCTGGGCCTGCATCTCAAATGTCCCGAACTGGTTGACAGTCCCGCTGGTCACGCTGTCACCGGCCTTCTTGTCGACCGGAATGGATTCGCCTGTCATCACGGACTGATCGATGGATGTTTCGCCTGCTATGATCATTCCGTCGACCGGTACGATCTCTCCCGCAAGGACGGTCAGCAGATCGCCTGCAGCCACTTCAGAGGCGGGAATGATCACATCGGCTCCGTCTCGTTTTACCCGTGCAGTCTGCGGTGTGAGTCTGATGAGTTTTTCAATGCCCTGGCGTGCCTTGTCTGAAGTGTACTGTTCCAGCAAACTGCCGATCTGCATGATCAGAGCCACTTCCCCTGCCGCAAAGTACTCGCCGGTGCAAACCGATGCGACCAGAGCCATGGATACCAGCAGGTCCGCCTTGATGTCATGTTTTCTGATGAGCGCAGTAACGGCGCTGTATATGATCGGAATGCCGCAGAGCGCGATCGCGATCCATGCTGTGTCAAAAGGAAGAATGCCGGAAAGCCATCCGCCGAGAGAAAAGACCAAAGATACCGCCGAAACCAATACGCAGAAGACGGTGCACTTTGTATCCCCGTCCACCCATTTTTCAATGATCATTCTGTTATTCCTGCCTGTTTCTGAAGTCCGTTTCCGTGGCCGCGCAGCCTTATGAGCCGGAAGCGTCGAATATCCGGTCGAACCGGGTGATGATCTCATCCTTGTCAGCTGCAGCCCATGAGAAATCGTAGTCGATCAGCTTTATGCCGCGCAGATCCGTCAGTGCAGCTGATGCCTTCATGTCGTTGCGCACAGGACGGCGGTCCCAGTCGTCGCGCTGCTCTGCCTGACACTCCTTCGAGGTCACAAAATCAACGAACAGCTTTGCGTTCTTTTCGTCGGGGCAGCCCTTCACGATCGAGATCGCATCCGGAACTGCTGACGTTCCTTCCGTCGGATAGCAGAAACCGATATTCGGGTCATCCCGGTAAGTCAGCGCGGATTTTTCGATCGTGATGCCGATCAGATAGTCGCCGCTTGCGACCATTTTATGACATTTGCTGGAAGATTCAAAAATGTGGCCGTCCAGATTTTTGACAAATTTTTCGACATAGTCCCAGCCGTCTGTTTTGCCCCCGTTTGCAAGGATCATCGTACAAAGCTGCGTATACGCGGAGCCGGATTTGGATGGCCGGCAGTAGGCGATCTCTCCTTTGAATTCCGGTTTCAGGCAGTCCTGCCAGCTTTTCGGCGCACTGATCCCTTCCTCCGAGAGCCTCTTTTTATTATATATGATGACCATGGGAAGCGGACTTTCGCCGGTCCATTTATAGTCAGCAGCCTTAAACCCCGCATCGATGAAATCATTGTTTGCACAGATGTAGGATTCAAACAGATCAGGATGGGCGGCAAGAGAATCCGCACCGCCGCCCCAGAGTACGTCGGCTGTAGGTGCCGCCGATTCCGACTGCAGCTTTTCTATCAGCTCCCCGGTCCCGGCGGCGAGCACCTCGACGCGGATATCAGGATATTCCGACATAAACAGGGAGATCGCGGCATTCATGGGATCTGCGTCATGGGGCGTGCAGATCACCAGCTTATCATCTGTGTTTTCGCTGACGCTCACCGATGCTTCTGCGGTATTTGCGGATGTGCTTCTGGGTTCGCCCACGGAAAGAGGCTGCTCTGCTTTTACTGCACAGCCGCTCAGTATGGGAGCCGTCAGGACTGTCAGTAACAGGAAGCCTTTTGTCAGATCGTTCATGGCTGTACCCCGCTGTTTTTTCTGGCTGCGTCTTCCATCCTGAACTGGCGGACAAGTTCCCGCTTCAGCACCTCGTTGTCTACCGGTTTCATGTTGTGTGCGTTCATGCCGGCCTGCATACACCGCATAATATCGTCATTATAGGCATCTGCCGTCATGGCGATGATCGGGATCAGCGCCGCGTCCGGGCGTTCTGCTGCGCGGATCGCCCTTGCCGCATCCAGCCCGTTCATGACCGGCATACGAAGATCCATAAGGATGAGATCGAATTTCCAGACGGGAGCACTGAGGAACAGTTCTTCCCCCTGTCTGCCGTTTTCTGCAGAAGTGACCCGGATCCCCAGGTCATTGAGGATCGCGGTGGCAATTTCCCTGTTCATTTCGTTATCTTCACAAAGCAGTATGGAGCGTCCCTGCAGTTCTGCGGTATTTTCAGGTGCGGCCTCCGGCATTTCTCCGGTTTCCCTAACAGCTGTGACCGGTATCTGCACGGTAAAGGCAGAACCTTTTCCCGGTTCACTCTGCACCTCGATCGTCCCCTGCATCATTGTGACGATCCGTTTTACGATGGACAGCCCGAGTCCCGTACCGACCGTTCCCTTTGACTGCGGCGCATGCTCCTGTGTGAAAGGTTCAAACATCTTTTTCTGGAATTCTTTTGAAATGCCGATGCCGTTGTCTTTTACGACAATTCTGCAGTTGCATCCGTTGACAGGAGGGATCTGCGAGATGTGCAGTTCCACGGTACCGCCTTCCGGTGTAAACTTGATCGCATTGCTCAGAAGATTCAGCACAATTTTTTTCGGATTCAGGCTGTCGACCAGGATCTCACCGTGATACATGTCATTGCTGTCAACCAGAAAGTGAATGCCCCGGGCATCCGCGATCGACTGGATCGGCACGGTAATGCTCTGCAGAAGTTCTGAAGCGTTGGTCTTTTCCTGCTGCAGCACATATTTGCCGCTTTCGATCTTGCTGATATCCAGGGTATCGTTGATAAGACTCAGCAGAAATTCAGCGGATATCCGGACCTTTTTCAAATATTCCCTGGCGGCGGTCTCATCCTTTTCTTTCAGAGCCAGATTGGTATATCCCATGATGCCGTTCAGAGGCGTACGCATATCATGGCTTATATTTGAAAGGAACTCTGACTTGGCGGCTGCCGCTTTCTCGATCTCCCTGTTCTTCGCGTGTATCCTTCTGCCATAGATCAGCATGCTGGTCACGGCTGCAATGACAAAACCAAGCAGGGAATAGAACCAGCCCGCAAAACCGGGATTGGAGTACAGTTGGTCGGCCAGGGAAACAGACTGGGAATTCTGAGATGCTTCTTTGAATATTTCATCGATCTTTGCGGATCCGATGGAATAGATCGATTTGTTCAGAATGGAAAGGAGCATAGGATCTGAGCGGTCGGACGCTGCAAATGCAAGCTGGAACGCAGCGCCGGGGATCTCGCGGCTGGACAGGCCGCGGCAGGAGACCAGCTTCTGGTAGTATGCTGTCTGCAGGGAATCGGCCAGAACACATGCGGCGGTACCGTCCTGCACCGCCCGCAGACAGGATGCCATATCCTTATAGCGGTAATACGTGTAGGAGGTACCCTGCAGCTCGCGGCTGAAGAATTCCTGGTAGGAGTCCTGCGGGACCGCGGCGATCGCGTTGCCGCTGCCTTTGCTCATTTCCTGCAGAGTGACGGAATACAGGGGAAAGGTAATGTTTGCGTTGTTTTTGTCTGCCCAGGCAAAATCATAGGGAAAACCGGCCATGAGTTCTGTTTTTCCTGAAGAGAAATCATCCAGAGCCGCTTTGCTGTTTTCGGCTTCTTCAAAAGAGAATGCCAGGCCGGTCCGTTCCGTGATCAGGTCCAGCAGATCGCGCATCGCCCCGGAGAATCTGCCGTTCCGGTCTTCGTAGGAAACGGGTGTCCAGTCGGTGACATAGGATACCGCGACCGGCCCGTGCGCCGAAATATAATTTTTTTCCGCGTCCGAAATGACCGTCTGCTGTTCAACGGATTGAGAATGGTACCGTGAATACAGCCGCTCCTGAAAATACGGGTCATCGATCTTCAGCGCGTTCATTGCACTGTTCAGCTCGGCCAGCAGGTCGGCATTGCCCCTGGTCGTGGCAAAATAGTAGGAGGATACGGAAAACTTGGCTACCGTCCGCATACTGAGGTCGCTGATCGAACTTGAGAGGCGGGCGGTTATTTTTCCTTCGGAAAGAGCCTTGTCCACTTCTTCTTCGGTATGGTAATAGATCAGCCTGGGCATGCAGTCATTGTCTTTACAGTAGTCCACAAAGGCGCTGTTCAGCTGGCTGCTGTAATTCAGGCCTACGGTCAGACCGGAAATGGCATCGTAATCTTCGTAGGAAACCGACGCATTGCTGACAGGAACGACCAGATTGGTCCAGCTTTCACCGGCGGCCAGGGACGAAAGACTCAGGCCTCCCGTGCTGTCCGTCGGGTATACATAGTTCATGAGATCCAGTTCCCCGGACTGCAGCATTTTCAGTCCGTCTTCGTATGTCACGGGGACCAGTTCACAGTGCCAGCCTGCGTATTGGGCGATCGCCATCAGGTAGTCATAACCGTATCCGCGGTAAGAACGGTCGGAGGCGTCATACTCCTGAAAGTTGGCAAGTGTGAAATAGCCGACGCGGACCTTTCTTTTTTCAGTACCTTCGGCATGGACAGGCAGGCAGAACAATAAAAAAAAGGCGCAGAAAACAGCGATCATGAAAGCTGTCTTTCTGCACGCCCTGCCCTCGAATGCCATGTCACTCCCACCCGCGGAATAAATGCCGATCTGCCGTGATGCGTCTGTCTGCATTGGGATTAACTATTGCATATAATAGCATATTGCATTGATTAATGTCAGATCATTTAAAATACATTAGCGGCTTCAGTACAGAGTAATTGGTTCCATACAGAGCCGTTTCTCTTGATACCGGGGGAAAAGCACCTATAATAAAATTGGTTCTCAGTATGCTGCCATACCGCATCTGAATGTTTTTTCAGCAACGGTGCTGACGCACGGCTGCCCCATTCAAAGGATCTGAAGATCCCCCTCATGGAGGAAAACATGGAAAAGAGCGTTGAACAGGACTCCCAGCTTAAACAGCTGTACCAGCTGATCCCTTCCGGTGTAGGGATCTATGATGTCACAGGCACGGTGATCAGCATGGTCTACCTGAATGACGGCTATTATCAGATGATCGGAGTGAGCCGTGAACAGCGGCGCCGGTACGAAGGCACGAATGCCATCAATGTGTTCCATCCGGATGACCGGCCCGGTCTGCTGGCAGAAGCGGCAGCGTCCATTCGGGAGAACAGGGTCTTCGAGTATAAATACCGGGCATTCATCAGCGAAGGCTGCTACCGCTGGCTCTGCATCCGCGCCAGTCATGTCCGTCTGAATGAGACTACCGAGCGGTTCTATGCCGCTTATTACGATATCAATGAACTGGTCCTGGCGCGGGATAAGCTGCGCGAAAGTCAGCTCATGCTGGAAGAAACGCTTAAACACTCCGGAACGACTCACTTCATCTATTTTATCGAACGTCACCGCTATGAGACCGTAGCGATCCCCGAACAGTTTAAAAGCCTGCCGGCGGCAATGGACGATTATCCGGAATCTTTTATACGCTATGTGGCAATGCCGGAGGAGGATGCCGGCCGTTACCGTCAAATGCTGCGGCTGATCGACGGCGGTGCGGAAGATGCGGACTGCGACGTCAGGATGCAGTATCTCGGACAGTACTCCTGGTTCCATGTCAGCTGCCGTTCTGTTACGGATGTATCCGGCCATGCGGAAAGAGCTGTCGGGACGGCGGTGATGGTCGATCGTTTCCACGATGCCCAGTCAGCCTTCCGGGAGGAGAAAAGGCATCTCCATTCCATGCAGAAGGGGCTGCTGGCCGTCAATGCATTCAATGTCACCCATGACCTGTGTATGGATGAAGACAATATCCGGCCGGAAGCCAGCATACGCGAGACCGCACTCTACCGGGAACTGCTGCAGACAGAGCCGGAACTCCGGAGACAGAACGGGGAGACACTGGGACCGCTGCTGTCTGCGGTCTCTCAGATCCCGGATGCGGGGGAACGGCAGCAGTTTGTGCTGGCAAGCAGTCATGCGGGTATGCTGCGCCTTTATCAGAACGGTCAGCGTGAAAAGACACTGCAATACCGGAGATATGTAAACGGACGCCTGATATGGGTTTCCACGCGCATAGCACTGATCGCCGATCCGGTGACGGGAGATGTTCTCGCGTATTTTTATACTTCGGATATCAACGATTCCATGATGTATCGGAAGATCACTGCCGGCATCATAGATAAAAATTATGAAAATGTAGCGTATCTGGATCTGGAGACGAATATTCTCTACCGGACGGACAGTACTGTGAACGGGAAGATCTTCACGCCTCAGCCATACGGTGAGGCGGTGGAGTCTGCACTTCAGTACTTTGTATGTGAAGAAGAGACGGAAACGGTCCGGCAGCAGTACGACGTCGGAAACATCCGTGCGAAACTGCAGGATTCTCCGGTTTATTCATTCTTTTATACGGCAAAACAGCGCGCAGAATCGCTGCCGGGGCATCCGCTGCGGCACATGAAAAGCGACCTCTACTATCTTGACGGTCAAAAGGATGTCATTGTCATCCTGCAGTCTGATGTGACGCAGGTCTTTGAGCAGGAACTGGAACAGCGCAGGAATGCGGAGGCCGCGCTGCACAGCGCCGAAGAAGCGAAAACTCTTGAACGTATTGTAAAGAATATCCCGGCAGGTCTGATCGTTTACCGGAAGGATGCTGCGGGGATACATATACAGATGCTGAATCACCGCATGACGGAACTGACCGGTGCACCGGAAAATAAGTTTCGTACAGGGGATGTCATGAAAATGATCGCCGACGATGTGCATCCCGACGACCGGAGGATGGTGGAGGATGGGCTCCGGATACTGTTCTCGGAGAAAAGATCCTTTTCGATCGAGTACCGCAACCGGCGTGTGGGCGACGGATATTTCTGGCTGTCGGCTGTCGGGCAGGCGATCAGAGAGAGCGACGGGACCATGACCGCGTATGTCCTGTATTCCGATGCTACAGAACAAAAGCGCATGGAAGAAGCCTTCGATTCGAGACTGCGCGAGCTTTCCGGGATCAATCCCAACACTCTTGGCATATTTCATCTGGACCTGACAGGAAATGTGGTCCTGCGTTCTGAATCGCGGGGAAAGGATATTTTCCCTTCGGGGATACCCGAAAGTGCGGATGCTTTCATTGTTTCATGCAACAGCCGCGTTCTCAGCGGTTTTGAAAATGAAGATGACCGTACACCGCTCAGCAGGGAAAGGCTGATCGCAGCCTATCAGTCGGGCAAGACCGAAATAACAATGAATTTCCGCTTTTCGCCGGCGGAACAGGAGGAACTGCGCTGGGCAACGGTGTATGTGTACCTGGTCAAAAACCCCCGCAGCGGGAGTATTGAGGCACTGGTCTGCGTCCTGGACTCCACGGAAGAAACGCGCAGCCGTAAGATCATGTCGCGGATCGCTGAGGAGGATTACGACTATTTTGCCCTGCTGGATGTGAAAAAGCGCAGTATCCGCTTCGTGAGCATTCAGGAGAAGGAGCGCGAGACAACTCTCAATGTTTCATCGGATTATGACACGGACATTCAGAACGCATTTCCGAAGCTGATGGGAAGGGCGGAAAGCGAACGCTGCATCAGGGCGCTGCAGCTGGATACTGTTTTACAGGAACTGGCAAAAAAACAGCACCTATCTGTTCCCCTTTACGATCGATCAGACGGATGAGCCGCTCAGGAAAAAGCAGCTGCGGTATGAGTGGCTGGATGATTCCCGTGAACAGATCCTTCTCACGAGGATCGATATCACTTCTACTTTCCTGAGAGAGCAGGAGCAGGTAAGGCTGCTTGCCGAGGCGCTGCAGGAAGCTGAACGTGCCAATGCCGCGAAGTCGGACTTTCTTTCGCGTATGAGCCACGATATCCGCACACCGCTCAACGGGATCATCGGTATGACCTACCTTACGCAGAAAATGGATCTGCCTGAAGAAGCGGTCGGGAATCTGAAGAAGATCGACATGTCTTCCAAATTTCTGCTGGGACTCATCAATGACATACTGGATATGACAAAAGCTGAAAACAACCAGGTGGAATTCCATCCGGAGCCCTATACTCTGGAGGAATTCAGGGACTATATCGACGCCGTGATCCGGCCTCTCTGCGAAGACAAGCGGCAGAATTTCCGCTTTGAGAGCTTTCACGGGGACGATGCGGTGCCTCTGTTCGACAAGCTCCACATCAATCAGGTGCTGTTCAACCTGCTTTCCAATGCCGTTAAGTATACGGCTGAGGGTGGTACGATCACGTATTCCGATCATTTTGGAAAAGCCGACGGAAGCGGAAAAGTGGCTGTGGAATTTTCCGTAAGCGATACCGGAGTCGGCATCAGCGAAGAATTCCAGAAGGATCTTTTCAAGCCGTTCGTACGGGAAGAACGCACGGCAAAAACACAGGGCACAGGGCTTGGCCTTGCCATCGTAAAGCGGATGGTCGATCTCATGGGAGGCACGATCTCCGTCCAGAGCAGGCCGGATGCCGGCACGACCTTTACGGTCCGGCTGACGGCAGACAGCGTCAGGCCGGAAAGCGTAAAGAAAAACGGTCATGCGGGAAAGACAGCCGACAGTTCTTCCCTTTTGCGCGGGAAGCATATCCTGCTGTGCGAGGACCATCCGCTCAACCAGGAGATCGCCGAAGCACTGCTGTCGGAAAAAGGCATGATCACTGACACCGCTGAAGACGGGCAGCGGGGCGTCGAAGCCTTTTCTCACTCTTCCCCGGGGTATTATGACGCGATCCTGATGGATATACGGATGCCGGTGATGGATGGCTATGAAGCGGCCAGGACGATACGCTCCCTGAACCGTCCGGATGCAAAGACAGTGGCTATCCTGGCTATGACGGCAGATGCATTCACAGACGATATACAAAAATGTACGGCAGCCGGAATGAACGGCCATATTGCAAAACCTGTCGATCCTGATCATTTATACAGCGCGCTCAGAGACATTTTCGGCAGGCAGGCGGATCAGTGAAGGAGGGGTGTATGGAATTCACATTTCAGCAGCTTGAAGCACTGATCCGGAACGCGGCCGGCTATACCGTGATCTATGCGGTAAGGAAAAATCGTTTTTTACCTGTCCTCTATACCCGGAATGTACCTTCTTTTTCCGGTCTGACAGAGGAGGAATATCTTTCTCTCTATAAGAAAGATGCCGCGGCTGTCGTTCCTGAAAGGGACATGCCTGTGCTTACTTCGGCACTTGAAAAACTGCTGGCCGGCGAAGGCGACCAGGAAGCCCTGTACCGGACCTATCACAAGACAAAGGGATTTGTCTGGACACATGTTTTCTTTAAACTGCTGGGCACCTATGAAGGAGATCCGGTCTTCCTCGGCAATTTCGACGATGCAACGGCTGCCGCCAGTGCGTCGGACGCGCTGCTTGACCATTCGGACCAGAAGATCTACGTGATCGAACGGGATACGTATGACCTGTTGTATGCTAATGCCGCAGCCCAGTCTGATAAAAACTGTACGCCGCAGCTGGGCCAGACCTGTTATGAGTATATCCGCCGGCAGAATGCGCCGTGCAGCAACTGTGTCGTCAACCGGATATGCGGAGAAACTCCGCTGGAGACAATCTGGCATGATCAGGCAAGGGGAAAGACTTTTAGTGTCAAGGCTGTTCCGATGATCTTTTCCGGAAAGCAGGCATATGCTTTTTTTATCGATGATCTGACTGAACACGTCGATCTGGAGGAGCAGCTCAGGCAGGAACAGGAAAAATACCGGGCAGCTACCGAGGGTGCGAATCTGCGGGTGTATGAGTATGATATCAGGAGCCATACGATCTACCTGCCGGAGCACGCACAAAAACTATTCGGCGTACCGTCCGCAGTCATACCCAACGTGCCGGAGTCGCTGCTGCCGGAGTTTTTCGAGGAAGACCACGAAAAACTCCGCGCGTTTTTTGCCCGCGTGGACCGCGGAGAGAAAATCGTGACAGCCTGTTTCAGAATGCAGGAGGTCAACGGCTTTTCCGCTTATCTGCGCTATACGTTCACAACGGTTTTCGACCAGGCAGGCGTACCGGTGAAAGCCTATGCGGTCGCCGAGGATATCACAGCGCAGAGGAGAGCGGAAGATGAATTCAAAGAAACGATCCAGGCGCTGCTTTCCGCCAATCCGAATGCCTTATGCACTTACCGGATCGATCTTACCAGGAATGTCTGCAGCGAAGAGCACGGGACCTCGGCATACATTCTTGACATGCTGCGCGCGGACACTGCAGACCGGCTGTTTGAAAATCTTCTGGCGATCATCCCCATCCGGGAACAGCGGAAAACCGCGAAAGAATTCTTTGACCGTAAAACGCTGCTCGATGCTTTTGCAGCCGGCAACAAAAGCCTGCACCTGGATTACAGAAGAACGGGTGAAAACGGAAGCATCCTCTGGGTGAGGACCTTTGTCAATATGCTGAAGGATCCGGTAACGGAAGATGTCGTTGCGATCTTCTATTCCCTGGATATCACCGATGAAGTACGGGGAAACGAGATCTTCAGTATCATTACCAACCAGGAATATGACTATGTCGCTATCCTTTATCCCGTACTTGAAAAGATCGAAGTTCTCAGCCTGAATGCGGAACTGCCGGAACAGTTTCGCAGCGCTTTCGGCATTCCGGGAAGGTTGTATGATTATGAAAAGACACGGCATTATGCGGCAGACAAATGGATCGATACGGCAGACCGGGACGATTATCTGAAAGCAAGCAGGATCCCTGCAGTGACGGCAGAGCTTGACCGGAACGGACACTGTGAGTTCAGCGTGCGCGGCCATTCTTCCGGCCGCCCGGGGGAGGTCATGTGCAGAAAGATCCAGCACTATTATCTGGATGAGCAGAAAAATGCGATCCTCATCATTCAGAGCGATGTGACCGCGACCTATCTGCAGCAGCAGAAAGAGATCGCCAGGGCCGAAGCCGAGGCACACCGCATCGAGGATATCATCGATTCCGTCGCCACGGGTATCTGTGTTTTCCGCATGCCGGATGCGGACCATCTGGAAGGAGAGTTCGTCAATCTGCAGATGCTCCGGATCATCGGCCTGGAGCCTCCGGACAGCCCGGACGCCAGAGAGCAGATGATGCGCGATCCGATGGTGGCTTCTTACATGAAGGATGCGTTTACTGCCGTCCATCCGGAAGACGTTGCAAGGGTGCGGAAAAGTTTCCGGGAGGGATTCCATGCCAGCCATTTCAGTGCCGGCACATACCGTCTCCTGAAAAAAGACGGCAGTGCGGTATGGATCAACCAGTACGCCATACTGCGCGAGATCCGTTCGGACTGCAGGATATTCTATGTGACCTACCGGGTCATGGACCGGGAGATGGAACTGCAGGAGGAACTGGCAAAACAGCTGGAAAAGGAGAAGCTGCTGCGCGATCAGGCAGATGCCGCCAATGCGGCAAAGTCCGACTTCCTTTCGCGTATGAGCCACGATATGCGTACACCGCTCAACGGGATCATAGGGATGACGTATCTGACGCAGGAGATGGCACTTCCCGAAAAGGCACAGGAAAATCTTGCAAAGATCAGTACCTCATCTAAATTTCTGCTGAGTCTCATAAACGAAGTACTGGATATGGCGAAGGCCGAGAGCGGCAAGATCGAACTGCATCCGGAGCCCTATGACGCCAAAGTGTTTTTCCGCTATCTCGATTCGGTCATCCAGCCTCTGTGCGCTGAACGGAACATCCGGTTCGTCGTGGATGCAGAGCCTGCGGCCGGCGTGCAGCCTCTCATGGATACCCTTAGGGTCAACCAGGTCTTCTTCAATCTTCTTTCCAACGCGGTCAAATATACGCCGGAAGGTGGCACAGTGACCTACCGCCTGCGTGAGCATCTGACGGCGGAGGGACGTCTTGCGCTCGAATCCGAGGTTTCGGATACCGGGGTCGGCATGAGCGAAGAATTCCAGAAACACCTCTTCGAGCCGTTTTCCCAGGAATGCAGACCTGAGCAGGCGGAGATGCGCGGCACAGGACTGGGGCTGGCCATAGTGAAGAAACTGCTGGATCTGATGGACTGCACCATTACCGTGCAGAGTTGTCCCGGAAAAGGAACGACCTTCCTGCTTCGGGGCGAATTTGACTGTGTTCCCGCAGAAAAGGCGGCCGCTGTATCAAACGAAGAGGAGGCCTCCGGGGATACGCAGAGCCTCACCGGGTTGCATATCCTTCTTTGCGAGGATCACCCTCTGAATCAGGAGATCGCGAAGGCTCTGCTCAGCGAAAAAGGCGCGATCGTCAGTATCGCGGATGACGGGCAGCAGGGGGTAGAGGCCTTTGCTACGTCTACGGCGGGATTTTATGCGGCGATCCTGATGGATATCCGCATGCCGGTGATGAATGGCTATGAAGCTGCCCGGGCGATCCGTTCCCTGGACCGGCCAGATGCGGCGACGGTACCCATTCTGGCCATGACGGCTGACGCTTTTACGGATGATGTGCAGAAATGCCTCGATGCAGGCATGAACGGACACGTTTCAAAACCGATCGATCCGCCGACGCTCTATTCCGCCCTGCTTCTGCAGGTGAAGCGCGACGGCAGGGAGAACCCCGCACCGGAAAAAACATAACGCAGATCCGGCTGCTGTTATGCGGGCTGTGCTCTGATGCCGGCCGCAGCCGGGAAGACCTGCCTTATATGCCGGGAAACGCACGAATGCTTACCCGGTCTGTTTGGTGTATGGAAAATTTTACGGGCGTGCCGGAGAAACAGAAAGGAAGGCAGGATAGTATATGTTTACTTTGATCCAGGATCTTGACTGGTCCGTTTTGAGATGGATTCATGGCACTTTGAGCTGCGGTTTCCTCGATGTGGTAATGCCTGCCGTATCGCGGATGGGAGATCTCGGGGCAATATGGATCCTGACGGCGCTCCTCATGCTGTTTTCCAAAAAGCATCGTCGCTGCGGACTCATTCTGCTGATCGCTCTGGGGCTGTGTTTTGTGATCGGGAATCAGTTCCTGAAGCCGCTGATCGCGCGTTCCCGTCCCTGCTGGATCGATACGGGTGTCCGGCTTCTGATCCCGAATGAAACGGACTATTCTTTTCCGTCCGGCCATACGCTGGCTTCCTTCGCGGCGGCCACCGTCATTTTCAGGATGGACCGGAAAGGCGGAGCTGCGGCTTATCTCCTCGCATTTTTGATCGCTTTTTCAAGGCTGTATCTTTACGTCCATTTCCCGAGCGATATACTGGGCGGAATTCTGATCGGCCTGCTTATCGGACACCTGGCTCTTGCTCTTGCGTCGCTGCCCGGTGCGATATCCTGCCGGTTCGGAACCCACATTCAATAACAAGGTACCTTGACAAAACGGAAAAAGCAGGGCATAATAGCAAGGTACCTAAACAACAGACGATGCTTCCTGCCGGAAATGAGAGGACAGGAGAAAGAAGAGGAAAATAATATGAAAGACCAGAATACAATGCATACGATGAACCGGAACGAAAATGAAAACACGGCCGCAGACCATTGCCCGATGTGCCCGAACCATTGCCCGGCAGGCAGTCCGAAATGCGGTAGAGGAGAGAGATATTTTGCGGAAGGCGGCCAGGGAGAGGCATCCGAACACGATGGGAGCGGGACAGGTGACTGGCACGGACACGGTCACGGACATGAAAGCGGAGAACATCATGAACACGGTACGGGCGGCAGACATGGGCACAGAGACGGAGAAGGCGATGGACGTCATCACGATGCGCACGAAGAGCATGGGAAAAGCTATGACCAAATGTATGAAAAGAGGAACGATCTGTACGGTCTGATGAGACAGTGCGGTCATCACCTTTATCATGCCGGCATGAAGAGCGCAGGACAGGGCAGGATCCTGGAGATCCTGCAGAGCAGCGGGGAGATGTCGCAGAGAGATCTGCAGGAAATGCTGCAGATCAAATCCGGTTCCATCAGTGAGATCATCGGAAAGATGGAAGCGAAAGGAATGCTGGCACGTACCAGGGACAATGAGGATCAGCGCTGTGTGATGCTGGCGATCACGGAAGAGGGCCTGGAACGGTACCGCGCGCAGAAGTCAGACGCAGAAAAAGAGCGGGAGAATGTTTTCCGTGCGCTCAGCCAGGAGGAGCAGAGCCAGCTGAAGACACTGCTTGAAAAACTGACAAAAAGCTGGGAAGAAAACGCGGATAATGCATGAAGGACTTCGCATACGTTCCTGATTCGGTTTACCGATCCTGCTTTTTACGACATTTCTGCTGGAAATATGGAACCATGGGATTACACTTATGGAGAAAGAATTATTCTGCAGCAGGGAGGCATGATGGAATTCGATATACCGGATCAGGAATACTGGTGGTACGGTACCGTCAGTGAAGGAACGCGGATGCCGCTAACGCGCTTTTCTGAATGCACCGTTGACTTCGGCGATGACACTACACAGAATCAGGTATCTTCCTGCCTTGTATCCAGCCTCGGACGGGTCATTTACGGGGAGGCTCCGTACAGGGCAGTTTTCAGCCATGGCAAAATACGTATCATCGGAGAGGCAGCTTACGCGGACGGGCTGAACGACCTGCGCGGCGCCGGAAGATTCCTGTATCACCGGGCCGAAACGGAAAAGGAAAACAGGCGCTGTGTTCCGGAACTCTTTTTCCGGGAGCCCCAGTACAATACCTGGATCGAACTGCTGCAGGACCAGTCGCAGAAGGGCGTTCTGGATTATGCCCATGGGATCCTCGGACACGGTTTTCCGGCCGGTGTTCTGATGATCGACGAAGGCTGGTCGCCGGATTACGGGATCTTTGAATTTGACAGCAGGAAATTCCCGGATCCCGTAGAAATGACAGAGGAGCTCCATACGCGGGGATTTAAGGTCATGCTATGGGTCACTCCCTATATTTCGCCGGATTCAGCGGCTTTTCGCAGACTTGACAGAGAAGGTCTCCTGCTGAAAGGCGCGGACGGAGAAACTGCCGTACGGAAATGGTGGAACGGGTACAGCTGTATTCTTGACCTGACGAATGCGAAAAGCAGGGAATGGCTGGAGGAAAGTCTGCATGATCTTCAGCGCAGGTACGGGATCGACGGCTTCAAATTTGACGGCGGAGATCCGTCCATGTACCGCGATGATGACCGGCCGGCGGCATCCTGCAGTGCCAGGGGCCAGGTGCAGCTGTACGGACGGTTCGGTATGGAATATGCCTTTAACGAATTCCGCTCCGGATGGAACAGCGGATGGGAGCCGCTCGTGATGCGGCTCGCGGACAAACGGCACAGCTGGGATACGGAGGGGCTCAATACGCTGATCCCCAATTCTACGGTACAGAGCATTTTCGGGTATGTTTTTCAGTGCCCGGATATGATCGGCGGCGGAGAGGCGGTCAATTTCCATGAAAATGCGGGAAAACTGGACCGTGAGCTGATCGTGCGCTATGCGGAGACGGCAGCCCTGTTTCCGATGATGCAGTTCTCGGCAGCCCCGTGGCGCATCCTGTCTGAGGAAGAGCTGACGATCGTACGCTCCATGGTGATACTGCATGAGAAATTTGCGGACACCATCGTGAACTGTGCGAACCGCGCGATAGCCGACGGAGAGCCTATCCTGCGGCATATGAGCTGGCAGTATCCGGGGCAGGGATTTGAGACGACAGCGGATCAGTTTGCCCTCGGAGAGAAGATCGTCGTCGCCCCGGTCCTGAAAAAAGGGGCGAGGGAGAGAAATGTAGTCCTGCCCGCAGGCACCTGGATCGATGACGAAGGGAACAGGCTGGCCGGAGGACATGTCTTTCGTACAGAGGTACCGCTGGCCAGACTTCCCTATTATACGAAAACAGATTGAACAGCATGGCCGTGCGGACGGGGCGGCTTCTTTCTGCCGCGTTTTTACTGCATTTTCAGCTGAAAACTGTTTTTACTGAATGAGATCAGCTGTTCCTTCTGCATTTTACTCAGTTCATTGGACATGGCGCTGCGGTCGACTCCGAGATATTCCGCCAGCTCCTGGCGGTTGAAGGGGATCGTGAAACGGCTGCTGCCGCTGTGTTTTGCCTGTTCGGAAAGATAGGAGAGCAGACGCCCCCTGATGGTTTTGGAGGACGTGTGCATACTGCGTCTCGAAAGCGCCAGGTTTTTCATGGCCGCGATCTGCAGCAGGTTCTGGATCAGCCGGTTGTGGTAGGGACAGGCATTTCTGCAGACATTCATCAGTCTGGAAACATTGAGAAACAGGATCTCACTGTCCTCATCCGCAACGACATCCACCATCAGCGGCTCGCCGGGAATACAGGCATAGGTTTCCGCAAAGATCTGTCCCGGGTCCGCATGATTCAGGATGCTGCTGTTCCCGGAAAAATCATCCAATACAATGTTGACGCCGCCCGAAAGGACGAGTCCGACACTTCTGACGCATTCGCCCGTGTGATAGATCAATTCTCCCTTTTGATATTTCTTTTCGACGGCATCCAGGCAGGGCAGCATCGTTTCCGCTTCCTTCTCGCTGGTGCCGCGAAACAGTGCCGTGTTGACGAGAAAATGCAGATTCATAATTTCCTCCATAAATGTTGTAATAACAACGTACATGTGAGCCAAAGTATATTAAACTGCGTTCAGAAAGTCAAGCAGGAAACACGGAAGGAGAGCAATGACATGGCATACCTTAAAAACATCGAACAGGACAGGGTAATGAAACTGGCGGATGAGGTAACGGTCGTCCCCGGACAGATCGTCAGCAGGACACTGGCGCAGAACGATGCTGTCAGCATCACGCTGTTTGCCTTTTCCAAAGGAGAAGAGATCAGCACGCATACTTCGGAAGGAGATGCCATGGTGCTGGTGCTGGAAGGGACTGCGGAGCTTACCGTCGGCGGCGTTAAGCACAGCTGCGGCGCAGGAGAGAGCATTGTCATGCCGGCAGGTGTACCGCATGCGGTTTACGGAAAAGAAGATTTCAAAATGATGCTGACGGTGGTGTTCGCGTCGACACAGGAGTAAGGCGATGCCGGAATATTGTATTCGTGTAAAACGTGTTTATGAGGCGCCAGATCCCGAAGACGGCTGCAGGATCCTCGCCGACAGACTGTGGCCGAGGGGACTTTCCAGGGAAAAGGCTGCACTGGACCGCTGGGTCAGGGATGTCGCTCCGACCGAAGCACTGCGGAAAAGTTATGCGCATAAGGCGGAACGGTACGAGGACTTCAGAACCGCGTACAGAAAAGAACTTGATGAGAACCCGGAAGCGGAGGAGGTACTGTGCTTCTGCAGATCTGCGCTCCGGTCGCGGAATGTGACGCTGCTTTGCGCCGCGAAGGATGAGAACCACAGCAACGCGTTCGTGCTGTGCGAATGGATCAAACGGAAAATGGAGGAAAAAGAAGATGTTTTGCTTTCAGTGTGAACAGACGGCCGGCTGCACAGGCTGCAGAGGAAATGCCGGAGTGTGCGGTAAAAAGTCGGATACCGCGGACATGCAGGATGCACTTACGGGAGCGCTGATCGGACTTGCGCGCCTTGCAGGATCGGAAACGGTGCCTGCCGACAGTACCAGCCGTGTCCTTATCGAAGGGCTCTTTACGACAGTCACCAATGTCAGTTTCGATGACGACGCGATCCGGGTACAGCTTGAAAGGGCACATGCCGAGAAGGCGAGAATCCTTCAGAACAGCGCGTCCGGAAAGGACAGCAGCGACTACAGCATGAAGGATCTGTGGGATGCGCGGGAAGACATCCGTTCCCTGAAGTCCCTGATCCTGTTCGGGCTGCGCGGCATGTCGGCCTATGCCAGCCATGCGCGGGTGCTGGGCTATCATGATGACGATGTTGACCGCTTCTTCTGTGAGGGCCTCGCTGCCGTCGGCGGGGAACTGACCATGGAACAGCTGCTGCCTGTTGTGCTGAAGGTCGGTGAGGTCAACCTGAAATGTATGGCGCTGCTTGACAGGGCCAATACGGAGACCTACGGAACACCTGTTCCGGTCACGGTGCCGCTGAAAGTCGAAAAAGGTCCGTTTATCGTTGTCACCGGACATGACCTGCGCGACCTGAAGCTGCTGCTCGAGCAGATCGGGGACAGGGGCGTCCATGTTTATACACACGGGGAGATGCTGCCGGCGCAGGCTTATCCGGAACTGAAGAAGTATCCGCAGCTCCGTGGCAATTTCGGTACGGCGTGGCAGAACCAGCAGAGGGAATTTGACGGCATTCCTGCACCTGTCCTTTATACGACCAACTGCCTGATGCCTCCGAAGGCGAGCTATGCGGACCGCGTATTTACCACCGGAGAGGTCGCGTTCCCGGGAACGGTGCATATCGGCGAAGACAAGGATTTCACACCGGTGATCGAAAAGGCGCTGGCGCTCGGCGGCTATTCCGAAGACCGGCAGTTTACGGGGATCAACGGCGGGACGGAAGTGACGACCGGGTTCGGCCGCGAAACGGTGCTTTCCCATGCGGGAGATATCGCCGAGGCCGTAAAGGCCGGAAAAATAAGCCACTTCTTTCTTGTTGCGGGCTGCGACGGGGCAAAACCGGGGCGGAACTACTATACGGAATTTGTAAAACAGACACCGAAGGATTCGATCGTCCTGACACTGGCCTGCGGCAAGTACCGTTTCAATGATCTGGATCTCGGTACGGTGGCCGGGCTGCCGCGTATTCTCGATATGGGACAGTGCAACGATGCCTACGGAGCGATCCAGGTCGCGGTAGCGCTGGCACAGGCGTTTGACTGCGGCGTCAATGACCTTCCTCTTTCCTTTGTGCTTTCCTGGTATGAGCAGAAAGCGGTCTGCATCCTTCTGACACTGCTGCATCTCGGCATACAGAATATCCTGCTCGGGCCGACGCTTCCTGCGTTCCTTTCTCCCAATGTGCTGAAGTATCTTGTGGACAATTACCATATAGGGCCCGTCAGTACACCGGAAAAGGATCTTGACAGACTGCTCGGCAGAAAACCCGTGTCCGGAGATGGTGTCGCAGCGCAGGAGGAGAGCCGCGCCGCGATGCTCAAAGGATATGTCGGAAGGCTGAGCCGGGGCGACAGCCTGGATGCAGTCAGGAAGGACTTTGTTTCCCATTTCCGGAGCGTCGATGCGGCGGAGATCGCCCGTGCGGAACAGGAGCTGATCATGGACGGAACGCCTGTCGCCGACGTGCAGAAACTCTGCGATGTCCATTCTGCCCTGTTTCACGGGGCAACGAGGGAGGAGCAGATCGCGAACGCGGAAAAGGCGGTGGAGGCTTCCTCTGCAAAGGCGGACAGTATGCCGGCTGCGGCTTCCTCTGCCCCGGATCCGGGACATCCGGTCAGTGTGTTTACTGCCGAAAACAAAGTGCTCTCCGCTCTGATCAAAGGGATCCGTGACAGTGCGGCTTCCGGGGAGAGCCGGGAAACGGCTCCGGAAAAACTGGAAGAACTGCGCGCGGCACTGGCGGAACACTATGCGGCGAAGGGAGACCTGGTCTATCCGCTCCTGAAGGCCGGTTACGGGATCTCCGGGCCGGCCGATGTCATGTGGGGTGTCGATGACGAGATCAGGGACGAGCTGAAAGTTCTTGCCGGTGAAGGAGAAGCGCTGCCGCAGTACGGGGAAAGACTGGAGAAGGTGCTGACCCGAGCGGAAGAGATGGTCTACAAGGAAGCAAATATCCTTTATCCTCTCTGCCTGCGGTTCTTTACAAAGGAGGACTGGATGCGTATGTATGATGAACTGCCGGCTTATGACTATGAGGGCTTTGCAAAACGTCCGGTATGGAGCGAGGCGGAAGAAATGCGGAAAGAAGCGAAGAGCGTGGCGGCGGAGAGCGCCGTGCCGGCAGCAGGGGAAGAAGGAACGATCCGGCTGGGCAGCGGACATATGACGCCTTCCCAGGTGGAAGCAGTTCTGAACACGATCCCGATGGAACTTTCGTTTATCGATGACAAAGACAAAAACTGCTTTTTCAATGCGGGGAAAAAGCTCTTCAGAAGGCCGGATACCGCAGTGGACAGGGAAGTCTACTCCTGCCATCCGCCGAAATTTGCAGCGATGGCAAGACAGGTGATCGCAAGTCTCAGAAGCGGGGCGCAGGACAGCGTCGATGTATGGATGAACAAACGCGGAGAACCGGTCCTTGTACGCTACATGGCGGTCAGAAACGAAAAAGGGGAATATGTCGGTACCCTGGAGTGTGTCCAGAAAATGGGGTTTGCAAAGAAGCATTTTAATAAAGACGGAATTTAAAGCGGATCCCGGAACATGCGGGGGACGCCGGACTGCAGAGCAGCCGGGCGTCCTTTGTGTTTTGTCTGAATAACATAAAAACTGCAGTAATTCTGTTGTAAATACGTACTGCGGAGTATAATAAAGATGAATACTGTTCAAGTGTGGTGCAGAGGGGTGCGGTTAAGATGAGCCTGCCGATCAGTAATGCGAGAGAGAAACTGATATCCCATGGAAAGGCGCTTTTGCTCAGGAGTGGCTATCAGAAAATGCGCATAAAGGATCTTGCCGAGGAGTGCGGCATCGCGGCAGGCACCTTTTATACGTATTTTGACAGCAAGACTGAACTGATCAACGCCATTGCGCTGCAGGACTGGGAGGCCATGCTGGAGGAGATCGACCGGTCCCTGGACGGCGGCCGGACTATGCACGAAAAGCTTGGGATCATTTACGGTCTCTTCGAGCATTTTATATCGGTTTATCTCAGCAGCTGGGTCCCTGTCGGATCGGAACCGGGCAATGTGGACAGATACAGAGAGATCAGGGAGCAGGGTCTGCACCGGCTTTCGGAACGCGTCTGCAGGATACTGCCGGTGCGGGAAAAACAGTCCGAAAAGCGCGGGTACTGCAGCCTGTCAAATGAAGAACTGTCCCTTGTGATCGTGGAGAATATGCTGTCGATCGCGGAAAACAAGGCGCTGTGTTTTGACAGCTTTGCGGAGACCGTAGAGCAGTGGCTCACGGACTGCGGAGCGGAGGTGAAAAGCCCTGCAGCCGATCCGTCCGGCAGCGAACTTACACCTGAAAAGCTGCAGTTTCTGATTGATGCAACACCGGGGAAGAAGGCATTTTACCGTATAGAGGGAGACCGCACGCAGGCACTGTACCAGTCTCCGGAGCTGTGCGGATATTTTGGAACGGAAGCGGATGATATGCAGCGGACTGCCGCGGAAGACGCGATCGCCCTGGTGCATCCGGATGACAGACAGGGACTGCTGGATGCGATCCATACCTGCGTCCGTACCGGCCGGCCGTTTGAGCATTACTGGCGTATTCTGCAGCGGAGCGGCGAAACGGGATGGGTATATGCGGAAGGCTGCATCTGCGGAATAAGGGACGGCGCGCCTGTGATCCTTTCCATATACCACAGTCCGGCGGCTGAAAATGACATTTATCAGAATATCATTGACGGGACGCGGAGCCTCGTATACGTCTGCGACCGGCATACATACGACATTCTGTATGCCAATAAGGCCGCCCGTGAATATGAATCCGGGACGAGCGGCGTATTTTCCGGCGGGAAGTGCTACAGCTGTATTCAGGGCAGAACAGAGCCGTGTGAGGACTGCATCCTGAAGGCAGGGACCGGCTCCTTCGACCGGATCCGGTTCAACAGTCACCGCGGCGTGTGGGAACATCTCTCCGGAGAATATATTGACTGGTGCGGTCACGAAGCGTTTGTTCAGTATATTCGTGACATTAACGAGCAGAAGGAACTGCAGCTGCAGTATGAGAATGAGAAGAAGCGGTATGCCACTGCAGTTTCCGGTGCAAATCTGTCAGTCTGGGAATACCGGGTCAGGGAACATCAGATCATCAGCGGACAGAGTTCACTCGACAAATATGCATTGCCGGAGATCATCGAAAATGTACCGGCTTCCATTCTGCCTCTGATTGAAGAGGAAGACAGGGACAGGTTCCTTGCCATGTTCCGGAAAATCGAAGCCGGGGAAGAGCACGTATCCGGCGATTACTGGATGAAGCCGATCGGGAAAAAGCCTACTGCCTGCGAGCACGTGGTTTATACGGTCGAAAAAGACGCGGATGGGGCGCCTTCGGTGGCTTATGGCGTGAGTATCGATATTACCGCGCAGGAAAGGGAGCGTCGGCAGTTCAGGGAATCCATGCAGGAACTGCTGACCGCCAATCCGGAATCCCTGTGCCACTATACCTTCAACCTTACGAGGAACCTCTGCTACGGCGGACAGGGAAAATCGTCAGAGGTCGTGCGTGCCATAAATTCGGATACGGTCGACGGCCTGTTCAGGAACATAGAAAAACTCATACCGGCGGCAAAGCAGAGGACGGCATTCAGAAGAACCTTCAACCGGCGGCAGCTGATGGAGAATTTTGAAGCCGGCACACACATCGTATCGCTGGAGTACGAAAGGTCGGATTCCAAAGGCGGCATCATTTCCGTCATCACATCCGTAAAGCTGATCAAAAATCCGGAGACGAACGATGTCACCGGCGCAGTATATTCTATGAATATTTCCCACCAGAAGCGTCTGGAAAAGATCCTGAAGATCATTACCAGCCAGGAGTATCAGATGGTGTCCGTACTGGATCTGGAGAGCCGGAAGATCGAGGCTGTCTATCTGGGAGCCGGTATGCCCGAGCTTTACCGGGAGTTTTTCAGAAACCCCGGGGACACCTGCGACGCGGAGGTGCTGAAACGCCGCAGCCTGGAGACCTGGCTGCTGCCGGAGGACGCCGGGATCTATAGCGAGGCCACAGATATTTCCCGCCTTCCGGGAAAACTGAACAGACACGGCCATCTTGCATTTACGGTCCGTACACGCGCGGAGGGCGGAAACAGCGAAACAGGATTTCGTAAATTCCAGCACTACTGGCTTGACGATACTCACAGGCAGATCATCATTATCACATCGGATGTCACACAAAGCCTCATGCACCAGCAGCAGGAACTGGAAAAAGAGAGAGAGCTGCGGGAGCAGGCGCTTTCGGCAAACGCCGCAAAAACGGACTTCCTGTCCCGGATGAGCCATGATATCAGGACGCCGATCAACGGCATTACGGGAATGGTCCACATCGCTAAGCTGCAGGATAATCCGGCAAAGACGATCGACTGCCTCAACAAGATCGATACTTCCTCCAGGTTTCTTCTGGGCCTTGTCAATGAAGTACTGGATATGGCCAAAGCGGAGAGCGGCAAGATCGAACTGCACCCTGAGCCTTACAGGACCGAAGCACTGCGGGAGTACCTGGATGCCGTGATCAGACCGCTGTGCGAAGAAAAGAAGATCAGGTTCGAATACTTTACGGACGAGGCAGCGGGCGTCATACCCGTGACGGATGTGCTGCGGCTGAACCAGATCTATTTCAACCTGCTTTCAAACGCCGTGAAATATACGCCTGAGGGCGGGACCGTGACCTGCAGGATGCGTTCGCATGTCCTGCGTTCCGGGAGACTTGCGGAGGAAGTGCAGGTCAGCGACACCGGCATCGGGATCAGCAGGAGTTTTCAGAAGGTGCTGTTTGATCCCTTCGTGCAGGAAGGAAGGGATGATACGGCAGCAAACCGCGGCACCGGACTGGGGCTTGCCATTGTGAAAAAGATCGTGGACATGATGGACGGAACGATTTCGGTGAAGAGCAGGATCAATGCAGGCACGACATTCACGGTGCGTATTGTGTGCGATTATGTGCCTGACAGACCTTCCGGCCGCGGTACGGATGATATAAGCGCGTACGGCAGCGGAGACAGTCTGGAAGGTAAGCACATCCTGCTGTGCGAGGATCACCCTCTCAACCAGGAGATCGCCAAAGCACTGCTGGAGGAAAAACACGCTTCCGTTACCATAGCGGAGGACGGGAAGAAAGGTGTCGAAGCCTTTCTGGCTTCGGAGCCTGCTTATTTTGATGCGGTCCTGATGGATATACGGATGCCCGTCATGGACGGCTATGCGGCAACGAAAGCCATCCGCTCCCTGGCCAGGAACGATGCTGCAGAAGTGCCCATCATTGCCATGACGGCAGACGCATTCACCGACGATGTCGAAAAGTGTCTTAAGGCGGGAATGAAAGGCCATGTCGCCAAGCCGATCATTCCGTCTGACCTATACGCGGCTCTGGAAAAAGCCATGCGTAAGCGCTGATGTTTTTGCAATAATACCTTCATCGGCTCTCCGGTTATGCGATACAATAGAACACATGGAACTGACAGAGGAAAAACTGAAGAGCCTTTCGGAGACCATCCCCGGGAATTTCGGGATCTACCAGATCCGCGGACAGCGTCTTATTGCGCTATATCTTTCTCCATCCCTGCATTGCATTGCCGGGATGGAGAAAGGGGAATACGAGAAGGTATCGCGGGATGACGCGGCGGATACCGTGATCCCGGAGGATCGCCCGCTGTTTTGGAAAAACATTGAGAACTGTATCCGTTCCGGCGGTCAGATGAACCACTACTGGAGGATACGCCATCCGCAGTTCGGTTATCTCTGGGTGCACGGGAATGCGCTCTGCTGCGGTGAACTGGACGGATACCCTGTTCTGATCGTCACATACGGCGACGATTCCAATGAGATCAGCCTGTATAAAGATGTCGTGGACAATTCGCAGACCATGGTCTATGTCTGCGACAGGCAGAGCTATGAGGTCCTGTATGCCAACAGAGCCGCCAGGACATACGGCGGCGGCGATAAAAACCAGCCGGGGTGTACCTGCTATTCTTATATTCATGACCGGACCGCGCCGTGTGAAGACTGTTTCATGAATACCATGAAGCGCGACGATCTTCTCAGCAGGGACCGTTTCAACAAAAAACACGGCACGTGGGAACACCTGTCCGGAAAATATATCACCTGGTGCGGGCATGACGCCTTTATCCAGTATATCCAGGACGTTACGGAATTCCGAACGGTCAAGAAAAAACTGGAAGACGCGGAGCGGGCCAATGCAGAGGCCTCAATGGCGCAGGATATTATGGACTCCATCTCCGCCGGCATCAGCGTGCTGCACATGCCGGATCCCGACCATCTTTCCTTCGAATATGTCAACCAGCAGATGTTTCGACTCCTTCACTTTTCGGAGAACGACAACAATGTTGCCGTCAGCCGGCATATCAAGGACGAACTGGTGCTGGCTTATATCAGCGACGGTTTTTCCGGCATTCATCCGGATGACCTGGAGCGTGTACGCAAAACATTTCACGATCATTTTTATTCCGAAAAATTCACAGTCAGCGATTACCGTGCACTTGGCGGGGACGGCAGATATCACTGGCTGCGTGAGGATGTCGACCTGCGTGAAGTGACGCCCGAATACCGCCGGTTTTATGCGGCTTACCACGATGTTGACAGCGAAGCTGCCCTCCGGGAGGAACGGGACCGTCAGCTGGAGCAGGAAAAAGAACTGCGCATGAAAGCCATGGCTGCCAATACGGCCAAGAGCAATTTCCTCGCCAGCATGTCACACGATATCCGTACCCCGATGAATGCCATAGTGGGCATGACGAATATGGCCATCGAAAAGGTCGACGATCCGAAGCAGGTGCTCGAGGACCTGCGGATCGTGCAGACATCCGCGCGGAACCTGCTCGGGCTCATCAACGATGTACTGGATCTTTCGAAAATCGAAAGCGGCAAGATGGAGATCAACAGCGAGGACTTCATCTTCCCGGATCTTCTTGTCGACCTGCAGTCGATGGGGATCTCAATGATCAAGGCAAAACACCAGAGTTTCCACATAGACGCCAATCGCGTGGACCATGAATTTGTCGTCGGGGATATGATGCATCTGAAGCAGGTTCTGACGAACCTGCTGAGCAATGCTAACAAGTATACGCAGTACGGCGGAAAGATCGAAATGGTCATCGAGGAACTTCCTCATACAGATGCCCCGGCGTCGGAAGCCGGCCGGAGAACAGCAGATATGTCGGATGCCGGCCACGGGACGGAAGGTACGTCGGAAGCCGGCCGCAAGACGGCGGATTTCCGCTTTTCCGTGATCGATAACGGCATCGGTATCGAGAAGAGCAGGATGGAAGAGATTTTCGAGCCGTTTATGCGGGAAGTTAACACGATGGTCAATCCGGTCGAAGGTACCGGACTGGGACTCACCATTGTCCGCAATATCGTATCGGCTATGAACGGTACCGTAGAAGTAAAGAGTGAAAAGAATGAAGGATCTGTTTTCACGGTGACAGTACCGCTCGGTCTGCAGGATGAAAATGTCGCCCTGAAGCAGTTCAGCGATGTGTCAGGCGCAAAGGCACTGCTTGTCGTAAACAAACCGGAGCGGTGTGAAGAAATGCGAAGGCCATATTTAAAGGCCGGTATCCAGTGTGACGCGATCTGCATGGACGAGATCGAAGCGAAGGCGGAAGCCATAAGACATAACTATGAGGTCGTGGTCGTTTTTAACGACAGCGACCCGCTTCATATCATACGCAGAGTAAGAGCCTGTGCAGCGGAACAGAATATTTTCTTCGTCTGTGACCTGAATCAGGCAGACCTGCTGGATGAGGCTGTCAGTGCCGGCGCGGACACGCTGCTTTTCCGCCCGATGTTCAAGGCGACATTTTTTGAGGAGCTGCAGAAGATCAGCCGTAAAAAGAGCAGCAATGAATCTGACGAGAAATATATGCTCGGGAAACGTGTCCTTGTAGCCGAGGATCAGCCGATCAATTACATTATTGTCGAGAATCTGCTGCTGGTGGCCGGCGCAGAGCTTGTGGAGCACGCGGAGAACGGACAGGCGGCAGTCGAAAAATTCAGCGCTTCCCGGGAAGGCTATTATGACCTTATCCTGATGGACGTCATGATGCCGGTCATGGGAGGATATGACGCGACGCGTGCGATCCGCTCCCTTGCCAGGCCGGATGCAGCAACAGTGCCGATCGTAGCCATGACCGCCAATGCTTTTTCCGAGGATGTGCAGAAATCGCATGCAGCAGGCATGAACGACCACATCAGCAAGCCTATTGATCCGGAAACCGTACGTAAAGTGCTGGAACAGGTACTATACCGGAAAAAATAAATCCAGAAGCCGGATCATGCTCCGGATAAAAATCATACCTTCATTTTTGCTGCCCGCCGGGAAGCAGTGGCGTTACGTACGGAAAATATCCCATCTTGAAGCAAAAATCATACTGCAAATCAACGAACTTTTTTCTATAATCGGAATATGGATGCATATCGCTGAATTCTGAAGGAAGACAGGTTACCTCCATGGCAGGAAGTTTTAAACGCTTTTTTGAACCGGTGGATATGACCGAAGGCAAGCCGGCCGGGAAGATCTTTAATTTTATGGTGCCGATGCTGATCGGCAATATCGCACAGCAGCTTTACAATACGGTCGACAGCATCATAGTCGGCCGCTTTGTGGGCGACAAAGCACTCGCGGCAGTCGGCAGCGCCGGGCCTATCCTGAATCTGTTCCTGATGCTCTTTGTCGGGATCTCCGTGGGCGCAGGCATCATGGTATCACAGGCATTCGGGGCAAAAAACAGGGAAAGTCTCTCTGTCGCAGTCGGCACGAGCATCTCGCTCACGATGGTCGCAGTCGTGATCATCATGGTCACGACGCCGTTCATGATCATGCCGCTGCTCAGGCTGACGGGAACGCCGGAATCCATTATCCACTGGACCTGGCAGTACCTGATGATCCTGTTCGTCGGCATCATCGGCTGCGCCTTTTACAACATCCTGAGCGGGATACTGCGCGGTCTCGGAGACTCTCTGTCCGCTCTCGTCTATCTCCTCATTGCGACTGCGATCAATACGGTCCTGGACTATATTTTTGTCAGATATTTTCACATGGGGGTCTCGGGGGCGGCAGTGGCGACGATCATTGCCCAGGCCGTATCGGCCATCCTCTCGTACCGCAAGCTGATGCAGATGAAGCAGCTTTTTGACTTGTCCGGACGGTATCTGAAACTGCACCGCGGGCCGGCCGGGGAACTTTTGCGCCTGGGCCTGCCTTCGGGCGTGACGCAGGCGGTTTTCTCCATGTCCATGCTGATCATACAGGCACTGACCAACAGCTTCGGAGAACAGTATATTGCGGCCAATGTGATCGTAATGCGCGTGGACGGTTTTGTCATGATGCCGGCCTTTTCCTTCGGACAGGCCATGACGACTTTCGCGGGGCAGAACGCCGGCGCCGGAAAACTGGACCGTATCAGGCAGGGCAATAAGGAAGGCACAATGATCGGTGTAGCGACTTCCGTTGTGATCGCATTCCTGATCTGGCTGTTCGGCAAGGGGCTTATGTCGGTATTTACGGATACGGCAGCGCTGGTGGACATGTCCTATCATATGATGATGATCCTCATGCCGGGATACATCGCGATGGAAGTGACGCAGTGCCTGTCCGGTACCATGCGGGGCGCAGGCGATACAATGACGCCGATGTGGATCTCCCTCATCAATACGATCGCGCTCAGGATCCCGCTGGCCTACGGACTGGTCGCTCTGTCCAAAACAGCGGCACTGCCGAAGGGCAACTGCTACATGCTCCAGTACAGTCTGATGATCACCTGGCTGCTGGGAGCCGCCATTACATTCGCGTGTTTCAGGGCAGGACGCTGGAACCGGATGCTGCGGTCCGGCGTTAAAAAAACGTTTGAAAATTAAAAATACGACTGTTATAATATGCAAAACAACGAGTGGCACACGCGTAAATCCGGTTGCGTGTGCCGCTCGTTTTTTTTATGTTTCTGCGGACGATGACCGGACTGCCGCAGAAGATCAGCTTAAATACAGAAGGAGAAAGCAGCAATGAATGAAGAACCCAATCAGTTTCTGGAGAACGAGCCGGTTGACCGGCTGATGCAAAAATATGCAATTCCATGCATTATTTCACTCCTCGTCGGTGCGCTGTATAACATCGTCGACCAGATCTTTATCGCCAACGCCAGTTATCTCGGATCTTCCGGAAACGCGGCAAATACCGTCGTATTCCCGATGACAGTGGTAGCTCTCGCGATCGCCGTGATGGCAGGCGACGGCTGCTGTGCCTTCGTCAGCATCCGCCTCGGAGAAGGCAAAACAGAGGATGCCAGGAAGAGCGTCGGTAACGCGGTGGTGCTCGTGGTAGCGGCAAGTGCCCTGCTGACGGCATTTTACCTTGTTTTTGCCGATGCCCTGATCGATATGTTCGGGGGCACTGTGAACATTGAGACTTTCCGGCACTCGCAGGAATACTTTTTCTATATCACTCTGGGGATCCCGTTCTATATGTTCGGCCAGGCAATGAACCCGATCATCCGAGCCGACGGAAATCCGAAATTTGCCATGGTCTCGACGCTGGCAGGTGCGGTGCTCAACACGATACTGGATCCCGTCTTTATCTTTGTTTTCCGCTGGGGCATGATGGGCGCTGCTGTGGCCACGGTGCTTGGCCAGGCTGTCACCGCCGTTCTTGCGGTCTGGTACCTGCTGCACATGAAGGCTGTCAGGCCGGGCAAAACAGATTTCAGACCGGACAGGACGGTATGTGCAAAAATGCTGCCGCTGGGCATCACCAGCCTGCTGACGCAGATCAGCCTGGTCGCGGCCATGGCAGCCATCAACAACATGATCCGCAAATACGGAGCACTGGATGCCGTGTTCGGCCAGGAGCAGTATGCCCAGATCCCCATGGCAGTCGTCGGCATCGTTATGAAGTTTTTCCAGATCGTGATCTCCGTCGTGATCGGTATGGCAGCCGGCTGCATTCCAGTCGTGGGCTATAACATGGGTGCCGGAAAGAAGCTGCGCGTCCGCGAACTTTTTACCAGACTGCTCAGGACCGAGGCACTGGTCGGCGCGGCGGCACTGGTACTTGTGGAAATTTTCCCGCGCCAGCTTATCGCACTTTTCGGTGCCGCAAATGAGAGCGCATATTATACGGATTTTGCGGTGAAGGCATTCCGCATTTATCTCTGTATGATCGTCTTTGCCTGCATAAATAAAGCCTGCTTTATCTTCCTGCAGGCAATGGGCAAAGCGCTGGAATCCACGATGCTTTCGGTCACGCGGGAAGTAGTTTTCGGCGTCGGCTTTGCGCTGCTGCTTCCGCACTTCTTCGGCCTTGACGGCGTTCTGTATTCCATGCCGCTGTCGGATATCCTGACTTATGCCGTGGCGGTTTTCCTGATCCGCGGTATTTACAGGGAACTGGACACGGGCGCTGTCGCGTGCCTTGTTTCATAAAGACTGAAAAGCAGGGGAAACAGGAATGTGATAAAAAACAGTCCGAAAGCTTCGGTGATGGAAACGGCCGCACTTTTGGGAAGAGCCAGGGACAGGAGACCGTTCAGGCAGTTGTAAATAAAGGCATAGACGATGCCTCCGCAGAGGAAGCGCCCGAGCCTTTCAGCCGTTCCGGTCTCCGTGGTGAAATTCACGTATCTGTGTTCCAGAAAGAGGCCGATCCCGAAGCCAAGGACACGCCCGCCGGCATTGAAACCGTCCAGTGCCAGTTTTTTCGGATCGACCAGCAGGACGCCGTCCGCATAATCCATTGGATAAGGCTTCAGGCTGGCATACAGGGCCATGACTGTGAAAAGTACGATGGACAGGATCAGGAGCCGGAGATAGTTTGCCGGCTCTTTATCGAGCCACTGCAGCAGTTTCCCGGAGACCCACAGCATGAAAAGGGCGATGCCGCAGGCGACCAGCACATCCTGGGGTGTATGGACACCGACGTACAGCCGTGAAAACATGATCAGTGCGATGATGACGATGCCTGCGATCCGTATGGCTTTGTGTCTGCGGTACCAGACCGCGATCCCGCCCCAAAGGGAGGTCCCGACGGTCGTGTGGCCGCTGGGAAAGGAATAGCCGGTAGCAGTATTAAATGCCGAATCAAGCGGCTGGACAGCTGCATCACGGATCCAGGGACGGTACACGCAGGCTGTCAGCTTGGTGAAATTCGCGACATAGTTGGCGGTTTGTATTGAAGTCAGCAGAAATCTGCCGGCCTTCTTATCGATACTCCAGTAAATGCCGGAAACGATAAGCATGGGCAGAATGCTCCAGCCGAGGTCTGTAAAGAACAGGAAGAAACTGTTGAAGACACCGCCCGTCATTTCACGGAACTGCTGCAGCATCAATAAAAACTGAATGTCCATTTATGCCTCCGGGAGAAAAAATGTTTTGCCTGCTGTCAGAACAGATCGTCGCTTTTCCTGGATGAACGCGCTGTTTTCGGGGCGGTGTCCATTGAGCCGGCGGCGCTTCCGGGATTCTGCTGGGCGGAGAGGATGATACCGTTGTGCTCGAAGATCGAGAGCATCTTCCGCAGCAGTTTCTTCTGCACGGCTTCGTTGTCCTTCTGGGCACAGGTCGCCCGGACCCCGATCACAGCCCCGTCGCTGGCGAGCTCGCTGACGCCGGTATATTCAGGGCCTTCCTGTATCTCCGGGATCGCGTCCCTGAGTTTTGGAAGCTCTTCGGTCAGGATCTCCTCCACACGGTCCAGGGATTGATTCAGAGAGATCGTAAAATTCAGCGTGCAGGCGGAACTGACGGGGATCACGTTCGCTCTGGTGTTGTGAGGAAGATTGACAAGTCCTCCGCTGACCTGGTCATTCGGGAAGCTCTTGATGCTTCCGGATTCGTTGATCACTTTGGTCGTGCGGACGCCGATATCGATGACAGTGCCTGTCCACCCGCCGATTATGACCTGGTCGCCGACGTGGAACTGATCCTCGAAAACAATGAACAGGCCTGCGAGGATATCGCTGACGAGTTCCTTGGAACCGAGGGAAACGCCGATGCCGATGATCCCGGCGGATGCGAGCAGGGTCTTCGTATCGACACCGAACAGAGCGAGAATATAGAAAAGAGAGATAATGACAGCGCCGTACTGGATCACACTGCAGATCAGCTTGCAGATCGTGCGCCCCTTTGCCTCAAGTACTCTCTCCAGGAACTGCAGGAGTTTGATCAGGACCAGGGAAATGGTGTAGATCATGCTGACAATGAAAATGGAGGCGGTGATAGAGAAAATATTCATGCCTTTCTGCCAGTTGGTCCCCAGTACATAGCGGATGACGGAATTGCTGCTGAACAGGCTGTCACGGAACAGGACAGCCAGAGTGGCAATGGCTGCATATACGGCAAGTACGCCGTTCAGTATGGTGACAGTCTTCTGGGAAGCGTTCTGTTTTGACCAGGGGACGGAATTGTTGAACAGCTGCTGCAGCAGCTTCGCGGAGGAACTTGCAGGCTGCACGGCCGGTATGGATTGTTTGGGAGAGACCGGATCGATCGTCGGTTCACCGCTCCGGAATTCCTTTTTATAGATGCGGGAGACACAGATCCCTGTAATCAGGATGCCGATGACCACACACAGCGCGGCGACCAGCGCATACTTCAGCATCTCATTGCGATAATAATCGGAGGCAGAGAGGGCAAAAATAGTCTTTCCGTCCACCAGGGCATTCTGGCCGAAGTAACTTACGGAATTCAGATTCAGATATCCGATGAATCCCGTTGCCATATTCGCATCGGTAAGGCCGAGGTCCGAAACTGTCTTCCCGCTGAAACTGCTGTCAGTCGGGTAAACGACCCTGCTGCTGAGGATGCTGTCCGCATTGTCATCTATTTCCATCATAAATCCGCCGGCGCTGCAATGTACGGTCTGCAGCACATTGCTGATCTCGGCGGAGGACACGATCTTATCGAGAAAAGTCACATAGGACTTTATGAGGACAAAACCGTCAGCCTTTTTGTGATCCGTGGTTGCAAGGATCATTGCGCCATACTGGTAAGAACCGGCGCTGTCAGTATTATTCAGAAAAGTGGAGTCTTCCAGTGCGGACTGTGCGGCGGAGGGAGCATCCTTGATAATGTCCGAGATCGAATAGGACGTGCTGTTTATCATTGAGGAAAATCCGCGGATGTGTTCGTCCTGGTCATTGCTGATGTTGATATTCAGAAGATCACCCGACATATCGCACACAAGATTGCCGCCTGCATCGTAGATCCGGATGTCAGCCAGCTGCAGTGCCTGTGCGAGTTTTTGCAGTTCGGCGGTATTCCGCATCTCCGGTTTATCGGAAAGGACAGACGAGGAAATGATCGTTTTTGACAAGGTATTGGCCGCCATCTGTGTCCGGATGTCACTGAGACTTTTCGAATTATCGCTGACGGTTTTGGAGAGATTCGTAAGTGCCTGCTGCTGATAGCCGGACATGACGGAAAGAGAGGAGATGGATTGCAGGTAATAACCGATCAGGAAAGCCAGGATGCCGCCTGTGATCAGCAGATAAAAGATCAGCCTGCGAATTGTCAGATGTACGTCTTTCCCGATCTGCTCCCATGTTTCGGGAGTCTCACCGGGGACCGGTTCCAGGCCGTCGTGTATCGTTTCCTCCGCGT
Organism: Lachnospiraceae bacterium; assembly: GCA_022652545.1. Lineage (GTDB taxonomy): Bacteria > Bacillota > Clostridia > Lachnospirales > Lachnospiraceae > CAG-791. The sequence goes on from JALCRM010000010.1 coordinate 62,568, forward strand.
GTTCCTTGCAGGAGAAGCCCGCAAGCAGGAAAGCGGCGAAACAGATCAGGACGGTCACGATGATACCGAAGGAATCGGTGGTACTTGCGGCGGATATGGGATCGACGCAGATGATTTTGTAAGCGCCGTTCATGATATCGCAGGTCCCGCTGATATATTTGGTTCCGTTAATTGCGATGTGGGCGATCTGTCCGTCGTGAAGTTTCTGCGGGTTGACGCCGAGAGCAGTGATATCGCGATTTATCAGATCCTGATCCGGAGCGTATTTTATAATGTGGTCTGAGGCCGAGATCGCATAGACAGTGCCTTCGGAATTGCTGGAAAAACTTTGCAGGATGGAATAGAGATTATTGACCTGGCCGATTTTTGCCAGCTGCGCCACATAATCCACTGCGAAGACTACTTCATATTCTTCATCGATTTTAGCGGCATAATACCGTATCACCGTCGATTGCCCCATGTCCAGGACATAAAAAGGAGAGAAGGAAGCCGAACTGTCAAATACGGTCCGAAGCATGTTATAGCGTGGCTTTGTAAAGTCGGTACCGGGGTCTGTGTAGCTGTTCAGCAGTCTGCCGTCCTTTGAAAGGACCAGGACATTTATTCCGCTGCTTTCCCTGACGATATCCGCGACACTCGTGAATTCCTCATGGGAGGATTTTACGGCTTCCGGGTACTTCTGAAGCAGATAGGCCATTGTATTGGCCCTCGACTGGTTGAGATTGTCGAAAGCAGTCTGGCTGTCACTGGCGGTTTTTTGGGCGTTATCCATAATGACAGGGATCTCCGCGATCCGCTTTTGGATATCTTCATATTTTGTATCGGTCGTAATGCCGATCTGCGTATAGTACAGGGCAGCGATCGACAAAACAGTGCAGATCGCAATGACGATCCAGATATTCAGCAGCTTGTGATGCCTGTCTCTTGGTTTCATCGTGCCCCTCTCATTTCCATGCGGTGATCAGACTGTCGATGGTACCGTCTTTGGTAAGGCGGGTCACTTCTTCGGCCAGCCTGCCGCTCAGTTCAGAACCCTTTACGGAGGCAATGCCATAGGGTTCATCGGAGACATAGTCGCTCATTACAGTGATCGTATCAACGGCATTTTTCAGATACTTCTGGGCGATGGCGCTGTCCACGCAGAGCGCATCGATCTCATCAGTCTCCAGCATGTTGGTGGCTTCTTCGTAGGTGTCGAACTGCGTAAAAACAGTTCCCTTGAGATCGTCTTTGCTGAGCAGGTTCAGGGAACTCATCTTCTGCATCAGAAGATCCTGGGTGTCTGTCCCGCTGATGATGCCGATGTTATTGCCGGGCAGGTCGCTGAGCTGTGTGAAGAGTGTGGACTTTTCCACGACCACTTCAAGGTGGGCAGTGTAGTAGGCGGGTGTAAAATCAAAAAGCTTCTGCCTTTCCGCTGTGATGCTGTAGCAGGCAATGATACAGTCAACTTCGCCGCTGCTGAGCTTTTGTTCACGGGTCGTCGGGACCACGGCTTTGAAGTTGACCTTTGCATATCCCAGATCGCCGGCGATCTGTTTTGCCAGATCCACTTCCATCCCGTAGAACTGGTGATTATCAGGGCTGTAATAACTCCAGGACGAAACATCGGGGCGGACGCCGACTTTCAGCGTGCCCTTCCCGGAAGAAGAAACGGTCACGACGGATTCTTCATCAGCGTAGGTAGTTGCGTAGGATTCGATATTCTCGTCGGCAGAGAAGCCTGTTTCTGCGGAAACGGAAGCCGTCGCCGCACTGCCGGAGGCGTCTGAGGCGGCTGCTGAAGCGGCGTCTGAGGAAACGTCTGCGGACGATCCGGAAGAGGCGGCAGTTTCGGAAGCGTTGCGTGATGCGCCGCATCCGGTCAGGACAAGGAGCGCGGCTGCGGCTATTGCGGCAGGAAGTATTGCTTTTCTTATTCTGTGCATATGCGTCCTATTCTGAAAAAGTCGACATAGAAGAATGAAATACCTGCAAATATTATGGCGCACCCGGTGAATTTTCTCAATAAAACACCGAGACAAACATAAAATGTTTGTTGTGTGCAGGAATCGTCTTTCCGGGCCTTCAGAGGATATCGCTGATATCCAGGTCCGGCGTGATCCTGTACTGATATTCCGGATGCAGGGCTGTCAGTTCCCCGCTGATCTCCCTGAGGAAGGCCGGTGCGTCAGCGCCGCTGCTGCCTGAGGCGGGCGATCAGCCATGACAGGCCGTACATCCCGCCGAGGAGCAGGACAGACCACAGGACGGACATGCCGACAGGCTGCCTGTAGACCATCAGGAAGGGATAGGGGCCGGTGACGATCCTCATGAGATTCAGGAGAACGATCACGGCAGCGTAGACAATGGTCGGGAACAGCCCGCACCGGGCAGCCTTACCCGGCGCATAGGGAACACGGTCAAACAGGAGATATGACAGTATCGTAAGACCGGGGCTGAGCAGATGGTGGAACAGCATTTCTCCGGACAGCAGCATCATCCGGTAGCCCTGCAGTCCGTTCATGGGAGCCAGTACCGTGATGACGACCAGGAAGGTGAAAGTGAGACAGCATACCGCCGTGTATTTGAGCATGACGGCAAAGGCCGGTGCCTTTTTGCCGCAGGTGAGCCGGCGGACCAGGAAAGCGGCATAGACAAAACAGGCCAGCATGGCGAAAATATTGCTGTCTACGGTATAAAAGGCAAGCATGTGCATACCGTTCTTCTGAAAGCTGAGTGCTGTACCGACAGCTGAAAAAACGGCAGCTGCCAGGTTGAGGACAACAGCGATGATGAGCTTGTGTTTTTCTGCCCCGTCCGTCTGTCCGTCTTCAGGGATGATCCTTGTTTTGTCCATATTCTGTTCTGCTTCCTTCCGGCGCAGAAATGCGCCGCTGAACATTATAGCTTAGAAATCGTTTGTTGTGTTTTTGACCTGTTGCCTTATACTTGCAATAGGGTATGGAAAGCTTTGAGATCCCTGAATTATCAGCGGAAACGGGAAAATACGCAGCGCTGCTGTCCTCAATGGAGAAGAAGATGAAAAGAGACCATCCATATCTGTGCCGGCTCCTGATCCTCACACTGCTGTCGTCCACGCTGCTGTGCGGCTGCTCGGGCCTTAACGGGAAGGCAGGACCGATCGTAGCGGGAGAGACCGTTTCACCTGACTCCAAATGGATCAATTCAGAGATCGACGGCGCGATCGACAGCAGTACCAAAACAAACCTGAAAGATGATTTCTATACGGCCGTCAACCGGGATTGGCTTCTGCAGACGACCGTCACGGCGGAGAAATCCGACATCAATCCCTTTACGGAGAACGAAGATATCCTGCGCGACCGGGAGATGGACATCGTTGCCGGCACGGACAGCAGCAGTACGGGAGAAAATCCTGCCGGCATGTCACAGGAGCTGCTTTGGCATGACAGCACCCTGCTGCAGGATTTCACGGACCTTGCAGGGGACTGGGAAGCGCGGAACAAGCTGGGTGCGGAACCCGTTCGCCCTTATATCGAGAAGATCGCAGACATCAGCAGCATTGAAGATATGACAGAGTATCTGCTGAATGAAGACGGCATGAATTTTTCGCTCGATTATCCGGTGGATTTCAATGTGACAACGGGCTTTAAGGATCACTCCTGCAATACGGTCCTGATCGCGCCTTTCAGTGATTTCACGCTTGGAAATCAGTCTGAGTACACCGGTTTTGACTCCAACGGGAGTCTGTACAAATACAACAGCAACCTGAAGGTCGGATACCTGCTGAAAAGACTCGGGTATTCCGATGCGGATGCCGCCGGGATCATTAAGGGAAGCTACAGTTTTGAAGCGGACCTTGCCGACCGCATGGAAGACTACAGTGTCCAGCATTCCGTGAAATATCTGGACAGGGCGGACAACGCCTATACCTTTGACGAACTGAAAACGATCGAAGGCAATTATCCTCTCACGGAGATCCTGTGCAGATATCAGCTGGACAAATCCGACCACTATACCGTTACGGAACCGGCATATGTCAAGGCTTTCGGGAAGTATTATTCGCAGGCCCATCTCGAACGGATCAAGGATTTTTATATCGTGAGTACTCTCAACAGTATGCTTCCTCTGCTGGACAGGGAGGCCTATGAAAAGTCGGTCGAACTGGAGCAGCTGCTGACGGATAAGGCCAAAGATGACCCCGGTAAAAATCCGGGTTCTGATCCGCAGCAGAAGGACAGCGGGGAAGACAAAGAGACCGCGATCCTCCTGGACAAATTCGTCAACCGCTATCTGCCCGGTCCCTTGGACGAGATCTATGTGGCGCGTTATTGTACGGCGGATCAGAAAAAGAATATAGAGAAGCTGGTCGCAGACGTGATCAGGTATTACCGCGTCATGCTGCAGAGCGAAGACTGGCTGAGCGACTCCGCGAAGAAAAAGGCAGTGGTGAAGCTCGACAATATCTGTGTGCGTTCTGTTTATCCGGATACGTTCACGGATTACTCTTCCCTGGATCTTTCAGGTGCCGGGAATCTCGTGGAAGCGGTCGCGCGGATCCAGACCTTTGCCCTGACGCAGATGAAAGACAGGGTAAATGCACCGGTAGAGCGGAACGCCTGGGATCTCTCCAAATTTCCGACCACGCAGACAAATGCCTATTACAATCCCGAAGACAATTCGATCAATATCCTGGCAGGCATTTTTGCCGATGATTTCTTTTACAGTCCGGACCAGGATCGCGAAGAAACGCTTGGAAGAATAGGTTTTATCATCGGGCACGAGATCACGCATGCATTCGATACGACAGGCTGCTATTTCGATGAAAGCGGCAATTACCTGGAGGCAGGGTGGTGGGAAGCCAAGGATCTGCAGGCTTTCCTTACAAAAGCTGCCAGGCTGGCCAACTTTTACAGTGCGATCGCCCCGTATCCGGGTGCGTATTCGTACGACGGCACCAACGTCAAGGGCGAGGCCATCGCGGATATGGGCGGGCTGAAGTGCATGATCTCCCTGGCGCAGGATCAGCCGGATTTTGATTATGATGAGTTTTTCCGGGCATATGCACAGATGTGGCAGCGGAAATCGTCCTATGAGGTGGAACAGCAGAATGCTGCGGATGAACACCCGTTGAATTTCCTGCGCACGAATATTACACTCCAGCAGTATGACCGTTTTTTTGAAACTTACGGGATCGCATCCGGGGACGGGATGTACATTGAACCGGAAAAGAGAGTTGCAGTGTGGTAAAACCGCATACACAGGAAGAAAGAGGACAGCATGGGTGAATCGGTCATTTCTCTTCACGGTATCCAGAAAAGCTACGGGAAACATAAGGTCCTGAGAGGGGTAGACCTGGAGATCCCGAAGGGCGACATTTTCGGACTGATCGGACGGAACGGCGCCGGGAAAACAACGATATTCAAGACCATCCTCGGCCTTTCTGACTACGAGGAAGGCAGTATAGATATTGCGGGCTTTGACAAGGACCCGGATAAAGGCAGGGGCAGGATCGGCTTCTTTGTAGGAAGCGATTTCTTTGATTACCTTTCGGGCAGAGAAAATCTGGAATATTACCGACAGCTGAAGGGGATAAAGGACAGGAACGAAGTCAGCCGCGTACTTAAGATCGTAGGGCTTGATACTGCAAGGGGAAGCTTCAAAAACTATTCCATGGGCATGAAACAGAGGCTCGGCATTGCCAATGCCCTTATGGGCAGCCCTGAGATCCTGATCCTCGATGAGCCGACGAATGGTCTGGATCCGCAGGGAATTGCCGATATGAGGCATCTGTTCCAGGACCTGAAAAAGCAATTCGGCATGACGATCATCATCTCCTCCCACATTCTGGGCGAACTGCAGAATACCGCAGACCGGTTCGGCATCGTGAACAACGGCATTATCGAACGCGTCGTGACGCAGGAAGACCTGAAAAAGTCCGACAACTGTGTGCGCATAACCGTAGACGACCGGGAGCGAGCCAGAAAAGTGCTGGAGGAAGCGGGTATCAAAGTGCTCGGGGAGGAGCAGGAGGCCCGCAGCCTGGAGGATTATTATTTCAATCTGCTGGGAGGAGAACAGAATGCGTAATTATATCAGCGCCGATCTGAAAAGAATATGCAGACGCATTCCGCGCGCGATCGTGCTGGCTTCGGTCTACGTTATCCTGATCCTGATCGTAGTTCTGAGTGCTGGTCAGAATACGTGGAATTCAGTGACGTTCACGCTGATCGTCGAGCAGTATATTGCAGCGCTGACGGTCATCTTCGGGATCATCGAACTGATCTCCGTATACTCGGATGATTTCAAGGCAAAAACCATGCAGGTCGCCATTGGTACAGGCTTACAGAGGGACAGGGTCGTCTTCAGCAAGTATACGGAACTTCTTGTACTTACGTTTGCGGATCTTGTGCTGTTTGCGGCTGCAGCCCTGATTTCCGCAGCAGTCGTCAAAACAGGGTACAGCGCGGATCAGGCAATGGAGATCAGTGTACTGTGTTTTAAGGTGTGGCTCAGCATTGCAGGCTATTCCAGTCTTTCCATGATCCTGATCTTTTTTACCCAGGCGACGGGGCTTGCGACGCTGCTTTATCTCGGACTTGCCGCCAAGATCGTCAGTGCGCTGCTCAGTCTGCTTACCGATCTGGACGCCATCCAGTTCCTGCACCTGAACCGCCTGCTGCTGTCTACGATGCTGGATACTTTCGGGTCGCGGCTCGTCCTGAATAATTTCAACGTTCCGTCATTTATCGGGATCCTTGTCTATATAGGTATCGGGTACGCCGCTACGGTCTTTCTTTTCCGGAAGCGTGAACTGGAGTTCTGAATACGAAAATACCGCTGATGCGGTATTTTCGTATCGCGGCAGCGGCGCCGAAAAACGGCGCCAGCCGCCCATTCGGAGAATCTGAGGATTCTCCGAATGGAGGTGTCAATACGAAACTACCGCCGATGCGGTACTTTCTTATCGCGGCAGCGGCGCGGGAGAGCGGCGCCGAAAAACGGCGCCTCAAGGAGGAAATATGAAAATATACGTAGATCATGCAGTTGGTAAATCAGGCGACGGCAGCAGGGAAAAGCCGTTTCTCACGATCCAGGAAGCGGCAGAGGCAGCCCGCCCCGGCGACGAAGTGCTGGTAATGCCCGGTATATACAGGGAAAATGTGAATCCGGTCCACGCCGGCACGCCGGAAAAGCGTATCGTTTACCGCTCGGCGGAACCTCTGAAAGCTGTGATCACGGGTGCAGAACCAGTCAGGGACTGGACACCGGCCGGAGAGGGAAGCACGGTATATACCGCGCGCGTTCCGAACAGCCTTTTCGGAGTCTACAACCCCTACACGACCCTGGTCCGCGGTGACTGGTTCATCGCTACCTTTATTGCCCACACCGGCGATGTTTTTCTGAACGGAAAGTCCATGTACGAAGTGACCTCCCGCGAGCTGGTCAGCGACCCTGTCGTTTCGAAAAGTTCCTGGGATCCGGAATTTTCACTGTACACCTGGTACAGCGAGCAGGACACCGAAAGAGATGAGACCGTATTCTACGCAAATTTCAGGGGAGCGGACCCGAATCGTGAGAATGTCGAGATCACGGTGCGTGCCAACTGTTTTTACCCGCAGTCGGTAGGCATCGGCTATATTACGCTTTCCGGGTTCACGGTCACGCAGGCCGCCACGCAGTGGGCACCGCCTACGGCTTACCAGGAGGGCATGGTCGGGCCGCACTGGTCAAAAGGCTGGATCATAGAAGACTGCGATATTTCCGAATCGAAATGTTCGGGGATCTCTTTGGGAAAGTACTATCAGAAGGGAAACGACAACAAGTGGCTGAACTGGAAGTATAAGGACGGCACCCAGACGGAAAGGGACTGCATCTGCCAGGCTCAGGCGGAAGGCTGGAACAGGGAGAGGATCGGTTCGCATATCATAAGGCGCTGCAACATCCATGACTGCGGGCAGACCGGCATTGTCGGCCACCTCGGTGGTGTATTTTCGCTGATCGAGGACAACCACATCCATCATATCAACAATAAGCAGAACCTGGCCGGGGCGGAGATCGGCGGGATCAAGCTGCATGCGGCGATCGATGTGATCATCCGGCGCAATCATATCCACAACTGCACGCGCGGTGTCTGGCTGGACTGGCAGGCGCAGGGTACGCGTGTGAGCTGCAACCTTTTCCATGACAACGATCTGCCGCGTCTGCCGGAGGATTCGGACGAACCCGCAGACTATACAGGAGTCGGGGAGGATCTGTTCATAGAGGTTTCTCACGGCCCCACGCTGGTCGATAACAATCTGTTTCTTTCGGACCGCGCCGTCAAGATCGCCGCGCAGGGAGTGGCGCTCGTGCACAATCTGGTAGCAGGCGGTCTTGTATCCATCGGGATCGGCACGAACAACGGATCGAAGACGATCAGTTCACCCCGCTATACGCCGTACCATATGCGCCATCGGACGGAGATCGCCGGTTTCATGACGATCCTTCACGGCGACGACAGGTTTTACAACAACGTTTTCGTCCAGCAGCCGCTGCGGCCGGGGATGCGTAAAAACATGGAAGAATCCCGGAATAACCACAATGAATGGGATGACGGCAATCTGCTGGCCGGCACCTGGCCGTTTGACTCCTATCCCACTTATGAAGAGTGGAACAGGGAATTTGACGGGTACTGCGGCATGGGATCGGCGCCAAGCGACCGGTATTACATGCACCTTCCTGTATGGGCCGGCGGAAATGTATACTTTAACGGAGCAAAACCCTGGACAAAGGAAAAAGACGCCTGCGAAGACACGGAACACCAGGTCGTGATCGGCGTGCAGGAGCGGGACGACGGATGGTACCTGCAGACGAACCTGTACGATTTTCTGCCGAAGGCGGGAAATGCGTGCATCGATACCGCGACCCTGGGCATGGCCTTTGAACCGGAGGAAAAGTACGAGAATCCGGACGGGACACCGATCACATTCGATACGGATTATTTCCGGGTCTCCAGAAAACAGCATTTTAGCGCCGGACCGTTTGCGGACAGGGAGAGCGCGGACAGGAAACTGTGGAATAAGGAAAGACCGTAAAGAAGATACAGGATATTTCCGATAGGGATTACAATAGATGGCAGAGAGGTACTCCATATATGATTTCAGTCATCATTGTCGAAGATGAGGAAATGATCCGCAGCGGGATCAGGAAGCACGTCAACTGGAAACAGCTCGGCGTGGAGGATGTGCGCACGGCGGCAAATGCGGAGGAAGCCCTCCGGATTTCCGAAGAGAAGAAGCCGGACATCATTATCTCGGATATCCATATGCCGGGCCGCAACGGGATCGAGCTTTGTACGGAGCTCCACGCCCGGTACCCGGAAAGCCGGATCATCTTTATCAGCGGCTATTCCGACAAGGAATATCTGAAGTCGGCGATCCGTCTCGGGGCGGTGCGCTATATTGAAAAACCGATCGACCCGGCGGAGCTGCAGGAAGCCGTCAGCGAGGCGGTGAAGGAAGTAGAGCGGATAGCCGGCCAAAGCAATAACATCCTGCATGCTCTTTTGAAAATGCACTATGTTGACGGCCGCATGGATGAAAAAAGCATGCAGATGTTCGATTCGTATGAACGCTGGCGTGATCTGCGGGACGACAGATATTTTGTCGTTGCTCTGGCGAGAACTGCCAGGACCGGTGCAGATGCGGCCGAGATCCAGGAGTATATCCGCGGGGAGATCGAAAACAGCGAGGACCGGCAGACCGTACATTTCATTGCCGATTTTCTGGACCGTCATACCACGATGCTGATCACTTCCACCTCGCAGACGGACAGTCAGCTTTCGGCTGCGGAGGACCGGCTCTGCAGAAAACTGATCGAACACGGAGAAGGAAGTGGCCAGGGCTTCATCGCCCAGGGCAGCGTGATCGACTCCCTGACACGCATGGCGGATTCCTATGAAACGGCCATGGCAGCGCTGCGGACGATCTCCTACAAGGGGTGGGATACGTTTGCCCACGCGGATGAAACGACGACGGATTATGTATTTCCGCTGCTTCCGGAGCAGCAGAACAGAATGTACCAGGACCTTGTGGAAAGAAAGACGATCCCCGCGAAGCGGTTCATCAGGCAGATCGCCGACGAAATGATCGCACATCACAGCGAACTCGGCTTTAACCAGCGCGAACAGTTCTTTTCCCTGAACAATACGATCTGCCAGGCAAGGAAAGCTCTTTCCGTGGAAGCGGTAGAGGACGGCAGGCAGCCCTTCGGGCAGTTTCTCGACGAGGCCTCCACGATCGAGGAAGTATGCGGCTATCTTTTCTCGGAGGCCGACAGCCTGCTCGAAGACAGGGGCACAGAGGACAGGAAGAACAGCGTCATACTGAGCCGCGTCCGCGAGATCATTGAAAAGTCATATACGGATAAGAACCTGACGATCCAGATGATCGCCGAGCGGGCTTTTCTTTCGCCAACCTATATGAGCGCAATGTACAAGAAAAAAACGGGGCATACGGTAGGGGAATATCTGACGGATCTGCGGATCGAAAAGGCCTGCGAACTGCTCCGGGACCCCGGCTACAAGCTGTATCAGGTGACGGGAATGGTCGGCTATGAAGATCCGAACTATTTTGCCAAGATCTTTAAGAAGAAGGTAGGGATGCTGCCTTCTGCCTATAGAGAAAAAGAGATCCTGTAATGCGTTTTCTTTCCGGAATCGTCGAAAACTTCAAAGAGCGCTTCAAGAGCCTGCCTATGCGGCAGAAGATGACGGTATCGTATTTTGTGCCTTCCTTTCTGCTGCTCATAGCCACGAATATGGTCATTTATCCTTTTCTTGTGAATAACTACGGGAGGGAACTGAAGAAGAATATCCGGCAGTCGATCGAGCAGGCGGAGGCCTTCACTTCCAATTATGCGAACGATATGATGTACATCGCGCAGCTGGTCTCCGGCAACAGTAAGATTGACACGCTCCTGTCCCGGGCGGATTACTCCAGGGAGACCGATATCACCAGCTCCTACCGCGAGTTTTACAACCTGAACAACGCATTTGCCGAGCTGCAGCTTACCAACAGCACCTTTCACATCGGCATCTATCTGCCCGACAGCGCAAAATATACCAATAACAATTTCTATTTCTTTCCGGAATCGGAACTGCGTGCTTTGCCGGACTACTCAGCCCTGATGCAGAAGACTGACAGCCAGCAGCTTTATTACACCACTGTCACGGAGCGCAGGTCAAATGATCCGCTTCAGCAGGACATTTATATCGTCGCCTTCAGCCAGATCGCGGTGACGGATCCGGAAGGCGAGGGGCAGAAATATACCATCAAGGTCGAGATCCTGGAAAGCGCTCTGCAGAAGATCCTGCTCAATGCAGTGAACGTGGAAGGCAGCCTGCTTTACCTCACAAACAATGAAAACAGGCTTCTTGCGGTATCAGATCGCGGACTGTATGACAGGCTGCAGTGCGGCACTGTCCTTTCTCAGGAGGAGACTGCAGCATGGCAGAAGCAGACGATCGCCGGCAGGGAATACTATGAACTGCAGTCCGATGACGCGGCCAGCGGCTGGAGACTGAACTGCCTGATACCGGTCTCTTCATATAACCGGCAGCTGAGCTCCGTGTGGGTGATGCTGATCCTCAGCCTGGTGGTCCTTGTGGTAGTCATCTTTGTCATTTCCCGGTTCCTTGCCAGATATTACACGGACAGGCTTTCGCGCCTGGCGGTCAGGATGCAGTCGCTGCAGCCGGACAATTTCAGCCAGAAGCTTCCGCAGCAGGTTCGCTCGGGAGATGAGATCGACGAGATCTACAGCAGTTATAACTATATGACGGACAGGATCCGGCAGCTGATGAAGGAACAGTACCGTCTCGGCAAGAAGGTCACTTCCATTCAGCTGAGTGCCCTGCAGGCGCAGATCAATCCGCATTTCCTTTACAATACGCTCGATCTGATCAACTGGGGAGCCATGGATGCGGGCGCGGATACGGTAGCGCAGATCGCGAAGGACCTGGGGACCTTTTACAGGCTCAGCCTGAATCACGGGCGCAGCGCGATCCTGATCCGCGATGAGCTGAAGCATGTACAGGCCTACGTGAATATCGAAAATGTGCATTTTGCAGCGGCGATCAACCTGGATATGCAGGTCCCGGAGGAGATATGCGGGTATGCCTGCCCCAACATCATCCTGCAGCCGTTTGTGGAGAATGCGATCGTCCACGGGATCGTCGAGATCCCGGATATCATCGAATGCAATATCACGATCACCGCGAAGACCGATGGAACAGGAGATGTGCGCGATATCCTCTTTGAGATCCAGGATGACGGCCCGGGAATGAGCGAGGAGACGATGAAGCAGCTGACGGAAGAGTATATGCCGGAGCAGGGGAAGGGGTACGGCGTCAGGAACATCAATTTCCGCATCAAACTCTGCTACGGGGACAGATACGGCGTGCGTTTTGAAAAGAGCGACACCGGCGGGACCCGCGTCCTGATACGCATCCGGGCGATGAGCCTTGAGGAACTGGAGCAGCAGATGAACTGAGACAGCAGATCTGTGCAAATTGCATAGTAACGGGACTACAGGGGACTGCGTCCGTCATTTTGACGGAAACAGTCCCCTGTATTTTACAAAAAGCATAAAAAAGTCCTTAAAAGTGAAATTTTCTCCCGTCCGTTTCCGATCTCCGGATCGTACAATGTTCATGTAACAAGGAGTTGTTACGTTTTCACTGCGGAGGGAGGGAGTCCATATGTCCCGGCATTTTAAGAGCTTTTCGGAGGAATTCAAAAAGCACAAAGCGTTGTTCGCCATGGCCGCACCGGCTTTTGTTCTGGTACTGATCATGCAGTACCTGCCGATGACCGGGCTGGTTCTGGCATTCAAGAGTTATCGTTATGACAAGGGCGTTTTCGGAAGCGCCTGGAACGGATTCGAAAATTTCCGTTACCTGTTTTCTTCAGGTACGGGCTGGCTGATCACCAAAAACACGATTCTTTACAATCTGCTCAACCTTTTCACTTCACAGCTGCTGGCGATCATCGTCGCCATCATGATCTCTGAGATCCACCTGAAATATTTCAAGAAATTCACACAGTCCGTTATCCTGCTGCCTTATTTCATTTCCTGGGTCGTCGTAGGCGTCTTTATTTTCGGACTGTTCAACTATGAGACAGGCATGATCGACGGCATCATGAAGGCGGCGGGACAGCAGCCGGTAAACTTCTACAGCACACCTGCCATCTGGCCGGTCATCATCTGCGTCTTTAACTCCTGGAAATGGGTCGGCTACAACTCCGTCATCTACATTGCCGCGATCACCGGTGTGGACAGTGAGATCCATGAGGCAGCGGCCATCGACGGCGCAACGATCTTCCAGAGGATCAAATATATCACGATCCCTTCGATCCGCCCCACCATCATCACCATGATCCTGCTGCAGGTAGGACGTATCCTTCGCGGCGATTTCGAAATGTTTTACCAGATCGTAGGCAACAACGGCCAGCTGTTCAATGCCACGGACGTGATCGATACCTACGTCTTCCGCTCCCTGCTGCAGAATGCCGATATCGGTATGACTGCTGCGGCAACCTTCTACCAGTCCGTGCTCTGCTTCGTCATTATCATGATCGTCAACGGTATCGTGAAGCATATTGATGCGGACTACGCATTATTCTGAGAAAGGAGACCGAAATGGCTGCGGAAGAGAAAGCTGAGTCAGAAGACAGAATGAAGAAGATCAAATTGAGCACCTCTTCGAAGGTGTTCTACGGCATCAGTTATGTATTCCTTGCACTGCTTGCAATTACCTGCCTGCTTCCGTTCCTGATCATGGTGTCGGGCTCGTTCACATCCGAGCAGTGGATCCGCTTCAACGGGTACGGGCTCTGGCCGGGAGAGTTTTCCACGGAAGCCTACAGCATTATATTCAAAGCTCCGCAGAGGATCCTGAAAGCATACGGCGTGTCCATATTCATCACGGTCGTGGGCACGGCGGTCGGCCTGATCCTGACAGCCCTTACGGCATATGTCATCAGCCGGAAAGACTTTAAGTACAGGAACGTACTGTCCTTCTTCTTCTATTTCACGACGCTGTTCAACGGCGGAATGGTCAGCACCTACATTTTCTACATTCAGTACCTGCACCTGAAGGACAATTATCTGGCGCTGATCCTGCCCGGACTGTTCAATGTGTTTTATCTGCTGATCATGCGCACCTTTGTGGACTCCATACCGGTGGCACTGATCGAGTCGGCAAAACTCGACGGGGCCGGAGAGTGGAGGATCTTCTTCACGATCATCCTGCCGCTGTTGAAATCCGGACTGGCAACGATCGGCCTGTTCCTGGCCCTGGGTTACTGGAACGACTGGTACAACGCCATGCTGTATATGAACACCGAAGATAAATATCCGCTGCAGTACATGCTGTACAGTATCCAGCAGCAGACGCAGGCACTGGCGAGGATCGCCAGCCAGGTAGGGATCCAGGTGGCAAACCTGCCGTCCAATTCCCTGAAGCTGGCCATGGCAGTGGTGGCGACCGGACCTATCGTCATCGTCTATCCGTTTGTGCAGAAGTATTTTGTAAAAGGTATCACCGTCGGCTCCGTCAAGGGCTGACGCAACGATATAACCACAACAAGGGAGGTAATGGTATGTTAAAGAAAGGCAAAACAAGAATGCTGTCACTGGCTCTCACGGCTGCAATGACAGTCGGCTGCATGGCCGGATGCGGAAGCTCCTCATCCTCAGCGACGGCAACATCCGCCGCAGCTTCATCCACCGCTGCCGCAGGTGCCGCGTCTTCAGCGAGCGCAGGTGCTTCGGCTACAGCTGGCAAGCTTGATACTTCCAAGGAAGTCGATCTGGTCATGTACGTGGTCAGCGACAGACCGGCCGGACAGGACGTGGTAGATGAGAACCTGAACAAGCTGCTGAAGGAAAAACTGAACTGCACCCTGAAGATCAACTGGATCGGCTGGGCAGAATACGCCAACAAGTATCCGCTGCTCTTCAGCTCGGGCGAGCAGTTCGACATGGCTTACAGCGCAACCTGGCTGAATTTTGCAAACCTGGCAAGAAAAGGTGCTTTCAAGAGCCTCAATGACCTGTGGCCGACCTACGCGCCGGATAACTTTGCGATGCAGTCCGATGCTGCCAAGCAGCAGGCTACGATCGACGGTCAGTACTACTGCGTACCGACCCTGCTGAGCACCTATACGGCTTACGGCCCGATGTACCGTCCGGACCTGGCAGGCTCTGACTGGGACGGAAAGATGGAGACCTTTGACGACATCGAAAAGTACTGCGATTCCGTCAAGGCAGCCCATCCGGAAGTGGAACCGATCGATATGTATTCCTCGGGCCCCGAGACATTCCTGCTTTGGGAAGAGAACAAGGGCATGGAATATGTGGATAACGGCGCACGTTTCATGTGGTACGATACCTCGGCGGCGAATCCGAAGGTCATTGCCAGCTACGATGAACCTACTGTCACCGATTTCCTGACGATGATGGACCGCTGGTGCCAGAAGGGCTTCTGGTCGATGTCCGCGCTCTCCGATACCGACAGCACGAAGACGCAGAACGGCAAAGCAGCCCTGAAGATCCACAACATCGATACATGGGCCGGCTTAACGGTGCAGCAGCCCACCTGGAACTTCAAGTATGCGAACATGGTCAAGGATGTGGCTCATCTTCCTTATACGCAGGACTGCATGGTCATCTCCAATACTTCCCAGAATCCGGAAAGGGCGATGGCTCTGTGGAATCTTCTCACCACGGACCAGGAAGTGTATGATGCATTCTACTATGGCGTCCTCGGCACGACTTACACTCTGAACGATTCCGGACAGTTCACCATCACGGATCCCAACCTTTATTCGACAAGCGCTATGTGGGCAGTCCGTACCAACAAGCTGAACCGCAACCAGGCAGGTGTGCCGGAAGAATACAACACGGTGCGTCAGGACTGGGAAAGCAAGATCAAGGCCGGTCAGGGTGCTGAAAAGTATACCTCCTTCGTATTTGATTCCACCAACGTCACCACGGAACTGGCAGCCTGCCAGAACGTAGAGCAGCAGTACTGGTGGCCGCTGGCCCTCGGCTATACCGATGCCACGTCCGGACTTGCAGATTACAAGGCAAAGATGCAGGCGGCAGGTATCGACAAGGTCGTTGCGGAAGCCCAGAAGCAGCTGGATGCGTATGTAGCAGCACAGGGCAAGTAAGCGGGAATAAGGTAAAGCGGCGTGTGGTTTGAAAGCCGTAAATAGGATAGTATGCGGAAAGGCTGGCAAACCGGTTGCGTATGTGATCTGTTTGCCGGCCTTTTTTATCGGATGTACAGAACCGCAGGCCCAGCGGGAAAAGGAGCGGTATGGGATTCAAAAAGCCTTACGTAAGTGAGATCGCGCCGGATACCTATGCGATCAATGAATTCGGTCTTTCAGCGCAGTATCTGCTGATCGGGGACAGAAAAGCCCTGCTGATCGATACCGGATGCGGGCTTGGGAATGTTAGGGAAGTGGTCAGGGGACTGACGGACCTGCCGTACGATGTGGTCCTTACGCACGGCCATCTCGACCACGTCGGCGGAATGGGAAGTTTTGACAGGGTCTTTCTTCATCCCGCGGATAAGGAAATGGCTATTCACACAGATTTCGATGAACTGCGCGGCTACGCCGATACACTCGGCAGAGCCGGCGGATATGCGGCTTTTGACTATTCTCCTGAAGAGATCCGGCCTTTTGAAAAAATGCCGGAATTCTGCGAGATCCGGGAACCCTATATGTTCGACCTCGGCGGAAGAAAGGCAGAAGTCGCCGAGATCCCCGGCCATACGCCGGGCAGCATCTGCCTCTTCGACGATAAAAACAGGATCCTTTTCAGCGGAGACTGCTGTAATGTAAATCTGCTCATCATGGGCTGCAGTGTGGAAACGACGCTGCAGAATCTTAAAAAGCTGGAAACCTTCTCCGGGAGATACGACCAGAATTTCGGTGGCCATGTAGGCTTCGCCGGAAGCCCTGACTGTTTCAGTCAACCGCGTGATGTCCTTGAAAACCTGATCATCCTGTGCGAAAGCGTACTCGAGCGGCAGGGAAAGGCTGAAAAGGAAATACAGGCGGAGGATCTCGGGGACGGAAGAGTGCGCAGGACATACAAGGATGCAAAGATCACTTACAGCCCCGACAGACTGCGGGGAGAGATGCCCTGCTGATCCATCCGGAGCGGCATTAAAAAAAGAGACGGAGGAAACACTATGACCAGGGTCAGGATGTACACGGTTGTGCTGCCGGAGGCTGCGCGTCAGAGGATCTATGAGACGGCGCTGATCCCGGAAATAAAACCGATCGAGATGCAGGTGATCAATCTGTATCCGGAAAAAACATATCAGACCGTCGAGGGATTCGGCGGCGCACTGACGGAAGCTGCGGGCTATGCCCTTGCGCAGATGGGAGAGCAGGTCAGGGACCAGGTCCTGGCGTCCTATTACGGCAGGGACGGCATCGGCTATACCATGGGGCGGGTCTCCATGGACAGCTGCGACTTTTCGCTGGGACATTACTGCGCCTTAGACGATCCTTCCGACCGCGCTTTTGCTTCTTTTTCCCTGGAGAGAGATGAAAAATACGTGGAACCCATGCTGCAGAAGGTAAATGACCTGACCGGTCATTCTCTTTCTCTCCTGCTTTCTCCGTGGTCTCCGCCGGCACACATGAAGACAACGGGCGTCCGGAACGGGGGCGGGCATCTGCGTAAGGAATGCTATCAGGAATATGCGGATTATATCGTCAGGTATATCACGGAATACCGGAAACGCGGCATCAGGATCACGGAAATGACGGTGCAGAACGAGCCGTTGGCAGTGCAGCTGTGGGATTCCTGTGAGTATTCTTCGGAAGAGGAAAAGGACTTTCTGAAGAATTACCTGTATCCGGCACTGCAGAAGAATGACCTTGCGGATCTCCGTCTGTATATCTGGGACCACAACAAAGAGCACGCCTATGAACGTACCCGGGACATCATGGATGAAGAGACCGCAAAGATGGTGGAGGGCGTGGCCTATCACTGGTACAGCGGCGATCACTTTGACACGCTGCGCATGATCCGCGAGGACTATCCGCAGCTGAAGCTGATGCACAGTGAAGGTTGCGTGGAACTGAGCTGTGAAACGGGGAAGGGCGCAGACAGGGATGTGATCCATGCCGTGCGGTATCTCCATGACATGATCAACGATTTCAACAGCGGCATGAACAGCTGGATAGACTGGAATATAGCACTGAATGCGCAGGGCGGGCCGAACCATGTGGACAATTTCTGCGATGCGCCTGTCATCTGCGATGCGGCAGCCGGGACCGTAAGCTACAAACCGATGTTTTATGCGATCGCACAGTTTTCAAAATATGTGAAGCCGGGAGCGGTCAGGATCGGCTGTTCAAAATATACGGAAGATATTGAGATGACGGCTTTCAGAAACCCGGACGGCTGTATCGCTGCGGTACTGCTCAACCGCGGACCTGTGCAGACGGCGGAAATACGCATGCACGGACAGCACGCACGGATCGTTCTGCAGCCGGATTCTGTTTCCACGGTGCTCATGGAGGAATAATATGAAGATCAAAGGCGTCAATTTCGGCAACTGGCTCGTACTTGAAAAATGGATGAACAGGGCTCTGTTCGACGGCACAAAGGCGGAGGATGAATACTGGCTGGCCAGGGATCTCACTCCCGAAGCCTATGCGGAACGTATGCGTATCCACCGCTCCGAGTACATCACGGAGCGGGATTTCACGCGGGTGCGCGCCTTGGGGATGAATGTCGTGCGCATCCCGGTCCCGTATTTCATTTTCGGGGACAGAGAGCCGTTCATCGGCTGCGTGCAGGAACTGGACAAGGCTTTCCTGTGGGCGGAAAAATACGGGCTGCAGATCCTGATCGACCTGCATACCGCGCCTTACAGCCAGAACGGTTTTGACAACGGCGGTATCTGCGGCGTATGCACATGGGCGCAGAGGCCTGACGAGGTCAGGTTCGAACTGTCGGTGCTCGAACGCCTTGCCGCGCGCTACGGAAAACGCAAAGGTCTGTTCGGGATCGAAGCGATCAACGAGCCTGCGATGGGTGATTTTTACGAGAAATCAGGGATCGCGCAAAGATATCAGGCGCGGGACCCCGAGATGGCGAAAGGGAGCAGGAGCATCCCGCAGGAATTCCTGAAGGGATTTTACGCGGATGCTTACGATACCCTGCGCAGACAAATGGCAGCGGATAAATTTGTCGTCTTTCATGACGGGTTTGACCTTCCGGCCTGGAAAGGCTATGTGAAGGAGAGCGGCATGTCGGGCGTCATTCTGGATACGCACCGGTATCTTATGGTGGAAGCTGCCATGGGGTATGAAGAGTCAATGGAAGGATGCATTAAATTCCTTGCACAGGCCGGTGAGGAGATCCGGAGCATGCAGGAGGAAGTACCGGTCATCTGCGGGGAATGGTGTCTCTTCAATGCGATGGTGATGGACCCGAAAAAGCCCTGCAGCGAAGAGGAGAAGAAAGAGATCTACCGCAGGCTGTACAGAGAGCAGAAAGAGACCTGGGCTCTCGGGAGCGGCGACATTTACTGGAGCTGGAAGCTGCTGATCGATTCGGCTTCCGATCCGGCCATGGATGGCTGGCAGAGCTGGGATCTCGGCAGATGCAGTGATTTCGGATGGACAGGAGAGGTATAAGTTTGAAAGTGCCGCTGATGCGGCACTTTCAAACCGCAGCATCGGTGCCGGCGCGCCGGCTGCCCACATGGAGGAAAATATGAAACTGCTGTACGGTACCGCATACTATGAGGAATACATGCCTGTCGAGCATCTTGAGAAAGACATGCAGATGATGGAAAAGGCCGGTCTGAATATGATCAGGATCGCCGAGTCCACCTGGAGCACGGAGGAACCGGAAGGCGGCAGGTTCGACTTCTCACATGTCACGAGGGTGCTGGACGCCGCAGCCCGGCATGGGATCGGCGTCGTGATCGGGACTCCCACCTATGCCATTCCTGCCTGGATGGCCGCAAAGTATCCGGATGTCCTGGCGGTCACGTCCAAAGGCCGCGGACTGTACGGAGCGAGGCAGATCATGGACATCACGGATCCGGATTATCTCTTTCATGCGGAGCGCGTGATCCGGAAACTGATGGAGGCCGTCAGCGGGTACCGCAATGTGATCGGGTTCCAGATCGACAACGAGACGAAGTATTACGATACTGCGGGTCCGCGCGTACAGGAAAAATTCGTCGCTTATCTGAAGGAAAAATTTCACGGTTCCTGTGAGGAAATGAACAAGGCCTACGGGCTGGCATACTGGAGCAACAGCATTGCGGAATGGAAAGATTTCCCGGATGTCAGGGGAACCGTCAACGCCTCTCTGGCGGCGGAGTTCGACCGTTTCCGCAGGGGACTCGTGGAGCATTTCCTTTCGTGGCAGGCGGATATCGTCAACGAATACCGCCGTCCCGACCAGTTCCTCACCCAGAATTTTGATTATGAATGGAGGGGCTATTCCTTCGGCCTGCAGCCTGCAGTCGACCACAGGAAGGCGGCCCGCTGCCTGACACTGGCCGGCTGTGACATCTATCATCCTTCCGAGGAGCAGCTGACCGGCGCGGAGATCTCCTTCTGCGGCGACGCAGCCAGAAGTCTGAAGGACGGGAAAAACTATCTGGTCCTGGAAACGGAAGCGCAGGGCAATTTCGGCTGGACGCCCTATCCGGGACAGCTCCGCCTGCAGGCTTACAGTCACCTGGCATCCGGCGCCTGCGGCGTGGAGTACTGGCACTGGCATTCCATCCACAATTCCGCTGAGACCTACTGGAAAGGGATCCTCAGCCACGATCTGGAGGAGAACCGTATTTACAGGGAGATCGGCGGGATAGCGAAGGAATGGGCAAAGATCGGCGACAGTCTTACCGGCCTCCGGAAGCAGAACAGCATTGCCATACTGGTGAGCAACGATGCCCTGACTGGACTGCGTTATTTTCCGTCGTCCATGGAAAGCAGGGCTGCCGGGACCTGTGAATACAACGATATCTTAAGAAAACTTTATGACACACTGTACCGCCTCAACGAAGAATGTGACCTCCTGTGGCCTGATGCGGAGGACTTCAGTGCATACAAGCTCGTCATTGTGCCTGCCCTGTACGCCTGCAGCGATGCACTTCTGCTGAAGCTGCAGGAATATGTAAAGCAGGGAGGGAGCCTGCTCGTCACTTACAGGAGCGCATTCGCAGATGAGAACCTGAAAGTGCATTCCGACAGACAGCCGCACATTCTGCACACGTTCATGGGCCTGTCGTACCAGGAATTTGTTCCCGCGACGGGAGAAAGCGCGGCGGAAGGCTTCACGGAACTGCTGATCCCCGAAGGGGGAAAGGTGCTCCTTGGATACGACAATCCTGCATGGAAGGGGTATGCGGCAGCGGTAGAGAATGTCTATGGGGAAGGCAGGACCTTTTACCTGGGATGTATGCTCAGGGAGGAGCCGCTGACGTCCTTCCTTTCGGAGGTCCTCCAAAGAGCGGGGATCGGACTTCCGCCGGACCGCTTTCCGGTCATCGTCAAGTGCGGTCGTACATCCGACGGGCGCAGGATATGCTTCTATTTCAATTATTCGGGACAGACGCAGCACGCAAAGTGCCGCATGGCATCTTACGACCTGCTCACGGGAGAAGAATACGCCAA
This sequence comes from Lachnospiraceae bacterium, assembly GCA_022652545.1. Classification (GTDB taxonomy): domain Bacteria; phylum Bacillota; class Clostridia; order Lachnospirales; family Lachnospiraceae; genus CAG-791. Next base: position 84,248 of record JALCRM010000010.1, read on the forward strand.
AGACAGTGAACTCCGGCTGGAGCCCTGGGGGGTCGCCGTTACGGCTGACGGGCTTCGCAGCTGATGCAGAAGGGAGAAACGCAGATGAATGCAAAACAGAGAACAATCCATTATAATTGTAAAGATCAATCTGTGCGGCTCGAAGATACCACGCTGCCGATGGAAGATGAAAAAGGACTTACAAGGCAGGTGGAGTCCAACGTTGTAGGACTTTATCCGGACTATATGTTCCAGAAGATCGGCGGTTTCGGCTGCGCAATGACGGAGTCCGCCTGTTACCTTCTGTCTGCGATGGTTCCCGAAGAGCGTAAAAAAGCGCTTCGGTGCTGGTTCGGCCCTGACGGGGCGGATGCGGGATTCATCCGCATTCCGATCGACAGCTGCGACTATTCGCTGGAGGAATACCAGGCGGTGAAGGATCCTGCTTCGGATCCCGGCCTCAGTACCTTCAATATTGACAGGGACAGGAAATATATCCTCCCGGTAGTGAAGGAAGCCCTGGAAATGGCAGGACACCCGGTCTCCGTCCTTCTCAGTCCCTGGTCCCCGCCTGCGGCCTGGAAGACGGCGCCGGAAATGTCCATGAACGATGCGGCGGTCTACGGGAGCGCGGCCGCGAAGGCGGATCTGAGCCGGCCGGGGCGCTGTTTCGGCGGCAGGCTCAAACGCGAGTATTACGGCGCATGGGCCCGCTATCTGGTGAAGTATCTGCAGAGCTATCTGCAGGAAGGCATTCCGGTGTCGATGCTGTCCGTACAGAACGAGGCGAGTGCAGCGACCAGCTGGGACAGCTGCCTGTGGACAGGCGAACAGGAGGGCTGCTTCCTGCGCGATTATCTGTATCCGGAAATGGAAAAGGCCGGCCTTTCGGAGCGGATCGGGCTGTATATCTGGGACCACAATAAGGAACGCATGGTGGAACATGTGGACGAGGTCATGGCCTGCGGCACGTACCGTATGGTCGAAGGCTTTGCCTACCACTGGTACAGCGGAGACCATTTCGAGGCGCTTTCGCTCCTGCACGGCCGTTATCCGGACAAGCTCCTGATGCATTCAGAGAGCTGCGGCCTGCATATACCCGGAAAGGTACTGTCCTTCGATCTTACCGGCAGGGACGCGGAACAGCTTCCGCCCGAGATCCGGGAGCAGCTTTCCAGAACGCCCTCGGAAGTGGACTTTGAGGATGCCGAAAACTATGCACACGACATCATCGGGGATATCGAACACGGAATGAACCGCTGGATCGACTGGAATATGATCGTGGACAGAAACGGCGGGCCGCGCCATGTTCCGGGCGGGTTTGCCGCCCCGCTGATCGCCGAAAAAGACGGTACCTTCAGCAGAACCATCAGTTATGAATATATTCTGGAGATCGCCAGAACCGTGCGTCCGGGCGCAGTCCGGATCGGCAGCAGCAGATACTGCCAGGAAGTGGAGGAAAGCGCAGTCCTGAATGCGGACGGCAGTTACGGTGTCCTCCTTCTGAACCGCAGCGGGAAGGATCTGCCGGCAGTCATAAGGACAGGCGGATACCTGTGCAGGCTGCATCTCCCGGCACATACGCTGAGTACGGTGCGGATAGAAAAGTAGATATGTATCATCCGTGCAGCCGCGCGGAGTGAGGAGCCCGATGGACAGTCAGTTTTCAGAACTGGTCGTACAGACGATCCTGCTGACCATACCGACAGCCGTGCTGTGTCTGACAGACAGATTCAGGCTGTTCGGAAAACACAGGCTGGTGCGCAGACTTCTGGCTGGTGCGCTTTGCGGCACAGCCGCCGCGCTCTGTGCGGGTAAAACGGCGCCGGCTGCGGCGGCTGTACTGACGGTACGGGACATCCCCATTCTGACGGCCAGCCTGTTTTTCGATCCCTGGTCAGGTGCGATCGCAGCCGCAGTCTGTGCGGTATTTCTCCTGCTTCGGGCAGGCAGTGCATTATTTGCACTGCCTGTACTTGTTACGGCAGCCCTGACGCTGTTTATCGGTTTTTCAGCATTCCTGCTGGCAACTTTCATTTTTGAAGGCCGGAGACCTTCCGGGATCTACTGTTTTGCGATCGGTGCGATCACGGAGGTGTTCCGCGTCCTGGCCATTCTGCTCGTGCAGGCAGATACGGCAGCAGGCACCTTTGATACATTGCGGAACGGAACCGGCCCCCTGCTGCTGATCGTTTCTATCGGCCTCAGCCTGCAGTCCGCGGTGGTCTACCTGCTTTCAGGCTCTCTCAGACGTGTGATCCGGAGACGGAAGCCTTCCGAATTTCCCGTCACTGTCAAATTCCAGCTCTGGCTCTTTCTCTTTATCGCAGTCGTCTTTGTCATCACGCTGTTTGCCACCTATCGCGCACAGTCGAACTTTGCCGTTAAGAACGCGCAGAATGTCCTCAAAGTCAACGCCCGCGACCTCGAAAGGGTGATCAGCCAGAACAGCAGCAACCTCGATGCGGCCAAGCAGCTGCTGGTAGAGCAGGGAAAATCCCTGGGCAGGGCAGCCGCGAATGACATCAGGAACGCAGGCGGGGCCGATGCCGTTACAGATGAAGAGATCACCAGGCTGGTCAGCGAGTACAAGGTCTACGAGATCGACGTCATCAATGCAAAGGGGATCGTCACCGCCTGCAACAACAGGTCTCACGACGGCTACGATATGGCGGACGGCGTGCAGTCCTCCGCGTTCCTGGTCCTCCTGGACGGCAGGACCAGGGAGTATGTACAGGATTTTCAGCCGATCTCGTTCGACAGCAAGGTGTCGATCATGTTCATCGGCATCGCCATGGAAGACGGCTTCGTGCAGATAGGTTACGACAAAAGCAGCATCGAGAACGTGGAGAAACTGGCGGACATTTCGAACGTCGCGACCTCCAGGCGTATCGGTGAAAAAGGGAGCGTTTATGTCGTCAGGGACGGCTCCGTGCTGAGCGGCTCCGACATATCCGGCACGGTGCCGGTCTCCAAAATCGGCCTTTCGGAAATGCCGCAGGACGACACGTTTTTCTACGCGAAGATCATGAATGCGGACTGCTACTGTTATTCCGTGCAGCAGGAAGATTATCAGCTGCTGCTGTGCATGACGGCCGACGAAATGAACCAGACGAGGGATGTTTTTCTGTATGAGGCGGCATTTGCCGAACTTCTGCTGTTCGCGGTCATCTTCATACAGACTTACGTGCTGGTGCGCAGGCTGATCGTACGGAACCTCGAAATGGTGAACCGTTCACTCAACCGCATTTCCGGAGGCGACCTCAATGAGGTCGTGGATGTCAGAAGCAGCGAAGAATTTACTTCCCTCTCCAAGGACATCAACAGTACCGTGGACACGCTGAAGCGCTATATCAAGGAAGCTGAAAACAGGATGGCACAGGAGCTGGAACTTGCAAAGGAGATCCAGAAATCCGCGCTTCCGGTTGCTTTTACGGGGCACAGTGAATTCGATCTTGGCGCTTCCATGACACCCGCGAAAGAAGTGGGAGGCGATTTTTACGACTATTTCTTCACGGATGAGACGCACCTGGCGCTCGTGATCGCGGACGTGTCGGGCAAAGGCATTCCCGCCGCCCTGTTCATGATGAAAAGCAAGACGCTCATCAAGAACCTGGCCGGGTCCGGCAAAACACCTGGCGAGATCATGACGCTTGCCAACAGCGAGCTGTGCGACGGAAATGAAGCGCAGATGTTCGTCACCGCCTGGATCGGCATCGTCGATCTGCGCACGGGCACCATGACATGTGCCAACGCCGGGCACGAATATCCTGCATATATGCCGGCAGGAGGCGAATACGAGATCCTGCACGGGAAGCACGATTTTGTCCTGGGCGGGATGGAAGGCCTGAAATACAGGGAGTATACACTGGAGATGCATCCGGGCGACCGGCTCTTCGTCTATACAGACGGCGTGACGGAAGCCATTGACAGCAGCGAGACACTGTACGGGCTGGACCGGCTGAAAGCCGCGCTCGACCGCAGCCGGGAAGAGAGTTCTTCCGCACAGCTCGCTTCCGTAAAGGCAGATATAGATGCATTTGCCGGACAGACTCCGCAGTTTGACGATATCACCATGCTGTCGTTCCAACCGAAAATCCGCCTGTAAAGCGTGGCGGATCAGAAGTTGCACCGCAACTTCCGTACAGCGGCATAACTTCTGTACGACGTTCGTCTGTGGACAGATCGTTTTGCAAGTGATAAAGTGAGCAGAATAAAATGAAATAAGGAACGGCAGAAAAGTACGGAAGCGAAGATGCTTGAGGACCCGCAGCGGCCCCGGGCATCTTTTTTTTGCTTCGGAGGATACGGAGATCCGGGGATCTGAAGATCTTTCTTACGGAGGCGACGGAAAACATGGGTGCTTTTGAAAGGATCAGGTCGGGACTGCCTTCACTGGACAGGGCGGTAGACAGTATCAGGCTGGGGGACAACGTGGTCTGGCGCGTTTCAAATCTGGACGATTTCCGCATGTTTGCGGAGCCCTTTGTGGACCAGGCCATAGCGGACGGCCGCAATATCGTGTATGTGCGCTTTGCGGCGCACCCGCCTCTTCTCAGGGAACGCCGGGGACTCACTACCGTCTGTGTCCTCCTTTCCAACCGCTTCGAAACATTTACGGTGGCTATCCACGAACTGATCGAGAAGGAAGGCAGGGATGCCTTTTACGTCTTTGACTGCCTTTCCGAGCTCCAGACAGCATGGGCAACGGATCTCATGATGGGAGACTTCTTCCGCCTGACCTGCCCGTTCCTGTTCAGGCTGGATACGGTGGCCTGGTTCCCGGTCATCCGCGGCAAGCATTCGTTCGATGCGATCGCAAAGATCCGGGACACCACGCAGCTGTTTCTGGATGTTTACTCATCGCCAGACCGCAGCCGGTTTTACCTGCGCCCGATGAAGGTCTGGAACCGTTATTCGTCTGTGATGTTTCTGCCGCATGCCTTTGAACCGGCAACCGGAGAGCTGGAACCTGTCCGCGGCGGCGTGGAGATCAGCGCTTTCTATCAGCTGATGAGCAGCTCCATAGAAGAGAATGCGGATCTGAATGCAGACAGCTGGGACCGCTTTTTCCAGCAGACGGAGACTTGCCGGAGAAACGGGCTCGATGTAAGCGCGGCCTGTGAGAGAATGTGCAGCATCATGCTGACGCGCGATGAAAAACTGCGGAAGCTGATCTGCGGCAATTTTATGCCTGAAGATTATTTTGCCATACGCAGCAGGATGATCGGCACGGGTCTCATCGGAGGCAAAGCCTGCGGCATGCTGCTCGCACGCCGGCTGGTGCAGAATCTGCGCCCGGATATTTACGACAGGCTGGAACCGCATGATTCCTACTATGTCGGCTCCGACGTCTATTATTCCTATATCGTGGACAACGATCTCTGGGATATGAAACTGCGGCAGCGCACGGGCGAGGAGTATTTCACACTGGCGGGGGAATTCGCGGAACGGCTGAAGGCAGGCACCTTTTCCCGGGACATAGAGGAACAGTTTGAGAGAATGCTGGACTATTACGGGCAGGACCCCATCATCGTACGTTCGAGTTCCATACTGGAGGATGGCTTCGGGAGCGCATTTGCCGGAAAATACGAGTCCGTGTTCTGCGCGAACAGCGGGTCGCCGGCCGAGCGCCTTTCGGAATTCGAGGCGGCCGTGCGGACGGTCTACGCGAGCGCAGTGAGCCTTTCGGCGCTGGATTACAGGATGCGGCGCGGCCTGCAGAAGCAGGATGAGCAGATGGCCCTGCTGGTCCAGCGGGTTTCCGGCGCGCGCTACGGGCAGTACTTTATGCCCTGTGCGGCAGGCGTGGGCTATTCGGTAAGCCCGTATCGCATCGGCAGCGCGGACGGAGGCATGCTGCGTCTGGTGATGGGACTCGGGACAGCGGCCGTGGACCGCAAGAGCGGCTCCTATCCGCGGCTCGTTTCCCTGGAGGCCCCGGAAGAGGGCCGCAGCTGCGCCTCTTCGGAAAAACACCGCTATTCGCAGCAGATGATCGATGTCGTAAATACGGAGAACGGCGGCGTGGACAGTATCACACCGGCGCGTCTCTCCGGGCTGCTCCCGGAATGGATGGAAAAACAGCTGTTTTCTCACGACAGGGAGGCGGAGGACCTGTACAGGGAACGCGGACAGTCCATGGAGATCCGGTATATTTCCTGCGAAGGTCTGGTCCGGAACAGCGGCCTGATGCAGGATATGAAGGATATCCTGGCGCTCCTCATGCAGTCCTACGCCTATCCGGTCGACATAGAATTCACCGTGAATGTCGCGGAGCGGGGAGGCTACCTGACGGATCTGCTGCAGTGCAGGCCGCTGCAGACCGCAAAGGAAGGCGGTATCGTAAAGATCCCCGCAAAGCTGCCGCAGAAGGATGTTTTCCTGGAGACGGCACACACGTCGATGGGCTTTTCGAGAAAGAAAAAACTGGACATTGTCGTGCTTGTCGATGCCAGAGGCTACTATGAAATGCCGTACCGGGACAAGTACGAAGTGAGAGACGCGCTGAATGCCGTAAACTGGCACTTCCGCGGGATGGGAAAATGCCTGATGCTGCTCTCGCCCGGAAGGATCGCGACGTCTTCTCCGGAGCTCGGGGTGCCGACTGCCTTTTCCGATATCAGTGAATTCTCGGTCATTGCGGAAGTGGAGGAGGACCGGGCGGGGTATCGGCCGGAGCTGTCCTACGGCAGCCATATCTTTCAGGACCTCGTGGAAGCCGGTGTTCTTTATACGGCCGTATTTCTGAAAGACACGACAAAGGCCTTCCGGCCGGAACTTCTGGCTGAAAGGCCCAACATGCTCACGGAATATTATCCGCAGGGTGTCGCGCTGAACGAGATCGTGAAGGTATACGACCTTTCCGATACAGACGCGGAGGTCATGTACGACATGCTGTCGGAGAGACTGGTATGTATCTGTCCGCCCCGGTCAAAACATTGAACAGGTCTATTTCTTTACGGGTTCCCCGAGGATGCCCATGACCCTTTTTTCGTTATAGCGGGAGAGGATCAGTGCGCCGAGCAGGCAGAGCGCGCAGGAGGAGAAGGCGGCGATGCGGTAGCCCGTGCCCTGTTCCCTGCCGATCGTGCCGAGGCTCGTGAAGAGGAGCGCAGCCACGCTCTGCCCGAGCTTCATGGAGAATGTGCGGGCGGCAAAGAACATGCCCTCGCGGTTTTCACCGGTTGTGACTGCGTCGCTCTTGGCAATGTCGGCGACCATCGTCTGCGGGACGATGCCCAGCACGGCCATCGGGAAGGCGGCGACAAGCATGATCGCCAGACCGTAGACCAGGCCATCGTTCGTGCCCGTCGTACCGCGGGACAGGGCAGTGATGAGATAGACGGCCGAAAGCCCGCAGAAGGCGATGATGACGAGACGTTTTTTGGCGAATTTGTGCATGAGCTTAGCCACCGGGATGTAGAAGCAGACCGAGAGCAGTGTCATGCCGATGTACAGGATCGTGTTCATGGTCTCGGGCAGTTTCATCAGCGAGGTGATGAAGAAGGTGAGTCCGGACTGGAACATGGTCATGGCGATCCAGTAGATGATGTCGCTGCCGACGAACCAGTCAAAATCCCGGTTGCTGAATGTTTTGGCAAGGGACTGGAATGCGTTTCCGCCGGAAGGCTGCACGGATACATAACTCTTTTCATTGATCCCGAAAGCCGGGATGAGCAGGCACACAAGGCCGATGGCAGCAAGCACGATGAAGGTGACCCGGATGGCGGGCACACGGCCCAGGGAAGGGGTCAGGGCGCCCCAGATGAAGGGCGCGGCATATCCCAATGCACTGCCGAAGATGAAAGTGAACGAGATCGCAAGAGAGATATGTGTGAGTTCCTTCTGGGAGTGCGAGAGCTCGGCGATCAGCGCGTTGTACGGTGTGCAGTAGATCGTCATGAAGAGGTAGAAAAGCAGCATCATGACGAGGACCCAGACGCCGTTCAGTTTGGAAGGACCGTTGATCGGCGTGCAGTAGATGAGCACCGTCGAGACCGCTAACGGCAGGGCGGCTTTCTGCATGAAGGGGATGCGGCGGCCGTGGGGATTCGTGCTGCGGTCGGACAGGTTGGCGATCCAGGGGTCCGTAATGGCGTCAAAGAACCGGCCCAGTGCTTAGATTCCTCCGAGGATCGTGAAGATACCGAACAGGACGCGGCCCTGCGGAATGAAAAGAGTCTGGCCGGCGTCCTGCATCTCTTTAGAGGGTTCATAGAAACTGATGACCCAGTTGGTCACCAGCGCGGACAGGAGGCTCCATCCCAGCTGGCCGACAGCGAATACCATGATAACTTTCCTTGTCAACGGTTTCATAACTCCATTCTCCTTTTGCTTTTTCAGGCTTCCACCCTGTTTTCCGGTGCGGGCATACAGCCGCAGCCGTTTCGGAACACTGAAAAAAGTATATCATTTTTTGTAGTTCGTTTTCGATCGTATATATGGCAAAAACGCCCGCTGTATACAATATAGGCCGCATGTCGTTGTAACGCGCCGCAAAATAGGGTATGATTTCACATGGACAGGCGCTGCGCGGCAGGGCAATTTCGGATAAATCTGCATCGGCAGCCCTCATGGTGACAGAATGCTTTTTAATTCGATGGCATATGCCATTTTTCTTCCTGTTGTTTTCCTGCTTTACTGGATCTGCCCGCACCGGTTCCGCTGGATCCCGCTGCTGGCGGTCAGCTTCTGGTTCTGCGCCAATCTGGATGTAAGGTATGCAGTCGTACTCCTGGCGGTGACCGTCGTTTCCTATGCAGCCGGGCGTATGATCGAAGGTGCGAAGGACAGGGGAGGAAAGCGGCGTGCCCTGCTGCCCGGCATCCTGCTGCTGGTCGGGTGCCTGGCGTTTTTCAAGTATGCCAATTTCATAATTGCCAACGTCAATGCGCTGACAGCGCTGTGGGGAAAGGGCACGAGCCTGGCTTCCCTGAAGCTGATCCTGCCGGTCGGTATTTCCTTTTACACCTTTCAGACGATAGGCTACCTTGCGGATGTATACAGAGGCAAAATACCAGCCGAGCGCCATTTCGGGTATTATGCGCTGTTTACTTCCTTCTTTCCGGAACTCATCTCCGGGCCGATCGGCCGCGCGGGAGATCTGCTGCCGCAGTACAGGAAACCGCGCGAACTCTCCGCGGACGATCTCACCTATGGGCTGAAGCTCATGGCGTGGGGCTACTTCAAGAAACTGTGCATTGCGGATGCCATAGCGCCCGTCGTGAACAATGTCTACGCCAAGCCGATGTCCTATGCAGGCCTCATTTATATCGTGGTGCCGGTGCTCTATTCCATTGAGATATACTGCGACTTTTCCGGCTATACGGACATTGCGGTCGGAACGGCCAGACTGTTCGGCATAGATCTCATCCAGAACTTCAAAAATCCTTACGGCGCGCACTCCGTCCGCGAATTCTGGTCAAGGTGGCACATATCGCTGTCCACCTGGCTGCGCGACTATATCTACATCCCCATGGGCGGCAGCCGCTGTTCCAGACTGCGCCAGTGCTTCAACATCATGGTCACCTTCCTGGTCAGCGGGCTCTGGCATGGCGCCAGCTGGACTTTTGTGATCTGGGGCGGCCTGCACGGTTTCTTCCAGGTCGTGGAATCTCTGTTCCGCCCGTCCTGGAAGGAAAAGCAGCGCCTCGAAAAGAGGGCGCAGGTACGCGAACAGACGCGCAAGGCGGAAGGCCTGCAGCCTGCGGCAGCGGAGCCCGGGAAAAAGCTCCCGGCTTTGGTACGCGGGCTGCAGATCGTCTGGACGTTTGCGCTGGTGACGCTTGCGTGGATGTTTTTCCGTACAGACTCGCTGTCCACACTGCAGCGCTTCTTTGAAGGCGCTTCGATCGGCGTCAGCGATCCATACAATTATCTGAAGACCCTGGTCATCTGCATGGACATGCAGAACAAGGAACTGATCTGGATGGCCATCCCCATTGCGATCCTCTGGATCGTGGATGCCCTGACCGGAGACGGCGACATCGCGAAGGCTTCCGCACGCTGGAAGCCCTGGGTAAAGTATCCGATATATGTCCTGTTCCTGGTGGCACTGCTCCTGTTTTCACAGAAGGGCGTGTCCACGAATTTCATTTATGCGGCTTTCTGACGAAGGACGGCAGCTCTCTGCCGCGGGAGTAAGATGACAAAAAGCAAGATCGGATCCGTACTGCTGATGATACTGAAAATATTGTGTGTCTGTGCGGCGGCTGCTGCGCTGCTGTACTACCTGAACACGCTGTATGAGAAAGATCAGCAGAACGTGAATCATGAACTGGACAAATTCAACAGCATCGCCGACCACGAGCCCTTTATGATCACCAATGTGGGAAGTTCCCACGGGGATTACGACTTCTCGTACACCGACCCGGAAAGCAAGGGCTGGAAATGTTTCAATTTCGGGATGCCCAGCCAGACCTATGCGTACGATCTGGCGCTGCTGAAGCAGTTTTCCGGCAATTTTGCGGACGGCGGCATCATGTTCATCCCGGTGTCCTATTTCTCCTTCAATGACGAGACGGTCGACGACACCGAAAAACAGGCCAGCCAGGTGCGCTACTACCAGATCCTGTCGCCGGAGAACAATCCGGATTACGACTGGTTCATCGATCTTACCACCCACCGCCTGCCCATCCTTACGGGAGGCGGGCAGAATCTTCTGACCCTGCCTGATCTCTGGAAGCAGGATCACGACGGCGTGCGGCGCAACGACATCATAGGGCTGCCGGAGCTCTTCCGGCCGCTGCCTGTGCAGGCAGCCGGCGAAGAAGCGGCGACGGCGGACAGCACAGCGGCGGCAGACAGCACAGTGGAGACTGCGGACAGCGCGGCGGCAGACAGTACAGCCATGGCTGCGGACAGTGCGGCGATGCCGACGACCGGAGAAGCTCTGCAGGCTTATATGGAAGCGATCGTTGGCCAGTCCACGGTGGAAAGGTACAAAGCACTGGGACTCGAGCGCTATCACAGGCATTTTGACGACAAAACGGAATATTTCCGCCAGGACAGGATCGATGAACTGAAGGAGATCATTCAGTTTGCACAGTCGAAGAACATCACCCCGGTCCTTGTGACGACCCCGTTTATGGTCTATTACACTGAAAACATAGATACAGCCTGGTACGACCAGTTCTATATCACGGTCGACGGGATCTGCAAGGACACCGGCGTACAGTATTATGACTACGGGCGTGATGACAGGTTCCAGTATACATTCGGGTATTTCGCGGACTGCGATCATCTGAACGAAGCGGGCAGGGCCTACTTCCAGAGCGTGCTGCAGACAGACATTCCCGCATACCAGCAGCTTCTCGCTGCCGGTCCGGACAGTTTGAAATAGTGGCGGAGCAATGAAGACAGGGAAGATCACGACAGCGAACAAAACAGTACTCGCCCTGGCAAACGCCGTGTTTTACCTCGCGTTTCCCATTTTGGACGGGCCGGTCATCTGCAGGGACTCCAACAGCTACATCACCGCCGATGTCTCGAGGGAGCCGCTGTATCCGCTGTTTCTCGGCGCCCTGCGGCGGATGTTCGGAGAAACGCCGGTCCCGCGGTACGGACAGCCGCTGTATCTGTTTGCAGCCGTGATCCTGCAGTCGGTCCTGGCTGCTTTTGCGGTATATGCACTGTCAGTATGTATGGCGGGGATTGCGCGCAGCCGGGTGGAAAAAGCGGTCCTGCTGGCGGCAGGCACACTGCCGCAGTGGGGGGTCGCACTGCTGAACAGGTTTGCGGCGGAGCGACGTTCCTGCTATACCGAATGCATCATGACGGAAGGACTCGGGATTTCGCTGTTTATCCTGTTTATCGTGTGCCTGTTCCGTTTCGAAGAGGAAGGGCGCAGGCGCGATCTCATTTATACGGGGATCCTGATCTTTCTGTGCGTGAGCCTCAGGAAGCAGCTGCTGGTCACAGCGCTCACGGCAGTCGGCGTATGCCTGTTCGTACAGCTGCCGCGCGCGGTACGGACGCGGAAGACAGCAGCCTGCGCAAGGCCCTGGCGGGAGATCCTGCAGCTGATGCTCACTGCTCTTGCGGCGCTCCTTTGCAGTTTTCTTCTGGATGCGGGTTTCAACTTTTCCAGGTACGGTATTTTTACCCCGCACACAGGAAACTATATGGGAATAGACTGTGTGCTGATCTACACATCCGAAGCAAAGGATGCGGAACTGATCAGTGATCCGGAGCTTCGCAGCATGTTTTCACAGATCCGGGAGCAGGCGGCGGACCGGAAACTGCTTTACGGCGACGCGGGCAGCGATGCGGACTGGGTCGCACTGACGGAACATTTTTCAGACAGCTATGACGTGATCGGTTATGATATCATGAATCCTGTATTTACCGCGTACCTGAACAGGAGCGAAAGCGCGGACGGACAAAATAAGCTCCGCTATTACAGAGATCTGGACGGTCTTGAGAAGGAACTGCGCAACTGCCTGCTGCGGCAGGACAGGGAAAAATTCTTCAATCTCTGGCTGCAGAATATACGCAAGGGATTTGTGAATACGGTGCTCAAAGTCGGACATACCGCGAACTGGGCGGCACTGGTGCTTTATATAGTGTTTTTTATCCTTCTTGCCGCACAGGGGATGCGAAAGAAGGATGCAAGGATGCAGCGCCCGGTGCTGTTTGCCCTTACCGTGGTGCTTGCGGTCGCGCTGAATGCAGTGACAGTCGGCGCCGTGATCTTTCCGCAGACGCGGTACATGATCTACGGCATGGGGCTGTTTTACAGTGCGGCAGGATATCTGGCTGTTCTTCGGGCGGCCCGGTAAACCGGGAACTTCCCGAAAAATATACAAATTCTGAACGGGGGGCATTCTGAAATGAAAAAAAGACTGCTGACACTTATCCTTACAGGTATGGTAGCTGCGGCGGCATGGAGCGGGTCAGGAACGGCGGCTTATGCTGCCGGCGGGGGTGCGACAGCCGGTGCCGGCATCACGGCGGAGACCGCGGAGACGACCGGATCCGCCGATGTGACATCCGATGCCCTGGCTCTCGGGCAGGCAGTCGCGCAGCAGACCTTTGCGGCGGCCATAGCGCAGGGAAAAGACCAGGCGACCGCCTTTGCCTTGGCGCAGCAGGCCGCACAGAACACCATTACACAATATCTTTCGGGGATCGCCGGTGCGGCGGCAGGCACCGGGACCGCTGCATCGGGAACGGCAGCGTCCGGCACAGCTGCGGCAGCCGTACCCGCGAAGACCGGGAACACGGTCACGGACACTGCGATCACGCGCGGCCTGTGGACCAAATATGCAGGGAAGAAGGTCTCCATCACAAGCGACAGCATCAATACCTTTGACCAGTACAATCCTGCCTGGTACGGCACGATGTACCCTATGGGCGACGTACTGAATGTGAGCCAGACCTGGTGGAAGATGGTCCTGGATGCGACGGGCGAATCCCTTGACGTGAACGCTTCCTGGGCAGGCAGCAAGGTGTGCGGAAATTCACTGGATACGACAGGCAAAACAGGCTGCGGCATGAAACGTATCTTCGACCTGACGGGCAAGGGCGGCGTAAAGCCGGACGTGATCTGGGTCATACTCGGCACGAATGACATGATCGCCGGTACGCCTCTCGGCACATACTACGCAGGGAAGCCCATACCGGCCGAAGGCGAGATCACGAATTTCGCGGACGGCTACGACCTGATGCTGGCCAAACTGGGCGGCGTTTATCCCAATGCGACGATCATCTGCTTTACCTGCTTCCCCGATACGGATGTGGCGACCGGCAACCGTCATACGAACAGCCTGGGCCTGACGATCGAGGATTACAACGCCATGATCAAAAAGATCGCTGCCGGGCACGGACTGCAGTGCGTCGACGTCTGGAACTGCAACATGAACAGGCAGAACGCGGCGACCACGACGATCGAGGGGATACATCCGAGTGCGCAGGGTTTCCTGCTTGCAGCGAGTTACGTGGTTAATTAATACTTTCCCAACCGATGAGACTATATAACAGCCTATATGAAGCCTGCTTTTTCGGTTGATCACTATATTTTCGCTTCTGGTTGGCCCGTTTCAGCCAGATATTGTGCCGAAAATCCCTC
>JALCRM010000011.1 GCA_022652545.1 Lachnospiraceae bacterium
CATTTCTGTTTGTTTGTCAATCCGCGCTCCGTGCCTTCCGGTACGGCGGATCTGCTTGGCAGATCTCTTTCTTTTGTCTCGCTGCGGCGTTCTTTACGGCCGCAACTCTGACATCATAGCATCACTGGTCTGCACCTGTCAACAAGAATTTTTAAATTGTTGCAGAACAGTTCAGGCGATAAAAATCACCGCCATTTTACTCGGCGGTGAGCCCAATCATAACATTACGCATTTCTATTCTCTTTTCACAATTTCTCATCTTGCCGATCATCGTAAAAAGAAAACGGAGAAAGAGGGATTTGAACCCTCGCGCCGGTTTCCCGACCTACACCCTTAGCAGGGGCGCCCCTTCGGCCACTTGGGTATTTCTCCATAGCCCGGACTCCTGTCAAGTAATGTTATATTAGTACGCCTTTTCGCCAGCGCATCATGTATTATACCCATGCCGGCCGAGGTTTGTCAATCGCATAATCTGGTAGTTTATGGCTGTTCTTTCATACAATATTTAGCCTGTGCAGTTTCGTACAGGTCGTTGCCTTCATGATCCATGACTACGATCGCAGGAAAATCCTTTACCGTAAGTCTGCGTACGGCTTCGGTACCGAGGTCCTCATAGGCGACCACCTCGGACGAAAGGATTGTTTTGGACAGCAGTGCGCCGGCCCCTCCTATCGCTGCAAAATAAACAGCGCCATTACGGACAATGGCATCCCTGACTTCACTGCTGCGCCGGCCTTTTCCGATCATTCCCCGCAGGCCCAGATCAAGAAGCCGCGGTGTGTATTTATCCATCCGCCCTGCCGTCGTCGGGCCGGCAGCTCCGATCACCCTGCCCTCCCGCGCCGGCGTAGGCCCCATGTAGTAAATGATCTGTCCCCTGATATCAAAGGGCAGTTCTCCGCCGGCAGCCAGTGCATCTGCCATCCTGCGGTGAGCCGCGTCACGGGCGGTATAGATCACGCCGCTGATATAGACCATATCTCCTGCGCGCAGCATGGCGGCATCTTCTTCAGACATTGGGGCTGTTATTTTCCGATCCATCTCCGTCTCCGAATTCCCGGTTTCTATAAGCCGGTCTTAAAATACCAAATATAGAAGTTCAGGCAATTCTGCTCCTATATTTCTACTATATATAGAAGAAACTATTTATAATTCACATTCTGCATGCCTGTCCACATGGCAGCAGATATTGACAGCTACCGGCAGTCCAGCGATATGTGTCGGGTATGTCAGGATATGCACAGCCAGCGCCGTTTCTGTCCCTCCGAGGCCTGCCGGCCCGATACCCGTTCGGTTGATACGCTCCAGTATCTCTTTCTCCATGTCTGCATAAAACGGATCTGCCGCCTGGCAGTCTGCCGGCACCGTCAGCGCACGCTTAGCCAGTAGACAGCATTTTTCAAGCGTACCGCCGATCCCGACGCCGACCACCATGGGCGGGCAGGCATTCGGCCCCGCATCCTTCACAGCCTGTACGACAGCCCGCTTTACGCCTTCCTCTCCGTCTGCCGGCGTCAGCATAAAGACTCGGCTCTTGTTCTCACTGCCGAAGCCCTTGGGAGCTACAGTGATCTTTACCCTGTCGCCCGGAACGATCGTCACATGCAGTACTGCCGGCGTATTGTCCCCGGTATTTGTGCGGCGCAGGGGATCTCTGACTACCGACTTGCGCAGATAGCCTTCCTTATAGCCCTTGCGGACTCCCGCATTTACCGCTTCCGTCAGGTCCCCTCCAGTAAGATGCACATCCTGCCCGATCTCCATAAAAATCACCGCCATGCCCGTATCCTGGCAGATCGGTATCTTTTCTGCATCGGCGATTTTCAGATTGTCTTCCAGTTTTTCCAGGATCTGACGCCCCAGTCCGGACTGCTCATCCTGCCGTGCCTGTGCCAGCGCCTTCTGCATATCCGGTGAAAGCCTGTAATTGGCGTCCATACAAAGTTCGGCGATCCTGTCGGTAATTTCTCCTACATCTATTTCCCGCATGCTCACTCTCCGAGTATCTCCCGCTGGACCTGGGCAAGTTCCTCATCTGTCGGTTTCCCGGGTTTCCAGCCTATTTTCTGTCCGTCGTTTTCATAGCGCGGAATGAGATGAATGTGGAAATGGAATACTGTCTGTCCGGCCACGATCCCGTTGTTCTGGACAATGTTAAATCCGTCTGTATGCAGTTTCTGCTGCATCTGTGTCGCCATCTTCCTGGCCAGGATAAAAGCATCGGAAGTCCAGTCCTCCGGCAGTTCATACAGATTTGCAAAATGCTCCTTAGGAAGGATCAGCGCATGTCCCCTGGCAGCCGGGCCAAGATCCAGGATCACCCGGAAACGGTCATCTTCATAAATCGTTTTGGATGGGATCTGACCGTTTGCGATCTTACAGAAAATACAGTTGTCGTCTTTCATACACACCTCCGTGAGGAGAACCGCAGGTTCTCCGAAATGAACATCGGCAACACTTCGTGCCGCTGTTGCAGCCGGTGCCGCTTTTCAGGCACCGTTGCTGCGGCATGACGATGGGCGCATCGGCGGCGCTTTCGAATGAATGCCGCCGTGCCTATTTTAGCGGACACCGGAACGTAAAGCAACCTGTCTGCTCCTCACCGGTAGCAAAAACAGAGTCTGCCGATCCGTATCTCATCGCCCGGCAGGATCTCTCCCGATGCGTTCGGGAGCAGACGCTGTCCGTTGATGTAAGTACCGGAACCGGAATTCAGATCCTGCACTGCGACTGTACCGTCCGCTTCCCTTCGGAAAAACCTGGCATGTACACCGCTCACAGACGGATCGCCGAGTATTTTGTCTGAATAGCCTGGTGCACGCCCCACCGTACAGGGAAGCGTGCCCAGATCTATCCTGTACTTCCGGCTGTTGCTTTCTGTCCCGTACAGCCTGCCGACAAAATCGCAGTCCGTCGTTTCTTCCTCTGCAGCCGGTCCCCGCCCGGCATCATATGAATCATCGTACGGATACTGAGCAGTCCCGAAAGGATCAGCGTCTTTCTGCCCGGCGGAAGGTTTTTGCGCTGCCTCCGCCGTGTACTCACAGAACGGCCGGGGCGCTTCCCCCGCACTCCCGTCAGTTTCCTTTTTCCTGCTCTTATCAGCCCGCCTTGACAGCACCGTGCCGCTGAACGCCGCGATGACGGAGACCGCCAGGCAGGCCGCCATGATACCTGTATAAAGGAGATAGTTCTTTCCGCCCGGCGCAGCCAGGCTGCGGAAACGGAACATCGCCAGCGCACATCCCATAGCGATGAGCGTCACGGTGATCGCTGCTCCGACACCGCCCGCACTGTCACCGCGCTTTCTTTTCCTTTCCGTACAGTCTGTGCCGTCGCTTTCCCCGTTCACAGGCTCGCTCTCTTCCTGCATCCTTTCCGGTTCTTCTTCCCGGTTTCCGGCTGATTCCCTGCTTTCTATCTTCCCATAACGCATACTTTCGGCACTGCCGGAAACGCCGTCAGAATTGTCTTCCTCACCGTCTGTTCCCAGAGTCTCCGGTATTTCTTCCCTTGCGTTATCCCAACCGGGCCCCGGCTCGAGCAGCGATGGCTCCGGCAGATAGGCCGGGTCTGCCGCCAGCGTGCAGAATCGGTAGGCACATGCGGCGGCCGCTTTATCCTCTTCGTCAACGTGCAGCACGAGAAATTCCGCCAGTTCCTGTAAGGTTCCGCAGGGATCCTGTTCACTTTTCTCGGGCTTGTAGGTGAAGCTGAATGTCCCGTGCTCCAGATCACAGAAAATAAACTCCGGTGAAAGCAGGACGCAGTCATAATTCAGCAGGTATTCCGCCAGGCTGTTTTCCAGCCCGATCAGGGCCCGCAGAAGGTTCTGCAGCTCCCTGCTCCCGATCCTGCCGTTCTGCCAGATGCTGCCTATACTGTGCCTGGAAGTGATGTCATAGTAAAAACAGCCTTCTCCGTCGATGCACCTGAGACTGCAGGGCAGCAGGCCGCTGACGCGGTTGACTGCCAGCATACGGTACTGATATCCCACCCTGCATTCTTTTTCCGCTCCCGTGCAGGGAAGGATCATGTAGTTATGCCTGCAGTCCCTGTAATAGCTTACTTTGTTTTCCGCCTCCATACCTTTGTTCTCCCTTCAGCTGTCCTTCTTCTCTGCCAGTTCCAGCAGACGGCCCGCAATGTAACGCAGTCTCCGGAATTTCCGGATATCCAGCGGAGGGTCTGTTTTTCTGGCTCTTGAAGCATAAGAGATCGTCCATACCTTCCCGGGCATCAGGGGCGAATTTTGAAAAATCGAAGGTATAACAGAAGCTTTTCCCTGAAATGTGATCCATTTTCCATCGGTTCCCGAGGATGCTGCTTCGCTGTGCAGAGCGAAATATTTCGTGCCGAACTGCCTCACCTTCTTTGCTTCCGACACTCCCTGTGCATCTTCGCGTTTGTCATAGCTTGCGCGATAACACAGAATGTAGCTGTCCTGGCTGAACAGGCAGCGCGCATACAGATAAAAAGACAGATAGATCAGTACCGTAAAAATGATCAGTACCATCGGTATGATAAACGAAGCTTCCACTGTCATATACGCACTGACCGCCAACCGGCCCGACCCGTCACTTTCTTTCATGCTTATCCTTTCCCGGGCCTGCTGCCCTCGTTCCATTGCCCATATGCAGCTTCATCCCAATGCCATTATGCAGATCGCCGCTGTATAACCGGCAAGGCAAAACGGCAGGAATGGCAGTTTTGTCTCTTTTCCCGCCTTTCCCGCTGCCATCATAACGATCCCCGCCAACGCCGCGGCCAGTACGGAAAGGCACAGTGTCAGGAAAGCAGCCCTCTCTCCGATGAGCAGCCCCGCTGCGGCAAGCGCATATCCGTCACCGAGTCCCACGCTGCCCCGTGCCGCAAAAGCTGCCAGGACCAGGAAAAGGCCGGGAAGAACCGCCAGGACCAGTTCGTATGCAATCAGATCCCCGTGTGCTATCCCATAGAGATCCAGGCTTGCTCCGACAGCCGAAAATACGATCGGCAGAAATACCTTGATTTCCCTGTGCCTGATATCCTGTACCGCCGCGATCGTCAGGAAGACTCCGCATAGAAGATACCTTACCGTCAGCAAACGCATACTCACCTTCTACCCGCCCCCGCATTTGGAACACGCCGGCATCTCTCCCTCCACAGAAGAGAGCGGGACTGCGTAGATCGTGCGCTTCAGACCCGGGCAGGCCGCCGAACTGTGATATCTGTTTCCGTCGGATGTGATCACCACTGTGCCAGCGGACTGCGGATCACAGATCTCGCAGGGATAATATCTGCCTCCGCCTTTATTCCGCATGCCTGCCAGTTCAGACACGTTCACGGAACGCACCGAGGGATTGAGATAAGTGCATCCGCGGTCTTTATGGTAAACCGTACCAGTTTCCGTAATATAAACGGTCTCCTCTTTTTCTTTTTCCTCTTCATCTGTTATTTCGCCTACGCCGTAGCCCACCCAGGCGTGTGCGTAGAACCTGCTCTGCATGGAAAAGTCCTTCAGTCCGAACATCCTGAACAGCGGCCTGACACGGTAGTCTGCCACAAGGTCCACTATGTCGCTGCCGGAGCCGGGCTCCCCAAGGAGAATCGAGCTGCGCAGATAGGAAATGCCGCCGGATCCGCCTTCCAGACACGTATGATCCAGATATCCGGTGCCGAGCATGCTGTTCACCTGGCTGCGCACGTAGGTCTGGGAAAGCACAAAGGAAAGGGCTGCATTTCCCACTGTCCCGAGATCTGCACCGGTCTCGCCTTCGTAATCCGCTTCCCCGGCCTGAATATTCATCAGGTCAGACAGTGCATAACGGTAAAAATAACTGTACTCCGCCATCTGCTTCCCGGCTTCATGCAGTGCCGCCGTCATGCCGCTCTGCAGCCTGATCATGTCAAAGATGAACAGGACATTGGACATGAAAAACAGGAACAGCGGGAGCACCAGGGCTGCTTCCACAGTCATGACCGCCTGCAGAGGGAGCGGCAGCAATGTCCTTTTGACCTGCGTACCTGCCCGGAGAGGCCTCTTTTTGAGTAATAGGTTTGTTTTGCCGCGCCAAAAGGACATGGTTGCCGTTCCCTCAGTTGTAACTGACTTCCCGCTTCAGCGGATAGGAATACCCGAAGCTGCTCTTTGTAACAGAAGAAATGCCGAATGCATCCATGCACCAGTCCATCCGGAAGTTCTCATTGCCGTCTGTCTCCCGGATATCCGCTTCCATGATGTCCATGAGACGCATGTTTTTCATGGACCCGTTTTCCAGATACAGAAAAATCCGCAGATAATCCCGATAATTCAGCCCGCTGCCGCCGGTCTCCCCGCTTGTGGCGAAATCCGGCACAAAAATCGAGAGCATGGAAGTCTTCCAACTGGACCCATCCTTGACAAGCGGTATGCGCCCGCCTGCCATCAGTGTTTTGGCATCCTTCAGGCTCTCCGTCCAGGCCCAGTCAAAAAGTATCGCCGCTTTCAGGCATTCCGCAGCCTCCGGCTGGAAAAGCGCTGTGCAGACCGCGGTCGCCAGTGCTCCGGCTTCCGCGCTTTTTGCCGCGTCGGAAAACAGATAGAACGCGTTGGCGGCTTCCCTTACCAGCAGGATGCGTTCCACCATGCGCCCCAGATTCTGCCGGTCCGCACCCTGCCCGCAAAGTATATATTCCGCCTGATATTTCAGTTTTCCGTCCTTGACCTTGTGCTTCCAGGTATTGCATTTTTCCAGGATATATTCGTCGAATACGATTGAATCGGCCCGGCTGTATCCGTGCGTATTCGCGGGCTCCAGTGCGGTACCTGTATGGATCGCCCGATGAGACAGCAGATTGTCGGGATCGGTTTCGGCATCCGAAATGCCGGCGGACAATCCGACGACCCTGTCCAGCGTAAGATTCGCAAAAAAGTCGTCGATCTGCCTGATGCCTTTGAGCAGCTGATCTATCGGCATGCCTCCTGCCTGCTTGTCACCCGTTTCCTCCGAGCCTGACAGGATGTTTTCAAACTCTGCTTCATTTTCCGCTTTCTTCCGCTGCCATTCCCCGCTGTCCAGACCGAGCCCGTTAAAGCGGTCTACCTCTGCCAGCAGCCCGGCGCTGATGTTCCCGAGCGGGTCTGCGGACATGTATGCATACACCTGCTGCCGCAGCGCTTCCGCATCGTTGTCCGCAGCACACCTCGTACCTGTGATCTCCAGCGTATCGGTCCGGAGCCCCGTGAAGGTCCGCACCTGTCCGAAGGAAAACAGGCTGCTCCTGCTGTAGTTCTGCTCCAGGTAACGGAGCAGGTGTTCCCGGACATTCGTTTCCGAAGGCGAGGCCGTCCCGTAGGATTCATCTACAAAAAACAGGTCATACTGCCTGGCCAGCTCGCGATGGTATTCCCCCAGCACTGAATTGACGGCGTTGTCTCCCGCAAGTTCGATCTGCATTCTGATCGCATTCATACGGGCACCTTCCAGCAGTACAAAAAACAGGGAAAGGATGACTGTCATGGAAAGCGCCAGAAATACCGTCAGGTACCCGTCTGTCCGTTTTTTTGCCACTTCAGTCCCCCGTGACCACATTTTTCTCGCTCGTGATGGATTTGAAAATAGAATTCACGATATCCGTGATCTGCTTTTTGAAAATGATGACCAGGCCGATCAGGACCACGATAATGAGGATTACCTCCACTGTCCCCATGCCGTCCTCTTCTTTAAAAAATGCTGCCATTTCCTTGCCCATCTGTCTCCTCCCGCGCTTTCGCGCTGTGCGGCACGACGGCCGCTCCACTGTTTCCGCCTGCTGCCCGCTGCAAAGCCTGCTACATGGAAAAACTCTGATATGCCGGTATCATAATGATGATCATGGTGACGAGCAGCATCAGGATCATCGGAAAAAGCAGTTTTGTCCCGGCTTCTTCCCCCATTCGGCGCGCCAGATTGCGGCGCTCTTCAAATGCCTCTGCGGCCTCCGTCTGCAAAACAGCCAGCAGGGCCGAATTCCCCTTTCTCAGATTCTGGGTGAGCAGCGAGCAGAACCGCGAATAGGACAGGCTTCCGCAGCGTCTCGCAAAATGTGCATAGCAGTCCGCTTCCGAAACGCCGCTCGACAGTTCGCGGCTCATCAGCAGGATCTCTTCGTATATGGAGCGCTTCTTCTCTCCTCTTTCCAGATCTCTGCGATAGTCATCCGCGATCTTGCGGAAGCTGCTCCGGACACTGAGTCCCGCGCCCACGAACAGGATGATCCTGCTCAGCACCTGCGGATAATCCAACTGCATCTGGCGCCTGCTTTTCTCAATGCGCATGTGCAGTTCACGGTCAGCCAGCGCATAGTTGGCGAGACCGGCCAGAAGCACCAGACAAAACAGGAGGCTGCTGTTTTCCTGTTTCGGCTCGGACCATGATAATTTACGGCCTGCCACCTCCGTCGGCAGGCGGTACGAACTGTTATCCGCGCCCTTCGTATCCGCTTCGAACAGAGCGCTCAGGATCTCCCTTTGCAGTTTTTCCTCCGCCGACAGGGGCGGCGGCGTCACTGTGACGCTGAAGGACCTGGAATAGCGCCGGTCCTGCGCCGTGGCAACTGCCGTCAGTTCGACCTCCGCCTTTTCTCCCTGCTGCAGATCGCCGGTATATACACTTCCGTCTGCATCGATAAGTGCGTAGCGGCTGCTTTCCCAGGAGATATGAAACGGGTATCCTTCCAGCGCGGCAGGCATGAACAG
The DNA here is from genome assembly GCA_022652545.1 of Lachnospiraceae bacterium. Taxonomy (GTDB): domain Bacteria; phylum Bacillota; class Clostridia; order Lachnospirales; family Lachnospiraceae; genus CAG-791. Next base: position 8,699 of record JALCRM010000011.1, read on the forward strand.
GTCGTGACTGACTGCCGAGAGAGAGGTGTTTTCCCCGGGAAGTTTCCCTGAAAGTTCTTCAAAGGCACGCTCCGAAAGCGTATCCAGTTCCTTTTCCGTATATTTCCGGGAACTCACATTCACTTCATATTCTCCAAGCTCCTGACCATCCGCGGAAGCTGACAGCAGGATCTCCGTATCTGCCTCTCCGTAGCCTTTCCGTTCGATCGTTCCGTCCGCAGAGAGACTGTCCCCCTGCCCCGCTGAAAGACAGAACAGGATGGCGAGCAGGTCGGCAAGAAAAAGAAAGATCAGCAGCCAGCGCAGCTTTCTGACAAAAAATCTGGCTTCCGTGTTCTCTTTTCCCGGAGACGGATCGATCGTCCAGAGGTCTGCACGCACAGTACTTTCTCCCGGCAGACGGCTCAGCAGCCCGTGCAGTCTGCTGCCCTTCTGCCTGCGGTACAGATACAGGGAGATCTTCTGGAACGGCACCTGTACGGCAGAGACAGGTTCCGACTCTGCCGCCGTGACCGCCTCCCCGCGGGACAGAACGCCCAGAATGGGGAATATGAGCAGTATTGCCAGATAAATGCAGAGCTGCATCCGGCCTCCTTTCGAACTCAGACAGGAATATCGGTTATTTTCTCGGAAAGCAGATAGGCGGCACAATAGACGATCAGGCAGGCTGTCATAACGGCGATGCCAGCCGCATTGTGATAAAGCGGTTCGAAGAAGCCTTTCGAGGTAATGCCGATATACCCGACGATCAGGAACGGCGCAGCATCCATGATATGCTGCTCAAGTTTCCTGGCCGATATCAGCACCGAGATCTCTTTTTCAACATCCACCCGGTCCTGCAGCAGCTGGATCGTGCGGTTCATGATCTCGGCCATGTTGCCGCCGCTGCGCTTCGCAATGGCGAAGGTGCCGGCAAATTCCCGGATGACTTCTATCCCGCTGTCCTCTCCGAAAGTCATCATCAGTTCCTCCAGCGGGATACGGCTGTCCATACCCTGGCATATTTTCCACAGTTCCCTGCATATTTCACTCTTTCCTCCGTACAGGAATTCCATCTCTTTCCAGGTCTCACGGACCGAATTTTCCGCAGACAGCCCTGCCCGAAGGGAAGTCAGCATACTTCCCAGCGCTTCCTTGAACTGTCCCGTCAGTCTTTCTCTGCGCCTGTCAGTTTTTGCGCGGCGCCGGTACCGGCTGTACGGTATTACCAGCGGAATCAGGAAAACAGCCGCAAACAGGGAACGGTAGAAAAACCATGCGAGGAACAGGATCAATGCCGTCCCCTCCGCCAGGACCTCCGGATCAGCTTTCCTCTTCCGGAAGGCGGATACCCGCGGCGCGCAGTTTGCCGCGGTCCCTGAGTTCTCCTGTTTTGTCCCAGACACCTTTGATCTTCCCGTTCTCATCTTCCCCCGTTTCCCGGAACCGGAAAAGCGTTTCAAGTTTGATGCGGTCTTCCCCGATCCCTCTGATCTCGTCGATCTCCAGCAGCTTGCGGCTGCGGTCGCGCAGCCTTCCCAGGTGCACGATAAGGTCAAGGCCTGAGGCCAGCTGTCCCCTGATCGCCCCTGCCGGAAGGTCCATTCCCATGAGGATCAGCGTCTCCAGACGCAGGAGCATGTCGGCCGGACTGTTGGCGTGTCCCGTACTCATCGAACCGTCATGGCCGGTGTTCATGGCCTGCAGCATATCGATCGTTTCCGCTCCGCGCACCTCGCCTACGATGATGCGGTCAGGCCTCATGCGCAGGGATGTACGGATCAGGTCCCTGATCGTGATCTCGTTCCCGCCTTCCACGTTGGCTGTGCGCGCCTCGAGACGGACCAGGTTCGGTATGCCCTGGATCTGCAGCTCCGCGTTGTCTTCGATCGTGATCACACGCTCGCCGGAAGGTATGTATTCCGAAAGCGCATTCAGGAAAGTGGTCTTGCCTGATCCTGTCCCTCCCGAAATGAAAATATTGTAGCCGGCTGCCACAACGCAGCGCAGAAACCCTGCCGCTTCTTCCGGGACCGATCCCAGGCGCAGCAGATCGTCCATCCGGATGGGGCGCTCCGGGAAGCGGCGTATCGTAACGATCGGTCCGTTGATGGCTGCCGGAGGCAGGACGATATTCACGCGGGAACCGTTCGGCAGTCTCGCATCCGCGATCGGTCTGCCGGTATTGACCGTTCTGTCGCAGTCTGCCACTACCTTTTGGATCACATCGTATAGCTTCTCTCCGGATGCGAAATGTGCGGGATAGGGAAAAATAGCGCCGTCTCTTTCGATGTAGATGCTTTCGCTGCCGTTGATCATGATCTCCGTAATGGACGGATCATCGAGCAGTTCCTGCAGGACGTCGAGTTTACGGATCGAGTAGAAAAGTTCCTGCCGCATCTTTTCCATCTCACCGAGTGCAAGTCCGTGTTCCCGGGACGCCTCCGTGATCTCCGTATCGATAAGGTCGAGTATCCCGTCGTCTCCGACTTCCTTTGAAAAGTCGATCTTCTTCAGAATCCTGCCGTGAAGTTCCTCGCGGATCCTCAGATATTCCAACTCCTCTTCCATCCCTATACCCCTGCCAGCAGGTGCTTTACTTCCGCAGCCAGTTCGCTGTGGGTCAGCATGGCGGGGTCGGCCGGCAGCTCACGGAATACCGGGAAATGCCATTTTCTGGTCCTGGCATAAATATCTTCATAGCCTCTCGCCTTCAGGATATCCCTGTACTGCATCATCTTTGCCTCGGATACCCAGCAGGAAGGTCTGACGATCGTGATCACTTCATCGCATTCCCGCAGGATATCCAGCAGCCCGTCCGTAGATTCCGTCAGGTCGAGGATCAGGTATTCGAATTCCGTCACCTGGGCTATCGTATGGAACAGGTCCAGCCACTGGTCCCTGCGGATCGCCTGCAGATCCTTGAAGAAGGTGATCGGCGGAAGAAAATACAGCCCGTTGAGGGACTCCGCCATCGTTTCGATCTGTCCCGCGATCTTTTCGCGTGCACAGTCGTTGTAATATATGAGACTGCTGACGTTTTCCCTGAAACTTCTGTGCAGCATGGCACTGAGTCCGCTGAAAGGCTCAAAATTGATATACAGAGTTTTGTGTTCGGCCGCCAGAAGCTGCCCGGCTGTCAGGGAGACCGTAGTCTGCAGGCATCTGGCGATGGGCGTGTAGACGCCGATGATCTTCATCGGAGGGCCGTGACGCACTGCTGACGGCTGTATGTTGCCTCGTTTGCCGCTCTCTTCCGCACAGGCGTCCATAACAGCTTTTGCAATTGTCTCCGCGGACTGATATTTGCTGATGCTGCAGGTATCCGCTCCCAGATAGCGGTCGGATTCGTTAAGGATCAGTACACGCGGAAAGCCTGCATCGTGCACAGCCTCGCAGTATGCGCTTTCCGCAATGACCAGCACGACGATATCCTCACGCCGGCTGCAGCTGTGCAGCAGCCTTTCCGCGCTGTAATAGACTTCTATGTCATACGGCACCTTCCGGTCCCGGAGGGACTCCGAAAGATGTGCGGCATAATCAGCTTCACTGTCGCAGATGACGATCCTGCAGGAAAAATGTCCGTTCAAGGCAATGCACCTCCGAGATGGAGAAGAAAGGCGATCCCGACCGGGACCGCGAAAGGAATGCGTACGCCGGTGCGGCGTGTCCTGATCAGGACGCCTGCGGCGGGAACAGCAGCCGCTGCAAAGGAATATGCGCAGCAGCGCAGAAATTCCGGAAAAGGGAAAAAAGCGGCCAGGACGGCCAGAAATTTGATGTCCCCGGCTCCGAAGAACCGGAATTTCCATAGCGGGAAAAAGAGAAGAGCAGCCACTGCCGGGTATAAAAGAGTCTGCCTTGCGGCTTCCGCCGGCGGTGCGCCGACAGGATGGGACAGAAGTATGGCGGCGATCCAGGCTGCTGCAAGCCAGTAATTGTAGACCCTGCCTTCCTTCAGATCCGTCAGTATGGCACCTGACAGCAGCACTGCGATCACAAAAAAACGGTCCGTCAAGATCTCCCCTCCTTCCTTCCGGCTGCCTCCGTGCTGTCTTCCGGCACCCGGGGCTGTAAGAGAAATCTATCAGAACCGTCTTAACATAAAAATGAAAAATCTTGGCGAAACCCGAATTTCGCGTATTTTGTCGTTATACAGGAAAAAGAAGCGATCCCGTGTTTTGTCTCCGGTCAGCTCCTGCCTTCCATGCGTGCCTCGGAAATATTGTTGCGGAACCATTCGTAGGAGCGGTGTATGCCTTCGGGCAGCTCGACCTTGTGGTGCCAGCCGAGATTGTGGATCTTCGTCACGTCGCAAAGTTTCCTCGGCGTGCCGTCCGGCATGCTGCTGTTCCAGATGACTTCTCCCTCAAAACCGACTTCCTTCTGCACCATTTCCGCCAGCCGGCGTATGGTGACCTCCTCGCCGGTGCCGATGTTCACGTGCTGCAGACCATTGTAGTTCTCGAGCAGGAAAACACAGGCGTCCGCCATGTCGTCCACATAGAGGAATTCACGCAGCGGCGTACCGGTGCCCCAAAGTTCGACGGAAGTTCCGTTCTGTTTTGCCTCGTGGAACTTCCGGATCATCGCCGGGAGCACGTGGGAGCTCTTCAGGTCATAGTTGTCATACGGTCCGTACAGGTTCGTCGGCATACAGCTGATGAACGGATCGTGGTACTCCATGTTGAAATATTTGCACATCTCCATGCCGGAGATCTTGGCGATCGCATAAGCCTCGTTCGTCGTCTCAAGAGGGCCCGTCAGAAGGGCGTCCTCCGGGATCGGCTGCGGCGCCATCCTCGGATAGATGCAGCTGCTCCCCAGGAACAGCAGCTTCTTCACACCGGTATCATGTGCGCATTTGATCACATTGCACTGGATCTGCATGTTGACATAGGCGAACTCCGCCGGCTGCAGCGTATTTCCGAATATGCCCGCCACTTTGGCGGCGGCCAGCACCACGACGTCCGGCTTCTCCGTACTGAAGAAACTGCGCACGGCTGCCTGGTCGAGCAGATCCAGCTCCGCGTGCGTCCGTCCGATGATGTTGCTGTATCCCTGCGCCTGCAGGCTGCGCACGATCGCACTGCCTACCAGTCCGCGGTGTCCCGCGACATAAATTTTATCTGTTTTGGCTATGTCCATCTTTACCTCCATGTGGGGGATCTTCAGATCCTCCGAAACGAACATCGGCAGCACTTCGTGCCGCTGCTGCGGCCGTTCCGGCAGTAGCCGCCCCGGCTGACGGTTTTCAGTATACCTTCATCCTGCGGCTGTTTCAAGCCGCTCCCACGCACCCGGCTTCGCGGAAAACGGCCGTTTTTCGCAGTCCGTTACTTGTTTGCAGACGATCCAGGGAGTATCATATATTGTATTGCTGTCTGAGTTTTACAGCAGAAAGGATCCTGAATGAAAAACATTATTGTGACCGGCTGTCACGGTCAGTTGGGAATTGCGATCAACCGTCTGCTTGGCGGAGATCCCGCTTATCACCTGATCAACTCCGATGTCGTGGGCGACGACTGCACCAATCTCGACATCACGGACGTTGACAGGGTACTGGCCATGGCCCGCGAGGCAAAACCTTACGCGATCGTCAACTGCGCCGCTTACACTGCGGTCGACGCCGCCGAGTCCCACCTCGACCTCAACTATAAGATCAATGCGATCGGCCCGCGCAATCTGGCCATTGCCGCCAGGGAAACCGGCGCCAAGCTCGTACACATCAGCACAGACTATGTTTTCCCCGGCGATTCCGAGAAACCTCTCACGGAATTTGACCCTACCGGGCCGAAGAGCGTATACGGCATCACAAAACTGGCCGGCGAGCACTTCGTCGAGGAATTCGCAGACCGCTATTTCATCATCCGCACGGCCTGGCTCTACGGAGACGGCAAAAATTTTGTCAAAACAATGCTCAGGCTCGCCGAGACGCACGATGCGGTAAGCGTCGTGAACGACCAGTTCGGCTCCCCCACGAGCGCGGCGGAGCTTGCGCGCGCCATCGCGTATCTGCTGCCTTCCGACAATTACGGACTTTTCCACGGTACCTGCGAGGGTTCCACCGAGTGGTCTTCCTTTGCAAAGGAGATCTTCCGGATCGCAGGCAAAACAACAGTCGTCAATCCTGTCTCCACGGAGGAGTATACGAAGCTCGTCCCTGCGCAGGCACCGCGCCCGCACTATTCCATCCTGGACAACTACATGTTCAGGCTCACGACCGATCACGTATACCGCGACTGGCACGAAGCGCTTGAGATCTACATGAAGGAAAGCGGATATTCCGCGGATTGAGGCCTATGTACTCTTTGACAGCTCTGCTCCGAAACCCGTTGTTCGCCGCCCCGGCCATCGGCTGGTGCGTGGCGCAGCTTCTGAAGGTTCTCATCGACATGGCGATCAACGGCGGTTTCCATAGGGACCGCATCTTCGGAAGCGGCGGCATGCCGAGTTCCCACTCGGCCACAGTCTGTGCGCTCTGTACGGCTGCCGCCATCGAGTACGGTTTCGGCAGCCCGGAATTTCCCATTACGTTCTTTCTGGCCTTCATCGTCATGTACGACGCGATGGGCGTGCGCCGCGAGACCGGCGAACAGGCCAAGGTGCTCAATGAACTGCAGCGCCAGCTGCTGAGCATGGACAAAGTATTTACCAACCCCGAGGAACTCAAGGAATTTGTGGGCCACTCACCGCTGCAGGTACTCTGCGGCGCCATTCTCGGAATCATCATTGCATTTATTGTATGTTCCGTTTTATAATCAAGTGCATTTTTCCGGTTTTGACAGTATTGTGTCCCTGACTTTCACAGAGAGGTCCGCAGATGAAAAGATCTGTTTCGATAATACTGGTTTCCGCCATGACCGCAGCGCTGCTCTTCGGCTGCGGAAAATCCGCTTCTTCCGATACCGGCTCCTCGTCCATTGACGAGCCGATCCCGCAAACTGCCACTTCCTCGGCAGCGGCGACATCCTCTGCCTCCGCCGCCTCCACGGACAGTGAAAAGCCGCCGAAAGACGGCATGGTCCGCAGCGACGTTACAAATGAATGGGTCGACGAAGCCGTCAACAAGCAGCGTCCGCTGGCCGTCATGTACCCGATCAACAAGGAAGCACAGCCGCAGTACGGCCTGGACCGCGTCGGCGTCTTCTATGAGATCATGGAAGAGGACAACATGTCCCGCCAGATGGGCATCATCCAGGATTACAGCGGCCTCGACCGTATCGGCAACATCCGCTCGATCCGCGACTATTTTGTCTACCTCGGCCTGGAATGGGATCCGATCTTTATCCATTTCGGCGGTCCCGTCGTATACGTGCACGATATCCTGACGCGCTCGGACGTCGACAACATCAACGGCACCGGCGACACGAGCGGCCCTGATTACGGCGCCTTCTACCGTGTCCCGAAGAGCGGCGTAGCCGTGGAACACACCGCCTATACGGACAGCGACCATATCACGGCCGCCATCAAGAAAGCCGGCTTCGAGGTGGATCACCGCAGCGAATACTATGTTTCCCCGCATTTCACCTTTGCCGGTGCTTCGGACCCGAACACGCTCTCCGATTACAGCGATGCCGTCGACGCCAAAGAGATCGACATGGCCGGCTGCTATCCCACTTCCAAATCGGCGCTGAGCTATAACGCCGAGGACAAGCTGTATTACAAAACGATCTACGGCGAACCGCAGAAGGATGCCGAAAGCGGCAATCAGCTGGCTTTTGCGAATGTGCTGATCGAGAAATGCTACTATGAAGTCCGCGACGAAAAGGGCTACCTGGCCTTCCAGATGCACGATACCACCAAGGACGGCTGGTTCCTTACGCAGGGAAAGATGATCCACGTGACCTGGAAAAAGGAAGGCGACTACAAGCCTACGACGTTCTACGACGACAACGGAAAAGAGATCACGCTCAACACCGGGAAGACCATGTGGTTCGTAATCCAGGACGACAAGACCTTTACGGTAGACGGCAAAACATACAACGAAGGTTCGACCAACACCAAGACCGGTGTCTGATCCCCGCTTGGCGTTCACTGCTCACATCTGACCGCAGCCCAGGCTGCGGCCAGTTTTTTTTGCGTCCACGCCGCATTGGCCGGGCTTGTCGAAGGCAACTGCACGGCCCGGATCCCGGTCACGGGCTCCTGGTACTTCTCGTACAGCCGGTACGCCGCGGCACCGTTCACAAAAATGCGGTCTATCCGGCTCTTCCGCAGTATGCGCGGCAGATCGGTCACTTCCGCATTCATGATGGAGCTGTCCTGCGACCCTTTGATATCGCAGCTCTCGATCACATCCCAGAGCGCAAGACCGTGCGACAGGACAAAACAGGTCTTTTCCTGTTTTGTCTGCGGCACCGGTTCTCCGTACACCTCCGCCAGCACTTTCCAGAACCGGTTCTGCGGATGTGCATAGTAGAAGCTGTCTTCACGGGATTTTACGGAGGGGAAGCTGCCGAGGATGAGTGTCCTCGAACCGCTGTTCCACAGGGGCGGAAAGTCGTGCGTCAGGTGCTGCCGTCCCGGCGCAAAGCGTTCGTAAGCCGCCGCGAAATCGGGCGGGAACGGCGCGTGGATGCAGAGCTCTTCGCCGGTGAACGGCTGGCGGAAAGAAAGCGACGCCGCATGCAGCATGGTGCGTGAGTAACCGCCTGCTGCCGCCGCGATCTCCGCATCACCGTGGCCCCCGTACAGCGAATCCCCCAGCAGCGGGTGTCCCAGCGATGCCATATGCACGCGGATCTGGTGCGTGCGGCCCGTATCGATGTGCAGGGAAAGCAGCGACAATCCGCGCCCGGCATCCTCCGACGTCACCCTGTACCTGGTAAGCGCCGAAGCGCCCCGGCCGTCCTCCGCGACCTGCTGCCGCACCAGCGAATCCGGTGCTTTCTCGAGCGGCAGGTCGACGGTGCCTTCCCGTCTTTCCGGCGGGAAAAGGCCCTCGGCCACCGCCAGGTATGTACGCACGAATTCTCCGTCCTGTCTTTCGCGGTACAGTCTGCCGGCTGCGGCCCTGTTTTTGGCAAACAGCAGCACGCCGGAGGTCTCCCGGTCGAGCCGGCCCGCGATGCGGCAGACGGTCTCTTCCCCCTCTGTCCGGTAGTGCCAGGCCAGAAAATTGGCGATCGTGTCCGTGTGATGCCCGTGCGTCGGATGCACCACTGTGCCTGCCTGCTTGTTTACCGCCACCAGATCCTCATCCTCGTACAGGATGTCCAGCGGCCCTTCGGCCGGCGGCACCTTTTCTTCGTCCGCACCGTCCTCCTCGAGCACGATCCGCAGGTCCTGCCCGGGACGCAGCCTGTCCTTCACTGTCACAGGCACGCCGTCCGCAGTGATGCCGCCCGGCGTGAATTTGGCGTGCGAGATCTCATGGCCGGTGACGGCTATCCTGTCGCGCAGTATTAAATTGACAAGTCCTCCGGCGGTAGATGCCAGATCTTCCGCGCGGAGGACATAATGCAGGATCTTTTTCACTTTTTCTCCCTGAGGAGAGCCTTCCGTTCTCTGAGACGAGCATCGGCAGCGCTTCACGCCTCTGCAGCCGAAACCGTTCTCCGGCGCTGCCGCAGGCGGGGCAAAATACCGGTCAGCCGCAGATCTTCGCCACGGTCTCGTTGATCAGCTTGCCGTCTGCTTTGCCCTTGAGTGCGGGCATCACGGTCTTCATGACAAGGCCTTTGTTGCCGGAAGCCAGCTGCTCCGCGCAGTTCGTGCGGATATAGGCTTCGATCTCCTCCGCCGACATCATCTTCGGGCAGTATTCCGAGATCACGTCGTAGCGTTTCTGGTACTGTTCCCTGAGGTCTTCCCTCGATGCCGGACAGGTGTCCAGTTCTTCCTTGACGAGCCGCTGCTCCTTAAGGATCGCCGTATTCACCATATCCTCAGGAATATCGTCCCTGCAGCCGGCGTCGATCCCGACCTTCTTGACCGCCGATACCAGCGAGGAAATGGCTTCCTTTCTGTCCTTGTCGCGCGCCTTCAGCGCTGCGATCATGTCCTTCTGCAATTGTCCGAGTGTCATAGTAAGCCTCCATAAATTGAACATCTTCGGCATCCGGTGTCGCTCTCCGGCACCGCCGCCGCAAACGATTATAGCACATCCGCGCCGTGTTTTGCCTTATACTGCGCTCCTGTCCTGCGCCCTGTCCGGCGCCGCCGTATCGCTGCGCAGGCCGCGGCGGATCCGTTCGCGGATGGGGATCTGTTTTCCGTAGATCGTCTGGTTCATGTTAAAGATATAGGCTACCGCGCAGACGATGAAAAACGCCGGCGTGTACGAAAAGCCGAAGATCTCGCCGCCGAGCAGCACCGGCGCGAACAGCGTATTGGTCGCGCTGCCGAAGACCGCCGCATACCCGAGCGCCGCAACGAGCGGCACCGGCAGACCGAGCAGGTTTCCCAGCACGGCACCGAGGCTCGCGCCGATCGAAAACAGCGGTACCAGTTCGCCGCCCTGAAAACCCAGGCTGAGGGTAAGCACGGTCAGCAGCAGTTTCAGGATCCAGTCGTAGGAATAGATGACGCCGCCCTTCAGCGAATAGTCGATGAGGTCGAGACCCATGCCGGAATACCGACCGGTGTGCAGCAGCAGGAAGAGGACGCTGAGTACGGCGCCGCCGCCCATGATGCGCACGATGGGACTCGGTATCCTGACTTTGAAGAAGTGTTTTGCCTGCCGGATCAGCCAGGCAAAGATCGCGCCGACCAGTCCGAAGATCACGCCGAGGAGCAGCAGCTGCAGAATGAACGGGATTGTGAAATACATCGGTGTGTTGAGGGGAAAGGTGAATTTGGTCATCCCGAAGGCCTGCGTCACCTCCATGGCGCTGATGGCCGCGATGAGCGCGGGGAAGAGCGCCTGGTATTTCATTTCGCCGGCGACAATGACTTCCAGGGCAAAACAGGTGGCCGCAATGGGGGTGCCCAGCAGGCCGCCGAAACCTGCCGCCATACCTGTGATGATAAAGATCTTCTTTTCCCCGACGCTGTGCACGTACCGCCCGAGTTTATAGGCGATGATCGCGCCGACCTGCACCGCGACGCCTTCCCGGCCGGAGCTGCCGCCGCAGAGGTTCGTCATCCAGGTGGCGACGATCACAAAGGGGATGATCGTCCACGGCAGTTCCGCGGACTGTTCCAGCCCCACGTCAAAGACATTGTTCATGCCCTTGTGGTTGTTTCCGCCGAGCAGACGGTTCAGATAGATGATCCCGAGGCCCGCCAGGGCCAGGAAGGGAATGAACCAGAAGGGATGCGCGAGGCGCGTGTTCGACGTGAACAGAAGCACTTTTCCGAAGACCACATCCACAAGACCCACCGCGATGCCGATTGCGGCGCCGATAAGCCCGAGGATGATCTGGAACTTCTGTTCGCCGTAAATATAAAAAATACTTTGTTTTGCTTTCCTGCGGCCTCCGGCTTTCCCGGCCCTGCCGCCTGTATCGGCCTGCGTCTGCGTGACGTTCTGCGTCTGCGTGCCGGCCTCAGTCTGTGCGCCGGCTTTGTCGTTCCCGCCGCTCTGACCGGTCTGCCTCAGTTCTGAACTGTCTTCTTCCTCCGCCATCTGTTTCTCCCCGCGTGTCCGGACCATGACCCTGCACCCATTACTTTAGTCAAACAGAGAAATTTCTGCAACTTTTTTGAAGATGTACAGAGCCGGCCTTCCCGTACGGGATACCGCAGGGGTCACTGTCCAACTGCCGCATGGACCGTCTTTCCTTCGCTGCTTTTCAGCCTGAACCAGCACAGTTCCGCATCGCCCCTGAGCCGGATCTCCACGGACCTGCCGGCGGGTGCCTGCGTATGATCCGTCCCGGACACTGCACAGCCGTCCGATACGGGCATTGCACCGCCGTCCAGTCTGACGCACACGTCTGCAAAAACAGGCTTCCAGGTCTTTTCACGCGCGCAGGCCTCGAGGCGCCCGGCTTCGCCGGGTTCGTACATGGCCCTGGTGCGGTAGGTGCGCGTTTCGCCCTGCCAGCTGCAGACCGGTTTTCCGTCCACAAGCATCTCGATCCCGCTGTTTTCACAGCTGCGCATGTGGAACACGGCAACGGTCTCGCTGCCCGTGAGACTGCAGCCGTCATAGCGCAGCACGGCGCATTCCGCGCCTTCCTTTACCTCTGCATCGGCGTAGCCGAGATGCCCGGCGCCGAGCACCGTATTTTTACAGTCGTCATAAGCGTCCGCCGCGACATTCCGCGCAAGGTCGCGCAGTCCGCGGTGCCCGCCTGCGACGGCGATCCGGCAGGTCTCCCGGATATCCGCGGAGGAAGCGCCCGCTTCGATCGTATACTCGCCGTCCTCGATGAGAAAACCGCCGCTGACGACGTCGTAGTAGCGTAGCTCCCGCACCGGCACCGGGATCGTGACATTTCGCGTTTCCCCGGGCGCCACGTCGTGCAGCCTTTCGAACCCGACCAGCTGCCTGACGGGTCTCGGCACGCGGCATTCCGGCATCCGTGCATAGATCTGCACCACTTCGTCACTGACTGTCCCGCCTTCGTTCGTCACCTGCAGGGATACCGCCAGCACCGCATCTTCCGGGTGCGGTCCTGCCGCAGTCTGTACCTTCAGCGCGCTGTAGCGGAACGGCGCGTACGTGAGGCCGTACCCGAACGGATACTGCGGCACGCCCCTGAAATAGCGGTACGTCCGCCCTCCCCGTATGATATCGTAGTCGTCGATCTCCGGCAGCTGGCTGTCCGAAGCGTACCAGGTCATGTCGAGCCTGCCGGCCGGCGCGCATTTTCCGAAGATCGCCTCCGCCGCCGCGGTGCCCATCTCCTGGCTGCCGGTCGCGCTCTGCAGGATCGCATCCGTATACTCTTCCGCGCCGCCGAACGCATAGGGATAATTCGTAAACAGCATGCAGACTACAGCCGCGTCCGTCTCTTTCAGCTTCCGAAGCAGCTTCGCCTGTTCGGGCGGCAGCAGGATGGTCTTCCTGTCCATGGTCTCGCGCGCATTGATCATCGGGTTGCTGCCGATCGCCGCAATGACCGTTGTTTTTCCGTCCGCGGCCATCGCTTTTCTCACGGCGCCGGCGGCTTCTGCGGCGCCGTCTTCCACAACGGTGACCGTGAGCTCCGCCGGTGTACTGTTTTCAGACAGCAGCAGGCCTCCGTCCCTGTCAAAACAGAACGGCCTGCCGAAATGGTCGCGCAGCGTGAAGGTTCCGTGCCCCGCAGGCTCCAGACCGAAGGTCTCGAGCACGAACCAGTCCATGGTCTCCGTGCGGTCGCAGCCGATCTGCCCGTCTTCGGCTTCGGGGAAGCCCTGCCCCGCCATACGCAGGTTCAGGTACTTTCCTGTCCGCACCGAACGGAACGTAAAACTGCCCTCGCCCCAGTCCTGTTTTATGAAAACATCCGCCGCGCCGTCCGTCGGCGAGAGCCGGCCGCTTTCATCTACGGCAAAACACTTCCCGCCGCCTTCGAAGGTCACGCGGTCCAGGCCGTCGCAGACTTCCACAGGATGGCCGAGCACCTCTTCCATGCCCTGCCGCAGAGTTCTGCGGTACGGGGCCCTGCCTCCGTACCAGTCCTGATACCAGGTGTCCGCGCAGGGGCCGACCAGTACGGTCTTTGCAGTGTCCGGATCCAGCGGCAGCAGGGCGTCCCTGTTCCTGAGCAGAACGAGGGATTCCTCCGAAAGCTTCCGGCAGATCCTGCGCCCTTCGTCCGAGCAGCGGTCTTCCGGCCTGACGTCGTCATAAGGATTGACACGTTCCCGGTCGTAGACGCCGAGCCGCAGGCGGACACGGTAGCTGTTGCGCAGCGCCAGATCCAGGTCCTCCTCGGTGATGAGTCCCAGCTGCCAGGCCTCCGCGGCGGCGGCATAGACCTCGTCCTCCGCATCGGACATGGCGTCCACGCCGGCCTTCAGCGAAGCCGCAATGGCCTCGGCATAGGTCCCGAAGGTATGGTGGCTGTCGCAGACGAGACCGAGCGCGCCGCCGTCGCTGACGGCGTGCGGGAGACCGTACTGATCCTTGAGGATATCCTGGATCTCGTGATTCAGCATGCCCACGGTACCGTTGACGGAGTTGTAGGCTGCCATGACGCCCGCCGCACCGCCGTCCTCGATCACCCTGCGGAATGGCTCCAGATACAGCTCCTCGCGGTTCCGGGGATCCACCGTGGAGGATTTCCACCCGCGGCCTTCTTCGACATTGTTGGCATAGAAGTGCTTCAGCGTGCAGGCGCAGCGCAGATGCTCCGGATCGTCGCCCTGCATGCCGCGCACATAGGCGGAAGCCATCGCACCGGTGAGGAACGGATCTTCACCGTACGCCTCTTCCGTCCGCCCCCAGCGCGGGTCACGTTCGATATCCACCGTAGGCGCCCAGCGCGAGAGCCCCCTGTCCGGTCTCTCATGCCAGATCACACGCGCTTCCGTGCCCGTTATCCTGCCGGCCTCCCGGATCAGCGCCGGGTCCCAGGATGCGCTCATTCCGATGGGCTGCGGGAAAGAAGTCGTCTCCACGGGGGCGCTCACCACGCCCTGGTCGTTGCGCTGCTCCACGCCGTGTGCGGCTTCGCCGCCCAGCATCATGCGCGGGATCCCCAGCCTTTCAATGTCCGCCCCGGCAGATGACAGGCAGTGCAGCTTTTCATCGACAGTCATCGAAGAAAGCAGCCAGTCCAGCCTTTCCTCCACGGACAGATTCGTATCCCAGAACGGTGTATTGCGATTGATTTTCATACTATACAGACCTCCCAGCGGGGTATCGGCGTATCCCCGGAATCGGGCCGGCGTTGACGCCCCGGCTGCCGCCGGTCTGCATAAAAGACCGGCTGCCGCGCTGCAGCCCTGCTTCCATATTAGGGCAATCTGTATGTTCCGCAAGACTATTTCTGTCGAATCCCGGTCATTCCTTTACCTGTTTGCAGGCCGGTCCTCCGTTCACAGGCCGCCTTCTCCGCCGCCGTCAGCAGGACACCTGCAGCCAGCAGCACCGTGCCCGCGATCCAGTAGATCCCGGACAGCCTGTTCGTGGTGCCGTAGATCTCCAGAATGCCGCAGAACAGGCATCCTGCCGTAAACGTGGCGATACCGCAGTTCCACAGCCCTGCTGCCGCAGCCGGGATCCGCCGCCCCGTACGCAGCAGGATCCTGAGCGGGAGCACCCCGCCGGCCAGCGGGAACAGGAACGCATATACCATGAAGCCGGACCACACCCCGAAGCTGAAATATTCATATACGGCACCGAGAACGAGCACGAATGCGGTGGCCGCCTCATATCTGCCGAGAGCGGCACGTGCCGTGTCCTCCTGCCTTTGCGTACTGTTTTTCCATTCATTTGACATACAGGACATCGCTGACCTTCCTTTCCGCTATGGTGCGCCCGTTCGTCGTCGGCTGGTTGATGACCTCGCCGTTGAAATACATGGTCGAAGAACCGCCGCCGTCCAGATTGTATGCTGTGGTGCACCCCAGGCTCTCCATGAACTCCGCCAGCTGGTACAGGGAGAGGCCGGTGCTTTCCGACGTGCGGCCGTCCGAGACGACGAATTCATAATGCAGGCTGTCGATCACGCCGATCGCCGTACGGGGGTTGCTGGCCTTTGCCTTGCCGACCTCCTCGTTCTGTGTGACGGAAACGCTGCCGTCCTCGACAAGCGCCGGGCCGAACGAAAGCACCTGCTCGGCGCCGTTGTCCAGCAGTTCCTGCGCCGTCACATCGGACTCGTTCTCGATACCGAACGTACCGTCTTTGTAAATGACGAGATCTTCCGAATCTGCAGAAGCAGTGTCACGGTACAGCACACCGTTGCGAATGACGTAGCCGCTCTCCTGCGCACCGTAGAAATCGCCGTTGATCGCGAGGACCGCCCCCGCTGCGGAAGCGATCGAGGAGGTCGTCTCCGTCACGTTCTTCCCGTAGGTATCGTCCGCAAAAGCGCTCTGCAGGCTGTCTGCCGAAGCCAGAGTGACATCGGCCACATAGACCGAGGTATCCGAAACACGGTATTCCTTCACGGTGATCGAAACTCCGTCCTGTGAATATGTCCCGATAACGGTGCCAGCTTCCTCAGTCTGCGTACTGTCCGACGTATCGTCCGCTGCGGCGGCATCCGTATCTCCGGCGGTGTCCCCGGCGTCCGCGACGGTGCCGCTGTCATCTCCGGCAGCAACGCCGGCATCTCCGGCGGTGTCCCCGTCATCCGTTTCTTCCGTGTCCGACGAAACAGTATCCGCCGTTTCCGCGCCTGCTGCCGCAGTACCGGCCGCCGCGTAGACTTTCGTGATAACGAAGGTGTCCAGCAGTGCATAGACTGTGAAAACACCGAGCAGCGCCATATACAGCCACTCCCATATTCTTCCCCTTTTCCGCTGTTTTTTCATGGTCATCGGCCTCCTGCCGCTCCCAGTCCTTCGGCGATGCGCATCTGTTCCGCCTGCTGCCCTCCCCGAAGATATTTCCTGCCGGCGCTGAAGCTGCCCTTCCCGGCCGGCCGCCTGCCTGCCTTTCCGTCGTCCTTCCGGAAGATCAGGCTGCGCTGTATCAGCCAGCTGACCGAGAAGAACGTGAGTTCCGTAATGAGTTTTGCCGCGTACCTGTTCATCCCCGCAGCCTCGACGAGCGCATTGAGGAGCACCGTGTTGCCGGCCAGGATACACGCCGCCAGCGCAGCATAGGACAGCGCGGACTTCACCGCGTTGTTTTTGCTTTTAAAAACGAACCTGCGGTTGACTGCGTAGTTGACGGCCGCGCTCACGACGCGGGCCGCGATATTGGACAGTGTGACAGACGGCGCCGTACCGAGGCCGACCGTCAGGTAAACCAGGAGGCTGTACAGCGAATAATCCACCGCAAAGCCCGTGAGCGAGGAGAAGGCAAAACGCAGGATCTCCCGGTAAATACGGATTGAATCGGTCACTGCGTTGAAGTGCGAAGTCTCGTTGCGCGCCAGATATATGGCTTCGATCGGGATCTCTCGGATCGGGATGCCGCGGCGCGGGCATTCCAGCAGCACGTTCATCTCATATTCGTAGCGGCTGCCCTCTGTTTCCGTAAAAACAGGCAGCAGGGAGCCGTCGAACGCGCGCAGGCCGGTCTGGGTGTCCGAAACGCTGCTGCCGGTCGACAGCCTGTACACCCTGCGGGTGATCGCGTTTCCGGCTCTGCTGCGCAGCGGTGCGCTGTGCGGCAGTTCCCGGCATCCGAGCACCAGTTCCCCGGGATGCGCTTCGGCCGTGCGCAGGACGTTCAGCGCATCCGCTGCCGTATGCTGCCCGTCCGCGTCCATCGTCACAACGGTGACGTCGTCGATATCGCGGTTGGCTTCGATGTATGCAAACGCCTTTTTCAGCGCGCAGCCTTTTCCCATGTTGCGCGGACTTGTGAGTACCGTGGCGTAATCCGTCGCCCGCAGCAGTGTCATGGCGTATTCACGCCCGCTGCCGTCGTCGACCACAATGGCTTCCATGCCTGTCTTCCTGATCTCCTGCAGAACACGTATCAGTATTTCTTCCGGCTGGTAAGCCGGGATGACCGCGATCCTTCCGCTCATAGTTCCTCCTTTCTTCGCCCGGCTCAGAGAGCCGGGCAGACTGTTTCAAGGCAGCAGTGCTTCCCGCAAAACCCTACTTTATCTCCGCTGCCGTCTTTGTCCCGCCGATCACAAAGGATACCGTGTCCGAAGAGGTGATCTCCGGTGCTGCCAGCTGCAGCAGATCCGCATCCTTATCGACCGTCCAGGAATAAAGTTCGTTGCCGTCGGCGTCCACTGCGGACACTTCCGTACCTGCATCCACATTCACGGAGGCATAGGCTGTCGAAAGCTTGGAATCCGTGTCCGGGTACTGCGCCATTCCGGCGGTGCCGCTCAGGAGCAGCACGCCCGCGTCCACTCTGCAGCTGCCGTTGTAATCCAGCGCGGAATTGTCGTTCTGCGTGGATCCCGAAACGATCGTGTAGCCGCCGTTTATATATATGCTGCCATTGGAATCGAGCCCGTCTCCGGAAGCGTCCACTGTGACCCTGCCGCCGTCGATCAGGAGCAGTCCGTCTATCGTCTGGCCGCCGGCCATCCCTGACATGCGGCCGCCGCCTGAAAACGCGTTTCCGCCGTCTGCAGCGTTTCCGCCGCCCGGCGCGCCGCCTCTGTGCATGCCGGCCCCGTTTCCGGGCGCGCTGCTGTCGGACTGCGTATCCCCGCTGCCTCCGGAAGGTGCATTTCCGCCGCCCATGCCGCCGGCCGCATCGCCGGAGCCCGCACCGTCGGAAATGTTGATCCCGTCATCCGAAGCGGTGATGTCCACAGTGCCGTCGTGAACGGCGATGAACAGTGCTTCCAGGCCTTCCTCGCACTTTGCGACCGTGAGCGTGCCGCCGTTGATGACCGCACTTTCCGTGCTGTCCACACCGTCGTCCCCGGCTTCGATCGTGACCGCTCCGCCGTCCAGGATGAAGTATCCTTTCGAGGTATCTTCGTCGTTCGTCGTCTTGATGCCGTCCCCGCCCGATGTGATCGTCAGCGTGCCATCCGCGATGCTGACGGAATCTTTGCCCACAATGCCGTCATCCGCCGCATCCACTGCGATCGTACCGGATACGATCTCCAGGTCATCCTTTGATTTGATCCCGTCGTTGTATCCTGCCTTCACCGTCAGCGTACCGCTGCCGTTGATGATCAGATCGCTCCTGCTGTAGATCGCCGCGGAGAGATCCTCCTGGCTGTCGTCTGTATCCGCTTCCGTATCTGAAGCTGTATTTGTATCTGTATTTGTTTCCGTATCCGTGCCGGAAGAAGCTGTATCTGTCTCTTCGCTGCGGCTGTCCGTCACGGTGTTTTCCGTGCCGTCCTGCAGTGTTATGCGGCAGTTTTTCGCTGTTTTGACATATATGGGAGCAGTCGTGCCATTGGAGATCGACATGCCGGCCAGGATCAGATGCACATTCCCGTCGTCGCCTGCGTCCACAATGATCCGGCTGTCCGTTGCCGTGCCCGTGATCACGTAGGTGCCGGCCTCCGAGATCGTATACGTCTGTCCGGATCCGGAGATCGTAAGCTTCTGCGCGTCGCTGCCTTCGCCCGTGTCTTTGTCCTTGTCGGAATAGTCGCCTGTCAGATAGAGACTGCTTTCCGCTGCCAGTGTCTCGAGGCTCTCATTGCCGGTTGACGCTGTCTGCGTGGCTGCCGTACCCGCTGCCGTTCCATCCGCCGAGGCCGCTGCTGTCGTATCCGTACCGGCTGTCGTCGCATCCTGCGACGACGTGTCCGCCGTCGAGGTTTCCGCCGTGTCTGCGGCTTTCGCACTCGTGCCTGAGGCTGCCGATACCGTGTCCGCGCAGCCGGACAGGACCAGCATGCCCGCCATGATCGCCGCTGCGGCTGTCATACGCCGCCTGCCGCCGTGCCCGTTCCGGCTTTTCTTTTTCGTCTGTTTTTTCATCGTGTCGTTCCTTTCGTCAGAACATTGCGCTCTCGCTGACTGCCTGCTCTCTTCCGCAGGAGATCGTCAGGTTGCCGTTGCGGCAGCGAAGTTCGTCAATGAATGCTTTTTCCTGTGCGCTGTCCCTGAGCTTTATGCTGTAGCGCAGTTCGTACATGCTTCCCATGTTGGTTGTTTTGACGCTGTCCAGTTCACTGCTGCTGGTGTACTTCTCGAACAGATCGTCAAAGACGCTGCAGTAATCCAGGTTCTCCGGGATCATGATGCGCAGCTTCCGTGTGCTGTCCTGTTTTTCCCCGAAATGCAGGCGCTCCAGCAGCACCAGGATGCCGCACACGATCGCCGTGAACAGGATCGCGTAGCTGATGTAGCCCATGCCGGTCGCCAGCCCCGCCACCATGGCAAAAAATATGCCCAGGATCTCGCGCGACGTGCCCGGCAGGGAGCGGAACCGCACCAGGCTGAAAGCCCCGGCCACCGCCACGCCGGCCCCCAGGTTGCCGTTCACCAGCATGATGACCACCTGCACGAGCGCCGGGAGCAGCGCGAGCGTGACGAGGAAATTGCGGGAGGCCGTTCCCTGCCTGCTGAAGACCCAGGCAATGGCCGCTCCCAGCAGAAGTGCCACAAGAATGCAGATCAGTTCCGAACCTATGTCCATGGTGCCTTCGATCTCTCCGAGTATGCTGTCAAACATTTTCTGCCTGCCTTTCATTGAAATTGATGTCTTTGCGGATACTGCTCTTTGTGTATGCCGCTATGCCGTTGCGGTGTATAGGTGTTCTGCGTTCCCGCTCTCCCGGGCGCTTTCCGTCTTCCTAAGGTAGCTGCAGCCGTATTTGGAAAAACTCACGGGGTAGATCCGCCCTTCGCTGAGGATATTGCTGAGCCAGAGAGGATAGGCGCTTCCGGTCTTGATCTCCATCAGCACCTGCCCCTCAGGCAGCAGCAGGTCCCCGCTGTCACCCGCTGTCAGGTCCAGTTCGTTCTCCCGGCTCCGGATATTGAAATCGTAGGTGATCCTGAGTTCCGGGTCGTCCGGCGAGAAAGTCGCGATGCGGTCGTAGCCGATGAATGTTTTCGGCTCCAGCCGGTACCTGGAGAGGAACCAGTCGATCTCGCGGCCGATCTGGGAGTCTGTCTCCGGGTGTATCCCGTGCTCCAGGTAATTCCTGGCCTTCCGCATCGGCAGCCCGATACGCCGCTTGCCGACAAGCCCGTCGTATTTTTTCTTGATCTCCACGAAGACCGTGTCCGTCTCCTTCGGCACCCCGTAGCTGCGCAGCCGGAGTTTTTCCTTGTAGACCGGCTTTTCAAGGGAGGTGCGGATCAGTTCGTAATCGTCCGTGTCAAAATAAATGTTCACGATCGTGGTCAGTCCGTAGTCATCTTCCCTCATATGTCTGTCGACCCTGCGGCGCAGTCTGCGGTACTCCTCCTGCGAAAGAAAATATTTTGTCTCGATCCTTGCGAAGCTGTCGATGAACCCCTTGTTTTCCATGTTTTCCGCCTTTCCGGCGATGCCGCTGCGAGCGGCGCTGCCGCCTTCATCTGTGAACAGGATACAGGCGTCGGCTTAAGCCAAGTTAAAAGTGCAAAAAAAAGACTGCCGCACTTTTAAAGTGCGGCAGCCCCTGCTTACATACTGTCTGTTGCCTTATTTCCCTGCGTCAGTTCGATGCGCCGTCGATGGCTTTCCACTGCTCTTCGATCGCAGCGCAGGTCGCATCCTTGTCAGTCTTGCCGGAGATATAATCCTGCATCAGCTGACCGAAGGTCTGCCACCAGGAATCCGTGGAGTAGCAGATGGAAAGTGCGCCGCTTCCTTCGGAAGCAACGAGGGCAGAGCCCTGGGTGATCACTGCCAGATCGCTGGCCTTTGCGGTCGTGATAGGCGGAACCACCTTTGCGACATCCGTGAACCAGCTCGTGCCGTAATCGGAAGTATACCAGTAGTTGACGAAGTCGAGAACCGCCTGCAGGTTCTTGCTGTCCTTGTATACATGCAGAGCCTGGTCAGAACCGGAGATGACCTTGCATTCCTTGGCGTCATCCGTTACCGGATAGCCGTTGAAGCCGATATTCAGCTTCGGATTGATGGAAAGGCAGTCTGCTTCGATCCATGCGCCCTGGCCTACCGTCATCGCTGCCTTGCTGTTTGCAAATGCGGCTTCTTCTGCGGAAAGGTCAGTCTCAAGCGGTTTGTCATCGCCGTTCTTCACGGTCAGGTCGATAAAATCGAAGAAGTTGTTGTAGATCTCAGGATAATCAGAGATCTTCGCTTCGCCGGCCTGGAACTTCTTGGTGAGGTCAGCTGCGCTGATCCCTGCGCCGTCAGCTGCGGCATTGAGGAAGGACTGGAACGCGTGTTTGAATACCCACCATTCTGAATAGCCGGTCGTGAACGCCTTGTAGCCCTTGGCCGAGATCTTGGCCACATCGTCCTTCAGGGCGCTGAACGTGGTCGGATATTCGGTGATTCCGCACTCGTCGAAAATGTCTTTGTTGTACAGGATACCGAAGTAGTTGCCCTTGATCGCGATGCCGTAGCAGCCGCTTCCGTCGGAGGGGCTCTTCATCATTTCCGCGACTGCCGGATCCATGGTCTTCGTGAGCGGCTGGCCGGTCAGGTCATAGGAATACTCTTTGTAGGTATCGATCTCCATACCGGATGTGGAAGAGAAGATATCCGGGATCTCGCCGGAGTTGATCTTGGCCTTCAGCATGGTAGGATAGTCGTTCTGCGTAGTCTCATAGTTGATCGTGACATTCGGGGCCACGGTCTTGTACTGGTCGATCAGAGCGTTGATGGCATCCGCATACTCAGGTGAGCTGATGAAAATATTGATCTCGCCCGTGTCCTTGGAATAATCGACGGAATCTGCGGAAGCTGCCGCTTCGCTGGTCGCTGCTGCCGCTGCGCTGGTCGCTGCCGCCGCTGCACTGGTCGCTGCCGCTGCCGGGGCAGAAGTCGCTGCTGCCGCCGCTGCGCTGGTCGCTGCCGCCGCACCTGTAGAGGTGCTGGAACCGCAGCCTGCCAGCAGCCCTGCTGCCATCGCTGTGCAGAGTACTACCGATAAAGCCTGTTTTTTCATTTCTGTTCCTCCCTTAATTGATATGTGTACGTGGACCGGTCCCCCGCAGGGAGCCGTATCTGCAGCCGGCTGACGGCTTCCGCCGCGCCGGGACTTACCGTGAATGGAATATACCGCGCCCTGTTATCCCTTGACCGCGCCGGCGACAACCCCGTCGACAATGTACTTCTGCAGCAGGATGAAGATGATGATGGAAGGCAGCACCGTCAGTACCATGGCGGTCATTGCGTACTGCCATTTCGTGTTCATCTGCCCGACGAAGGTATATGCCGCAAGTACCAGTGTCTTCGTGGTGTTGCTGCTGTTGACCATCAGCAGAGGAAGCAGGAAGTCGTTCCAGATCCACATCACGTCGAGCACTACAACGGTGAAGGTCACCGATTTCAGCAGCGGGAAGATCACCGATACAAAGGTCCGCAGCGTGGAAGCACCGTCTATGTGCGCGCTCTCATCGATCTCCTTCGGAATGGTCTTCATAAAATTGAAGAAGATGAAAGTGGCCATCGGGATACCGAAGCCCCAGTACTGGATGCCCAGGCCTATGCGGCTGTTGGACAGCCGGATGACCGACATGGCCTTCAGCAGGGTGATCATGATCGTCTGGAACGGGATCAGCATCGGCGTAATGATGATGGTGTAAACAAGCTTCGTGTATCTGCCGGGCCTGCGGTCCAGTATATAGGCCGCCAGAGAGGAGAAGATCACGATGCCGGCGATGCCGATGACCGTAATGATCACGTTGTTCATAAAGAGCTGGCCGTACTTGATCTTGTCGATCACGTACGAATAGTTTTCCCATGTCGGCTGTTTCGGCCATGCGATCGGGTCGGACACGACTTCGCCGAACGGTTTGAAGGCATTCATGAACATCAGGAACACAGGATAGATGTACACGATCGAAAAGAGCGTGAGGACCGCGATCATGATCGTGCTGCCGACCATCCTTTTCTTCTTCATGCCCATTACAGATCCACCTCCTTCTTACTCATCGCCTTCAGCGTGAGCTGCGTGATGACGAGCACCACGATGAAGTAGATGATGGCTTCCGCGGAGCCGAGTCCGTAATTGTTTTTGGTAAAGGCCTCGTCGTAGATCTTCATGGTCACGGAATAGGTGGAGGTGCCGGGACCGCCCTTGGTCAGGGCCAGGATGATATCGAATACCTTCAGGCCGTTGGTCAGCGACATGAAAATGCAGGTCGTGATGGAAGGCCCGAGCAGCGGCAGCGTGACCTTGAAAAATTTCTGCGATCCCGTTGCGCCGTCCACGACGGCTGCCTCGAGGACATCCGCCGGCACTGCCTGCAGACCGGCGATGTAAAGCACGATGTAAAAGCCGAGGGACTGCCATACGCCTACGAAAACGACCGACCAGAAGGCCAGGTTTCCGTCCCCGAGCCAGCTCATGTTGAGGAAGCCGGCACCGGTCAGCTCATACAGTTTCTCAAAACCTTTGGAGAAAATGAATTTCCAGATGAAGCCTACGATCGTCATGCTCATGATGTAGGGGATGAAGAGCAGTCCGCGGAATACGTTTGCGCCGCGGAACTTCTTGGTCAGCGCCACCGCCAGAGCCAGGGCCAGGATGTTGGAAAATACCATGAACAGGAACGTATACCTGACCGTGAACCAGATCGAAGTAAGATAGTCGCTCTTTTCCGAAAAGATCGTGATAAAATTGCTGAAGCCGACGAATTTGGCAGCCTTGGAAATGCCGTTCCACTCCGTGAATGAGTAATAGCCGCTCATCACGAACGGAATGTACATCATCATGCACACCAGCACAACTGCCGGCAGTGTAAACAGGAAGGTCTCGCGTGCTTCCTTCTTTTTTCTCTGTGAGTGTGCGCTGACACTCTTCTGCTGCGTGGCCTGCATGTTTTGTGCCCCCTCTCTGACTGCGGATCCGTCAAAATCATATGTATCCTTGTTAAAACACATCATAAACTGTGCAAGTTGCCGTATAAATGGAAAACAGCGAACAAACATCTGTAAAAAATGCTACACTTTCTGTGACCCGGCAGGGGAACAGCAGACAGTGACAGCAACTTCCCGCCGCACGGCGCTGACCGCCGGCGGCAGATATGAGGCCGATCTATGGATCTGACAGAACAGCAGGGCGGAAACGGGACAAAAGAAAAGCATGCGGACGGCCGGATCACGGCAAAATTCCGCAGCTGGCTCTCGCGTACGCCGCTGTGGCTCATCCTGACAATTTTCCTGACCTTCATCCTCTTCCTGCTCACGTTCACGACCTGGATGCTGTCATACCGGCGCAACTATGCGCAGAACATACGCAGCGCGGTCAGCAACTCGCAGCAGAAGCTGAGCCTGAAGATGGAAAACCTCGAGAACTATATCGACGACCTGTCCTCCTTCGCGATCCAGCCCTGCTACGATGACACCTTCTATCATGCGCTGCGCCTGACACAGCCATTTTCGGAAGCCCTGAACGAAACGATCCTGACCGACGTGGGTTCCTACTACTATGCACGGCGCGATATCCGTTCCTACGAGATCATGCTGCTCAATCAGAACATCTCCGTCTCCCGCGGGATCGGCGAACAGCACTTCCATATCCGTACGATCGATGCGGATGAGGTGCGGGACACGGAATACTACAGACTCTGCGAGGAGAGCCCGCGCAATCTGGCGATCATGCCGCCCGAAGAGGCCGGCACGCTCCTGACTTTCTATCACACGCTGCTCAGTCTGCCGCGCCAGACCAGCGCCGTCGTCAGGATCCGCGTGGACGACAGCATGCTGCCGGAGATCTCCAAAACAGCCGCCGGGAGCGGGGAATTCTTCTGCCTCTGCAATTCCGAAGGCCAGCTGCTCTATTCCGGAGGCAGCGACGTCATCGCCTCCGGTTCGGAGCTGTCCCCGCTCCTTCCCGAAAACGCCGCGGCCGCGCAGACTTCCGGGACAGGCGGCGCGGCAGCCGGCAGCCCCCGCTACATCACGCTGCACGGCGTCCGCTATCTTGCGACCTCGGCCGTCAATGCCCGCTACGGGCTCACCCTGATTTCCCTTCTTCCCGTGAGCGAACTCATGGCGGAGCTGAACCGCTCCCAGGTGATCATCATCGTGGAGAGCCTGCTGATCTGGGCTGTGGGAATGGTCCTTGTTTTCATGATCATCCGCTATTTCACGGCTTCCCTGACCGTCATCGCCAGAAAGCAGAAGGACGTCGGCGCCGGCGACCTCTCCCAGATCCGCGTCGCAGGCTGCAGGGAAACGACCGAGCTCAACGAGAGCTTCAACGAAATGACCCGGCACATCAACGAGCTGATCGAGCAGAATTATGTTTCGTCCCTCAATGAAAAAACCGCAAGGCTGGCGGCCCTGGAAGCGCAGATCAACCCGCACTACCTTTACAACACCCTGCAGGCGATCGGTTCCGAGGCGCTCATGAACGACCAGCCCGGCATCTATACCATGCTGACGGACCTGGCATCCAACCTGCGCTACTCGATCAAAGCGGACAACCTCGTTACCCTGAAGGACGAAATGCAGTATGTGGACAGCTACATTGCCTTGATGAAGATCCGCCTGCAGGACAAGCTGACGGTGGAACAGTCCGTTGCGCCGGAAACGCTGGGCGCGATCATTCCCAAGATCAGCATCCAGAGCATCGTGGAAAACAGCCTCGCCCACGGCTTCAGCGGCGACGTCACCTCCATACGGATACGGATCGAAACAAATTTCACGGGAGATTACCTGGTCGTGAATATCACGGACAACGGTCGCGGTATCTCCGCGGAGGACCTGGCAAAGCTGCGCGGAAGCTTCCGCCGCCAGACGCTGCAGGACCCCGGGCGCGGCATCGGCCTCGCAAACCTGTACAGCCGCATCCAGCTGCTGTACGACGGGGACGCGGACATACTCATCAAAAGCCGTACGGGAGAGGATTCCTTCACTTCGGTGACCATGATCGTTTCCAAAGAAAGGGCGCTTTCAGGCGCAAAGGAGAAAAACTGAGATGTTCCAGGCTTTGATCATCGACGATGAAAAACCGGTGCGTATCGCCATCTCGAAACTCGGGAACTGGGCAAAATACCGCATCAGGCAGCCTCTCACAGAGGTGGAAAACGGACGTGACGGGCTCAGGGTCATGTATGAACTGCACCCGGATCTCGTGTTCGTGGACATGCAGATGCCCGTGATGAACGGCGTGCAGTTCCTGCAGAAGGCGTCCCGGGAATTCCCGGACTCCGCCTTCATCGTGATCAGCGGATACGACAATTTTGACTATCTGCAGAACGCGATCCGGTGCGGCGCAAGCGACTACCTGCTCAAGCCGGTCGTGGAAAGCGACCTCAACAACGCCGTGGAAAACGCGTTGAAGAAGCTTTATCCGGGGCTCGACTTTTCGGACAGCGCCGCACCGGCCCCGGACCTTTCCCCCGATGCGATCGCCGACGGCATCCGCGATACGATAGACCGGGAGTACAGCCGGAACATCAATATTCAGGATTTTTCCGACAAATATTTCTTTTCGCGCGAGTATCTGTCCCGCATTTTCAAGGCCAGATACGACTGCGGGATCTATGAGTACCTCCTCAAGGTGCGCATGGAGCGCGCCAGAGAACTCCTCACAGACCCCGCAAATCAGATCCAGGATGTGGCAAAACGCGTCGGCTATGCCGACAGCAATTACTTCAGCAAGGCTTTCAAAACCTACTACGACGTGACTCCCACCGAGTTCCGCCGCAGCGGCAGCTGAGGGCGCCGCGCGGTGAAGAGCCGCCGTACCGGACGAATGCCGCTTATTCCAGTGTTTCCGCGATCTCTTCGAGATACTTACGGATCGGCAGCTGCTGCGGGCAGGCCGCTTCGCACTGGCCGCACTTTACGCAGTCGGAAGCCTTTCCGCTGTGGCGTCCGTTGACCGCATAGCCATAGCTGTCCTTTGCGTCTTCCAGGTCGCCGTAGATCTTGTACTGGTTCATGGCGGAGAAGAGGTCCGGGATGCTGATGTGCTCCGGGCAGCCGGGCGTGCAGTAATGGCAGGCCGTGCAGGGGATCTGGTCGACCTCGAGCAGTGCCCTGCGCGCCTTTTCGACGGTATCGCGCTCTTTGTCCGTAAGCGGTTTGAAGTCCTTCATGTACGATACGTTGTCCTGCATCTGTTCCAGGTTCGACATGCCGGAAAGCACTGTGATGACGCCGTCCAGAGAGGCGGCGAAACGGATCGCCCAGGATGCCGTCGAGACCTTCGGATCGGCCGCATCGAAGATCGCCTTCACGCGCTCCGGAGGCTGCGCCAGCGTGCCGCCCTTTACAGGCTCCATGATGACGACGGATTTGCCGTGTTTCCTGGCCATCTCCCAGTTCGCACGCGACTGCACCGCCGGGTTCTCCCAGTCTGCGTAGTTGATCTGCAGCTGCACGAAGTCCACATCGGGGTGCGCCGTCAGCAGCTTATCCAGCAGATCCGGACCGGCATGGAATGAAAAGCCGTAGTGCCTGACCAGCCCCTTTGCCTTCAGTTCCTTCAGGAAATCCCAGAGATGATATTCGTCATATTTTTCATAGTTGGCTGTCTGCAGCGCATGGAGCAGGTAATAGTCAAAATAGCCCGCACCCGTACGTTCCAGACTCGTATAGAACTCCTGTTTTGCCGAGGCCTCGTCCGTGCAGCCCATCCAGGCGTTCAGCTTGGTGGCCAGCGTGTAGCTGCCGCGCGGGTGGCGTTCCACCAGTGCCTTTTTGATGGCCTCCTCCGACTTTCCCCCGTCGTAAACGTAGGCTGTGTCGAAATAAGTGAGTCCCGATGCCAGGAACAGGTCCACCATCTGTTTTACCTGTTCCACATCCTCCTCGGCGTCGTTGTCCTTTCTCTTGGGCAGTCTCATCAGCCCGAATCCCAGTTTCGGTGTCTCTTCTCCGAAATACATAGCTCATACCTCCTTGAATGTAAGTGGGGAGAACAGGCTCCCCGTATCGCCGCCGGCGGTCAGAATACGCCGTCGCTTGAAGCTTCCTTTCCGCTGTCAACGTAGCCCTTGCGGTCTATGGCATCGGTAATGCGCCCGGAGGCCGCCCTGCAGATGTCCATTTCGGGCGCCTCGACGAGCACGCGCACGACAGGTTCGGTGCCGCTCCTGCGCAGAATGACGCGGCCTCTGCCCCCGAGCGCATCCGCCTCGGCCCCGGCGGCCGCCTGCACGTCCGGGTCCGCGATCACTCTGTCCTTGTCATAGACGCGCACATTGATCTGCAGCTGAGGGAATTCGGAATAGCCCTCCAGCAGTTCGCTGAATTTTTTCTTGCGTTCCAGCATCACCTCTGTAAGCTTGATCGCCGTCAGGATCCCGTCGCCGGTCGTGGCGTATTTGAACAGGATGATATGGCCTGTCTTCTCTCCGCCGAGCGTATACCCGTTTTCCACCATGCGCGTGTAGACGAAACGGTCTCCGACCTCCGTCTCGGACACGGCTATCCCGTACGGCTCCAGGGACTTCGCCAGCCCCATGTTGGACATCTGCGTGGCTGCCACCATGTTTTTCGGCAGCATTCCCTGCTCCTTCATATAGCGCGCCAGGATATACAGGATCCTGTCGCCGTTCACGACTTCGCCTTGTTCATCGACCGCAATGCAGCGGTCCCCGTCCCCGTCGAAGGCAAAACCCATATCCAGCTGTTTTTCCTTCACCAGCGCCTGGAGCGAGGCGATGTGCGTGGCACCGCACCCCCGGTTGATATTGAAGCCGTCCGGTTCATTGTGTATGACGAAGGTCCTTGCGCCGAGCGCATTGAAGATGGCGCGCGCCATTTCCCATGCGCTGCCGTTGGCGACGTCGAGACCGATCTTCAGGTCCTTGAAGGAATGCGCCGCGATCGAGATCAGATACCCGATATAGCGGTTCCGCCCGACCACGTAGTCGACCGTGCGGCCGATCCGCACGCCCGTCGCGAGCGGCAGGCTGTCCTCCGCTGCGTCGAGGTACTGCTCCAGCTGTTCGATCATCCCGCCGCTGATCTTTTCGCCGTTCCCGCCGATCAGTTTGATCCCGTTGTCGTCGAATGGATTGTGGCTGGCGGAGATCATGATCCCGCAGTCAAAGTCCTCGCTGCGCACAACATAGGATACAGAGGGCGTCGTGGTCACATGCAGCAGATAGACATCGCCGCCGGAGGCCGTGATCCCGGCTGCCAGCGCATATTCGAACATGTAGCTGCTGCGCCTGGTGTCCTTGCCGATCAGTATCTTCGCCGGCCTGTCTTCCGTGGAAAAACAGTTTCCGAGGAACCTGCCGATCCGGAAGGCGTGCTGCGCTGTCAGCACCCTGTTGGCTTCGCCCCGAAATCCGTCCGTTCCGAAATATTTTCCCATACCCGCATCTCCAAATTGTGTAGCAGCGTTTATAATATATCTATGAATAATTTTATCACAAAAGAAGACGCTGCCGCCGGCAGTCCTGCATATCGTGAAAATTCCGCACCGGCAGACGGGGAAATCCCCTCCGCCGCAGCTTCCGGCAGTTCGC
Organism: Lachnospiraceae bacterium; assembly: GCA_022652545.1. Taxonomy (GTDB): domain Bacteria; phylum Bacillota; class Clostridia; order Lachnospirales; family Lachnospiraceae; genus CAG-791. The sequence continues at coordinate 38,681 of JALCRM010000011.1, forward strand.
CCGCGCCCGCACGCATCGGGTATCTCGATGCCGCGCGCGGTCTCGCCATCCTGCTCATCGTGTTCGGCCACGTCCTCAAGGACGGCACGCTGCGCCAGGTCGTTTTTTCCTGCAACGTGCCCGTCTTCTTCCTGCTCGCCGGTCAGACGTACCGCTTTGACCCGGATTTCCGCCGTTTTGCGCTGCACCGCGCCCGCCGCATCGTTCTGCCGTATTTTGCGGTATCCCTCGTGAGCATCGCTCTCTACCGCGTCCTCGGGCAGGCTGCCGCCGGCAGCCTCGGCGTAAAGACCAGATCCACCACGCTCCTGCAGGATCTTTTCGGCATGGTCTACGCCAACTCCCGGAACGGTTTCATGAAGTGGAATCTGCCGCTCTGGTTTCTGCCCTGCCTCTTCACAACGATCCTGCTGGCGGATGCCGCAGAGCGCCTGCTGCAGGAGCCGACTGTCCGGACGCGGCTCATCCTTATCTTTTCGTTCCTTGCGTGCGGTTTCCTGATCCGGCAGTTTCTGCCCTCGCTGGCTCTGCCCTGGTGCATCGAGATCGCCCTGTACATGGCTTCCTTCTACGAGTGCGGCATCCTGATCACCGAAAAAGGGCTCATGAAGCGCCTGCTCCGGTTCACCCGCCGTACGCGGCAGCTCAATGTTTTCCTCTTTGTCGCGCTGCTGTGCGGGATCACGATCGACATCAGCCTGGCGAACGGTTTTGCCCAGGTCCGCAATATGGATGTGGGGCGCAGCTTCTGGCTGCTCACCCTCTCTTCGGTCACCGGCGGGGCTGCGCTTCTCCTGCTGGCCGTGCCGCTGCGCAAAATACAGCTGCTGAAAAGAGCAGGCCGCGGTTCCCTCGCGATCCTGCTCTTCCACAAGTTTCCCATCCTGTTTTTCCAGACCATCTGCCCGGGCACCAAAACACTGCTCAAACACGGCAGTTCTGCAGGCGGCATCCTCTGTGCGCTCGCCGTAACAGCCGTTACCGCGGCGCTCTGTCTCGCCGTTGCCGTCGGCCTCAGAGTCCTATGGCTTCGAATGCCTGCCCGAACGGGGCGCGGCACAGACCCTTCTCTGTAATGATCCCAGTGACCAGGGAATGGTCGGTCACATCGAATGCCGGATTGTAGACATCCACGCCTTCGGGCGCCATTCTTTCCCTGTACCACATTTCCGTTACTTCTTCCGGTTTGCGCTGTTCGATCGGGATCTGCTCCCCGGTCGGCGTCTGCATGTCGATCGTGGAACTCGGTGCGCAAACATAGAAGGGAATGCCGTAATGTTTTGCCAGGATCGCGACGCCGGAGGTACCGATCTTGTTGGCGAAGTCCCCGTTGCGCGCGACGCGGTCGCAGCCCACGAAGACGATATCGATCTTCCCCTGCTTCATCACGATGGAAGCCATGTTGTCGCAGATGAGGGTCGTCGCAATGCCCGCATTGTGCATCTCGAACGCAGTGAGGCGCGCGCCCTGCAGGAGCGGGCGGGTCTCGTCGCAGTATACGTGCAGGTCCCTGCCGGCCCAGCCGTGCTCGAGTGCCATGTACATCGGCGCCGTCGCGGTGCCGTACTTTGCGGTCGCGAGCGTTCCGGCATTGCAGTGGGTGAGGATCCCCATGCCCTTATGCAGCATGGAAAAACCGATCTCGCCGATCCCGCGGCTGATCGCCACGTCCTCGTCCCGGATCTTCTGCGCCTCCGTAAACAGCGCTTCCTTGATCTCCGGCACTGTTTCGCAAAGGTGCGCCTTTGCCGTCCTGTCCATCCTGTCCAGCGCCCAGAACAGATTGACGGCCGTCGGGCGCGCGGTGGCAAGATATTCCTTTTCGCGCAGGAATTCCCTGTAAAACGCCTCCGGGTCGTCCGTTTCGATACGGCCGGCGCACATCGCCGCCGCATAGGCCGCCGTCACGCCGATCGCCGGTGCCCCGCGTACGCGCAGCACATTGATCGCTTCCCAGACATCCTTCAGTTCCCCGATCTTCAGCACTCTGATCGTGCCGGGCAGCAGCGTCTGGTCCAGAATCTCCAGATAAGACCTGTCCTCCGAAAGCTTTACCGTATCCAGCTGCAGTGCATCCATGTCATTTCCTCTTTCCGCCGGCCCCGGCCGGCCCTGCACCATTGCCCCAAATTTACTCGCTGTCGCGCCGAAAAGCAAGGGCGGGAAGCCGGCGGCCGTTCCCCCGTTTTCTTTTTTTCATCTGTCAAAAAAATACATTGACACCGGCGCAGTTTTTTATATAATCAATCTCGCTGCTGTTTATTTTTGCTAAACAGGAAGTTTAGAGGCGCCAAATGGACATTGGTGGTAAGATCCGCAGCCTGCGGGTCATGAACGGGCTCACGCAGGAAGAGCTCGCAAACCGGACAGAGCTCAGCAAGGGCTTTATTTCGCAGCTTGAGCACAATCTCACGTCCCCCTCGATCGAGACGCTGATGGACATCCTGCAGTGCCTCGGCACGACCGCCGCCGAATTCTTCAACGACGATTCGGACGGACAGATCGTCTTCCGCAGCGCGGATTATTTTGAAAAGAACGACAGCGACCTGCACAATACGGTCCACTGGATCATCCCGAACGCACAGAAAAACATGATGGAACCGATACGTCTGGTCCTCGGGGCCGGCGGCTCCACCTGCCCGGACAACCCGCACGAGGGCGAGGAGTTCGGCTATGTGCTGAGCGGCTCGGTGGAGATCCACCTCGGCAGCAAGATCTACAGGGCCGGCCGGGGCGAAAGCTTCTACTACACACCGAAACGCAAACACTGGCTCACGAGCGCAAAGGGCGCGGCCCTGATCTGGGTCTCCGCACCTCCGAGTTTCTGAGTTTACCGGGCCCCGGCCCGCATGATGATAAAGGAGAACACCGCCATGACCGCTGCTCCGCTCATTGACCTGCGCCATATTTCCAAAAGCTTTGACGGCGATCTGATCCTCGACGATCTGAATCTGTCCGTGCCCGAAAACTCCTTCGTGACACTCCTCGGCCCTTCGGGCTGCGGAAAAACAACGACCCTGCGCATCATCGGCGGCTTTGAGAAGCCGGACCGCGGCCAGGTCATCTTTGACGGACAGGACATCACGGAGCTTCCGCCGAACAAACGCCAGCTCAATACCGTCTTCCAGAAATACGCCCTGTTCCCGCATATGAGCATCACGGAAAACATCGCCTTCGGTCTTCGGATCAAAGGCAGGAGCCGCGCATACATCGAGGACAAGATCCGCTATGCGCTGAAGCTGGTCGGCCTCACGGGCTACGAGAACCGCAGCGTGAATTCTCTCTCCGGCGGCCAGCAGCAGCGTATCGCCATCGCCCGCGCCATCGTCAACGAACCCCGTCTGCTGCTCCTCGACGAGCCCCTCGGTGCCCTGGACCTCAAGCTGCGCCAGGATATGCAGTACGAGCTGATCCGCATGAAAAAGGAACTCGGCATCACCTTCATCTATGTGACGCACGACCAGCAGGAAGCCCTGACGATGAGCGATACGATCGTCGTCATGAACCAGGGCTACATCCAGCAGATGGGCACGCCCGAACAGATCTACAACGAACCGGAAAATGCCTTTGTCGCGGACTTCATCGGCGACTCCAACATCATCGGCGCGACCATGGTCCACGACGCGCTGGTCGAGATCTCAGGCGTGCAGTTCCCCTGCGTGGACAAGGGCTTCGGCGTGAACAGGCCCGTCGACGTCGTGATCCGCCCCGAAGACGTCGAGCTGGTCGCCCCCGCGGACGGCCGCCTGAAGGGCCGCGTCACGCACATTATTTTCCAGGGTGTCCACTACGAAATGGAAGTGACGGCCCCGGACGGCTTCGAGTGGCTCGTACATTCCACAAAATGTTTTGACCTGGGACAGGAGGTCGGCATCACCGTCGATCCCTTCAATATCCAGATCATGAACAAACCGGCGTCGGAAGACGAGGAGGCCATTGCTGCCGAATGAAGACCACTATGACGATCCCCTCCCCCGGACGGAAGGCCCTCGCCTTCCCCTACATCCTCTGGATGATCGGTTTTACGATCATCCCGCTTGCGCTGATCTTCGTGTTCGGCCTTACGGACCGGAACGGCGCCTTCACCCTGGCCAACGTGGCCGCCATTGCCCGGCCTGACCACGCGAAGGCGCTCTCCCGCGCACTGCTCCTTTCGCTTGTGAGCACCGTGATCTGCCTGCTGCTGGCCTTTCCGCTCTGCATGATCCTGCGCGGACGCCGGCTCGGGACCGGCAGCTTTGTCGTGTTTATCTTCATCCTGCCTATGTGGATGAACTTCCTGCTCCGCACCTTTGCCTGGCAGACGCTGCTCGAAAAAAAGGGGGTCATCAACGGTATCCTCGGCGCCATGCACCTCGGCAGCATCCGCATCATCAACACCCCGGAGGCCATGATTTTCGGCATGGTCTACAACTTTCTGCCCTTCATGGTCCTGCCGATCTACAACACGCTGTGCAAAATAGACGACAGCCTGATCGACGCCGCACATGACCTGGGCGCGGATTTCTTCCAGACACTGCTGCGCGTCTTTGTGCCCCTGTGCGTGCCCGGCATCGTCAGCGGCATCACAATGGTCTTCGTGCCCGCCCTGACGACCTTCGTCATCAGCGACATCCTGGGCGGCGGCAAGATCCTGCTGATCGGCAATGTGATCGAGGGAGAGTTCACACGGTCCAGCAACTGGAATCTCGGGGCCGGCCTCTCGCTCGTGCTGATGGTCTTCATCCTGATCAGCATGGCCGCGCTTTCGTTCTTTGACAAAAACGGGGAGGGCACCGCATTCTGATGAATACCGCAACTTCTGTCAAAACAACGCGCAGGGGCCTTCTTTCCGCTCTTCTGCGCACGGTGGAGAACTTCTACCTGACGATCATCCTGGTGTTCCTGTACATTCCGATCGCGACCATGATCGTCCTGAGCTTCAACGCGAGCAAATCCCGCTCCGTCTGGGGCGGCTTCACGCTGCACTGGTATGCGGAGCTCTTTGCGGACGCCGAGATCGCGGCAGCCTTCCGCAATACGCTGCTCATCGCCGTCCTCTCCGCAGTCGCCGCGACCATACTCGGCACTGCCGCAGCCATCGGCATCAACGCGATGAAAAAACTGCCGCGCACGATCTGTCTCGGCGTTACGAACATCCCCATGCTGAACGCCGACATCGTAACGGGCATCTCACTGATGCTGGCTTTCATCGCCTTCCGTATCAGCCTGGGTTTCCAGACCATCCTGATCAGCCACATCACCTTCAACGTACCGTACGTGATCCTGAGCGTCCTGCCGAAACTCCGGCAGACCAGCCGCAGTGCCTACGAAGCAGCCCAGGACCTGGGTGCCACGCCGCGGCAGGCTTTCTTCCGCGTCGTCATGCCGGACATACGCCCGGGCATCACCTCCGGTTTCCTGCTGGCCTTCACCATGTCGCTGGATGATTTCATCATCACGCATTTCACGCGCGGCGCCGGGATCGACACGCTTTCGACGCTCATCTATTCGCAGGTGCGCCGCGGCGTCGTACCGAGTATGTACGCGCTTTCCACCATCATTTTCGGCGCGGTGCTCGTCCTGCTCCTGCTGTCCAACTTCCTGCCGCGGAAAAAGAACGCGGCAGCCTGAACCTTTTTGCGGGGATAAGACATTGAAGAAAAACTTCCGGACCAGAATACTCGTGCTGCTGCTCGCGGCGGCTTCGGCCTTCCCGACAGCGGCCTGCGGCAGCGGAACACCGCAGAACGGCGCTGCCTCCGCATCGGACGACGGTGCTGCGGCTGACGGCGACAATGTGCTCTACGTCTACAACTGGGGAGAGTACATCGGCGACGGCGTGGTGGAGCAGTTTGAGAAAGAGACCGGCATCCGCGTGGTCTACGACACTTTCCAGACCAACGAGGAAATGTACCCCATCATCGAGGCCGGTGCCATCCGCTACGATGTCGTCTGCCCGTCGGACTACATCATCCAGAAGATGATCAGGAACGACATGCTTTACCCGATCGACTGGGACAAGGTGCCGAACATCTCGAACATCGACGAAAAATACATGAAGAAATCCGAGGCCTTTGACCCCGGCAACAGGTACTCTGTGCCTTACTGCTGGGGGACGATCGGCATCCTTTACAACACTTCCCTGGTCAGCCCGCAGGATACGCCGGACAGCTGGAATGCGCTCTGGGATGAAAAATACAGCGACAACATCCTCATGCTGGACTCTGTGCGCGACACCTTCATGGTCGCCGAAAAGCTGCTCGGCTACGACGTGAATACGACCGATGAAAAACAGCTCGAGGCCTGCCGCGACCTGCTCATCCGCCAGAAGCCGCTTGTGCAGGCGTACGTGGTGGACCAGGTGCGCGACAAAATGATCGGCGGCGAGGCTGCCATGGCCATGATCTATTCCGGCGAGCTCCTCTACGTACAGGAGTGCCTGGAGGAAGCCGGTTCCCCGTATGTCCTCAAGTATGTCATCCCGAAGGAAGGCAGCAACGTCTGGATCGACAGCTGGGTCATCCCGAAAAACGCCAGACACAAGGAAAACGCCGAAAAATGGCTGAACTTCCTGTGCCGCGCGGAGATCGCCAAAGAAAATTTCGAATATATCACCTATCCCACGCCCAACCGGGCAGCCTTTGAACTGCTCGATCCCGACATCCGCAACAACCGCGAGGTCTTCCCGGATGACGCGGACCTCGAAAAATGCAGTGTCTTCGAATACCTGGGCACCGCGGGCGACGAACTGTACGACACCATGTGGAACGAAGTAAAGGCCTATTAAAAAACTGCCGGGCAGCTCCTGCCCGGCAGTTTTTTCATGTGCTGTATTCTGATTGTTTTCCGATCTCCGCGCCGTTACTGTTTTTCGTTCTCCGTGATCCGGATGTGCAGCTCCTCGAGCTGTTTTTCCGTAACGGGACCGGGCGCGCCCATCATGACATCCTGCGCGTTCTTGTTCATCGGGAACGGGATGATCTCGCGGATCGAATCCTCGCCCGCCAGCAGCATGACCATGCGGTCGATGCCGGGCGCTATGCCGGCATGCGGCGGCGCGCCATAGCAGAAGGCGTTGTACATTGCCGGGAATTTGGCCTTCACGTCGTCCTCGCCCAGCCGCACGAGCTCGAAGGCTTTGATCATGATCTCCGGGTCGTGGTTCCGGACCGCGCCGGAAGACAGCTCAATGCCGTTGCAGACGAGGTCATACTGGTCGGCTGTGATGGTGAGCGGATCGATCTCGCCGCTCTCCGCCTTCTTCAGCACCTCCAGCCCGCCGGCCGGCATGGAGAACGGGTTGTGGCAGAACTCCAGCTCGCCGGACTCTTCGCCGATCTCGTACATCGGGAAATCCACGATCCAGCAGAACGCATACTGCTCTTTATCCATATGGCCGGGAACGGCTGCGCCGAATGTTTTGACCAGCACGCCCGCCGTCTTCTGCGCGTCGGTGCGTTTGCCGGCTGAAAGCAGCACAAGGTCGCCGTTCTTAAGACCCAGCGCCGCGACGGCTTTTTCCCTGACGGGAGCGACGAACTTCGCTATGCCGCCCACCAGTTCGCCGTTCTCATCCACGCGGAACCAGTAGGCCGGATTTCCCGCCTGCACCTGCACATCCGCGAGGTTTTTCTCTATGAACTTGCGGCTCTCCCTGAAGTCGGAGACCACGACAGCCTTCACGACATTGTCCCGGAACGGGCCGAACCCGCAGTCCGCAAGGAGTTCGGTAGCATCCTGCACTGTGAGGTCTATGCGCAGATCCGGTTTGTCGCAGCCGTATTTTTCCATGGATTCACGGTAGGGAATGCGGACGAACGGCGCATCGGAAGCGCGGTCGTAGGTGCCGTACTTCGCAAAGACCGGCGGCAGCACATCCTCCAGCACCGCAAAGACATCTTCCTGCGTGGCGAAGGCCATTTCCATGTCGAGCTGGTAGAACTCTCCCGGACTGCGGTCCCCGCGCGCGTCTTCATCGCGGAAGCAGGGCGCGATCTGGAAGTAACGGTCAAAACCGGAGACCATCAGCAGCTGCTTGAACTGCTGCGGCGCCTGCGGCAGTGCGTAGAACTCGCCGGGATGCTTGCGTGCCGGCACAAGATAGTCGCGCGCGCCTTCCGGCGAGGAAGCCGTAAGGATAGGTGTCGTGATCTCCAGGAACCCGTGCTCCGTCATGGATTTGCGCAGCGCTGCGACCACGTTGCAGCGCAGTATGATATTTTTTTTCACCTCGGGGTTGCGCAGGTCGAGATAGCGGTATTTCAGGCGCGCCTGCTCATCCGCCTCGCGGCTGTGGTTGATCTCGAAAGGCAGCTCCGAATAGCGGCAGCGGCCCAGTACTTCGACCCTGTCCGGCACAACCTCGATCTCACCGGTCGGCATGTTCGGATTCTTGCTGCTGCGTTCCCGCACGGTGCCTTCCACCCGGATCGTGGACTCCTTGCTGATCGCCCCGAACTCCTTCATCATCTCTTCCGAATCGATGACGATCTGCGTCGTGCCGTAAAAGTCCCGCAGCACTACGAAGCCCAGGCTGCTTCCGACTTCACGCATATTTTCCATCCATCCGCACAGTGTGACCTTGCGGCCCGCGTCGGAAAGCCTCAGCTCGCCGCAGGTGTTGGTACGGGATTGCATCATGATGTCAGACCTCTTCTTTCTTGTTTTGTCCCGGCTCCCGCCGGTCCTTGCCTCAAAGCCCTCTTATTATATAACCCTTTTCTCCTGAACGCCAAAATATGTTTCAGCGCGCCGCGGCCCACAGGCCGGATTTGCGCACTCCGTATGCCTCCGGTCTCACTGCAGGTCCAGGCCCTTGCTCAGGTTGACGATGAAATCCTGCACATTGGTCACGATCCCGCGGGCGGAAAGCGAGCCCCGGTCGCTGAGCTTGTTGACCATGAATTCGGAAATGTCGACACAGTAAAAATAGACTTCCCTGACCGTGCCGTCCGGCATGACGCGGAAGGACGGCGTCATATTGCCGGTCGCGATCGAATGCAGCATGGTCGCCATGCAGATGACCGTTGTCGCGCCGCGGATCTGATCCCGCATCGCGTCCTGCGCTTCGTAGACGTTGCCATAGACAGGCGGCAGCGGGCCGTCGTCGCGGATCGAGCCTGCCAGCACATACGGTACGCCGTACTTTTCGCAGGCACAGATGATGCCGTTGTCGATGTGCTCCTCCGCAATGAACTTCTGCACGGAGCCGTACATTTTGACTTTGTTGATCGTGTCCAGGTGGTTGTAATGCCCGTTCGGCTGGCTCTTCTGCGTATAGATGTTCTGCCCGAGAGCCGTATGAAGATAAGCCGCTTCCAGATCGTGCGTCGCAAGCGCATTACCGGCCAGGACCGCGTGGACATAGCCGTTCGCGATAAGCAGCGCGAACGCGTTCCTGGCGTCGCTGTCGAACGCGAACGCCGGGCCCATCACCCAGACGATACGTCCATGCTCGCGCTCATGGCGGAGCAGTTCATAGATCTCATCGTAGTCGCGGGAAAACGCTGTCTCGCGGGAGCGCCCCTGCCGGAAGGCAAAGGTATCGTGCCGGCCATGGCTTTCTCCGAAGCCGTCCGCGTGCATGTAGATCCCCTCTTCACCCTTTTCCGTACGGCCCATGATCACGAGGTCGCCCTTTTTCAGAAGCCGGAATTCCCGGACAATGATGCGGCCGCCTTCGCAGACAGCCACACAGTCCATCCGGCTCTCCTCTGCCAGGAGCCAGCGTCCGCCGACCTTAAAGTACTCGGGATAGATGCTCATCGCATGAAATCCGTCCGGCGCGACGCCGTCGCACGGCGCGGGCGTCATTTTTACGTCGGGTGCCGCCGCAAGCTGCGGCTGCGTGAAATCCGGCGCAGTATATTTCCTCAGTTCAAAAGCCATTTCCCACCTCCGGGTGCAGGGGCAGCTCCTGCTACAGGTGCCCTGCTGCTTTATGAACGCTCCTATACTTTAAAGACTCTGCCTTCTTTTCTGGGTGCGGCTGCCGGCGAAAGCTCCTCTGTCCTGCCCAGGATCACGTGCCCGATCCCTTCCAGGTTTCCGCTCACGCCCCATTTTTCAAGCAGCGCCCTGCCTTCTTCGCTCTCGAATTCTTCTTTTGCGCGGTGGACCCAGCAGCTGCCGATCCCAAGGGCATAGGCCGCGTTCAGCATGTTTCCGATCGCCAGCGCGCCGTCATAAACATAAGTGCCGACAGCGGGATCTCCGAGCACGACGATCACGACCGGTGCCCCGTAAAAAGGATCCCTGTCGATGCCCATGATCCGGCCGTTCATCTTCGACAGCAGATCGCGCGTTTCACGGTCCGTGATGACCACGAACTTCGAGCTCTGCTTTCCCATGCCCGACGGGGCGTAGAGGCCCGCCTTCACGATCTCGTCAAGCTCCTCCTGTCCGATGGGATCCGGCCTGTAATTCCGGATGCTTCTGCGTTCTGTCAGTGCTTCCAGTACTTCTTTTTTCATGGTCCGCCTCCTGAAAGTTTGCTGTTACAGTTCCGTATATTTCTTACTGCTGCCATATGCTTTTTTGACCGGGTATTTCTCCCCGTTCCTGCGCATTTTCTCCTCTATGATCTCATCCAGGTCAAGTCCGCAGGCATCGGCCATCAGCACGCCGTAGATCATGACATCGGCCAGTTCCTCGCGGATCCTGTCGATGCGCCCTTCCGTGCCCGTGTCGGCGCCGCTCCATTGAAAAGCCTCAAGCAGTTCCGCCGCTTCCAGGCTGATGGAGATCGAAAGATCCTTCGGATTGTGAAACTGTTTCCAGTTGCGCTCGTCGCTGAACCGGATGATATCGTCAATCGTTTTCTGTTTCATCATACCTCCGTACCGGTCAGTGCTTCGACCGTACCGATCACGCTGCCGATGTGATACCGGAGCGCGAATACCGCCCCGGCGTACTGAGGCAGCTCCCTCTCCACCACATCTCCCAGCGGCAGAACATAGTTCCTAGTTTCTGTTATATATTCTTTCATATGGCTTCGGGGAAAACAATACGACATGAAGGAAACATTGTTGCAGCGGTCGAAGAGCTTGATCAGTGCGGCGCCGGGGTTTTCCGCCAGCGTGCTGTAATAGCGGGCTTTTGCTGACGAACGCGTCTCGCCCTCACGGATCTCAAAGGTCAGGGCGTCCACATATCCGCGCACCGTCTCGTCGAAAGGCAGTTCCTCCGGCTTCACGCCGCAATCCTCGCAGACGTCGTGCAGCAGGCAGCCGGCCAGCAGGTCATCGTCCGTGACACCTTCCGCGATCGCATGGCACGCCATGTTCAGCGGATGCTCGATATAAGGTACCCGGTCGCTTCCCCTGCGCAGCTGTCCGAAGTGTTTTTTCCCCGCATAGAGGAGCGCCGCCAGGGTCTGCCGCAGCACCGGCTTTCCCGGCCGCAGCGGCAGCCGGATGTCACCGGCCTGCTCCCGGTCCGCAGAGCCGCCGGTCGCGCTTTCACCTGCCGCATACCTGCGGATATACTCATACATTCGATCTTCGTCAAAGAGCTTGTCGTGAAAAACACGTGTGCCCATCGGCGTTTCTCCCTTAAGCAGAAAAACCGGTACAATCAAATACCCCGCCGCAAAGGGCGGGGCATGGTCCATTTTCTGTCCGGTCAGTCCGTACCGCTCAGTACCGCATATGCGGTCGGGCCGTCGTCATAGCTGCCGGTAAAGGTGACCGTGACCCCGGAACCTTCCTTGATCCCGTCGTCTTCAAAGAAATTGTCATCCTTCAGGAAGGAGACCTCTTTGGTGCCGCCGTCGGCATTGACCTTGACCTGCACCGTGCTCATGGCTTCAGACTCATAGGTGCCGGTCACCGATTTCGTACTGCCATCCACCGTCGCCGACATGGCGTACATATCGCCGTTCTTTTCCTGTACCTCGACGGTCACAAAAGAGCCGCGTACCATGTTGCCCGAGCAGGTGAAATTGTCATCCTTGAGAAGACTGACATCGGTATCGGAGCGCAGCTGTATGGTGCTCATTCCGAGGTCCGTCACTACCCCGGTCATTTCTTTTACACCGGTTGCCGAAGCAGCCGCGGATGTTGCTGCGGAAGCCGAACCGCTGTCCGCCATGCTGTCCAGGATCGCATAAGCGATCGGCATGTCTCCGTCAAGTTCTCCTTCATAATAAATGCTGGCTGCGGAGCCGACCAGGATATCGTCATCGTGCACGCAGTTCTCATCCTTGGAGAATGTGACGTCCTTGCCTGCCATGCTGCCGCTGCTGACCGTCATCGTTACCGTGTTCATCGTCTCGTCTGAGATCTTGCCGTCTGCCTGCCTGGGAGCGTCGTTCACGACGACCTTCATCGCGACGTAGCTGCCCTGGGTGTCCAGCTGATAGCTGACCTCAACCTGTTTTCCCCTCTGCAGGTCGCCCTCCACATCGAAGTCTTCGTCCGCTTTCAGAAAACTCTGGTCCGCGCCGTTCATCTTGATCTCGATCGTACTCATCATCGGTTCTTCGATCACTCCGTCCGCCGTCAGTGTGACCGGCGCCGTCTGTGATGTCGTCACCTTCGGTCCCGAGGAGCCGGCAGCATCCGTGGAAGCGGACGCTGCCGCCGAAGTTGCCGCTGCGGAAACAGCCGCTGCAGAGGTTGCCGCTGCCGAAGTCGCTGCCGCGGAAGTGGCGGCCGCTGAGGTCGCTGCCGTACCGGATGCCGATCCGCAGCCCATGAGAGAAAGTACGCTCATAAGCAGAACACCGGTCATGATCCTGTTTATACCTTTTACCATTTTGTTTTGTCCTCCATGTAAAATAGTTTCACCGGAATGCATCTTCAAAGCCGGATGCGTAATCAATAGAATAAACATGATCCGGCATTTTTGCAAATTTGCCCGCCGGTACAGCTGATGGTGCGCATTTCTGCGCCCGTGTGCAGGCTCACTGACCCTGCTTTTTTACTATTTTGACGATGCGGCTGGTGCCAAGACGGTCAGCCCCCGCATCGATCATGGCCTGCGCATCTTCGAGCGAGGAGATGCCTCCTGCCGCCTTGATCCTGACGCCGGGTCCCACGTGTGCCTTAAAGAGAGCAACATCCTCCGGCGTCGCGCCTGCGGTGGAGAAGCCGGTGGAGGTCTTGATAAAATCCGCTTTTGCTTCCGTTACGATCCCGCACATCCGGATCTTCTCCGCTTCGCTCAGCAGGCAGGTCTCGATGATGACTTTCAGGATCCTGCCTTTGCAGGCCTGCCGCACTGCCCGGACCTCGTCCAGTACACCGGCGTCGTCCCCGGCCTTCAGCATGCCGATATTGATGACCATGTCGATCTCGTCCGCGCCGTTTCTGAGCGCGTCTTCCGTTTCAAAGACCTTGACCGCGGTCGTCGTATTGCCGTTGGGAAAGCCGATCACCGTGCAGATCCGCATCCTGTCCCCCAGATATTCCCGGGCTGCCCGTACATAGCAGGGCGGAATGCACACGGACGCCGTGTGATAGTGCACCGCATCGTCGCAGATGACACGGATCTCGTCCCAGGTCGCCGTCTGAAGCAGCAGCGTATGATCGACCTTCGCCAGTATCTTCTCAATGTCCATTCTCATCCTCCCCGGCCGGAACAGCCTGTCTGTGCGCTTTTCGCTGCCGCGGCCGCCTTTACAGATCAAGGATACACCCGCAGGGCCGATTCATAAATCCCCGGGATCGTTCCGGGCGTACTGTTTTTGTACTAAAATGGAACTGCCTGTGAAGCCGGCCGGGCGGAAAGGACAGAATGAAGGGTGTTTATTTTGATGGATCGAAGGCTGTCTTCCGGGAGGATCTTCCTGTCCCGGAGCCTTCGCAGGGTCACAGCAGGATACGTGTCATGTATGCCAACATATGCAGTACGGACAAAGAAGTCCTGAAGGGCTACCGGCCGCAGTTCCGCGGCGTGATGGGACACGAATTCGCAGGAGTCGTCGACAGGACGGAAAACCCGGAACTTATGGGCAGGGTCGTTGTCGGAGAACTCAACGAAGGCTGCGGACACTGCCTGTACTGCAGAAGCGGCAGGGAAAAACACTGCCCTGACCGGAAGGTGCTCGGTCTGGACGGCCTGGACGGATGTTTTGCCGAATATCTGGTGCTGGCTGACCACCTGATCCATCCCGTCCCGCCGGACCTCCCGCCGGAACAGGCCGTCTATACGGAACCGCTTGCAGCGGCACTGGAGATCCCTACGCAGGTACATCTGGATCCGCGCAGCAGCATAGCCGTCATCGGAGACGGCCGGCTGGCTTTCATGATCGCGCAGGTGCTGCATCTGAGCGGTGCGGAACTGACGGTGATCGGAAAACACCGTGAAAAACTCGATGCATTCTCTCCTTTTGCCTCACACACCAGACTGTGCGGAGAATATGACGGTACAGACGCGCACGATGCCGAAAGCACTTACGAGACCGTCGTGGAAGCCTCCGGCTCCCCGGAAGGTATCCTCCTCGCGCTGAAGATCGTCCGCCGCCAGGGCACGATCGTGTTGAAAAGCACCTACGCCGGCACTGCAGAGGTCGATATGAGCCTCTTTGTCGTCAATGAGATCACGCTGGTCGGAAGCAGGTGCGGCCCGTTCGAGCCGGCGATCCGGCTGCTGAAGGATGGCCTGGTCCGCTTTCCGGAGGTGGAATGGCACACGCTCGATGATTTTGATGCTGCATTCCGCTCGAAGGCGTTCAAAGCCGGCTTTCGGATCAACGTCCAGCCGGAAGGCATCAATTTTTCGCAAAAATCTATTAAATTTACTTAAACGATTTCATTTTATAAACTTTAGGGTAAACTCTTGACTGATATATGGTATTTTTTTAACAAATCAGGATACAGCAGAAACCGTATCCATTTCTTTGCCGCTGACATTTCAGAACAATATCTGTAAAACAGAAGTGACTTTTTGCAGTTTCGTCAGGTGTTTCTTTCAAAACATCCTGACTATAGTTTTCGATGTTTTCGCAGCGTGCGCCTGCTTCCGGGATTTCCGCCGGCATAACAGCCGCCGCAAAAAAGCGAAAAGCTGCCGGCCGGCAATACAAATAACAATACCGGTACCGTCTTCCCGGTTTATTTTTTGTTTTTATTTGTTTTTTTGTGATTTTTTACCTGTGGATGTTATAATATTTTGGTAAATTATCAGGATTGCAATTTAGCCCTGTTCCAGTCACTTTGGAAAGGAGATCTCCATGGCTTCCAGGAAAAACACCGTTACCAAAGCTGCTTCCAAAAAGTCAGCACCCGTTTTGTCTCTTTCCGTAGCACAGAATGGTCTTCATATCAGCCGGGATGCCGCCGCGCTTCTGGGCGATCCGCACTGTATACGCTTCCTGATCAGCAGAAACAACAGGAAGATAGCCCTCCAGGCCTGTGACCAGGGCAGCGAAGGAGCGATCGTATTATATCGGAAACCGGACGCTGACGGACGCAGCCGTCTGAAGGATCACGCAGCATCCGTAGACAGAGCTCCGAAAACCGCCGGTGCTGCAACTTCGTTCAGGATCACTCTGCCTGCCGTCATGGATATTTTCCTGAATCTGTTTTCCGTAGATGATGAAAAAACTCTTTATACAATGACCGGCTCATACTCTGCAGAGGAAAAGGCCGTAATTTTCAAAACAGACAGCGCCGTAAAAAGTATCCGGGTCCCCCGCGGCAGGAAAAAAAGCACTTCTTCCCAGGCCGGAGGCCGTTCTTAGAAAACGAGCTCCTGCCGGGAGGCAGCGCCGTTCTTCCTGAAATCCGAATTCAGAAAAGAGAGCCGGACCGGGCGCACCTTCAGCAGATGCATCGGAGAAGGCAGTTTTTTCAATGCTTCCAGAGGTATTTTTTTGTATTCCGCAGCACTTACATACTCTTCAGAAAACGGTTCGACAACTGTCGCTTTCCCCTGTATCTGCATGCCCTTGATATTGCCGAATCCCGTGTATCTGTCAAAGATCGCCAGCGACACATTGTCGTTCTTCTCCAGCCCGATGAATTTTTCGCCACCTTCCGTAAACATCCAGAAAGCGCCGTCATGATAGGAGTATTCGATCGGCGTACAGCGCACCCAGTCGCCGGTCCCTGTCGCCAGGGCGCAGGTGTTATTGGCTAGGATATATTCTTCCGCCAGTGTCTTCAGCTGCCGGGGTTCCATCTTTACGCCGGCATTCTTTTTCCAGTATTCCGCAGCCTGTACATATTCTTCGTGTGTCATTTTCCCTCCGTGAGGAGAACCAGAGGTTCTCCGAATCGGGCAGCCGGTGCCGCTTTTCAGGCACCGTTGCTGCGACATGACGATGGGCGCATCGGCGCACAGCGTCATGTTTTTCCATCCGTGAGGAGAATCTTCAGATTCTCCGGTGACTATTATAAATCTTTCCTTCCATACCGCACTGAGAAGGTCTATAGTTAATTCGGCAGCGGCGCGCCGCGCCGGCCGCCCAGTTCGGAGAATCTGAAATTCTCCTCATGGAGGTATAAGATGAAAGTTCTGCTTGTCAACGGAAGTCCTCACGAAAACGGCTGTACCGGCACTGCCCTGAAGGAAGTGGCACAGTCGCTGGAAAAAGAGAGCATCGAAACAAAGATCTTCTGGATCGGGAACAAGCCGATCGGTGGCTGTATCGGCTGCCGCGCCTGCGAAAAGAAAAAAGAATGCGCCTTCGATGGCGATAAGGTAAATGAATTTCTTCAGATCGCCGGCAGCTACGACGGCTTTGTCTTCGGCACGCCCGTCCATTTTGCTTCTGCAGCCGGCAATATGTCTTCCTTCATGGACCGCGTCTTTTCAGCGGATATGAACGGCGGCGGGAGCAGATTTCTCCTTAAGCCGGCAGCTGCAGTCGTTTCCGCACGCCGCGCGGGTACGACCGTTACCTGGGATCAGCTGAACAAATATTTCGGGATCTGCCAGATGCCCGTCATTTCATCCCGCTACTGGAACATGGTCCACGGCTCCACGCCGGAACAGGTCATGGAAGACCGAGAAGGCGTGCAGGTCATGCACATCCTCGGCAAAAACATGGCGTATTTTCTGAAATGTAAGGAAGCCGGCGAAAAAGCGGGCATCAAAGCACCGGAACAGGAGCAGGTCACATTCACAAACTTCATTCGATGACCGATGCCTTTTTCAAAACACAGTCAGAGTACCGGAAACCGGCGCACTCCAGGGCACCGGCTTCCGATCGGAGGGTATATCTATGGAGATAAAAACAGCAAAGATCAGCGATTTTATCTATGATTTTACGGAATGGCAGCCGGCGGAAGACGGAAGCGGCCTCCAGCCTTATGTGGACTCCTATCTGGTCATCGGCAGCAGGCGCGCCGCCGTGATCGACACACTGCAGAATAAGAAAGGTCTGTATGAAGCGGTGCGGAAGCTGACGGACCTTCCCGTGGACGTTCTGATCACGCACGGCCATCTGGATCACTGCGGCATATCCACAAAGGAATTTGCGGAAGCAGGCTGCCGCATTTTCATGTGCCTTTCAGACTACGACCTTCTCATGTCCATGGTGCAGTTCCCTGAAAAGAAATGGTTTACCGATCTGCACGACGGAGACCGTTTCGATCTGGGCGGCCGGGTCCTTGAAACGATCGCCTGCGGCGGCCATTCCCCGGGTTCCGTAGTATTTTTAGACAGAGCGGAACAGATCATGTTTTCCGGTGACAGCATCGGATCCGCCAACTTCTGGATGCAGCTGCCGTCCTGTCTGCCTCTCCATGAGTTTCAGAAAAATCTCTCCCGCCTTGCGGAAAATGTAAGCACTCTCGACCGGCTGCAGATCTATCCCGGACACAGGGCGCAGGCACCTGCCGCCCTGACCGGACAGTACATCAAAGATACGCTCACACTTACGAAGCTGCTGGTCCAGGGGGAGACCGAAGGCGCAGATGCAGCCATGGATATAGACGGCGTGCATATAGACTACAAAATCGCTGCCCTCGGAACCATGCTGAATTTCTGCTACGATCCGAAAAATCTGTAGGGCATCCGGGGACATCCGCGGAGGAAGAGCGTTATGAGCTCTTCCCCGGAGTCCTCTTTTTCGCAGCTTCTTTCATCGCACTGCCGCAAACAGGTCATTCAGCGCTTCCGTCATGGTAGGATGGTTATAAATATTGTCCCGCAGCACGGTATACGGCAGACCGTTGTCCATACACAGTTTGACAAGGTTGATCATTTCCTGGGACTCCGCACAGAAGAAATGCGCCCCGAGGATCATGCCGGTATCGGCATCCACGATGGCCTTCAGCAGGCCTTCCGGTTTTTTCAGTACCTGTGCCTTTGGTATCGCGGCGGCAGGTATTCTCGCAATCCTGTATTTCAGGCCTTTTGCAAGCGCTTCTGCCTCGCTGAGCCCGACGCGCGACATCGGCGGATCCAGGAAAACCGTGTACGGAACAGCGCCGCGGTTCGCCGTGGTGCGGCTGCCGTCTCCCAGTACCGCGCTGCTTACAATGCGGTAATCATCCAGCGATATGTACGTAAACTGCATTCCGCCGACGACATCGCCCATGGCCCAGATATGGGGGACCGAAGTCTGCAGATGCTCATTTGTTTTCACGGCACCGCGTTCCGTCAGTTCCACACCGGCGGCCTGCAGGTCCAGTCCTTCCAGATTCGGCCTGCGTCCTGCGGCAACAAGCACTGCGTCAGCTTCGATCTGTCTCTCTTCCCCGCCGACGGATACCGTAAGGACCGCGTGGTCTGCTTCATCGCGTACTGACGTTGTTTTGGCGGAACGGAGGATACTGACCCCGCGTGATGTAAGATTGTCATAGACCACTTTGGCGATCTCTGCATCCTCGCGCGGTATAAAGGTTTCGCCGTCCTGGATGATGGTCACTTCCGACCCGAAGTTGGTAAAATAGGAAGAAAATTCAAGCCCGATATAGCCTCCGCCTATAATGGTCAGCCGGCGGGGCAGGTCATTTCTCTCCATCAGCTGCTCACTGGTGTATACAAAACGACTGTCTTTAAGACCGTCGATCGGGGGCAGGAACGGACGGGACCCCGTGTTGATGAATATGCGTTCTCCGGTCAGTTCCTCCGCTCTGCCATCCGGATAAGTCACCTTCACGGTATGGCTGTCCGTAAAGGATGCACTGCCTGTCAGCACCTTCACGCCTGCTGCGACTGCCTTATCATAGTTCTTGCTGCGCAGCATGCCGGTCAGACGGCCTTTTTCCGCAACCGCTTCGGTATAGCGCCTGGCTTTGTCTTCAAAATCACCGCCGATCGCAGCCGACAGGCGCGCACTGTTTTCCAGAGATTTTGTGGGAATGCAGGCCACATTGATGCAGGTCCCGCCGTACATGAGGGGATCCTTTTCAATCAGGACCGTGCTTTGTCCTGCTTTTGCAAGCGCTCCGGCAAGTGTTTTTCCGCCTTTTCCGAATCCGATGATGATGTTTTCATATTTACGTTCCATATGCGGTCCCTCCTTTACTTTTTGACGGTATCGTACGGCCAGTCAACAATACCGCCGATATCGTAGATGTTTGTATACCCCATCGCTGCAAGTTTCTTCGATGCATTCCCCGCCCGGATCCCCGTCCTGCAGTAGATGAGGATCACCGCGTCCTTGTCCGGCAGATCGGCAGGCTGTTCCGCGCCGATGCTTTCGACCGGAATATTGATCGCATCGGGAATGTGTTCCGCATCATATTCAGCCGCCGTACGTACATCCACGATCACAACGCCTCCGGCATCGATCATCTTTTTTGCCGCTGCCGCATCGATCTTTGTATAACCGTCCGCATTCTTTGCCGCCTCTGCAGATCCCGCTCCCTGTGCGGAGGCATAGCCGGAAATCCCGGTCGAAGCCGCCGCGGCAGCTGTCGTATCCCCGCTGCCGGCGCAGCCTGACAGAAGCAGGCTCAGCCCCAGTATGACCGCCGCAAGCACTCTGTATGTTTTTCCCATAATGTCCCTCCTTTGATTGCTTTTACAAGTTGATCATATTATCTTAAAGGGAGAGTTCCTATTGAAATTTCAACAGTGTGCAAAAAAGAGGAAGAGGAGTACGATGATCGATATTTCTGAAAACCCGCTGTTTGCAAAGATCCCGTCCGAAGAGATCCCTGCCCTTCTGAAATGCCTGGGCGCAGAAACAAGAGAATACAAAAAAGGGAAGACCCTGTTCCGGGTCGACACCGAGATCACAAAACTCGGGATCGTACTGCAGGGCACTGTGCATACCGAATCGACGAACATTCTCGGCGACCGCAGCATCATCAGCATCATGCGCCCCGGCCAGCTGGTCTGCGACGCGTACAGCAGCACGTCCGGCCGCATCCTGCTGGTCGACGTGGTGGCACAGACGGACTGTACCGTCCTGCTCATCGAAACGCAGCGCCTGTTCCGCCCGTGCGGCAACCTGAACGGCTACGGCACACAGCTCAGCGAAAACCTCATCCATGTACTGGCGCAGAAATACGTGGACCTAGGCTGCAAAGTGATCCACCTGTCCGGCAGGTCCACCCGCCGGAAACTGCTTTCCTACCTTTCGGAGCAGTTCCGCTTTTCCGGCGGAAAGCCCTTCTCCATCCCCTTTAACCAGCAGGAACTGGCAGACTATCTTTTTGTCGAACGGAGCGGCCTTTCCACCGAGTTCAACCGGCTCCGGAAGGAAGGCATTCTGCAGGCATGCGGCAGCCGGTATACTTTGCTGCATCCCGAAGAAAACTGAGCGCGGGCAAAACATCAGATCAGTCCCCGGTTCTTCGCCTCGCTGATTGCCGCTGCTTTGCTGTTTACCCCCAGTTTCCTGTATGTTTCCTGGTTGTAATATTTCACACC
The DNA here is from genome assembly GCA_022652545.1 of Lachnospiraceae bacterium. Classification (GTDB taxonomy): domain Bacteria; phylum Bacillota; class Clostridia; order Lachnospirales; family Lachnospiraceae; genus CAG-791. The sequence continues at coordinate 59,438 of JALCRM010000011.1, forward strand.
GGCCTGCGATAGATACAGCCGTTCCGCGATCTGTGCCACAGACCGTCCTTCGGACTGCAGCTGCAGGATCTCCAGTGCTTTGTCGGAGAGCACCACGCCGTCCGTCTGTCTTCCGGCCAGGAAGGCCGGGTACATTTCGGCCATTTTTCCGCACTCTTTCATGACCTGATCCCTGTATGCCGTGTCGTTGAACGCGATCTCCCCTGTCCGTAAAAGCTCCCATACCGCGGCGCCTTCCATCGTGAGTATCCTCACAAAATGGTAGCTCTCCGCTCTCGTGACCGCTTTCTGCAGTGTGTCTCTCCACCTCGGGTCTTTTCGCCGGTGCTGCGTGACCGCCAGCAGGATCTGCGCTTCCATGACAAGATAGACCCTGTTTCTCTTCTCTCCGTACTGGATCATTTCCTGCAGAAGGAGCGCGGCCTTCTCCTGTTTTCCCAGAAGCAGCAGAACGCGGGCTTTATGCATATAACGGTACCTTTCCAGCGTACAGAAATCCCGCGTCTCATCCGGTGCGGTCGAAAGCCATCTTTCCGCTTCATCGGCTGCCCCTTCGTACATCATCAGGCGCAACCGGAATGTTTCAATGTTCGGCATCAGCTGCGGCGCTTCCTTTTCGGCCTTGGCCGCGAAGCTGTCCAGCGTGTCCAGCGCATCATCCGGCTGATGCTTCAGAATGAAGAGTCTGCACAGGATCGCCACGGCGGAGAACAGGTTCTCCGTCTTCCCGCCGCCGGCCGCCTGGACCCAGCCTTTTCCTACAAGCGCCGCTACCTTGTCGTCATCTTCCCCTTTTTCAAACTGGCTTTCCGCAAGGGCAATGGCGACAAGTCCCTTTCCGAATTCTCCGAGGACCATCTCCGTGATCTTTCCGATGCCTGCTGCCAGCTGTACGTCGTGTCTGCTCCATTCGCAGAAATCCTTGCCGCCGTTCATGATGGAGGGCTGGTTATTGGTCAGCGACACAAGCGGCAGCACCGCCTTGCCTGCAGTCATCATCATTCCGATCTTCCGAAGCAGTTCGGGCGTCTTCGCGACGTCCCTCTGCGGCAGCGAAACATCCAGGAAAAATAATTTTTCATCGGCTGCCTGCCTGGCACGGCCGCTGTGTTTTTTCCCGTATTCCTTCAGCTTCCGGTACCAGCGCTCGCTCTCCTCATCGTTCATCAGAATGGACTGCAGCAAGCTCAGGCTGGCCATCAGGTCCGGGCTGTTCTCCACGGCAGTCTCGGACAGCGACAGATAATACTTCCGGAATTCCCAGTAATAGCCGCATCCGACATAATTGGAAGCGTTGGCATTCAGTATCCTTGATATGCCGTCTTCGTTGCCGCACTTCTCATACATGCCGAGCGCTCTGACCAGCTCGCCCTGCATTTCATATTCGCTGCCTGCATAGTCGTACAGCTTTTTGATGTGCTCTTCGGAGCAGCAGCGCGTCAGCCGTCTGCGCATGGACTGTTTCAGAGCGCTGCGCAGGATGAACAACGGCTCACCCTCTGTTTTGACCTCCTGCAGGAAATTTCCGGTCTCCAAAGCCTGCTGTACGATTTTTTCCGCATTCTGTTTCCGCGTGATCTGTCTGGCCATCGGCAGCGTAAATTCATCCAGGATGGAAATGTCCATCAGGAATTCCTGCATCTCAAGGCTCCACTGGCCATAGACACGTGTATCCAGGTAATCCCAAAGATCCCTTCTGGCCTGTTCGATCGCTTCCTGCTCCAGATCCTCTTTCCGGGAGGGACCTGCCGCATCCCTGCGGGGCAGCTTGGCAAGCCGCATCGCTGCGATCCTGAGCGGTACGGGCTGGCTGCAGTTCAGGCTCTGCAGATATCCCCACGCTGTCCTGGACAAAGTAACGCCCCATTTTGCCATGAGGTGTCTCTGCTCTGTTTCCGTCAGCGCCAGGTCTTCTTCTCCGATCAGCATAAACGCCTGCCGCACGTAGAGCGGATTCAGCCAGAGGGGCACGGGGCTCCGGGAGATCAGGATCAGCCAGATGTCCGGACGTTCCGCCAGTTCTTTCAGAAACGGTTCGAGCATCTTTCTCTGCTCGTTTTCCCATACATACTGCAGGGAATCCACCACGACCGCCCTGCGGCCCCTGCCCTTCCCATCCTCTTCCCCATTTGCCGCAGCAGCGGCAATGTTCTTTAATTCATCCGTCCTCAGGCCTGTTTCCATATCGATCCATGAAACAGGTCCCCATCCGGAAAGGCAGGCTGAAACAAATGCGGTTTTCCCGCTTCCCGCCGATCCGTATACATAGACTGTCTGCCCTGTTTTCTGCGCTACTTTCAGCAGTCCCCAGGCGTTTCCCGGTCGGACGTATTTTTCATCTGTCTGCGCCATACCGGCATCTTTCGTCGCTGTTTCCATGGCGTTCGGTTCCCTCCCGCTGTTTTCCGGTGCTCAGTTCCCTTTTTTCAGGCTGAAGCTGTCGACCAGCGTCCCCTGCTCGGTCCGGTAGCAATAGATATTGATCGTGTCTTCCGAAATGACGCCTTTGATGATCGTGGCGGCGTAATTTGTGAACAGTTTTGCTGTATAAGGCCGTACCGTCACACTGCCGTCATAAAACTTGTTGCCGCTGGAAGAACCGGCGCAGATATACAAAGTTTCCCCGGTCTTTTTTTGCGCATAATGGGAAGGATATGTGATGATGTTCTCCCCCTGCATCAGATAGGACCTGGAGTAAATATGATCATGTCCGCTGATTACCAGGTCGATGTCGGCATCCGAAAAAACCGCAGACATTTCGCTGCGCATCGAGCTTAGCTGATCTGTGTGCTCGCCGCTGCTGAACAGAGAATGATGCATCAGCACGATCCTCCATTTCTTGTCGGAAGCAGCTATAGTGTCGCTGATAAAGTCCCGGTGATAGGCAATGTCATCAATATTTGAATCCAGTGCCAGGAACAGTATGTTCTGACAGGTGTAGCTGTAATCGCCCTCCTGATACTGCAGCCTGAAAAGGTCTGCATTGACGCTGTCTTCATCGTGGTTCCCGCGGATCACGGCCGATGGGATCTGCCGGAAGATGCCCGGCCTGCGGAAATTCAGGAAAGAAGACTGCGTTTCCGCGCTGTCTGCCGTATTGTCCGCAAGGTCACCCACGACCAGGATATCATCCGTCATCCCGGTGAGGGCAAATCCCCGGCTCATGCAACTGTTCCACAACGCACTGTCATCCTTCCCGTAAGACCCGAGCTGAGGATCTCCCAGAACGGCAAAGGAATAATCCGTGTTCCCGGGTGTCGAAAAATACAGCACCTCGGAATGTTCCTTGCTCCCCACCGGAGCAATGCAGTACGCATATTTTGTAGAAGTCTTCAGATACGAGAGCGTCGCCTTGTAAACATTCGCCGTACTGCCGCTCTTTTCGCCCATCAGTACCTTTGTGGCATTCTGGCTAAATGCCATTTTACTGCCGGCATCATATTTTGAGGCTTCCATGAGTTCTACCGCATAGGACCCCTGTTCCGCGGTCATCCAGTTCACGATCACCTCTTTCTCGGTACGTCCCTGTTCCAGCATGACGCCGCTGATCTCCGGCGCATCCTCCTCGGGCAGCGACTCCGAAAAAGCCATGTTGGAAATGTAGAAGGCAAGATCGCCGCTCTGCCAGCTCCCGCGGTGTATCTCGACAGCCAGCACATTTGTCCCACGCCTCAGAGGGGCGAGGTCCGAAACGGTAAACGGTTCTTCCGAAACGCCGCTTCTTTCCTGCGCAACGCCCAGTTCCTGATTCGATTTATACCCTCCGTCAGGTACATTCCCTGCATAGACAATATTCCCGTTCAGATACAGGATCACGCTGTCGCTGTAGATGATCTTTCCGACCAGGGCGCGTATATCTGAAAGATCCTCCACCTGAAACTCTCTGCGGAAGAAAACAGTGGGCGACCCGCCTTCCGATCCCGAAAGAAGCCTGGTCGTCCCGTTTTCCGCATTCACGGAAAAAGGTCCGGAAGCATGCTTCCAGCCGGAAGAATCGTACTGCAGCTGCGTCCACGCATTTCCCTCCCCGGGCGCTTCGCCGTTGTCGAGGTAATCCCATTCCGAACCGGCATTGATCACGAAAGAGGCGGTGATGTCCTCTGCCGCTGCCGGTTCCGCCGCTGCCGCCGGCGCGCTCTGTCTCAGGTACAGGACGGCGACACTGAAAGCAAAGGACACGGCGATCAGCGCTGTCAGAAAGACTTTCCCTATGAGATTCGGATGGCTCTGTTCCGTCCGCTGCAATTTGACCTCCGCTCGAAAGGCAGACAGTTTCTCCGGACCGGCCTATGCCGCCGGCGCCGCTGCCTTCCTGATCCATTCCGCAAAGTCCGCAAGCATTCCCCTGCGCTCCTGTGCCGTATAATATCCTTCAAGTGCCTCGCATGTGTCCGCCACCCATCCGGCCTTCGCTGTATTCATCGGATATTCCCTGACGGCGGCATATCTGGACCTGTAGGCGGCAAGATAGCTTTCCGCCGACCCTGTATCCTCTTCCAGAACAGCCGCATAGGCGATCACCGGCCAGTCCGTATCTTCCTGTGTGAGAGCAAGCTGCTTCCATTCCGGATACGTGGCGATCAGTTTTTCATACAGCAACCGGCTTACCCCCTTTTCAGGGGCTTCTACCCGGCAGGCTCCGGGGTAGATCTGCATTACCGCATCAGGGTAAAACCGGTCCCAGCCTTCGAATGTAAGCGGAATATTGTTTTGGTCTATGCCCACTTCATACCTTTTTTCCGCCGCATTCCACAGCAGGTCATTTACCGCCTCTTCGGCCCCCTGCGCCATTTTGAGAAACCGGGCGCTCATTTCGTTCCTGTACTTCTCCGACAACGCTCCGGCACCCTTATCTGAGAGCGCTGCGCTGATATCGTAGCATGCACGTACCACTTCGACATTGTCCATCAGATATCTGGTTCCGTTTTCCTGTGAAACGCAGGTAAGTCCGTCCTGCATGACCGCTGACAGCGTATCGCAGGAAAGCGTCAGCGCTTCCTGCAGGGAATCGATCTCGGAAAGATCCCCGCCCTTCCTCTCATATCTGGCAATCAGAAAAAGCAGCATCGCAACATAGGAATCCACTGAATCGTACTTTCCCGTCGGCACTAAAGCAGAACCCTTCAGACGGTATCCGGTGATTATGCCGTCCTGCCGCAGAAAACTTCGGATGTGCCAGTTCAGGTAGGCTGCGGTGCATGCGATATCCTGCGCAGAAGGCGTGCCGGACAGAAGCCCTGCAGCGGCGATACAGGCAAAATACGGATCCACGTCCCCCTCCGCGTCTCTGTTGTTCAGATAGATCTCGCCATCCGGTCCCTGGTTGTCTCGGATCCATTGCTTTTCCGTTTCCATGATCCCGGAAGCCGAGGCTGCCTTTTCCTCGTACAGCTTTTTTTCTGTATATGATAAAACATCTCCGCGGCCGTCAAAACGGCAGTGAGCAGCAGCAGGATCACAACTGTCCGGGCTATGCCCCCATGTTTTGTCTTCATCCCCGATACCGGACATTCTGAAGCTTCATTCCCTCAGTTCTCCTCCGTCACACAGTCTTCGTACAGGTCAGCGAAGTGTTCGTCAAGAAAGTCCAGACGCGTATGGACTGCATCTCTGAGCTGTTTTACGGCATCCCCGTAGCTTGTCAGATCCCTTCCCTGTCCGGTCAGAAGATTCATATCGAAGGTATAGCCCCATACGGCAAAATTCCGTTCGACCGCGGGACCGAGTTCCGTCCCGGTGTCTCCGATCACGGACAGAATGTGCTCTTCGGACAGTGTGGTCTTCCGCAATTCCTTATAGCGCGCCATTACCCGGTCCACAAAATTTTTGTCCTGCAGCATGCGCGAGAACCAGGCCGCGTCCTTCCCGTAAAACGCCGTATAGTCCTCTGCAAACCACTGGTAATTGTCAAAACAGTTGTTGTAGTCCCACAGCGTCATCTGCAGTTTTCCGCCCAGTTCCTTGTATATATAGGTCGAGAGGTTTCCCATGTCGTGGTTCATCGCCACTTCATTGAGAATATAACAGTCGGCAAAAGAGTCCATGTCAATATACTGCGCATAGCCTCCCTGCCGGTCGGAAAAATCGTCCGAATAAAGCGCCTTTTCGAATCTGCTGATATCCGCGGTGATCCATATGCGCTGGCTGTCGGTCAGGTCCTTTTCCGTCGGATAATCGATGTAGAGGTCATTGTTTGTTTTCCCGGCCGTTTTACCGTATACCCTGAGCGGCTCCCCCGCGCTCCCGATGCGGTCCCGGCTGACGATATATGCGGTATCCCCTGAAAGAAGACCGAACTTGCTGAGCCTTAACCTCGTTTCCCCGCTTGTAACAGGTTCCACGACAAGATAAACACCCTGATAGATGCCGTCGACAAATACCTCCGCATAGCGGTTGTCCGGCGCCCATTCCAGGATCTCCCTGCCAAGTGTGTAGATAAGGTGGTTGCGCATCAGGGTTTTGTCAAGGAACGGTCCGTTGAGCACCCATTCGCTGTTCGAACCCATCCCCAGGAGGCTGCACTGTTTTTCTTTTGAGCTTCCCTGCGCTTTGTAAAACTTGATGCGATACTGCCTTTTATCAAAGGAAG
>JALCRM010000012.1 GCA_022652545.1 Lachnospiraceae bacterium
GACTTCATCGCGCCGCCATTTGCCCTGACTTCCGCACCGGAGATCGCGACCTTCATCAGTTCACGGATAAAGAATGCCGACGGCACCTTTTCCTGGGGAGAGCCGGTAAAGACGGAGGCGCTGACGGTCGCAGCCGACGCGGCATCCGGGACGGTCGAGGTGAGCGGGTTTGATTATGCAGCCAATTTTATATCTGATACGGGACACGCAGATGATCCGTCCAATTACGGAAAAAAGCTGATCGTCACCGTCAGGGTCGAGGCCCGGAATACCTTCGGGGGAAATGCGATCCCAACGAACAAAGCAGGTTCGGGCGTGTATCCGGACGATTCGGCGCAAAGCGGCCCGGCCGCGGAATTCCCGGTGCCGACTGCGGATCTGCCGGTAAACTATGCCATTGTCTCCTCGGATGTTACGACGTACGCCCCGGACGCTGCGGACATCAGTGCACTTGTGCGCAGGATCGGGGAAGACGGGGTCGTGACCTGTTTTGCGAAGGACCAGGTGCCGGACGGGATCAACAATGCGTATGTGAACATTCAGTATATCCTGAAGGACCCGACAGGCAAAACATGCGGAACGATGACGATCCCAGCCGGTATGCAGGCGAAGGATACAAAGTGGGAGTGGACGGAGGACACAGGTTCGGACCGGGCAGGAAAGTGGCAGATCGTCTGCACGGTTTCGCCGAAGACGGAAGGAACGCAGAAGAGCGGCATGCTTTCGATGGAACCGCAGCTGCATCTGTTCCACCCGGAGGTGACTTTCCGGGATACGCAGACAGCTTACGGAAAGGAAGCGGATTTTAAACCCGGCGTGAAGGCGGAAGATGTTCCGAATCACCTGGAGGGCGTGAAGTGGGTCAGCCCGGACGGTGCGGCGTCCCAAAAAGAGGCCGAACCGAAGCTTCTGTACCTGGCGACGGCGACACACGGGCTGACGGTGGAGAACGGTCCCTATATCGTGCGGGACAGGGGCTATGTGCCGGTGACGGTCCGCATATTCAGGAAAGACGGCGACAATGAGCGCGAGATCACGGACTATACGGATTATGCCCATTGCTGCGGCCTGGACGGCTGTAATTTTGCAGCGGTGAACAGACATGAAAAAGCCGATTTTGTGATCCATGTGCCGGCGGAAGGCGAATCTTCGGGTACCGGACAGACTTCCGGAGGCGGCGGGCAGTCCGACACGCCGGCAGCAGTCGTCAGGACAGCAGTGGTGCAGGTGCCGGTCATGGTCCCGGCAGGCGCTGCGGCGGTTCCCGTACCGGCGGCTGCGGCGGCACCGGCATCCGGAGCGGAAACTGCGGCCGGCACGGCGGCGGAAGGTGCTGTGGCCGGGACAAGGCGGGTGCCCGCAACGGGGGATCCTCTGGATGCTCTGCCGCTGGCTGCAACCGGCTGCGGTGCCGCACTCGCCTGGGCTGTCCTCCTGCTTATAAAAAGAAGGGCCGGTATAGCCGCGAAAGGCAGGGATTAAACGTAAGGCCCGGGTGCAAAGCTGCTTCGCCGCTTCAATATAACGACATAAATATGCTATGATAGCGGCTGGAGGCAGACCAATGAATAAAAAGGAACGGGCAGCAGCTGTTCTCAGGCTGATGGACGAGAAATACGGGACGGATCTGAAATGCTATCTTCATTATGAAACGCCGTGGCAGCTTCTTTTTTCCACGATCCTGTCGGCGCAGTGCACCGACGCCAGAGTCAACGCGGTCACACCGGAGCTCTACAGAAAATATCCGGATGTGCAGGCTTTTGCGGCTGCGGATATTGACGAGCTGGAAAAGGATATCCACTCGATCGGTTTCTATCATACAAAGGCACGGAACCTGATCGCCTGTGCGCGGATGCTGCTCACGGAATTCGGCGGCGAAGTGCCGCGGACCGTGGAAGAACTGACGAGCCTGCCGGGTGTCGGACGGAAAACGGCGAACGTCATCAGAGGCAATGTCTACGGCGACCCCAGCGTCGTTGTCGATACGCATGTCGGCCGCGTGTCAAGGCGGCTCGGCCTGACAGAGGAACAGGAGCCTGAAAAGGTCGAGCAGGATCTCATGAAGGTGCTGCCGAAGGACCACTGGATCCTCTGGAATCTGCAGGCGATCGCACTCGGGAGAGAGATCTGCAAAGCTCCCACACCGCGCTGTGAGGAATGTTTTGTCAGGCAGTACTGCCGCAGCGGGAACGCCGGGAAGGCAGGCACGAAATGAAACAGCGTGCGGTCGCGGGGAAGCGGGCGGAGCATACGCCTTTTTTCCCTTCCGCCATACGTAAACTGCTGAATGAAAGCGGACAGACACCGATCACGGTCCTGTCTGCGCCGGACAATTACGGCAAAAAGACCTTCGCCGCCGCCTGTGCCGCGCAGTACGGCCTGAAGACGCTCTATTTTGAGATCATCGACGATGACAGTGAGGAGGTGCTCTGGGACAGATTCCGGCATTTCCTGGACGAAGGCCGCATACCGGGCAATGCACTACCGCAGCCGGTGCAGGAGGTGTTTGCTTCTTCGGGAGCGCAGAACCAGAACCTGGCGGACAGTATGCGCAGATGCGCTGCGGAAGCCCGCAAGCTGGATCACTACGGCTGCGCTCTGGTTGTTGACCATGCGGAAAGACAGAAGCTCCCTGCCTTTCGTGCCTTTCTGGAAAGCTTTGCAAAACATCCCGCAGGCGGCTGGCATATCTTTCTGCTGTACGAAGACGCGGAAGCGCCGCAGGATATCCTGCAGCTGAAGCATGTAATGCGGATCGGCACGGAAGATCTCCGCCTGCACGCCGAAGACATCTATGAAATGTTCCTGCATGCACATATCCCCGTCACGATCGAGTCCGTAGTCTCTCTGTATCAGCACAGCGGCGGTGCGATCGGGGAAGTGGCCGAAGTACTTAAGCTGCAGGAAAACAAGGAAAGTTCTCTCACACTTCTCACGCCCCGCGAACTGGAGATCGCCTCCATGGCCAGTTCCGGCCTCACGAACCGGGAGATCGCGGAACGCCTTTACATATCGGAGAATACGGTCAAATCCGCCATGAAAAATATCTTTTCGCGGCTGCATATCACTTCCCGCCGACGCCTCATTTCCATGATCAATCCCGAAACAAGGATGCGCTGACTCTGCTGTCACAGATAATTCCAATAAAACCACCCGCTACGAGTGGTGTATTAGTAGCCTCCTCCGGTTACAATACATCACGTATTTACAAGATGTTAACAATTCGTTCACATATTGAGGAACACAAATGAGTGCGTTCCGTGCGGGCGAAACAAGACAAAGAAGAGGAGATCAATATTATGAAAAAGAAAATCGTTGAAGCAATGGTAGTCTGCACTATGGCATCTGCACTTCTGTTCGGCTGCGGCACCAACAGCACCGGCGCATCAACCGCAGCAACTTCCGCAGCAGCGGCAGCAACTTCCGAAGCAGCAGTTGCAGCATCCTCCGATGCGGCAATGGCAGCAACTTCCGACGCGGCAATGGCAGCAACTTCCGATGCGGCAATGGCAGCAACTTCCGATGCAGCAGCGGCAGCTACTTCCACAGCAGCGAACTGATCCGTATCCTTTCAGGTCATTACTGAAAAAAGAATCGGAAAGACCGCGGTCCGGGTTGCCGGATGCGCGGTCTTTTTGCGCCGTTCCGCACCTGCAGGTCCGTGAAGTTCCGCGTTGTGGTAAAATGCATGCAGAGCGATCGTTTTTACCGATATCGGGAGGGACTGTTCTTGAAAGATGTTTTACTGGATACACTGACAGATGCATTGAAACTGCTGCCTTTCCTTTTCTGCACATACCTTGTAATGGAGTATCTGGAGAGCCGGACGGAGGGGAAGACCGGGGAGGTCGTACGCAAGGCGGGATGGCTGGGGCCGCTCTGGGGAGGGCTGCTCGGCGTTGTGCCGCAGTGCGGCTTTTCTGCGGCTGCCGCCAACCTCTATGCAGGCCGCGTGATCTCTGTCGGCACACTGCTGGCTATTTTCCTGTCCACCTCCGATGAGATGATCCCGATCATGATCTCGGAGGCGGCACCGGTATCCGTAATGCTGAAGATCCTGCTGGTCAAAGCGCTTTATGCCGTCGCCGCGGGTTTTGTGATCGACGGCGTCTGCCACATCCGCGCGTACAGCGGAACGGGGCAGGCAGAGGGCGGCGCCATGCAGATCGAGCGCCTGTGCGAGAAGGAAAAATGCCACTGCGAAGAGGGCAGCATCGTAAGGTCTGCACTGAAGCATACTTTGAATATCATGATCTTTGTCGTGCTCATCACGCTGGCACTGAACGCTGCCTTTTACTATGTCGGGGAAGACAGGATCATGCAGGCGATCGCGGGCCGCCCCGTACTCGGGGAACTGACTGCGGCGCTGATCGGGCTGATCCCGAACTGCGGCGCTTCCGTGCTGCTCACGCAGCTGTATCTCAAGGGGATCATGAGCGCGAGCCAGCTGATCGCCGGTCTCCTCGTCGGTGCCGGCGTGGGACTGCTGGTGCTTTTCAGGGTGAACCCCGATACGAAGGAGAATATCCGTATCACAGTGCTGCTGTATATCCTCGGCGTAGCGGGCGGCCTGATGGTATGGCTGTTCGGGATCAGCTTTTAGGACCGGCGCCGTTTCTTGTAGAAGGCGGCCGGATAGGCTATACTAAACTGAATCAGGGCATTCCGGCGTGACAATAGCTGCAGAAAGGGTCATCAGGCCATGGCGCTGCTGAGTACGATCGTACCTTGCTACAACGAAGAGGAAAATATTCTTCCCTATTATGAGGAATTCATGAAGAACCGTTCTTTTTTCGAAAAGAACGGCCTTTCATATGAACTGATCTACGTTGATGACGGGTCGAAGGACGGCACGCTGCAGGCGATCAAAAAACTGATCGCGACCGACCCGAATGTGCATGTGCTCTCCTTTTCCAGGAACTTCGGGAAGGAGGCCGCGATGTACGCCGGCATGCAGATGGCGCGCGGGGATTATGTCTGCATCATGGACTGCGACCTGCAGGATCCGCCGTCGCTGCTGCCTGAGCTTTACGGGTATCTGCAGCAGGACTATGACATGGCGGCCACGCGGCGCGCCACAAGGAAGGGAGAACCGCCGCTGCGAAGCTGGTTCGCCCATCGTTTTTACAACCTGATCAACAAGTATTCCGAAACGGAGATCGTGGACGGAGCCAGGGATTACCGGCTCATGAAGCGGCAGGTCGTGGACGCCATCCTTTCACTTACCGAATACAACCGGTTCTCGAAGGGTATTTTCAGCTGGGTAGGGTTCCGGGTAAAGTGGGTGGACTACGACAACGTGGAGCGTGCGCACGGCAAAACAAAGTGGTCGTTCTGGGGCCTGTTCAGCTATGCCATGGACGGGATCGTGGCGTTTTCCTCCGCACCGCTCAAGGCCGCATCCATTCTCGGGTTCCTGTTTTGCCTGCTGGCTTTTGCCATGATCATTTTCACGATCGTGCGGCGCCTGATCTTCGGAGACCCCACTTCGGGCTGGCCGTCGCTGGTGTGTATCATCCTGCTGGTCTCCGGAGTGCAGATGCTGTGTCTCGGTGCGATCGGACAGTACCTTGAGAAGACGTATCTGGAAGTGAAGAACCGGCCGATCTATATCATAAAGGAGAAAATCTGAGATCTTGAGCGATCTTGTCAGTATCGTTGTGCCGGTCTACAATGCGGCGCGGTATATAGAGAAAACGATCCAGATGGTCTGTGCCCAGACCTACAGGAACTGGGAACTGATCCTTGTGGATGACGGCTCGACGGACCACAGCGCGGAGATCATCGAGCATCTGATCGGCGACCCGGAGCCCCTGATCGTGGGGGACTATCCGGGCGAAGAAGGAGAGATGCCCGGCCATTATGCGCCGATCCGCAGCGGGTACGGCCTCGGCTCGCAGATACGGCTGCTCCGCAGCCTGCACAATACAGGTGCCGCGGGAGCCCGGAATATCGGGGTGCGCGAAGCACGCGGCACATACATTGCATTCCTGGATGCAGACGATCTGTGGAAACCGGAAAAACTTGAAAGAGAACTGGCTTTCATGAAAGAGAAGGACGCAGCCTTCGTATATTGTTCCTACGAATTCGGGAATGCGGAGGGAAAAGGCACGGGACGCATCGTGCATGCCCTGCCGGAACTGACCTACAGGAAGGCGCTGACGAGAACCATTATTTTTACGACGACCGTCCTGTTTGACATGCGGAAGCTCACGAAGGAGCAGATCCGCATGCCCGCTGTCGAAAGCGAAGACACCGCCACATGGTGGCGTATCCTGCGCAGCGGTGTCACGGCTTACGGACTGGACGAAGTGCTTGCAGTCTACCGCAGGCCGGCCGGTTCCCTTTCCGCCGATAAGAGGCGGGCTGCAGCGAGGATCTGGAACCTGTACCGTGCGGAGGAACATCTCGGGATCTTCGATGCTGCGACATGTTTTGTGTGCTGGGCGGTGCGCGCTTCGGCACGCCGGATCTGAAAGGTGCGGATGCTATGAGATCCTCCAAGTGGGATTCCCTGAAAAAAATTCTGGCCCTGCAGATGTCCTTTGCCGGCCTGTTCATACAGACAGCGCTGTACGCTGTGGCCTGGTTCCGCGTATACTATCCGCTCATCCGGCTGCATCTGAAATTCTATTTCAACGGCCACGCGCTGATCCTGGGGATCTATTTTGTACTGCTCATGTTCTTCACGTATACCTGGGGCGGCAACAACGCCGGGTACCAGAAGGTATATGATGTTTCGATCTCCCAGATCTTCTCGCTGTTTGCCGTCAACTTCATCTCGTATTTCCAGATCTCGCTGATGCGCAACTGGCTGGTGCCGCAGGGACCGCTGTGGGCGGTATTCGCGGTGCAGTCCGTCGTTTCCGTGTTCTGGGTACTGCTCAGCGACCACGTCTACAAGAAGGCGTTTCCCCCGAGCAACATGCTGCTGCTGTACGGCGAGCGGCCGATCGGAGACATCCTCGGCAAGTTCGCGACCCGCCCGGACCGCTACAGGATCGCAGAGTGCGTGAATATATCGGAAGGAACGGAAAAGGTCGAGGAAAAGATCAGGAATTTCGGAGGCCCGGTCGTCCTGTGGGACATTGCCACGCCCGAGCGCAACAAACTGATCAAGTTCTGTTATGCCAACGGCATACGCATGTATATCATGCCCAAGATCCCGGATGTGCTCATGAACGGCTCGGTGCAGCTGCACCTTTTCGACACCCCGCTGTACATGACGCGGGAATACGCGCTCACCTTCGGCCAGAGGTTCTGGAAAAGGCTGATCGATATCGTGTTTTCCGTGCTGCTTCTCGTGCTTACTTCTCCGATCTTCCTTATCACGGCGATCCTTGTCAAAACATATGACGGCGGCCCTGTCTTTTACAGGCAGGTGCGCTGCACCAAGGATATGAAGGAGTTCAGGATCATCAAATTCCGGTCCATGCGTGTGGACGCGGAGAAGGACGGCGTCGCGAGACTGGCGTCCAGCAATGACTCCCGCATCACGCCGATCGGCGCAGTCATCCGCAAAAACCGGATCGATGAGCTGCCGCAGCTCGTCAACGTCCTGAGGGGCGAGATGTCTTTCATCGGCCCGAGGCCGGAGCGCCCCGAGATCATCGCCGAGTACACGGAAGTAATGCCGGAATTTGTTTTCCGTACGCGCGTCAAGGCAGGCCTGGCCGGCTATGCCCAGGTGTACGGGAAGTACAATACCACGCCCTACGACAAACTGAAGCTGGACCTGACGTACATCCAGCATTATTCCATCGGCCTTGACCTCAAGCTCATGCTGCTCACGCTCAAGATCCTGCTGCAGCCGGAGAGCACCGAGGGAGTGGCCGCTGACCAGGTGACTGCGCTGAAGGAAAACAGCGGGAGGGAAGAAGAAAAGTGAACCGGGGCGGAGAGATCCTCAATCAAAGGTGCCGGTATCTGCGTACACTCCGGAAGAGCTGGATCGTGCCGGCTGCCGCGGCGGCGGGTGCGCTGGTGTTCTGGCTCTGCTATACGGCCGTGACTGCGGCTTTTCCCGCCGCGCGCTCCTATGAGGCGGTCTCGAAGCTCTACATCGATTTCGCAAAGGACGAGTCCGGGCAGGTGTACGACTATTACAACGGCGCCACCTGGAGCGACCTGCTGACGGCGGACCCGGATATTTCCGATGTCATCGTGCAGGAACTGCCTGCAGGCTGTGACCTCGATACGGTGAGAAGCGAAGTGAAGGCAGAGATCCTTACGGACATCCGGGTGATGACCGTAACGGTGACGGACGGCGACCCGGGGCGCGCAGAGGCGATCAATACCGCCGTGAACGACGCACTTGTGCACTTCGGAAGCACTGCCAGGGAATTCGAGGACATCAGGCTCATGAGTACACAGCCGGCAAAACTCGTCACATGGTCGGACCGCACGAGGAATGCGGTCCTTGCGGGACTCTTCCTGGGTGCTGCAGCCGGTATTTTCCTTCTGCTTACGGCGGTGACGCTCGATGATGCGGTCTATGTCCCGGAGGACTGCGAGCGGCGATACGGGCTGCCGGTACTCGGTGTGCGCGTGCGCAGGGGCCAGGAGCCGACGCCGGAAGAACTGGCGGAGCTGGCGGCTGACACAGAGCGGCTCGGTGCGCAGGGAGCTACGGCGGTGCGGCCCGGCGAGGGCGTCCCGGACTACGGGAAACTGCGCAGTACAGGTGCAGTGCTGGAACTTGCGTTCGGGAAAAGAAACGGTACACAGACGGAACACCTGCTGTCGGAACTCGGCAAACAGGGCGTAACGGTGAAGGGGATCGTCATCACCGACGCGGACAGAAAATTTCTGGATCGATACTATCGCAGGGCGGGCAGCAAATGAAGATACAGGTACTTGTGGCCACGGTGGAAGCAAATGTGATCATGCTTGCGGAACACATGAACCTTTCCACGGAAGCCGTCATCTGTAACCAGTGTCATGAATACGGGTGCCAGGAGTTCGAACACCGGGGAAAGAAGATCACGGCTTTTGCGCTGAATGAGCGGGGCGTCGGCCTGAACCGCAACAACGCGCTGATGCGCGCGGACTGTGACGTCTGTGTCTTCGCGGACGAGGATATCGTTTACGACGACGACTACGCAGAGAAGGTCGCGCAGGAATTTGAGCGGGATCCGAAGGCCGATATCCTGATGTTCAACGTGGAGGCCACGGCCGGCCGCCGCACTTATGAAAATGCCCGCCACCGCCGCGTGCGCTGGTATAATTACGGCCGCTACCCTACCTACAGCATGTGCGCGCGTACGGAGAGCCTGCGAAAGGCCAACGTCTGGTTTTCGATGCTTTTCGGGGGCGGGGCAAAATACAGCAGCGGGGAAGATACGCTGTTCCTGCACGACTGTCTGCAGAAAGGGCTCGTGATCAAGGCGGTCCCGGTGAGCATCGGACACGAGAAGAGCCGGGAAGGCGAGGAATCGACCTGGTTCAAAGGCTACAATGAAAAATATTTTTATGACCGAGGTGTCCTTTACCGGTATCTGTACGGGATCTGGGCACGGCCCCTGGCACTGCGGTTCCTGCTTGCACACAGGAAGCTGATGTGCCGGGAACTCACGCTTTGGAAATGTTATGCGCTGATGAAGAAAGGAATACGGGAAGCCTGACCGGAAAGCCCGGCAGGTACCCGGCAAACGGATGGCCGTATATCTCCTGACGACGGCGGCTGTCCTCGCAGCGGCTTTTGCCCTGCGGAGACTGCAGCCCGTACAACAGCATAGCGCAGAGTACCCTTACAGGGAAACGCGCGCCGGCGCCATGACGAAGATCCTGACGGCAGCGATCTTTGTGTGCCTTGTGATCCCGGAAGCGCTGCGGATCAATGTCGGCAACGACTATGCAAAATATGTCGAATTCATGCACCTGATCCGCAGCAATGCCTATGTGCCGACGGAGATCGGGTTCAATTTCCTGGTGAAGGTCATCTACGCTCTGTGCGGGACGGAAAACTATCTTCTTGTTTTTGCGCTGTTTGCGGCGATGACCGCCGCACTGTTCCTTGCGGCGATCCGGCAGCAGGCGGATGACTTTGCGTTTTCGTTCTTCCTGTTCATGATGCTGGGCTATTACTTTCAGACCTATAACACTGTGCGTTACTATTTTGCACTGGCCATTGCGGTCTGGTCCGTGAAGTTTCTCCTGCGCAGGGAGTATGTTCCCTTTGTTCTCAGCATACTGCTGGCGGCGACCTTTCATAAATCGGTACTGGTGGTGCTGGTGCTCTATCCGCTGGCGCTCATACCGTGGAAGAAATGGCAGCTCGCCTGCATTGCAGCCCTGCTTTCCACTTTCCTGCTTTTTCCCGCAGGGTGGATGCAGCTCATCGTGGCGCTGTACCCTTCCTACAGGGATACGGACTATCTGGCGGGCGGAAGCGTGAGCCGGATCAACATCCTGCGCTGCGCGGCGGTCATCATACTGGCGCTGCTTTGCGCACAGCCTGCGGAGAAGGGCACTTTCCGCCGCATTTCCGGTCTCTCTGCACTGTGTGCGGGGGATCGGCGCCTGCGGTTTTACTTCAACTGCTCCCTGGGCGCGCTCGCCTGCTATGTGTTCTGCTCCTTTATCCCGTTCGTGTCGCGGATCGCGTACTATCTGAGTTTTACGCAGATCTTCCTCATTCCCGCGCTGCTGTCCGCAATGCCGGGCGGCACGGAGCGGGAGAAGAAACGCAGAAAAATTCTTACGGGCTTGACAGTTGCGGCTGCTGTGCTGTATTTTGCGGCATTCCTTTTCAAAATGTCGGATGAGAACGTGAGGATCCTTCCGTATCAGACGTTTCTGTTCCACGATATGCCGAAGACGATCTCGGAGGTGACGAACTGAGGATGGAGCCGTTCTTTTCAGTCATAGTCGTCAGCTACAGGTCCGGCGGCAAACTGCGCAGGACCGTTGCAAACATACTGGAGCAGACCTGCACCGACCTGGAGATCGTCATCCAGGACGGGCTTTCCGACGACGGCTCGACGGACGGCCTGCCGGAGGACCCGCGGATCCGTCTCTTCTCCGGCCGTGACAGCGGGATCTATGACGCCATGAACAGGGCGGTAAAGAGGGCTTCCGGGCGCTATTTCTACTTCCTGAACTGCGGCGATCTGTTCTTTTCAAAGGACGTGCTGGAGAAGGTCAGGGCGGCGGCCGAAGCGGAAGAAGCGGCCGCTCCGCACGTGAGCGCGCAGGATGCTGCGCCTCGCAGATATGTTTTTTACGGCGATATCAAAGAGAGGAAGAGCGGCCAGATCGTGGCTTCCAACCCTGTGATGGACGACTTCGCCTGCTACCGCAATGCACCCTGCCACCAGGCCTGTTTTTACGACAGGACGCTCTTCGCAAAACGCGGATTTGACACGGACCTCAGGGTACGGGCGGACTACGAGCACTTCCTGTGGTGTGTGTACAGGGCGCATGTCCGCACAGTGTACCTGCAGTTTACGGTGGCGGATTACGAAGGCGGGGGCTTTTCCGAAAGCCCGGGAAACCGGAAGCTTTCAGCACTCGAGCACGAGGCGGTCACAGCCCTGTATCTGTCGCCCGGGAAAAGGCTTCTTTACAAAAGCTGCATGGCAGTTACCCTGCAGCCCCTGCGTGAGAAAATAGCGCACGGGAAACATACCGCGGCCCTGTATGACAGGGTCAAGAATGGGATCTATCACAGAAAATGAGAGTACTCTGGGTATGCAATATCATGCTCCCGGCTTTTGCCGAAGCGATGTCTCTTCCCTGCAGCAGCAGGGAAGGGTGGCTTTCCGGCGCCTTTGAAAGGATCCTGCGCGAAAAGGCAGTGTGGGACGACGTCCCGGATGAAACGGGACCGACGGGGATCGCCCCGGAAAACATCCCGGGGAGCGGTCTTTCTTCGGATACCGGTTTTATAGACGCGGCCGGTGCGAACGCCGCACTGGCTGCCGCGGCGGATGCCGCAGCCGTCCAGCTGCGCAGCAGGCGGATGCAGACGATCGATCTGGGAGTATGTTTTCCCGTACCGCCCTCCCTTGCGGACTGCCGCGAAGAGATCAGCGACGTGGTCTTTTACGGCTTCGAGGAGGATACGGCGCATCCCGAGAACTACGACGCACGGCTTGAAACGCGCTTTGCCGCGATCCTTGAGGATTTCAAGCCCGAGATCGTACACATTTTCGGCACGGAGTTCCCGCACACCCTGGCAATGGTGCGTGCTTTCGGCGATCCCGGCCATACTCTGATCGGGATCCAGGGACTGTGCACCAGCATAGCCGGAGCCTACATGGCCGGCCTGCCGTATCCTGTCAGGAACCGTGTGACCTTCCGCGACTGGTACCGCAAGGACTCTCTGAAGGACCAGAAGCATAAATTCGAACTGCGCGCAGTGAATGAAGCCGAGGCGCTGCAGCATACGGGGCATGTCACGGGCAGGACGACCTTCGACCGCGATGTGACGGACGAGATCAATCCGGGGGCCGTATACCATCCGATGAATGAGACACTGCGGAGCTGCTTCTACAAAGGCCGCTGGGATCCGGATGAGTGTGAACCGCATTCCATCTTCCTGAGTCAGGGGGACTATCCGCTCAAGGGCTTCCATTTCATGCTGCAGGCCATGCCTCTTATTTTGAAGAAGTTCCCCGATGCCCACCTGTACGTGGCCGGCATTTCGGTGATCGGCAACGTCGGCGGCGTGCTGCGGGAGAAGAAGAGTGTGCCGGAACCGTTCTGGATCACTTCCTACGGGATGTACCTGAAAAAACTGATCAGGAAGGGCCATCTGAAGGGACACGTCACGATGCTCGGCAGACTTACGGCAGAACAGATCAAAGACCGCTACCTGTCTTCCAATGTCTTTGTATGCCCGTCCGTGATGGAGAATTCACCGAATTCCGTGTGCGAGGCCATGCTGCTGGGCATGCCGGTCGTCGCCTCGAAAGTGGGCGGCATCCCCGATCTCCTTTGCGACGGCGAGGATGGGATCCTGTTTCCGCCGGAGCAGGTGGAAGAACTGGCGGAAGGCGTCGAAACGCTGTTTCTTGACGGAGAACTGGCGGCTGCCCTGGGCACGCACGCGCGCGCGACCGCGAAGATGACCCATAACCGGGATATCAATTACAAGCGGCTGCTCGAGATCTATCGTTCGATGCTCTGAGGCTGCGGGAGTCCGCATGAAATTTACCTTTGTGTCCAATTACATAAATCATCACCAGATCCCCTTCTGCGAGGCTATGCGGGAACGGCTGGGGGACGGTTTCCGTTTTCTCCAGACCATGCCGATGGAGGAGGAGCGCCGCAGGATGGGCTGGGGTGTGGACCTTTCGGAGCTGCCGTATGTTTCCTGTCTGTACGATGACGAAGCGGCCGGCGAACGGCTCATAGAACAGAGCGATATCGTCCTCTTCGGCTGGACGGAGCGCATGGATCTCGAACAGAAGCGCCTTGAAAGCGGCCGGCCGGTGATCCGCGAAAGCGAGCGGCTGTACAGGGAGGGACAGTGGAAGGCAGTCTCTCCGCGGGGACTCCTGCATAAATACAGCGAACACATCAAATGGCGCGGCAGCGACTGCTACCTGCTCTGTGCGGGCGCCTATACTGCCTCCGATTTTGCCCTGCTCCGCGCCTATCCGGGCAAAATGTACAGCTGGGGATATTTTCCGCCGCTGCGCACCTATACGGATACACAGCTGAAGACCTTCAAGGCTGAGGAAGACGGGAAACTGCGCATCCTCTGGGCCGGTCGTTTTCTTGCCCTCAAGCATCCGGAATATGCCCTGAAGCTGGCGGAACATCTGAAGGCAAGAGGCATTGCCTTTCACCTCGACATGATCGGCAGCGGGGATACGGAGCAGGCACTCCGCGAACAGGCCCGGCAGAGCGGCGTCTCAGACAGCGTCGCGTTCCTGGGCTTTCTTCCGCCGCAGGAAGTGCGCGCATACATGGAACGTGCCCAGATCTTCCTGTTTACGAGCAACCACCTGGAAGGGTGGGGGGCTGTCGTAAGCGAGGCGATGAACAGCGCCTGCGCCGTAGTGGCAGGCTCGGAGGCGGGCGCCGTGCCCAGTCTCATCCGGCAGGGCGTGAACGGCGTGATCTACCGGGGCGAAGATGAAAAGGACTTCCTTGCCGGGGCGGACTGGCTCTGCGACCATCCGGACAGGCGCCGTGCCATAGGGGAAGCTGCCTACGCCACGATCCGCGATCTGTGGAATGCGGAGACGGCGGCAGACCGCCTTACGGCTTTTTCGGAGCATATTCTTGATCCGGCCGGCCATCCGTTCGAGTGCCCGGATGAGGGCCCGCTCAGCAGGGCAAGGATCATCAGGCCGTACATGAACGTACCGGAACTGAAGTAGAAGGAAACCGCAGCATCGGTGCCGGAGAACGCATCGGCTGCTCACATGGAAGGAAAAATGGGAAAGCCTGTCATCTCGGTCATCGTACCGGTCTATAACGCAGAAAAATATCTGCTGCGCAGCGCCGGTTCCATACAGAAGCAGACGCTGCAGAACATAGAGATCCTGCTCGTGGACGACGGCTCCGCGGACGGCAGCCTGTCGCTTGCGCAGAAAATCGCGGGCAGCGATGCCAGGGTAAAGGTCCTCCACAAGGAGAACGGGGGTGCTTCCACGGCCCGCAATGCGGGTGTGCAGGCAGCATCCGCGGAACTGGTCGGCTTTGTGGATTCCGACGACTATATCGAGGCGGACATGTACGAAAGCCTGCTGGCGGCGTATACGGTACAGCGGGAAAAAACCGGCAGCGGCAGTTTCCTGGTACAGGCCGGGCGCGAGGAAGAGGACGAGGGAGGCAGGCCGCTGCCTGCCGCACTGCCTCTGCCCGAGCATAGCCGGCTCGTGGACCCGGAGCACTTCATGGAGAGTCTGCTGCTGTATACGGGAGACTCCTCGTTCTGTACGAAACTGGTACCGCGTAAGCTGCTGCTGGCACACCCTTTCCCCGAAGGCGTGATGGGAGAGGATTTTCTGCTGCACATGCAGATGCTGCCGGATACCGGCGGGGTGCTGCTCATCCCGAAGGCAGGCTATCATGTGGTGCACCGCGCAGGATCGGCGACAAGGCGGGCGGACGCATCCTGTTTTTCCAGATCCTGCATGGACATTGTGGACCACGCCGACTATGTGGAGAGCAGGATCGTTCCTGGGTATCCGGCGCTCCGGACGGCGGCGCGGCGCTTCGGCCTGTACGAGCGGCTCGATTACCTGCTGCACGTACCGATCGCAGACATGCGAGCGGACAATGTGTTTTACAGGAACGTGCTGGGGTATCTGCGCAGCCACTTTGCAGATACGTGGAGGAATCCCTTTCTGACCGCAAAGGACCGCCTTTATCTGACGCTTCTTACGGCGGCACCGGCATTTACGAGAAAGGTACACAAAGCCATCCGGCATCCCGTGTAGGAAAGAAAGAAAGAAAATGACCCTGCAGCAGATGATCTATGCAGTGACAATTGCAGAATGCGGTTCGATGAACAGGGCGGCGCAGACGCTGTTCCTGTCGCAGTCGAGTCTTTCGGCGAGCGTACGAAACCTTGAGGAAGAGATCGGGCAGCCGCTTTTCCGCCGCACGAACCGCGGTGTCTCGGCGACGCCGGAGGGCGAGGAATTCCTTATTTATGCGAGGCAGATCGTCAACCAGTACAGGCTGACCGAGGAGAAGTTCATACTCCGGAAAGAGAGCCGCAAGAGCTTCGGCGTATCTTCCCAGCATTACACGTTTGCGGTGAAGGCCTTCATAGAAATGGCAAAACAGTTCTCGCTCGACGAGTATGCCTTCACCATCTACGAATGCCGCACCGCCGAGATCATTGAAAATGTGCGCAGCTACAAGAGCGAGCTGGGCATCCTGTATCTCGACGATTTCAACCGCGACATCCTGCTGAAGATCTTTGACGACAACGGACTGGAGTTCACGGAGCTCTTTGCCTGCCGGACCTTTGTTTTCCTTTCGGCCGGCCATCCGCTGGCCGGCAGGAAGAGCATAGCGCTTGAAGACCTGACGCCATATCCCTGCCTGTCGTTCTACCAGGGGGAGGGAGAGGCCTTTTACCTTTCCGAAGAGGTCTACAGTACCTGGCATTACCGTCAGATCATCAAGGCCAGCGACCGCGCGACGTTCCTCAACCTGATGCTGGGCCTCAACGGGTACACCCTCTGTTCCGGTATCCTCTGCGAAGACCTGAACGGGAACGGGTACAGGGCCGTGCCGCTCAAATCGGACAAGATCATGCACATCGGCTATATCCGCCGCAAAGGCGGTACGATCAGCACCCTCGCCGGCATCTACATCGATGAATTAAAAAAATGCGACACCAACGTTCTTTAAGGAACGAAGGGTGCCGCAAGGGACCGGAACTGACCGCTGCCCCGGTATTACTTGAAGAGTCCGCCGAGAATACCTGCAGCTCCCGATGCGCCGGCCGCATTGAGCCCGTTTTTCCTGACTTCCGCAACGATGGCGCCGAGATCCTTCTCGGAAACGGCCTCACCCACGATCTTTTTCACGGTCCCTGTGGGATCGCTCTGGAAACCGGAGATCAAAGAAGGATCGCCTGCAATTTTACTGATGACTTTCTTGGCTTCTGCCTGAATGTCCATTTTTCTGATTCTCCTTTCAAAGGTTTGTGAATGCAACCGAAAACTGATACCATTATAGCATAAAGAAAAAAGGGTATCGGGAACGGCGCAGGCTGTCCCCGGGACATGAGACCGAAGGAGGTATGATCCTGTGAGCGATATCAGATTGTTTTATCTGGAAGGCTGTCCCTATTGCAGAAAGGCGCTCGCGGCGCTGGCGGAATTGAAGAACGATCCGGCATATGCGGCCGTAAAGGTCGATATGGTGGAAGAGAATGAACAGCCGCAGGTGGCGGAGAAATACGATTATTACCACGTGCCGGCATTGTTTGCAGACGGGGAAAAGGTCTACGAATGCAGCCCCGGAGACGGGGAAGACGCCATCCGTGCGGGTGTGAAGGCAGCGCTTGACAGAGGCCTGGGCCGCTGAGACTGCCGCAGGCTGCCGGAGTGTACCTACGCAGCTGACGCCGGAGAAAGGACAGTTTGGTTTCCGGAAAGAAATTTGATTGGAAAGACTTTATCCGCAGCGTAGCTGTGCTGGCAGTGCCGATCGCCCTGCAGAACCTGCTGACGACGACCGGCAGTATGGTAGATACGATCATGCTGGCCTCCCTCGGTTCCGATACCGTGGGAGCCGTAGGACTCTGCGCCCAGTTTTCCTCCCTTATGTTTTCCTGCTACTGGGGCTTTGTCGGCGGAGGCATGCTGTTTTTTGCACAGTACTGGGGCGCCGGGAACGGGGACGGCATCCGCAGGGCTTATGGGATAACGCTGACCTTCATGTCGTGCGTGGCGGTCATTTTTACCGTGGCAGCCCTGTGCTTTCCGGATGCAGTACTGCATATCTATACAGATAAGGCGGAGATCAGGTTGCTGGGCGTTCCGTATCTGAGGCTCGTGGCCCTTTCCTATCCGCTGCAGATCCTCGCGATGGCGATGAGCGCGATGCTGCGCTGCATCGAACGCGTGCGCATACCGCTCGCGGGCGGCATCGCCTCGGTCGTCACCAATTTTACGATCAATTACATCCTGATCTTCGGCAAGTTAGGCTTTCCGAGGATGGGTGCGCGCGGTGCGGCGATCGGTACAGTCATTGCCTCCGCCGTCAATGTTCTGGTCATTGTGGCCATGACGCGGAAGCGCGGGGTGCCCTATCTTCTGGACGTCCGCAGGCACTTCCGCTGGACACGCGCTTTTGTGGCTGAATATCTGCGGAAGTGTTTTCCCATTATCTGCAATGAGTTCCTGATCGGCGTCGGCAACATGCTGATCAACGTGGTGCTGGGCCGCCAGACGACGGCGGTCATTGCCGCGGTCGCGGTCTTCCGTACGCTCGAAGGCATCGTGATCGCGTTCTTCAGCGGCTTCTCCAATGCTTCCTCGGTGCTGGTCGGTAAAAAGGTGGGCGAGGGCGACCACGAAACTGCCTACGCCCGCGCCGTCAGGCTGGTCTATATGTGCAGCGGCATCATAGCCGTGGCCTGCCTTCTGCTGTTTGCCCTCCATTCGCCCATCCTGCACGCAATGAGCCTGCAGGGAGAGTCGTTCCGCGTCGGGACGCAGATCCTTGCGGTCTACGGTGTGATGGCGGTTATCCGTATGGGCAACTGGGTGCAGAACGACACGTTCCGTTCGGCAGGGGACGCCGCTTTCGGCTCTGTCATGGAGATCACCTTCATGTATACGCTGCTGCTGCCCTGTGTCTATGTTGCGAACTTTGTCCTGCACGCCCCGTTCCTTATGGTATTTGCACTCTGCTATGTGGATGAGCCGATACGCTATCTGATCATGCAGCGCCATCTCTATTCCGGAAAGTGGATAAAACCCGTCACGGATGCGGGACGGGCCACGATCGCACAGTTCCGGGAGGATCATCATATCCGCGTGCGTGCCGAACGCAGGGGCAGGAATGGAAAGGGCAGCTTATGAAGATGCCCGGGCAGTTTCTGCAGAAAGTACGCCGATACCTGCCGTATCTTGCGGCCGCAGCTGCTGCGGCAGCACTGGTCGCGGCCGTGGTCATGGCCCTTGTGCGCATCGAACGGTCCGGCACCGCGGAGGAGTCGATCGATACCAGTGCCTACGGCGGAGATCTTACCAATTCTTTTTCCAAAACGGATTTTACGCAGGATGAAAACGGGATCCTGCACTATACGGGTGCGGATCCCTATATTTCCGGTACATACGGGATCGATGTCTCGGAGCACCAGAACAGCATCGACTGGGTCAAAGTGGCCGCAGCCGGCGTGAAATTCGCCATGATACGGGTCGGCCGGCGGGGAACGACGAGCGGCGGGCTCGCCGTGGACAAATATTATGAAGAGAACGTGCGCGGTGCCGTTCAAAACGGCATTGAAGCCGGCGTGTATTTTTATTCGCAGGCGGTCAGCGTTGCGGAAGCGGAGGAAGAAGCAGCCTTCGTACTGGAGCAGATCGCCGGGAAAAAGATCACCGGCCCGGTCGCCGTTGACATGGAGCCTGCGGAGTCGGACTCCGGCAGGACAAAGAATGTCACGACGGATGTTTTTACACAGTGTGCGCTGCGCTTCTGCACGATCATCCGGGAAGCCGGGTACACGCCGATGATCTACGGATACAATCGCACCTTCAGCGAGATGCTCGACATGTCCAGGACCGGCAATTACGCGACCTGGATCGCCGACTATTCAAATCCCGTTTCCTATCCCTATGTTTTCGGCATGTGGCAGTATTCCGATAAAGGCAGCGTCGACGGGATCGGCGGCCGGGTAGACCTCGATATACGCATCATGCCCTGAGCATCCGGGACCGCAGCGTTCCGCCCCTCTGAAGAATATATGGAATTTTACGGATAACGGTTTTATAATATTCTCTGTATATTTTTCAGAAAACAGTCAAGGAGGAGCGGAACAATGCAGAAAAAAGATGTGAAATGGGGCGAGATCGGTTTCGGCTATATCAAGACCGACAAGCGCTATGTTTGCAATTACAGGAACGGGAGCTGGGACAGAGGCGGCCTCATAGAGGATGCAGACATCGTCATGAGCGAGTGTGCAGGAGTCCTGCAGTATTCGCAGTCTGTCTTTGAAGGCCTGAAGGCATATACCACGGAAGACGGGCACATCGTCTGCTTCCGCCCGGATCTGAATGCGGACAGAATGTACAATTCCGCACTGCGTCTCGAAATGCCTCCTTTTGACAGGGAAAAATTTGTACAGGCGGTTGTTGAGGTCGTTAAGGCCAACGCGGCATGGGTACCGCCATACGGCTACGGTGCGACGCTGTATATTCGTCCCTATATGTTCGGAATCAGCCCCGTGATCGGCGTAAAACCGGCGGATGACTATCAGTTCCGTATTTTCACGACGCCGGTGGGTGCGTATTTCAAGGGCGGCGCAAAGCCGATCGCCATCAAGGTATCCGATTTTGACCGCGCGGCACCGCGCGGCACAGGGAACATCAAGGCAGGACTGAACTATGCCATGAGCCTGCACGCGATCGTCACTGCGCACAACGAAGGCTATTCGGAAAACATTTACCTGGATCCCGCGACACGCACCAAGATCGAAGAGACCGGCGGCGCCAATGCAATTTTCGTCGACGCGGACGGCAACCTGGTCGTGCCGAAGTCGGACAGCATACTGCCGTCCATCACGAGACGTTCCATCGTGTACGTCGCGCAGAATTATCTCGGCATCAAGGTCACCGAGAGAGAAGTTCTGCTCAGTGAAGTCGGCAATTTCAGGGAGATGGGTCTTTGCGGGACCGCCGCGGTGATCTCGCCTGTGGCCAGGATCAACGATCACGACAACATCATCAGTTTTGCCGACAATCAGGTAAAGATGGGACCGGTGCTGCAGAAGCTGTATGACACGCTCACAGGCATCCAGATGGGCAGGATCGAAGCTCCCGAAGGCTGGGTGAAAGTAATAGAGTGACCGGTTGCCCGGTAATCCACGACACCATATTGAGGAGGAACGCAGATGTTCAAGGACGGTAAGATCTGGATCGCGCAGACGGCAGACGGACAGGATCAGTACATACTTCCCTCGATGGCGAACCGTCACGGCCTGATCGCCGGCGCGACCGGCACAGGCAAAACAGTCACTCTCAAGGTACTTGCCGAATCCTTCAGTGATGCCGGTGTCCCGGTGTTCCTGGCGGATGTGAAGGGCGACCTCGCCGGTATGGTAAACCCCGGCACGGACAGCCCTGACATGCAGAAGCGCATCGAGAAGTTCGGGCTTGCGGCAGCGGGTTTCGCCTATAAGGCGTATCCGGTGACTTACTGGGACATCTACGGCGAAAAGGGCCTGCAGCTGCGCACCACGATCTCCGAAATGGGACCGCTGCTCCTCGGCCGTATCCTGGGCCTGAACGAAACGCAGTCACAGATCCTGACCATCGTATTCAAGATCGCGGATGACAACAGCATGCTGCTGGACGATACCAAGGACCTGAAGGCGATGCTGAACTATGTGCAGGAAAATGCCGCCCAGTACAAGGACAATTACGGCAATATTTCCAGTGCGTCCGTAGACGTCATAAAGCGCGCGGTCAGCACTCTTGAACTGGACGGCGGCGATAAATTCTTCGGCGAGCCCGCGCTGGCGGTCAACGACTGGTTTACGACGGGACTTGACGGCCGCGGGATGATCAACATCCTGGATTCCGAGAGCCTGATCAACAAACCGACGCTCTACTCCACATTCCTGCTCTGGATGATGTCCGAGCTGTTTGAGACACTGCCGGAAGTAGGCGACCTCGACAGGCCGAAGATGGTGTTCTTCTTCGACGAGGCGCATCTGCTTTTCAACGATGCTCCGAAGGTGCTCCTTGACAAGATCGGGCAGGTCGTCAAACTGATCCGTTCCAAGGGCGTCGGCATTTTCTTCATCACGCAGAACCCGCGCGATATCCCGAACGATGTGCTGGCACAGCTCGGCAACAAGATCGAGCACGGGCTGCATGCGTATACCCCGCTGGAGCAGAAGGCTGTCAGGGCGGCGGCGGATTCGTTCCGTGAGAACCCCGCTTTCGATACATTTGAGACACTGATGAACCTGGGGACAGGCGAGGCAGTCATTTCGTTCCTTGATGAAAAGGGCATGCCCGGCATTTCGCAGAAAGTTGCGATCCTGCCGCCGCAGAGCCAGATGGGTGCCATTACCGATTCCGACCGTGACCGCGCGATAAAGAGCAGCGTCCTGTACACCAGATACGCAGCCGCCACAGACCGTGATTCCGCATATGAATTCCTGAAGCGGAGAGGGCTTGAGGAGGAGGCAAAACAGCAGCAGGAAGCGGCGGCTGTCGAAGCAGACAAGGAGAAAGCCGCTGCGGATAAACTGCAGGCAAAGGAAGAAGCCGCGCAGGAGAAGGCAAAAGCCAGGGAAGAACAGCATGCGAAAACTGCCACGAAGCGCGCAGCCAAATCGGTAGCCGGTTCTGTGACAGGTACGATCGGCAGACAGGTCGGAAGAGCTCTGGGCAGCAATTTCGGCACCTTCGGCAAAACACTGGGAGGAAATCTCGGCGCCAGTCTCGGCCGCGGTATCCTGAGTACCCTGTTCAAACTGTGATCCGGATCTTCCGGGACAGGTCCCTTTCCTCTGCGGGAACGGGACCTGTCCTTTTTTTGCGACAAAAAAAGAACACCGTCCCCACGGATATTCACCGCAAAAACAGTGCCCCTCGTGCGCCTTCAGGGACTCGAACCCTGGACACCCTGATTAAGAGTCAGGTGCTCTACCAACTGAGCTAAAAGCGCATATTTCAGAAGATATCGGCCTTTTTCAAAGCGCAATCGTTATTATAATATACCGTTTTCCTTTTGACAAGATATAATCGTAAATATGAAGCAGGCAAATTCTTATATTTTTGATACACATGCGCATTATGACGACCCCGCCTTTGCGGGAGAGGTCGATGCGATCGTCGGGCGCTTTACCGAAGCAGGCGTCGGCTGTGCCGTCAATGTGGCTTCCACACTCCCGAGCATTTCCGAGTGCATTGCCCTCGCTGCGGCATATCCGGTCTTTTATGCGGCTGCCGGCGTGCATCCTTCGGAATGCGGGGAACTGACGGAAGACGATGCGGAACTTATCGGTGCGGCGCTGCGGCAGCCGAAGACCGTGGCAGTCGGAGAGATCGGGCTGGATTACCACTGGGAAACGCCCTCGCGCGACCTGCAGAAGGAATGGTTCATCCGGCAGCTCGGCCTGGCCCGCCGCTATGACAGGCCGGTCATCATTCATTCCCGCGACGCGGCAGCCGATACGATGGAGATCCTCCGGCAGTACGGTCCGCAGCCGGCGGCCGGCGGGCCTCCCGCCGGTGTGATCCACTGCTATTCCTACAGCCCGGAACAGGCGGAGGAATACTGCAGCATGGGCTGGATGATCGGCGTGGGCGGCGTCGTGACGTTCAAAAATGCCCGCAGGCTGAAAGAGACCGTCATACGGCTGCCCGCCGACAGGATCGTACTGGAGACGGACTGTCCGTACATGGCGCCGGAGCCGCACCGCGGCGAGCGGAATTCCTCGCTGTACCTGCCGCTTGTCGTACAGGCCGTGGCGGAACTGAAAGGAATGGCGCCGGAGGAAGTGATCGCCCGCACCTGTGAAAATGCAAAGCGGCTGTACAGGCTGCCCTGATCATACATAAATCAAAAAGAACGGAGAATGAACAATATGCCGGAACTCTGCACGCCGGGCGAGACCCTGCGGATACTTGACAAATACGGGATCAGAGCCAGAAAGCGCTACGGTCAGAATTTCCTCATCGATGCCAATGTGGTGCATGCCATAGTCGCCGCCGCCGGTATAGGGCCGGATGACTGTGTGCTGGAGATCGGCCCGGGGATCGGTTCCATGACCGGGATTCTTGCTTCCGCCGCACGCAGCGTCGTGGCCGTAGAGATCGACGAAAGCCTGAAGGACGTGCTCGCGGAGACGCTGGCCGGCCATGGGAATGTGGAGGTCATCTGGAACGACGTCCTGAAGCTTGACATGAAGGAACTGGCGGACCGCTGCGGCTGCGGACGGCCGCTCAAGTGCGTCGCCAACCTGCCTTATTATGTTACGACGCCGATCCTGATGCAGCTGCTTGCCGAACGCGGCTGCTTTGACAGCATTACCATCATGGTGCAGAAAGAGGTGGCCGACCGCATCTGTGCCTCTCCCGGCAGCAAAGACTACGGGGCACTCACGCTGGCGGTGGATTACTACTGCAGGCCCGAAAAGGTGCTTGACGTGCAGCCTTCCTGTTTTATCCCGCGGCCCGGCGTCGTCAGCTCGGTACTGAACCTGAAGGCCTTCGGTGCCCCGCCCGTGAAAGCCGATGAAAGGTTCCTTTTCGCGGTGATCCGCGCGTCCTTCAACCAGCGCCGCAAAACACTTGTCAACGGTGTTATGAACGGCCTCACGGTCGACGGCAGACGGCTGCAGGTCCCGCGCGCCGCGGTGGAAAATGCCCTGCAGACCATAGGACAGCCGGCAGCGGTACGGGGGGAAAATCTTTCTCTCGGACAGTTTGCGGCGTTTTCGGAGGAACTTCGAAGAAGCCTGTAAAGTGGCCTGAAATCAGCGCTTTTCCTGCTGTTTTGAGAAACGTATGTTCTTTGACATGAATATATGGTTATGGTACACTAAGTCAGATATTCTGAACCTATTTTAATAAGTAATCCGGGCTGTGCCGCAGCCGTCGGCAACTGTCCGATCTTAATTGCATATCGGGACTTCCCGCCACGGTGAACGTTCCGAACCGGAGGCTGCTTTGGACAAGTATGAATATAAGGTATGTCTTGATGACATCAAGACACTGATCGCCGGGAAACAGTTTCAGCAGGCCCTGCAGATCGCGGACACGATCGACTGGACCCATGTCAAGAGCGTCAAAACACTTTGCATGATCAGCGACCTGTACAAGGTGAACGGGCGTACGCTGGAGAGCCGCGATACGCTGCTTCTGGCATACAACAGGGAGCCGGAAAATCCGCAGATCATCTACGCCATGTGTGATATCGAACTGCAGCTGGATGAATATGTCCGTGCCATGCAGTTTTATACGGAATACATGAAGATCGCCCCGAGAGATCCCAACCGCCTGATCCTTCAGTACAAACTCTACGAAGCCCAGAACGTCAGTCTGGAAGAGAGGATAGCTGTCCTCGAAGAATACAAGAAGAAGGTCTACCGCGAAAAGTGGGTGTACGAACTGGCCACCCTCTGCAGCCGCGTGGGTCTTTATTCGCGCTGCGATGAACTCTGCGACCAGCTGGCGGCGGGTCCTGTGACACGCTGGACAAAACAGGCTCTCGAGCTGAAGAAGATCCACAGCCCGCTCACACAGGAACAGCAGGCAGTTTATGCCGGCCTTACCGCCAATGCGGCAGGGACACCCGCAGCACCCGAAGCCGCGCCGGTCCGCAGGGACAATGCCGGTACCGTTTCTCCTGCCCGCGAGGCGATCGGCATCGGGCGTATGGTCGATGAATCCGCCCAGCTCACGGGACTTGCCGAACAGGGACAGGTGGGCGATGACATCCATGTAAAGCCGATGGATGACAACATGGTCAATACCGTGAACCTGCAGTCTGCCGTTGCCGAAGGCCTGAAGGACATTATCAGCAGGGAACCCGACGCCGACACGCAGGAGGCGGAGCGCGAAGCGAAGGCGGAAGAGGTACGCAAGGAATTCCAGAACGGCTTCGACATTCCGCAGAAGCCAGAGATCACGGACGAACCGGCGGTCAGCAGGGAATATGACGCGGCCCGTTCCGAGGCCAGAGATATCCGCGAGGAAAGACGCACCGCGGCCGCTCCCGCTCCGGCAGGTTCTGCGGCGCAGGCACCGGCTCCGCAGGCACCGCGCCATGCAGTCTCTGCCAGCCATATTTACGATGGCAGGATCGCACAGGAAACAGACGGCCAGTATTCCATGGTCATGCCGGAACAGTCCGCTGCCGTCAAGCGTGCGACGGAAGAGATCTTCGGGACGATCCCGAAGGCGGTGGATGACGCCTGGAACCAGACCCTCGAAGAGAGGACAAAACAGCAGCTTGAAGAGACGCGCCGCGCGATGATCGAGAACACGGGGCCGATCTTTGCGCGCTTTGCCCAGACGGCAAAGCACGGCGCCCTGGAAGAAGTAGAGCGTGAATACGAGGAAGAACAGAGAACGGCCCGTTACAGTCAGGTCAAGCCGGGAGGCAGTCCGCTGTCGGACGGCATGACGAACAACGAACGCCGGCAGGTCGAGATCGCCAGGACGGCAGGGGTCAGCCTGTCTCCGGACGGCACCGGGATCCCCGATTCTCTGATCCGCGACCGCTCGTCCGCAACGCGCACCTGGGACCGCAGCGATGTTGAGGAAGAACTGCAGGGTAATGAGCCGGCAGAGGAGTACCCCGAAGAGGAATCGCAGCCTGAAGAGGAGATGCGGCCCGAAGAGGAACCGCAGCCCGAAGAGGAACTAAGCGAAGAAGAACTGGCAGGAGCAGCGCCTGCACAGGAAGAAACTTCCGAGACAGAGGAGTGGTCGGAAGAAGAACTCCCTGCCGCGAAGCAGCCTGCCGTGCAGAGCGCGCCGCGTAAGAAGGAAGACCGTGAGGAAGATATCCTGGCACCCGGTGCCGTAAAGCCCGCTGTTGCAAAGGCAGTCGGCGGAACGGTGAGGGACGGGCGCGATGTTTTCACGGATACGACAGTACCCGCCCGCAAACAGGAAGAGCTTTCCGAAACGCAGCAGATCGCGCAGCTTGTACTGGAGACGTCCCAGGAGGAAGAGCAGCCCGCGCCGGCTCCCGTTAAGTCAGCGCCTGCGGCAGAGCAGCCTGCATCCGCAGCGACAAAGCCCGCGCCGGCTCCCGCAAAGCCTGCCCCTGCGGCAGAAAAACCTGCACCCGCGGCGGCAAAGCCCGCGCCGGCTCCCGTGAGACCTGCACCCGCACCGGTAAAACCTGCCCCTGCAGCGGCAAAGTCTGCACCGGTGAGACCCGCGGTCGAAGAAGAGCCGCAGCCTGAAGAAGAACCTCAGTATGAAGAAGAGCCGCAGCCCGCAGAAGAACCTCAGTATGAGGAAGAACCGCAGCCTGAAGAAGAACCGCAGCCCGAGGAAGAGCCGCAGCCCGAGGAAGAACCCCAGCCCGAGGAAGAACCCCAGCCCGAGGAAGAACCCCAGCCCGAGGAAGAGCCGCAGGCCGAAGAAGAACCGAAGAAGGATGCGGGAAAGGCAGCCGAGGAAGAGCAGAAGCCTTTCGATCCGGAAAAGCAGGCAGATGACGCGCGCCGGAAAGAGGAAGCAGAGAAGATCCATGCCATGAGCCAGGAACAGCGCAGGCTGTTCGGGCCGTTTATGCATGAAAGAAACACAAGGGCGCAGCTTCTGCGTACGATCGACAACATCAGCCTGGCATCCTTTACGGGCAATGTCCTGATCACCGGCGACGAAGGGTCCGGGTGCCAGGACCTGGCCAAGGCGCTGCTGCGGGACATCAAGCTGACCGACAGCAATTTTTCCGGCAAAGTGGCGATCGCCAGCAGCGAGTCCGTGAACCGCAAGGGTGTGGACAGTTACATTTCGCGGATCAGCAACGGCGGCCTGATCATTGAGCACTGTTCGCTGCTCTCCAACGAAAGCGCCGAACAGCTGCACAGGGAACTGGAAAAGGAAGACCGCGGCCTGATCGTCATTCTGACGGACAACCGCAAGAACATGGACCACTTTATCCGCCACTTCGCGCAGCTGCAGAAGAACTTCACCTCACGCATCGATATCCAGGCGCTGAGCGACGACGAGCTTGTAAAAGTGGCACAGCACTATGCAGAGCGGCAGGACTGCTTCATCGACCCGATGGGCGTGCTGGCACTCCATACAAGGATCTCGGCACTGCAGACGATCGACCATCATGTGACGGTCGAGGAAGCCAGAGGCATTGTGGACGAGGCAATTTCATGGGCGGAGAAGAAGACACCCGGACATATGATGGACGGGCTCTTCCGCAAACGGTATGACGAAGACGACCGTCTGATCATCCGCGAGCAGGACTTTTCACACTGAGCTGGACAGAACTGACAGAGAGGCGGCTTGTACATGTCAGATACCGAAAAAAGCAAAGCAGGGAACAAGGAACGGAACGAGATCGAAATAGCAGCATCCAAACCGGCAGTCAGATCCAGGATCACCATTTCGGACATGGACTGCTATCTGTTCGGGCAGGGGACGCATTACGATATCTACTGCAAGCTCGGTGCGCATCCGTCCAAGGAGAACGGGACGGACGGCTACTATTTTGCCGTGTGGGCTCCGAATGCCGAGACAGTACATGTCATCGGCGAATTCAACGGCTGGAATGAAACGCAGCATGAAATGGCAAAAGTCGGACAGGGTGGGATCTGGGCCCTGTTTATTCCGGGTGTGCAGGCGGGACAGCTGTACAAATATCTCATCACGGGGCCGGACGGCGAAAAACTCTACAAGGCGGATCCATACGCGAACGCAGCCGAACTTCGACCGGGAACGGCAAGCAAAACAACGGATCTGCGCGGTTTTCGCTGGTCGGATTCGAAGTGGATGGAGGAACGTGCCGGCAAGGACCTGAACGCACTTCCGATGGCGATCTACGAGTGCCATATCGGATCCTGGATGAAACATCCGGACGGGGGCGACGGCTTCTATACTTACAGGGAGTTTGCGGACAGGATCGTCGATTACCTGCAGCAGATGAAGTTCACGCACGTTGAACTGATGGGGATTCTGGAACATCCCTTCGACGGCTCCTGGGGATACCAGGTGACCGGCTATTATGCGCCGACCGCCCGTTACGGCAGCCCCAAGGATCTCATGTACCTGATAAACAAACTGCACGCCAACGGGATCGGTGTGATCCTCGACTGGGTCCCGGCGCATTTCTGCCCGGACGCGCACGGCCTTGCGCGTTTTGACGGACGCTGCATTTATGAAGATCCGGATCCGAGGCGCGGAGAGCATCCCGACTGGGGCACGCGGATCTTCAATCTCGGAAAGCCGGAGGTCAAGAATTTCCTCATTGCCAATGTGCTCTACTGGATCCGCGATTACCATATCGACGGCATCCGCGTGGATGCCGTGGCTTCGATGCTCTACCTGGATTACGGCAAGAAAGACGGACAGTGGCTGCCCAATAAATTCGGCGGCAACAAGAACCTTGAGGCGATCGAATTCTTCAAGCATCTGAATTCCGTTCTGCACCGCGCTTACCCGGGGTTTGCGACCATAGCCGAGGAATCCACGGCGTGGCCCAAGGTCACAGGCAGAGTCGAGGACGACGGCCTGGGCTTCTCGTTCAAATGGAACATGGGATGGATGCACGATTTCTGCGAATACATGAAGCTGGATCCGGTCATGCGCAGCGGTTCCCACTACTCCATGACGTTTGCAATGAGTTATAACAATGCGGAAAACTACATTCTTCCCCTGTCACACGACGAGGTGGTGCACCTCAAGTGTTCCATGGTCGAAAAAATGCCGGGCTACCAGACGGACAAGTATGCCAATCTGCGCGCAGGCTATGCGTACATGCTCGGACATTCGGGCAAAAAACTGCTCTTTATGGGCCAGGAATTCGGACAGGAGAGAGAGTGGAGCGAAGCGCGCGAGCTGGACTGGTTCCTGCTCGAGAATCCGCTGAATTCCGGAATGCAGCATTATTCAGAGAAGCTTCTGGATATTTACAATAAATACGCCTGCCTCTGGGAGATCGACAACGACTGGGCCGGTTTTGAATGGCTCAATGCAGACGACAAGGACCGCAGCATCTACAGCTTTTTCCGCAGGTGCAAGAAAGACAGAAGATGTCTGCTGTTTATCCTGAACATGACGCCGATGAGGCGGGACGACTTCCGGATCGGCGTGCCTAAAAAAGGAAAGTACAAACTGATCCTCAACAGCGCGACGAAGATGTACGGCAATACGGAAGACTTTGACCTTCCCGGAACGTTTACGGCAAAGACCGGTGAATGCGATTACCGTCACCAGTATATCGATATCCCGCTTCCTCCGTACGCAGCGCTGATCCTAGAATTTTAACAGGCGAAAGGAAAGGCATGACCATTCACGAATCGTCCGAAGACTATCTGGAGAACATCCTGATCCTCAGCGAACGGCTGGGGCGGGTGCGCTCTATTGACATTGTCAATGAAATGAATTATTCCAAACCCAGCATCAGTGTTGCCATGAAAAAACTGCGTGAAAAGGGCTGCATCGAGGTCGACAGGGAAGGCTTCATCACTCTGACGGCGGCGGGCCGGGCCATCGCCGAGAAGATCTACGGCCGCCACAGGCTGCTTGAAAAGGTGCTGTTTTCCCTCGGCGTTGACAAAAAGACGGCTTCGGACGAAGCGTGCCGCATCGAGCACGACATCAGCGACGACACCTGCGACAGGATACGGGATTATTATGCAAAACATATGAAAAGCAGGGCGTAAGAATACGCCTGTGCAGGATCACGGAGGCTTTGGAATTGACTCTTGACCAGTTGAAGACAGGACAGAGCGCTGTTATTACGGCAGTCGGGGGAAAGGGCGCGCTGCGTCTTCATCTCCTGGATATGGGACTGATCCCGCGGACCCGCGTTACGCTGCAGAAGACCGCTCCCAGCGGGGATCCGCTTGAGATCCTGATCCGCGGATACGAGCTGACGCTTCGGACCTCTGATGCAAAGAACATCACGATTTCGGATCCTGTAGATGTTGCAGCGGAGAACGCCGGGGGAGACAATATATGATTTTTGCTTTGGCAGGTAACCAGAACTGCGGAAAAACGACTCTTTTCAATGTTCTTACAGGTTCCAGGCAGCACGTGGGCAATTTCCCGGGCGTGACGGTCGACCAGAAGATCGGCGATGTCCGCGGCGAAAAGGACTGTCAGGTAGTGGACCTGCCCGGGATCTATTCGATAAGGCCCTACACCAGCGAAGAGATCGTAACAAGGGATTTCATTCTCAACAATCACCCGGACGGCATCATCAATATTGTCGATGCGACGAACATCGAGCGCAATCTCTACCTGACGCTGCAGCTTCTTGAACTGCACATCCCGATGGTCGTTGCCCTGAACATGATGGACGAGGTGCGCGGCAACGGCGGCAGCGTCAATGTGAAGGAGATGTCGGCGAGTCTCGGCGTACCCTGTATCCCGATCAGTGCCGTCAAGGATGAGGGCATATCCGAACTGATCGCACAGATGGTGAATGTGGCCGAGAACCGCATATATCCCACAGTCATGGACTTCTGTGCACCCGGGCCTGTACACCGCTGCATCCACGCGGTTGCGCATGTGATCGAGGATCACGCCCAGAAAATAAACGTTTCCGCGCGTTTCTGCGCGACAAAGATCATCGAGGGCGACAGTTCCTTCACCAGGAAACTGGGACTGGACCAGAACGAACAGGACCTGATCGAGCATTCCATCGTCGAAATGGAGCACGATACCGGTTTTGACCGCAATGAGGCGCTTGCCGACATGCGGTACGCGTTCATCGAGAACGTAGTGAGCCAGTCTGTCGTGAAGGCGCACGAGAGCAAAGAACACAGGCAAAGCATGAGGATCGACCGGGTGCTTACCGGAAAATACACGGCGATCCCATGTTTTCTCGGTATCATGTTCCTGGTGTTCTACCTGACCTTCAATGTATTCGGCAAACTGCTGTCAGATCTGCTTTCACTGGGGATAGACGCCGTGACGCAGGCAGCGGACAGGGGCCTGACGGCATACGGGATCAACCCCGTCGTGCACAGCATGATCATTGACGGTGCTTTTGCCGGTGTCGGAGCGGTGCTTTCCTTCCTTCCCATCATTGTCGTACTGTTCTTCTTCCTCTCCATACTGGAGGATACAGGCTACATGGCCCGCATTGCTTTCATCATGGACCGCGGCCTTCGTCATATCGGCCTTTCCGGCCGCAGCTTTGTACCGCTTCTCATAGGTTTCGGCTGTTCCGTACCGGCGATCATGGCGACCAGGACGCTTTCTTCGGAGCGTGACCGCAGGATGTCGATCCTGCTCGTGCCCTTTATGAGCTGCTCCGCCAAGATCCCGATCTACGCTGTGTTCTGCGCAGCTTTTTTCCCGAAGACCGCTGCGCTGATGATGATCCTGCTGTACGGCATCGGTATCGTCACCGGAATTCTCGTGGCGCTGGTCCTCAAAAAGACGGCGTTCAGGGGCAACCCGGTGCCGTTCGTCATGGAACTGCCGAACTACCGGCTGCCTTCGCCGAGAAACGTGGGACAGCTCCTGTGGGAGAAGGCCCGCGATTTTCTGGAGAGGGCTTTTACAACGATCTTCATAGCCACCATGATCATCTGGTTCCTGCAGACCTTTGACACGCGCCTCAATGTCGTGACGGACAGCTCCGCTTCTCTCCTTGCGATGGTCGGGAGACTGATCGCCCCGCTTTTTGCGCCGCTCGGCTTCGGGGACTGGCGCATCGCGACCTCGCTGATCGCGGGCTTTACCGCTAAGGAAGCGGTTGTCAGCACGCTCAGCGTTCTTCTGAACACCAATATGTCAGGCCTTTCCGCAGCGCTTTCCGGACTTTTTACTCCGCTGGCTGCGGTCAGCTTCCTGATCTTTACCCTGCTGTATACACCCTGTATCGCCGCCATCTCCACGGTGCGCTCCGAGCTGCACTCGCGCAGGGGAGCGGCCGTTGTGGTCATCATGCAGTGTGCAGTGGCCTGGGGCGTGGCCTTCCTGTTCCATACGATTGCCATGCTCTTCGTATAAGTGTAAAATCGGAACAGTCACCGGACGGCATATGCAAGACCTGCTGTCCTGCACCTTAAGGAGGAACTATGTCGGCTGATATCATAAACGGCAAAACAATTCTCATTACCGGCGGTACGGGATCGTTCGGAAAATGCTTCACGAAGTATGTCCTGGAGCATTATGAGCCAAAGAAGATCATCATCTATTCGCGCGACGAATATAAACAGTTCGTCATGAGCAACGAGGAGATCTTCAGGAAAAATGCGGATAAACTGCGCTTCTTCATCGGCGATGTCCGCGACCGGGAACGTCTGAAGAGGGCGCTGGAAGGTACGGACTATGTGATCCATGCGGCGGCCCTGAAGCAGGTGCCCGCCTGCGAGTACAACCCCGCCGAAGCGATCAAGACGAATATCAGCGGTGCCATGAATGTGATCGACGCCTGTCTGGACTGCGGCGTACAGAAGGTCGTGGCGCTGTCCACGGACAAGGCCGTGAATCCGGTGAATCTGTACGGCGGCACGAAACTCGTATCCGACAAGCTCTTTATCGCGGCCAATGCCTATGCGGGGAACAAGGATATCAGTTTCTGCCTCGTCCGGTACGGCAACGTGGCCGGCAGCCGCGGCAGTGTCATTCCCTTTTTCCGCAGCCTCATCGACCACGGCGAGACGACGCTTCCGATCACGGATTACCGTATGACCCGCTTCTGGATCAGTCTCGAACAGGGCGTCGAGCTTGTGATCCGCGCGCTGGCCGACGGCCACGGCGGGGAGACCTTCATCAGCAAGATCCCGTCCTTTTATGTGAAGGATCTGGCAGAGGCCATGCTGCCCGGCGCAAAGACGATCGAGACCGGCATCCGTCCGGGCGAGAAGCTCCACGAAGTTATGGTCACGACAGAGGACGCCCCGAACACGCTGGAATTTGAAAAGAATTTCGTGGTCTATCCGCAGATCGCCTACAACGACAGACAGGTGCGCGATCTGGCCGGCAAGCCGGTTCCCGACGGCTTTTCCTATTCCTCGGGCACCAATACGGAGTGGCTGAGCGTCGAGGAGATCCGGAAGAGACTGCAGCACGTACAGCCGGACTGAAGAGGTAAGCAAGATGGAGATTCCTGCAATTTTAGGCGGTATTCCCG
This sequence comes from Lachnospiraceae bacterium, assembly GCA_022652545.1. GTDB lineage: Bacteria > Bacillota > Clostridia > Lachnospirales > Lachnospiraceae > CAG-791. The sequence continues at coordinate 33,451 of JALCRM010000012.1, forward strand.
TTCGTGATACGAAACTTTACTATGCGCACCAGTACATAGACCAGGACGATATCGACGCGGTGGAGGCGGTTCTGCGCAGCGATTACCTGACCTGCGGCCCGGCGATCCCCTCCTGTGAGAAGAAACTCTGCGAAGTGACGGGAGCAAAATATGCGGTGCTCTGCGCAAACGGCACGGCAGCCCTGCACATAGCCTGTATGGCAGCCGGCGTAGGCCCAGGCGACGAAGTCATCACGACACCGATGACCTTTGCCGCGTCGGCCAACTGTGCGCTGTACTGCGGTGCGCGCCCTGTTTTTGCCGATATTGATGAGAACACCTACAACCTGGATCCGGACGAAGCCGAAAAGAAGATCACGGACAGGACAAAAGCCGTCGTAGCGGTCGACTTTACGGGACAGTCCGTACCGGAAGACAGATTCATCGAACTGTGCCGGAAGCACCATCTCGTGTATATCGAGGACGGCGCCCATGTCATCGGCACAAAATACAAGGGCCGTCCGAACGGCTCCTTTGCAGACATGACCTGTCTGTCCTTCCACCCCGTGAAGACGATCTGCGGCGGCGAGGGCGGCGCGGTGCTGACCGACAGTGAGGAGTATTATAAAAAACTGCTGCTGTACCGTGCGCACGGGATCACACGCGACCGTACGCAGATGGAACATCCGGACCAGGGCCCGTGGTATTATGAGCAGATCGCGCTGGCCCCGAACTATCGTATGACCGATATGCAGGCGGCTCTGATCGAGAGTCAGCTGAAAAAGCTGGATATATTCGCCGCACGTCGCAAAGCCATCAAAAAACGTTATGACGAAGCCTTTTCCAGGCTGCCGCAGGTCACCGTGCAGAAGGAGATCCCGGAATCCGATACGGTCCGGCACCTCTACATCCTGCGCCTCAACCCCGACAGGCTGAACATTGACAGGAAGCGTTTCTTCGAAGCCATGGGCGAGGAGAACATCGTCTGCAATGTCCACTACATCCCGGTCTACTGGTTCCCTTATTATGAGAAGCTGGGCTATAAGCGGGGACTTTGTCCGAAAGCGGAAAAGCTTTACGGGGAAGAGATCACGATCCCGTTCTACTACGCGATGAGCGACAAGGACGTGGAGGACGTGATCCGCGCCGTGACGAAGATCGCCACCTGCTACGCGAGGAACTGAAGACAGGCAGGAGACGGAGCAGAATACCGGACATGAAAAAACTGATAGACGTACCTTATATTGATCAGACAAAAGACTGGCCGACGGGATGCGAAAGCGTTTCGGCGGTCATGCTGCTTAAGTACCTCGGGCTGCCCATTACGGTCGAGAGATTTGTGCGCGATTATCTGCCGCAGGAGCCCATGAAGAAGATAGACGGCGTACTGTACGGGCCCGATCCGAACGTAAAGTTTGCGGGCAGCCCCAAGGACCCGGATTCGTTCGGCTGCTATCCCCCGGTGATCGTCGAGGCGCTGAACAAATATTTCGCCGAGTACAGGGGATACCGCGCCGAGGATGCCACCGGCGTATCGGATGTCAATCTGCTCCTGGAAAATGTGTATCAGGACATGCCGGTCATATACTGGACCAGTCTGGATCTTGATCCGACATACCCCGGCCCGGTATGGGTCAACACGGCCACCGGGCACGCATTCACTTGGATCTCCAATGAACACTGCATGCTGCTCGTCGGCTACGACGATGAGGCGGACATGCTGATCTTCAATGATCCCTGGCAAAATCACAGTGTGGTCGCAGCGCCGCGGGCGCTGGCCGAGAAGCGCCATGCCGAACTCGGGCGCCGCGCCGTCATCGTCAGGATCCGATAAGAAATGATGAACCGCAGGAGGAAAGAAGTTGAAAACCGATATTGAGATCGCACAAAGCTCCCCCATGGAGCCGATCACGGAGATCGCGCGGAAGCTGGGGATCCCGGGAGACGGTATAGATCAGTACGGACCGTACAAGGGCAAGCTGACTGAAAAATATCTGAAGGAACTGTCGCAGAAAACCGGTAAGCGGGGCAGGCTCATCCTGGTCACGGCTGTCAATCCCACGCCTGCGGGAGAGGGGAAGACGACCGTGTCCATCGGCTTGGCGGATGCTCTTTCGCTGCTGGGGAAAAAGGCGGTGCTTGCGCTCCGTGAGCCCTCTCTCGGTCCGTGCTTCGGCATGAAGGGCGGTGCTGCAGGCGGCGGCTACGCGCAGGTCCTGCCCATGGAGGACCTGAACCTGCATTTTACCGGTGATTTCCATGCCATTACGGCGGCCGACAATCTGCTCGCCGCACTGATCGACAACCACATCCACCAGGGCAATGCGCTCGGCATCGATCCCGCAAGGATCGTGTGGAAACGCTGCGAAGACATGAATGACAGGGCGCTGCGACAGATCGTGACAGGTCTCGGCGGCCATGCGAACGGCCCGGTGCGCGAGGACCGGTACGTCATCACGGCAGCCTCCGAGGTCATGGCGGTCCTGTGCCTGTCCCGCGATCTGCCGGATATGAAAGCCCGTCTCGGCCGCATCGTCATCGGTTACACGTATGACAATACGCCGGTGACGGCTGCCGACCTGCACGCGGTGGGGGCTATGGCCGCGCTGCTCCGGGATGCCCTGCGCCCCAACCTGGTCCAGACGATAGGCCGCACGCCGGCACTCGTGCACGGCGGTCCCTTTGCCAATATCGCGCACGGCTGCAACAGCGTCCGCGCGACATCGGCTGCTCTCGCCATGTCCGACTATACGGTCACGGAAGCCGGCTTCGGCGCCGACCTCGGGGCCGAGAAGTTTTTTGACATAAAATGCCGCAGTGCAGCCCTGAAACCGGATGCCGCAGTGCTGGTCGTGACGGTCCGCTCCCTCAAGTACAACGGCGGCGTTCCGAAAAGTGCGCTGGATACGGAAGACACCGGCGCCGTTTCGCGCGGGATCGGGAACCTGGCAAAACATCTTGAAAACATTGCCAAATTCGGCGTGCCGGTCGTGGTCGCACTGAATGTGCGGACAAGTGACACGCCTGCCGAAAAGGAAGTGATCCGGAGCTTCTGCAGAGAGAAGGGCGTGCCCTGTGCGCTGACGACGGTCTGGGCCGACGGGGGAAAGGGCGGTATCGAACTGGCACAGGAAGTGCTCCATACCATAGAGACTGTTCCGTCCGGCTTCCATGAGCTCTATCCGCTCGAACTGCCGATCCGGGAAAAGATCGCGGCGGTGGCGAAGGAGATCTACGGGGCGGACGGCGTGGACTATACCGCAGACGCCCTGAAGCAGCTTGCGAGGGCGGAGGCGGAAGGCGCCGGCGGCCTGCCGGTATGCATAGCCAAAACACAGTATTCCCTGACCGATGACCCGAAGCGCCTCGGACGCCCCGAGGGCTTCCGCATCACGGTACGGGAAATCTATCTGTCCGCCGGTGCAGGGTTTGTCGTAGCCACGACAGGCGAGATCATGGCCATGCCGGGGCTGCCAAAAGTACCCGCGGCCTGCAGCATCGATGTGGATGACGACGGCCGGATCACAGGCCTGTTCTAGGGAGGAACGGAAATGCCGAAATATCGTATCGGTGTGCGGGCGCACGATTACGGAAAACTGAGACCGGAGCAGCTGATGGAGGCGATCGCAAAGGATGGCTGGGAAGGCGTTCAGCTGGCGATGCCGAAGGCTATAGCCGGGGTCGAAAGCTTCGGGGAAGTGGATGCAGACATCACCGAAAAGGTCAGGAGAGCGGCAGAAAGGTACGGGGAGAGGATCTTCGTGCTGGGTGTATACGTAGATCTTGGACAGGCGGATGAGATCATGAGAAAGGCGGCGGTAAAGACATTTCTCAGCCAGCTGTCCTGTGCAAAAGCGCTCGGGGCCGCCTGCATCGGAAGCGAAACGACAAACTGGATGCAGCAGCCTGCCGGGACAACCAGACAGCAGGGCCTGCGCCAGGTCATCAGGAGTATGGAGGAAATTCTTCCGGAAGCAGACCGCCTCGGTGTTACCGTGGCGCTCGAAGCCGGCTATGAACATACGATGAACACGCCGGAGGCTGTAAAGGAGATACTTGCCTCCCTGCCGGGAAATCACATCAGAATGATTTTTGATCCAGGCAACCTGCTGGGACCGGAATGGATGGATCAGCAGGAAAAACTGTTCGCGCAGGCTATGGAAGCCTACGGAGACAAAATTCTCGTAGTCCATGCCAAAGGCATGCGCATTGCGAAGGACGGGAGGAGGACAGCCTGCCCGTTTTCGGCCGGGGAGATCGATTATGCAGCGATCCGGAGGGTGATGCGTGATCTTCCGCAGGAAGAGATCCTCGTGACGAGGGAGGAAGCGCTGCCCGCCATAGCGGGTGAAGAGATCGCATTCATGAAGTATTGGTTCCGGGAGGAGCGGTAAGATGTCTGCAAAGATGACCATTTGGCTGGCGGGGGACTCAATCGTGCAAAGCTACGGGAAGGACCGCTTCCCGCAGAAGGGCTGGGGACAGGAACTGGTGTCCTTTTTTCGCAACGGCGGTCAGACCGCCGTTCCTGCGGATCCGAATTTTCCGGAAGCCATGCGCTATGAAGCCGGAGATGTAACGATCGAGAACCGTGCCAAAATGATGCGAAGCACGAAGACGTTTCTTAAAGAAGGAAGACTGGAGCCGATCCGGACAGGTATTAAACAGGGTGACTGGCTTCTCATGCAGTTCGGGCATAACGATGCCTGCAGGGAGAAGACGGAACGATACTGTACGCTCTCCGAATATCGGCAAAACCTGATGACTTTTATCGAAGCGGCAAGATCGCACGGGGCTTTTCCGGTTCTTGTGACGCCGACCGCGATGCGTATTTTCGACGACGGGGGGAAGGTGCCCTTTGCTTTTTCAGACTACCGGAAGGAAATGCTCTCGCTTTCCTCCGAGGAAGATGTCCTGCTCATCGATCTGGGGGCGCTTACCAGGGAACTGGTGGAAAAACAGGGGCCGGAGCGCAGCCGGGAACTGTACCTTCACCTGGAAAAGGGCCGCTATCCGGCATTTCCGGAAGGCGTGGAGGACGATGCGCATCTTTCCGGCGCAGGAGCAAGGGCTTTCGCCGGATTTGTCGCAGGAGCGCTGCGAAACTTTTCCGATTTCCCTTCGGAGTGCCTTGCAGTCTGATCCTGTGGGTCCCGTTCCTTTTCAGGAGGCGGCGTAAGCCAGCCGCTGTATTTCAGTATGGAAATATCGCGTCCGCCGCCCATTGATTTTCTCCATTTGGTCGGTGCGACGCCGATCTCCATAAAATGCCGGTTGAAGCTGGAAAGAGTGCGGAAACCTACCATTTCGGAAATCGTGAGCACGGAATAGTTTGTCATGCAGAGCAGGGAACAGGCTTTGAGGATACGCGTGTGGTTCAGATACTCCAGCGCGCCTGTGCCGACTGTTTTGCGAAAAACGGATCGAAAATGGGACGGGCTCATGCCGCACTGGTCTGCCAGCATGTCGATCGTAAAATCTTCGTTAAAATGTGAGTTGATATAGTTCAGAGCGGGTGCGACGCTGATCGTTCCCGGAGAACGCGAGGAACTGTGCGCAGAACTCCGCATGAGGTTCGTCATGAAGGCGAGAAAAAGGCCGCGTACAGATATCTCATAATTCAGCGCTTTTCCGGTCATTTCCTCAATCATTGCCTTTACCAGCGGCACGGCGCGTTCGTCATCTTTCTGCCGGATCACCCGGTAATTTCCGTAGAGCAGTTTCTTGAAGAGCTGTGAATTCGGCAGCTTGTCGATGGGGAAAAAAGGCCGCAGCAGTTCATCCGGGTCAACGAAGAGATAACTCCATTTGCTGGCAGTACCCCGGTCCGACCAGGTGGTATGGGGGACATCTCCGGATATGAAAGTCACATCACCCATACGGAAAGGGATCTGCACATTCGGAAAAGCCAGGATACCGCTGTCGCTTTCGCAGATCCCTATTTCAACGCAGTTATGAAAGTGCAGAACACCGGAGGGAATATCGGAGATCTTCCAGTTTTCCCCCTGCAGCACAAAGATCGGGCAATGCGCCGGAAGATCGTAGTTTCGGTATTCAACAACAGCATGCGCCTTTCTGCCCATTTCTGTCACCCTTTCCCAAACAGTTGTCATTACTAAGAATAACGCATTTCTTCAACTACCGCCTAAAAACGATGAAAAATGCTTATCTTTGAGTACTTTGCACAGTATTTCAGATAAAAAACTGTGCAAAAACACCATATATGGAACCGGGAACAATAGTTTCAGGGCAGATTCACAAGACAAAATGGGACAGACAGGTAACAATCATTAAAATAAACGATCAAAACTGCACGGTTTTATTCAGAAATCAGAGGGACAGCGACAGAGAAAATGCACATACTGTAAGCAGACAGGGAAACTGATCGTGATCAGTTGCTCCCGTCGGCGGGGAGAGGAGAAAACGATGACTTCAGGTCAAAAACATTCCAGCCAGATGCTCGAAAAACCAGGTAAAATTCCATTCAAAACGTCTATGAAGCGCAACTGGCGCCTGTACGTTCTGCTCCTGCTTCCGCTGCTGCTGGTCATCATATTCAGCTACGGAACTTACCCTTACCTCCGGCTGGTTTTCATGGACTACAAGCCCGCGCTGGGATTTTCAAAGAGCAAGTGGGTAGGCTGGACAACTTTCTATAAGGTTTTTCACGATGCCGATTTTCATCGCGCACTCAAGAACACGCTGATCTTCAATGTGCTGGATCTCGCACTCAGCTTTCCGATGCCCATTATCCTGGCTCTTATGCTGAACGAGATCAGATTTGTACATTTCAAGAAGGCTTCGCAGACGATCCTGTATCTGCCACATTTCCTTTCCTGGGTCATTATCGGCAATGTCGCCTATGCGATGTTCCGCCCCAGCACCGGCCTCTTCAATATGTTCCTCACAAACATCGGCGCCATCACGCAGGGAATTCCGTTCCTGACGGAAAAGAACCACTGGGCAGTCGCCTATCTGCTCATCGGTGTCTGGCAGAGCATGGGGTGGGGCTCCATTATTTATCTTGCCGCGATCACGAGCATAGATTCAGAACTCTATGAAGCCGCAATGATCGACGGCGCCAACCGTTGGAAACGGATGCTCCACATCACGCTTCCCTGCATCAGGGGAACGATCGTGACACTTCTAATCATGAATCTCGGCAAACTGATGAGCAGCAACTTCGAGCGGCTGCAGGCATTAGGCAACACGGAGGTCCGCTCCTATCAGTACCAGCTTTCGATCTATATTTTTGAGAAAGGCCTGAGTAACGGCAACTTCAGCAAGGCAACGGCCGTCGGCCTGTTTCAGTCCCTGATCGGTCTCCTGCTTGTCCTCGCCGCAGACCGGATCGCCAAGGCACTGGGAGAGGAGGGACTGCTCTGATGCTTAAAAAAAGTACGAAAGGCGAGAACATTTCCGAAGACAACAGCCGCGCGATCGAACGTTTTGGCGGTATGGACATCTTCATCGTCGTATTTATTTCGCTGCTGTGCCTGACATGCATTCTGCCGTTCCTGCACCTGATGGCCAAGTCTATATCGGCGAATCAGTTCGTGATCGCAAAGAAGGTCTATTTCTGGCCGCGCGGCCTGACCTTCGCAGCCTATCAATCGATCTTCAAGGACGGTTCGCTGGTTTATTCCATGGTATACAGCGTCGGGGTAACGCTGGTCTTCACCTTCCTTGGCATGGTTGCCTGCATCTGCGCATCCTATGCCCTCTCGAGAAAATCACTCAGGGGCAGGCCGGTATTTACTTTTCTGCTGATGTTCCCCATGTACTTCAGCGCAGGACTGATCCCGAGCTACCTGCTGTACCATCAGCTGCACATGCTAGATACGGTATGGGTGCTGATCCTGCCGCTTATTTATTCGCCATACAATATGCTGATCATGAAGACATATTTTCAGTCGAATGTTTCGGAATCGCTGATCGAATCGGCATATCTGGACGGCGCCAATGATTTTCAGATCCTCTGGAAGATCATTCTGCCGCTCTCGAAGCCCATCATGGCCACGATTGCTCTGTTCTACGCCGTAGGCCGTTGGAATTCATACGGGGACAATATGTACTTCATCAAGGAAAACAGTCTGAAGATGGTGCAGTACAAGCTGTATCAGATGGTTTCTTCCGCGGCAGAAGCACAGACGACTGCCCTCGCGGAATCGGCGGCCGTCACCAGCACACCGGAAGTTCTGCAGGCAGCGGCAGTCATGTTTGTCACGATCCCGATCATCATCGTGTATCCTTTCCTGCAGAAGTATTTTGTCAAAGGTGCGATGGTCGGAGCGGTCAAAGGCTGATCGGTAAAGTGCTTTACATTTCGCTTTCATAAAACGGCGGAATGAGATAGAGTTCATTTTTTCCTAAAGGAGGGAAAGGTATGAAGAAGAATTTAGCAAGTAAGGAGCTTGTGTGCATCATGGCAGCGACCATGGCAGCAGGTCTCCTGGCGGGCTGCGGAAGCGGCGCCGGTTCCGAAACGGCGGCAACGAGCAGTGCAGCGGCAACATCGGCGGCAGCGGCGGCGACGAGCGCTCCGGCAGCGGCTGCTACGAGCGAAGCTGCAGCGGCGGCGACCAGTGCGGCAGCTTCGGCTTCCGGATCGGGCGTCGACAGTTTTGTCCCCTTTGCAGACAAGGTCACCCTGCAGATCCCTGTTTATGACAGAGGGAAAGAGGGCATTCCGCAGGTCGATGACAACTACTGGACCAAGTGGGTACAGTCTCAGTTCGGGGATAAGTACAACATCACGGTAAAGTATGTGCCGATCACCCGTTCGGATGTTATGACCGATTACGCGAATCTGGCTGCGGCTTCGAATCTTCCTACGATGCTGATGGAATATGACTATCCTAAGCTGGCACAGTGGGCAAATGACGGCTATCTTGCCACCGTGGACATGGATCAGTTCAAGACGGTCGCACCCACTTATTATCAGAGCATGGAAGATAACAACGTTCTTCCGTACAGTTCCATGAACGGCGAAAATTACTTCGTAATGGGCAAGAGCATGTATTATGACACCGTTCCCACATGGCAGGTCTTTGTACGTATGGACTGGCTGCGCAAGATCGGTTACGACCACGTGCCCGTAACGCGTGCCGAGCAGGTAGATGCCTTTAAGAAGATGCAGGATCAGGGTATCTGCAAACATCCGCTGGCTTCCTATGAATCCATGGTCACAGGCCTCGGCGCCGACCAGAACTACAACTTCCGTGAATTCCCCGAAGATGAAGAGAACTGGGCAAAATATTCATCGATCATGGTATATGCACTCGGAGAAGACTGGGACAAAGCGCTTCTGAAGAGAGAAAACGAAAATTACAACCTGGGCTTCCTTGATCCCGAGTATTACATCAACGATGCGGATGCCGCCAATGCCAAATTCATCAATGGCGAGGGCTATTGCTGGGGCGGCTATATCTCCAATACGATGCCGGTGCTGAGTTCCTTCTATGAAGCCAATCCGGATGCGGAGCTGGCGATCCAGCCCTGGCCCACGGAAGATGATACGGAAGGCGGCACCACGAGGGGCTTCCGTTCCAACAGTCCGTTCGGCATGATCGTGGGCTTTTCTTCCCAGGCGACTCCGGACGAGGTCAAAGCAGCTGAGATGTTCCTTGAGTGGCTGTCACAGCCCGATAACCTCTTCACCATGCAGTGGGGCATTGAAGGCCAGAACTTTAATTATGACGACAGCAAGACGCCTGTTACCGTAGCGGATTACACCGGCGAATCTCAGATGGGCTACAACAACAACCAGGATTACTGGAGCTTCATCACGAACCTTCGTTCTCTCGGCTCCGCTGAAAAGGATCTTGTTTCCCAGCTTCCCACCGGACTTCCGGATGATTTCTCCCAGGAGGTACTGGACTATTACAATGCGAGACTGGATGCATCTAAAGCAGGCCTGTCGATCGTCGATCCGATCTATACGGTAGCAATCGATGCCGAGACCGAAAACAGCGGTTCGCTGCTTGAGCTTTACAAGGAATATCGCAATAAGATCGTCATGGCAAAGACGGCTGATTTTGAATCCACATACAAGGAACTGTCTCAGCAGTATCTGGATGCCGGCTATCAGAGCATCGTAGATGAAAGAGACCAGGCTTATAAGGATGGCAACTGCTCAAAACTGGCAGACAATCAGAAGAAGTAACTTTCGGCTTTCAGAATAGTAAATCAGCGGAAATGGAGGACGTGTTCTCGTCGGATGCGCCCTCCATTTTTATAGAAAGGGGTAGTTGCAGTGAGCAGTTTAAAAGGAGGTTTTACTTTACCGGGGGAGTCTGGGAAAGAAGAGCTTACGCTGGAACTAGCCGGGAAGTGGGGGGCCGACGTGATTCGTGACAGTGACGGCACGCAGCTTTCTCCCAGGTTACTGGATGCGGGATACGATATCTATTCCACGATCTGCGTCATCCGGGATCACAATACCTGGGCCAAAGCGCATCCCGACTGTCTGCAGCAGACTTTTCTGTGCACGAAGGAAAGAATAGCAAAGAAAGGTACACTCGCGATCCGGCTGATGGAGGATTTTTTTGAAAAGCAGTTTAAAATCAACGAAACGCCGGAAGCTCTTTCCTATATGCAGGTATATGACCGTACAAGTGAGACTCTGCTCTCAGGAGATGTCTGGGACTATAAGGACGGCAGGGTCCTGCTCCATGATCCGGCACCCTTCCATGCCTATACGGTGAGTTTTCTCTGCTACCGGATATGGGAAGAGATCAATATGTACAATCATGAGACCAACCACTGGACGAGTGAACCTCTGCTGCCAATTGACCCGCGCAAAGAAGAGACAAGGGATTTCCTGCTTCAGTGGATGGAGAACTGGTGTCAGACACATCCGCAGACTGACGTTGTACGCTTTACCAGTCTCTTTTATAATTTCGTCTGGATATGGGGCAGCAGCGAAAAAAACCGCAATATTTTTACAGACTGGGGCAGTTATGATTTCTCCGTCTCGGACAGGGCACTCTCCGATTTTGAGAAGGAACGCGGATATGCGCTGACCGCAGAGGACTTTATCAACAGGGGCAACCTGCAGGTGACACATATGCCGCCGACGCAGCATAAACTGGATTATATGGACTTTACCCAGAAGTTTGTCGCTTCATTCGGCAGCAAACTGGTGGATATCGTGCATCGCGCCGGCAAGAAGGCCTATGTATTCTACGATGACAGTTGGATCGGTGTCGAGCCGTACGGACCTTATTTTCAGTCCATCGGGTTCGATGGCATCATCAAGTGTGTATTTTCGGCATTTGAAGCCAGAATGTGCGCTGGTGTTCCCGTGGAGACGCATGAACTGCGGCTGCATCCCTATCTGTTTCCTGTGGGGCTTGGCGGGGCGCCGACTTTTATGAAAGGCGGAAATCCTACAAGAGACGCGAAAGAATACTGGAGAAATGTGCGCAGAGGCATTCTGCGGCAGAAGATAGACAGACTTGGGCTGGGCGGGTACCTGCATCTGGTTCAGGACTTTCCTGATTTTGTCGATTATATGGAAAAGATCCTGGACGAATTCAGGAAAATCCGGGCGCTGCATGATGAAGGTACAGTTTGGACATATCCGATCACAGTCGGCGTACTGCATAGCTGGGGGAATTTCCGTCCCTGGACGCTGTCCGGTCACTTCCATGAAACCTACATGCATACACTGATCCATATAAACGAGGCGCTGGCAGGCCTACCGGTCGGCGTCAGATTCCTGTCCTTCGAAGATATCAGAGGAGGTGTGCCTGCAGACATCGATGTGATGATCAATGCAGGGCGCATGGGCTCAGCATGGAGTGGCGGGGCAGCGTGGCAGGATGCGGAGACGGTTGCGTCTGTCATGAAGTGGACCTGGGAAGGCGGTGTCTTTCTGGGCGTTGAAGAGCCTTCGGCAGTGGAAGGGTACTATGACGTATTCCGCATGGCAAAAGTGTTAGGCGTAGATGAAGATCTGGGCGCGCGCGTGTGCCATGGAAAGCCTGCGGCAGCGGAAACTCCGGAGAAAGGGCTCATTCCGGAAGGAACGCGGCTTATCGCCCGGGATAACGTTTATCTCACAGAAGAGGATGCACGTGTGCTGGCAGCGGTCGACGGAAGACCGGCTGTGGTTTCTCACGGTTTTGGAAAAGGGAAAGGCATCTATCTTGGCGGCTTTCAATATTCTCCGACAGATGCGCGTTTTCTTCTCAATTTACTCCTCTGGGCCACAGGGAAGGGCATGGACAATAAGTACCTTACGGACGATCCGCACATGGAATGCGCATATTACCCGGCCTCGAAAATGCTTGTCGTGATCAATGACAGCGCTGAAAGGCGGGAGACTGATATTGTCACGGATGACGGTACCGTTCATACGGTGCTCGATGCAGACGAAACAAAATTCATTTCGCTTGGCAATACATCGGATTCTCAGGAGCAGATCCATGGAACCTCCGGCATAGAAAGGCAGGATAAGGATTAACTTGAACACAACGATCACAGCGTACGGCGCCCTGCCGGACGGAAAAACAAATGCGGCTGCCGCGATCCAGAGCGCGGTCGACGAAGTCTCCGCCGCGGGCGGCGGCAGAGTTACAGTGCCGGCAGGACGTTATCTTTCGGGCAGCGTACTGTTGAAGGACAATATAGAATTGTACCTGGAACCGGGTGCGGTCCTGATCAGTTCCCTGGATCCCTCCATGATAAAACCCTTTCCGCATACAGGGGAGGGAGGCGGACCGGACGGATGGCAGGGAGGGTTCTTCCTGGGGGCAGTCCATGCAAAACATGTGAAGTTGGCGGGACAGGGCACGCTCTATGGGCAGGGTGACCGGGTATTCTCAGATCCCGGACTCGACGGAGGTTTTGCAGAATGCCCCAAGCAGTGCGCGGATTTTCGTCCGAGACTTCTGCTGTTTGAAGATGTGGAGGATCTTACCGTACAGGATGTCACAATGCAGGATTCCGCTTTCTGGACGTTGCACATGGCCGGCTGCAGACATGTGCAGATACAGCGGGTGCGGGTGGAAAATGACGATCGCGGTGCCAATAACGACGGCATCGATCCGGACAGCTGCAGCGACGTGCTGATCGAAGGCTGCATGGTGAGTGCCGGCGACGATGCAATCGTGATAAAGTCCACGGAAGCGATGGCGAAACGGTACGGACCGTGCGAAAATATAGTGATCCGGGGATGCATCCTGCATTCCCGCGACTCCGCATTGAAGATCGGGACAGAGACTTTCGGCGTCATACGGAACGTGATCCTGTCGGACTGCGTGGTAAAGGACTGCTCGCGCGGCATCGGGATCTGGGTGCGCGACGGCGGCACGGTGGAAGGAATCACGATCCATCACATTTCCGGTGCAGTGCGCCGCTACGCCGATATGTACAGATTGCCGGGAAGTCCGGGCTGGTGGGGCAAAGGTGAACCTTTGTTTGTCAGTGCCACACCGAGAAAAGGAAAGACGGGAAGCGCCGGCACGATCCGACGGATCTTCGCCGATCATATCGATCTCACAGTCGAAAGCTCACTTTTCCTTGGGGGAGAAAAGGACAGCCCGATCCGGAATGTAAAGCTTTCTGACCTGCATATCCGTTTTATGCATCAGGGCACGCAGCCCGGAGGCTTCTTCGATGAGCAGCCGTCCTCACGCGGCGTTTATGCCCACGCCATTCCCGCGATCTATGCGAGGTGTGTGAAGGGACTGATCCTCAGGGATTCCGAGGTATCCTTTGAGGGGCAGGGAGAAGTTTTTGGGGAGATGCTGACCGAACTCGAAGACTGCACGGAGACGGATGCCGTCTGGAGAAAAGAGAGTGAGGAAGTATGGCAAAACTGATTTTTGACGAAGCGAAAGTAAAGCAGGCAATGGATGCCATCGTGGACCGCACGATGCGCATGGACCTCATCTGGGAGTGGTCATGCGGTGTGGCCTACTATGGGATCACGGAGGCTTTTCACGCGACCGGGAAACGGGAATATCTGGACGCGGTGCAGAAACGTGTGGATCAGCTGATCGACCTCGGTCTTCCGAAAGAGTGGAACGTCAATACCTGTTCGATGGGCCATACACTGATCACTTTATATCAGGAGACAGAGGATGCAAAATATCTCGAGATCCTGAAAAGCCAGGCTGACTACCTGGAGCACAGGGCGCTGCGCTTCGGCGATTCAGTACTGCAGCACACGGTTTCCGCAGATAACGACTTTCCGGGACAGGCCTGGGCAGATACCATGTTTATGGCTGCTTTTCTGCTGCTCCGCTACAGTGTCCTTGTCGGGGATGAGGCGGCTGCGGAGGATGCACTGAATCAGTATTACTGGCATATCCGCTATCTGCAGGATCAGCGTACGGGACTTTTTTATCATGGCTACGACAGCGACGCCGATAATCACATGTCCGGCATTTTCTGGGGCCGTGCCAATGCATGGGCTTCTTACACAATGTCAGAAGTGTCGCATGTTTTGCCGAAATGCTATCTGTATCCGAAGTATATGGACGTGGAAGGCAGTCTGTGCGAACAGCTTTCTGCGATTAAGCTGCTGCAGACGGAGAATGGCCTTTGGCGGACTGTCCTTGATGATCCCGGTTCGTATGAGGAGGTGTCCGCTTCCGCGGGTATTGCGGCGGCGATGGCGCTGCACGGAAATCCGCTGCATGCGGAGTACATTGATCGCGCTATCGTTGGCATCCTGGACAATGTTACCCCGGAAGGACGTGTATTGAACGTTTCCGGAGGAACTGCCGTCATGAAAGATATAGAAGGATACCGGAAGATATCAAGAGACTGGATACAGGGCTGGGGACAGGGACTCGTACTGGCATTTCTGGCAGCGGTACTCTGTTACGGCAAAGATAAGACTTAACACAGCAACGGTGCCAGAGGGCGGCACCGGCTGCCCATTTCGGAGAATCTGAAGATTCTCCTCATGGAGGTATGAACATGACGCTGTGCGCCGATGCGCCCATCGTCATGTCGCAGCAACGGTGCCTGAAAAGCGGCACCGGCTGCCCATTTCGGAGAATCTGAAGATTCTCCTCATGGAGGTATGAATGGACCTTTCCGAATTCATCTCGATCCCTGGCGAAAAGCCTCTGGACCGCTTGCCAGCAGACGGCGGGCTGACGAATATTTTTCGCACGATCGGCTGCATCGGGGACAGTTTGTCCTCGGGGGAGTTTGAGATCGTCGACGAGCAGGGGCAACACGGCTATCATGATTATTTTGAATACTCCTTCGGACAGTATATTGCGCGCGCTACCGGCGCAAAGGTCTTTAATTTTTCGCGCGGCGGCATGACAGCCATGGATATCATCGGAGAGTTCTCAAACCTGAACCATTTCTGGGACCGCGGCAATGCATGCCAGGCCTACATTCTTGCGCTCGGGGTAAATGATGTCCGCTACTGCCCGCTTGGGACACTCAGTGACATCGATTTTTCCGACTGGAGAAAATGCAGGCGTGATACCTTTGCAGGTGCGTACGGTTCGATCATCCTGCGGCTGCGGGAACAGGAGAGCCGGACGAAATTCTTCCCTGTCACGATCCCCGGTGGAGAAGGGAAAGAACCGGAAAAGTGGGCGGAGAAGACAGCTGCGCACGCCGCGATCCTCCGCGGGATCGAAGAGAAACTTGACAATGTCTATGTCATCGATCTGCTGCAGTACGCGCCGGAGGAAGACGAGGAATTCAGAAGGAACTTCTCTTTGAACGGCCACCGCAGTCCTGCCGGTTACTATCTGACAGCCAGAATGATCATGGGTTATATAGATTTTATTATTCGGAACCATCCGGAGGAATTCCGTGAAGCGGGTCTCATCGGCACTCCTTATGGCACCGGAAGGCTCATATAGGGGGATACAATGACATACACAGCGGATGCCCATATCGAGTGCGGCCGTCGCGGAGTTTCACAGAAGGACGTCATGCCGCTTGTTTTACAGACGGGTATAGTCGAAAAGGGTGTTTATGAGGTTAAGGTACGCCTTACGGGAAACAGTACGGGAGTACAGGATCTTTCGCTTTATACGGGTCGGCGGAATCTGATCCGGAGCGGCATTTCGCTGGCTTCCGGTGAGAGCCGGGTGATCGATTTCCGCGTGCACCCCTGCGAATATATTCCCGTTGTGGGAAAAGGCGAAGAACGCAGCAGTCCGATCTCCGTATACATTCTCTCCGGAGAAGGCAGTGCTTCAGCGGAGCTCATTTCCGTGAAGCGCACAGTGGCGCCGACGGTATGGATCGCCGGTGATTCGCTGGTGGCGGACTATTTATGCGAATGGCCGTATAATCCCTTCCGCAACTATGGCAGTTGGGCACAGTTTCTGCCGCAGTATTTCGGCGGTGCGGCTTTTGTGAACGAAGCACATGGGGGAATGACAACAGAGACTTTTCGCGAAGACGGGCACTGGGACCTGATTGAAAGAAACCTGCAGCCCGGGGATGCCGTCTTTATGGAGTTCGGACACAACGATCAGAAACGCCGGCATTTGGCGGCTTATGGCGGATATGCGACAAATCTGCGCCGTTACATTACCGGGATACGCGCAAAGCATGCCTATCCGGTGCTTGTGACGCCGCTTTCACGCATTCCCGGGAAGGATGAGGACGGATATTTTGACTATCTGACCTTCTATGCGGAGGCGCTGCAATATCTTGGAAAAACACAGAAGGTTCCGGTGATCGATCTGCACGCCGGCGCGTTCTCAAAACTCTGCGAGCTGGGCCCTGCACGGTGGGGGGCGTACTTTATGGATTCCACGCATACGAATGACTATGGCGCTATGCAGGGTGCTTCTTTTGTGGCAGCGGAGGTGATCCGGCAAAAAATCCAGCCGCTTTGCTCACTGAAGAGCGCATCGACGGGAACTCCTCCGCTGCCGGATCCTGTGCGTTATGCCGCAGAGGGTACGGAAAGTTCTGAAAAGGAAGAAAGACCTGTGCTGTCCACCGACCTGCCTGAACTGCCCTATGCGGATTGCCACGGGATACCGGAGGAGAATATCCTTCGGGAGGCCATGTCTGAAGGTCTGATGGATCCCTGCTATCTGTATTTCCGGCCGCAGGCCGAGATCCCAAGGGCTCAGTTTCTGTATATGCTGTACCTGGCGCTGCCGCTCGGAGAGAAATTGCCATACAGCGGGATATATCACGATATCGACCGATATGAGTTTATTGCCCCCTACGTGGAAAAGGCATGGAAAGATGGTCTGATCGATCCGCAGACGACGCCGGACGGCTGTTTCAGGCCGGATGATCCTTTGACGGAGCAGGAACTTTACGGCTTTTTCAGCCGGGCCTCGGGAAGGCGAGCAGGAACGAAAAGGAAGAGCAGGCATCGTGTCACGCGCGCGGAGTGCGTTGCCGCGCTGCTCACGTTTAAAAAGTCTTTGCAGTGAATCGTGAGTCCGGCACTGACCGAAGGGTGCCGGAAAGGCTTCTGCAGCCTTACCATACAGAGCGCAGACAAAAAGCGTTGACATATACCCCGTAGGGGTATAGTATTCCTGTACCGGGAACCCGCCAGCACGGCATACAAGTGTCTGCGCTTTTTTGTTACCGCGGGGTATTTGGCCTCGGAGAGGGGAGAAGGCTGTATGGGGAAGAAGAAAAAGAACAGGGAAAACAAAGAGGGAAAAACGAAGAAAGGCAGGAAAATCGGCGCCCTGAATCAGATAGAGAAGGAGGAAAACATGCAGGATGAGCCTGTACGTTACCGCGATACACCGCGGGAAGAGGCGGAGATCAAACAGCTGAAGAATCGTCTTAGCCGCATGACAGGACAACTGAACGGAATCAGCCGCATGCTGGACGAAGGCCGTTATTGCGGTGATATTCTCACGCAGGTCGCCGCTGTGGAAAGCGCTCTTCAGAATTTTGGGTATGTCGTGCTCCGTGATCACCTGGATGCCTGTGTAACGGATGAGATCCGGAAAGGCAACGACGGGATCATGGACGAGACGGTGGAACTGATCCGCAAGCTGAAATAGCCGGGACAGCTGTTCCGGAAGAGGTATGTTTTGACAGGACAGGATAAGAAAGATCTGAAATTCAATGTAACGGGCATGAGCTGCGCGGCCTGCAGCGCACACGTGGAAAAGGCCGTGCGGAAGGTTCCGGGGGTAGCTGATGTCTCGGTGAGCCTGCTCACGAACTCGATGCTTGTGGACTGCAGCGGGGGCGCGGATCCGCGCGCTGTCTGCGAGGCAGTGGACAGGGCGGGATACGGTGCACAGCTGGCACCGGACGGCACAAAACGGCAGGAGACCGCGCCGGCGACAGCAGCTGCCGCTGCGGCTGCGGGAACGGAGTCCTCTGCGGATTCCGCGATCGCCGGCGTCCGTACGCGTCTCATCGCCTCCCTCGTCCTGCTCCTGCCTCTCATGTATGTGTCCATGGGGCATGTCATGTGGGGGTGGCCCGTCACTGCGCCGCTGAACGGGGATCCGCTGGCAGTCGCACTGTACGAACTGCTGCTTTCGGGTCTCATTCTGGTCATCAATCAGAAATTTTTCATCAGCGGCTTCAGGGGCGCCCTGCACGGCGGGGCAAACATGGATACGCTGGTTGCCATGGGCTCGGGGGCCGGATATATCTACAGCGTGGCGGTATGTTTTGAAATGGCGGAAGCGGCCATGCGGGGAGACACGTCCGGTGCGCATATGCTGCTGCACGGCAGCGGAGGGGGCCTTTATTTCGAGGCTTCCGCGATGATCCTGACCCTGGTGACGGTCGGCAAGCTTCTCGAAGCCGTCAGCAAGGGACGTACGACGGACGCACTGCGAGCGCTGGCAAAGCTGTCGCCGAAGACGGCGCACGTACTGAAAGACGGCGAAGAAGTCACGGTGGCAGCCGAAGCCGTGGTGCCGGGCGATGTTTTCATCGTGCGCCCCGGGGAGAGCTTCCCGGCGGACGGCCGTGTCCTCGACGGCGAAAGCGCGGCGGACGAGTCCATGCTCACAGGCGAGAGCCTGCCGGTGGACAAAACAAAAGGCTCGCAGGTCAGCGCCGCGACGATCAACCGCAACGGCGCGCTCACCTGCGAAGCGACGAGCTATGCAGGCGACACCGCACTGCAGCATATCATTGACATGGTCACGAACTCTGCGGCGACGAAAGCACCGATCACAAGGATCGCGGACAGGGTATCCGGTGTTTTCGTACCTGTGGTCATTGCGATCGCGGCGGTGGACTTTGTGATATGGATGATCGCCCGCGGTGACGTCGGATTTTCGCTGGGCCGCGCTATCTCCGTGCTCGTCATCAGCTGTCCCTGCGCGCTCGGACTGGCGACGCCGGTTGCCGTGATGGTCGGATCGGGGCTCGGCGCGAAAAACGGGATCCTCTTCAAAACGGCAGCTTCCCTCGAAGCCGCCGGCCGGGCGGAGTTCGTCGTGCTGGACAAAACAGGCACGCTCACGGAGGGAAAGCCGCGCGTCACGGATATCGTACCTGCGGCCGGGACGTCGGAGGAAGAACTGCTTTCCGTCGCTTCCGCGCTGGAAGCACAGTCGGAACATCCGCTGGCCGTTGCCGTGCGGCAGGCGGCCGAAGAGCGCGGGATCAAAGCCGTGGCGGCAGGAGATTTCCGGGCCCTTCCGGGGCATGGCGTGCAGGGCACGACGGGCGGCGCGGAGGCGTACGGAGCCAGTGCCGCGTTCCTGAGGAGCCTTTGGCGGAAGGAAGGCAGGCCGGAGGAGGCGTCCGCGAAGGCGCTTTTTGAGAAGGGCGAAGCCTTCGCTTCGGAAGGCAGGACTCCCATATACTTTATGCTTTCCGGCCGGGTGCTCGGGGTGGTGGCGGTTGCGGATGCCCCCAGGGCAGGCAGCGCGGAAGCGGTACGGGAACTGCGGGCGATGGGCGTACAGCCGGTCATGCTGACAGGGGACAACGCGAAGACCGCGAAGGCTGTGGCAAAACAGCTCGGCATAGAAGCCGTTGTGCCGGATGTCCTGCCTGACGGGAAGGAAGAGATCGTACGCAGGCTGTGCACTTACGGCAGGACAGCCATGGTCGGGGACGGGATCAACGATGCGCCGGCGCTCACGCAGGCGGACGTCGGGATCGCGATCGGGGCAGGTACGGAAGTGGCGATCGATGCCGCCGACGTGGTGCTGATGAGGTCCGCTCCGGAGGACGTGGCCGCAGCGATCCGGCTTTCGCGGCAGGTGATCCGGAATATACGGGAGAACCTTTTCTGGGCGCTGTTCTACAATTCGATCTGCATTCCGGTCGCGGCCGGGGCGCTGATCCCCGCGTTCGGTATCACGCTGGATCCGATGATCGCAGCGGCGGCCATGAGCATGTCGAGCGTCTGCGTGGTCCTGAATGCACTGCGCCTGAACCTGTTCGACGTACACGGCAGCGGGCATGACGCACACGGAAAATGCCGGCCGCTGCCGGATTTCCTGAAACCGGAAGACAGCAGCAAAACCAAGGAGGAAACAGTCATGACAAAAGAACTGAAGATCGAAGGAATGATGTGCGAGCATTGCGTCGCACACGTAAAGAAGGGACTTGAAGCGGTGGACGGCGTGGTTTCCGCGGACGTCAGCCTGGAAAAGAAAAACGCAGTGGTGACGCTGTCCGGCGATGTGCCGGATGCCGTGCTCGCAAAAGCGGTCGAGGATGCGGGCTACAGCGTCGTCTGAAGACCCGCCGGCGGATGCCGGACAGCGCGCGGACTGACGTAAGAGCCCGGTCGCGCGGTCAGAAGGGCCCCGGCGGAAAATGCCGGTGCCTGCGAGGTGTGTAATGCTGAATCAGTTTTCAAGGGCTGCCCTTGTGTACGGGCAGGAGGCAATGGAAGTGCTGTCGTCGAAACGGGTCGCCGTTTTCGGGATCGGCGGCGTGGGCGGAAATGTAGTGGAAGCCCTCGCCCGTTCCGGGATCGGCGCCCTGGACCTGATCGATGACGACAGAATATGCCTGACAAATCTCAACCGGCAGGTGATGGCGGTCCTGAGTACAGTCGGACAGTACAAGGTCGACGTGGCCAAGGCGCGTGTCTGCGATATCAACCCGAAAGCCGAAGTCCGTACATATCGGCTTTTTTATCTGCCGGAGACGGCAGCGCTTCTCGATTTCACGCAGTTCGACTACGTGGTCGACGCGGTGGACACGGTCACGGCCAAGATCGACATCATCCTGCAGGCCCGCAAATGCGGTGTGCCGGTGATCTCCTGCATGGGCTGCGGCAACCGCACGGATCCTTCCAGGCTTTGCGTCACGGATATTTACCAGACAAAACAGGATCCCCTTGCGCGGGTCATGCGCTATGAACTGCGTAAGCGCGGCGTCGAAAGCCTGAAAGTGGTATACTCCACGGAACCGGCGATCCGCCCGGTCACCGATGCGGACAATTCCTGCGCACATCACTGTATCTGCCCGCCGGGCACGGCGCGCAAATGCACGGAAAGACGCGATATCCCGGGCTCTACGGCATTCGTTCCGCCGGCGGCCGGGCTTCTTGCCGCGTCCGTGATCGTGCGGGAGCTCACGTGTTTTGACCCGTCGCCCCGCATCAAGGGGAGCCGCGCCTACACGGAGGCAAAACAACTGCGTAAAGCAGCATCGGGAGACACTGCCGGCCTATGACTGGATATCCGGTACAGACTGAATCGGAACAGGAAAGCTTCTCCGGACGGCTCCTTGACCGGGATGCCGTAAAAATGCTCGCGCTGGCCACGATGCTGCTCAATCATGTGGCGACGATCTTCCTTCAGCCGTTTACGCTGCGCTGGCTGCTGTACAGGGACCTGGGCTTTTTCACCTGCATCGAGATGTGCTTTTTCCTTGTGGAAGGCATCGGGTACACACGGTCAGTGACAAATTACGGAAAACGGCTGCTGCTGTTCGCGGCCCTTTCGCAGCTGCCGTATATGCTGGCGTTCAGCGAAGGCACCGCACTCAGTTTCAACGGCTTCAACGTGATCGTGAATCTGTTCCTGTGTTTCTGCCTGGTCCTGTTTTTCCGAAGGGAGCAGAGCCGGTCCTCCAGGATCGTCTTTACACTGGCGGTTTTCGCAGCCTCCCTTACCTGCGACTGGGGGCCGCTTGCCCCATTCATGACACTGCTTTTCATGAAAGCGGGGAAGGACCGTAAGGCGCTGGGAAAAGCGTTTCTGCTTTCCATGGCAGTTCTGGCGCTGGGAGAATGTCTGCAGTACAGCGGGAAGGTACCTGTCCCCGTGCTGCTGCGGCTGACCCTCGGGGCGGCTGCCGGCCAGGGCCTCGCGGCCCTGACCACGCTGTTTCTGTACAACGGAAAACGGGCAGAGCACGGCAGAAACTTTTTCAAGTGGTTTTCCTATTGTTTTTATCCGGTCCATCTTGCGATCCTGGGACTGCTCCGGATCCATGCGGGACTCTGAGTCGGAAAAATCTGGAGGTAAGAATGACAGCTGACAGGCAAAACACGGACGAAATGCCGGTATACGGCCTTTCCGATAAGGAAGTACAGGAGAGGATCCGCGAAGGCAAAGTAAATGTGCAGCCGGACACCTCCGCCAAATCGGTGAAGGATATCGTCTTTGAAAACACGTTTACTTATTTCAACGCGATCTTTCTGCTGCTCGCCATTCTTCTGATCGCGGCACATTCCTATAAAAATCTGACGTTCCTGCCGGTCGTCATCGCCAACACGCTCATCGGGATAGGGCAGGAGCTGTATGCCAAGAAAGTGCTGGACAATCTCGCCGTGCTGCACCAGGCGACCGCGCGGGTGCTGCGCGGCGGGCGCGAGGAAAAGATCCCGATCGCAGGCCTTGTGGAAGGGGACGTCATTCATCTGAAGGCGGGCGACCAGATCGCGGCCGACGCGGAAGTGCTCTTGGGAACGGCAGCCGTCAATGAGGCGCTGCTGACCGGTGAGCAGGACGAGATCGAAAAAACAGCCGGCGAAGGAAAAGGCGAGCTGCGTTCCGGCAGTTTTGTCGTTTCCGGAGAGTGTTTTGCCACGCTCACGCGGGTCGGCAGCGAGTCGTACATTTCTAAACTCACCATGAAGGCAAAGGAAATGCGCGGCACCGGACGCTCGGAGATGGTGCGCGACATAGACCGCCTGATCCTGATCTTCGGCATCCTCATCATTCCGATCGGCATCACTCTGTTCATACAGAGCATGATGAACGGGTATGCGTTTTCCGAAGCCGTGACTTCCATGGTGGCGGCCGTCGTGGGCATGATCCCCGAGGGACTGTACCTGCTGGTCTCTGTCGCGCTCGCACTGAGCGCCGTGCGCCTTGCACAGAAGGATGTCATCCTGCACGATATGCGTTCCATCGAAACACTGGCGCGCGTCGATGTGCTGTGCGTGGACAAAACAGGCACGATCACCGACGGGGAGATGGCGGTCTCCGATTTTGTGGCGCCGGACAGCATGCCGCCCGAATCGCTGACAGACACGGCGCGGCTGATCGGCTGTTACCTTGGCAGTATAGCGGATGACAACAGCACGATGCAGGCGCTGCGCAGGCGATTCAAAAGCGGCGGCACCCTGGAAGCGCGGCAGGTCCTGCCGTTCAGTTCCAAAAACAAGTACAGTGAGATCGAAACAGGCGATGGCGTATACCGGCTCGGCGCTCCGGAGATGGTGCTCGATGCCGCGACGCGGGACAGCAATGCGGATATCATAGGACACTATGAGAATCTGGGCGAACGGGTGCTCGTTTTTGCGAGGAACACGGCGCAGGATAAGGACGGGGAGC
Organism: Lachnospiraceae bacterium; assembly: GCA_022652545.1. Classification (GTDB taxonomy): domain Bacteria; phylum Bacillota; class Clostridia; order Lachnospirales; family Lachnospiraceae; genus CAG-791. Next base: position 57,129 of record JALCRM010000012.1, read on the forward strand.
GCCTGTTCTGTCCGATGGCTTTCATCGCGCTGCGGAACAGTCTGCGTAAAAACGTTGAGAAAACCTTCGATTTCTTCCGTCAGCAGGGCGTGGATGTCAGGGTGATCTCGGGGGACAGCCCGGTCACGGTCTCCAGGATCGCGAAGAGCGCCGGTATCCGCGGGGCGGATAAATACATCGATATGTCGTCCGTGAATTCGCGTGAGGAGATCGAAAAGGCGGTGGCCTTCTACACTGTGTTCGGGCGCACGCGTCCGGAGCAGAAAAAAGAACTCGTCCGTGCTCTGAAAAGACAGAAACACAAAGTTGCCATGACGGGCGACGGTGTGAACGATATCCTGGCCATGAAGGAAGCGGATTGCTCCATTGCCATTGGGAACGGCTCGGATGCCGCCATGCAGGCGGCACAGGTGGTGCTGCTGGATTCCGATTTCAACCGGATGACTTCCATCGTGGCGGAAGGGCGCACGGACATCAACAACATCAGCCGCAGCGCGACGCTGTTTCTGGTCAAGAACATCTTTTCGCTGCTGCTGGCACTGTTTTCGATCGTAAATGTGGTCAAGTACCCGCTGCAGCCTACGCAGATCTCCCTGATCAGTATGTTCAACATCGGTATTCCGGCCTTTTTCCTGGCACTCGAGGCAAACAACCGGCGCCAGAAGCCGCACTTCCTGCGGCGCGTCCTCATCAGTGCGCTGCCCGCGGCGCTCACGGATTTCTTTACGATCGCCGGGCTGGTCTGGTTCGGCAGCGTCTTCGGCGTTTCGGAACAGGATGTTTCCGTTGCTTCGACTTTCCTGCTTGCGATCGTCGGCTTCATGATCCTCGGCGGGATCAGCGCGCCGCTGAACAAGTTCCGCTCGGCGGTCATCACAGGCTGTGTGCTGGGACTTATTTTCACATCCTGGAGGTTCAACGGCCTGTTCGGTATTCAGACTGTTTCCATGAAATGCGCGATGCTCTTCAGCGTCTTTGCGATCGCAGAGGAGCCTGTCATGCGTTACCTGACCAAGCTGAACACCTGGCTGGATGACAAACTGCTTTCCGAAGGCTGAAGAAGAGCTGCCGTTTACAGCTTCCGGCCGAATCGGGGATCTCTCTTCACCGACAGGTCATTGCTTCCGGCCGAATACACTGCCGGCGTACCGCACTGCCGCCATTGCATCCGGCGTATATGCGTCTGCGCCGGCTTTATCAGCGTAATCCTGCGTCATGACGGCACCGCCTGCCATGACCCGGATGCCGGGCTTCCTTTCGTGGAGCAGGCGTATCGTCTGTTCCATGGCCGGCAGTGTGGTGGTCATGAGTGCGCTGAGACCGACCAGCGGGACGTTCTCCCTGACGGCAGTGTCCGCGACGGTCTCAGGCGGCACGTCCTTTCCCAGGTCTATGACTTCATAGCCGTAGTTTTCCAACAGGACTTTCACGATGTTTTTCCCTATGTCGTGGATGTCGCCTCTGACGGTGGCCAGAAGGATGCGGCCGGCGCTTTCCCCGGGCTGTCCCTTCATCGAATCCCTGACGGCTGAAAAAGCGGCCTTGGCAGCGTCGGCGCTCATAAGGAGCTGCGGAAGAAAGAGGGTGCCCTGCTCGTAGCCCTTGCCGACCCGGTCCAGTGCCGGGATCAGTTCCGTGTTGATGAGGTCGAGCGGCTGCATGCCGCCGGCCAGGTCTTCGCGCGCAGCTTCCTGTGCGCGGCCGGCCACTCCGTGTTCGATGGCTTTCGAAAGGGAGAGCACGGAGGCAGAAGTACCGGGGGCAGGAGTTCCGTAAGAGACTGCGGCAGCAGGCGTTGCAGCGCTCTGCGGCACAGCGGAGGCATTGTCCGGGAGAGATGCCGGGAGCGGCGTCCGGAGCAGCGCCTGGCAGGCAGTGATATAGCCCATACACTGCGGATCCTGGGCATTCAGCACGAGAGAGGCGCGGTAGGCGTCCATCATCTCGGGACTCTCCGGATTGATGATCGCACAGGAGAGGCCTTCCGCGATGGCGGCCGAGAGGAAGGCCGCGTTGATGAGCGGCCGCCTGGGCAGCCCGAAGGAGACGTTCGAGACGCCGAGTACGGTATTTACGCCGAGTTCTGTTTTGGCGCGCCGCACCGTTTCGAGAGTAACGCGCGGTGAGCGGCTGTCGGCCGAAACAGTCATGGTGAGGCCGTCAATCAGGATATCCTCTTTCGGGATTCCATAGGAGGCGGCTGTTTCACAGATCCTGCGGGCAATGGCGAGCCGTCCGTCCGCGGTATCCGGGATACCGTTTTCATCGAGGCACAGGCCTACCACCACTCCGCCGTATTTGCGCACCAGAGGCAAAACAGCCTGCAGGCTCTCTTTTTTTCCGTTCACGGAGTTGATCATCGGCTTGCCGTTGTAGAGGCGCATTGCGCGCTCGAGTACGGCGGGATCGGCGGTATCCAGCTGCAGCGGCAGTGCCAGTATGCTCTGCAGTTTTGTCACGATCTCTGCCATAACGGCGGCTTCGTCTATATCAGGCAGACCCACGTTCACATCGAGAATATCGGCGCCGGCAGCCTCTTGGCTTAGACCTTCCGAGAGCACATAGTCGATGTCGTTTTCCCGCAGAGCCTTCTGAAATTTTTTCTTGCCGGTGGGGTTGATGCGCTCGCCGATGACCAGTGTGCGCGGGCCGATCTCTACGGCGCCTGCCCAGGCAGTGACGACGGAACGGTGTTTTGGCACAGCGGGGCGGAAAGGCAGGGCACGAACGGTTTCCACGGTCCTGCGGATGTGCTCCGGTGTGGTGCCGCAGCAGCCGCCGACGACCTGTACGCCGAGTTCCGCGATGCGGCCCATCGATGCGGCAAATTCATCGGGCCCGATGTCATACACTGCAGTTTCGTTTTCGACACGCGGCAGGCCTGCGTTCGGATTGACGATGACCGGTACGGAAGCTGCTTCGGCGATCCTTTTTACGACCGGGAGCATCTGCACCGGCCCCAGGCCGCAGTTGACACCGAGAGCATCGACGTGCAGTCCTTCCAGTACTGCGACTGCCGTCTCCGGCTGTGCACCGGTGAGCAGCCGTCCGTCCGCACCGAAGGTGACCGTGGCACAGACAGGCAGGCTGCAGCTTTCCTTTGCGGCAAGTACCGCAGCCTTGGCTTCGTAGATATCACTCATGGTTTCGATGAGAATGAGGTCTGCGCCTGCTCCGGCGCCGATGAGTATGACCTCACGGAAGAGCGAGACTGCTTTTTCAAAGGGAAGATCTCCCATCGGAGCCAGCAGTTTTCCTGTGGGACCGATATCGAGTGCAATGAAGGCATCGCTGCGGCCGGTGCGGCGGCGTGCTTCCAGAGCGAGCGCCACTCCCTTTTCCACGACTTCGCGCAGGTCGTCCGGATGTTTCAGCGGATTTGCGCCGAAAGTATTTGCTGCGATGATATCTGCGCCGGCCTCAAGGTATGCACGGTGGATATCCTGGATGATGTCCGGGTGCGTGAGATTCCAGTTTTCCGGCAGTTCTCCGCCGCCGAGGCCGCGTGCCTGCAGCTGCGAGCCGAGCCCGCCGTCGCAGAAGAGCCATTCTTTTCCAAGACGATCCAGAAATGATCTCATATTTTCTCCATGAGGAGGATCTTCAGATCCTCCGAAGTGGGCAGCCGGTGCGTCAGCGGCGCTTGTTATACCGCACGTGTGCGCGAATATGCGCATTCGTTGTGCTTATCGCAGACTTCGCATCCCTGCGGAGGACAGCCTGCCGACCGGTCGGAGATCCCGATCACGGCGGTCACGGATTTCGAAGGGAGCATCATCAGGCTGTCGGTGAGCGTGACGCCGATGTTTTTCGGCAGATCCAGCATACGGGAGATATCCTTCTGGTAAGAGAGAGGGAAGTCACCGTAACCCGGAGAGAAGCGCGGTCTGCAGAACAGCCCTTCCTTTCGCAGCTCCCCGTCGACCTTCCGGTTCAGCGCATCGCAGATGGCTTCAACGGCAGCCGCTCCTGCGGCCTGCAGGACAGCGGCCCGCGCCATCGAGGTGACCTCGGCACGCCGGATGAGCCTGTCGGCGCCGGGGCCGGCTGTAGCCCCGAACAGGAGGATCTTTGAGCAGCCGCGGAGATTTGCGGAGAGGGCACGGCTCCGGATGCGCAGCTGTGTGCCGGCAAGTTCCACGCAGGTTTCTGCTGCGGGCTCCCCGGCCGGTCCTGCACAGTTTTTTACTGCGGGCTCCGCGGCTGTGTCTGCGTGCCCGGTTATACTGTACAGGCGGAATACACAGCGGGGTTCCATTACCCTGCCCAGTTCTGCGATACAGCTTTCAATGGAACGCTGCACCGGGGGATCGGGCATGGCGGAGCCGAGACCGAGATAGCGTGCGGTTTCCGCAGCGCTGATCTCCGGATTTTGCGAAGGACTCCAAAGCACGGGGCCTGCGGCTGCCGCATTTAACAAGCGGTCGCTGTTCATGTACGGCTGCCCGGCCCATAGCCCAGAATATCTGAGATGTTCTGCATGATGCCGGCCGCCACCGCCGGTTTGTTCATCGAATACACATGAATATGCGTGATGCCGTTGGCAATGAGATCGATGATCTGCTCGGAGGCATAGATGATGCCGGCCTGCGTCATTGCGGCCGGGTCACTGCCGAAACGGTCGACGATCGAACGAAAACGCTCCGGTACATGAGTGCCTGAAAGGGAGACCGAACGTGAAAGCTGTTTTGCGTTCGTGATCGGCATGATGCCGGCCAGCACCGGTACGGTGATGCCTTTTTCACGTATGCGGTAAAGAAAATTGTAGAGGATATTGTTGTCAAAAAACATCTGCGTCGTCAGAAAATCGCAGCCTGCATCCACTTTTTCACGCAGGTGCCGGATATCTTCCTCGCGGCTGGCCGATTCCGGATGGCCTTCGGGATAGCAGGCGCCGCCGATGCAAAGATCGGCATGTGATTTTATGTCGGCGATGAGATCACAGGCATGAGCATAGTCATGTTCAATGAGACCGTCCGCGGGAATGTCACCGCGCAGTGCCATGATGTTTTCGAGGCCGCGGTCCTGGATCTCGCGGACGTGCATGGCGGTGTCGGCCCGGGTGGAGGAGATGCAGGTGAGGTGCGGAAGTACGGTCACTCCGTACACGTCGTGCAGATGTGCGGCCACTTCCACGGTATACCGGGACGTGCTCCCTCCGGCACCGTACGTGATGCTCATGAAATCGGGATGCAGCGCGGAGATCTTTTCCGTAGCCTCCTTCACGGCATCGAGGCCGTCGGCCTTCTTCGGCGGAAATACTTCAAATGATAGCGTAACCCTGTCCTGTTTAAGCACATCGCTGATTCGCATAGTCTGCTCCTTTTCGGATCGAACTGCCTATAGTATATAACATTTGGGGACGGGAAGGGGCCGGCCGGAACAGCGAATGCTCAGACAGTCCGAAGAAAGGCGGCAGGAAAGTGCAGGGGAAGGAGCGGGGGGAGTGCCGGAATGGAGACGGGAAAACTTCGGCGCAGAGATTTAAGAGCAGGGAC
>JALCRM010000013.1 GCA_022652545.1 Lachnospiraceae bacterium
CAGCAGTGTGGCCGACCGCGGACGCAGCCTGGGCCTGGGCCTCGCGCTGTGCCGCTCCATCGTCGAGGCACACGGCGGCAGCATCAGCGTGTGCGACGCAGCCGGCGGGGGCGCTGATTTTGTTTTCACCCTTCCGGTCGTGGAAATAGACACAGCAGAAGAAACGCAGGACAGCGAAAAGGACGGAAACAAATGAACGGACCCTGTATCCTTGTCATCGAAGACGACGCCCCGGTCAGGAACCTGATCACGACAACTCTGGAAGCGCACGGTTACAGATACATCACGGCTGCAACCGGACAGGCGGCCATTCTGGCTGCCTCCACTTCCATGCCCGACGTGATCTTCCTGGACCTCGGGCTGCCCGACATGGACGGCACCGAAGTGATCCGCCGGGTGCGGACCTGGTCCGACCTGCCTATCATCGTCATCAGCGCAAGAAGTGAGGAAAGCGACAAGATCGAAGCACTGGACTCCGGCGCGGATGACTATCTCACCAAACCTTTTTCCGTGGAAGAACTGCTCGCCAGGCTGCGGGCCACGCTGCGCAGGCTCGAATCTCTGCGCAGGAAACATGCCGAAGGGGAAAGCCCCGTCTTTGCGGACGGCCCCCTGCGGATCGACTATGCGGCCGGGGAAGTCCGTCTCGGGGAAGAGCCCGTACACCTCACCCGCATAGAGTTCAAGCTGCTGTGCCTGCTTTCACAGAACCCGGATAAAGTACTGACTTACCGCTTCATCACGCAGAACGTGTGGGGAGACAGCTCCGAAAGCAGCATGGCTTCTCTCCGCGTTTTCATGGCTTCCCTGCGCCGCAAGATCGATATGGATCCCGAACAGCCGCTGATCCGCACCCACATCGGCATCGGATACAGACTGAACCGCAAGGAGGCCCTGTAATGAAGCTGTTTCACCGCAAGCTGAAGATACGGTCTTCACACGTCATCCTGCTGGGTTTTCTGCTGCTCATCCTGACCGGCGCACTGCTGCTCCGGCTGCCGTTTGCTTCGCGGGACGGCCGCTCCGCGGACTTCCTGACCTGCCTTTTCACCTCCACTTCTTCCGTCTGCGTGACAGGTCTCATCGTGCGCGACACCGCCACCTCCTGGACGCTTTTCGGACAGATCGTGATCCTCTCGCTGATCCAGCTGGGCGGTATCGGCGTGGTCACCGCCGCCGTCATTCTCTCCATCCTCTCCGGACGCCGGATCGGTCTCATTGAGCGCCAGGAGATCATGAATTCGATCTCCGCACCGCAGGTCGGCGGCGTCGTGCGCCTGACCCGCTTTCTCCTCAGGGGCATCGCCCTCTTCGAGGGCGCCGGGGCACTGGTCATGCTGCCTGTTTTTGTCCGCGACTTCGGCTTTCCGAAAGGCGCCTGGTACGCTGTTTTTCATTCGGTCTCGGCATTCTGCAACGCCGGGTTCGACCTCATGGGCATACGGCAGAAGTACTCCTCACTGACTTCCTACGCGTCCGACCCGATCGTCAATATCACCGTCATGCTGCTCATCGTCATCGGCGGCCTGGGGTTCCTCACCTGGAACGACATCCGGACATGGAAATTCAACTTCCGCCGCTACCGTCTGCAGAGCAGGATCGTCCTCACGACTTCCCTGCTGCTGGTCGCAGTGCCCGCCGTCTGCTTTTATTTTCTGGAGTACGCAGGCCTGCCCGGCGGAGAGCGCGTCCTCTGCTCCCTCTTTCAGTCCGTAACAGCCAGGACTGCCGGTTTCAACACCGCCGACTACGGTTCCATGAGCGAACCCGGCGTGCTGCTCACGATCCTTCTCATGCTGATCGGCGGCTCGCCCGGCTCTACGGCCGGCGGCATGAAAACGACGACCTTTGCGCTGCTCATCCTGAGCACGGAGGCCGCCTTCCGCAAAAAATCGGACGCGACCTGTTTTGGCCGCAGGATTCCCATTGAGAACGTGCGCAACGCGTTTTCCGTCGCTTTCCTCTATATGGGCCTGTTCCTGCTCAGCGGCATGGTCATCTGCCGTGTCGAGGGCCGTCCCCTGCTCACCTGCCTGTTCGAGACCGCGTCCGCGATCGGCACTGTCGGTCTCTCGATGGGGCTCACACCGCATCTGCACACGGTGTCAAAACTGATCCTCATCGCGCTCATGTACTTCGGCCGCGTCGGCGGCCTGACGATCGTTTTTGCCGTAATCCCCAACATACGGAACGGAAATGCACGGTGTGTGCCGGAAAAGGTCACCGTCGGATAGGAGGACCGGATGAGAAACATATTACTGATAGGCGCGGGCAGGTTCGGCTGCCACGTTGCAGAAAAGCTGGAAGAACTGAATGTGCAGTTCATGGTCGTGGACAAGAATGAGGAGCGGGCGCAGGAGGCGGCGCAGTGGGCCACCACCGTGCAGATCGGCGACGCCGGCAACAGGGAATTCCTGAAGTCGCTCGGCATCCGGAATTTCGACGTCTGTATCGTCGCGATCCGGGATGACATCCTCGCATCCCTCGAGATCACCGCGCTCCTCAAGGAACTCGGTGCAAAACGCGTCGTTTCGCGCACGGCGCGCGACACACAGGCCAGGCTGCTGCGCCGCGTCGGCGCCGACGCCGTCGTGGACCCGGAAAAACAGATGGCGGAATGGACGGCCGTGCGCTGTGCCTCCGAGCACATGCTGGAATATATCCAGCTGTCCGACGACTACGCGGTCTGCGAAGTACGCGTGCCCGACAGCTGGGTCGGCCGCACCCTCGCAGACCTGGCAATACGCCGCAAATACGGCATGAACATTATAGGCGTGCGGGAAGACGGCGGTCTGCAGATCGTCATCGACGGGGACTATGTGATGAAAAGCGGCCAGACCATGCTGATACTCGGCCATGCCAAAGACGTGCAGACGACTTTCAGGGGCTGATCCCGCTCCTGAAGTTATTCTGCAGTGCGTCTCTATACACCTGTTTTGTGTGCTTCGATGTACTCTTCCATGATATCGGCTGCGATCCCTACCAGCTCGGTACACGGGCGTTTCCTGTAATACTCCTGCGTCCGCGCCGAGGCGACGGGAGAGTCTTTCCCGCGGTCCAGGCCCAGCAGTTCACGGCAGATGATGCTGTTTCCGCCGTTCCTTTGCTTGTACTCTTCGGCCGCCTTCTGCACTTCCGTATAGATCTCTGTTTTGGCAGCCGGATCCGCGCTTCCGTACAGCGTACCCATGACAAAGACCAGCCCCAGAAACGCGCCGCATACCTCGCGCATCCGTCCGACGCCGCCGCCGTACCCTGCGCACATCTTCATTGCCGTTTCCGCATCGATCCCCATCTCCGGGGCAAAGGCCGCCGCGACGCTCTGCGCGCAGTTGTGCCCCTGTTTGAAATATTCCTCAGCGATCTCACCGTGTTTTCCCATAACTGCTGTCTCCCCGCTTTCCGGCACGGATCAGTTCAGACCGTGCTTCAGTATGTCGGCCGCCATCCCTATAATGGCCACACAGGCTATCATTTCCAGCACGCCTATCACGATCCCGATGATCGCACAGATCATCCCGGCCGTGCCCATGGCGGAATGCGCCGGGTCCCTGCGCGCCATCACGCCGAGGACAATGCCGATGATCGCGAGGATGATGCTGAACCAGCCCAGCAGGAAACCCAGGAAAAGAGAGAGCAGGATCGAAGAGACCCCCAGTACCAGGCTGATGATCGCCTCATTTTCTCCGTTTGTTTTTGCTGCCGTCTGCTGCGCCGCTGCGCTGCCGTTCTGCATCTCCGGCTGGCGGGGCTGCCGGCTCTGCGTACCCGGCTGCGGACCGGGCTGCGGCTGTCCCTGGACGGGCTGTGCGGGGCCGCCGGCAGAGGAACTGCCGTAAGTGGGTGCGGGGCCGTAGCCCGCTGTTTCCTGCGCGTCCAGTTTTGCCCCGCAGTTCTGGCAGAAGAGCTGGCTGTCTTCGCACTGCGCACCGCATGTCCTGCAAATTTTCATAAAAGCCTCCCTTTTTCAGGTATGTACAGTGTCTTTGTCTTTCCTTTCCTGTATTATCGTAATATTTTTGCCTGCATAAGGCAAACGGATTCCTATTGTATTTTTTCCTGAACAATCCTATAATGTTTTTTAGAATGATTCTAATTTTTGTGTGTTTCCGCTCATGGAGGCTGCGCAATGACAAAACAGCGTGAGCTGATCTGCCGGATCGTTCAGAATACAGACCGCCATCTCACGGCAGAGGAGATCTTCGTCCTCGCCAGGGAGCAGATGCCTTCCATCGTACGTGCGACCGTGTACAACAATCTCAGTTTTCTCACGGAAAACGGGATACTCCGGCGCATACGGATCTACGGGGGCCCCGACCGCTACGACCGGGTCCTCGCGCCGCACGAGCATCTCATCTGTGACCGCTGCGGCCGCCTGACCGACCTGACTGTCGGAAATCTGATAAACATGCTGAAGGAAAAGACCGGCCTCGAGATCACCGGATATGAGCTGAACCTGCACTACATCTGTCCGGAATGTCTCGCCAAAGGATCCGGTCCGGGCTCTCCGGCAGGCACAGACGGAACTACACAGGAAAGGCGCCTCTCCGCGGAAAAGCAGAAAAGCGCCGGGTATTCACAGCCTCCGGGCACACCGGAAGGCAGAAGGAGGAAAACAGATGGATGAAAAACTGAAACTCACCAATGAAGTGGGTGCTCCCGTGCCCGACAACGAACACAGCATAACCGCCGGCCCCCGGGGCCCCGTAATGCTACAGGACGTGTGGCTGCTTGAAAAGCTGTCGCACTTCGACCGCGAAGTCATTCCGGAACGCCGCATGCACGCCAAAGGGTGGGGAGCCTACGGCACGCTGACCGTCACGAATGACATCACCATGTATACCAAGGCAGACCTGTTCTCCGAGATCGGCAAAAAAACCGACCTGTTCATCCGCTTTTCCACCGTCGCCGGCGAGCGCGGCGCGGCAGATGCCGAGCGCGATATCCGCGGCGTGGCTGTCAAATTCTATACGAACGAAGGCAACTGGGATCTGGTCGGCAACAATACGCCTACCTTCTTCCTGCGCGACGTACACAATTTCCCGGACCTGAACCGCGCCGTAAAACGCGATCCCATGACCGGCATGCGCAGCGCACAGAACAACTGGGATTTCTGGACCATGCTCCCGGAGACCTTCCACCAGACCACCATCGTCATGTCCGACCGCGGCATTCCGGACGGTTTCCGTCACATGCATTTCTTCGGCGAGCACACCTTCTCGATGTACAACAAGGACAATCAGCGCGTATGGGTAAAGTTCCACTTCCGTACCGAGCAGGGGATCAAAAACCTCACCGACAGGGAAGCTGCCGAAATCTGCGCACATGACCGCGAGAGCTCAGGCCGCGATCTGTACGATGCCATCGCGCGCGGCGACTATCCGAAATGGAAAATGTACATCCAGGTCATGACCGAGGAGCAGGCAAAACATCATTACGAGAATCCCTTCGACATCACAAAGATCTGGCGGCACAAGGATTATCCGCTGATCGAAGTCGGCGAAGTGGAGCTGAACCGCTGGCCCGAGAATTATTTTGCCGAAGTGGAGCAGGCTGCCTTCACGCCCGCGCACGTTGTGCCGGGCATCGGCTTCTCTCCCGACAAATTCCTGCAGGGCAGGCTCTTCGTCTACGGTGACGCACAGCGCTACCGCCTCGGCATCAACTATAACCAGATCCCCGTAAACCAGGCAAAACACGCGAAAGTAGCCGACTATCACCGCGACGGCGCAATGCGCACCGACGGCAACTACGGTGCGGCACCCGCCTATACGCCGAACTCGCAGGGTTACTGGTCACCGCAGCCCGATGTCATGGAACCGCCGCTGGATATCGAAGGCGCCATGTGGCGTTATGACTCCACGGACGACCCGACCGACGACTGCTTCCATTCCGGCGGAGATCTTTACCGTATCATGACGGAAGAGCAGAAAGAGACACTGATCGGCAACACCGCGCGCAACATCGCGCCGTGCTCGGAAACCATCAAGGTCCGCCATGCGGTCCACTGCTACTGGGCTGATCCGGACTACGGCACCCGCATGGCCGGCGCCCTGAAGCTGGATCTCGACACCGTGAAAGAACTGGCAAAGGGCGACCATAAAGCCCTGATCGCAGCCACTCTGCCCGGCGGACGCTTCAGCGACAAGCCCTGCACGATGAACTGCATGGACTGCAAGGATCCCTGCATCGATCCGAAATATCTGTGAAGCCTCAGTTTCTATAAAACATCGCTGCGCTTCACATAACCGGGCTTTCCCGGTTCACCTTCAAGCTTCATGGTATGCGTGATGCTGGCCCACTTGTCCACGATCTCGTTGTTCAGGTTCACACCCTCACCGATCGTACAGTAGGCCAGCAGAACGCTGTTCCGCACAACCGCTCCCCTGCGGATCACGACGCCCCTGCCGATCACGGAATTTTCGACCGTCCCCTCGATCAGGCAGCCGTTGGAGATCATGGACCTTTTTACTTCGGCACCTTCAAAGATCTGCGTAGGGCAGGAATCGGACGTCCGGGTATAGATAGGCCAGTCCGGGGAAAAGAGTTCCTCCGCCATACTGATGTCAAGAAGATCCATATTGGCTTCGTAGTATGCGTTCAGATCGTTGATGGCCGCGAAAAAGCCGTGATGGGCAATGCCGCGGATATCCAGTTTTCCTTCCGTGCACAGCACCGAGATCATCTGGGCTATGGAATACGTGGAGGAAAAATCGTAGGTTTTCCGTACCAGATCAATGAAAAGGTCCTTCTTCATGACATAACTGTCCATGAAGATATTGTTTTCCTTGGCATTGCATCTGTTCTCGGTCAGGGAGGTGATGTGTTTGTCCTTGTCGAGACTGACCACGCGGCAGCTGAGGAAATGATCCTTCGCATTGTCCACCTTGTGGTAAAGCATGGTGATGTCTGCGCCGGATTCAATATGTCTTTCCAGCAGTTCGTCATAATCCTGGGCGTAGATCATATAGCACGGTTCAATGACCACATAATCCGGGCTCATGCGCTGGATATAGTCCATGTTGTCCAGAAAACCCGAGACATCGGTATTGTACAGTTCGTTCGTGCCGGTCTGGCTGTGGTATAGGAGCTGCAGGCGCCCGCGCTTGGAGTTGATGTTGTAATTGCGCCCGGTGCCCAGATGTTCCGTGAGCGAACGGGGCTGCTTGTTAAGATAGACCTGGATATTGTCTATCCCGCTGTTGCTGAGATTGGAGATCGGAAAGTCAATGACGCGGTAGCGGCCGAGGAAAGAAAACGCAGCCGCAGAACGGTAATCCTGCAGCCCGGCCACGTGGATCCGCCTGGGTGTCGAAGTTACGATACCGAATGCTTTTGCCATGTCAGTCCACCCCCTTGACGTTCTTTGCCACCAGAAGAATGCTTTCGCTGTCGGCACTTCCCACGACAGCCCCCCTGCCGATCCGGACACCCTCCGCCACGAGCGCACGCGTGACCACAGCGCCCTCTTCCACACAGGCCCCCGGCATGAGCACGGTATCGGTGACCTGCGCGCCGGCCCTGACTTCCGAGTCCGTGAACAGAACGGAATTCTTTACTTTTCCTTCTGCGTGACACCCCTGTGTGATATAGACCCGCTCCATCTCCGCGTCCGGACCGATGTAGGCCGGCAGCGCAGATGCGTCCTCCGTATAGATCTTCCAGGTGGGATCATCCAGGTCCAGCTTGTTTTTCTTGTCCAGCAGATCCATATTGGCTTCCCAGAGGGAATCGATCGTTCCGACATCCTTCCAGTAGCCCTTGAACTGCCATGCGTAGAGAGATCTGCCGTCCGCAAGCATCTGCGGAATGATGTTTTTCCCGAAATCGTGATCTGAAGCGGGATCTTTCATGTCGGCGACCAGCATCCTGCGCAGCATCTTCCAGTTGAAGATGTAAATTCCCATGGATGCGAGGTTGCTGACGGGATGTGCAGGCTTTTCCTGGAATTCGACGATCTTTCCGTCTTCGCCCGTGTTCATGATGCCGAAGCGGCTGGCTTCGCGCATCGGCACACCGATGACGGCGATGGTGGCATCCGCGTTGTGCTCCCTGTGGAAGGCGAGCATCTTCGCGTAGTTCATCTTATAGATATGATCACCCGAAAGAATGAGCAGATATTCCGGATCGTACTGGTCGATGAAATCGATGTTCTGGGAAATGGCATCGGCCGTGCCGCGGTAAACGTCCAGCCCCGTATCGGCCTTCTCCCGGGGCGTCAGGACAAACACACCGCTGTCCTTGGTATCCAGTCCCCAGCGCCCGCCTGCCGCCACGTAGCTGTTGAGCAGTACGGACTCGTACTGTGTCAGGACGCCGACGATGTCGATACCGCTGTTGGCACAGTTGCTGAGAGGAAAATCGATGATACGGTACTTGCCTCCGTACGAGACCGCGGGCTTCGCGACCTTGTCGGTGAGTTCATGCAGACGGCTCCCGCGGCCGCCGGCGAGTATCATGGCTAACATGTTGACCTGTTTCATGACATGCAACCCCCGTTTTCCGTATTTGTTCTGTCTCCGTCCTGCAAAAACCCCGGACGCGCACCTGAGGCGCGGATGATATCCTGCGCCGGATCCCGACTCCTGATGATATTTTGATTATACAGCATTTTTGAATTGTTTTTAGAATTTACGCTGTGAATAAAGCCGGCAAAATACACGACTTTTCGGGTCTCCTTTTGGCTACATTTTCAGATCCACCTGTCCGGCCGCCGAAGTCATCAGCCGCCGATCAGGGCCCAGTTCATGTTTCCGGAAGGAACTTCCACCCAGGTGATCTTCTTTTTGGCCACATAGTAGACGTCGCTGTAGCGTACGACATAACCTGCAGGGTAGCTCAGGCTGCTGCTCCAGTCATCCACGGCAATGCTGGTCACATCCGACACACTGTCCGCGTTGTTTTTCAGAAAATCCTGCAGGCTGCCGCCCTGCTTCACTTCGTACCGCCTGCCGTCTCCATAGCACAGAACCGTACTTGTCCCGTCGGAAATGAGCGTGCCGGCCGGCAGACGGACATACCCGGAAGCCCCGGCCTTCTCCGCGATTGTCTCCCACGTGCTGCAGGCCCCGAGATCCGCGCCACTCCGTATGCGCAGCCCCCATCTGGCCGCCGCTCCCTCCGCGGAAACAGTGACGGTCAGAATGTTCGCTATGCCGCCTCTGCTGGGAGTTCCTTCCGCGCCTTCCTCCTGTTTGGAAGACTTTCCGTAGCCCTCGTACTCCGCCGCTTCACCCGCGTCGGTCGTCACACTGCCGCTGCGGGCATCATAATAATAGACCACGGTTCCCGCATCGGAACCCAGCCCGTTATAGGCAGCGAGTGCAGCCGCCTTCGCCGCCCGGACGTTCGCGGCATCCGTTGCCGCCCTTGCCCTGTCAAGCTGTGCCATCAGGACCGGCACTGCAAGGGCGATCAGGACGGCGATCACGGCGGCCGCGATCAGCAGCCCTCCGTGCGTGTTTTCCTGTGCTCCCGCTTTTCCCTTTGTCTTTGGCTTTTTCCCCATATTATCGGCCTCTCCGTTAGAAGTGACAGTATATTTGAAAATATACCCTTTTTATTTTGATTCCTTCCCGGATGTTCTGTCAACCGTCTTTGCGCGCGCCTTGGTAAACGCGCTGCCGGGTATCCTGACGGGTTCCTTTTCAGGCGCCTTTACAGGCTGCCGCAGTTCCCTGCAGGCCTGCCTGTAGGCTGCCGCGTTGGCGCTTCCCTTTTCCCAGATCAGGGAAAAGTCGTGGTGCAGGCGCAGGTCATTCAGCAGAATGTCGCTGAGTTTTCCCGCGCGTATTCCTTCCTCCGCCGCGGAACGGTACATGAACGAGATGCCCGCATCCGCTTCCAGCATCCCCAGGATCGTATGCATGCCGCCGATCTCCACGGTCCTGTCAAAACACTCCGGCGACAGCCCCGCCGCCGCAAGCTGTTTTTCCAGAATGTCCCTGGTCCCGCTCCCTCTCTCCCGGAGCAGCAGCGTTTCTCCCGTGAGGTCCTTCAGGACCTCCGGCTTCTTCCCGCACCGGAACCGGTGTCCGGCCGCGCATACCGGAATGAACGGAACGGACGCAAAGGTCTCGGAATCGAATTCATTCCTGTCAAAACATCCCTCCACCAGCGCAAAACTGATCCCGCCGTTTTGCAATCTGTCCGTCAGGTCTCCCGTATTTCCGATCTCCATCTGTACCGCGGCCTTCGGATGCGCCTTCAGGTACGCCGCAAGAGGCGCTGCGATCACAAATTCTCCTATCGTTTTGGTCACGCCGAAATGCAGCGGGAGTTCCCTGCTCCCGCTGCCGCGGATGCGCTCCAGGAGCAGGTTTTCGTCGCTCCGCATTGCCGCGGCGCCCTGCCGCAGAAGTTCGCCTTCTTCCGTCAGCCGCAGCTTCCTGCCTTTGCACTGGATGAGCCTGCAGCCGTATTCGCTCTCCAGCGCATGGATCTGCTGTGAGACCGCGGGCTGCGTAATGTGCAGCTGCTCAGCGGCCCTGGTGAAGCTCATGGTCTCACAGACTGCCAGAAACGTGATCGTTCGCTGGTCCAGCATCATGTGCCTCCCGGAAATGTCTCCTGAAAATACATTAGCACAATTTATATATTCATTAAATATGATAATTTGTTTTTATTGTTCTGCTCTGCTATCATGCAGCTGTTGTATACAGTGTGCATTCGGAGGTGCCGTTATGAATTTCCTGAAAAAGAATCTGCCCGGTCTTTTGGTATGTTTTGCGATCGCCCTGCCGTCCTGGTATCTCGGACGTCTCTTCCCTGTGGTCGGAGGCGCTGTCATCGCCATCCTCGCAGGCATGCTCATCACTCTGTTCTGGAAAAACAAGGCCTCGGCCGATGCCGGGATCCGCTATACCTCAAAATGGATCCTGCAGGCCGCGGTCGTGCTGCTGGGCTTCGGTATGGACCTGAACGTCATCCTGGAGACGGGAAAACAGTCGCTGCCCATCATCGTCTGCACCATTTCCACGTCCCTTATTCTGGCCTACGTACTGCACAGGATCATGCATATCCCCGGCAACATCTCAACGCTTGTCGGCGTCGGCTCCTCGATCTGCGGCGGTTCCGCCATCGCCGCCACGGCGCCGGTCATCGGCGCGGACGACGATGAAGTTGCGCAGGCTATCTCCGTGATCTTTTTCTTCAACGTCCTGGCCGCCATCTTCTTCCCGATGTTCGGCCATGCGATCGGTTTCAGCACAACTTCCGGAGAAGCCTTCGGCATTTTCGCAGGCACGGCGGTGAACGACACCTCTTCCGTCACAGCGGCCGCCTCCACCTGGGACAGCATGTGGGGACTCGGCAGCGCAACGCTCGATAAGGCCGTGACCGTAAAGCTTACCCGTACGCTGGCCATCATCCCCATCACCCTTGTGCTCGCGCTCGTCCGTTCGCACCGTGCGAAGAAAGAGCAGGGGCAGGACGGCACAGGAGCACAGGGCTTCAGTCTCAGGAAGGCTTTCCCGTTTTTTATTCTCTGGTTCATGCTGGCTTCCGTCATTACGACCGTCGCCCTGAACCTGGGCGTCTCCGCAGCCGTCTTCTCCCCGCTGAAGGAACTCAGTAAATTCTTCATCGTCATGGCTATGGCCGCGATCGGGCTGAACAGCAACATCGTGAAGTTAGTGCGCACCGGAGGCAAGCCCATTCTCATGGGCGCCGTCTGCTGGGCAGGCATCACTGCCGTCAGTCTTCTCATGCAGCGTTTCCTCGGGATCTGGTGATCCCGCAAGTTTTCTGTAAAAGGCCTGCAGCACGGAAAAAGCCATTTTCCTGTGCCGCCGGTCTGCCGATACCAGTCCCTTCAGGTTGTAGTAGTTCTGCAGGACAGAAGTTCTGCGCGGACAGCGGAAGTCAAAGAGGATCCACGGCGTCATGCCTTTGATATAGGGTATCCCGCCGAGGGTCTCTGTCTGTCTGCGGTACACCTCCGCCTGATATTCCTCAGTCCACCTCTCCTGCACATTGCCGTGTTTTCCGCTCTTTGCGCCTGCCCCGAATTCGCTGATGATGACCGGCTTCGTGAGCCGGCTGTTTTTCAGGATACGCGGAAGAATACTGAAATCGGGTATATACCAGCCGCAGTATTCGTTCACACCTATGATGTCCAGTGCATCAGCCAGCCTGTCGTCGATCACTTCGCGGGGAAAATTCACAAGGCAGGCTGCCGAAACAGGCCGGGTCGGATCGCTGTTCCTGGCCGTATCCGCCAGTGTGCACATAAAACGGTAGCGGGCGTCCGTGTCCGCGTTTTCGTTGCCGACCGACCAGATGATGACGCTCGCGCGGTTCCTGTCCCTGCAGATCATTTCCCGCAGCTGGTTGGAAGCGTCCTCGAGCGTATCCGGATCTTCAAATGCGATCGCCCAGTAAACGGGTACCTCTTCCCAGAGCAGGATCCCCATCCGGTCCGCCAGGCGCGACATTTCCTCACTGTGCGGATAGTGCGCAAGACGCATGAAATTGCAGCCGAGTTCCTTTGCGATCGTGATGATACCGGTCCGGTCTTCCGTAGTGAGCGCCTTCCCTCTGCGTTCGCTGTCTTCATGGCAGGATACGCCGCGGAGAAATACCGGTTTTCCGTTGAGCAGGATGTCCGTCCCGGAAACTTCGATCGTGCGGAATCCCACATCGTCGGTCACACTGTCTTCACCGCACCGCAATGTAACGCCGTACAGCTGCGGATCCTCAGGTGTCCACAGCTGCAGACCTTCCGGTGCTTCCATCGAGATCTCCGCTTTTCCTCCGTGCACAGGTATCTCTTGGGAAATACCCAGACGGGGTATCAGAAGCTGTGCCGCCGCATCTGTTTTGTCCGAAAGTTCTACGGAAACATCCAGCATCCCTCTCCCATGCTCCAGGGACCCTCTGCGAAGGGAGATCCCGAAATCCCTGATAAAGACTGCCGGCAGACGGAACAGTTCAATGGAGCGGTAAATGCCCCCGTAGTTGAACCAGTCCGTATTCCGCATCGGTACCTGGGTATCACGCCGCGTATTGTCACAGGTAATCAGGATACGGTTGTCCTCGGCGAGCAGATCCGTGACCTCAAAGCAAAACGGCGTGGACCCTCCGCGGTGCATGCCGACGTATTCTTTATTGAGGAAAACCCGGCAGACGTAATTGGCGGCGCCTATCCTCAAAAATACCCGCTCTTTCCCAGCCTCCGCTGTCTTACTTTTGAAGCGGAATCTGCGCGTGAAGACCATGCCGCCTTCATACAGCTTCAGCTCCGGCTCCGCCATGTTCCAGCAGCAGGGCAGATGCATCACCGGCCAGTCGTCGAACGAAAAATCCACCGGCAGCGGCCTGCCCTGCGCATCGCTGTACTCCTCTTTGTACCAGCCGGCTCGCAGACAGGTATCGTACTGGTCCACTGCGTAGTTCCAGTCCCCGTCAAGAGCTTCGCTCCTGCGTCCGGCAGTGAACAGTCTGCTTTCCGCGACTGCTTTGCAGCCCTCAAAAATAGCCGCATAATCCGCATCGTGGATCGTTGCATCCGAATTCCGACTTTCCTGTTTCATTTCGCCTCCATGAGAAGAATCTTCAGCTTCTCCGAACCGGGCGGACGGTGCCGCCTCCTGATTTGTACTTTGTAAAAGTTGATTTCACCTTTCATTTTATATATTATTGTAGATGTACTTTATAAATACGGTACATGGCGATCGCTGCCGGATCCGGAGGGACATATGAAATATATCGCAGTTCAGTGCCCGCAGTGCGGGGCAACTCTGCATTTTGAAAAAGGCTCGAAGCAGAGTGTGTGTGAATACTGCAGCAGCACCATCGCAGCCGTGGATGAGAACGCAGCACAGACCGTCACGGACGGTATTCCCACCAAAGATGCCCTGCTGGGGCGTGCCTTCGTCCTGCTGGCCGACGGGAATTTTCCCGCTGCGGCAAAGGAACTGGACAAGGTCCTGGAACTCGACCCCGGATGCGCGATGGCATATGCCGGCAAGACCATGGCTGTACGCGGTGTCCGCAAGCTTCCGAACCTGGCCGGGCTTTCCGCCAGTCTTTCCGATGACAGCAATTTCAGCCGTGCAATCGCCTACGGAAACGAATCCGAGCGCAGATATTTTTCTTCTCTGGCCCTGCAGGCAAAGCACCGGTTCGATGGTCAGCAGGCTGCCGATGAAACAGGCGCTGCGGGAAGAGAGTTCCGGTCCGGCGTTCCCGGCGCGGTCATTCTGATCTTCGCCGTGATCTGCCTGATCTTCTTCATCGGCGGATTCATGAAAGGATCCGGAGATGCGGGAAGTTATCTGCTGCCCGGTATAATCTCCTTCGCTCAGTTCGCGCTGCTGCTTGTCTCCTGGCTGATGGGAAATCGGATCATCCGGACGAAAAACGACCGCACCTTCCTGATCCCGGCCATCATCGCCGCGGTTCTGGTCGTCCCGTTCTTCCTCGTAAGATAGCCTCTTCTTCGTCGCCGGTGTCTTCCCGCATCCCCTTCAGGAAGCCATGGGCAATGAAGATCGAAATATCCATGAAGATATGAGCGATCAGGATGCTGACGATCACGCCGTTGGACGTCCACAGATAGTGGCTCCTGAAGCCGACGTAGCACATCAGCGCCGAATACAGCAGGATAAGGCCCAGGAGCGGCAGCTGCCTCCAGACGTTTTTCATGGTCGCGGAAAAGTCTTTCCACGTAAAGTCAAAGTAAACGAACCGCCCGATGACCAGCCCCACAAAATAAATGATCAGTTCATCGTAATTCAGATCGTCATATATAAAGCGGATATACAGGAAGATCAGGATCATATAGATCGTACTGACCAGGCGTATGGCCGCTTTCTGCCCGGACCCCAGCGTCCGCAGTGTCACGATGCATCTGTCCAGGAAGGCATTCAGAAAGATGGAAAGGAAAATAAAAGCCATCAGCAGAAGATCCTTGTACCTGTCCCAGATGGCCCTGTAAAAGGCATTCACAAGAAACCGGTCGATCAGGTAGTACGCCGCCAGGAAAAACAGGATCGATGTGCTTGAAAAGACCAGTTCATAAAAGCTTTCCACCAGCTCGCAGGATCTGCGCGAGATCACGAACCTGCGCCTTCTGTATCCCCTCCTTCCGTCCGGCTCCGGATCCGGACGCCGGTATCTGTATGCGTACAGAAATATCAGCGAAAGGATGACAACGAGCCCCGCAAAGGAGATGACCATAAAAAGCGCGGCAGTGCGCATATCCAGATAGTGACTGAGATATTTGCTGTCCAAAGTCTGCAAAGAAACGCCTCCGCTGCCTGCAGTTTATTCCGTCCTGATCCTGATCGTCACGGGCATGTCGCTGCAGACGCTGTGCGTCGTGAACTTAAGGCCTTCGCTGTCGACTGTCCAGTCGATCTTCTCATCAGAGCCCAGGATCGAAACATCCCTGATGAGGCCCGCAAATGCCGGCTTATTGTCATCTTCCGTCTGACGCAGGCTGTTGATGCAGATCTTTCCGTCCTCGGGATATTTCAACGCGATGGCATAAATGCTCCCGTTTCCGGCCGTGAACCGGAAATCCTGCCCCGTGTAGACCGTACCCTCGGCATCCGTAAACTGCCCTTCCTTCTCCCTGGTGGGACCTTCTTCCGCAGTGCGCCAGCAGCGCGAACCGTAAATGGCTTCTCCGTTGACGCCGAGCCAGGCGCCGACGGCTTTCAGAATATCCGCGTCCTCTCTAGGGATCGTCCCGTCGGCGTTCGGACCGATATTGAGCAGCAGCGTACCGTTCTTGGAAACGACGTCCGCAAGATACGTGACGATCTCATACGGCGTCTTGTAGAGCAGCGAATCCGTGTGGCACCAGGAATTTCTGGCTACGGCGGTATCCGTCTCCCACGGGTACGGCACCGCGGAGGAAAGTTTCCCGCGTTCAAGATCAAAGATCGCCGAACCGAATGCGCAGGCGTCGTGCTTGTAAGCTACCGCGACTTCCTTCTTCCACTGCGCCGCACGGTTGTAATAGTAAGCGAGAAATTTTCTGAGCCATGGTTTCGCGGCTTCTTCATGGATCCACCAGTCAAAATAAAAGAGCTGCGGATGAAAACGGTCAACCAGTTCACAACTGCGCAGCAGCCAGTCTTCCATGAATTCATCCGTGATCCGCGGTTCCGAACGGAGAGAAGCGATCTGCGCATCCGGCAGATCGACCGAAGGCCAGTAGAGATCTCCCCTGTGCAGCGGCTGCTTTTCATCCTGTTCCTTCAGATCGCTGTCAAACTCTCTTCCGTGCCCCAGGAAAAACCAGTGTTCTATGCGGTGTGAGGAGCAGCCGAAGAGCAGTCCCGCGTCCCTGTAAGCTTTTTCCTCTTCTCCGATCAGGTCGCGATGAGGACCCATCTCCGCGGCATTCCAGCCGGAAAGCCTGCTGGCATACATCTGAAACCCGTCGTGGTGCTCCGCCACCGGCACTACAAAGCGGGCGCCTGCTTCCTTAAAGAGCTCCGCCCATTCCGCGGCGTTGAATTTCTCCGCACGGAACATGGGAATAAAATCTTTGTAACCGAAATCCTTCTGCGGACCGTATGTTTTGACATGATGCGCAAACTCCGGCGTCCCCTGCGTGTACATATTGCGGGGATACCATTCGTTGCTGAAAGCGGGGACACTGTAAACGCCCCAGTGAATAAAGATGCCGAACTTTGAATCGCAGAACCACTTCGCCGGACGGTACTCCGTAAGAGACTCCCACGTATCCGCAAACGGCCCGGCCGCTATGACTTCGGCGATCTGTTTTTTCAAACCTTCTCTGAATTCTTCATCTTCCATTGACTTCTCCTCCCAAAACACAGAACTTTCTGCTCCGTGCTGTATTTCATGCCATGTTTGTTTCTGTGCCGCAGGTTCATTTCGCCGTCTCTGCCGGGCAATACAGCGAAAGCAATGTATAAAGCTGTTTCGGATCGACCGGCTTGGAAATGTGCTCATTCATCCCTGCATCCAGGCAGGACCTTATATCATCGTCAAATGCGTCCGCGGAGACCGCTATGATCGGGATCTTCTGGGCATCCTTGCGGTCCATCCGGCGGATCTCTCTGGCCGCCTCATATCCGTCCATGACCGGCATGCGCAGATCCATCAGGATCGCCCGGAAATATCCGGGGACCGACTCCCTGAAGAGCCGGCAGGCGATCTCTCCGTCTTCCGCACAGGTCACCTTCACACCCTTCATTTCAAGAACGGCGCGGACGATCTCCATGTTCATCTCATTGTCTTCGACCGCAAGTACTCTGATCCCTTCCAGATTGGCGAAGGAATTTCCGGATCCGTCCGGTGTTGCTTCCTCGCCAAGCCTGTCATCCACGCGCTCCAGATCCAGCAGTACGGTCACGGATGTACCCTTGCCGAGTTCGCTTTCCACGCTGATGGAACCGCCCATCATGTCCACAAGTTTCTTTACGATCGACATGCCGAGGCCCGACCCGCCTACGTTTTTCGTGGAAGCCAGCCTCTCCTGCGTGAACGGTTCGAAGATCTTGGGCAGGAATTCCCTGCTCATGCCGCATCCGTTATCCCGGACGATGATGCGGTCATGGACACAGTCGCGTTCCAGTCCGATGCATTCCACAACAAACGTGACTGTGCCGTTTTCCGGCGTAAACTTTACGGCATTGGAAAGGAGATTGATGAAGATCTCCTGCAGCCGCAGCGCGTCGACGTTGATCGTCGCCATCACGGCCCGGCTGTTGTCGATGACAAAATTGATGTGTTTTTCGTCCATGGCGGGCCGGATCGCCGACACTACTTTCCTGATGACT
Organism: Lachnospiraceae bacterium; assembly: GCA_022652545.1. Taxonomy (GTDB): domain Bacteria; phylum Bacillota; class Clostridia; order Lachnospirales; family Lachnospiraceae; genus CAG-791. Next base: position 17,763 of record JALCRM010000013.1, read on the forward strand.
TCCCCGCAGCTGATCGGTGCCTCCTTGAGCGTAACGACACCGGTCTCGATCTTGGACAGGTCGAGGGTATCGTTGATCAGCGAAAGCAGTATCCTTCCGGCGCGGTCGATCTTGGACAGATAGTCCAGCATCACCGCAGGATCCTCCGACTTTCTGGCCAGGTCCGTATATCCCAGGACCGCATTCAGCGGCGTGCGCATATCGTGACTGACGTTGGACAGGAATTCGGTCTTCATCGTACTGGCGTGCTGCGCCTCCCGCAAAGCCGACTGCAGCATTTCCGAGCGGTTCCGTTCCTGGCTGATCTCCTCTGTTATATCGTTGATGAAGACCAGAATATCGGCCTTCTTTTCATCCAGATACCGGTATGTGATCCTCTTCTGCCGCTCTCCCCTGTCAGTATCGGAAAGTGTGAAAAAGTAACTGAACTCCTCCTGTTTTGCCAGAGCTTCCACGACCCTGCCAAAAAGTACGGGAGCGGACTGACCATTGAGACTCGCCGTGATCTCCGTGTCGTAGTCGCCCATTTTCAGCCCGTTGTCTGTTACCGCATAGGCAGAAGAATACTGATAGTCGATCTTCTTTGTGGAAACATCGATCAGCGCGATATAGTCATACTCGCGGTCGGTAATGGCGGTAATGACCTTTTCCTCTTTTTCCTGCCTGTTCATATCGACGGAATACAGGATACCCTCGATATTCCCGCTGTCAGGGTTTCTCAGCATACTGAGGCTGACCTTGACGAGGTGCGTCTTTCCGCCGTCCGTCAGTCTGTGAAAGGACTGGACGATCTGCGTCTTCTGGCTGTCAAAATTCTGCAGCAGACTGCTGCGGTTAAAGGTCTTCCGGAACTTCTGCGCCTCCTCCGTATCGACAACAGACGCCGCTATACGCGTAAACAGCTCGTCTATCGTTTCTACGCCTTCCAGCTGTTTCCTGATGTAGGGAGAAGAGACCCGCTCTTCGTTGCGTGTGTTTTCCGTAATATTCAGGTGGCAGAAATACAGTGTTTCCGTGTTGGCTGAAAGCAGGTCCGACAGGGTTTTCTCATAACTGCGGTATTCGTCCTGGTAGCGCGCCATCTCGACCGCATGCTGCGTCAGCGAACGCTGCTGTACCGCCATATAGACCGCCTGCAGGGCAATGACTTCCGAAACGCCCATCAGGGAAAACGCCGGCAGCAGGTACTGCAGCACAGGGCCGATCGCCGGGAAAATAAAGAACAAAAGGAAAAGCAGCAGATCCTGTTTCCGCTTGTTTCCATCCTTCAGGATCGCCGTGACGGCGGTCAGGGAGATCGCCAGCAGCATATACAGATAGCAGGAAATAATAAAGGCAAAAAACATCGGACCCCGCATATAGCCCGACACCTCATCGATCCTGTAGATGTTGCCGAAAAACAGATTCAGCACCAGCAGGACCGCTCCTGCAACCGGAGCAACCATAAAACCGGCCTCACTTCTGCCGACGGGCCTGTGACCGTTGAACCAGTAATAGGAATAGAAAGTCCAGCAGCTGCACAGAATGATAAGACACAGATAAAAAAGGAAATACACCGGACGGTTCATGGCAGCAGAATTCCGGATCGAGTCCGCATGTACATCCAGATAGGCCTGCATCATCTCCATGGCCAGAATGCCGGCACACAGAAGCAGCATCAGGAAATAGATCCTGCGGCTGTAACTGCCCCGCGGTTCCGCGATGACCTTGACGATCAGAACCAGCAGAAAGCACAGGCCGACCAAGGGTATCCATATGTTCAGTTCTATTGAAAGCATATGCGCTTACCGCCTTTTCCGACTGAAGACACATAAAGAAACAGTTAATTTATTATATTGCAAAGACCCGGATAATTTCACTATGTTTCGTCAGTTCCCGTATTCTTTTTCATGCAATCATTTCCTGTACGCGCGTATTGGTGCGTTTCTCCGCTCTGCGGAGATTCTGCACTGCGGAGAATCCGTCCGGTGAATATCATGTCCGGAAGAATTGCCGTGCAAACCTGCAGTAAGGTCCGCATATATGCTATAATCCGCTGTGGAAGCCGCTTCCGGCTCCCTATCATCCGCAGGAGGTGCCGCATGAAATACCGCAATCCCATTATTTCCGGTTACAATCCCGATCCCTCGATCTGCAGGACAGGAAATGATTTTTATATTGTCAATTCTTCCTTTGAATACTTCCCGGGCGTGCCTGTCTATCACAGCCGCAATCTTGTAAACTGGGAGCTCTGCGGTTACTGCCTGACACGGGAAGAGCAGCTCCGGCTGAAAGGGTGCAAGCCTTCCGGCGGTATCTATGCCCCCACGCTCCGCTATCATGACGGCTGGTACTTCATGACAACGACAAACACAAGCGATAAAGGCAACTTTATCATTCACAGCCGGAAGCCCGAATCCGGCTGGTCCGACCCTGCCTGGGTAGACCAGGGCGGTATCGACCCTTCCCTGTTCTTCGATGACGACGGACGTGTGTACTTTACCTCGACGGGAACGGACGATGAGGGAAAAACAGCCATAGTCATGTGCGAGGTGGATCCTTTCACCGGGGAGAAAAAATCGGAAAGCAGAGCAGTCAGCACCGGCTGCGGAGGAAAATTTCCGGAGGGCCCGCACCTGTACAAGATACGGGGCAGATATTATCTGATGCTGGCCGAGGGCGGCACGGAATTCGGACATATGGAAACCATACAGCGCGCCGACCGGCCTTACGGACCGTTCGTGCCCTGTCCGCACAACCCCATCCTGTCCCACAAAGACGACATGCGCGGCGAGATCTGCTGCACGGGGCACGCAGATCTTACGGAAGACGCGGCGGGCAACTGGTGGATGGTCTGCCTGGGCGTGCGTCCCTGCGGCGCAAAGGAACGGCTCATGCAGCACAATCTCGGGCGTGAGACTTTTCTCGCACCTGTCGTCTGGGACGGGGACGGCTGGCCGGTCGTCGGTGACCGCGGCCTGATCTCCCTGGACGAGGAGGGGCCCCTCCCGGGTATACCGGATCCCGTGAACCGCGATTTCCGCGACGATTTTTCAGGCAGTTCCCTTTCCCTGCACTACAACTTCCTGCGGAACCCCGAAGTCCAAAACTATGTCTGCGATGCAGCCGGGAAACGTCTCATCCTGACCGGCACCGACGTAACGCTGAACGAACCTGCATCCCCCACCTGGATCGGTGTACGCCAGAAGGATTTCGAGACCGTGACCACCGTAAAAATGACGGTCCTGCGGGAACGCGAAAATATGCGTGCCGGCCTGACCGCCTATTACAACGACAGTTATCACTATGAGATCTTCCTGACGCGCGAAGGCGGCAGGTCCGCGATCTGTCTGGCAAAACATGTACACGATATTTATGCGGTGACAGCGCGGGTCGAAGCCGACCTGCCGGAGGGCGCACCCGTCTGGTTCAGGATCGTAAGCGACCGCGATCGTTACGCCTTTTCGTTCAGTACGGATGGCTCTTCGTTCACCGTGCTGGGAACCGGCCTGGCCGTCGGGCTCTGCACAGAGGGCACGCGTACGATGACCTTTACCGGCACCTACCTCGCCATGTTCTGCGAACGCGGAAAAGCCGCCTTTGAAAACTTCTCGGTCATTTTGAAAGCAGCTCAATAGATTTTTTCCCGGTCAGGTGCTCGATCGTGATCTCATAGATGACGACCCCCCGGAACGATCTGTCGATGTCTGCCCTGACCGCTTCCTCGGGAGAGAATTTCCTGCCCAGGTCATGCGCGGCCGCGAGTTTTTCGTCCGGATCTTCAACGATGCGGACTCTGCCGAAGGCGATCGCGCTTTCATAGTAATCCGTCACCTTTTCCGGCACGATCTCATCCCTGCTGATCACACAGAAGGATACTTTGTCATGCTTTTTCATGGAGTCGAACTTATGACCGGCTGCCGCTCCGTGAAAAATGATCTTTCCGTCGCGATACAGATAGTTTACCGGAACCGTATAGGGATAGTCATCCTCCCCGATCACGCCCAGTACGCCTGTCGTACCCTTCTCCATGATCTCTTTTGTTTCCGACTCCGAAAGCTCCTGTCTGCTCCTTCTCATTTCCCTGAACATCGCTGTTCCTCCTTAATGATAATGCCTGTCCGTCAGCAGTATTTCAGCATGGCCTCCAGCAGCCTGTCCTCATCGATCGGCTTGATCAGGCAGTCGTTCATGCCGCTGTCGAGGAATCTCTGATGATCATCCTCAAACGCATCCGCCGTCAGTGCAATGATCGGTATGGTGGCTGCGCCCGGAACGGAAAGCCGGCGGATCTCCGCTGCCGCCTCCATTCCTGTTTTGCCGGGCATCCTGTTGTCCATAAGAATAAGCGCATAATGATTCTCCGGCGCCTCTGAAAACATCTTCACGACGATATTTCCGTTCTTTGCAAGGTCAGCCTCGACACCGGCATTCTGAAGCATGAGCATGGTGATCTGCGCGTTGATCTCATTATCCTCCGCAAGGAGCACCCTCTTTCCCCTGAGTTTTGCGTAATCGGGCCTCGCAGCCTGCGAAACGCCGCCGTCCGCTGCGGGCCCTGCGACCTGCAGGTCCAGCGACACACGGAACGTGGTGCCGGCCCCCGGCGCACTGTCGGCCGAAATACTGCCTCCCATAAGATCCGTTATGCTCTTTGCAATGGAAAGGCCGAGGCCGCTGCCCTGTACATCCTTCTTCCCTTCCTGTGAAAACTGTTCATACATATGGCGCTGAAACTCCTGCGACATCCCGCAGCCGGTGTCCGACACAGTGAAAACACAGTGCATGAGGCCGTCCCGTACATCGCTCTCCAGCCCGAATCGTATCTTTCCGCCTTTTTCCGTGAACTTCACCGCATTCGTCAGCAGATTGTAAAAAAGCTGGTTGAGGCGCACCTGATCCGCCAGGACAGTGACGTCATCCGCGCTTTCCGTGACCGTAAAAGCTATGCCTTTTTCTGCGCAGAGGTTTCCGAAGACGCTGCGGATATTTTCAAAGAAATCCCGCAGGCTGTAAGGTACAGGATCCAGCTTCATCTTTCCGCTTTCGATCCTGGAAACATCCAGGATGTCGTTGATCAGGGAATTCAGGAGTTTCCCCGATGTCTCAGCCTTCCCGAGGTATTCCCGCACCTTTCCCGGATCCCCCGCATCCTCCAGCGCCAGCCTGTCCATGCCGAGGATCGCGTTCAAAGGAGTACGTATATCGTGGCTCATCCTGGAGATGAATTCTGTTTTGGCGCGGTTTGCTCTCTCTTCCACTTCCAGGTCCCTGCGCAGCTTTCTCTTCCTCGCCTCGCTCAGCAGCAGGGTCACGGCAAGCAGGACTGCCGCACCGCATGCGAAAAGGATGACCGGCTTCTGGTATTTTTCAAAAAAGGTCGGGGCCTGATTGATCAAAACAGAATTCCGCGGAAGCTGCGCCTCTGATATCCCGAATCTGTCCAGCACCTGCTGGTCGAACTGGTAGATACAGGAACCGTAGACATAGTTTTTCTCAAATTTTGTACCGTTCAGGGCTGCGATGACCATGTCAGACGTTTCCTGGCCGATGCTCTGGTAGGACAGCATATAGCCGCCTGCCAGGCCGTCGCCGAGGCCTGCTTCGTCCGCCTTGAATACCGGTATGCCGGCAGCGTCCGTAATAAGCTTTATCCCCTGGGCAAGCGTATATCTCCTGCCGGTCCCGTCAACATTAAACACCGTGTACAGCAGAATGGTATCGTCGCCGTACAAAGAGATCCTGTCCTGTATCTCCCCGGAAGTCATGGCAGACGTATCAAACAGTTCAAATTTCAGGTCCGGGAAATCGGCCTGCTCCGCCATGGCCTGTTTCGCGGATCCGGACCCGGAGACCGAATTGTCTGTGATCACGACGACACGCGTCGCATTTTTGCGCAGGGAGCGGGCCAGTTCGATCGTGCCCTCCATGGGGAACGCTTCCACTACACCGGAGATCAGCGGGTCTGACTTGTATTTTTCAGCCTTTTCGATGCTGTTGATATCTTCATAGATCAGCGGGATATCCTTAAAGTATTTGTCCCGGTTCTTAATGGCAAAGTCAAACGCGGCGTCATCACCGAGGATGACCGCACTGTATTTGAATTCCGCGGTCATGGAATCCAGCTCAGCCGACAGGTGGGCAGACGCTTCCTCGTCGCTGACATATTTTTCATTCATAAACAGGTACTGTACAGAGGCAACATCCTTCAGTCTCTCCGAAACTGCCCCGACCACGACGGAGACGGTTTCAAAGTCGTAGCCGTAGGAATTGATGAAGAGGACCTGCTTCTGGCTGTCTCCGGAGCCCTCCGCCCGCACAGACATGCCCGCTGCCGGAAAAACAAAACATAACAGCAGAAGCAGAAATAATGTGATGCCGCACTTCCAAGTCCCGCGCATGCGGGCCGTTCCATGAATCATCCTTCTTTTCTTTCCGTGTTCAGTATCCACACTCTTTTTGCATACAGGGCTGCCAGAACAGCGATCAGGCCGACCGCTGCTTCCACCGCGCCCAGCGGCATGCCCAGCCGGGAAAGGATCACCGTCAGCGCATCCGCAAAAAAGTGGATCAGGACAGCCAGAGGATACAGATATCTCCGATCCTTTCTCTTTACAGCGAACCAGACTAACACCGAAAGCGAGATCTGCAGCACTACCGCAAAGATCCGCTCCACCCCGCCCATCAGGAACTGCCAGGACGGGGTAGTGATCAGCGCCTGCATCGCATTCTGTACCTGCGTCAGCGCCTCTCCTGATACGGAACCGGTCAGTGCCGCCGTATTCCCGCTGTTGATCATGACAGAATACACAATGTCGTTGATCATCGAGAATCCGAGCAGCGCCGCAGCTTCAAAACCGCCGTGGCCGGCGCCGTACATCAGTGCATTGACATCCTTCCCCCGGTACTTCTTAAGGAACGTCGAGAAGGCAAAAAACCTGCCCGTCTCTTCAAAGATACCGGCCATCATTCCCCCGTACAGGGCATACAGCCACATGTTCCCTAAAATCACGGTGCCGGCGGGGCCGGACAGCACAACGCGATGGACGGCCGATTCAAGGAGCAGTGCAAACACCAGCATGATGGCACAGCCCGCAAAGAACGGAAGGATATCCGCCTTTTTCTTCCGGAAATAAAGAAACAGGCCAACCGGAATTGCAAATGCGACCACGCAGGATGCCGCCATACAGACGATGGATGATACAGGTACTGTCCCGTTCATACTGGTCCCTCCGTAAAGAAAATTAAGTAAGCTAGGGTTCCGGCAGCCGGCGCCCCGTTCCGCTGTCCCGATGCTGCAGCTTCCGCCCGGCTGCTGATATTGTATATTGTAGCAACTTATTCCGAAATAAGAACATTATTGGAAAGAAGTATGATAAAAAGACGTGCAAATGATACATGCGGATCCTGAATATCATTTTCACAGACACATTTCAGATTTGCTGCGGGAAGATCAGGCTTCCGCGCCCTTCTGAGACAGGATCCACCTGTATCCCTTTGACATACGCAGCTCCGCATCCCGGTAGTGATTCCCCGGATTCAGTTCAAATACAGAGTTGCAGCCGCCTTGCAGATAATGCTCATTCAGCGTCCGAAATACAGATTCCGTCTTTTGCAGCACCGGGTTTTTCGCGGCGCTTTCCCTGTCTCCGAGAGAGAGATAGATGCCGGCAGGCTTTCGCCTGAACTCATGGTGCAGCGCGTATTCACAAAATCCCGGATACCACAGCGAACCGGAAGCACAGACAGCGCCGCTGAAAAGATCGGTCTCATACAGGCTCCACAGCGCAAAAAGGCCGGCCATGGAATAGCCGGAGATAAAAAAGGGAACCTGTGCCTTCAATTCCAGCGTTTCTTCGGCATAGGGAACGACACTTCCAAGAAACCATTTCAAATATTCCGGCGCGTCTCCGTTGAAGTGGTCATCCTTTCCCACCACCGCTTCCGAAGGCCAGGGGGACAGACTGCTGTCCCAATCCATTCCCGAGACGGTAACAAGATGAAACGGCGGGCAGCCTGCTCTCTCACACAGCTGCCGTACCGGTGCGCCGCTTTCGCCGAAGTCATTGGAAAAAATGACAGGAAGATCGTCTCCGCTGCCGGAGTACAGCCTTACCTCTTTGCCGTCTATCACTCTGCTGACCGATTCGCTCATAGAATTACCTTTCGCAGCTTCCCGGTTCTTCCGGAATACCGCCATCTGTCAAGATCTGTATCGCAGTGCAGGGTCCGAGATTTTTCCAGTCATTTATCGCCCACACCACATTTTTATCCCGATCGACTTCAACCAGCTGCGGACTTTCACCGTTGTTCCCCCTGGAACATAAAACCGTGTTTCCATTGCCCAGTCTTACACAACTTTGCGAATCAAACAACCTGTACGGTTCAGGTAACTCGTCCAGACGGATCTCCCAGACAGTATTTCTGTTCCGGTCGACCTCACGTGTGAGTTTTTCCTTTTCATCAGTTATCAGCGTGTTGCCATTCTGAAGCCTTACAGCCGCCCACGGACTTGGAATACCATAAGCCCAGATCTCATGAAAATCCATATCATACTCAACTACGCGATCCTGAAGTAAAAACGGCACCAGAATCGTATGTTTATTTGTCATTCTAACTCTTCTGAATTGTGCGTGAACACCGGCGTCCGCATCATAGGGCAATTCATGTTCCATTTCAATTTTTCCGCTGTGTTTATTCAGGATCATGAGCCTCGGCGGCATGCCGTTTACAAGGATCAGGACCTTATCGATTCCGATCGGCTGGAGTGTGTGTATCTCTTCATACGGTCCGGCTTCCGTTTTCCACACGATTTTCTTGTCCGGCGTGACCTCCCCTGCCCAGGTCTGACGTGAAAACAGGATATTCCCATTGCTCATCATCCAGATGTCATCGTATTCCCAGCCACTTCCCGTAGAATATGTCCAGATGATTTTTCCGTTCCGGATCAGCAGAATTTTATTATTTCCCTCCCCGACATATAACATGGGGTAACGCCGCAGTCCGCCTCCCGGCCAGCTGTCGTCCGTTTCCTTATCGGACACCTTCCAGAAAGGCTCAGGTACTGGTTCTTCTTCCATCCCCCGGACAGGAACCTGGTCCGAAGTAAACAGATCCAATATCGAATTGTCCATCACTTCTCCCTGCTATCCAATTTGCTGCCGATATCCGGACAGCTCCGATGAAAAGAAGGCCACGAAACAGACGTCTCCGTCCATGCTAAATATCAATGTGCGTCGTGATGATCCTCTCTGTTTTACTTGTTTTGGCCATATACATGATATGATCGGCGGCTTCAAAATACTGCTGCAAGGTTGCCCTTTTCTTGGAAAAGGCCACTCCGATGCTGCATGTGACAGGAAAATCAAACCCCGGTATCGAACATAAGGTTCCAAGCGCTTTCAGAACTTGCTCTTCCGAATCAGACCGTGTGAAAAATAATACAAACTCATCGCCACCGAACCGGCCTGCGATAATATCTGCATTGCCATCTGCCAACCGGTGCAGCTGTTCTGAAAAAGCCTTCAATACCGCATCCCCGACGCAGTGTCCGTGTCTGTCATTGACGCTCTTGAAATCATCAAGGTCGCACATGGCCAACGCTTGGCCATCCGCCCGGCTGTCATGCAGGATTTTGCTGACCAGATAGGAAAATGTGGGCTTATTGTTGACCTGCGTCATAGGATCCAGCTCACACATCTGCTGCAGCGCCATCTCTAAACGAAATGTCCTGATCTTATAACTGATATTGCTGATCGTCGAAGCAAATGCAATTCCGACTGCAATGACAACGCTCATAATATCCAGGAAAAACACCTCGGGGCTTTTCAGAATCCCGCAAAAGACCAGATATACGATCGAGGAGAGTATTACCTCCAGTTCGGTAAAGACCGGTCGTCTGATATAGATCTGCGGCATCAGAACAAGGCAGAGAGGAAACAGGAACGATGCCTCCGTCGGAAAAACGGCAATGCCAAGAAAACCGGCTATGCCCAGAATCTGCACCGCAAAAAGTGTGATTGCCAGATCCGTTATCCGGGGCGAAGGACCCTTTTCCCCGTGCAAAAACACCCAGAGCACAAAAAGCGCATGGACGGACGCAAATGCACCTACCGCCATCGTCTGTAAGGAAATATCCAAAACCGGACAGACGACAAACAAATAGAGCAGTATATATAACAGGTACAGCAGGGACATCGGATGCAGCGTCGTCCAGTTCTGTTTGCTGTTTTCAGCGACAGAGCTGTCAAAAAATTCTTTGCAGTCCGCTTTCCACTGCTGCATATCTTTCCGGCTCAATCTCCAGCCTTTCAACATTTTCTTTCTCCGATAAAGTGATCTGAAAAACGGCTGATCCACTATTGTCCTGATGGAGTTCTGACATCTGCGTGTGCCGGATCAAGCCACCATTCAGCTGCATCCAATGTTCCATCTTTATCATAATAAATATATACGGTTACGATCATTTCTTTATTATTTACTGTTTTTCCAACACTATAATAATTATAATTATAATATTTTAAATAGTTCCATCCCTTAACCATTCTCATCGGGTCTTTCTTTGTCAATGTATATTTATGCCCGTACGGCTTAATTTGCCTGATTCTGTTTACATTCTCCGTGGTCTGTAAAACAGCCTGTCCGGTTGCAGCGTCGTATTCATACTGATAGAAATGTATAGAAATCGGTCCTGATTTTACTTCATAGCCATTGCTGTAAAAGTCAGCCAGAGCGGCCGCCTTTGCGGCACGCTCATTTGCAAGATCGACTGCCTCTCTTGCTTTATTCAACTGTTTTGCGAAGACCGGTATGCTGACAGCGACAAGTACTCCGATGATCGCGACAACGACCAACAGTTCTGCGAGCGTAAATCCGTCCCTTCTATTTTTCATGAGCCTCCTGTCCTTCAGAAAAAACTGCCCCCGCGTACGATGCCATGGGAACATCGGCGGCAGTCTCCTTCTCCTCCAGTATCTCCAGCAGGATCTTCCCGATTTCAGGATCGAACTGTTTTCCCCGGCCGTTCCTGATCTCCTTTCGGGCGTAGTCTTCGTTCTGTGCCGTACGGTAGGACCGGCTCGTTGTCATCGCATCGTAGGCGTCGGCAACTCCGATGATCCTGGAAACCAGCGGGATCCCGATCTTTCCGACGTCGTGCATAAGGGCAGCATAATAAATGTTCTGGATCTCCGCCTCATCCAGCCCCATGCGCTCGGCTATTTCCCTGGAATAATTCGCGACACGGCTGGAATGTCCGCTTGTATACGGGTCCTTCGCCTCAATGGCACCGGTGAGAGCCAGCATCGTCTGTTCGGTCAACTGATGGATCTCTTCATTTTTCTTGGTCAGGGCAAGGACAAGATCTCCGGAATCCAGAAGGGTATAAAGCATCAGAATACAGCAGATACTGTGAATAAACAGATCAAAATTTTTTACAGGGAATTTTGTCTGGACAAGCATCCCCGTCATGGAAAGCATCGCAAGCGTAAATACCGCAGCCGTGACTCCCCGTGACATGTTTTTACGGTTGATCAGGAGGACGGCTGCGCCGAAACTGTAAAAGTAAACTGCAAAAATATAGAAAGTAAAATTGAGAGGGCCGAGATGCAGGGAAAGGTTTTCATCAAAGTAGAAAATAATGTGCCGGAAGAAATTGACTGCGACTTCGAGCATGGCGGCAGCCATTACCGGATCCAGCAATGCACGAAGCAGCCGATAATGTCGGTCATGTACAAAAACCGCCATGTAGATAACAATACAATATGCCAGGAACAGTTTGACGATAACGCCCATTGACCTGACAAAGAAGAGATAATCGACACTCTGCGGAATGTACGACGGGATCGGTTTATCTGTAAATGAGATCATCCTTTGTCCTTCCGGAAACGGCTTTTTACAGACAGCCGCTTTCCCAAAGTCCCCGTATATATGCACATACTATTCTGCATGCCACACGGCTGTAAATAGGATTCCCTGCATTTTTCAATAAACATTCACCCATTATTTTAATATCTGATGACTTGAAAAATATCCTCCTTTCCTGCGGCTGCACGCCTGCAGCAGGCTCATGGGAATGACTTGATAAGGATCTTCAGATTTACCTCCATGAAGAGGATCTTCAGATCCTCCGAAATGAACATCAGCGGCACTTTCAAACTTTTGTCTGCTGTTTTTTCAGATGCTCCGCCACTATGGCAGCCAAAGCGATCGAATTGACCTTCGACTCTTTTGTATCCGACCGGGATGTCAGTACGACGGGCGCTTTGGTACCCATCAGAATGCCGCCGTTCTTACCATTCGGATAGCGCACAAAGATCTTGTAAACAAGATTTCCTGCATGAATATCCGGAAACAGCAGAATATCCGCATCGCCGACGATCCTGCGCTGTGCAGCTCCTTCCTTATGTTCGGCAGCTGTCGGATCGATGGCGAGATCCATTGAGAGCGGTCCGTCCACAATGCAGTCCCTGATGCGGCCTTCGAGGTTCCACTGCGTCAGCTGCGCCGCTTCGACGGTAGCCGGCATTTTTTCATTCACTACCTCAACTGCCGCCAGCGGGGCCACCTTCGGCCTCTGTACACCGCAGGCACGGGCCACCTGAACGGTATAATTGATGATCTGTTCCTTCTGTTCCAGCGTAGGATAGGGAAGGAACGCGACATCCGTCAGAAACAGCAGGCGGCTGATAATCGGGATTTCAAAAACAGCCACATGCGAAAGCGTCGAGCCGGTACGCAGTCCCACTTCCTTATCCAGAACACTGCGCAGGAACATCTTTGTCGGCAGTGCTCCTTTCATATACATGTCGGCGTCCCCATCGTGTACAAGCCTGACAGCCTGTTTTGCCGCCTCTTCCTCCCCGATGACGTTGATGATCTGCATGTCACTGACGTCCACGCCTGTGGAGGCTGCGATGTCGCGTATCTTTTCCGCGTCACCTACGAGTATGGGGTCCGCGATCCCTTTGTCCTGTGCTTCCGAAACGGCCTCCAGAACGTTCGTATCCTGCGCCACTGCCACGGACAGAACCTTTTTCGGGCACATTTTCACCTGCTTCAGCAACTCTTCAAACGATGCACTCATAATACTATCCCCCTTCATCAATAAAGTTTACATTTCGTCTCGTCTGTGCCCCGGATCGGGGACAGGCATTTACAGAGATCCGGCTCCCGATGTGTCATACAAGCGTGTAGCCGCCGTCCACGATCAGCTCGGAACCGGTCGCATATTCGGATGCATCCGACGCAAAATACACATAAGCGCCGATCAGATCGGGCGGAAATCCAAGGCGGCTGCCTTCCGGCATCATGCCCTGCCAGACCGGCAGCATGTCTGACATGGAGCTTACAAGATCGGTCTGCATATAACCCGGGCTGACACAGTTGACGCGAATGCCGTATTTCGCCCATTCTGCTGCCAGCGATTTCGTAAGCTGGACCACGCCCGCTTTCGCCGCGCAGTAATTGGCGATCGTCTGCGGCCGGTTCACAACGTGCGCAGACATGGAAGCCGTGCTGATGATGCTTCCCCTGCTGCCGTTTCTGACCATCAGCCTCGCTGCTGCCTGCGCCGTGAAAAATACGCCGTTCAGATCAACGTCAATGACCGACCTGAAGGCGTCGGGAGAGATATCCAGTGCCGCTTCCCCGGTAAAGATTCCGGCATTGTTTACGGCAAAATCAATACTTCCATAATCCTTCTCGTAGTCCGCTATCATTGCGCTGACACTGTCGGGATCGGCTACGTTGCACTGGTAGGCAATGACCTTTGACCTGCCGTTGGAAAGCTCTTCCGCTGCCTTTTCCGCAGTGTCCAGATGTGAACCGAGGATCGCAACGTCAGCTCCCAGGTCAATAAAGGCCTTCGCGATCGTTTTACCGATGCCCCGTGAACTCCCGGTGATAAACCCTTTTTTTCCTTCCAGGCTGAACATGTTTTTGGTTTCCATATGCTCCCCTTCACAAGGTCATTTCATTTCCGCCATCAGTTCGGCAACAACGCACTGATTTTCTGCGATCTTTTGAAAAACAGGCAGAATTTTCTCATACTGTGCGTTGTCTCCGGGTATTGGTTTCAGATACGACTTCACGGCACAGATGTCCCGAAGTCTGTCAAAGTCGTCCCACAGCCCTACGCCGACTGCGCCCAGCGCCGCCGCCCCCAGAGCACCGGCATCCTGTCCCACTGCGATCTGCGTAATGTTTTTATTGTAGATACTGGCAAACAGCTGCCTCCAGAAAGCGCTTTTTCCACCGCCGCCGACGATCAGCATGTCGTCCCTGAAATCGACCTGCCTGCTCAGTACGTCCATCGCAAGCCGCAGGTTCATGCAGATGCCTTCCAGAACGGCCCGTATCATGTCCGCCCTTGTGTGCCGCAGATCAAGCCCCACGAATGCACCCCGGAGATCCGGATTTTTGTCCAGGCTGGATCCGCCCGCGAGGGAAGGATTGAACAATATGCCGTTCGCGCCGACGGGAGATTCGGCTGCCAGCCGGGTCATGGCATCATAAGCATTGATGCCGTGCTTTTTCTGCTCCGCAACAAGATCCTGGCACATGACATCCCGCAGCCACGCAAATGCACTTCCGGCCGAATATATGGCCGTTGCCGACACATACATATCGGGAACGCAATGTGCAAAAACATAAGGCCGACAGCTGCTTTCCACGATCGGTTCCGCACTGGATGCCGCCACCCAGGCGGACGTGCCCAGTGATGTATAAGCTTCTCCTTCGCCAAAGCACCCCGCGCCCAGCGCCATGCAGCTGTTGTCGACACCGCCGCAGACGACCGGCGTACCTTCCAGAAGACCGGTCAGCGCCGCAGCTTCCCTGCTGACCTTGCCCACGATCGCGGTAGACGCCGCGGGCACAGCCAGTTTTGTCTTCTCTATCCCGGAAGCTTCTATATAATCCTCTTTGTACTTCCATTGCCGCAGATCAAAGACCCCGCTTCCGGACGCATAGGAATAGTCGGTTGCGATCCGGCCGGTCAGCTTATAGTTGAGATAATCCTTGGTGCCGACAAATTTCTCGGTCCTGGCGTAGATCTCCGACTCATGCTGCTTGAGCCACATCATCTTGAAGATGGAATACAGCGGTGCGTGAAAACCGTTCCCCGTTGTCAGGTACCACTCCTCTTCCCCGATGCGCCGGAAAAAGATCTGTGCCTCTTTCTCTGCCCGGCTGTCTGACCAGATCGGCACCCGGTCGCTCAGCAGTCCGTCCTTCCCGACAGGGACGACCCCCAGACTGTGCCCCGACATGGAAATACAGGCGATATCGGATGCGTGTATCCTGCCGGCCAGCAGTTCCTTCGTGCTGTCCATAAGGATCTGCCACCAGTCATTCGGCGCCTGTTCCCGAAAACCGGTCCCGGGATAATATGTATCGCATGGCCTGAAAGTACCTGCTCTTGCCTTTCCGTCCTCGTCAAACAGCGATGCCTTCAGACCGCCTGTGCCCAGATCGTAAGCCAAAATATAGTTCACAATGCGCTCCTACGGCTTCTCGCATGCCCCGGCTTTCTGCATGGCTTTGGCTTCTTCCATGATTTTGACTGCACTGTTAAGTCCTATGCCGAAGCGCGAACATCCGGCCTCGGCCATTTCCAGCAGCACTGACAGTTCTCTGACGCCGCCCGCTGCTTTGATGCGCGCTGCATCTCCGATCTCGCTTTTGATGATCCTGATGGTCCCGACCGTAGTCGGTTTGTCTGCCCAACCGGTGCCGGTCTTAACAAACGCAACACCGGCCTCGACCGCCAGCCTGCTGGCAATGCGGATCTCATCGTCTGTCAGATAGGCTATTTCCAGAATCGACTTTACCGGCACGCCGCAGACATCCACAACAGCTTTGATGTCGTCCCTGACTCTGTCGTACTTACCGGATTTCAGCGCGCCGATGTTAATGACCATGTCGATCTCGTTGACGCCGAGCGACAGCAGCTGTCTGGCTTCCGCAACTTTTATTTCGGTCGTATCTGCACCGGAGGGAAAGCCGACAACACCGCCTGTCATGATGTCGTCTCTGTCCTTCAGAAGCCCGACCAGTTCTCCGGTAAAGCAGGGCAGGGCAAAAGCGCAGATAAAGCTGTATTTCTTTGCCGCTTCCGCCACTTTTCCGACCTCATTCAGGGTCGAATCTGCCCTGACCGCACTGACATCGATCATTTTTGCGATGCTTTGCGGCGTAAATGTATTCAACATTGTATTGTCCATAGCGGTATCTCTCTGTTCTCCTCTGTTAAGGTTTGGCTGCAGCCGGCGCAGATTTTGCCTGTACCGTGCTCATCGGAGTCTTCAGCATCGACTGGGTCCGCAGAGAATCGACATACATGGCAATGAAAATGATGATGCCGCGTACAAACGGGATCGCGTAGATCGATACACCCATGTTTGACATGCCCGAAGAAATGAACAGCAGGATGAGCGCACCAAGGACACTGCCCGGATAAATGCTTCCGCGGCCGCCGAGAAGACTTGTCCCGCCGAGAACAGCAGCCGCAATGGCCAGAAATTCGTAGGAATTCAGGCCGGTCGTAACGACCGAGCCAAGCGTAACGATCCAGAAGCAGCCGGCGATCCCGCAGACACCGCCGCAGGTCATCAGCGCCGCGGTTTTGATCCTGTCCGTATTGATACCTATCCTCCTGGCGACCTTTTCATCGCACCCTACAGCCAGCAGCTTACTTCCGAACGGTGTATGCCGCAGTACAAAGGTGCACACGATGATCACGGCGATCAGGCCGAACATCAGCATGGGCATACCGCCCAGCGCTGCTACCCTGGCTTTCCGCATTGCGGAAACATGGTCGCCGAGCGTGACAGTCTTGTCATCCGTAAAGATCCTTGCAATAGCCCTGATGATCAGCATCATGCCGAGGGATACCAGCATGGGATTCATTTTGAATTTCACGATAAACAGGGAATTCACCCAGCCAATGAAAACGCCCAGCGCAATGCCGCATAAAAAGGCAAGCGCCACAGGCATATCCAGTCTGTTCATCAGGAGGCCGGCCGCGACGCCGGCCGCATAGCCGATGGCGCCGACCGAAAGGTCGATGACACCTACCAGAAGGGCAAAGGTAACGCCGCACGTAATGATGATCAGAGGCGAACCGTTGTTGATCGTGGCATAGATGCTTTTCAGCGTCAGGAAATTGTTCCCGCCTATGGCAAACACGATCAGGATAATTGCCAGCACTATATAGTTCGAATAGCTCAGGATATCAATTTTCTTAGTCCGCATGCTTCTCCTCCTGACTGACAATGCCTTTCATCAGGCTATCCTTTGAAAAATCAGCTTTGCTCACTTCGCCGACGAGTCTTCCCTCATAAACCACGATGATCCTGTCGCAAAGGCTCATTATTTCTTCAAGTTCGGATGAAATGATCACGAAGGACATCCCTTTTTCGGATTTTTCAAAAATAAGATTCTGGATCTCGGCCTTTGCGCCGATGTCGACGCCCTTTGTCGGCTCGTCCATAAACAGAATATCCGGATCTTTGAGGAACCATTTTGCAATGATCACCTTCTGCTGGTTGCCGCCGGACAGCTTGCTGACGATCATGTTCTCATCCGTTGCCTTGACATTCACCTGCTTCATCAGGGAACGTGACTCCACAGCTTCCTTTTTGGTGTTCAGGGTGCCAAGGAATTTCGAAGCGAATCTGCCGATATCCGAACTGGTAATGTTGCTCTTGATCGACATGTCCAGGAAGAGGCCGTCGTAGTGCCGCCCCTCTGTCAGATATCCGATATGCGGGTAGAGTTTCTTCTGGCTGATCTCTTCGAGCCGGCCGTTCTCTCTGTAATAGATCCTGCCGCCCATCATTTTGTCGATCCCCAGCATGGCATTGAACAGCTCACTTCTGCCGGAACCCAGCAGCCCCCAGACACCGAGGATCTCTCCCTTATGAAGTTCAAAACTTATATCCTTCGGCAGCCTGACGCCTGAGATATGTTCGGCTTTCAGGACCACTTCGCTCTGCGCCCTGACCCCGCTGCGCGCATTGCCTTCCACCATGTGTCCGAGCATCATGCCGACCAGTTTTTCCTTGTCGATGTCACTGATCAAGGCATCGCCTGTCTTTTTGCCATCGCGGAGGACAATGACATTGTCACAGAGTGAAAAAATCTCATCCAGGAAGTGTGAAATGTAGAAGATGATGTAGCCCTGCGCTTTTAATTTATTGATGATCTCGAACAATCTTGCGATCTCATTGTCCGACAGGGAGGAAGTGGGTTCATCAAACAGCAGGATCTGCCCGCCTTCACTCAGGGCTCTTGCGATCTGGAGCAGCTGCTTTTCGCCTACGGTCAGAGAATAGACGGGAGCATCCACATCGATATTGCTGCCCAGCGCATCCAGGTGCTTCTGCACTTCCTTTTTCATGGCTTTGCGGTCCAGGACCAGAGAGTTCTTTCCCTTGCGCCATTTGTCAAAATCAGCAGCCAGCACATTCTCATAAACGTGCATCGTGTCAAATACCTGGATCTCCTGCTGGATAAAGGCAATGCCCAGTTCCGTAGCGGCCTTCGGGTTCTCGATCATGACCTCCCTGCCGTTGATAAGGATCTTCCCGCCTTCATCAGGCTGCAGCAGGCCGCCGAGAATGTTCATCATGGTGGATTTCCCGGCGCCGTTAACACCGACGATGCCGCAAACCTTGCCCGGGTATGCAGAAAAAGAAACATCCGACAGCGCCTTTACTCCGGGAAAGCTTTTACTGATATTTTTGAGTTCCAGAGACTGGATTTTTTCCATAATGATTACGCTCCCTTCTTTTCAGCAATATTGGAACGTAATGACGCTATTCCCATTGCAAATATGATGATGCTGCCCTTGATCAGGGTCGTGTAGTAATCCGATACGCCCATCAGGTTCATGACATTGCTGATGCCGCCGATCAGCAAAGCGCCAAGACAGGCCTCCCTGACTCTGCCTTTGCCGCCGTTTACGGAAACACCGCCGATAACTGCCGCACTGATAATGTCCAGGATCTGAGACTGGGGGCCCATGGACGCCCTGGCTGTGGAAATGTTTGCGGTATTGATGATGCCGGCGATCCCCGCGCAGACGCCACTGATCACGTAAGTGCTCATTATGATCAGGTCATTGTTCACGCCCGAGACTTTGGCTGCATTCTGGTTATTTCCTATGTAATATATCTTTCTGCCGAATGAAGTCCTGTACAGGATATAATCCAGAATTGCGGCAGCCACGATCAGCATGCCGATCACGGTATATTTATTGAAGAAGTCTGCAAATGCCGGCGGCAGGATAGGCAGGCCCCTTGCACCGCTGATCACGGTAGCCAGACCGGTTGCGACTGTCATCATGGAAAGCGTGACTACCAGCGGGACCATCTTGAGTTTCGCAATGGCAAAGCCGTTGATCAGGCCTAAACCTGCCGAAACAAGCAGCACTACGATCGTGCCGAGCACCAGGTTCCCCGTTGTGGTCATGACATAAACACCTACCACAGCTGAAGCTGCCATGATCGAAGGACTTGAAATGTCCATTCCGCCGGTAACAAGAACAAATGTCACACCTGACGTCATGATCGCAATAGAGGCCACCTCGGACAGCAGATTGGTGATGTTGTTGTAGCTCATGAATTCCTGCACTGTGAATGACAAAACAACAAACATGATCACGATAACGGCAAGCATAGTCAAAGGCTGTTTGTTGTTGTGAGCAAATCGCTTTAATTTGTCCGACACAATTTTGTTACCTCCATTTGAATATAACCTGTGGTTTGCCGGTTTATAGCAAGAGGCAAGGTGTTTAGCCTCGCCTCTGCTCCACATAATCGAACTTTTTGATTTTTCAGTGCTTAGTCTCTGTAATCATTGCCCCACAGAGGTGTGGTGGCCAGAACCTGCTCGATATCGTCATCAGTAGCCTGTGTGCCGAGAACCAGCTGGACCTTTTCGACTTCTTTGCCTTCAAGCAGATCAAAAGCGGATTTTGCGGCTTCGACTGCGAAGTTGTAGCAGCCCTGGTCAACAGCTGTATCGATATATTTCTGGCGCAGCAGATCAATGCCGATCGGGAACATATCGGAAGTATCGGTGTAAACGTGTCCTTCTTCTCCGCGAGGGAACCACATATTCGCATTCTCCATAGCGGTCTGGACACCGGACATCAGGAAGTCGGAAGATACGTACATGCAGTTTGCATCAGGGTTTGCGGCGAGCACAGGCTCAGCATTCTGCATGGCGACATCGGGTTCCCAGCGTCCGCAGTCAACGGTAACAACGGGAAGATTCTCATAACCGGCATCTTTCAGGGCTCTCCGCAGACCGGTCTCTCTGTTGTGGGAGTTCTCATCGGTAGTATCTCCGAAAACATCGATCATCTTGACCGGTGTAACGCCGTCTGCCTTCATGATATCGAACAGCTTCATGACCCCTACATAAGCCTGCTCTTCGGAACTGAAATTGACGGTGATATCGGGAACCTGAGAACCGGTTGCTTCTTTGGAGACCTCACGGCAATAGGAAACATAAATTGCGCCGGCATCGTGAACTTCCTGAACGGACTGCAGGATTGCCTTGGAATCCAGGCAAGGGCAGAAGATCACTTTGCAGCCCTTTGCGATCAGGTCTTTGATATCATTGGCCTGCTTGGTTACGTCGTTATTGGCGTTCAACTCGGTGAACTCCACTTCATAACCACGCTGCGCCGCTTCATAGTCGATCCTCTTTTTAAGATAATCGGCCCATGCATGAAATGCAGGTGCCTGCAGGCTGTTCATGGCAAGTCCCATCTTGATCTGCTTCTTCGGGCCTGAGGCTGTCGAGGCTGATTCACTGCTGCTGCTCATATCCTGCGTAGGTGAACCGGCATTTGACGCGGATGCGCTGCTGTTGCTGATGTCCTGCGCGGGCGAACCGGCGTTCGAAACAGATTCACTGCTGCTGGCACTCTGCACGGACGTATCGGCGCTGGCAGCAGGTTTACTCGCCGAACTGCAGGCAGAAAGCGAAACGATCATGGCTACTGTCAATATCATTGAAATAAACTTCTTCATAGCTTCCCTCCAGAATTAGAATTTCATATTCCAAATGTGAAATGCATGAAACCAACGATAATTCTTCATTAACTTAAATCAGAAATGCCTTTCCGTATGGAAGCCCCCGGGAGGCTGTACGGATCATGCTTCCTGATAAAGTTCCAGAATTGCTCCGTCCTTCCAGACGAACGCCAGCCGATCTCCCTTGTCGTTGGCCTGCATAGGCCCGATGATCACGCTGTCTGCATCGGCGATGTATTTGTCCAGGTCATCAACTTTATAGGCAACGTGGAAAAGATGATGCAGTACCTCAGGGAATGGTGTGCCCTCTTCAAACTTCAGGTACTCGATCTTATAGTCATAATCATCCACGTTACTTACCCAGAACTTGGCGCCCTCGTTATAGGTCATATTTGGTTTGCGGTTAGTGATGGGAATACCGATATGCATATACTGCGCTGACATGTATTTTTCCTCCTTTCTTACTGTTTTTCCTTCAGATCCTGTCTGCTGATCCGATCTCTTTTCCTTTACTTCGTACTGTTTTTGATCTCCTGATACATTTCATAAGCTTCTTTTGCGGAACTGCCTTTGTGGACGACCGCTCCGATTGCCTGCGCCATTGCGGCAGGGCACTCAGACTGGAAGATATTCCGTCCCATGTCTACGCCACGGGCTCCGTCACTGATGGCACGCCATGCCATTTCCAGCGCGTCCTTCTCCGGAAGCTTTTTGCCGCCGGCAATCACAATGGGTACCGGGCACGCAGCGACAACATTTTCAAAATGATCGCAGTAATAGGTCTTTACGAAGGATGCTCCCAGCTCTGCAAGAATACGGGTGGCCAGCAGGAAGTATTCCGTGCTCCGGGCCATGTTCTTACCGACTGCGGTGACCCCCAGCACGGGGATCCCATACCGCTCGCCGCAGTCGACCGCACGGCACAGGTCCTCCATCGACCTGGCCTCGCCGGCTCCTCCGATAAAGCACTGAATTGCCACGGCAGTGACATTCATGCGGATGGCCGCTTCCATATCGGCGCCGATGCCTGTCCCCACGCTCATATCATCGACCAGCACGCTGGAATCGTAAGTGGCGCGGAGGCAGATGGCATTGTTGACAGTAGGCGGGATGCAGGTGCGGATCGCACCCCTTGTTCCCATCAGCACATCGACATACTTGCAAACGGGGGCAATGGTGACATCCACGCGCTCCAGGCCGGAGGTCGGCCCCATGATATAGCCATGGTCGAATGCCAGCATTACGGTATTGCCGCTTTCAGGATTAAACAGTTTTGACAGGCGGTTTTTCATTCCCCAGTCGCTGTTGCCGAGACCCTTGGCAAAAAAGCCCTGTTCCGGCGCGTGCACGTCCAGATGATAGTTTTTGGGGACCTTGTTTCCGATAGCATCAGGCATGATTATTTATCCTCCTTACTGAATGCAGAAGTATGGCATGAGGTATTCCACAGACGGAGAGTCTCCTCGTCCCATTTGGCAATGTTCATCTGGAAACCGCCGGCTTCCTGTACCGTCAGGATCTCTCCCACCATGCTGCCCACGACTTCGATCCCGCGCGCTTTCAGGAATGCCACCGTATCCTTGAACAGGATCAGCAGTTCCATCATCGTGGTCGCGCCGCAGCCGTTGATCATAACGAATGCTTTGTCGCCTTCCGCCAGTTTTAAATGTCTGCACAGAGGATCCGCTACAGCGGCTACCGTTTTCTCCGCAGACATCATGGGAATGCGGACGCCGCCGCCCTCACCGTGCTGGCCTGCACCGATCTCCATCATGTCTGTCTCACCGAGATCGCCGAAAGACATTCCGTTCTGCGGATGTGTGGCATCGGTGGATTTCACGGTAATGGAAGCCATATTGTCCGCATAGTGCTGCGCCAGAGCGGCAACTTCGTCCAGACTCCTGCCTTCCCGTGCGGCGGCGGCGGCAACGTGATACAGTGCAACCGCACCTGCAAGTCCGCGCCGGTTGTCCTCACCGTCAGCCTTATACTGGATCTCTTCACCGGTAACTACCTGGCGCACATTGAGGCCCTCTTTTGCCGCCATTTTCAGTGCCTGTTTGCCTGCCAGCTGATCGCCGGCATAGTTCAGCGTAAGCAGCAGCACGCCATGTCCCTTGTCTGCCAGTTTGATGGCATCCAGTACAAGCTTGGGATTGGGTGCAGCAAAAATATCTCCGACAGCCTGCACATCCAGCATTCCCTTGCCGACAAAACCGGCCTGCGCGGGCTCATGGCCGGACCCGCCGTAGGTCACGACCGTCACGCGGTCTGCATCCGCAAGATCCCTGCTGACGACCAGATGGCCGTCCACGTACAGAATATCCGGGTTTGCCAGGCCCAGGCCTTCCAGTTCCTCATCGGTAATGGTTTCGGGTGCGTTGATAAACTTCTTCATTTTCATTGCCAATACCCTCCTGTTTATTGATCTGCTTTATGCAGTCTGTGCTTCCGCAAGACCCTTGAAGAAATATGCCATGGACACGGCTCCTACATCGGGAGTCCCGAGAGTCTGCGTACCGTAACTCTTTGCTCGTCCATATTTTGAAACATATTTTTTGCTGTCCTCAGCGCCTTGCTCTGCAGCCCCGGCGGCATCGGCAAACAGCTCTGCCTCGCTGTTGCCTTTGTAATCCGCAATTGCGCGGCTTGCCGGGATCAGGGCGTCCATCATGGTTTTGTCGCCCACTTTTGCTCCGGATACGTCATTCAGGCTGTCCAGAGCTTTTGCAAACATTGCTTTGAGTCCCGGAACATCAATTTCACCTGCATCCGGTGCCGCCTCCTGCATTCCGTCCAGCCAGGAGTTCCATAGCGGAACGGCACTGCCGCCGTTCAGGCACATGACTGCTGTAGCGGCGTCATCCAGCATAGCCTTGATGCTGCCGTCCGAAGCATCCACGGACTCCGAAATCGCCTCTGCGATCTTCCGCATCGTCAATCCATGGTCCCCGTCTCCAAATTTCGAGTCGATCGCCGTCAGTTCGTCTTCCGCCGCCACGACTGCTTCGCAGGCATGCTGCAGACGCTCTGCAAATTCGGTTTTTGTCACAAAACATCACCTCCGCTTCCTTAAATCTTTCAAGTGTAAATTTTATAATCTCACGATATTCTTTAAAGTTACGTTTGTCAACATATAATCTTGCATTTTGTTACATTTCACAATGTGATTTGTCTACTATGCATAAAAAAAGTCAAACAAAATAACCGACGAGGTGCATTATTTCACCTCGTCGGTTACTTTTGTAACTTCTTTATCGGGTATTGTCAGTACAAGATCGGCTGTATGATATTCATGCGTGCCACAATGTGGGTCAGGATACCTGACCGCACCGCACCAAGCAAGGCCTGCGGGCTGGTGTGAGCAGAGCAGACACCGATGATATTATGGCATTTCTTCAGCACTTCAAGGGGAATCTGGATCGCGAAATCCTCGTCTGAAAGGATCATCTTGCCCCTGTCATTGAAGTAATACGCCAGCATGCGGCCGCATGCGTGCTGTTCCTGAAGAAGGTTGCCGTACCGGACCAGAGACGCGAAATCCGGGCTGGAGGGATAGTTCCCGATGTTTACCAGTACCGTGTCCAGTTGTTCCCATTCCTGAAGGATCTGACGATAGATCTCGGTAGAACACAACACCTTTTTTTCTTCTATATTTTCCGGAAGGGCCGGAAGGAAAAGGAAATGAGGCGTGGCAGAAAGCTGTTGCGCGACAAGCCGGACATTCTCGTCAGACTGGTAATTGCGGGCAGGCAGACGGGCATTGCCGACCAGCGGGCAGACATCGGAAATCGTACTGTCCTCCTGCGGATTTTCCTCGAGCCACGTCACCAGCTGACCGATCAGATGCCCCCAGCCCAGCCCCAGGCGATGTGCCTCGACCTGATGCAGAAGGTTCACGGCGCCCTGCGAAAGAGCGTCGTTTGTGGAGGCGTCATCCTCGCCATCCTCCACCAGGACCCCGCCCCGGATCGTACTGGACAGTTTCAGCTTTTTCAGCAGTTGTTCCGCTTCCTCTTCCGGTTCATGAATAATGATCTCCACAATTCCGTATTCTTTCGCTTCGGAAAGCATCCGGCTGACAAGAGGTCTGGATATCCCGAGTTCTTTTGCTATATCACCTTGTTTCCAGTCTTCGATATAGTAACGATGCGCTACATGCGTCAATCTGCTTTGTTTTTCCGGGCTGATTTTCAAAAAATAACCCCCTTTCAATAAAGCATGTTACATATGTTATAGTATAAGATCCGAGTCAATTCAAGATTAAATGCTCAGATCATATATCTTTTAACATTGTAACACACAGATGTTCACAGGTCAGGCTCCAGATCTGCCGGCTGGAATATGCATTGTGTACAAAAAAAGCACCCATTGCTGGATGCTTGCTGTTCCCTGGATACTTCCCGTAAACAGCTACGTCAAAAGATATGGAAAGGCCATGACGTCCGTTTCATTTACGCCGACAGTCTTCTCTTCATCCTGAATTCGCGCGGCGAAACACCGACTACCTTTTTAAAAACGACCGAGAAATACTTTCCTTCCCTGTAACCCACACTGGCGGCAATTTTATACTCCAGCGTGTCACTGTTTTCCAGCATTTCCTTGGCATGCTCGACCCTTACCATATTCAGATAGTCAATGAAAGAGACTCCCATTTCCTTCTTAAACTGGTGACAGAAATAATTCCTCGATCTCCCGATCTTCTTCGCCATAATTTCCAGTGTCAGATCCTGCGTATAGTTATTATCTATAAATACAGCTGCCCTGTAGATCGACGGGCTGCAGGTTTTCCCATTGTGATATATTTCGGCATGAACTGTGTCTTCATATATTTCCCGTATCCAGTCCCTGTATTCCTCGATTGTCAGGAACTGCGGCATATCGTCTTCCAGAAGCTGCTTTTCTTCTATTTCGTCCGGCGCAGTCACTTCATTTTCAAAAAGAGTCAGAACAAGATTTTCACGCAGCCACTGGCAGAGTCCCCGCACCTGATCCTCCGAAGTGCATTCCCCGATGATCAGTTCCATAAAGCGTCCGTTGATAAACCGGCAGATGCTCTCAATATCGCCCCGCGCGACAAGGCGGTTCAGGTTTGCTCTGTTTATGGGCTGAGATATGACAGGCTCCGCCATCCTTGCCATTCCGGACTCGATAAAACTGTCTTTTCCCATATACAGACGGTGCTTCAGCTGCTCTCTGCATTCATCAAAAAGCACCGGGATCTCTTTGATCCTGCCTGTCCTGCTGATAGCAGCTGTCACGCTGCACAACTGCATTTTTCGCAGCTGCAGGTTTAATTTGATCCAATTCGCGCGGTAGCTGTTTATTTTTTCATTCCGAGTCTGTAAAGAATCGTTTGGAAGAAGAGAAACCGCCATCAGATTGTTCCGGTCCCAGAGCAGAATGCTGACCCTGTTTTCCAGACACAGCCCGTCGATCCACTCATGAATATAGTCCGCTGTTCTGTAGATTTCCTCATAGTCTGTACTGTCGATACTGCAGATGGCAGCGAGCATCCGTACACTTTCCTCCGTGCCTCCGATCCTGCGTATTGCCGGTGTCAGAAAATCTTTCAAAGGCAAAACTTCCTCTTCCATGAGCGTTCTTTTCTGCAAGGCAATATGCTGCAGAATATGCATTTTCTCTACACTGCTGACCGATTTTTCAATTTCTGACCGAAACCCGGTGTCTTCCTCCGTCTTCATTCCGCTCCGTTTCCTCATGTTTTATATGCTTTTCCGATATATCACTGCGGCCGGCAATAAATAAACAGTACGCCGGACTGTAAAACAGGACCATATAGAAGTTTTCTTCCGATCCCACTGAAAATATACAATAAGCGGCGCCTGAAAATATGCGGTAAAATTCCGAAATATTATGGCTAAAATCCGTTTTTTAATACAGCAAAAAGCGGAGTGGGATAACAGGATCCAACTCCGCAGAATTTTGTACAAAACGTCTGCCTGTCAGTCCCCGTCCGACAGGCTCTGATCGATCTCGGAACCAGCCTGCCGCGGCGTGAGCTGGTTGTTCACGACCGCCACACCGACATCCCGGATCTTACCCAGCAGCGTTGCCGAAGTATCGAGGACACACACATCGCTCATAACATGACTGGCGGAATTCAGTTCATCCGTAAACTGGACAAACATGGGATCCGCATTCAAAGAATCCAGCCTGGCCCTGCTGTTGGCGGGGATTGTGGCATTGCTTTCAGCCAGGATCGTCTGTCCTTCCGGTCCGCACAGCGCCCTGCAAAGTTCCCAGGAAGCATCCAGCTGTTCCGGCGAAGCATCAGCTGCTATACCATAAGCCGACTCACAGCCGCCGAAGAGTTCCCCCGCATACTGCTCTCTGCCATCATATACGGGCATATTGAAAAAGCCCACGCTGTCTCTGACCTGACAGGCCTGCCCTGTATAGGCACCGGCAAAGGAAGAAAGGCTAAAATCCATCGCCGCCTTCCCAGATTCAAAGAGATCCTGTTCCATCATGAAATCAACCGTCTCCGGCTCCGGCCCGAATGCTCCGTCAGACGCCAGTTTCCGGATCTCCTCCCAGGGTGCGACCGCTTCGTCCGACGAATAGGCAAGGCTCCGGTCTGCCAGACGTCCGGCTGCGGCAATGCCGTCCATTCTGTAAAAAAGTGCCGTATAAACGTGTTCGACGCGCCAGCCTTCCTTTGCTCCCAGCGCCCATGGGATCACATCGACCGCTTTCAGTTTACCGATATCGGTCAGAAGTTCAGACCAGGTCCCCGGCGTCCTGTCGATCCCGGCCATCCTGAACATATCTTTGTTGTAATAAAAACCGGACACAAACCGGCTGAACGGTATCCCGTACAAACCGTCCAGATCGCTGTACCGGACCGAAATATCCCGAAGATCTGCAGCCGTAAAACCGGACCGGAGATCCTTATCCGCGTCCATCCGTTCCGTCAGATCCAGCACTTTTCCGGCCCTGACAGCATCATACAGTTCCGATCCGCCCCAGTGCTGAAAAACATTCGGCAGCGTATCGGAAGCAATATCTGATTCCAGCCGTTCATGATATTTCGTTGCAGGAAGATTTTCCACTTCCACTTTGATATTCGGATGATCGCTTCGAAACCGGTCCAGAATATCCATAGTCGGTGCATATCCGGGATCTGAATCCGCATAACTCATAAAGAAACGGATGGTGACAGTCTGCGCCGATGATCCGGAAGAAGCTGCACTTTCTCCGTCTGTAATTCCGGCACAGCCCGGCAGACAGCAAGAAAGCAGGAGCACCATGGCGGAAAACAAGGCTGTATACCTGTTTATTCTCATCCCATACCTCCCTGATCAGGAATCGACAGTGGCCTGCCCGGTTCCGTCTCAGTATAAGATGAAAATACGATATTCGGAACCGGAAATTGCGCTTATCGTAAAAGTGTATGCTTCACAAAAAACTCATAAACTGAATTTTTATATGTTATAGTACTGTTAATGCCGAGGGGCTTATGAAAAGAAAGACATTGCGCGGAGAAATCACCGCTTTCATTCTGGTCATCATATCCTGCATCACCATCGCCGCCTGCGCGGTCAGCTACCGGTTCATCTATCACAGCATGGTCGCCAATGGTATGAACTACAGCAGGCAGCTTTCCGAACAGCTGTGCAGTAACATCGATTTTCTTTTCAGCAGCGTCGAGGATGGAACCGACTCCCTGGCGCAGTCACCGTACATGCGCTATTACGGCAGTCATTTTCTCACGGTCAGCGTTCCCGGTACCTCCGCTGATAAGATCAAAAAAACACTTTGGGAAACCAGCCTCGCCAACCAGAATATCGACGATCTCAGTCTCGTATACAACGGCCGAAAAGTCTCTTCCCTCTTCAACCTGTATCCGCAGAGCGTACTGACCCATGTTGTGCAGTACTACGACCGGTCTGATGTTCTGTCTCAGAGCCGGTTCGTTCCGCTCATGTATGAAAGCAGGACCGGCGTGCGCTCCCTTTCCTGCGTCCGCGCCATCTACAGCGATTCGCCGAGTAATGACCTCTGTATAGTCACCAGCATCCGTGTCGACGCGATCCTTTCCCTGCTGCAAAAGGTCGATCTGGGGGAAAACAGCGGGAGCTGCCTTACGGATGCCGCCGGAAACATACAGTACTCCACCGCCGTAGATGATCCGTTTATTGCCGGAATGCAGAAACTTCTGCAGGCAAAAAAAATAGCAGACGGGCAGACCTTCCTGGACCGGATCGACGGAACGGAATATCTGTTTTCCGCCAATGCGGTCGGAAACAGTAATTTGTTTGCCGTTATCTATATACCGCTCCGTACGATCACCAGACCGATCACCACTCTCTGGCAGATGATCCTGGTCGTTGTCGGCACTCTCTTTTCCCTGTCCTGCCTTTTGACGATCTGGTTTTCGGACCGGATGACTCTGCCCATCCGCAAACTGTCAAAGCACATGCAGGAGGACAGCGGACGTACGCTGCATGTCATTGAGCCTTCTTCTGACGAGCAGGAAATCCGGGTGCTGTACTCGACCTACAATGATCTTATCGAAAAAACCGAGCAGCTTATGGAACTCAATCAGCAGGAAAGCCGGCAGAAACGGAAGGCAGAGCTGCAGGCGCTGCAGTACCAGATCAATCCGCATTTCCTGTACAACACGCTGGACTCCATTAACGCGATGGCTGTTTTAAAGGATGAAAATGAAATTTCCGAAATGACGACCGCGCTGGCCAGTCTGATGCGTCTTTCCCTCAGTCAGAAAGAGGAGTTCGTCACGCTGGAAAATGAATTGAAGCATGTAAGGGCTTATATCGATATCCAGAAGATCCGCTACAGCAATCGATTCCAGGTCTCCTTTTCCGTTGATGAGAGCATACTTCAGCACAGGGTGGTCCGCCTGATCCTGCAGCCTCTCGTCGAAAACGCGATCCGTCATGGTCTCGAACCGAAGGAAGAAGAGGGAAATCTCGCCGTTCGGGCTTTCGCCTGCGGAAAATGGATCGTGCTGCAGGTCTGGGATGACGGAGTGATCGTGGATCCGGAAACCGTAAAGCAAATTGCCCGGAACCTTAAGGACCACAAAAAACCGGACCCCGAATCCAGCCATTCCATCGGTCTTTACAATGTAAACGAACGTATACGTCTATATTATAACGATGCCGGTTCCATGTACTTTCAGAGCAATGCCCACTGCGGCACGACCGTCAGTATATTGATCCCCGCTGACATGAAGGGAGGAAACCGTTAATGCGCAGTATCGTGATCGCGGAAGATGAACTCCTGCTGCGGCAGGCCCTGATCAAGCAGATCAAAACGCACTGCGACTATGACGTGGTGCACGAATCCCCAAACGGCGAAGACGCGCTGAAATGGCTGCGCAGCCATCCTGCGGATATTCTGCTGACCGATATCCGCATGCCTAAAATGGACGGTATACAGCTGCTGGCCTCTCTGAAGGAAGAACAGCTCCCGGTCAAAACAATCATCATCAGCGGTTACGATGACTTCCAGTATGTGCAGCAGGTACTTCGCCTCGGTGCCGCGGATTACCTGCTCAAACCGGTATCCTGCGAGAACCTGCATCAGGTCCTGGAAACCGTCTCTTCCGCGATCGTCCGCCAGGAAATCGATGAAAATCTGCAGAAGACCGCCTTACTTCTCGAGCTGAAACAATCCGGCAGATACTACCCGTCCGTCAGCGTTCCGAAACTGCTCGATCCGTTTCCGACGGGCGGGATCACCGCCTGCTGCTTCCTGTTTTACGACCTCTGCGACCATGCGGACATGGCACACCTGGCACGGCAGATCGACCTTACTTTTCCGCCTTCCTGCAGCGGCTGCAGGGACAACCTGCTCTATATGCTCGCACAATCCGCGGATCCGAAAGGCATGATGGATTTTGTACAGAATGTCCTTGAATATATTTCCGGCATGGGCTATACCTGCACGGCCGGGATCGGCGATCCGGCAGGGTCCCGTCTGGAAGTGGGAGAATCGCTCCGACAGGCAGAAAATGCCGTGCTGCAGATCGATCAGGAGCGCGGTCCGTGTATTATGCCGTATTCCGCACGTCTTCCCGATAAGCCGTACAGCGAAGATTATCCGCTCTCGGAAGAACAGCAGCTCCTGGCCGCCGTCGCGGAATCGGATCCCGCACAGATCCGGCAAAACCTGGGGCTCTTCTTCCAGGCAGTCAGTACCTGGCCGCGCGACCGGATCCTGCGGATCCTGCAGGAATTCTGTTTTGCCGCGTGCCGCGAATTTCTGCAGTACCATGTCTATGTTGATGCAGATGAATTCCTGCCCCTGCTGCAGCCGTATGTCGATCTGAAGACGCTGCAAAACAGCATTCTTCAGATCCTCCTGAAGTGGAACGCGATGCTGCAGCATGATCATGATATAAATTGCGATACCGTCGTACAGTCTGCCAAGGAATATATCCGCGATCACGCATTTGAACGGCTGCGTCTCGACGAGGTAAGCAATGCCTGCTTCGTCAGTAAGAGTCAGTTCTGCAAGATCTTCAAGGATGCCACGGGGACGACATTCAAGAATTATCTGAACGAGATCCGCATCCGGAAAGCGCGTCAGCTATTGCAGACCACAGCCCTGCGCAACTACGAAATCGCACAGGAACTCGGCTATGAAGATACCAGTTATTTTGGAGAAGTTTTTAAAAAACTCACCGGGAAGACACCGGCCGAATATAAGAAGGGGTTCGAAAAAAAGGCGGAATAGTATCCTGCGGGCGTCCTCGCCGCAGCAGCCCGGCGTCACCCCGCAGGTAGCGACAAGAAAGATGTAGCGGTCTTCCTTTCCCGCGATCGTAACTTCGGAAAGGAATTCCCGGACCGGCACGGGAAGTTCCCAGAAGTATGTCGGTGTGACGATCCCGAGATCCTCACTCCCGGAAAGAGAAATATCCGTGCCTGCGCCCGTGATCGACAAAGCCGTATCTCCCAGTGCAAAGGCGATACGCTCGGCAACATATTTGCAGTTTCCCGTAGCTGAAAAGTATAAAACCATATGGTCATCTCCACGCCGATTGCTTTTTCATCGATCGTTCTTTTTCGGGCTTTGATCAGCCGTCGGCTGCAGTACCTGCGGACCGGAACCGGCTACTCCGAAAATCGGATGACCTGCCGATCAGCATCCACCCTTGCTTCAACGCCAAAGGGAATGATGCACCGCGGTGTTGCGTGCCCGACATTTATATTGCAGACGATCGGCAGTGCAGGGTCATCAATGACCCGTATCAGGGTCTTTTTATACTCCCCAAAGTATTTCTCGTCCATCGGCTTGCCGATCAGTACACCCGACAAAACATGGAATATCCCGGTTTGTTTCAGCGCTTCAAGCATGCGGCAATATTTTTCCGGTGCAGGCTGTTCCTCACTGGATTCAAGCAGCAGAATTTTTCCTCTCCAGTCTTCCAAAGAAGGGAACAGATGATACTTTCGGCACAGGGATACCGAATCTTCATAGCGTTCAGCGTTGAAAATATCATAGATGGTATCAATGCATCCCCCGAGGATCTCTCCGCTGAATGTCCCGCTTCCCTGCAAAAGCTCAAAGCCCTCATTTTCAAAGCTCTTCATTCCTGTCCCGACAGCCTCAGTGCTGAAGTCAGAACGGCTCTGATACCAGACATTGCTCGGATGGATCTCCCGGATCATCCCGGTCTCAAGCAGTTCTTCGAAATATTCTCTCGTATAAGGCAGCATCTGAGAATCGAGTTCACACAGATCCGGTAAAAACGCCTGCCCGTAAAACGAGCGAATGCCGACCTTGTGCAGCATCAGATGATTCATCGTTGTGTCGGAAAATCCGAGGAAAATTTTATTTGTTACGGATTTTCTCAATTCATCATGATCGAATAGGCAGGGCAATAATCGATATGTATCGTCTCCGCCTATGGCGCAGAGTATCATATCCGTTTCGGGATCCCGGAATGCCTGCAGTAAATCGGCAGCCCTGGCCTCGGGATGAGCCTTCAGATAGTCCATACCTTTCAGAGCATGCTCTGAAAATTTCACGTGTACTCCATAAGCGTGCAGGCGATGCAGGCCAATATCCACTTCATGTTTTACAAACGCTTCTCCGAGCACACCGCTCGAAAGACTGACAATTGTAATTGTCTTAACCACAGGGATCTCCTTTTGCCAGAGCTTATTTCTGCAGCATAGTGATAAGCAAATCCTTTTTCCTGTGCCCTTCCGGATCAGGAACCCTGATCGATGAACTTTGTGATTGCCCTGACAGCCTGTGCCTGTTGATCTTCGCGGGAGATTGTGGCATCACTGTCGCCTTTTTGTCTTCCGTAGTTGCCGAACTGGGCATGATTTCCGCCTTCAATGCATACAACATTTTCAGCATAGGTTATCTTGTCTCTGGCTAAGGTATCCAGGGAACCATAGAGCGTCAGCGTACCGGATGCCGGATAATCACCATAGATATAGGCGCCCATCAGGATCAGTCCCCGTATCTTATCGGCATGCCTGCCTGCATATTGGCTTGCCATGGCGCCTCCAAGGGAATGCCCGGATATATACCAGGTTCTGATGTCAGGATATGCCTGCATGACCTTATCTGCGGCATTGCCGTCGAAGAAGGCAAGATGCAGCGGCATGTGCACCATGATGACGGTGATCTGCGCTTTCTCTCTGATCCGTTCCAATAGCGGCAGATAGGCAGTCTCTTCCACTTTTGCGCCCGGGTAAAAGATCATGGCAGTGGTACTGCCGGCTTCCGGCAGAATGGTCAGGTTCCCCTTTTCCTGTAGCGTTGTATCTGAGGTCAGATATGCTTTGGCTGTATCATCCGCTTTATAGTAAAAGGCTGTCCAGCAAAAAAATCCGATGACCATCGCTGCAGTAAGCGAAAGGGTCGCAAGCAAAACAATATATCTATTTTTAAGTCCTTTTCTCATTTGCGCCTTTCATAAACCGCTTTTCCCGCTTTCGGAAAGATAAACATATTGGATATGCCGGTCTCTGCCAAATGCGTTCCGGCTGTACACGGGAATTTATCCGAGGGAATCGACTGAAAGCCGGACAGCAGTCCGCAAGTTCATATCTGGCTCGATTGCCCGATCATGATGTCCCCCGTATATGGTAACATCCGGATAACAACATTGTACCCGATCTCGCTGAATATTGATCGCTTTCCATGTGTCGGCTAAAATTATGTTTATTCAAATATTTGCCGAAACCGTGTTGGCTGACCGGAAAGAAGCGGCTATAATAAAAGTATCCCGAATTATTGCCGAAGCCGAAGCGGAAATGGTGGTGCGTTATGAAATACATCAAGCGGCACATGGAAGAGATCGTGCTCTCTCTGAGTAAAAGCTGGCCCGTAATCCTGCTTACCGGGCCGCGCCAGGCAGGCAAGACGACTATGCTCAAGGAGCTTGCCGCGCGCGAGGGTACCGGGCGCAAATATGTCTCCCTCGACGATCTGAATATGAGGGAGATGGCGAAAAACGATCCCCAAATGTTTCTGCAGCTCCACAAGCCTCCTGTTCTGATCGATGAAGTTCAATATGCGCCGGAGCTGTTTACCTATATCAAAATTCATGTGGACGATCATCACAATCCCGGCGATTTCTGGCTCACCGGCTCGCAGGTATTTCAGTTAATGCATGGCGTGCAGGAGTCGCTGGCCGGGCGCGTGGCGCTGCTGCATATGTCACCGCTCTCCCAGCGGGAAATCACAGGCGCAGAGTGCATACCATTCACAACGAATTTTGATACGTTGGCGGAGCAGAGCAAGAAAATTGAGCCGGTTACAACGCCGGAACTCTTTGTGCGGATATGGAATGGCTGTATGCCAGGTCTTGTCAGCGACGATTTTCCGGGACGCGATATTTTCTATTCGTCGTATCTTTCCACCTATGTGGAACGCGACGTCCGCGACCTCTCCGGCACAGTGGACGCGCTGAAATTCATTCGCTTTATCACTGCGGTGGCCGCGCGGTGTGCGCAGCTCGTCAACTATAAGGCTATTGCTGATGATGCCGACATCGACCAGATAACATGCAAAAACTGGATCAATATTCTGGAGACATTGGGCATTGTATTCTTGTTGCACCCGTATTCCAACAATGTCCTCAAACGCACCATCAAAACGCCAAAGCTGTATTTTTACGATACCGGTCTTGTTTGTTATCTGACACGCTGGTCATCTCCGGAGGTGGCGGAGAGCGGGGCCATGAACGGTGCACTGCTTGAGAATTTCACCGTGTCCGAAATCATGAAAAGCTATCAAAATGCTGGAAAAGAGCCGTTTATCCACTACTACCGCGACCGGGACGCCAAAGAGATCAATGTCATCATGGAGGGGGATGGCAAGCTCTGTCCGCTGGAAATCAAAAAAACCGCTACACCAGACAAGCGTCTGGTGCGCACCTTCGACGTGATCAACAAATCACCCCTTCAACTCGGTACGGGTGCCGTGCTCTGTATGGCCGATCATCTCAGCGCATTCGATCGGGAGAATTTGATTGTGCCGATCTGGATGATATAATCGGAATTTAGTGTTGCAGATTTTTCTGCTCCGTGTGCCGGAGCAATCAGATACTCTTGCATACATTTCCATGCGTTATCACGTAAGCCTTCAGGTTTTTGCCATCCATTTGCTATCCCCGTTGACCACTGATACGGGGCATTTGAAATTTACACTCAAAATATTTTCAATCCGACAATACCACATACAATCAGCGCGATGCAGATCATCTGTGTTGCATTCAGCGCTTCCCTAAATAGAAACACTCCCAACAGTGATGTCCCGACAATCCCAAATCCGGTCCACATTGCGTATGCTGTTCCCAGCGGAAGTTTTTTGAGCGCCTGCGATAAAAAGACTGCGCTGAGGGCATAAAAGACAAATGTTGTGATACTTGGAACGATCTTTGTGAATCCATCCGATAACTTCATGAAGAAGGCCCACGTGATCTCTGATACACCCGCCAACAGTAACATGATCCACTGCATATATTTATCCTCCACAAACAAAAAGAGCCCGGATAGCCATACCTTCTAAGGCCTGATGGTATGGTTCCAAAGCTCACTTTTCTCTGCCCGGCGGCAGAAACAACATTTTTATTATATAAAGAATTCTCATGGAAGTAAACAGATTAAAGATGGATGATTTCTGTCTCGGCATCCATCTCCTTTGCCCCTCGTTCTGCCTCCATCAGAAGCTTATGCGTGTTCCAGTTTTTTCCCGGACTTCCATTGAGCAAAACAGCTCTCATTTGATATCTTCCGTTATATATCCGGCTTTCCCTCTTGTTTTCTTGGTAAATCGAAATTTATTCTGTCGGAATTTGCTCTGCCAGGTTTCTTTTTCCGGTTAACTTACTGATGGTAACTTTATATACGTTTGTCATAGGAAGTCCCTTGCATTTTCCAATCGGATAATCCGAGTAATGGTAGTGGCCGGTAATGCTTTCCAGACCGGGAATTATTTCATCTTCCTCTGCGCTTTCAACTACTCCAAAACCGATTATGCTCTCGTAGCGTGTTGTAATGCCGTGCTCCGTTGGCTCAACCTTATAAAAAACATGTCCTTCTATACATACTTTGGGATTGTCCGCGATCATATCAACTTTTTTCCCTTGTTTGGCTCCATGAAAGTAAATAATAACAGAGTCATTCTGTCGAACAACACCAAATGATACAGGAACTACATATGGGTAATCCTGCCCATTAAAGCCAATGCTTAAAGTATCGCATTTCTCTAAAACCCTCAGCATCTCTTCTGTATCCGTAATTTCTCTTTCTGTCCTTCTCATGCTGTATCTCTCCCGATTTTCACATTTCATCATGTTATGTGTAATATCTCAAAATTGCACTTGCCGGCCGGACAGCCGCGCAATATGATAACCGTAAATTTATTGCACACATTGTATATTACCGCATCGGGAGGTTCAATATGACGTTCATGAGGAACCATTGGTATGATCTGGGGGTGCTCCCCATTGCGGCAGCCGCGATCTGCCTCATCTGCGGCTGGTCTGCTATGGATATGCTGCAGAAGCTTGCACTTTTTAACTTTATTGTGATTTTCTGGCACCAGTTTGAAGAATACCGCTTCCCGGGCGGAGAACCTGCCATTACGAATCTCGTATCACAGCGCAACTCTGATGCACCGGCCGACCGCTATCCGCTCAATCAGAATAATGCAATGGTCATCAATTTAACCGCAGCTTATACTCTTTACCTTTTTCCGGTGCTGTTTCCTCATGTCCTCTGGCTTGGGCTGGCCCCTGTGGTTTTTGGCATGGCACAGCTGATTGTCCATGTGTTCAAAACACCGCATCAGATCGGAAACCGAATTTATTCACCTGGCGCGGCAGCCGTTGTTTTCGGGCATCTTCCGGTAGGAATCTTCTGGCTGTTTTTTACGATCTCGAACGGAATACTGCATTGGTACGATGTGCTTCTGGGCGTCATATATCTGGCTGTTTTTATCGGTGGATTTATGTTGAAAATCGGATATGGCGTTCTTAAAAGTTCAACCTCCCCATATCCCTTTCCTGAAGCAGAATTTGAACGCGGAGGATATGCGGAACGGATCCGATCCCGGTTTCCTGCATAACATGTGGCGGAAATGCCTGAAACTCCCGGCGCATCATAAGGCCACTCTCCTACAATTCTTCGAGGCTATGCGGATTCAAGAGAAATTGTCTGATTCCAACGACTAATATGCCGTCTTCTGTCCACCATGGGATTACCGGATCTCTGACAACTATTATTTTTTTAAATGAATCATCAATCTTCCTTAAAGATCTTGTTTCTGGAATGCCATCTCCC
The DNA here is from genome assembly GCA_022652545.1 of Lachnospiraceae bacterium. Lineage (GTDB taxonomy): Bacteria > Bacillota > Clostridia > Lachnospirales > Lachnospiraceae > CAG-791. Next base: position 55,594 of record JALCRM010000013.1, read on the forward strand.
GCGTGCTGGGTCTATACAGCGGCAACATCTCTGCAGATACCCTGACTGTCGGCTGCCGCAGAAATATCAAACCGGAAATGGCGGAGGTCAAGGGCAAGCGTCTTCTGATTGCTGCAGAAATGCAGGAAGGTGCAACACTGGCATCGTGCCGCAATACTATGTTGAGGACGATCATCCTCCCATCATTCCGAAAGAAATCTTCATGCAGGTACAGGAGGAACTTGTCCGCAGGCGCGTCGTGCACAAGAGCCCGACAGGCAAGAAACGCACCTACTCCTGCAATCATTGCTTTGCGCAGATGATTTTCTGCGGCGAGTGCGGTGAGCTTTACCGCCGCGTCCATTGGAACAATCACGGCTGCAAATCCATTGTCTGGCGCTGCATCAGCCGCTTGGAGCCATCGGAAGCTGAGAGCAACTGTACGAATCGGACGGTAAATGAAGCTGTCCTTGAGGACGTCACGGTCAAAGCCTTAAACCGGATTCTGCGAGGCAGGAAAGAGTTCTTGGCCCAGCTGCAGGAAAACGTAGCCAGGGCCGTCGTCACAACCGACACTCTCTCACCGGAAGGCATCCAACTGAGGCTTGAAGATTTACAGAAAGAACTGCTTCGAAATGTCGAGGGCGGCAAAGACTACAATGCCATCACTGACGAGATGGTTCGCCTGCAGGAAATGAAGAAGCAGTCCACGGTCGACAATCACCGTAGAGAAGAAGCCATGAACCGGATCAAGGAACTGCAGGATTTCGTCGCCATGCAGAATACAGAAATTCATGTGTTCGATGAAGCTCTTGTCTGGAAGCTTATAAAAAGCATCACGGTATACGCGGATAAGTTCACCGTCGAATTCAAGTCCGGCGTATGCGTGGATATCGCAGAATAAAAGAGCAGGCTGCTCCGATAGGAATCTTACCTATGGAGTGGCCTGCTCTCTTGTTTGTACAAATCGGAATTTGCCGAGGCAGGGATTTTGATCATAATCTTATTCAAAATAAAACAAATCTTCAAATTTTTTATCGAGCGCAACACAGAGTATCAAAGCTAATTTAGCGGTTGGATTAAATTGACCTGTTTCAATAGAACTAATTGTGTTGCGGGAAACGCCTACCAATTCAGACAACTGTGCTTGTGAAAGATTGGCTTGTGTCCGTGCTTCTTTCAGTCTGTTTTTGAGTATAAGTTTATCATTCATAGTGTCACCCGATTAGCCTGATTACGAACAAAACAGTAAAAAATACAAATAGGCCATCATAAAGAATTGCTAACAGTAGCTCATGTCTCCTGCGCAATTTTAAGTATTTCATGGTAAACATTGTACCGAGGATGCTGAAATAGATCATCCAGCTTTCGAAATTGATAGTATTTTTAAATATCACCTGCAAAACGGCTACAAGACAACACACCAGCATTCCGATCTGCGCTGCCAGCTTGCCGGAAGATGCCAGAACAGATAGTTCTAACTCGTCTGAACCTTTATTCTCATTTCTGCTCTTTTCAAGTATTTCTTCTTTTTTCATATCAAATCTCCTTGACAAGTTTTATTGTCATTATTATATGCCCGCCAAGTATACTTGTCAAGACTGTTTTGCAAAGTTTTGTTGGCAAAAAAGCAGACTATGTTTCACCCCCACTAGAGAGTATATAAATGATCTTGCCTTTCAAATTCCGATTTGTCTTCCTTGACATCTAATTCGCTCACTCAGCGGCAGAACATCTAATCCACAGCCTAAACCCTACGGAAAACATCTAATTCGCCAACTGAATGTCAATCTCCTCTGTCAAGGCTTATTACTTGACAGTTTTGGATAAGTTTCCACAGAGGATTCTGCACCCCTCAGCTGCTTTACCTCCGAACCCGCAAATGCCCTGATATCAAGGCTTTTTCGGCTTATTTACCCTCGACTCTTGACATCAATACTACGGTCTCGACGTGGCTCGATTGCTCCATCTTGATGTCTCCTTATTGACCAGTTCTCGTGAACCTCTGATTTTCTGCCCATTCGTTCACGGGAATTGTTCAACCGCTCTTTTCGGTTCGCGAAAACTTATCTACACACTTTTGTACGTTCGCGGGAATTGCTCCACGGCTTGAGTATACCTTATATATGGCTTCCGGGCCTTGTGCCCACTGTCTCAACCTTAGCGCCGGATTGGTGCAAGGGAATTGCTCCACGATTGCCATCGTCTCAACCCTTATTCTTGGATTTTCCATTGGCAGTGATAGGTTATTTTTTGCTCTTCTTTTCCAGCTGCTTTATGCTGTTCAGGTAATCCTGTTCCACGTTACTCAATGTTTTCGCTTTGTATTTTTTATACTCCGTCTGCGCCTTGTCCATTGCCTGATCATGGCTGACAGTCCCATTTCCAATCAACAGCTTTTCCCCTGTGGAGGTCAAAATGCCGTCGAGATGTCTGGCCCAGTCCTCCATCGTCATCGGAATCTCACGCTCTGCCTGTCGCTCGGCAAAATCAAGATATCCGGAAACAAGCTGGCCCATCGCGCGAAGCTCTTTTTCATTCAGATAGTTCTTTGCAATTTTCGCTTCATGAAGCGTAGGCTGATCTCCTGAAAAAGTCATCAAGCCCATAAAATCCTTTTCTGCGTCAGCCCGGTGATAGATCACCTCCGCAGCGGTCTCACCGGAAACGGCATAATGGATCTTGTTCTGTACCCGTTTGAAAAATTGTATGGAGACTTCCGCGTTAGGATTGTAGTCAACACTGGTCGCATAGATTTCCAATACCTGACGATAAAATACCTTTTCAGAAGCCCGGATGTCTCGGATTCTTTCCAACAGCTCCTTAAAGTATCCGCCGCCACCCAGCTCTTTCAAGCGGTCATCATCCATCGCGAAACCTTTTTTGATGTATTCCTTTAATATGTTCGTTGCCCATATACGGAACTGAACACCACGCTGGGATTTAACACGATAGCCAACGGAGATAATAACATCAAGGTTATAGAATTTTGTTTTATAGTTTTTTCCGTCAGCACCAGTTGTCAAGCATTCCTTGACAACTGAAGCACTGTCAAGTTCTCCATCTTTAAAAATATTATTTATATGCAGACTAACATTTTGCTTAGTCGTTTGAAAAAGCTTTGACATATCAGCCTGACTCAACCACACTGTTTCATCCTGCATAGTGACATCTATTTTTGTCAAACCGTCTT
>JALCRM010000014.1 GCA_022652545.1 Lachnospiraceae bacterium
TGAAGACACCGTCATATGTACCGACATTCGTCCCCTTCGCGCTGTAACTTATGCCGCTGAGAACCGCGCCGCCTACAAGGCCTGTCGTCGTGAAATCCGTGATCTCCTGTTCGCTGCCTGTATAGACCTTGCTGTCGCTCGCACCGGTATTCGTAAGCGCAAGGCTTGCCTTCGTGATCGTAAGAGTACCGGGCGTGTTCGTGATCGCATAGTTCTCGGTCACATCATTTCCGCCCGCATCCGTGATCTTGGCCGTACCGCTGAATGTACCTGTGTAAGTCCCTACATTCTTGCCCTTTGCGCTGTAGCTGACTCCGCTGAGCTTGTGACCGTCAAGCAGTCCCTCAGTTGTAAAGTCCGTGATCTCCTGCTCGCTGCCCGTGTAGACCTTGCTCGCACTCGCACCGGTGTTCGTCAGGTTGAAATCTGCCTTTGTGATCGTCAGAGTACTGGGCTTATTGGTGATCACGTAGTTCTCAGTCACATCCACATCGCCGACCTTGATCACCGGCGTGCCGCTGAAGGCACCGTCATACGTACCGACATTCGTGCCCTTCGCACTGTAGGTTATCCCGCTGAGAACCGCGCCGCCTACGAGACCTGTCGTCGTGAAGTCTGTAACTTCCTGCTCGTGACCCGTATATGTCCTTGTTGCAGGTGAAGCTTCATTCGTCAGCGCAAGGCTTGCCTTCGTGATCGTAAGTTTCCCAGGTATATTCGTGATCTTGTAGTTCTCGGTCACATCCACACCATTTGCTGTAATCACCGGCGTGCCGCTGAAGGAACCGCCATACGTACCGACATTCGTGCCCTTCGCGCTGTAGGTTATCCCGCTGAGAACCGCGCCGCCTACGAGACCTGTCGTCGTGAAGTCGGTGATCTCCTGCTCACTGCCTGTGTAGACCTTGCTGTCGCTCGCACCGGTGTTCGTAAGAGCAAGCGCTGCCTTCGTGATCGTAAGAGTACCAGGCTTGTTCGTGACCGCATAGTTCTGTGTTACATCCACATCGCCGACCTTGATCACCGGCGTACCGCTGAAGACGCCGTCATACGTACCGACATTCGTCCCCTTCGCGCTGTAGGTTATCCCGCTGAGAACCGCGCCGCCTATAAGGCCGCTCGTCGTGAAGTTCGTGATCTCCTGCTCACTGCCTGTATAGACTTTGCTCGCTGTTGCACCGGTGTTCGTAAGTGCAAGTGATGCCTTCGTGATCGTCAGTTTCCCGGGTGTGTTCGTGATCACATAGTTCTCGGTCACATCCGCACCGTCTGCCATGATCACCGCGGTGCCGCTGAAGACACCGTCATATGTACCGACATTCGTCCCCTTCGCGCTGTAACTTATGCCGCTGAGAACCGCGCCGCCTACAAGGCCTGTCGTCGTGAAATCCGTGATCTCCTGTTCGCTGCCTGTATAGACTTTGCTCGCTGTTGCACCGGTATTCGTAAGCGCAAGCGATGCCTTCGTGATCGTAAGAGTACCATCTACTACATTTAAAACAACTGTCTTTATAGTGCTGTCTGTATTACTGACGGTAAAATAATCATTCGCCAGATTCATATGGTATGTCCCAGCATTTGTACCCTTTGCTATTGCGGCCTTTCCATCCGCAAGAGCTACTGTTACGTTAGCTGGTGCATCTGTCGTAAAACCTTCGACTTTTTGCTCGCTGCCATTATATGTTTTGCTGGCGCTGTTTCCGGTCACTGTAACTGTCAATTTCCACTGTGCAAATAATTTATTGGGCAGCGGCTCTTTAGAATCCACACCAATACTGCTGCCTGCTGCATATGCTGTACCAGTTCCATCTGCTTTGGTGTTCCAACCAAGAAATTCGCAGTTTGTTCTGCTGACGCCGGCTTCATCTTTGCCAAGAACGGTATATTAAGCGTTATTTATATTACTGACGGTTGTTCCACCGTTACCACCATTGGCATCGTAAGTGAGTGATACCGCTTGTGCATTATCTCCATATGTAGCTACAAGCTTAACTACTCCTTCTGTTGCCATAGCTGAAGTTATTTTAAAAGTACTCCCAGGTACATACGTCTTTCCGCCAACCGTCCAGCCAAGGAAATACTTCCCATCAGGAGCTTTTGTCGGTGCACCCAGTACTATCACATCTGAATTATCAATATATTTATTATTATCTGTTATTGTTCCTGTTCCGCCGTTTAAATCATATACAACAGTTAATGTAGTATTACTGATCCATTTTGCTGTTAACGTAATATCAGAAGTAACCTGACTGCTAAAATTATACGGATTGTCGGTAACACCGCTAGCATCGTTTAATGTCCACCCACCAAACGTATACCCTGTACGAGTGGGATCAGTGGGTTGCGTCACAGCAACGCCTGCATTCACTTTTTTGGTATCAGTATGCGAGGTAGTTGAATCAGCATAATCGAATGTAACAGTATATGTAGGTGCCACCCATTTTGCATATACCTTCAGGTTATTTGCGGGCATCGTCCCGCTAAAATCGAACTTTGTCGTGCAGTCTTCGTCTGCATACCACCCGTCAAAAGTGTAGTAACTTGCCATTCCTGACGGACGGTCAGGCACATACTTAGCCGCCTCAGCTAACGAAGCTTCATACAAATAAGTTTCCGACTTAACCACGCTATTATTACTTGAATAATCCAATTTATAAGAGTTGCGTGTGTACCTTACCTTCAATGTTGTTGAATAGCCAGTACTTCCGCCAACAGTAGCTACTTTCCAAGTGTTCCCACCGTCTGTACTATACTGGGAGAGCGTAAATCCATTATACTTATTTGAAAAATAGAATGTTCCGCTAGCAGTCTTTGTTGTATTTGTGGCTTCCTCTGGGTAATCTCCATTCAAATTCTGTTTGTAATGTGAAATCGTAGCTGCCGTACTCTTGTCATAGCCATACAGATTCAAAGTCGTCCCACTGGTAGGGAAAAGGAATGCATCAAGGAACGTTAATGTCGTATTTCCATACATCCAACGATTATCATCCGGCCAGGTATACTTATTTGAAGCAAGCGTTGAACCATAGAGCCCCGTAAACGTTTTGTATATAGACCAATTATTCCTTGAAGACTTGTAAAAATTAAGAGTCATTAACTGACGGTCAAAATAAATATTCAAAACAGTAGATCCATCTGCTTTGACCGTTTCACTCGTCGATGAGTTAGTTGCATTATATTGAAAGCCAACCTGAGGATCTTTATCAGCGCTTGTCGGTGATACAGCCGTATTTATTGTTGCATCTCGGCTATCATCGGATTTCCAATAATCGTAGGTTTTGCTGGCATCTTTAGCATCCTTGGCATCCGTTACCTTCTGCTCCCAGAAAATAACCGAATATTTTGCCGTTCCCTCTGTCCAATGCGCGTAAAGCTTAAGGTTGTCGGAAAGCGTCGTGCCAAAAGCATATTCATTCCCACCTGTAGCACTGTCATACCATCCTGCAAATGTATATCCCTGCCTTGTAGGATCTGCGGGTGCAACACTATTAGCCCCCGACAAGACATACTCCGGGGCAGTATAGGATGCGCCATCACCGTTACCGTCAAAAGTGATCCAGTATGCATCCTTGACAAGAGGATACATAGTAACGCTTTGGCTTACAGTATAGGGATCAGTTACCTTTTTGGAATCGTTGCCTTTTTCTGTCGTCCAGCCCGTAAGAGCTTTTCCTGCTGCAACCGCAAATGTAACAGATTTTGTCGTTACCTCCTGCCCTGCGGTAGTTGCAATCACTTTGACGATCTTATCGCTGCTATCTACGAATGTTACATAACACTCATTTTCAAAATGAGCATATAGTTTAACTTCTTCGCCTTCCTTTATTCCTGTGATGCTTTTACCAAACTCCTGATATGTTGATGTGGAAGTTATAGCCTGGTCTGTAGACCAGCCAAGGAATTTATTTCCGCTTGTTGATGTAGGGACCTCTGGTTCTACAAGAACCTCCCCTTCCTTAACAATCTGCGTATCCTTTTCGATCAGCTTATTGTCATTATAAAAATAGTACGTTCTTCTGGCATCAGTACCGGTTTCGCCCGTGCCTATGATGGCATAGATCGAGAATCTTGCCGCTTCAAAACTGGCATTCTTGGCACCGGCATCTCCGATAACCTCTGCGCTGCCGTCACTGATATGCACCACTGAATGGTCTTGGCCTTCGACATCTGAATCGGCTCTCAGAATAACATAAACATTATTGCTGTTGGCCGGTTCTACCTCATTTCCATCAGCATCATAGAACGTGATGTCCACAGCCGTTGCGTCGACGACCTTGTCATTCATTACCTTCTCGGCCGCAGCGATAGCAACATCGCTTGAAACAGCCGTAACCTTCATTGTAGTGTTGGCGGGGAAGGTATCCGCGTCCGCATAAGCCTTCACATGCAGCCCGTTGGCTTCACCGCTGAAATACTGCGGAGGCATTTCGGTCAGGCTGCTGAAGTTTGCGGTATAAGTAGTATCCTTTGTCACACCTGCAGGTACAAATGCAGCATCTTGTGACACTTCATTTCCATTTGCATCTGTCCAGTTCTTGAATGTGAAGTACTTATTAGAAGCAGTTGCCGTAGCTCCCTGTAATACAGCTTCTTCATCAGCCAGATTGATCGTCTCTGAATAACGGTTAAGCCATCCGCCATTTGAAACCTTATAGGTAACGGTAACTTCCTTCTTTGTCTTTTCAAAATTGGCCGTGTATGTTACATCTGCCTTCAGACCGTCTTTCGCCGGTGCAAAAGCGGCTTCTTCGGATACGACTTTGCCGTCCGCATCCGTCCAGCTCTTAAAGGTATATCCGTCATCCGCTGCGGCGGTGGCGCCCTTGATCTCCGCCTTGCTGTCATTCAGATCGGTAGTTTCCGATTTAATATCTACCGAACCGCCTTCAGATGCCTTGTAGGTTATCGTGATCTTATTTGACGTATCAGGAGCAGTTTCATTTTTGGTGAAATTGGCCGTATAAGTGACATCATTCTTCACGTTCTCTTTGGAAGGCGTGAAGGATGCTTTTTCGGATACCACACTGCCGTCTGCATCGGTCCAGTTCTTGAAGGTATATCCGTCATCGGCGACAGCGGTGGTTCCCTTGAGCGAAGAACTATCGTCGTTCAGGTCGATCGTTTCGGAAGAGTTGCCGACTGAGCCGCCCTTTCCGGCGCTGTAGGTCACGGTGACATTTTTGACTTCTTTTTTGGTCTCTTCCGGTTTCTTTGTGAAATTAGCCGTAAAGGACGCATCAGCCGAAATGCCTGCGGTCGACGGTACATACGTGGAATCCGTGGAAACTTCGCTACCGGCTGCGTCTGTCCAGTCTTTGAAGTCATATCCTTCGTTCGCTTCAGCCGTTGCACCGCTCAGAACTGCCGCACTGTCTGAAGGATCAAAGGTCTCTTCTGTTTTGGATACGCTGCCGCCTTCTGCTGCGGAATAAGTGATCTTATAGATCGTCTTCTTGGTTTCTTCCGCAGGTTTTGCAGTATCTTCCGCTTTCGGTGATTCGTCGGTCAGAAAATGGGCTGTATAAGTGATATCCGCAGCAGGCTTATCCACCGGCTTGAATTCAGCCGAAATGGAAACTTCTTTGGTTTCTTCGCCTACGGTCACTGTCCAGTCTTTGAATTTATAGCCGCTGTTGGCCACCGCTGTCGAACCTTCCACAGCTGCCATCGCATCTTCCGCGTTAATGTTCACCTGCTCGGAAGTTTTGGTGACATAGCCCTGGGCGGCATCTTCAACTGCGTAGGTGATCGTGACCATCTGTGCTTCCGGCTGCTGTGTCTCTTCACCGGCTGCCGGTGCAGGCACTTCCGTGTCCGTAGGAGCCGGCGTGGTCGCCTCGGTCTCCTGCGTGCCTTCAGCAGCAGGCGCGGTCACTTCCGTTCCCTGCGTGCCTTCTGCCGCTGGCGTAGTCACTTCGGTTTCCTGCGTGGCTTCTGCAGCCGGTGCGGTCACCTCAGTCTCCGGCGTGGTTTCGGCGGCCGGAGTAGCAACTTCTTCAGGCTGTGCCTCAGCCGGTGCAGCTTCGGCAGGCGCCGCTTCTGCGGTATTTTCCTGTGCAGGTTCTGCAGTCACTTCTTCTGTGGATGCAGACTCCGAAGATGTCTCATCCGCAGCGTAGACTTTGATCGCCGAGTAATCGCTTGCGAAGTTGGACATCACAAGTGCTACTGCCAGGAGACCTGCTAAAAATCTGTTCTTGTTCTTTTTCATGTTTGTTCCTCCCGTACCATAGCGCAAAACAACGGTTATATTAAAACCGGTTGCAGCGATACACCAAAAAGCGGCGGGGGTTCACCTTTTTTAAATGGCACCTGGCTCCGCCCTGTGCCACTCAAGATGAATTATCGCCATCCTTATTACTGTTCTGACATTATTATGAAGGAATTATTCTGCACATTCAAGTAAAAAAGCCGAATATTAGAGGTTTTTCACGATTTTTTAACAAATTTGTGTCCATTAAATGTGTGCTTTCTTAAACGTATAAATGTATAATTCAGACACATTCTGTAAGCTTATTTTTGTAAGACAGGGACGAATTACTTAATCCGGCGTCAAAACTTTCTGACAAATTTCACGTCCCCGGAAGACACGAAATTTATTTCGCGAGACAGAAGTATGCAAAATTTCTCAGGCAACCAGCTCAGTCCGCATCCGATATCGTACCGTCGCACTGGAGCAGGAACTGCGCCGGCATTTTCTGCGGCAGGGACGGCACAGGCAAAACAGGCGCAGTAAAGTTACCTGCATTTGAGATCACGACCAGGTCACCACGCTTCAGCTTCGGCAGTTCAATATCCTCCGCCACTGTATCTGACGCCGCGCAAAGCCTGCCTGTCAGCGTCACTTTTTCCTTTTCCTCTTCTGAAGCCGACGTACAGGCATCGACTGCGCCGTGGCCGGAACCGAGAACGCCGCCTGGTGCATTGTGCAAAATGATAAAGGTTTTTCCCATGGATTCCTTGCGGTCCATGACCTTCGTCACAAAACGGCCGCAGTTCTCCAGGATATGGCTGCCTGTTTCGAGCAGTATGCGCGTCCCCGGAGACTTTTCGGCAAACCTGTCCGCAAATTCTTTTTCACACAATCCTGCTTCAGCCGTATCAGGCGGCCGGTCAGACGTCCCGCAGGAAACGCCGATGACACAGCCCGGATCCAGAAAGTCCAGGGCATCTCCGGCTTTTTCTTCAAAGCTCTCTGCTAGCGTAAACACTCTCTCATAGTATTTCGCAAGCATTTCAGTATCCGGCATCTGCTCTCTGACGGAGACCTGGATGCCTGCCAGCCTTATGTTGTGTTTTGACTTCCATTCTGGGAGTTTGTCCATTGCGAGCGCTGCATCGATACCGAGCTTCGAAGGAACGCCGGTACCCGAAGTGAAAGTAAAATCAGGGTTGATACGCAGACCGATCACGGCGGCTGTGTTTCTGGCTTCCGCGATCTGCCCGATCAGTTCGATCTCCTGCTCGCTGTCCGCAACGACAGTCGAAATATCGAGAGCTTCTTCGATATCCCGGCGGCTTTTGCCCGGAGCGGAATACAGGATCCTTCTGGGATGGACGCCCAGATTGTGGGCCAGCATGACCTCGTTCAGGCTGGATGCAGCCGCACCGAAGCCCTGGTGCAGGATACAGCGTACAATGCCCGGAGCCGGATCGGTTCTGATCGAATAAAGGAATTCCGCGTTCGGAAAATCCTTTTTCAGCTGTCTGGCCCTGTCAGCGATCTTCTGTTCGCTAAGCAGAAAGAAACTGCCGTATCTTGCAGCCTGCCCGATAATGACCTTTTTATCCTCTGTCTCTCCCATAATTTCCTCATCTGTGTAAAGCCCGGTATGCAGTATGACCGGAACGGTACTATACTAACACATTCCTTCACAGGCGTCTCCCGCGGCATGTCCGAAGTTCTTCCTGAAAGCCCGCGGCCTGCTTCCCGGAGTATGTGAAAATTTGACGGAAAATGTGAAAAAACAGGGTAATGAATGCCCTTTGTTTTCTGTTCGAAAACGTTTGCGTATATGTTATAATATTTCTCAATAGCGGGTACAAAAGGCTGTGCCTGCAATTTTGTCTGAAGAGAAAGGGGTTAAGTATGAAAAAAAGGATCTCACTGTTTGCTGCTCTTTCGCTGGTCATGTCCATGTTCTTCGGAATGGGGGTATTTGCCCAGGGGCATATCACCCTGTCCGCCACCCGCCTTACTTTGAAGCAGGGTGAAGAAGTCACCATCAACGGCTCGTCCGATGCCGGCATGTTCTGCTACGATGACGGCAGCGCACCCGGGACCTTCGTGGATGCCCAGCCGCAGGGCGCAGGCAGCTACCTGATCACCATCAGCATCGGCAACACGGAACCGGCCGGGGTCGTACACTTCGGCTTCTACACAGCGGACAACACCGATGGCGATGCCGCCGATCTGTGGGTCGACGTCGTGAACAATCCGACGAACAGCAACGGCAGCTACACGAACAACAACGGCAATGTCATGAATGCCAATAACAACAACCAGAACAACAATTCAAACGGCGGCGATTCCTATCTGGATTCCGTCAAAAAGCTGTTCCCCTATGGCTTTGAATTTATCACCTGCAGCAATCTGAGCCAGGCGATCGTTGTCTGCGATTCCACCAAGAAGCTTGCGACGCTGTATCAGTCCGGTGTCCCTTACGGCAAATACATGGTCAAGGACGCCAACGGAATGGCCTATATGCAGACATTCACACAGCCTGTCGGCTATCTCGGACAGATCTACATCGGTGTAAATGTGCCCAATGTATACGGCATGCCTCTGACGCTGGCGATCTCCCCGACTGACAAGGCGCAGTTCCTGGCACGCGGCATCTACGGCGTGTTCCTGAACGGGACCTATGTACCGTGGCCGTAATGATTCCGTCTGCTGTTTGACCGGCACACAGGAAAACAAATAATAACTGCTGCATCGGCGATCGATCACCGGTGCAGCAGTTTTATTATGCCTTTACGGGCTTATTGTACATTCAGCAGGTTCTCCGCCATCCAGGCCTGCGCGAGCTCCGGCCATACGGCAACTTCCGCGTTCGGCCGATTGGTCTCCGGATCCCAGGCAAAGCCGGACGGTCTCGAGGGATCAAACTGAGCTTCCAGTTCCTGCAGCGCAGTATCCGGCACTCCCGAAAGGTCCGGGCTGTCCGGGACATTCTGCATGCCTGTTTTACGCCGCAGTGCCTCCATGACCGCGAAGGTCTGGGCCATCGTGTACGGTTCTCCGAAATGTCCTTCCGACCACTCGGCGTTTGCCAGTGACAGGCCATGATGTCCCTCTGTAAAAATATGCAGGGCATAGGGAACGCCGGCCCTCTGCAGAGCTTCGGCAAACAGATAGCTGTTCTGCACAGGGACGCAGTCGTCTGTTGCGGTCTGCCAGACAAAACACGGCGGGCACGTGGATGTCACCTGTTTTTCAAGAGACCAGTATTCCAGTTCCTCCGGCGTACCGGTGCAGCGGCAGCGGGCTTTGCCCGTCGCAGGATCCATCTCGCCGGGTACTGTTTCCACCCCCAGCAGAGCCTGTACAGAACCCTCATGCGCGTATTTCCCTGTCGTGATCACAGGATAGCAGAGCAGTGCCGCATCCGGGCGGTTCGAAATGCCGCGTAAAACGGCATCCTCCTCCCGGACATCCTGTCCGTGCACACAGAGGCTGGCACAGACATGCGCGGCTGCCGAGAATCCGCAGACCACTGTTTTGTCAGGCAGGATTCCATACTCTTCCGCGCGGCTGCGTACGATGCGTACGGCGCGCGAAATATCGCGCAGCGCCTGGTCCTTCACGGGACAGTTCATAAGCAGATTGGTCGTGTAAGTCAGTACAAAGGCATTGAATCCCTTCTCATAGAACTTCCTGGCCACGATCTCGCCTTCCGTGGGTGCAACCACACAGTAGCCGCCGCCGGGCGCCACGATCATGCAAGGGTGCCGGACCGCCGTGTCATCGTGCAGATAGCCACGCAACGACGGTATAAATCCGCACGCCATCGGATACGTATATTCATTTTTGTTCCACAGTGTGACCGTAAATGTTTTCAAAAGCGAGCCTCCTTAAAGCTACATCCCGTATTTTTCGCCAAATGTTTTGATGATCTTGGCACAGACGACTCTTGTCACGTCTTCTTTGGGGGAGAGGTAATATGTGCCGTTTTTGACAGTGCCGCTGATGATACCGTTCCCGATCGCCCATTTCATGGCAGTCACGGCATATTTACTGACCTTGCCGGCATCCGGATAACCGGACAGATCGCCCGCTGTCCCTGTGGTATACCCCTTGTAATTCACGGCATATCTGTACAGGATCTGCAGCAGCTGTTCCCTCGTTATGGGGTCGGCGGGTCCGAAACTGCCGCCTGCATAGCCATACACGATCTTCTCTGATGCGGCCCAGAGCACCGGCTTCACATAATATGCGCCGTTGTCGGGAACATCCGTGAATACGGGAGAGTACGCAATATCCGGCCTGCCTTCTATCCTGTACAGGATGGACGTGAACATACCTCTCGTCAGATTTTCCTCGGGACTGAAGGTCGTCGTCCCCGTACCCAGCAACAGTCCGTTTTCATATACGTACAGGACCGCCTGATGCTTCCAGTTCGAGGGATCGGAGCTGACGTCCGTAAAAGGGAAATCCTCCGTGACCATGACCGTGCACACAGCACTGTGGCCCTGGCAGGTCGCCGTGACAACCGCTGTTCCCGCACCGATGCCTCTGACTGTGCCGTCTGTGACCGAGGCAACTTTGGGATCGCTGCTCTCCCATGTAACGCTTTTCGAAGAGGTGGTGTTCTCCGGATCATAGGAGACCGTCAGTACCTCTGATTTTCCGGTCAGAAGACTCATTTCGGATTTGTCGAGGCTGATCGACTGAAGCGGGATCGCAGCTATGTCGTTTGTAAACGCCTTGATACGGATATTTCCGCTGTGGCTGCTGCCATAGTCGCTCCAGGTGCCGTCGCTTTTAAGAAAACTCTGTCCCGACGAGGCCGCCTTGTCCATTTCGATCCATCCGGAGGAAGAATAGTTATATTCCGTGGCGAAATAAACGCTTCCGCTGTCCTTGGACAGCGTAACGACAACGGCAAAGGTGTCCCCCTCCGCCAGCGTCACCGGCGCATTCAGGCGCACCGTATAATAGCCGGTACAGGTCGTACTGCCTTCCGTTGTCGCAGTGCTCTGCAAAGCGCCGCTTTCGGGATCCGCAGGGTCTGTAAGGTTCTTATAGATCTGTACCTTGTAACCGGTATTGACCGTGGACGCGGTCTCAAACGAAACAGCATCCAGCGACTCTTCTCCGTCAGAATTGCCCTTTGCGGTAAAAACATTTGCCGCCGTGATACTTCCGCTGCCGCCCGCACCGTTATGAACACCGAAGAAGGTATTGCCGTCATACTGATAATTATGGTCTTCCTCCCCTGCCGGAGAAGCTATAAACACCATTCCCTTGGGGTTCAGCCCCAGATCGTAGTAGGAAAGCCAGAAGTATCCGCCGTATGAATAGCCTTCCCTGCCCCAGCTGTTTCGTACAAGCCAGGCTCCGTCCCCGGAGGGTTCGGTGTTGAAATTCGACTTTGAAAAGCTGTCGTCCCAGCCCACGATCGTGACGGCATGGTTGCGCACAGTCGTTGCTGTACTGTAGTAGTACGCGTTCGTACTGGAATTGTAATATGCATTGGTCATCGAAGGTACGGCATAGAATGAGATACCGATCCCGCCGTTGCTGACAATGTAGCTCTTTGCAAGGGCACGGTCCGTACTGATGTCCAGGCTGTATATGTCGCCGACATAGGCTTTGTTGGAGGAATAGTACTGATACGACGTATCAAGGCTGCTGTTCAGTACACTGGTCTCGTTCTCCTCCGTAGTCACCAGAGCCCCGCTGTCATCTGCCACAGCCACCCAGTTCGCAAGGGTCTGACCGGCCATGCCGAAATTGGCTCCGGCTTTCAGAAAACCGCCTGAGGAAATGGGGGTCAGGCATGTGGTCGTATCTCCCGAAGTTCCCCCCAGCGGATCAACCGCACTCCCGATGTTTTGAAATAAAGTGAAATAGCTGAGCTGCAGTTCCGAAAGATCTATGCCCTGATATGCAGCATAGTCCTGATGCAGCAGACTCATTTCGATAAGCGCAACACTGCCGAAAGCCCAGCAGTTGCCGTATGGATTCTGATTCCTGATCGCCGGCAGGTACTTGCCGGTGTCCGAGCCGGAAAGCGGATTGTAGACGGTATCGGAAGCGGCTGCTCTGAGGCGCAGCATGCCTTTGGTATGATAGTCTTCATCCTCCGTAACCGAAGGGACATCCTCGTCGAAAGGCAGCTCGTGATAGCCGGTAGCCATCTCTTCCGAGTCGGAGACCGCCGATGCGGCTGCTTCCATATCCGAAGCTGACGATGAGGCCGCTTCCTCCGCATCCGACGCCGATGTTGACGACGAAGCCGCTTCCTCCGCATCCGAAACCGAAGTTGAAGCCGCGGCCGAAGATGCTTCTTCCGCATCCGACGTCGAAGCTGACGACGAGGCTGCTTCTTCCGCATCCGAAACCGAAGTTGAAGCCGCGGCCGAAGACGCTTCCTCCGTATCCGACGCCGAAGCTGATTCTTCCGCAAAGACCGGCCCTGCCGTTACGATAGATAACAGCAGAGCCGTAAGTATACCTCTGAAGATCCGGGATTTATTGTAGTTCAAGTATTTCCTCAACTTTCTGCAGGCAATATCCGCAGAAAAACTCAATCTGCACCGACTGTTTTTCGGAAGCAGACATCGTTTTTTGACTCTGCAAGCTGCATCTTTCCGCGGATCTCCTCCAGATCCCGGACACATTTATCCCTGTTTTTCATGATCTCTTCAATACTTCTGCATACATCGGAAGCATTGACGCTGTCGACTTCATGATAATCATTTATATCCAGCGTGCGGACGATACCCAGCCCTTTGTCCTGATAGACGATGGGAATGACCGGTGTCAGCACATTGATCGCATAAATGATACTGTGCAGACGCATGCCCAGAAGGAACCGGGCCCCTTTGATGACAGCCTCTGCGCTTTTGGACGGAAACAGGGTCTGGTCAATGATCCTGTTCCGTTCTGCGTTTCCGCCGTTTTTACGCAGTTCCTCGAGCACATCCCGCGCCACTTCCGTGTCTCTTCCGTGGCACATGGAAAGAAAAACCACATCCAGATGATATTGATCATTGATCCTGGCAACGATATCCGCCATCTCACGAACATAACGGTGATACTCTTTCCTGCCCTTGTACAGATGCAGTCCGTTTGCCACTTTCACGGGCAGCAGCGGATAAGTGTCATACCAGTGGCGGATCGATATGCAGCAGTAATTATCCGGAAATTCGAAGAAGCTTTTTACCTGGCTGTACTCTTCCTCCGACGGACTTCCCAGGGCAAACACCGGGTCTGCGGTCACTTCATGATTTTTTACCTTCAGCAGCTCATCCAGCAGCTGATCCGAAACTACATCCCGCAGCGTGATGTAGTCCACTTTGCTGAGGATCCGGCTCGCCAGCATGCGGTTGAAGCTGTAATGAAGCTCCCCGATACTGCAGCCGTAAATAAAGGTCTTTTTGTGTTTTTTCTCCGCATAATGCAGGCAGGACAGCCAGCGGAGCGGATTGTAGACGGAAGTCTTATCCTGTATCAGCCCTCCGCCGCCATACATAAAGATGTCGCAGTCCTTGATCACTTTTCTGGCTTCCGGCGACTGTATCGTACAGTAGCAGTATTTCGGATCATTCACAGACAGACGCGTTTTTTCCGCATCCAATGAAATAATCGCAATATTATATTCTGGACTGTATCTCCTCAGCAGAATGCCAAGAAGCGCTTCATCCCCGGAATTGTCGATCCCGGATGCGCAGCAGATGACAAGTTTTTTCATGAGCATTTCTCTCTGTGTTTTTTATTATTATAACGTATCTTCTTAGTTGTGCCTGATTTTTTTTACGATTTCCGAAACAGATATAACCTTTAAACCGTTCAGGAGCAGCAGATAGCCCAGATATACCGCCGCATACACGGCCGCGACCTGGAGGATGTTCTCCGTGACCCAGTAATGTGCAAGCAGCGCCATGGCTGCCGCCAGAGCCAGATCCATCAGAAACAGTCTGAGATGCTGTTTCGTCAGCATATTCCTGTAGATCGCCGTCAGTTTCCTCCACGACAGCACGCAGCCCAGGAAGCCCGCCGTCAAAGTGGCCAGTGCCGCGCCGTTGATCCCCATGGCCGGTATCATCAGTCTGCAGGCCAGCGCGTCTGCGCCGGTCACGACAAGCGCCAGCACCATTCCGTATGTTTTGCGCCCCGCCGCACACAGAAATATGTAAAAGATGACGAACATCCCGATAAAGAACTGTCCGAACATCAGTATCCCGGTCGCCATACTTGCTGCCCTGTAGGCGGCCTTGTAGAAGCCTGCCAGCAGATTGGACATCGTCGGTACGATGATCATCACGATCGGAAGTACAAAGGCCAGGACAACCATCAGCAGCTCCTGGATCGTTCTGCTGCATCCTTCCTCATCTTTCCTGCTGTACTGGGCTGTCAGTATGGGAAGGGAAACCAGGTACAGCGCTGAAAGCAGATAATAGGCCACCTTGGCAAAATTGGTCGCAGCAGTGTAGTAGCCCACCTGGTCCATGTCTGTCACAAGGGCATTCGTAAAGAGCATATCCAGATTCAGGATCACGGTGATACAGATGAAGAAAATCAGGAAATCCAGGCCGCAGCGGACAAAATCACGGGAACTGATCCTCGGCTTCTCTTTCTTCTCGTTTTCCGGGATCTTCCCGTAGATCTTCCTGACACGGAGAAGCCCCAGCACAGAACCGACGACAGCCGCTGACAGATAGGCTGCCAGCGTCCCGTAGGCGCTTTCGGAAAAAACACTGCCCACATAAGGGATAACGGTAAGCTTCATCAGGCAGTAAGCGATCATGGTCATCGTCTCCGCCCGGAACAGACGGAATCCGTTGATGATGCCCACCGAAATGAAATACATGGCCGTAAACGGGATGGTGACCGCCGTGATACGGATATCATTGGCCAGGTCCGGAACATTCAGTACCGAAGCGATGGCATCTGCCCCCACGATGCTGACCAGCGAAAGAGCCACCGCCACAAGGAACTGGTAGATCACCGATTTACGTATCAGATCCCTGCGTTCATAGCGGCCCGCGGCGATCTGGCTGCTGGCTGCCTGTCTGATGCCGTTTGACAGAAAGTTATAATCGATGTTCATAATGCTCAGAATGACGCCGATCACGCCATACTCAGCGGGAGTGAGCACTTTGCCCAGATACATGTTCATTGCGTATCCGGTCAGAACAAAGATGATCTTTGATATCACATGGAGTACAAGTCCTTCTCCCATCGGTCTTCCCTTCCTAACGTTCCGAAATACTGCGCAGGGTGACCGTGCGGATCACTGCAGTGCCCGCTTCCGGATCGGAACTGACGATGACCTTGAAAACATGCAGCATCTGCGAAAGCTGCACCTCCATGACACACTCCGTATCCGTCTGCCTTACGATGCGCGATGATGTATATTTTGTGTGGTCGTACCTTCTCCACGGAAGATATGTCCCCTGTGCATGTACTTCCGGATCTATGGCGGACAGACCTTCCCCTGTTATCGTGACCTCGTATTCCCCGGCGGGCAGCGTTTTCCCGACACTTTCAAAGCTCTCGCCGGGAGCGAGTACAAGGCTTTCCCCCGCCGGAACGGTGCCCGGAGCCGACCATTCCAGCGTCTGCAGGTCGAGTCCTACATTCCCGTCCCGTTTTGTCAGTTTTCTCCCTCCCGCCCCGAGTTCATCGGCAAGCTTCTCTCCCTTTACAAAGACTGTCTCCGAAGTCCCGGTATCCTCCATGAGATAAATACTCTCATAGTAACAGTCGAGAAAAACATCCTCTGAGGCCATGATATAACTGTTTTCCGGAAGATCTTCGATCTGCAGCGTCACATTCGGATCCGAGGGATCGCATACCGCGTAAACGGAATAATCCGGGAGCACAAACTGGTAGTCGGAATCATACCCGTTCTTGCTTGTCAGATAATAGACAGATCTGGCCCCCGTCTCCGCCTTCAGTCCGTTGAACAGCGCTGCCGCATCCGAAACCTTTTCATACTGATGCGCCGTATCGGGGATCAGAATAACGTTCGAAACATAGATATCACTGTACAGAAACGCTGCCGCAAGAAGCAGGACCGCAGCAGACCTCCTGTGCCTGATAAAGAGCAGGAACAGAAAGTATACGGCAAGACCTATGAGCGATGCTGTAAGGACAGCCTGCAGATTCTGCCGGAAAGCAATGTCATACTGCTCTTTCTCATAGCTCAGCGACTTCATGGCCACGAAGCGCCGCAGCAGCAGAGGCCGAAGATCCGTATAGGAAGTGCTGCCGGTATTGGGCTGGGCGGTCATCGCCGGCAGCACCAGACCGCAAAAGACCGCTGTCAGAAAAGCATAACACACCGCTCCGATCGCTGCGACCTTTTTTCCTGTTTTGTTTTCATGCCATAGCCAGGCGCCGGCCAGGAGCAGTGCCGGGATCAGGTCCGCAACATACCTGCCGTAGATCAGCTGGTCCGCACGTCCCTTGTTTACCATAAAACCGCTGCCGAGGGATACAGAAGAATAGGCAACTCTGATCAGGAAGGTGAGCAGGGCAAGCATGCAGAACACATGGCAGGCATCCGGACTCTCCGATCCGCTGCGCTGCCCGCTTTTCCTTTTTCCTGCAGGAAAAAGGGCTCTGCAGACCAGGATGAAGGCCGGAAAAACAAGACCGAAGGAAGTAACTGCCGCATAGTAGAGCTCCCCGCACAGCACCCTGAAGATCATGATGTAATATTTCGGATCGCGGTAATTTTTCCTTATCGATGATAAAAATGAAGTTTCGGTATTTTTAAGGCTTTTGGCGTTCCAAAGATTGTGAATAAGATCATCCTTGACGCCCTCGCAGAGGTGTGCCACTGCAACATAGGCTGCCGCTGCGGCAAATAAACCGACAACGATCCCTATGCGCTTTCCCGAATTCCGCTTTCCGCGGTATGCATACAGCAGAGAGATGGCCACACCTGCCGCCAGCGCGTATGTGAGCCCGTGCGTCGCATTTACATACGCCATGGTCCCGCCGGTCAGCAGGCCGATCAGCCATTTCGGCGATCTGTCATCGTATACGAAAAGCAGCAGCAGATATGCGACCAGCCAGAAGGTCACATTGATGATCATCTCATTCCAGGCCACTTTCGAACTGGAATAATAGAAGGGCCACAGTCCTGTAAGAAGTGCACACGCCGCAGTGAACCGCGTACGTTCCAGTTTCAGGATACGATGCTGGATCGCATCCGTCAGCAGGGGGATCGTCGCGGTCAGCAGAGAATTGATCAGCAGTGCGCCTCTGTAGATCATGACAGGATCCCTGAATATCCTGAACAGCGGTACATAGAGCAGTGCCTGCCCGAAGCCGTGGTAAGCCACATGGGACTGCATGTAGGACGACCAGTTCTCTCCCGCAAAATAAGCCGCAATGGCAAAAACATGGAATTCATCGGCCAGAGAGCGCATGGGGTACATAAAAAAGATGACCGGCGTGTTGACTGCCAGAACGATCAGACTGAGCAGAACAGGCTTACTGATCAGTAAATTCTCTGTTTTTGCCAGTCTCTCATGCCGACTGTTTCGATCAATCAAAACGATTTACCCCCGGTATTCTTCTGCCTTTTAGCCGGCCTGTCCGCAGGCGGCAGCGTAATCATAATAACATTTTCAAACACGGATATGGTACGGAAAATGCGTCAGCAGCGCTACTGGCTGTATTTTTCACAAAATCTTCTTATGATCGCAGCGCACTCTGCACGCGTCGCTTTTCCTTTCGGGTCCAGGTAATACGCCGTTCCCTTTTTCTTTCCGGCAATGATACTGTTCCCGGTTGCCCATTTCATTGAGACAACAGCCCACCTGCTTACGGAAGAAGCGTCGGGATACTGAGAAAGGTCGCCGCTGATCACCGGCCCCAGAGACTTGTACACGGCATACCGGTACATTGCGGCTGCCATTTCCTGGCGGGTGATCTGATCGAGCGGGCGGAAAGTCCCTGTCAGCGTGCCGGCCGAATTTCTGTCGCCGTACAGCACTCCCACCTGGTCGCTGCTTGCCCAGATCGCTGCAGCGGAATAGTATCTGCCATCCGGCACATCCTTGAACTTATCTGTGAAAACGACCTCAGGCCTGCCGGCCATACGGTAGAGGATCGCTGCAAACTGCCCGCGCGTCAGGCTGCCCGCCGGTCCGAAAGACGAGGCAGTCGTACCCGTCATGAGGCCTTTCTGATAGACATATTTCACACTGGCATAATACCAGGCTGACGCGGACACGTCCGTAAACGGGAGCTCCGCTTCCGGCGTCTTTGCCGTCAGCACCCTGCACCTGGCCATCGTGCCGTAGGAACCCGTGCCCGCCAGGTATACGGTCGTACCGCAGGATGAGGCGCTGAAATAGTCGGAAGCGCCGAGGACATTTGCCTTCAGCAGTTCATCAAAACCTCCGTTCCTGTACAGATAACCGTTTATGCCCGTACCTGTATCCGCAAACAGGACCAGGTTCCCGGCGGCTTCCTGCAGGACTCCTGTCCGGAAGGACAGCGAACCGGAAAGATCCTTTTCTGATGCATTCGTCCCGTCAAAGGTGATGAGTCTGCGCACGGAAGAGGAATCGTTACAGGCCAGGAAATACAGGGTGTTTCCGCACACTGCAGCCGAAGAAGCGCTGGTCCGGTAACCGCTGAATTCCTGTACTGTCTTCCAGTTTTCTCCATCCCAGGCGGTGAGGACCGTTTTATTCTCCCCGGAAGCATCCGCGTAAAGCGCATAGGTCTTTCCCTGAAAACGCGCGGCCGCCGGCCCCGACACCAGCCCGCAGGACAGCGGCGCAGCAAGGCTCTTTCCGGTCTCCGTTTCATACAGCTGCAGCGTTCCCGTGCCGTCCTGCGCGCTTTCGACACACCATGCGAAGGACCCGTCTCCTGCCTGCAGGCCTCCGTACGTCGGAGTTGCTGCGGCTGTCGAAGCCAGTCTGGCAAAACTGCCGTCCTGCTGCCTGTAGAATTCGATACTGCTGTCCGTATAAGCCATCAGATACAACGATCCGCCGGCAGCGGCAAGCTGGAACAGGTTTCTGCCGGCGATCGTCTGGTACAGGGACTGCGTTCCGGAAGTACGGTGCACAACGCGGATATCCGCTCCGGTCGAAACAGCCAGATAAACATCGGAGATATCCGTCGCGGCTGCATACGGCATTCCGGACACCTCTTCGGCCGATATTTTTTCGATGGCGGTGTCCCAGGAATCGGAAGCGCCGTAATCAGCGAAGGTCAGGTCAAACGTACAGCTGTGCGCAGCCTGGTCGCAGACGACATTGCTGATCTCGATCCCGCTGTTTTGTCCGTCCGCATAGAAGATGGTATTTGTTTTGAAGCCCGTGCTGATATCCGTCGATCCGTATGAACCGCCGGAGATCGCCGCAGACCTTGTGTTATTGTTGTCGCCGTCCGCTACGGCCGATGTCATATCCGCCTCCGTCGTACCGGGGCGAAAAACATAGGTATAATTGCTGCCCGCAAGATTTGTATGATTCTCCACGGAATCGTCGACTCTGTAGACGATGAGCCCCGAGGAGGGCAGGTTGGACTCGAACGCTCCGGCTGTGCTGTTTTTCTCACGGTACTCAATGTAAAAGGACTCGGAATCATAGCCGCTCAGCGGTGTCGTCAGCTTGCAGAGCCGGACGCCCGCATCGCTGCCGGCATCGACAGCGTGCAGTGTATAGGACGTGCTCTCCTGGCTCACCGGGATCTCCTGCATATCCATCCAGCCGCGGAGGCTTCGGAAATAAGAAAGCGGATATTGCAGGGAGGGCGCCGGCGAAGCCATGATATCCCAGACCTGGACAGGATCGCCTTCTGCCGTTTTGCGGTAAAGATCCGGAAAGCCGAAGGTATGGAGATACTCGTGCGTCAGGTAGCCTTTCAGGAATCCCGAACTGTCATACGGGAGAATGTTGTATGTCGCGACCTTCGAAGGATCATCGTAACTGCTGCTGTGGTTATAGAGCCAGGACGGAGTGGTATCGTCGGGTGTGATCACGACCATCGTCAGGTTGTCGATCGCGCCTGCATTAAGGTAATCATATTTTCTTCCGACGGCCGTGAGCTCCGGTAAAACGGCATTATACACTTCTTCGACCAGGGCGCCGTCGTCAAGCTGCTCTTCTTCGCCGGATACGGTCAGATACTGGTCCTCTGTTTTGGCAGTCACAAGCGGCGTAAAAGTCCCGTCGCTGTACTGCGGAAAAAAGCAGTCCGCATCGATGCTGCCGTCCGAAATCGCCGACATGTAGGCTGAAACGGACCTGTCCCCTGTATAATACGCGCTGACCTGATCGTAACACGCCCTGGCCGTATCATCGGATACGCCCCTGAAGGAGACGACAACGACAACGTTGGCGCGGTTGCAGCTGTTTCCGGAACTTTCTTCCGCCTGCACCTTACAGGGCAGGATCGCAGTCCCGAGCATCACTGCCAAAACAGCCGCCGGAAATGCAACAACGCTTTTTCCCATTTTCTGTGCCTCCGCCCCGGGGAGTTCCGGATGCCCGAAATACTATGTCCTGAAGCAGTTTCTCAAGTCACAGAAATATTATACATGTAAATAAAAAGCGCAGCGAGAGGTATCTTACCCTCCGGGGCATGCCGACGGTGGGCTTCCGCAGATATTTCTCAGCTGAAACAAAGACAGGCGCCCTGACACCGGCGCCTGTCTCTTTTCAAAACATCTGGCAGATCATACCCTGGACTTCACACCTGCTTATCCGGCCACTTTCTGTGAAAACCTCCTGATGATCGAAGCACACTGTGAATTTGTCGCATTGGATTTGGGATTCATGTAGTTGTTCGATCCTGACAGGATCCCGACCGCCGACGTCCACTGCAGGTAAGGTCTGGCATATTTGCTGATGCTGGAATAATCGTTATAGCCCGTTATTGATTTCCTCGCTGAAACATCTATGCCGCGGTATTTTGCATACCGGTACATGATGGTCGCCATATCCTGCCTGTTGATGTAGTTGTTCGGTTTGAAGTATCCGGTCAGTTTGCCGCCGGAGGACGTCCCGTAAATGATGCCTGCATTGCTGGCCCAGATAATGGCATTGGCATTTTCTGTCCAGGAATAGACATCATAAAAATTATCAGTAATGTTTGTAACTGAAGGCGATCCGGACAGGCGATAAAGGATGGCCGCAAATTCACCTCTGGTAACATTGTTCTCCGGATAGAATCTTGTTCCGCTTAAGCCCATCAGCCCTTTCTGGTAAACATAGTTCACGCTGCTGTAGCACCAGTCACTGGTCGAGACATCGGTAAAAGGAAACGGCTTTTCAGTGGGGACAGTCAGTGTAAGTGAATAGACAGCATACCCTCCACGCCCATCATAGGAATACACATCCGTATAATAAGCTCCTGTTTCATTATTGTGATCACTTGCACTTACATGATACGAATAATTTCCGTTACCATTGGAAGTGGCAAGCGGCCATGGACTAGCAAGATCATCCTGTCCGTTAGCCCCTGTCCATGTAGGACATCTGACCTCGGAGACACCATTGTCAGAATCTGATGTGTTGACTGTTACATCATATCCGGTATTGGTCAGGTTTGAAATCGAGGCACTGTTAATTGTCGGGCACGTGTCAGTAAGATATGCATCTGTAGTACTGTTCCCGTTAACGGAAAACGGCAATTCAATTACAAATCCTGCACCCCGGTCATCTTTAGAATGAATGTAATATGTATAAGAACCAGCTTCCAAAGATGCAAATAACATTTGTGCATCTGCACTATGCACATCAAAAGTAGAAGAATTCGGCGCTGCTTCGTAATGGAACCGCACCGTTCCGGAGGCATCCTTGACGCCCATATCAACTGTAGTAATATTACCCGGAGAAGTTAAGGTTCCAGTGACCGTAAACGTTTTTCCTGTTTGTTTCGTACCCGGGTACCTGATATTGGAAGCCGTAAAAACGCTGACGGCTGACGGTGCTGAAGGCGGATAAATGAAACCAATTATTGTCCCATTGCCGCGTCCACTATTTAACTGATACCAGGACCACCAGCCCTCATATACTGCCTGGTATGCTCCATTCATTTTAATGTTTCCGTCTCTGACATTGGCTCCTGCGGAATCTGCGGATAAGATCATGGCAACATGATTTGACCACACTGCAATTGAATTGTTGGGCGGCACCAGTCCATCATAATACGAGACCGCGTTATACCCGGATGCTATCGCACCGCTGAACCAGTCCTTCGGCCATCCCCACTGAGGTAAACTAACACCCCACAGATGTAAGGCATCTTCCCACGCCTGCCATGTGCAATTACCAGGATGATAAACTCCGTTATCATCAGTATAGGTTTGACTATAAGGGTTTCCATCAGCATTTGAACCAAGTCTTTCCATGGAATCCAAGTGATCCCATTGAGCATACAGTGTAATGTCTTTAGAAATGCTCAGAACATCACCTGATTTACAGGCTTTTCCATCCCCTGCCTTGTCATAATTCCATCCTATAAAGCTGTAGCCTTCAGCTGAAGGAATTTTTGTAGAAACCGTATACTGCGCAACAATTTCAGTGTTTTCTTCCGTTGCGGATCCCTCTGCGGCTTCCTCATCCTTAGTTGCCTCGGTACTTACAGTTCTATCTTCCGGCATATTTTCGGCCTTGATATCATCCGGCAGGTTGGCGTCATACGTGATCCTGTATTCGACGGCTTTCTTTTCTGAATCCGCCATCGAAGCCTCTTCGGCAGAAACCGCTTCGGAAGATGCCTCTTCAGCCGCCTCTTCTGTCGATGCTGCCTCTTCCGCAGAAGACGCCTCCTCTGCAGCTTTTTCCGTCGATGCCGCTTCAGAAGCGGACTCCTCTGCTTTTTCCGATGAAGCTTCTCCTGACGAGGCTTCTTCCGAAGAAGTCTCTGCAGTTGTTTTCTCCGTGCCGCCAGTCTCGGCCGCCATCGCGACTTCCGGCATCGACGTGAAAAGAAGCGTTGTCAGCACGATCCCGGTCAATACTCTTCCCAACCTGCGATTTTTCATCTCCATCCTCCATTTCCTGATACCTGATAAAAATATTTGGCTTAATTTTATCACCGGCATATCAATTTTTTCTGCAAAAAGTGACGCTTAATCTGCTATTTATGCCATGTTCGATGCCTGACACAAAAAGAAGCAGAGGCCTCTCACCAAAAGGATGAGAAACCTCTGCTTCTTACCGTTCATACCCGGAACAGCCTGTCAGGTCTGCCCCGCCATTGCTTCCTTGCTTATTACGCCTTCGGGCCTGCTGCCACAAGAGCCTTGCCGGCTTCATTGCCTTCGTACTTGGAGAAGTTCTTCACAAAACGGCCTGCCAGATCCTGGGCCTTTGCTTCCCATTCAGATGCATCTGCATAGGTATCGCGGGGATCGAGGATCTTCGGATCCACACCCGGCAGTTCGGTGGGTACTTCGAAATCGAAGTGCGGGATCTTCTTCGTGGGAGCCGTAAGAATAGCGCCGCTGAGGATCGCATCGATGATACCGCGGGTATCGCGGATGGAAATACGCTTGCCGGAGCCGTTCCAGCCGGTGTTCACGAGATAAGCCTTGGCACCGCTCTGTTCCATTCTCTTCACGAGTTCTTCTGCATACTTGGTCGGATGCAGTTCAAGGAATGCCTGTCCGAAGCAAGCGGAGAATGTGGGAGTAGGCTCGGTGATGCCGCGCTCTGTGCCTGCAAGTTTCGCCGTGAATCCGGACAGGAAATAGTACTTCGTCTGTTCGGGTGTCAGGATGGAGACCGGAGGAAGTACGCCAAAAGCATCCGCGGAAAGGAAGATGACGTTCTTGGCTGCCGGAGCTGTCGAAACAGGGCGGACAATGTTCTTGATGTGATAGATCGGATAGGATACACGCGTATTTTCAGTCACGCTCTTGTCTGCGAAATCGATCTTGCCGTTCGCATCCAGCGTAACGTTCTCAAGAAGTGCATCCCTCTTGATCGCATTGTAGATATCGGGCTCGGAATCCTTGTCGAGGTTGATGACCTTGGCATAGCAGCCGCCTTCGAAGTTGAACACGCCCTTGTCGTCCCAGCCGTGCTCGTCATCGCCGATCAGCAGACGCTTGGGATCGGTGGAAAGAGTTGTTTTGCCTGTGCCGGAAAGACCGAAGAAGATGGCGGTGTTCTTGCCGTCCATATCGGTGTTGGCAGAGCAGTGCATAGAGGCGATCCCCTTCAGCGGAAGGTAATAGTTCATCATGGAGAACAGGCCCTTCTTCATTTCTCCGCCGTACCATGTATTGATGATGACCTGCTCGCGGCTGGTGATGTTGAATACGACCGCTGTCTCGGAGTTGAGGCCCAGTTCCCTGTAGTTCTCGACCTTCGCCTTGGATGCGTTGTAGACAACGAAATCAGGCTTGAAGTCCGCAAGCTCTTCAGCTGACGGTCTGATGAACATATTCTCTACGAAATGTGCCTGCCATGCTACTTCCATGATGAAACGCACAGCCATCCTGGTATCTTTGTTGGCACCGCAGAATGCATCCACGACATAAAGATCCTTGTCGGAAAGTTCCTTCTGGGCGATCTTCTTGACCGCTTCCCAGGCTTCCTGCGTAGCCGGATGGTTGTCGTTCTTGTACTCCGGTGTGGTCCACCATACCGTATCCTTGGAGTTTTCATCCATGACGATGAACTTATCCTTGGGGGAACGGCCTGTATATACGCCGGTCATAACATTGACTGCGCCAAGTTCACTGACCTGGCCTTTTTCGTATCCTTCCAGGCTCGGATCTGTCTCCGCCTTGAAAAGTTCATCATAGGAAGGATTGTGGGCGATTTCCTTCGTCCCCGTGATGCCGTACTGACTTAAATCTACGTTTGCCATCTTTGAAATGATCCTCTCTTTCTTATAAAAGTCACGTGACTGGTCTTTGAAAACGGAATGCATATGTTACTGCTCTGCTATTTCATTCGTATTTTTCCACAATCGCCATGGAAAGTCAATCGGGATAGTACGTCTGAACACGGGAAATCCGCTTCTGCCGCATGCATTGCTGCACGGTTCCTTCGGGATCAGGGAAAATATACCTGGTCCGCTTCATAAATATCGAACCATTTTGCCGTTCCTGTCTTTGTATAATGCTGTGTGATCTCCCCCGGCAGGTAATCGCTCAGCTTTTTACCGTATACATTGATCACGGCGATCACATTTCTGCCGCTGTAAAAGCTTCCGTTCTGTGAGGCTTCATAGCTGCAGATGGTGAGTTCCAGCTTCTGTTCGGAAGAATTGAAATACCCGAATTTCAGATCCCCGTCTATCGCTCTGCAGTAATCCATGGTATCGGGATCGTCGATAAAAAACACGGAATCCACACCCAGCTTATCAAAATAACTGCAGAGTTCGACAGCGTACGTGCTGCGGTCCCAGCTGCTGCAGACATGCAGGTTGTTTCCGATCAGAAGACCGGCCACGGCCGTCGCCAGAAGCAGATACATACTGTTTTTCCGAAAGTTTTCCCAGACCCTGTACTTTTGCTCCAGTGCCAGGGCCGGCAGCAGGATCAGCGGTACCATCCCGATCAGGAGATACCGGTATTCCATGTCCGTGTTGCCGGAATACCGCGTATCCGAAACGAGTACGATCAAAAGGTCAAAGAAAAACAGCATGGCCAGATATGCGGGAGTCGGAAAGGCTTCCCTGTCCGTGCGGAAGATCCGGATGAGCCCCCAGACGCCTGCGGACAGCAGCATGAGAACCACTGCGATCCTCAGACAAAACATGAGTCCTTCGGAAGACATCGCCTCGACCGTATCGCTGGGCAGTGCATTGAACAGCTGAAAGAGCCCGGCCAGGACGGCTTTGCCGTTGGCCGCCATGTTTTCCAGGGTCGTCAGTTTCATGTCCGTCCTGGAAGCAAGCGCATACAGCTTACGGTGCCCAAGGAACCCTGCCGCAAAAACCAGCGCCGTCGCGGCATAGAGCAGCAGTTGTTTTATTCCGTACCGCGTGTTCCTGAAGCTTCCCAGCTTCCAGATGTCGATCGCCGTGCAGAGAAAAACCGGCAGAATGCCGCAAAGCATCACATAAATCCCGGTGGACAGCGTCGTCACGAACAGCAGCACCAGATAGAGAGCTGTAAGAACAGCTGTGCCCGCGGTGCCTTCCTGCCTCTGAAGCAGCAGGATCAGGAGCAGCGGGATCAGCACTTTGATGCTGTAGCACGCCCCGTTGAAGAACAGCATATTGAAGTATTCCACCATGCCGAAGGAATACGGGGTCAGAAGAATGCAGAGCGTAAACAGGATAAGCGGCCTGCGCACATGCGCATTCTGCAGGATCTTTGTGAACGTGAAGATGTACAGGGCAATAATGAGCAGATTGGAAACGCCGACCGCTGTAAAGACATTCTTCGTAATGAGATACAGCGGGAAGGCAAAAAGGAGGGATCCGTCCAGCTCCATGGAAGTCGTCCCGTACCAGTCGGCCAGATACAGCGACCGCTGTGCGAGCATCTGTCTGAAATGGTAGATCGTGTTTGCAAAATCCGCGTCCAGAGAATCTCTGATATCAGACAGGTTGAAGTGTATGAGCAGCGCGATCTGGATGACCAGAAGGGACATGAAGATCAGGGTAAATACATCCGCTTTGCCGAGTCCCGACTTTTTCGCTGCTTTTTCCGGCATTTCTCCGCCTTTTCCGCCCGTGGGTGAGCAACCGCTGTTCCTGTTTCCGTGTTTTGCCTGTCTGCGGGATCGTGATGCGCAGACCGGGCAACACAGGGTTCAGCGTTGATAGTATCGGCAGAATGTTAAAGAAATGCGAAAAAAGTAAGTTCTGTCAGTGATAAATCTGTGTCCGCGGCCGCTTTTTTACTCTCCGGCCTGCCGGACCATGTCCGCGTAGGAATCAAAGCGGTATACGACAAAATTCCCGGATTCGTACAGGACCTCGGAGCCGCTGAATAATCCGGCCATCGGACTGTTCCGGATCTGTTCCCGGGTAAAGACGCACATGACCTTTCCCGACGGCTTTTCCGTCGCATGTGCTTTCACCTGAAGATGCACACACATCTGCATGATATCCTTCTGCTTATCGATGAATTCCGGCCAGTTGTAGGCCTCTATCCGGCCATCGCTCAGTTCAGTCAGAATATTGCCGTTCCAGTAGGATGAAAAGGACGCATAAATGCCGTTGCGTTCCGCTGCACTCACGATCGCGCGGTATTCGATATTGCTGTCTTCTCGCTGCGCCCCGTACCTGAGTCCTCCGACAACGGCTGTCAGCACACCGAATGCAATGAGAATCGGCATGATCCGGCTGTTCCGAACCTTTTTCCTGGCAATGTAAGCAGTATCCTCGACAATGACAAAAACGATGAGCGGCAGCCAGTACCTGTGATGATAAGGCATATTGGTAAAGGAATAGAGAAGCATCATGCAGATCGTACCAGCAAAAAACAGTGACATCAGGCTCTTTTCCGCAAAAGTGGATTCCTTTTTCCTCACTGCATCCTTCACTGCAAGGACAAAAACCAGGATGAGGAAAGTGCCGAAAAGGTCTCCCGCAAGGGACAGCGGAAGATTGGCTTTATCAAAACCGAATCCCAGGGTAACAGGCAGTCCGGTGGCTACCTGCATGATTTTTTTCAGATCCGGTTTCCGGAAGGTAAGGCCCGAATAATCTCTGAATGAAAATACAGTGGTCAGATAAAAACGATTGATCAGGTATCCTGCCATTCCGCAGATGAACGAACACGTGCTGATCAGAAGATACCGGCTGCGTACGGAAGCATCCCCTTCTCCTTCCGCACTTCTGTCCTCGCGTTTCCTTCCGTTCAGCCACAAAAACAGTGCGCTTATTTCCAGGGGGATGTACAGGACCATCGGCTGCCTCGGCCCGCCGAGTCCCGCGCCCAGGGAAAGGGCGGCCGTCAGGACAAGACTCAGGATCTTCCGGCGTTTGTTTTGACTGTCCAGATACAGGTAGAGCAGGCCCATCGTAATAAAAGAGATAAAGACATGCGGAACATAATAAGATCCTTTTATAATGAACCAGAAATATTCTTCAGAAAAAGGTACCATCAGCAGGGCGCTAAGGAGCAGCGACCGGTTTCTGCTGATCTTCATCCTCCGGCCGAGAAAATATGCACTGAAGCCCAGCAGAGCGACAAGGATCGTCTCTCCCACGATCCGCACTTTGCGCCAGCTGGAAAAGACATAGAACAGAGGCGCAAAAACGAGCTGCGTATTGAGCACCCTCAGTTCTGTAAAATAATACCAGTTCCCGGAGACGATAGTATGTTCCTCCGAAATCAGTTTTGAAAGCACCAGCTCGGAAGACTGGTCGGTGTCGATCCGGTTCGAGAGATAGTACCTGAAATACTGAAATGCCGTAAACAGGCACAGCACGGGTATTGCAAAACAGACCGCGCTGATGAACTGCTTCGATATTTTCGGTCTTCTCCAGTGTATCGCCGTGCCGCGCAGGGCCAGCAGGGCCGCAAACAGGATCCAGGCATCGAGGCTTACGGCCGCACCTGTCCTGAGCCCGGGGATACGATACGAAAACACGATATCATTTGCGCCTTTTCCGATCGGCACAGCCATCAGGCCGCTGACATCCGTGATCTCCGTTTCCGTCCCGTTTACATATGCCGTCCATCCCTGATCGTAGGGAATGCTGGCGAAGGCATAGCACGCCTGTTCCGCATTTCCCGTGATCTCAAAGCCGTTTTTATCCATCTTCACGATCTGGAGCTTATTCCGCAGACTTTCCCTTACAGCCTTCTTGATATATACGGAAAGGTTCTTTTCGCCGTCCGGCGGAAGTTTTGACAGATCGAAGCTTTCAAGGACACCGGAATATTCCTGCACCCTGTCATCCGGCACGACCATTGCGTGGATGGACGCGATGGCCTTCCGGGTATTGTCAAGCGTATCAAAAACAGACCTGGGAAGATAATATCTGTATGCATAGGAGATCGGGCAGCATTCCCGTTCCGTAACATGTGACTGGTCGGCAATGACATATTTTCCGGCCAGCCACTCGCTCATCCCGGGTATTTTTCCGTAATTCAGGCTGTTGACGGTACGTGTATAGCCAAACGCCTCATTCAGTTCAAAGATGGATGCGCTGACGGTGGAACTGAAACTGGCAGGTCCCGCTGCCACGGTGCTGATCCCGCCGATGTATTCGTACAGATTTCCTGAGGTGGCATAGCGGTAATTGATGTCATAGTTCTCAGCCTGCGCCGCAAGCGAATATTTCACAAGGAGCTGAGACGGGTCACCTCCGTGGTTGTCCCTTAGGGAATGGATGGCCCAGGTCGTTGAGCAGACCGCCACGGCTGCCGTCATGATAAAGGTCAGTTTTCGTGCGTTTTTCCTTTTGCTGAATACGAGCAGCATAATGAGGCCTGCCGCGGAAAGAATGACAAACCCGGCAAACACCAGCGGCCTCCGGATGGCTCTTATGTCCGTTCTCTCAGACCACGGCAGAAGCGTCAGATACGCCGTAAACAGCATCAGGGAAACGAGGACCGCTTTCGCTGATCCCGCGACCGGATACTCGGTCATGTTCTCAAAGACAACGGCTGACGCCAGCGCCATGATCAGGATGAACATGTACCACCATCTCCAGTAGCTTTGGGAAAACATATAAAAACTGCTGTTGAACAGCGGAATGAAGGAAATGACGAGCAGGATCAGAAGCAGTCTCCGCAGCCAGCCGCGCCGTTTCCGGCAATAGGCCAGGACCAGCGAAAGGCCGACGCCCGGCAGGTATGCGCCTTTGGAGCTGTAATCTCTTCCCTGTATGCAGGACTGAAGTCTCATATTGTCGCCGGGAAGAAGGAAAGCCTTGATGAGCTGCAGACAGGTCCTGCTGTTATAGACCAGTCCGCTGTCTCCATATATTTTCGCGCCGGCACGCGGCAGGGTCACGATATAGCAGACGGAAGGCCAGAACAGGATAAATGCCATGCCCACTCCGAGCACTCCCTCTCCGAGTACCCGCAGGAATTTCACGGCATCCTTTTTTTCGGGATGCAGCGTTCCGAACCTGCAGAAATAATAGATCGCCAGAAAGATGATCTCACCGACAAACAGGAAATAGTTCAGAAAACAGTTGATCGCCACGGACAGCGCAAAAAGTCCCTTTTTCCCGTTCTCCGCGAGGTCATCGAGCCCGATCAGCATCAGCGGAAACAGCGCCACGGCGTCATGGAAGCAGTAAAACATAAGATTTACAGTCTGAAATCCGGAGAAGGCATACAGCAGGGCTCCGAATACCGCCGATGTCTCCTTTTTGACATAGCGTCTGAGGTACAGATAGGATGTACCGCCCGCCAGGCCGTATTTGAGCATATAGATCCAGCCAACCGCATAGGGGACCTTCGATGTCGGAAGAAGGAACAGGATCCAGAAAAAGGGGCTGCCAAGCTGCGAAAAACTGTACGCTGCGATGGTATTCGTTCCGAGATCAGCACTGTAGATCCATCCGAACCCGTTTTCCCTGATCTCCCTGATGGCGCCGATCGTAAAAGGCATCTGCTGCGTATTGAAATCACTGCGGATGGAAAAGAAGCCGTTCCCCCTGACAATAAAGTATATAAATGAGCAAAAGGCCAGAAGCAGGCAGATGCCGAAGCTCAGGTAAAAGTATCTGTCCCTGTACCATGCCCCGGCCTGTGCGATTTTCGCTTCCTGCGCATTCTGTGCGTGCTCTGCGTTCTTTGCATTCACTGCGTTCACTGTTATTGTCTTCCCCCGTGCTTTATAATAGTATCATTTCCCGGCTGTTATACGAAGCAGCCGCTGTATTTTCATCCTGTTTGGACCCGGAGGAACAAACCAATATGATATATGATTTTACAACGATCATGGACAGACATGGGCGGGATTCGATCGCAGTGGATCCGGATACTGCCCCCTTCACCGGATTTCCGGCAGCCAAACCCGGTTTCACACGCATTCCCATGTGGGTCGCCGACATGAATTTTGCCACCGCGCCGTCAATACAGGCCGCGATCACAGAGCGGGTAAAACATCCTGCATTCGGCTACTTCATGCCCCGCCCGGAATACTATGATGCGATCATCGGCTGGCAGTCGCGCAGGAACGGTGTCACCGGGCTGCGGCAGGAAGACATCGCCTATGAAAACGGCGTGCTCGGAGGTGTGATCTCTGCGCTGAATGTGCTGTGCTCACGCGGAGACCGCGTTCTGCTGCAGTCCCCCACCTACATCGGCTTCACGGAAGTTCTGGAGAACAACGGCTACCGCATCGTCCTGAATCCCATGAAAACCGACGGACAGGGCGTCTGGCGCATCGATCTCGCCGACCTTGAAGAGAAGCTGAAAACGCAGGCGATCCACGCCGCGGTCTTCTGTTCGCCGCACAATCCCACAGGGCGGGTCTGGGAGCGGGATGAAATAGAGCAGGTAATGGATCTTTACCGCCGCTATGACGTACACGTCGTCTCGGACGAAATATGGTCGGACATCCTGCTTGACGGACACCGGCACATTCCCACACAGTCCGTCTCGGACGACGCCAGACTGCGCACCGTTGCCCTCTATGCGCCTTCCAAGACCTTCAATCTGGCAGGACTGGTCGGCTCCTATCACATCATCTATGACCGCACACTGCGCGACCGCGTCGCGAAAGAATCTTCTCTGTCCGGCTACAATACGATGAACCTGCTGTCCATGTACGCCCTGATCGGTGCTTTTTCTCCGGAAGGCGCGGAATGGACAGATGAACTCTGCAGCGTGCTCAGCAAAAACGCCGCGTTTGCCTGTGATTTCATTAAAAAGAGACTGGAAGGCGTTCACGCCGCGAGACCGCAGGGTACCTATATGCTCTTTCTTGACTGCTCTGAATGGTGCGCAAAACACGGCACAACGATCGAAGAGCTGCTCAGAAGGGGACAGGAATACGGTGTCCTCTGGCAGGACGGCCGCCCGTTCCACGGCCCGTGCCACATCCGCATGAACCTTGCTCTTCCGCTCTCCCTTGTCGAAGAAGCTTTCGACCGGCTCAGCAGATATGTATTTGTGCAGTGACCGCTGAGATCACGATATTCTGACGGTCGCATATTTTCTCTGTACGAGCCGCAGCAGGACCGCCAGCATGCCGAGCAGCATCAGCATGTAAAAATCTATGCCTCTCACCACCAGCATGGTAGGGCCCAGGAATGTACCGAGCAGCGTCCCGAAAACGTTGTGATAAAGCAGTTCCGTGATCCCCTGTGCGCCCGGGAGCGGGAGCATTTCCACTGCCACGTAGATCGCGGCCTGCAGAAGCGAGATCTTGAGAAAACCCGGGTCCTTCATGCCGAATCCCATGCAGACGAACCATGTCAGGATATACAGAGAGATACGCTGTATAAAAGAGAAAAAGAAAAGATAGGCCACCCGGCCCTTATGCCCGACCAGAAAGCTGACCGCGCTCCTGTATCCGTCTATGAAACCGTCGATGCTTTCGATCCTCCCTGAGGAGGGTTTCATGAGGTGGATGCGGACCAGAAAAGATTCAACGGCCTTGATGATACGGTGCAGCACACCGGGCGCCGCCATGGCGCCGAAAATAAAGAGAGCCGTCAGCGTGTTGAGGGTAAGCCCCAGATAGTAGATATATATATATCCCTGAAAATAAGTGTGCAGAAGACCGCTGCAGAAGAGCAGCAGCAGGATGCCGACAACGGAAAGAATGAGACGGCTGAAAAAGGCCAGCGTCATAAGGATCACTGAGCTGTCCGCCATGCTGTTGCCGTCTTTTTTCATGTAATAGAGCTGCATGGGCTGGCCGCCGGAAGAAGAAGGTGTGATGCCGGAGTAAAAATAGCCGATGAAGGAATAGGATATACAGCGCAGGAGTGAATTCCGGTGTCCCAGCAGGCGGAGCAGATCCCAGATCATACAGCCCTCACTGGCGACAAAAAACAGAGCGCATGCAACGGCCGGGATCAGCCAGATCACCTTGGCGCCGCGAAAAGCCAGCGACATCTGCGTGAGGTCATTGTTGCGCAGTACCGTATAAAAAGTCAGGCCCATGACAAGAAAGAAGAAAACTGCGTTCAGTACCTTCTTTTTCATCTGCTACCCCCGCAGAGAGACCGCGTCTGCCTGAAAGCGCCAGGCTCAATTGAATTTGAACAATTTCCTGGAAACGTAATATCCGCCGCAGACGATCTTCCTGCCGGCTTTTCCCGGAAGCATCGTAAGGGAACTCAGCGACCTGTGCTTCAGTATATCGTACAGGACCGGGTCCGTTTTCCTTGCTTCCTGCCACAGCGCCGCGGTCTCCGAAACAGACTGGTCTGTATTGATCTTGTACAGCAGTACTGTGGTCATGGAATACATCATGGAAATATAGCGGGACATATAAGATGCCAGCCGGGGTTCCCGGGTGCGGATCTCCTGCAGGTCGGCCGCATGCAGCAGAAAACGTGTTACCATGACCTGCTGGTCGATGCGCTTGAGCAGATTTTCCGCGCTCACAGACTGGTCTGCCCGTCCGATATAATAGTGATAGAGATCACAGTTGATGTAATAAAGATACTTCGTGTACGGCAGCGGCTGATATGCATATACATTGTCAACGTAAAAAGAATGCTCCGGCAGTTTCAGTCCGCTCTCCCTGGGGATCCTCGTACGATAGATCATGGAATGCATGACAAAATACTGTGAAAGCGCAAACCTGCCGACATCCTTCCATTCCGTGATCCGGTCCGGATGCAGGACATTGCGGTAGCGCACAGAGTGGGTCACGCCATTGTTCAGATGATCAAAAATATAATTGCAGATAATGATATCAGGTGTGACTGTCCCCTGGTTGCGCATGCGGATCATGCAGAAGCTCTTCAGGCGTGTCATCAGTTCGCCGACAGCGGATGAATCGAGCCAGTCATCAGAATCGACTACCATAAAATAGAGGCCTGCTGCCAGTTCAAGCCCCTTGTTTACTCCGGAGCCATGCCCTCCGTTCGGTTTGTCTATTGCCCGAACGATCTCAGGGTAACGGCTTGCGTATTCGTGTGCGATCTCGCCGGTCCGGTCCGTCGAGCCATCGTTGATCAGAATGATCTCGGCGTCATTGCCTGCTGCCAGAAGCGAATTGATACACCGATCCATGTAGCTTTCGGAATTGTAGCATGGAACCACAAAGGTTATATATTTCATTCGTTTGGTCTTTCGCTTCCTGATTTTCTTTTGGAAATTATCTTTTTTGACTATATCATTTATACGGTCCGAACACAAATATGGTTGATAAAAGACGCGGCACTTTGCGCTATAATAAATACAGTCCGCAGCACAGAAAATTTTCTTAAAAACCAGGAGGCAGGCCATGTCCGAATCATCCGGCAATGCAGATCGTTTTCTTACCGCCATTGATAAAATCGAAAGTGAACTCAGGGAAAAGGCAAAGGCAGCCCCGGACGCCGAATTCAGCGATCTGCTGAAAGCCTGCAACTGGAACAACCGCACCGTCAGGGTAAATATGGTTCTGCTCCAGTCCCTTTCCGAGATCCGCCGGGCGATCGTACTCGACCGCGGCGGAAAACAAGTTCTTTTAGCCACGCCTTCTGACAATACCGTGTCAGAAGCCGAGCGCATGGCCGAACTTCTTTCCCGTCATTTCAACGTCCTGGATTTTGCCAGCAAGCCGGTCCGGACCCTTCCTACGGATACGCCCGCCATAGATGCATTTAACCGCATGAAGGAACTGCATACGTCAAAGTTCCCTGTCTACCAGGAAGCAAAGTATGTGGGCTTTATCACAATGGAAGCGATCGCCTTCTGGTGCATGGGAGGAAAAGATGCCTCCGCTCCCGTGAGCCAGGTCCTGGCAAATTATTCGCAGAATGAGGTCGTGCTCTTCCTCGGAAAAGACCGTGATGCACAGGACGCCCTGTCAGCCTATTCCGACCTGATCCAGAAGGGCAACAACCTCATGGCTGTCATTGTGACCGAGACCGGCAGTCCTTCCGAACCGCCCCTCGGATTCCTGACAGTGTCCGATATGCCGAAGGTAATGGCTGCCTACAACTGACCCGACCCGGGCGTTTCCTATGGAGGAAAGTGATATGTCAGAGACATTTGTACCCGATAACAACACTTCGCGTTTTCTTAATTCCTTCGCGGTCATAGAAGAGAAGATGAATGAGATTTTGCACCCGGATCACTATATTTCATTTGCAAAATCAGTTTCCCTGTGTGCGGCAAAAAACCGTGTGATACGTGAGAATCAGTCTATCCTCGGCAATTATCGGCAGCTGCGCAATACGATCGTCCATCAGCGCGATGCGGGCAAGGAACTGGTCGCCGCACCGACGGAAGAAACGGCAGACGACATCGAACGTATCGCCAATGAACTCACAAAACCCGTAACCGTCCTCGAGTGCGCAGTCACCCCGATCAGGATCATCTCCTCCGGCGATGCCATAACGGCGGCCTTTGACAAAATGAGATCCCTCGGCAGCACAAAGATACCCTGTTTTGACAGCGTTCAGTACAAGGGTCTGCTCACTGCGGAATCGCTGGCCTACTGGTGCTGCGATCCTTCCAAAGACCGGATCACCACCGTCAGCCAGGTAATGGAACTGGCACCGAAGGAAGAAAATGTCGAATTCCTCGCTGCCGACCACCCCGCCTATGAGATCCTGCACGTATTCGGAAAAGCCATGGATGAAGGCAGGGAACTGCAGGCCATCATCGTAACGGAGAGCGGCGGAAGCAACGAGATCCCTCTGGGGATCATAACGCTGAAGGATCTTCCGAACGTGATCAGCCGGATACGCTGACAGAAGCCTGCACGACCCGCCGGCAGAACCACCGGCGGAAACATGTGCGGCCGGAATGGCACCTGCCTCCTGCGTCTTATCTCAACGATCCGCAAAGGACCTGCGGTATCCGGTGGGCGTCTTTCCGGTCTTTTTCCGGAAGCAGGTACAGAAGGCACTTTCCGAGGAAAAACCGGTCGAAAAGCATATCTGTTTCGGTGAATCCCCGGTCGTCTTCAGCAGGAACCTGGCAGTGTCGATACGGGTATTCACCAGATATTCGTGCGGTGTGAAGCCGGTTGCTGCCTTGAACAGACGGATGAAGTGGAATGTACTCAGCATGGCATGTGCCGCCATATCCCCGACACTGATGTCCTCCGCGAAATGTTCCCCGATGTAGGAGACCGCCTCTTCGATCCTCTCGGCGTTGCTGTCACATTCTGCATCTGCCTGCTTCAGCAGAAGCAGCGAAGTGAGGATGTCCGTGATCAGCTTGGAGATCATTGCCTCGCGGATCGGCTCGTTTGACGAGAATACTTCATAAAGATGACGCAGGCCCCGTACTGCCGGGCTGGATTCATTCATGGGCAGCAGATTCCCGAATCTGGAAGTGATGAGCTGATAATAGGCCCGGGCCATAGGTCCGTCAAAGTGGAGCCAGACCGCTTCCCACCCGGAAGAGGTCCAGTATCCGTGCGGAAGATAGCAGTCGAGCAGAAGCATGCTGCCGGCCTCCGCCTTTTCTTCTCTGCCGTCCAGGTCGTAGGTCATGTTCCCGGAGCTTATATACATGAGTTCAAAACTGTCATAGGAATTCCGATGCTGGTAATACTCCGGCTCATATATGAAATCGCCCATACAGATCGGATAAAAAAAGGTGCTGCGGGCCGTCATGCTCGCCGAGTACATGTAAAATTCCGATTCCAGAGCCACATGTGCTTCGCTTGTTTTCAAAATTCCACTCCCCCTGACAATCGTAATACGGATCCTTAAGACCCTCCTTTTATGCATTATAAACAAAAAGAAACAGAAGTTGATGCAAGCGCAATTTTTATAAATGTGTGAGCAATTACTGCTAATGTGCAGGCAGCAAAAAAGATATACCCTTGCAGTCAAAACCGGTCTGGTCCGAGAGCCGGTCCAAGGATATGATGAAAAAAGCCTGGCATTTGATGGATCCATCCATCACAAATATAAAAACAGAAAAGGGAACGCTTTCCCTGCGGCAGTTGTTTTTCCCGTTTTTTATTGAGCAGGTCCTCGTCAACCTGATGGGGACGGTAAACACGCTGGTCCTCGGACACTATTCCGATGAATCCGTGGCGGCGGTAGGCGCCGCGAACCAGGTCCTTCAGCTGGTCTATACTTTTTTCGCGGTGGTGAGCGGCGGCGCTTCCATTGTGATCAGCCACCGGCTCGGGGAAGCCAGAGAAAAGGAAGCCTCCGACACTGCTTTCGCCGCGCTGGCGGTCAGTACGTTTCTGAGTCTTTCCGTCAGTGCCGTTCTGGTAAACTTCACCGTCCCCATGATGAAGGCTCTCAATCTTACAGGTTCCGCGCTGGGCATGGCGATCTCCTATTTCCGCATCAGCATCTGTTTTTCCGCCGTGCAGGGCATCGTCCTGGCAATTTCAGCGATCCTCCGAAGCTACGGCAGACCCGGGCCTGCCGTAGCCGCTTCCGTGCTTATGAATGCGCTGAATGCAATGCTGAACTGGATCGTCGTATTCCGGCCGTTTGAGACGCCGCTTTCCGGTGCATCGGGGATCGCGGTATCAGGTGTCATCAGCCGGATATCCGCACTGCTCATGATCAGCATCTTCCTGAAAAACAGCGGCCTGAGGCTTGGCCTTCGGCATAAAAAGCTGTCTGCCCTTAAAAGCGCGGCAAACATTTTGAAGATAGGGCTCCCGGGAGGCGTCTCCAACCTTTCCTACTCCTTCTCCCAGGTCGTCTCGACCGCCATCCTGGGAACACTGGGGACACTGGTGCTTTCGACCAGGATCTACGTATCTTCGATCGTATTTTATGTATATGTGACCGGCATGTCCCTGGGCATGTCCGTTTCGATCCTGGTCGGATGGCTGGCCGGGGCCGGGGAATACGACAAGGTATGCAGACTGAACCGTCAGACCCTGCGGCTGGCTGTACTGCTGAACGTTTCCCTGTCGATATGCCTGTATCTGGTCTGCAGGCCACTCATGTCCCTGTTCACTTCGAGGGCAGAGATCCTGCAGATGGCGGGAAAGATCTTTTTTATCGACATTTTCGTGGAACTGGGGAGGGGCATAAATCATATAGAAGAAAACACTCTGCGCGGTGCCGGGGACGTTTTCTTCCCTATGGCGGTCTCCATCGCTTCCTGCTGGGGTATCAGCATACTTTTTTCTTATGTACTGGGCATTCGCATGGGGCTCGGACTTTACGGCTGCTGGATCGCGTTCATGCTGGATGAACTCTTCCGGGGCACGCTGCTGTCCGCGCGCTTCCGGTCAGGAAAATGGAAGTGCAGCAAAGTATAACAGGAAGACGGCAGCATCAGGCTTCCGTCGTAATGTATAATCATTCTGTCAACAGGAAAGGACGGCTATGAAAAACAGTACGGAAATCGGAAAAGAATACGAATGGACATATGCGGGGAACGGAGAATTCAGGCTCAGCAAGGGCGGCAGAGAGCTCTTTCTGGCGTATGCGGCTGCCGAAAGCACTGACGGACGCAGTATAGACACGCGGCACGCGAAGGAAGATAACGTGCCGGAAGACGGTACACCCGGAAAACAGTTCACTTTCAGGACTGCTGACGGGCTGGTCCTCCGGGAAGACCTGTACCTCGACGAAGCCGGGCTGCCCTGCGTTTCCTGCACGCTCAGCGACAGCTGCAGCAGGGAAGTGACGACAAGGAAACTGATCCCGCTGATCGCTTACGGATCGGAAACGGAAAAGACCGGGCTGTGGAAAAGCCTGGCTTCCGAAATGCTGCTGGTCCCTTACGATAACACGATGTGGAGCAGATACGAGACTGCCCATCTGCGCCCCGGAAGGATCAGCTACGATCTGTCCGAACTGATCTCCGGATACAGTAAGAAGGCTCTCCTGTTCGGTGCCCTGGATTTTGATGTCTGGAAAAACGCGGTCGTCTGTTCTGCGTACGATTCCAGAAAGCTCGAGCTGCGGAGCGGAATCGCCGACGGCGGCACGCACGATTCCCTGCCGCACGGTGCCGTATCCGGTCCGCGGGTGACTTCTTCAAGGTTTGTGGTACTCTACGGCGGGGACTACCGCGATCTCCTGGAACAGTACGGTGAAGCGGTCAGCCGAATGACCTCTCCCCTCAAATGGGAACAGAGCGTCCCGTTCGGATGGAACAGCTGGTCCGCGCATCAGCATACCATCGATTTCCGGAAAGCCTCCTTCGCTTCCGCCTTCATCGAAAATAACCTGCAGCACGAAGGCTATGCAAACGGCGACAATACCGTGAGCATCAACCTGGATGCCGGCTGGACAAAAATGACACAGCAAGAACTGAAGGATTTTGTCACCGAATGCCACCGCCGGGGACAGAAGGCCGGCACTTACGATTCCCCTTTTGCCTGCTGGGAAAAAGATCCCGAAAAGGAGATCCCCGAGGTACATGGACATACGTTCTCGGAAATCCTTCTGCGCGGCGAAGACGGCAGGATTCTTCCGACCGTGGACGGTGCCGTACCGATGGATGTCACCCACCCCGTCTGGAAGGAAATGATACATAAAAGACTCCGCAGTATCGTGGACCTGGGATTTGACTATATAAAACTTGACTTCATGAGCCACGGCGGAATAGAAGGAATGCACTATGACAGCAGCATTTCCACCGGGCGCCAGGCTCTGAATATGGGATACTCGCTGATCAGGGACGCGCTTTCCGAAAAAAGCACGGGAAGAAAGATATTCATCAGCCTTTCCATCGCTCCTCTCTTCCCCTGCGGATACGGGCACGCGCGGCGCTTTTCGTGCGATGCCTTCGGCTGCGCCGAGGATGTCGCCTATGTGCTGAATGCGCAGACATACGCCTGGTGGGAGAATCAAAGGCTCTATGCCTGCAATGACCCCGACCATATATGCCTGAAGAGAAGTTTCTGCGCCGACAGGGACAGCACGCCCGGAGAAGCGAGAGCCAGATATACTTCCGCCGTAATAGCCGGCGGCGTGATGATGCTGAGCGAAGACTTTTCCGATGCGGAGGGAGGAAAACGCGCCCGCGAACTCGCCACAGTGCGGGAGATCAACGAGCTTGTCATTTCCCGGACGGCCTTCCGACCGACCGGGACCGCCGAAGGAAATGCCTGCCGTGTTTTTACCGCGTCATCCGGCCGGACAGAATATCTGGCTGTTTTCAACCCGGAGCAGAGTGACTGCCGGATCACCGTAACATCGGGCCTTACCGGATCCGAACTGCATTCCTCCTACACTGACCTCTGGAGCGGCAGAAAGATCTCTGCCGTGCACGGTGCGCTGGAGATAAGCTTTGAAGGCTGTGACGCAATGATCCTGCGGTCAGACAGCTGACCGCAGGACCGCCTTTCACAGACTGCAATATTCCCGGGACCCTTTACTAACGGTACAGCGGTCCGTACGCCCTGCATGCCGCCATGTCCGTGGAGTCCAGTTCCCTGGCTCCGAAAGAAGACCAGGCATGCGGGCGGAAAATATCTTCTTCCTTTACATTGTGCATAGTGA
The DNA here is from genome assembly GCA_022652545.1 of Lachnospiraceae bacterium. GTDB lineage: Bacteria > Bacillota > Clostridia > Lachnospirales > Lachnospiraceae > CAG-791. The sequence goes on from JALCRM010000014.1 coordinate 40,646, forward strand.
CAGGAATGCGCAGCATCGACGCCAGCGTGATCAGGTCCGCGCCGACATGACCGTATAGAAAGGCTCCGTGATTCGCGCCCCAGTTTGCCATGACGGAGTAGACATCCCTGAAGGCACCCCTGCCGTCCGTATCCGGGACGAACCACGTCGTAGGCCATGTGGGATCCGTGCGGCTGTCGATCGCCCTGGAAACATCTTCCGGAAGTACGATACTGCTCCCTTCCGCGATCTGCAGCACCGGTCCGATCCCTTCCACAAGGTTGACCCTGGCCAGTGTCAGGGGCATTTCGGCACCTGTCATGAAATGGGACGAATATCCGCCGCCGCGGAACTGGCAAAGCTCAGCCGGACACCAGTCCGTTGCCTGCAGGCAGGCCTTGATATCCTTCTGCCTCATCTCCCACCAGGGCTTCATTACATGTTTTCCCTCTGCATCTTCCGATGCCGCGCTCGCATCGAGGCAGGTGGAACCGGAATTGATGAGGTGGATGAAACCGCCCGCGGCATGCCCGGACGGCTGCCAGCCGGTCACCCGCTTTACGGCATCCGGACTCCAGTAGCACCTGATGTCCGAAAAGCCGCTTGCGCAGCCGGTCAGAAGGTTGCCGAACAGCATCGCAAGGCCGTTCAGATTGTCATTTTCCGTTGCAAAGATGCGGGGCTGCTTTTTTCCTGTCCAGTCAAAACTGGAATTCATGATGGCCTCGGTAAAGTCTCCGTTCGGCTTGTAGTCCGTCCACATCCGCTGCCCCTGAAATCCTGCAAAGATCGCATTTCTGCCGAGAGCTTCCTCTTTGAATCCCATCTCTGCGAGCTTGTCGTTGCCGAGCATGATGTCTCTCACGATCATGGTCATTTTTACAACGAACTCCCACTCCGCTTCTTTCTGTGCAGCGCTGTGTTTTCTGGAGTCCGGATTGGGATCGTGCCCTTCCCGGCAGTTTTTCTTTACCCAGGAAAGCGCTTTTTCGAACTCCTCGTGATCGTAGATCCCCTGGTCTATCCTGCGCAGGATCTCGGTCATGTCGACCCATTCCGGCCGCATCCCGAGGTAGTGGATATAGAAGGACGGATCCAGGAACGAGCCCATGATGCCCATGGAAACAGCGCCGAAGCCTACGTACGCCTTGTTCCGCAGTTCCCCGACAGCCAGAGCGCATCTCGCGAAACGCAGGATCTTCTCCGCAACATCCTCCGGTATCGAGTCATCGTCCATATCCTGCACATCTTTTCCGTATATGGAAAAGCACGGCAGTTTCATCTGATTGTGCGCCGCCAGGGCGGAGGCAAGATATACCGCGCCGGGCCTTTCGGTGCCGTTGAATCCCCAGATCGCCTTCGTCGTCATGGGATCGATGTCTATCGTTTCCAGAGGATAGCACCAGCTTGGGGTGACGCTCAGTGTAGCCGTGACATTCTGAGCGGCAAATTCCGCCGCACACCTTGCGGCCTCCTCCCCGCCGGCGATGCTGCCGCTGAAAATAAGAACCCTGGCCGGTGTGCCGTCCGCATTGAACACATTCTTTTCAATGAGCGTTTTGGCGGCATGCGCCATTCTGCTGACTTTGCCTTCCAGCGCGTCCCTGATCCCAAGACGCCTGGAGTCTACGATCGGCCTGATTCCGATCACAGGATACTGTTGCATACCTACACCTCCATGAGGAGAACCAAAGGTTCTCCGAATAGGGCAGCCGGTGCCGCTCTTTGGCACCGATGCTGCGGTTCGTTCAGAATACATACCGCAGGAATGCGACAGAACCTGCCGCATCTGCATCCAGCTGCTTTTCGTCTCCGTTGTCCGAAAGATCGCGCCACACCTTGATATCGCTGCCGATACCGCCGCCCATCTGTACGAACGGCTCCATGACGACGGTCCTGTCATACCCGATATCGCGCAGCGCACGACCGATCGCATACCAGGGCAGTCCGCCCTTCCCCGGCACTTTCCGGTTGTTTTCACCCACGTGGAAATGACCGAGTTTGTCGCCGGCTGTACGGATCGCATCGGGAATGCTGTCCTCTTCGATATTCATGTGGAAAGTATCCAGCATGACCTTGACCGCGGGAACGTCCACTTCGTCGACGAACGCCCTGCATTCCGCGCTGGTGTTGATCAGATATCCCTCGAACCTGTTCAGGGCTTCAAGACAGTAATCCACGCCGCAGCTTTCCGCGATCCTGCCGACGGTGCGTACATTCCGGATGCTGCGCTCGCGGTCCCCCGCCTTGTCGATCGGCCTGCTGTAATCCACCGGCCAGTAGGAGTAGATACCGCCTCCGAGCGTGTGGATATTCAGTATTTCAAGCTTGCGCAGCATTTCGGTATAAAATGCCACCGCGCGCTTCTGTATCTCCGGATCGCTGCTGCCGAGGTCTTCCCCCGCGCCGGGCCCATATCCGGCCGTCAGCACGACACCGGCATCCTCGGCCATTTTTCTCATTTCGGAAAGCTCGCTATCCGGCATGCCTTTCAGCATGGCACAGGAGATCTCCAGGACATCGAAGCCCAGTTTTCCCACTTTTGAAATATATTTTTTCTGGTCCGCATTCCATTCGTGTTCCCAATAGGCAAAATAAATACCGTATTTCATGTCGTATACCTCCTATGACAGTTTGAAGATCAGGAATACCTCCAGCTTCGGCAGGCGGATATGCAGCACCCCGTCCTCATACGAGGTATCCATTTCCCCGCCGTCCGGCAAAAGCACCGCCTTTTTCCTGTCCGTCTCTACGTCGATGCTGATCTCGTACATCGGTGCGATCGGCGCTTCCTCCTGCTCATTGATCACGGCAAAATACCTCTCGCCGCCTTTTTCCCATTCGAGCACTTCCACGAATTTCGGGGCATTGGACGTAAAGGATGGCGTCGCTATCATGTATCTCAGGATGTCAGCAAATGCCTCACGGCTCATATACGGACGCGAGATCTCAACAGGCGCGGCCGTCCATATGATCTTTCCTCCCGTTTTCAGTTTTTTCAGAACAGCACACGGCCGGTCAGTATGGATCCCCGGCGGATTGGAATGGATAGCCGCAAAATCAGAAGTATCCGTCATGGTATACGGCAGTGTCAGTGTGGCGAGGACCGTCAGATCCGTGCCGTCCGCGATCTCGGCCGTCACCTGCCTGTCAGGGACAGTGAGGGGCGTCATCTCATCAAAGCCCTTGAAAAGTCCCAGCTCCCCGGCCTCCTTCGTAGGACTCATGTATGTGAAGCTGTGCTCCGTGGTCCCGGTCACCCTGATCCCCGCCAGCTCCTGCAGACGTTTGTTCGCCACGGTTCCGCTGATCAGCAGGCTTCCGCCGTTCCGGAGATACGCTTCTATCTCGTCCATTTCCTCATCCCTGATCTCCGCAACATGCGAAAGGATAAGAACCTTTGCCTTCTCCTTCCGGATGTTCTTGGTCCCGATCACTTCAAAGGGAATGTTGTCGGCGCGCATGACGGATGCCGCTCCGAGAGGGCACTCCATGTAATATTTCGGAGAAAAGGTCTTCTGCATGACCCCTGTCTTCGGCTCGCCGGTATCATACTTGGCATGGGACGCGAACCAGATCGCCGCATCGTGAACCAGATCGCCGCTGATATATTTCTCGAAACGGCTGGTATTGGCATAGATCTTTTTCATCAGGTCGTGGTAGACCGAGGGTACAAAGGTCCCGTCCGGATTGATCGCATCGACCAGAAGGAAAGCCCCGTTGTGCACGAGAGCGGTGATGACGTGCAGCAGAAGTTCATCCGGTGTTTTGGTCGTCGTATGGTAGACCAGTTCGGGGTCGCATCTGGAGGTGTGGTAAATAAAGGGCAGATTCGGCGAAACGTTTTTATAGTATTTGTTTATGAACGTCTGCTGGAGGAAGCTCCCGTAATAGTCACCGCCCGAATAATCCACGTGATCCGTCAGCATTTCCGTGCTTCCGAAGATCCACGGCGCGGTGATCATTGAAAACTGGTGCTCCACGGTGACTGCGGGTTTGATGCGCTTTACGCATTCCGTTGCGAACTGCGCGTATTCCGCCATCCATTCTTCCCGGATGTAAACGAATTCCCGCCATTCCGGGTCGGCCCAGTCGACCGTCACGGGCAGTTCCTTTCCGGTCCTCTTTCTGTATTTTTCACGGCATGCCGGACAGTAACAGACCTCCGGCCAGAACGTCATATCGAGAAAAATGCCATCTATATCATAATTGCCCACCAGTTCCGCCAGGGAATCCCTGACATACTGCCTGTAGCCCTCGTTGTTGGGGCATACGATACCATAGCGGCCGCTTTTGAAATTGGGTTCGCCCCGGTAATCGCGCATGCCTTTCCCGTCGCCTGTCACGATCCGCCACTCAGGGTGGTTCTCATACGCCCAGTTGTCAAAGATCTGCGTGAAATAGCCCTCTGCGGCAATCCCGTTTTCGTGGCACTTCTTTACCATGGCCCCGAAGAAATCAAAGCCTTTCAGTCCTTTGTGCATCCTTGCGATCTTCGTGGGGTAATAGCAGAGCCCGGTATGCGGCTTTCCCTTGATCATGGCTGCCTGTACGCCCGCATCCTTCAGCGCGGCTACATAGGCATCCGGATCGAGTTTTGAAAGAAATACGGGGTCCCAGTCATCAATGTGCATATCCATAAGATTGCGTCTGTAATTTCCTTCAATCCACATGTTCTCTTTCCTCCGCGTAAGAAATATTTTTTTCCTGCCGGGCAAGCAGGCCGGCCGGGTCCACCGGCATATTCACGGTCAGCTGCTCTCTGCTGACATTTTCGTCAAGAAACGCCGTCGGCGATATCCCGATCAGATTTTTAAATGTTTTGCTGAAAACATGGATACTGGAAAAGCCCGTTTCCTCCGCTGTTTCCGTGATGTTTTTCTTTCCGGAAAGCAGCAGCATCTGCGCCTTTTCTATCCTGCAGTTAATGATATATTTATGCAGCGACATACCGATATATTCCTGAAAAATATGGGTCAGGTAGTTCGGCGTCACCTGGATCGCCTCCGCAATGCTCTCGTTCCCGAGCTCTTCCTTCACGCTGCGCGTGTTGATATAGTCGATCGCCCTCTCGATGTGCATCCAGGCCTTTGCCCTGTGGTTGTCGGTGTCCTGCAGATACTCTTCCGTCGATGTGCTGTTCCGGAGCATCTGTACCAGGATCAGGATGCAGCCCGCCTTAAGGTACATTCCCCGGCCGGGTCTGTTGTCCTCGAATTCCCGCATAAGAGCCAGGTAACTTCGCATCATTTCATTGCGCTCGCTCTCGGGGATATGTGCAATGATCACGGACTGTTCCAGCAACTGTTCCCGCTCGGGGATCACGATCTCCGCCTCGGCCGCATCCAGAACATCCTTATGCGCCAGTTTCCGGCGTTCCGAGGTCTCATAAAAATCGAAGTGCATGATGTACTGAACGAGCGGCTCACTTCCCTGCGAGACAATGAGATGCGTCTGGAACGGCGGAATGATGATGGCATCGCCTTTGTGCAGCGTATATCTGTTCCCGTTGATGACGAAATCGCCGCTCCCGGAAGCAATATAAGTAAAAACATTGTCGATATCGCGCCATTTTCCGCTCATGGAGGCAGCGCGCTTCAGCCGCATCATACGTACATAAGGATCTATCGATTCAAACCTGGATATACTGACCATATATTCAGCCCTTTATCGCCCCTGCCATCATCCCTTCCATCACCTGTTTATTGAAGAACAGATAGATCAGCAGGACAGGGATCGTTGCCATGAAAAGGGATGCCAGGAGCAAGGTGTAGCTTGTCGTGTACTGGGAAGTAAAGTATGTCAGACCGATCGGGATCGTCTTGATGGCCTCATCCGTCAGCAGCACCTGTGCAAAAGCAAATTCGTTCCATACATGCATGAAGGTCAGGATCACGACCGTCGACATAATGGGGCGGCAGATCGGCATCATGATCGTAAACATGGTGCGCAGTACGCCGGCACCGTCAATGGAAGCCGCATCCTCCAGGTCCACGGAGATCCCCTTCAGGTATCCGTCGATCAGAAATACGGAAGTCGGAAGTTCCATGGCGATGTAGATCGGGATCAGCGACACTCTGGTATTCAGTATACCCATTTTTTTCTCCTGAATAAAAATAGGTACGATCAGGGCATATACGGGTATCATCATTGTCGCCAGCAGGATCATGTAGATCAGGTTGCGTCCCCTGAAACGATAACGGGAAAGGATATACCCCATCACAAAGGAAATGATGAGGACCAGGAACAGCGTGATCACGCTGTTGTAGGTGCTGTTGAAGGTGAAAGTGCCGAAGCTTGCCTTCTTCCAGGCGGTTATATAATTCGTCAGATGTATTTTAGTCGGAAGAGCCTGCGGGTTCAGTGTGAATTCCGCGTCAGTCTTTACCGAGGAATAGCCCAGCCATACCACAGGAAAAATACAGGTTATGGACAGTATGGTGATAGGGACGTTGACCAGGAGATCCAGGAGCAGATTCTTAAGTTTTTTCATACTGTCTCCTTTCTCCCCATGATCAGCTGAATGGCCAGGGCCAGCACGACTGCGATCACAAGGATCGAAACGGCGATTGCCGCACCCATTCCGAAATTGCCGAACTTAAAGGTATATTCATAGCAGTACATGGCCAGGGATTCGGTAGCTCTGCCCGGTCCGCCGTTAGTCAAGGCCACGAGATGGTCGTAGATCTTCATGGTGCCGGAAGCGCACAGGATCACGCAGATCTTGAAGGTATCCCAGATCATCGGCAGGGTAATGTACACGGACTTTTTGAATCCTGTACATCCGTCTATTTCCGCACATTCAAATATTTCATCCGGGATCGCCGAGATGGCGCTCAGCAGAATGATCATATACAGTCCGATATACTGCCAGATCACGGGAACGCTGACGCACCGCAGAACGATCGACTCATCATCCAGCCAGTTGCGGATGAGGTCGCTCCTGCCTATGGACGTCAGGAAAGAATTCAGGAGTCCGTAATTGGAATTGTAGATAAATCTCCAGACATAGCCGACTACGATCGCAGACATGACGACCGGAAAGAAGATGACCGCCCGGTGGAAATTTTTAAAGCGCAGCCTCTTGAAAGTCATCAGGAATGAGATCAGCAGTGCGATCCCGACCTGCCCGACCGTACAGACGAGACAGAGAAACAGGGTATTCCCCAGAACCAGCCAGAAATCTTTCGTCTTGAACAGTGTGACGTAATTCCGGAACCCGACCAGTTTCGGGTTTCCGATGCCTTTCCATTTGGTAAGGCTGTAATAGAAGGATGTTCCGAGCGGAACGACCATGATATATAGAAAATAGATAAACGGGATCAATATCAGAACATAGATGATGATCCTCTGTTTTTTATTCCGTATCTCCCTTGTATTCACACCCACCGGCTCCTTTCCCGGAATATTTACTGAAATCAGCGCGTGCCTTTTTTATTGGGCACGCGCTGTTTAATTAGATTCTTACTTTATTCCCGGGCTGCCGGAGTCTGTCACCGGAGTCTGTCAATAATTGGCTTCCAACGCCGTCTGGCAGTCTTGCGCCATATCTTCCGGTGTCATCGTGCCTGCGATCAGCTTCTGTGTATCCGCATAAAGAACGCCTGAGCCGACCTCTGCAGGAAGTACGCAGTCAAAGATCGAATGGTTCTTCATCGTGGAAGCAAGTGCATAGTACTCGGAAAACAGCGGATCCAGCTTGGTCATATCCATATCGGCAGAGGTCTTTGCCGCGGAAATGAAGCCCTGTTCCAGTGCATCATCCGCGTAAGCGCCCGTCGTAACTGCCTTCAGGAATGCGAGGCAGGCGGTAAGGTTGTCCCCGGACAGTTTGGAATTGATCACCCAGTTCCAGCCTGCACCGGCCGCCGTATCATATTTTGTCCCGGACTGTCCTTCCACTGCCGGCATAAGTCCTACGTGCGTATCTGCCAGAACATCTGCAGGGCAGTTGGAGATCATTGTTCCGATCGACCATGCGCCGTTAAATAGTAGTTTCCCAACCAGTGAGACTATATCGACAATGACATAGCCTCAGATGGATGTTTTCTTCAGTGACCTGTTGGTCACATTGATGGTTCTGGCGGAGCTGCCTTCGGTTTGTTTTTGCT
>JALCRM010000015.1 GCA_022652545.1 Lachnospiraceae bacterium
GAGTGCGTACACAGGTATTACCCGGACGTGGAAGTGAAGATCGAACACGCAAACAGCCTGGCGCAGTGCCGCACGGAACTGCTGCTGGCCAAGGCCGGCAAGAAGAACGGCTGCCTCATCGAAGGAATGGGCTGCCCCGGCGGCTGCATCGCAGGCGCCGGAACCAACATTGCAATAGAAAAAGCGGCAGAGGAGCTGAAGTCCTTCAGGGACAACGCCGACAGCGAGCTTCCTCCGTCCGACTACGTTGCAAAGAAAGGTATAACAGGAAAATGAGCCAGAAGATCAGAACCAGATATGCCCCCAGCCCGACGGGGAGAATGCACGTCGGCAACCTTCGCACCGCACTTTACGCCTACCTGATCGCCAAGCACGAGGACGGCGACTATATCCTGCGCATCGAAGACACGGACCGTGAACGTTACGTGGAAGGCGCAGAGGAGATCATCTACCGTACGCTGGCTGACACAGGCCTTGTCTATGACGAAGGCCCGGACAGGGACGGCGGCGTCGGACCGTATGTACAGAGTGAGCGCGTATCGCAGGGCATCTACATGAAATACGCGAAGGAACTCATCGACCGCGGCGAAGCCTATTACTGTTTCTGCACGCCTGAGCGCCTCGAGTCCTTAAAGCGCGTTGTGGAAGGCAAGGAGGTCAGTGTATATGACAAACACTGCCTGCACCTTTCCAAGGAAGAAGTGGAGCGCAACCTCGCTTCCGGCATGCCTTATGTCATCCGGCAGAACAATCCTACAGAGGGCTCGACCACATTCCACGATGAACTGTACGGCGATGTGACCTTCGACAACAGCGAACTGGACGATATGATCCTCATCAAATCCGACGGCTACCCGACCTACAATTTTGCCAACGTCGTGGATGACCATCTGATGGGCATTACGCACGTTGTGCGCGGCAACGAGTATCTTTCCTCCTCGCCGAAGTACAACCGCCTGTATGAGGCTTTCGGCTGGGATGTACCGAAGTATATCCACTGCCCGCTGATCACGGACGAAGAGCACCACAAGCTCTCGAAGCGCAGCGGCCACTCCTCCTACGAGGATCTGATCGAGCAGGGATTCCTGCCCGAAGCCGTCGTCAATTTTGTCGCGCTTCTCGGCTGGTCCCCGGACAGCGACAGAGAGATCTTTTCCCTTGAAGATCTCGTAAAGGAATTTGACTATCACCGCATCGGCAAGAGTCCCGCAGTCTTCGATTACACCAAGCTGCGCTGGATGAACGGCGAATACATCAAAGCCATGGATGACGAGGTGTTCTGGCAGATGGCCGAGCCCTGGCTGCACAAGGCCCTGCACAGAGAGCTGGACCTGCGCAAAATAGCTTCCATGGTCAAGAGCCGCATAGAGATCCTGCCTGACATTCCGGACATGGTACGCTTTTTTGACGAACTGCCGGATTACGACACTGCCATGTACACACATAAGAAAATGAAGACGGATTCTGCCTCTTCGCTGGAAGTACTGGAGGAAGTGCTCCCGCTGTTCGAAGAGCAGGAGGATTACAGCAACGATGCACTTTACGCGATGCTGCAGGAATATATCGGCAGGAAAGGTGTCAAGAACGGCTATGTGTTCTGGCCGATCCGCACCGCCGTTTCCGGCATGCAGACCACACCGGCCGGCGCGACTGAGATCATGGAAGTGCTGGGCAGGGACGAATCCCTCACCCGCATACGCACCGGCATCGAAAAACTGAAGGCAAGCCTGTCCTGAGTTCCTCCGGTTTTTCCCCGCTTTCCGCCCATGATCCGCCGCCCGATAAGCAGCGGCCGGCGCGCGGCAATCCATCCCAGAACCGCGCCATTGTCCGTGAAGGGTCCTGCCTTGTACTGGCAGGACCCGGAAGCGGCAAAACATTCGTCATCGTTGAACGTATCCGCCATCTCATCGAGATCCGTCATATTTCTCCTTCCTCCATTCTGGTCCTCACTTTCTCCCGGGCTGCAGCCGCCGAAATGTCCGGCCGGTTCCGCCGCCTGACCGCTGAACAGTATCCTGAAGTTTCCTTCGGCACCTTTCATTCCGTTTTTTATAATATTCTCCGTTCCTCCGACCCGGGCCCTCTCCGGATTCTGCGCGCCGAAGAAAGAAACGCGCTGATCCGGCACCTGCTTTCCGTATACGGCGGCAGCGGAAACCCGCAGCTCGGCAGTGCCTGCAGCGGCGGCAGTGACAGCGGCGGCCGCGAAAAGCCCCTGTGCGGGGACGCGGACGGATCCTTATTCGAAGCGGCTTCCGACGGCATCGCGGCAATGCGCACCGACGGACAGCGCCTGAAGATCCGTTCTCTGGCCGGCCGTTTTCCGCGCCCTGACGCGCTGGAACAGATGTGCCGCGCCTACGAAGCCTTCCTGGCTGAAAACGGCCTCGTCGATTTCGACGGCATGATCCTGCGCTGCCGCAGTCTGCTTGCTGAGGATCCGGCCATACGCAGACACTGGCAGTCGCGTTTCCGCCATATCCTGGTCGATGAATTCCAGGATATCAACGCCTCCCAGTACGATGTCCTGAAGCTGCTTTCCGGCTGCGCGGAAGCTTCCTGCACCGGGGACAGCTGCCGCCCGGCTGTTTCCGGGCTGTCACATTCGGATACAGGCATCCGCCTGGCCGTTTCCGGGCCGGCGGAGGTCTTCGCCGTAGGAGATGACGACCAGTCCGTTTACGGTTTCCGCGGCTCCGATCCGGCGCTGATGCAGTCCCTGCTCCGCGATCTTCCGCAGTGCGAAAAGCTCTCTCTCGAGGTCAATTACCGCTGCAGTGCGGAGATCGTAAGGTCTTCGCAGGCGCTGATCTCGGAAAACCGGGACCGCTTTGTCAAGAAAGTCATCGCCGCCCACCCCGGCGGCAGCGCGCCTTCGATCCTTTCTTTCGAAAGCGCTCAGGAAGAATATGCGCAGATCTGCCGCGATCTGTCCGTACTGTACGGCGCGGAAGCGGACCACACCGCCGTGATCTTCAGGGCGCACTCTCAGTCCTATGCTTTCCTGGCGGAGCTGGAAAAACACGGCATCCCCGTCTTCGGAAATTTACGGTGCGAAAACAGCGAGCGCACGGAACTTTTCCGGGATCTTCTCAGTTACTATGTCTTCGCTTCGGAAGAGGATACCCGCACAAAAGGCCAAAGGAGCGATCTCTACCGCATCATGAATCTGCCGCAGCGCTACATTTCACGGGATGCGGCCAAAGAGGAGACGGTATCCTGCGCGGACCTCTGCCGCTACTACAGGAACAGTCCCGTGATGTGCCGGACAGTCCGCGCGCTGCACGCGGATCTGCAGTGCCTGCTGAAACTCAGGCCGGCGCTTTCCCTGCGCTACCTGCGCCTCAGTATGGGCCTGCAGTCCGCCCTTTGCGCCGGTAAGAAACCGGTCTCCGTAAAGCGGACCGAACAGAGCTTTGCAGAAGCAGAGAAAGCGGCCGCCGGTATGTCCGGACCGGCGGAGCTGATGCGCTGGCTCGGGGAAGCGCTGGCCGATGACGGGAATGAAAAGAAGCGTGGAGGCGGGACGGTCGGGCGCAGCAGCAGCGGTGTCCGCGTGCTTACCATGCACGCCTCCAAGGGCCTGGAATTCGACCGCGTCTACATTCCCGACCTCAACGACGGCATACTGCCAGGGCGCCGTTTTCGCGACGCCGGAGGGATCGAAGAGGAGCGCCGGCTCCTGTATGTTGCCATGACGAGAGCGAGAGAGAAACTGACCCTGCTATGGGTTTCCGGCACCAGGGAAAACCCCGGCACGCCCTCCCGTTTTCTGCGCCCTTTCGGCATCCGTCCGGAGACCCGGGAGTAAGGGCGGAAAGAATGCGGTGCCCTGACGGCTGTTGTCTGAAACGCAGGCTCTGCGCCGTTGTGAAAGGTTTTCGACTGTGTTAAGATAAAAACAATTGCGAAATGAAATAATGAATTCGCCTGTAGGAGCACAGATGCAGAACCGTCAGGAGATTTCTGAGAAAACTGATTCAATCGAACGGGCACTTCCGGATACACTTCCGAAGATCATGCCGGCACATGCGATCACACCGGGCGCAGTGATCACCGAAAACGGGATCGTTTTTGCGGCAGTGCTGCGGACAGCCTTTCCCGGACAGGAATGCGGCCTTATCCTTTTCGGGGCAGTACCGCGGAAAGACACCGGTGCTTCTTCCGCCGGCGCCGCTGTTTGCGGAGACCTGCGCATTACGTTCAGCGACAGCGACAGGATCGGCTCGCTGTATTCCGTGCTTGTCAAAGGCACGCTCTGCAAGGAGCCGGGCAATCTGGCATACTGTTATTTCATCGGCGACCAGCTGCTCAACGACCCCTATGCCAGGCGGCTCACGACCGTTAAGTCGGAACGCGGCAAACAGTACACCGTCAGCGCACTTACGGAGATCGACGCAGCCGTGCGGATCACACCGCTGCGCGGCCGCTACCGCTGGCAGGACAGGCTGTTTTACCTGATCAATGTACGCGGCTTCACAAAGTCACGTACCTGTGCCGTTGCACCCGAAAAAAGAGGCACCTTTGCCGGCGCTGTCGAAATGATCCCCTATATCCGCAGCCTGGGTGTCACCACGGTCGAACTGATGCCGGTCTATGAGCTCTGCCCGGTGAAGGAGAACGGCACGCGTTACCTGTGCAGTTCCTATTCGATCGACCGCGGTCCTGAAAAAGGCATCCCGCAGTCTCTGTCCGAAGAACTGAAGATCGCGGCAAAGCCGAATCTCTGGGGCTTCGGAGAAGGCTATTACTATGCCCCCAAATCCGTGCTGGCCGTGAATGGAGCACATCCGGAAAAAGAATTTCTGGAAATGGTCGAAGCATTCCATGCCGCATGCCTCGAGATCGTGCTGCAGCTTTATTTCCCCGACAGCGTGGCCCCGAGCGTCATCTGCGACACCGTGCGTTTTTACGTCACCACCTGCGGGGTCGACGGCGTGCACCTCATGGGCAACAATGTACCTCTCGTACAGCTTGCCAAGGATCCCGTCATCAGCGACAGCCTGCTGTTTTATTACTCGTTCCCGTACGACCGCCTGAAGACGGACGCGATCCCGGACTATGTCCTGGCGGCTTCGTATCCTCCGGATGCAGGCCCCGTGCGTGCCAAAACAGGGAATCTGCCGGAATTTTCCAATCTTTCGGATTATAACGACACCTTTATGTATCTGCTGCGCCGTTTTGTGAAGGGCGACGACGGTGCGCTGAAGGACTTTGTACGGAAATTTCTCGAAGTGCCCTCAGGACACGGAGCAGTGCACTATGCAGCTGACTACAGCGGATTTACGCTGAATGACCTGGTATCGTACAGCCGCAAACACAACGAAGCAAACGGAGAGGACAACCGCGACGGCAACGATGACAACGCCAGCTGGAACTGCGGCGTGGAAGGCAGGTGCCGCAAAAAAGAGATCATGGCACTGCGCAGAAGACAGATGCGCAACTTCCTCACGCTCCTCATGCTCGCGGAAGGCACGCCCATGCTGCACGCCGGCGACGAATGCGGCAACTCGCAGGGTGGCAACAACAATCCCTACTGCCAGGACAACGATACCGGCTGGAATGACTGGAAAGAACGCTCCGACAGCGAAATGCTGCGCAGCTTTGCCAAACACCTCTCGGTGTTCCGGCAGGAGCACGCGGTCTTCCGCAGTACACACGAATTCCGCTACACCGACTACCGCTCCCTGGGCTGGCCGGACGTATCGTTCCACGGCAGAGAGCCATGGAAAATCGATTTTTCGGGATACAGCCACTCCGTCGGCATCCTTTACTGCGAAGACTACGCAGCGCCGGTGACAGTGACCTCCGGAACGAATAAGCGGCACCTCCTTTATCTGGCCGTCAATATGTACTGGCAGGAGATCGGTTTTGGCCTGCCCAAGCTCCCGGAGGGCCAGACGTGGTACCGGATCGCGGACACTGCCCTGGAGGATCCTTTCCAGACAGACGGCAACGCTGTCGCCGATCCGACGGCTTTCACCGCCGGCCCGCGCTCGATCGTCATTCTCGTAAACGGCGCAGCACCGGAAGTACCGGCGCCCGATGCCGGAAAAACCGCGGCAAAGGCAGGCAAAGACAAAAATGTCTGAGAACTCATGTTTTTACGGATCGCACGTGCCGCAGCCGATCACACCGGCCAAGGCGGCCGCTCATTTTGCGACCATCACCCGGCACCGCCTCATCGTGCGGAAACTCTGCTTTGAATGCGGCCTTTACCGGCAGGGCATGCTGCATGATCTCTCCAAATACTCGCCCGAGGAATTTCTCGTGGGCGCCCGCTATTTCAGCGGCAGTGAAAGTCCGAACAACGAAGAGCGGCGCGTCCGCGGCTATTCTTCCTCGTGGCTCCACCACAAAGGGCGCAACAAACATCACTACGAATACTGGCTGGATTATTCCGTGCGGATGATCCCGGGCGGCTACCGTCCCGTCAGGATGCCGGGCTGCTATGTCGCAGAGATGTTCTGCGACCGCGTCGCAGCCTCGAAGATCTACCGCGGCGAAAAATACAGGGACAGCGATCCGCTCCGTTATTATCTGGGCAGCACCACTGCAAGGTTTCTGCACCCGGACACGGCCGCGCTCCTGGAAAAACTGCTGCGCATGCTGGCGGAAAAGGGAGAGGAAACGACCTGCGGTTATATCCGCACGCACATGCATAAACACACTTTGGAACAGGAGCTGCACAGCTGCGGGCTGTTTTGCAATGGATGAACGAAGGTTTGAAGCCGCAAGGGCAAAATCGCTTGTACTGGAAGACCGCGTACGCCACGGCATCGGCATGCAGAAGGAAAAAACGCTGCATGCTGTCCTGAAGGACTATTTCGATCCCGATGAGGACCATCAGGAGATCCCCATCACCGGCGCATACATAGCCGATATCTGGAACGGCAGCGAGATCATAGAGATCCAGAACGGAAATTTCTGCAAGATCCGGGGCAAACTCACTGCCTTTCTCAAGACATACAGGGTGCGTCTCGTCTATCCTCTGCCGGCTGAAAAATACGTCACCTGGGTAGACCCTGAAACAGGGCAGCTGGGGAAACGCAGCAAGTCGCCGAAACACGGCAGTTTCTACGATGCTTTCCGTGAGCTGTACCGGATCAGGCCTTTCCTGAAGGATCCGAACCTGACGGTGCATCTGCTGCTCGTCGACATGGAAGAGTACCGGCTGCAGGACGGATGGAGCCGCGACAGGAAGCACGGATCGCACCGTTTTGACAGGATCCCCACTCGTCTGTCCGGCGAACTGATCCTCGATTCTCCGCGCGACTATCTGGCGTTCGTTCCCATCGACCTTAAGGAACCGTTCACCGCTAAGGAATTTGCCGCAAAGGCCGGTGTCCGCGCAGGCAGTTTCTCGGCAGTCCCGCTTATTCTCACAGACCTCGGAGTGATCGAGCGGGTCGGTAAAAAAGGCAACAGCTATCTTTACAGATGCAGTATGTGAATCATTTTGCCGGACGGTCTGAAAAGACCGCTCCCGCATCCTGTTTGTAAACGGAGGGAAACAATGAACGAATACACGGATATCGGAGAACGTTTCATGGCTTATGCCGCGGTCACGACACAGTCCGAGGAGGGGCATACCGACACGCCGTCGACGGCCTGCCAGCGGGATCTTGCAGCACTCCTTGCAAAAGAGCTTGCGCAGATGGGTGCTTCGGACGTCAGCTACGATGAAGAGCACTGTTACGTCTACGCCACGGTGCCTTCCAATCTGCCGCTCGATGCGGAAGCGGAAAAGAAGCTGGCTGCGCGCTCTGACCGCATGTCGCGCAGACGCGAAAACCTGGCTCCGGTCATCGGTCTCATGGCTCATATGGACACGTCCTCCGCAGTGGCCGGTAAAAAGGTCATTCCCCGCAGGATCGCAGCCTACGACGGCAGCAGCATCGTCCTGAATGAAAAGCTCGGCATCGTCCTTTCCCCGAAAGAATACCCTTCGCTGAAGAAGCACATCGGAAGCGATCTGATCGTTGCCGACGGCACCAGCGTGCTGGGCGGCGATGACAAGGCCGGCGTTGCGGAGATCATGGAGGTTTTTGCTTTCTACCTTTCGCATCCGGAATATGCGCACGGCACCATACGCTGCTGTTTTACCCCCGACGAAGAAGTCGGCAACGGCCCGGAAAACATCGATCTGTCGCGTTTTGCCTGCGATTACGCCTATACGGCGGACGGCGGGGATCTCGGCCAGATCGAATATGAGAACTTCAATGCGGCTTCCGCAGACATCACTATAAACGGTATCAGTACGCATCCCGGCGACGCAAAGGGCTGCATGCGCAATGCGATCCTCGTCGCCGCCGAACTGATCGATATGTTTCCGAAGACCGAAACGCCTTTCTGCACTTCCGGGAGGGAAGGGTTCTACCACGTTGAGCAGATCTCCGGGACGACTGACCGGGTCACACTCGAATATCTTCTGCGCGACCATGACAGAACGCGCTTCGAAGAGAGGAAAAACATCGTGCGCCGGATCACAGATACGATCAACGCGGAATATGCAGCCGGCGCGGGGCAGAACGGCGCGGCCTCGAAGACGCCCGCGGTAGAGCTTGTTTTGAAGGATTCCTACTACAATATGCGGGAGAAGATCGAGCCGCACATGCACCTCATCGAAAACGCAGAGAAAGCCCTGCTCGCTGTCGGTGTCACGCCCGACATCAAACCGATCCGCGGCGGCACCGACGGCTGCAGGCTGTCCTTTATGGGCATTCCCTGTCCGAATCTCGGCACGGGTGCCTACAATTTTCATTCCCGCTACGAGTATGTATCCGTCAGCGAGATGAAGAAGGGCGTGGAAGTCCTGAAACGGATCATCAATCTCTACGCCCCTTACGAACTGGATCCGGAGAAGTGAACAGATGACGGAAAATGACCCGTGCAAACTGAATATACAGGGCGCGGACGGAGAGGTGCCTTCCCCGGAAAACAGTGAGGCAAGGCAGGCTTATTTCATCCGCCGCATGCAGGCCTATGTGGCGGATAAATCGCTCACGATGCGCCGTCCTCTGACGGCCTGTATCGTCACGTTCGGCTGTCAGATGAATGCCCGCGACAGTGAAAAGCTCGCCGGCGTACTGAAGGCCTGCGGTTTTGTGCTGCAGGACGATGAAAATGCCGATTTTGTGCTGTACAATACCTGCACCGTACGCGACAATGCCGACCAGCACGTGTACGGACGGCTCGGACGGCTCCATGAATACCGGCGCAGCAATTCCTTTATGAAGGTGGCACTCTGCGGCTGCATGATGCAGCAGAGCAGCTGTGTGGAGAAGATCCGCAGGAGCTATCCGTTCGTCAGCCTGATCTTCGGGACCTACAACATCTACTGCCTGCCGGAATACCTCTGGGAGGTATATCACTCCCGTAAACGTGTCATTGAGATCTGGGACGGCAGCGAGCAGACCTCCGACGCCCTTCCGGCGGAGCGCAAGTTTTCTTTCAAATCCGGCGTCAATATCATGTACGGCTGCAACAACTTCTGCAGCTACTGCATCGTACCGTATGTGCGCGGCCGCGAACGCAGCCGCGAGCCGGAGGATATCCTGCGCGAGGTGCGCAGGCTTGCAGCCTCCGGCGTGAAAGAGATCATGCTCCTCGGGCAGAACGTCAACAGCTACGGCAAAACACTGGAGCACCCCCTGACCTTTGCGCAGCTTCTGGAGGAGGTCTGTGCCATAGACGGCATCGAGCGGATCCGTTTCATGTCGTCCCATCCGAAGGATCTTTCCGACGAGCTGATCGACACGATCGCCCGGAATCCGAAGGTCGCGCGGCACATCCACCTGGCCCTGCAGTCCGGCTCCGACCGCATCCTTACCGCCATGAACCGGCACTATACGAAAGCACATTTTCTGGATCTGGCCGGCAGGATACGCGGCTGCATCCCGGATGTGGCCATTACGACCGACATCATCGCCGGCTTTCCCGGTGAGACTGCCGAAGACGTCGATGAAACGATCGACGTCATCGAAAAGGTGAAATTCGAAAATGCCTATACGTTCATCTATTCGGTCCGTTCCGGTACGCCGGCCGCTAAAATGGTGCAGCTGCCGGAGGAAGTAAAAAAAGAGAACTTCGACCGTATCCTCAGCGCCGTGCAGGCCTCCTCAAAGGAGAGGGCCCTCGCACTGCAGGGACGGTGCTTCGAAGCCCTGGCTGAAAGTCTCGATGAACAGCAGCCCGGCTATGTGACGGGGCGTCTCTCCGACAACATGATCGTGCATTTCAGGGGAGATGCCTCCATGATCGGACATTTCTATCAGGTCCGCCTCGATGAATGCCGCGGCTTTTATTATTTCGGAACGGTTATAAACGGGCAGGAGAGTGCTGAATGAACAACGGCAATGAACTGGACAGCGAAGCTTTGTCTCCGATGATGCAGCTGTATCTGGAGACCAAAAAACAGTATCCGGACTGTATCCTGATGTACCGCATCGGGGACTTTTTCGAGATGTTTTTTGAAGACGCGGAGATCGTTTCCAAGGAACTCGAACTCACACTGACAGGTAAAAACTGCGGTCTCGAAGAGCACGCGCCGATGTGCGGCGTGCCTTTCCATGCCGTGGATTCCTATATCACCAAGCTTGTGCAGGCAGGCCACAAGGTCGCCGTCTGCGACCAGGTGGAGGATCCGAAGCTGGCCAAGGGCCTCGTGAAGCGGGAAGTGATCCGCATCGTGACGCCCGGCACCAACACGGACATGCCGTCTCTCGAAGAGGGCCGCAACAACTTCCTTTTCTGCGTGTTTTACTGCATCGGTGCGAGCGGCATTGCGGTCGCGGACATTTCCACCGGCGACTTTTATGTGACGGAGGTGGACAGCCCCAAGAAGATCCAGGACGAGATCATCAAATACACGCCCTCGGAGATCATCTGCAACGACGCTTTCGAGATGAGCGGGCTGGATCTGACGGACCTGCACAACCGCCTCGGCATCACCTTCAACAGACTGGATGCCTCCTGTTTTGAAGAAGACAGTGCCAAAGCCACGGTGCTCGAGCACTTCCGGGTCGCCGACACCGTAAGCCTCGGGATCGACGATTTCCATGCCGGTACCATAGCCGCGGGGGCGCTGCTGCGCTATCTGTACAATACCCAGAAAAACGGGCTTTCGAACCTGACGACGATCACGCCGTACCTTGCAAGCCGCTATATGCTGCTCGATTCTTCGACGCGCCGCAACCTGGAGCTTACGGAAACGATGCGTGAAAAGCAGAAGAGAGGCTCCCTGCTCTGGGTACTGGACAAGACGAAGACAGCCATGGGCGCGAGGCTCCTGCACAGGATGCTGGAGCAGCCGCTGATCGACAGGGAAAGCATAGAAGGGCGCCTGAATGCCATCGACACCCTGAACCGCAATGCCGTCGACCGCGACGAGCTGCGGGAATATCTCCAGCCGGTCTACGACCTGGAGCGGCTCCTTACCAAAATATCTTACAAGAGCGCCAATCCCCGCGACCTGATCGCCTTCTGGAATTCCCTGCGCATGTTCAGCCCCATCCGCCAGGTCCTGCAGAATCTGTCTTCGCAGGATGCGGAACTGACGCGCCTGTACGACGGGATTGGAGAATTTGCGGACATCCTGGACCTCCTCGACCGTTCCATCGAAGAGGATCCGCCGCTTCTCATCCGGGAAGGCGGTTTTATCAAAGACGGATACGACGCGGACATCGACCATCTGCGCAAAGCCAAGACCGAAGGCCGCAGCTGGCTCATGGAACTTGAGGAAAAGGACCGTGAACGCACCGGCATCAAAAACCTGAAGATCAAATACAACAAGGTGTTCGGCTATTATTTTGACGTCACGAACTCCTACAAAAACCTGGTGCCGGAGGACTATGTCCGCAAGCAGACACTGACCGGCTCCGAGCGCTACACCACGCCGCGCCTCAAGGAGCTCGAGGACACGATCCTGAACGCGGAGGACAAGCTCAACGCGCTTGAATATGACGCCTTCTGCGCGGTGCGCGACAGGATCGGCGAACAGATAGCCCCGATCCAGGAATCTGCGCGCGCGGTGGCCGCCCTTGACGTTTACTGCTCGC
Organism: Lachnospiraceae bacterium; assembly: GCA_022652545.1. GTDB lineage: Bacteria > Bacillota > Clostridia > Lachnospirales > Lachnospiraceae > CAG-791. Next base: position 12,063 of record JALCRM010000015.1, read on the forward strand.
TGGCTCTCGTGGCCGAACGAAACCGCTATGTGAAGCCGAAGTTCAACGAAAAGGGCGTCATCAACATCCGGAACGGCAGACACCCCGTCGTCGAGCAGATGCTCTCCGGCGATTTTGTCGCGAACGACTGCTATCTGGACAACGCCAAAAAAGCGATCTCCATCATCACCGGCCCCAACATGGCAGGCAAGTCCACCTATATGAGGCAGACGGCGCTGATCGCTCTCATGGCGCAGTGCGGGAGCTTTGTTCCGGCCGAAAGTGCGGATCTGTGCGTTGTGGACCGCATCTTTACCCGCGTGGGCGCCTCCGACGACCTGGGCAGCGGCCAGAGCACCTTCATGGTCGAGATGAACGAGGTCTCCAACATCCTGCGCAACGCCACGCCGAAAAGCCTCATCATCCTTGACGAGATCGGAAGGGGCACTTCCACCTACGACGGACTTTCCATCGCCTGGGCTGTGATCGAGCACATCAGCAACAAACATTTCCTGGGCGCCAAGACGCTCTTTGCCACCCACTACCACGAGCTCACGGAGCTCGAAGGCAAAATGGACAATGTGAACAACTACTGTGTCGCGGTCAAGGAGAACGGCGACGACATCGTATTCCTGCGCAAGATCGTCAAGGGCGGCGCCGACAAGAGCTACGGCATCCAGGTCGCCAAGCTGGCAGGGCTGCCGGAGATGGTGGTGGACCGGGCAAAAGAGATCCTCAACAGTCTCGTGGACAGCGACATCACGGAGAAGGTACAGGCGATCAAACCCGTGACCGCAGACAAAACAGCGGAAAAGGTCCCGCACTACGACGATGTGGACCTCGGGCAGATGAGCATTTTCGCGACCGTAAAGGACGAGGACGTCCTGAAAGAGCTGAAGGAGATCGACATTCCGAACCTGACGCCCATGGATGCGCTGAATACACTGTACAGACTGCAGAACGAGCTGAATAACCGCTGGCAGAACTGAAGCGGAGGGACGTATGGAAATACATGTTCTGAACGAGGATACCATCAATAAGATCGCGGCCGGCGAGGTCATCGAACGTCCGTTCAACGTGGCGAAGGAGCTGATCGAAAATTCGATCGACGCCGGCGCGAATGCGATCACCTGTGAGATCAAAGACGGCGGCGTATCCATGCTGCGCGTCACCGACAACGGCAGCGGCATAGAAGCCTCGCAGATCACGAGAGCTTTCCGGCGCCACGCGACCAGCAAGATCAGCGAGGAAAAAGATCTGCAGGACCTTCAGACGCTGGGGTTCCGCGGAGAAGCGCTCTCGAGCATCGCCGCCGTCGCTTCGGTGGAAATGATCACCAAGACGCCGGACTCCCTGACGGGCATCCGGGCCCTGAACACCGGCCTTCATCCCACGAGCGAAGACGCGGATGTCATCCCGCTGGAGATCGCGGAGATCGGCGCGCCCGACGGTACGACGGTCATCGTGCGCAATCTTTTCTACAATGTGCCCGTACGGCGTAAATTTCTGAAGTCCGAGCAGACCGAAGCCGGCTATATCACCGAGCTTATTGAGCATCTGGCGCTTTCTCACCCGGATATTTCCTTCCATTACCGCATAAACGGTAAAGAAAAGCTCCATACTTCCGGCAACGGCGATATCAAAGAGCTGATCTACCGCATCTACGGGCGGGAAATCTCCGGTGCTGTACTGCCCGTAACAGGCAGCGGAAAACTCGGTGATTCGGAGATCTCCATACACGGGTTTATCGGCAGGCCCGAAGTCAGCCGCGGCACCAGGGCTTTCGAACTGTTTTTCATAAACGGTCGTGTCATCGAAAACAAAATGCTCTCCAGCGCGCTGGAGTCGGGCTACCGTACGGATCTCATGCAGCATCAGTTTCCGTTTGCGGTGCTCTACCTGGAGCTCCCCCCTGCCCTTGTGGACGTCAACATCCACCCGTCCAAGCGGGAGGCCCGGTTCACGGACAGCCCCTCGGTCTTTGCCTTCGTGGAAGGGGCCGTACACCGTGTCCTGCACGGAGCGGAGCTGATCCCCAAGGCCACGCTGCGCAGCGAAAAGGAGATCCGCAGCGAGGACGAAGCCGCCCGCCGGTCCGGGCTCGCCGCTGACATCGCAGAGCCGTTCGAACAGGCTCTCCGGTCAAAACAGGGCGCAGCGCCGGAGACAGCCGTGCAGTCGGTACTGCCGGGCTTTCCTTCGGCGGCAAAGGCTGTCCCGCCGGTTATGGAGAGTGCGCCGGCGTCTTCACGTCAGTCCGCCTTACGGGAAGAAAACGCAGCAGACAGCTACGGCTTTTTTGACGACCGCAGAAAAGAACGGGCAAGTGCGGAGCCGGACGGCAATGCACAGAAAAGCACTGCGCCGGAAAGCGCGGCAGACCCCGGGACAGGAGCTGTCCCGGAAAATGCGCCGGAAAGCACGGGCCTGTCGGAAAACGTACCGTCTTCTTCGGAAGAGCGCCGCATCCTGTCTCCGGAAAATGTAACGGAATTCCGCATTCTGGGGCAGATCTTCCGCACCTACTGGCTGGTAGCCTTTGAAGACAAACTGCTGCTGATCGACCAGCACGCGGCACATGAAAAGGTGATGTATGAACACCTGCTCAGCAGCTACCGCGCCGAAAGTGCCGCCGGGGCAGTATCCCAGAACCTTATGCCGCCTGCCGTCATAACCTTTTCAGGCCGTGAGGAAGCCGTCTACCTCCAGTATGCAGATGTCTTCAAAGCCATGGGGTATCTGATCGAGGAGTTCGGTACCGGCTCCTATGCCATACGTGCAGTGCCGATGGAGCTTTTCGGCAATTCCCCCGAGCGGCTCCTCAGGGATACCATCGACGAAGTCATGAACGAAAAGCCGAACATAGACCCGAAGGACATTCTTTCCCGTATTGCGACAATGTCCTGCAAAGCCGCGGTAAAGGGTAATACGGAGATCACGGAAGCCGAGGTAAAGGCACTGATCGACGAACTGCTTACCCTGGAGGATCCTTATCACTGCCCGCACGGACGTCCCACCATGATTGTCCTGACAGAGCAGGAGATCGAAAAAAAGTTCAAGCGGATCGTGTGAGGAGTCAATTTTGTTATTTGCAGGAAACCTGGTCAGTCAACTGAATCCCCTGGTCATTATCGCGGGCCCTACCGCTACCGGGAAAAGCTCTCTTGCCGTCGAGCTTTCGCTGCGGCTGAACGGAGCGGTGATCTCTGCGGATTCCATGCAGGTATATCGGGGCATGGACATCGGTACCGCCAAGATCACCCGGCAGGAAATGCGGGGTATCAGGCACTATCTGATCGACGTGGCCGATCCGTCCGAAGAGTGGAACGTCGTTCGTTTCCAGGCTGCCGCAAGGCTTGCGGAAGAGCGGATCCGGGGGGAAGGCAGGCTGCCCTTTCTGTGCGGCGGGACCGGCTTTTACATACAGGCTTTTGTAAGGGGCATCGCCTTCACGGAAACGGCGGACGACCCGGAATACCGGAAGGAGCTTGAGCAGCTGGCTGCGGAAAAAGGTCCCGCCGCGTTGTACCATATGCTGCAGGCCTGCGATCCGGATTCAGCCGCAAGTATCCATCCCAACAATATAAAGAGAGTGATACGCGCGCTGGAATATTACAGGCTAAGCGGCGGCGAGCCCATTTCCGAACATAACAGAAGGGAAAAACAGCGCCCCGATGCCTACGACACCATGACCTTTGTTCTGGAAATGCCTCGTGAACAGCTTTATGCGCGGATCGACAGCAGGGTGGATGCCATGTTCGAAGCAGGGCTGGCGGATGAGGTCAGAGAACTGCAGGCAAAGGGGCTGACTGACCGGGACGTTTCGATGCAGGGTCTGGGCTACAGACAGGTACTGCAGGCACTTGACGGTAAGATTACGATGGAGGAAGCAAAAGCAGCCGTCAAGGAAGAGACAAGGCATTTTGCAAAGCGCCAGGCTACCTGGTTCAGGCAGGACAGGGACGCAATACACGTGGATGCCTCGGCTGCAGCCGAAGATCCGGGCGCAATCGAGAACAGGATACGCGAACACTTCGGAAAGAGGGTCATGCAATGAGCACTGCGGAACGCTACGCCGAATTCGGCATTTCGGAAAAAGTACAGAAGACAGGGGAAGAGATCCTGTCCGGCCTGTCGGCCTGTTTTGACACAATCGACAGAAACGCGGAAGACAACCAGCTGCGTGTGATCAGGGCAATGCAGGATGCACACGTCGGGGAAGCCAGTCTGCTCGGCACTACGGGATACGGGTACGACGACATCGGGCGGGAAGGCCTGGAAAAAACATATGCGCATTATTTCCGCACGGAAGATGCACTGGTGCGCCCGCAGATCACCTGCGGCACACATGCGCTCGCCCTTGCGCTGATGAGTAACCTGCGCCCCGGGGACGAGCTTCTTTCCGCTTCCGGCAGGCCTTATGACACGCTGGAGGAAGTGATCGGCATCCGGCCGTCTCGGGGTTCTCTTGCGGAATACGGCATCGCATACCGCCAGGCTGACCTTTCTCCGGACGGCAGCATGAGCTTTGAAAACATCCGGAATGCGATGACGCCCAAAACAAAGATCGTGGAAATACAGCGTTCGCGGGGGTACCTTTCACGCCCTTCCTTCTCAGTAAAGGAGATTGGGGAGACCATTGCGTTCGTACGCAGCCTGCGCCCTGATGTCACGGTCATGGTGGACAACTGCTACGGGGAATTCACGGAAACGGCAGAGCCTTCCGAAGTCGGCGCCGACATGATCGTCGGCTCCCTGATCAAAAACCCGGGCGGCGGCCTCGCGCCTACCGGCGGCTACATCGCCGGCACGAAGGAATGTGTGGAAAATGCCGCCTGCCGTCTCACCTCTCCCGGCCTCGGAAAAGAAGTCGGAGCGACGCTCGGCATCCTTCCGCAGCTCTTCGAGGGGTTCTTCCTCGCGCCGGTCGCGACCGCAAGTGCACTCAAGGGGGCGGTATTTGCGGCGGCCATGTATGAACGGCTGGGTTTTGAAGTCTTCCCTGCAAGCACGTCTGAGCGACACGATATCACGCAGGCGATCACCTTCCGGCTTCCGGAGCTGGAGGTTGCCTTCTGCCAGGGCATCCAGTCGGCTTCCCCTGTGGATTCCTTTGTCACGCCGCAGCCCGATGATATGCCGGGCTACGACAGTAAGGTCGTCATGGCCGCCGGAGCCTTCGTTTCCGGATCCACGCTCGAGCTTTCCGCCGACGGACCGCTACGCGAGCCCTACACCGTCTATTTCCAGGGCGGTCTGACATGGCCCCACGCCAAGCTCGGCGTACTGAAGAGCGTGCAGAATCTCCTTGACCATGCCTATATTAAACTCTAAAATGTAGTAGACTCTTTTGCCTGCCCGGAGAAGACGGAAAGAGGGTCTGTCATGAACAGCCGGAATTCAGCGGCAGAGAAGCCGTATGAGCGTTTCGTGTGTTTTGGCGCGCAGAGTCTTACAGACGCCGAGCTCATCGCCATCATGCTGCGCACGGGCACGAAAGATTCCGATGCCGTCGATATCGGACGGAAGATACTGACAGGAAACCGTTCCGGAAAGGAACCCTCCCTGTCCGTTTTGTATGATTTGACATTGAAGGATCTGCTGGCGATCCGGGGCATCGGAGAGGTGAAGGCCATCCGTATCCTCAGCATCGCGGAACTTTCACGGCGGCTTTCGCAATGCCGCGAATCGGGCACGCTTTCGTTCAGTTCCCCCGATTCGGTCTACCGCTGCTACGGGGAAAAGCTGCGGCACAAGGACAGGGAAGAGCTTCTGCTTCTGATGCTGGACAACCGGCTTTCACTCATTGCGGAAGAGGTCGTCACTGTCGGCACGGTGAACAGTACGCTGATCTCCGTGCGCGAGATCTTTTCCCTGGCTCTGCGGGAAAAAGCGGTGAATATCATGCTGCTGCACAACCATCCCAGCGGAGATCCGACGCCGAGCGAACAGGATATCTCGGTGACCGGCAGGATACGGGAAGCCGGAGAGCTCCTGGAGATCCGGCTGGTCGACCACATCATTGTCGGCGACGATTTTTACAGTATGAAGCAGATGGGACTGCTGTCCTGACAAAACAGGGCAGCTCCGACGGGAGGAAACTTGTTTTGATGATCGCTAACAACGCATTCGCCATAGACCTGGGTACCAGCAATATCAAGATCTACAACGCGGCCAACGACAAAGTACTGGTGCAGAAGAACATGATCGCGATCGAGAACCGCAAGGACATGATCGCTTTCGGCGACAGTGCCTACGAAATGTATGAGAAGGCACCTGCCAACATTCACGTGTCCGGCCCGATCAGCAGCGGCGTCATCGCCGATATCCGCAACATGGAAAAACTGCTGCGCAGTTTCATCACCATGGAATTCCGCGGCTCCATCAAAGCCGCCGACTATTACATCGCGATCCCGACAGACGTGACGGAGGTTGAAAAGAGGGCCTTTTATGACCTGGTCAAGGATTCCAACGTCAAGGCAAAGCGTATCATGGCGGTTGAAAAAGCGCTGGCAGACGGGCTGGGCATGGGCATCGACGTAAAAAATTCCCAGGGCGTGCTTGTCGTGGACGTGGGATATGACACTACAGAGATCTCGATCCTTTCGCTCGGCGGCATCGTGCTTTCCAAGCTGATCAAGGTCGGAGGACATGTCTTCGACAATTCCATCGTGAATGCCGTGCGCCGCGAATTCAACCTGGTGATCGGCTCCAAAACAGCGGAAGGCGTGCGGATCTCCTTTAACGATCTGTCCCAGAACGAAGGCAAGGCGACTGTTTACGGACGGGATATCGTGACAGGCCTGCCCGTCGAGCGCACGCTCACGCACGAGTTCGTAGCCAGCACGCTGCAGGAGAATTTCCGCAGCATCGTCGATAACGTGAGGGTGATCCTCGAACGTACGCCCCCCGAGCTTTCCGCCGACATATACCGCCACGGCCTGTTTCTGACCGGCGGGGCCTGTCAGGAAGAAGGACTGGCTGAGAAGCTCAGCAATGAAGTGCGCCTGCGCGTAAATATTGCAGAAAGTCCCGTCAATTCCGTCGTGCTCGGGCTGTCGCAGGTAATCAAAAAATCACCTTACAGAGCCCTGGCCTATACGATCGAAGGGCTTGGCAGGTAGAGGGATCCCGATTGAGTCCAGTCGTTAAAAAGAAAAAGGAAAAATTCAAGCTCCCGGGCAAATACCTTCTGCTGATCGTATCCGCAGCCTGTGTTGCGCTGCTGGCCCTTACATACTCTGTGCCTGCTGCCGAAGAACCGATCAACGGCCTCGCCGGCTATGTTGTGGTGCCTCTCCAGAACGGTGTGAGTACGGTAGGCGGCTGGCTCGTGGAAAAGTCGGAGCAGCTTGCCGAGATCCGCGATCTGCAGGCAGACAACAAAGCGCTGCAGGCCAAGGTGGACGAACTGACGACCGAAAACGCCTCCCTTCAGCAGGAGCATTACGAGCTCACCAAGCTGCGCGAGCTCTACGATCTCAGCCAGCAGTACAGCTCCTATAAAATGACGGCAGCCCGCATCATTGCCAAGGACAGCGGCAGCTGGTATCACTCCTTTGTGATCAACAAGGGCTCTGCAGACGGTATCGCCGCCGACATGAACGTGATCGCCGGGAACGGGCTCGTCGGCCGCGTCACGGGAGTAGGGCTGCACTGGGCGAAGGTCATGAGCATCATCGACGACAATTCCAACGTCAGTGCCATGGTGCTTTCTACACAGGACAACATGATCATCACAGGCAACCTGACCGAGTACGAAGACGGCGTGATCGATTTCAGCAAGCTGACGGACCGCGCGGACCAGGTCACGCTGGGAGATAAAGTCGTCACTTCGAATATCAGTGACAAATATCTGCCGGGTATTCTGATCGGCTATATCAGCACCCTGAACCAGGATGCCAACAAGCTTACGAAATCGGGGCAGATCACGCCAGTCGTCGACTTTGAGCACCTCGACACAGTGCTGGTCATCCTGCAGATCAAGCAGACTGTTGAAAACAGCTCGGGAGATGCCTCTTCCGCGGCCACGACTGCTTCCGACACCTCAGCAGCCGGCGCATCGACAGCAAACGCAACGACGGCAGACGCGGGAAGCAATGTGGAAGGCCAATGAGAAGATCCCGCAGCATTGTGATCGTTTCCCTGCTCATTCTTATATGTTTTGTCCTGCAGAGCACCCTGTTCCGCACCCTGACCTTCGGCGGCATCGGGCCGAACCTGATGATCGCCCTGACAGTTTCCCTGAGCCTTGTGTTCGGGGACCGGAAGGGACTGTTTATCGGCTTTGTATGCGGTCTGCTCTGCGACATTTTCTTTTCCAGCCTGCTGGGCTTCAACGCTCTGGTCTACGCCCTGGTAGGGTACCTCTTCGGAAAATTCGAGCGCATGATCTATCCGGACGATATGAAGGTCCCGCTCCTGACGATCATGGGAGGAGACCTGCTGTACGGTTTTCTGAGCTATGTGTTCCTGTTCCTCATACGGGGCAAAATGTATTTCAGTTACTTCATGATCCATTATGTTTTTCCCGAAATGCTGTATACGCTGCTCCTGGCCATACCGATGTACCCCCTGGTGCTGTCCCTGTACCAGCGCTACATGCGGGAGATCCGCGAAAGTGAAAAGTCCTACGCGCAGCGCGATGCACAGCAGATCACCGGGAAGGCCGACGTCAAGAGCTGAGCCTGCTGCCCGAAGCGGAAAACAGCGCAGCAGCAGCGTGTTTTTACTTATCCGAAAGGTTTTGGATGCCAAACAGAAACCACATTAAAAAGAGCATACTGAGTTTCCTCGGGAGGATCAATCTGCGCCTTTGGATCCTGGCGGCAATTTTTATAGTGCTGGCTGTCATCTGGATCGACAGGCTGTTCTCGCTGCAGATCATCAACGGGGAATCGTATCTGAACAATTTCCAGCTCAAGATCCGGCGTACCGTCAGCACTGCGGGCACGCGCGGAAATATCTATGACCGGAACGGCAACGTCCTGGCCTACAACGAACTGACTTATTCCGTGACGATGCAGGACAGCTACGCTACGGACGGACACGACAAAAACCTGAACAGCACGATCTCCAAGGTCATCGATATGGTAGAGGGCAACGGAGATTCCATCACGGCCGACTTCGACATTTCCATGAATTCCGAGGATGAGTACACATTCACCGTGTCGGATACGGCCCTGCTGCGTTTTCTGGCAGACGTTTACGGACACGCTTCCGTAGACGACCTGCTTTACCAGGAAAAGACCAAGTCCGCACCGGAAGTCATCAGCGACCTGGCACTGCGCTACAATCTGATCACCGACAGCCAGACAGGGAGCTCCGCGGACGAGCTTTCGAAAAGCAGCGGATACTCCGCAAAAAAGCTGCTGGAAATGGTCGTGATCCGTTACAATCTCAACCTGAACAGCTACCAGAAATACATAGCCTCAACGGTGGCTTTCAATGTGAGCAGCCAGACGGTGGCGGAAATAGAAGAAAACAGCGATGTCCTGCAGGGCGTGGCGATCGCGGAGGGCACTGTCCGCAAATACACGGACTCCGTATATTTTTCCCAGATCATCGGTTACACGGGCAAAGTGTCCACGGATGAGCTGACGACTCTCCAGGAGACGAATTCCAGCTATACCTCCTCCGACGTCGTCGGTAAATCCGGCATCGAAAAGTCCATGGAATCGGAACTGCAGGGCAAAAAAGGCTCCGAGACCATCTATGTGGACAACCTGGGCAAACAGCTGGAAGTCACGGACGTAAAGGAACCTACCGCCGGTAACGACGTCTACCTGGCGATCGATAAAGACCTGCAGGAGACGGCGTACGACGTCCTGGAAAGAAAGCTTGCCGACATCCTGCTGCTCAAGATCAAGGATGTCAAAACATACGAACTTCCGGAAGACGGCTCAAACTCCAAACTCATCACGCCGATCTATGACGTATACAACGCCTGCCTGAACAACATTATCGATCTGAAGCATCTTTCAGGTGCTTCCGCAGGTGCTAATGAAAAGGCGGTATACGGCGAGTTCACTGACTATTCCGACGGCGTACGCGACAGGCTCCGCAGTGAACTTACAAGCACCAAAACGCCTTACGACCAGTTGGACAAGGAATACCAGGTTTACGAATCCTACCTGGTGCAGTATCTGTACAGCAACGGCGTCCTGAAGCAGGACGAGATCGACAAGACCGACCAGACCTACGTGGACTGGACGACCAATGAGACCATCTCACTCAATGCCTTCCTGACCTATGCGATCTCGAAGAACTGGGTGGATGTGGACAAACTGGATCTCACCGGGAAGTATTCCGATTCTTCCGAAGTCATGCAGGCCATCGTCGATTACATCGACACCAATATGTCAAAGGACCTGGATTTCCGCAAAAAAGAGTATAAGTACGCCCTGTTTAACGACAGCATCAGCCCGCAGCAGGTCTGCATGGTCCTCATCGAACAGAAGCTGGTGACACCTCCCGCCGACGAACTGAGCAGTTTCGAATCGGGGACAGAAACGCCGTTCACCTTCATGACCAACCGCATCACGAATCTGGACATCACGCCCGCCCAGCTCGCACTTGACCCGTACTCAGCCTCCATGGTCATTACGGATGTGACAAACGGCGATGTCCTGGCAATGGTGACTTATCCCAGCTACGACAACAACAAAATGTCCAATGGCGTGGATGCCGCATACTATGAGAGTCTGCGGGAGGATGCGAGCAAGCCGCTGATCAATTACGCCACACAGCAGAAGACCGCCCCGGGCTCTACCTTCAAACTCGTTACGGCCACGGCGGGCCTTATGGAAGGCGCGATCACAACTGACAGCGAGATCACCTGCACGGGTACCTTCGACAAGATCTCCCCGTCGCCTCACTGCTGGATCTGGCCGAACGGCGCACACGGCACACTGAACGTGACGGGCGGCATCCAGAATTCCTGCAACTGTTTCTTCTACGAGGTCGGCTACCGCCTTGGTCTGGTCAACGGCGTCTATGACTCGGATACCGGTATTGAAAAGCTGAAAAAGTACGCCGATATGTACGGCCTCACGGAAACAAGCGGGGTCGAAATAGAAGAGGCTTCCCCTTCCATATCGACCGGTGACAGTGTACGTTCCGCGATTGGGCAGGGCAATTCCGGCTTTACGACCACACAGCTGGCCAGGTACGTCACCACCGTAGCCAACAGCGGAACCTGCTATAACCTGACACTGATCGACAAAATAAAGGACACGAACGGGGATCTTCTCGAAGATAACGCCGCCACGATCCGCAACGTGATCGATCTGCCGACCTCCTACTGGGATGCAATGCACCTCGGCATGCGCGAGGTAGTCATGGGGAAGAGGTATTTCAATGACTTCCCCGTCAATGTGGCCGGCAAGACCGGTACCGCACAGGAATCCCTGACGCGGCCCAACCACGCTTTGTTTATCTGTTATGCACCGTACGAGTCTCCGAAGATCGCTGTGGCCACACGTATCGCCAACGGCTATACCTCTGACTACGCCGCGCAGATCACGCAGCAGGTGCTGAAGTACTATTTCAACCTTGCCGACAAGAACGACCTGATCGCCGACAATTCCACCATGAGCGGCAGCATCGCCGCCGACTGATGAAAGGAGCCGAAAACCGCAATGAAGAATTCAGTCATTATCAAGAGTTCCGCTAATGGGATCACCGTTGAACTGGATGACAAGGCAAAATTCGATGACATCCTGGAAGAAACGGCTGAAAAGTTCACGGAGGGTAAGGATTTCTTCAAGCAGTCAGCCGTCGCACTCACTTTTTGCGGGCGGGCACTGTCCACTGCCGAAGAAACGGCGCTCGTCAATGTGATCACGGAAAACAGCGACCTCAACATCGTATGTGTATACGAACACCGTCCGATCACAAATGAGATCCACGTACGCGCCCTGGAAGCCGCCAAAAACATCAACACCCAGAAAGCAACGGAAGAGAAGAAGCGCACGGACACTTCCTGGTACAGAATCCACATCGGCGATGTGACGGATGACACTGTTCTGGATGTCAAAAACTCGATCCTCATCATGGGGAACGTGGATAAAAGTTCCGCGGTAGTTACCGCCGGAAATATCGTGATCATGGGAGAACTTGCGGGCATGGCCGTCGCAGGCAAAGGCACCGAAGAGGGCACAAAGCACTTTATCTGTGCAAATGTAATGAAGCCTGTCTCGCTTGAAGTAGACGGCGTAAAGAGAAAGGGCGGTCTGTTCGGCGACAGGCTCCCGAAGGGGAACCACGGCATGCCAAGGCTTGCACATGTATCCGAAGGCAAAGTTGAGATCGAAGAAGACGCAAAAGAGGCGCTGAAAGCACTGTATGTTCAAAACATTCCGGATCCAAAAGTTTGATTTTGCACTGACGGCCCTGGTCATTGCTCTGAATGTGATCGGTGTTTTTGCGATCGCCAGTGCCGAACCTGACCTTGTGCACCGTGAGCAGCTGGGCATGGCGGTCTCTCTGGCTTTCATGTTAGCTGTTTCTCTGGCTGACTATCACAAGATCCTGAAGTTTTACTGGATCCTGTATGCGCTGAACCTGGCTGTCCTTCTCGCTGTCATCCTGATCGGCTCCACGGGAGGCGGCGCGCAGCGCTGGGTCAACATCGGAGGCGTGCGTTTCCAGCCCTCTGAGACGGCCAAGATCATATTGATTTTGTTCTTTGCGCAGTTCATAATGAAGCACAAAGACAAAATGAAAACGTTTCCGATGATCGCAGCGTGTCTGCTGCTGATCACCGCGCCGTTTGTTCTTGTCTTCAAGCAGCCGGACCTTTCCACCAGTGTCATGATTTTTATAATCTTCTGTGCTATTATGTTCGTAGCCGGGATCTCCTGGAAACTCATCGTCGGACTGCTGGTCGCTGCTGTACCTGCGGCGGTCATTTTGTTTAATATGGTCCTGCAGGAGGGCCAGACGATCCTGAGTTCCTACCAGCAGGGCCGGATATTGGCCTGGCTGCACCCTGAACGTTATGAAAATGACCTGGCCTACCAGACGATGAATTCGATCATGGCGATAGGCTCCGGCCAGCTGCTCGGCAAGGGCTATAATACAAACGAGATCAGTTCGCTGCTGAACAGCGGTTATATCTCCGAATCGCAGACAGACTTTATCTTTACGGTGATCGGAGAGGAATTCGGTTTTCTGGGTTCGGTCTCGGTCGTCATACTGATCACGCTGATCTCGCTGTCCTGTCTCAGAATAGCGAGGAACGCACCCGATATTCAGGGAAAGATCATCGCAACCGGTATGGCAGCCTGGATCGGTTTTCAGGGATTTATGAACATAGGCGTTGCGACAGGCATTCTTCCGAATACAGGCATTCCGCTTCCGTTCGTGAGTTATGGCCTGACCAGTCTTATATCGCTGTATGCCGGCATCGGTTTTGTGCTGAATGTCAATATGCAAAGCGGCCGGAGACTGCAGACTGAGGATACTCTGTCGTTTATTGAAAAGCGCTGGTAAAAGACATTCTGACTTGGGGGAAATGAAGACCATGAATATAGCTTTGATCGCACACGATGCCAAAAAGAAACTGATGCAGAACTTCTGCATTGCCTACCGGGGCATCCTGTGTAAGAACGAGCTGTATGCTACGGGAACAACCGGACGTCTGGTCGAAGAGGTCACAAACCTCTCCGTACACAAGTATCTTGCAGGACATCTGGGAGGAGAGCAGCAGATCGGTTCCCAGATCGAGCATAATGAGATCGACCTTGTGATCTTTCTCCGCGACCCGCTGACACCGAAATCACACGAGCCCGATGTCAACAGCATCGTGCGGCTCTGCGACATACACAACATTCCCCTTGCAACAAACCTTGCAACAGCTGAACTTCTGATCAAATCGCTGGACAGGGGAGATCTTGAGTGGCGTGAAATTTACAAATAGAATCGTTCCAAATCATGGATTTTCCATAAAAGCAGCGGCGGCCCGTGCAGTGTCCGCCGTTTTGACTGTGTCTGTGATCCTGCTTACCGGCTGCGGCAGCGTGTCCGGAATGGCCTACGGCGACAACCTGCAGGACAGCACCTACGGATTTGCCCTGAAGACCGTAAATTCGGGCCTTATGGCTTCTTCGTTTGCCTCGGATCTGTGCGTTACGGAAGGAGATGTAGAGGGCTCTTCCTCCGTGGACATGACGAACTGCTCCACAGCGGCTCTTTTCGACCTCACCACAAAAGAGACTCTGTATGCGAAAAATATCTTTATGCAGCATTATCCGGCCAGCATGACTAAGGTCATGACCGCACTCGTAGCCCTTCAGAACGCTTCGCCTGACAAGGTACTGACTGCGACCGACAGCGTCAATATCGTTGACTCGGATGCACAGGTGTGCGGCCTGCAGAGCGGGGACACCATGACACTGGACCAGGCGCTGCACATGCTGCTTATATACTCCGCAAACGATGCAGCCGTTCTGATCGCCGAAAACATCGGCGGGACAGTGGATAATTTCATCTCGATGATGAACGCCGAAGCCAAAAAGCTGGGTGCGACCGGCACTAACTTTGTGAATTCCAACGGCCTTACGGACTCCAATCACTACACGACTGCCTACGACATGTACCTGATCTTCAACGAAGCACTGAAATACGACTCGTTTAAGGAGATCATCAACATGAAGACCTACAGTACCATCTGGCACGACAGTACCGGCGCGGAGAAAAAGCTGGATATCAGCAGCACGAATCTCTACCTGACCGGAAGCGTAACGGCGCCTGACGGCGTGACCGTCATCGGCGGAAAAACCGGCACAACGAATGCTGCCGGCCACTGTCTGGTCCTGTATTCCAAAAACACCAAGGGAAATCCGTATATTTCCATAGTCATGCAGGCTTATGACCAGGATACGATGTACCGTGTCATGACAGATGTGCTCAAACTGATACCGCAGTGAAGAAGATTAGGTTGTTTTTTACGCTCTCTCTGACTATAATTTACATATAGACGGTCGGCACTGATCATGCGAGGTCATACAGTGTGCCGGTCATCCTAATACCAACTTTCTGGAGGGTACGCCAATGGTTCAGCTGATTGTCGGTAATAAGGGTAAAGGAAAGACAAAGTGCTTGCTGGATAAAGTAAATACTGAAGTCAAGAACATTCTTGGTAATATCGTATATCTCGACAAAGACACCACTCATATGTATGAACTGAATAATAAGATCCGTCTCATTTCCGTACCCGATTTCGGCATTAAAAACACGGATGAATTCATCGGTTTTGTGTTAGGTATCATTTCGCAGGATCACGATCTGGAGCAGCTGTATTTTGACAGTTTTCTCAAAACATCCTGCATTGAAGACGGAGATATAGACGACACCGTCAAAAGGCTGCGCGACATCAGCGACAAATACGGTATCGATTTTGTCCTGAGCGTTTCCAGAGATGAATCCGATATTCCGGAAGACATCAGATCCCTCATCGCCATTTCACTTTAAACTGCAGCTGATATACATTCAAGCGAACATTCCTGAGCCCCGGGGCACAATCCCGGGGCTTATTGAATACAGGACGAACCGTAAAGGAAACAGCCTTTGAGTCAGGACCGTTACAGCGAGGAAAAAAGACACAGCAGCAGAAACATTCATTCTGTTCCGCAGCAGCGCCGGGGAAAGCTTCCGCGTCTCAGCGTCGTTGTTTTTGTTGTTGTCCTCATTTATATCCTGGTCAGTGTGACAATCTATATGCGGACGAAGAAGATCGTGGGATATGAAGTCAAGACCGGCTCCCTTTCTTCCAGCCAGTCCTTCACGGGGATGGCGATCCGGACCGAAGAGATCGTAAACAGCGAATACCCTGGCTACGTGAATTACTATAACCGTGACGGCGACCGCCTGGGCGTCGGTTCTCTTGCATACACCATCGATGAATCCGGTCAGATCATGGAGCAGCTGAATGCGCAGAACGCGGGAGAAAGCCTGCTTTCAGACAGCGATTACGGGGATCTGAAGACGCAGATATCCGATTTTGCTTCGAATTTTGACCCTTCCTCCTTTTCCTCCGTCTATTCCTTTTACGACTCGATGGACAGTTCGGTCCAGAAGCTTTCCAACAGCTACATTCTGAAGGACATCAGTCAGCTGGACTCCAACGACACGAACACCGTGCATAAATGTTATGCAAAAGACACCGGCATCGTTGTTTTTTCGACGGACAGCGATGAAGGCAAAACCTTTGACACGGTGACGGCAGACGATTTTTCCGCAAAAACGATAGCCGGCTACAAGTCGACCGCAGTTGAGAACAACCAGCTTGTCGATACCGGCAGTCCCGTGTACAAGCTCTCTACGGATGAAAACTGGTCCGTTGTGATCATGACTACACCGGACAACGCAAAGATGCTGGCTGATCTGAAGTACGTAAAGGTCCGTTTTCTCAAGGACAGGCGGGAGATCTGGGCTTCTGTCACGACGCGCGATGACGGACAGGGAAACTCTTTTGTAAATCTGGCCTTTTCCAATTCCATGGTGGGCTATGTGGATGACCGCTACCTGAAGGTCGAACTGCTCACTGATGAGCAGAAGGGGCTGAAGGTCCCGAACACTTCCATCGTAAAGAGCAATTTCTTCGTGGTACCCAAAGAGTACCTGACCGTAGGGACCTCGGGCAACAAGGGCGTTATGCGCGAAGCCTATACACAGGACGGAAAGAAGAGCGTCGAATTCGTCACCGCCTCTCCGTACAGTGAAACAGATACGTCCTATTACCTGGACGAAAGTACGCTTCAGGCAGGTGATGTCATAGATAAACCCGACTCCACGGACACCTATACGCTTTCCGAACAGGCACCCCTTACCGGCGTTTACAACATCAACAAGGGCTACGCCGATTTCCGGGAAGTGGAAGTGCTGTACAGCAACAACCAGTATTCCATTGTGCAGCCAAACACCTCCTACGGACTTTCGGAATATGACTATATCGTGCTGGATGCTTCTTCGGTAACTGCGGATACGCTGGTTGCGAACTGATTGTTTTGCATCCTGCCGGTCGGTGTGAGAATTGACAGTTGACATACTGCCTAAAAGTATTGATAATACTAATATAAATGCGCTTTCTGTACAGTTTACAGGATTGTTTCGGAAAGCGTGATTATTTTGTTTAACGACTAAAGTTTCAGAGGGGAAAAAATGAGTGCTATTGATAAAGTGCTGAATGCGTTTAAGATGGGCCCTGATTCCGATCCTGACGATGATATGGACAACAGGGGCTATCTCGCAGGTGTAGATGACGATTCCGATGATGCACCCCGCCGCAGCCGCAGAAGCAAAACGTACGATGACGACGATGAAGAGGAAGATGACCGTCCCGCCCGCCGCAGCAACCGCAAGCGTGAGTCATCCCGATACGATGACGACGACGAAGATGACGAGGAAGACGCAAGAACATCCCGTCCGGCAAAGGGCATCTGGCCCGTGGGTTCCAAGGGAGGCGACCCTGCTCCCGGCTCTCGCCGCAGCGATCCCGCACCCAGAGACAGAAAAGTTTCCCTTGCAGACCCCGGAATGGAAGTGGGTGTCTACAAGCCTACGAATCTCGACGAAGCCCAGAAGGTCATTGATACACTTCTTGCAGGGCAGTCGGCAGTACTCAATCTGGAAGGTCTGGATATCATGATGGCGCAACGCATCATTGATTTCGTCGGCGGCGCCAATTACGCAATGAAAGGTAACTTTACCAGGATCTCCAATTTCATTTTCCTGTTTACTCCTCACGGTGTAGACATTGCCGGCGATGTAATGGATGAAGGCCCCAGAAATGCGGCAGCTCCTGCACCTTCTTCTTCCAATATCAATATTCCCGGCTGAACAAATGCTCCCGCAATTGACAAGCCCCGCCTGTTCTGCAGAGGATGAGCAGAAGACGGGGCTTTTATTGTACTGCCGGCTCGCAGTACGCTGAACAGGAGGCACAGATCATGCAGGAAACGCAGGATCGTCTGACGATCAATCTGAACGGAAAACCCTGTTATGACATCGTATACAGGGACGATCTGACACATCTGGCAGATGATGTTTCAGAGGTGTCAAAGTCTCATGACATTGCTGTTATTACTGATTCGAATGTCGCCGCGCTTTACGCAGATGAAGTAAAATCGCTCCTTTCGAATGATGACAGGCGTGTCATAATATACAGTTTCCCTGCCGGCGAAGAGCACAAGAACCTCGATACCGTGGAGGACTGCTACCGTTTTCTCATCGCCGAACATTTCGACCGCGGCTCGCTTTTGATCGCACTCGGCGGAGGTGTCACCGGTGACATTACGGGTTTTGTCGCAGCGACCTATATGCGCGGCGTCGATTTCATCCAGATCCCCACGACACTCCTTGCTCAGGCTGACAGCAGTATCGGCGGAAAGACAGGCGTGGATTTTGAAGCCTACAAAAATATGGTCGGGGCTTTCTACATGCCGAAACTCGTCTACAGCTGTATTTCCGTCCTGAAGACACTCGATGCCAGACAGTTTGCCTCCGGTTTTGCCGAAGTCATGAAGCACGGCCTGATCCGCGACGCTTCTTTCTATGAATGGCTGGTGGATCATATCTACGAGATCAACGGCCGCGATCCGCAGACACTGAAGGAAATGCTGTACGCCAGCAATCTGGTTAAAAAACTGGTCGTCGAAAAGGATCCTTTGGAAAAAGGCGAGCGCCGCCTTCTGAACTTCGGTCATACGATCGGGCATGCCATTGAAAAAGAGCGCAATTTTGATCTCACGCACGGAGAATGCGTCGCGCTGGGCTGCATCGCCGCGTCCTACATTTCCTGGAAGAGGGACCTTCTGACGCCGGAAGAATATTATGAAGTGCGCGACATGTTCGTCCCGTTCGGTCTGCCGATCACCGTCGAAGGCATCGACATCGAGAAAGTGACAGAGCTGACGCATTCCGACAAAAAGGTCATGAACGGCCAGCGCAGTTTCATCCTCCTCAAAAAAGCCGGAAAGGCCTTTGCAGACTCCACAGTGACCGACGAAGAGATACGGAATGCCCTGCATGAGATCCTTTATACGGAGGACGCCGAATAATGCCTCAGAACGCTGCTCCAAAGCAAAACACCAGGGCAGGTGGCGCTGTGCTCATCTGTGACGCGGCTGCCTTTGTCCTGCTCATCTTGTTAGATCAGTTCACAAAATACCTTGCTGCGGTCAAGCTCAAGGGAAAACAGCCTTTTGACCTGATCCCCGGAGTCCTGCAGTTCCGATATCTGGAAAATACGGGCGCTGCCTTCAGCCTTTTCCAGAACTGCCGCATTTTTTTCATTGTGATCGCCTTTGCCGCTATTGTCCTGATCGCCTGGCTGCTTGTAAAAGCGCCTGTAAACCGCCGTTTTCTTCCTATGCGTATCTGTTTTGTCGCGATCGCATCCGGCGCAGCCGGCAATATGGCAGACAGGCTGACCCTGCGTTATGTTCGTGATTTCATATATTTTTCTCCGATCGATTTCCCCATTTTCAATGTCGCGGACTGCTATGTGTCCGTTGCCACGGTCCTGCTGGCCCTGCTTGTGATCTTTAAATACAAGGAGGATGATTTCCGCTTCCTGAAACGCTCATGAGATCCTGTCAATTTACCGTAAGCGAAGAAGAAGAGGGGGAACGTCTCGACAGGCTGCTGAGCAGCTGGCTGCCTGATCTTTCGCGGACTTATCTGCAGAAGCTCCTGAAGGAAGGGGACGTACACACACAGGGGCGGATCGAAAAGGCCAGCTATAAGGTACGCGAGGGTGATTCCGTGGAAGTATCTGTGCCGGACGAGACCCCTCTGGATGTGAAACCACAGGATATTCCGCTGGACATCCTCTACGAAGACGATGATGTGCTGGTGGTCAACAAACCGAAAGGCATGGTCGTACACCCCGCTGCAGGGCATGCAGACGGTACGCTCGTCAATGCCGTCCTTTATCACTGCAAAGGCAATCTGAGCGGCATTAATGGCGTTCTGCGCCCCGGTATCGTACACCGCATAGACAAGGACACGACCGGCTCCGTGATCGTGTGTAAAAATGACGCCGCCCACAGAAGCATTGCAGAGCAGCTGCGGCAGCACACTATCGTGCGCAGATATTACGCCATCGTTTACGGCGTGATCGCGGACGACGACCTGACAATAGACCGCCCGATCGGCCGTGACAGTGCGGACAGGAAGAAGATGGCCGTCACGCATGCCCCGAACGGCAAAACAGCTGTCACCCACGTCCATGTTCTTGAGCGTTTTGGCGGCTTCACGTATGTGGAATGCCGCCTGGAAACAGGAAGAACGCACCAGATCCGCGTACATATGGCCTCCATAGGGCATCCTGTCCTTGGTGATAACGTCTATGCGGGAGGCAGAAGCTCGCCCTTCTCAGGTCTGCAGGGGCAGTGTCTTCACGCAGGCGTGCTGGCTTTTGTGCATCCGAAGACCGGCGCCCTCATAGAAACAAGCGCGCCGCTGCCGGCTTATTTTGAACATCTTCTAGAAGTTCTGCGTTCCGGACGGCCTGTAAAATAATTGTACGGTAAGTCCCTGAAATGGAGTAAAATCAGGATAGAAGAGTGACAAATTGACGAGCAAGGCAAATGAAAACGCAAACGGGGAGGCCTGCATATGAAAACAATCATAACGATCGGCAGACAATTCGGTTCCTGCGGACACGAGATCGGCAACAAAGTGGCAGCACATTACGGGATCATCTGTTACGACAAGGAACTGGTCGCCAAAACTGCAAGCGACAGTGGATTTTGCGAAGAGATGGTACAGAAGCACGATGAAATGCCCACCAGTTCTTTCCTTTACAATCTGGTCATGGACACCTATTCCTTTGGCTATAACAACATGTCTTCCTACGTTGACATGCCCATCAGCCAGAAGATCTTTCTTGCACAGTTTGAAGCGATCAAGAAGATCGCCGATGAAGGCCCCTGCGTGATCATGGGCCGCTGCGCAGACTATGCGCTGAGCGAACGCAGCAACCTTCTTACAATATTTATCCATGCAGACGAAGAATTCAAGATCCAGCACATCATGAAGCGGTTCCCTGATATCACGACCGAACAGAAAGCGATCGACTTCATGAATAAAAAGGATAAACAGCGCCAAAGCTATTACAATTACTACACGTCACGCAAATGGGGACGCTCCGATACATACGATGCTTCAATCAGTTCTTCCAGATTCGGTATCGACGGCACCGTTAAACTGATCTGCCAGATGGTCGACGATCTCGAAGCAACACAGCCCTGATCACCGGAAGAGAACTGTATTGGCTCGTATCTATTTATTCGCAAAAGACGAGTTTAACGAAGAGTTAGTACGCAAAGCAAAGCCTAAGGCAGATAAATGACAACAAAAGGCCTGTCCGGAGAATTATCTCCGGACAGGCCTTTTTCAGTTATTGACCAATTTTACCGACCTGTATACCTATGAAATCAATATCCTAAACTTTCTCTATCGCGATCCATATCTCACTGTAATTTTCATCAGGATTTTTCTCAGGCGGTGTATACATTTCAATATTGTAGTTGCCTGCAAGCTTATATGCTTTACAGGATGGCAGCCATTCGCTCCAAATCTTTGTGTTCACATCCTGCAAAGCCTTAGGAAGTGCTCCCTTACATGGAAATACAGCCCAGGTACCTTCAGGAATCACTTTTGTAACATAGCCTTCCGGCACTTCATTCCATGGCAGATAATTGTCTGCAATAAAGTAATCAAAGGTCTTTCCGTCATTGTCCATACATATGCCGTACATGCCGCAAACGATCTTTCCCTGACCACTCTCAAAATGCTCCTTCCAGAATTTCGGTATCTCATCGTACGAAGTTTCTGTACTGAACCGCCTTGCTTTGTCGCCAGTTCCTGGCCGGCAAGTGTCAGCCTGCGGTTACGTATGTATTCGCCAACTGTAAATCCGCAAAGCACACAGAATATTTTCTGGAAATAGAAACTTGAGACATTCGCTTTTGCAGCTATCTTGTCAATATCCAGTTCATCTGTCAGATGCTCTTCCATATAACATAAAGCATTGGTTATCCCTTCATTCCACCCATTCATATGAGCCTCTCTGCTTGTCCACCGGCAATAAAAACATAGCACTGTAACCGGATCATTGCCCGACATTTCCTGTTCTCATTTATCGTCCTTATTTTTCATTCTCTTTGTTAAGGAAAATCAATTAATTATAAGGATAATGAATTTTACTGAAAATGTCTGCTTTTTTCATCAGAATGATATATGCTACATAGTATAAGTACAGAGGATCTGAGAATCTCACTTACGCACACACAAAGCAGCCCGGAGTTCTTCGGGCTGCCATCTCTGTCAGGAGACATAGAGGTATAAAAATGGACAGCAGGCAATCGTTTGTTGAAAAATATGGTTTGAAAGACTGGCGCAATGCAGCAGCTGCTGCGCTTTCGGTGATCGGCCTCATATACTTTTTGTTTATACTTTTCCCGTATAAGGGCGACGATGCATTAGGCGTTGTAAGAACCCTTACATCTCTTGTTTTTTTCATCGCTGCGCTTGTATTTACGACGATCTGCTACAAAAACAAGAGTATGATGCCGGTCCGGATCCTTATCCTGCTGCGAATAATTCTGACCGTATTCAATTACATTTCCTGTTTTGTATACAACGGCTCAGCTAATTCGTGGTGGATAATCGCATACCTTACCGCCTTGCTGATCGGTCTTATTGTTTTCTTTGCTGTACTCAGTAAACCCGGTATCGCAACCCCCGTCATCATCGCGATCATCATTCTGAGTATTATTTACGCTTTTCACAACTTTTTCTCCGGTGATCAGTTTTGGGAGGCATTCAGTCCCACAATATTCGAATATTTCATCATTGCCCTCATCTACTCTGACCGCCTGAAAACTCATTAACCCTTTATTGCTTTATGAGACTCCCGCACTGCTTCCGCCTGTTTCCTCAGTTTTTCCGGATCCGGCGTCGATGTGGATTTTAACTCGACGACCGTATTGTTCAGGCTGAGGATTCTCTGATATTTATAATTTGACGTAATCGCTTTGATCAGGCCGATACCGTCCGTGATCAGTTTTTTCTCCTGAATACTGTCCACAGGACTGTAGGGAACGCCGTCATCCCGGATCCGCAGGATCAGGGTACCCCCGATATATGAGAGCGCGATATCTATGTACTCGCTTCGGTTCATATTCTTATTCCCGTGAAGCGCGACGCTGGCTGCGATCTCTTCGGCGGCAAGTCCTGCTATTTCGGCATCGCGGGTATTGAATCCGGCTCTGCTGCAGCTGGCTGTAATGTCCTCCGAAATCATGGATGCCTCACGTATCCTGTTAGGGATCGTCACATCGTAAATGACCTTGGACGATGTCTCACGAAGTACCAGAAAACCTGCATCTTCATAGCCTTTCTTTCTGGTCTGGACGCGTCTGAAAATGTCTGTGGCCAGGATCGCCGTCGGTCCGCTGAGTACAATTCCAAGACAAAGTCCGTAAATGCCGCCAAGATAAATACCTATGATCCCAAATGGGATCATAACAACGATATTGTAGACCACTTCGAAAAAGGTTCCGATCGCATTTTTTGAAATAACCGGATAATAGCGCTGCGTGAAGTTTTCCGCCAGCATGAAGAAAAAATCGAAAGCAAAGATGCGCAGAGCCGTCCTGGCAATTGCCATGAGTTCCTGATTTTTGAAACCATAGAGACTGACCATGAATTGCGGCCAGATCTCTACGGAGATCATAAACAGCAATGTCACAACGGCCCCTAAAAGCAAAAGTTTCTTTACGATCGTCCGCAGGCCGAAATAGTCCTTTTCTCCGTATAGGATCCCTCCTGTCAGCGTGATCGTGGAAGTGAGTCCCACGATCAGAGCGGATTCAATATTCACGGAATACAGACATACAGAATATACTGACATCAACTCGCTTCCCAGTACCGTCACTACAACCGTATTAAGAACGATGTCCTTAACTGCCACCAGGTTGGATGCCGCGTTGGGAAGACCCGACTGCAGGATCTCGGCAAAATACTGCTTTCCATTCTGAACATGCAGACTGAATTTCAGTGTGCGGTATTTGCCACGGATGTAAGGGATCACAAAGATCAAAGAAAAAAGATATCCAAGCTGCGCGGCGCAGGCAAGTCCTCCCACACCCCAGTTCGTGAAAGTCAGGAAAAGAAAGTCTCCGACGATCAGGACGGCCTGTGCCAGCAGTACCATCGCCATACCGAGACCCGGATAATTATCAACGCCGAGGCAGCAGACAAAAATTCCATAGATCGACTCAAAAGGGAGACCTACCATGCTTACCCTGAGATAAAGTTCGACCATGGGCTGCAGATCCCCTGCATCGGTCAGCACCTTCGAGATAGGCCCTGCAAAGATAAATACTGCGGCACCTATAACAACACCGATCAGAAAGGTCATCAAAATGCTTACGGAAAGAACATACCCGGCTTCGTCCGTCCGGTTTTTGCCAAGATAGAGGCCGATCCTGACGACACAGCCGTTGGCGATCCACCACGCGACCAGCATGGTGATCAGCAGCACCGGTGCACAGACAGCCACTGCCGCAAGAGCCAGCGTACTGATCATATTGCCGGCGAAGATACCGTTCAGGATCAGCCCCACCTGACCGGCAAAAGCCATTGCAATGGAAGGCAGCAGATATACGATGATCTTCCTGTTCAATAAAATGTTGGTCCTTTTTACTGACTGATCGTCTTGTGACATTTTCAGCCTTTCTGCCGGAAAGCCATTGCTCTCCCTGCACTCCGAACGGACTCAAACGGAACGCTTTTTGAATAAATTAAACAACTATTTATTATATGATAGCACTTAATTAACATATATTAGCTGCATAATCAAAGCATTTCTGAAGTTTTTAAATCTCATGATCCATTGTCAGAAAAAGGTGTCAGGAAAAACATGAACGGTTGATCAGACAATGACAGTTCGGATGCAGCTTTAATAACGAGACCGGTACCTTTGTCGTAATTTTGTCATTGTACAGATATTCGAGGCTCTTGTCCTTTCCATCTGCTAACAGAAGTATTTCTTCGCCTCTGAAAAGATCCGCTATGCCAAGCGTCATGCCCCTGCTCACTTCATAAGCCGTGTGCGTCAGCATTTCATGATGTTTTGTCTTTGCATCAATACAGACGACATTTGCCCTGCACTTTAGAATTTCAGCCGGCTCATTCAGCCCCAGATGTCCATTCATGCCGATCCCCAAAACGACCAGGTCAATTTTCCCAAGCTTCAGGTAGGCAGCTTCCACTCTGTCGCATTCTCCCTGACAGTCATCAGGATTCATTGAAAAATGAAGATAATGATCTTCTGCAATATGAAGCGGTCCGATGATCTCATTTCTGATAAAACACTCACACGTCGCCTCTGAATCCGCATCCGGCCCTATCCATTCATCCAGTTTGATAAAACGCGCATTGCTCACATCGAGCTTCTGATCCTTTGCTTTCCTGACAAAGAACCTGTAGGCCAGCAAAGGGGAATGGCCGGTAGCCAGTACGATCGCTGCATACGAATTGTCTCTGACCGTCTTTATTATTTCATCCGCCGCAGCCAGGCTCATCTCTTCATAATCTGCTTTCTCCGTAAATTGCATTTCTCACCTACCAGTTCAGCTCAGGCAGAATATTTTTCTGCCGTTCACACATCTCATTGATCAAGGCAACCGCGTTGTTATAATTCGAAACAGTCGGGTCAAGCAACATGGCCTGTAAAAGCTTATTCCTGGATCTTTCAGTATATGCCTCAATCAGCAGCCGGTGGATCATACCCTGCTGATTGATCATTGCTGTAATTGCATCAGGCAGTTCCGCCACCTGTTCAGGATGAATTCCTTCCCCGTCGAGGACGCAGGGGCCTTCTACGCACATGTTGTCAATGACACCGGGGATCTGTCCTTTATTCAGCTGATTTAATGACGGGATATGAGTGTGCTTGTCAAACGCGATCGATTCGATGATCGGGATGCCGTATTCCGTCGAACGTGTAAGACCGTTGGGGCCGATCACGAACTTCTCCCTGTACTCAGCTTCCTTATCCTTGTCTTTCTCTTCAAATTCGATTCCTGTCGGATTTGTACAAAAATCATACACAAATCTGGGCGTTTTCTTAGTCTCCCACGGATGTTCATTGACCGGATCAAAGAAATACTGGATTTTAGTACTTGCCAGAAATTCGTCACTCCAGGCGATATATTCGCCGATGTGATTCGTTCCGGGATAAGGATATAAGCCATAGGTGCGCAGCATGATTCTCGATAAGCCTACTTCATCCCATTTGGCAAGCCAGTGGCTTTCCTTCTCTTTCTGTCTAAATTCAGGATACAGATCTTCGCCTGTTTCCTTATCCCTGATGGAAGTCATCCATCCAAAATGATTGAGACCGTATCCCGTGATCTCAAGACTGCTTCCGGGCCTTCCGATGATACGGGAAATCTGATCAACGCCCATGTCAAATCCATGACACACACCGACTGCGTGTATTTTGGTGAGTTTCAATACCGCCTCGACCAGTTTTGCCTCCGGGTTGGTGTAATTGATAAGCCACGCCTCAGGACACAGGACCTCCATCCTCTCTGCAATATGGAGTGTCGGTCCGAGGTTGCGAAGCGTATGAAACATTCCTCCGGGTCCCCCGTTTTCTCCGTAGACCTGCCGAAAGCCGTATCTTCTCGGAATATGGAAATCCATCGACCAGTAATGGTACCTGTCGACTTCGATCGCCGAAACCACAAAATCTGCATCTGCGAGGGCTGCATCAAGATCCGTTGTAGACCAGAGATTAACGTCTCTTCCTGATATTTTCAGTGCCTTTTTGGCAAAAGCAGTACTGACATCCAGGGCATGGGCATCGATGTCCATCAGACACACTTCCAGCGGCACAGAATTGATCTCATCGCTTAACAGGATATCTGACAGAGTTACCGGGCAAAACTGGCAGCTCCCGGCACCGATCATTACGATCTTCAGTTTGCTATAGTTTTTCATCTTTCTTTTTCCTTTCTGTAATGAGTTAATGAATTGACCATCGTACTGTGCTTTCACGGAAGTACCGTATGCACCGACGCAGGATCCGGGATCTGTCTGCCGGCATCACAAAACATCATATTTGCTCCGGCTAACGCCGGATTGCGGTTTTCACCGGCCGGCAGTATCGTAAAATCATTCAGAAAATCACTTTTTCCAAGGCTGTCCTTCAGAACGATATCTTTGATAAATGAAAAATATTTTACAGAAAATCCTCCTGCAAAGATGATAATATTCGGTTTAAAAATAATGTTCAGGCTCCAGATGCCATTGGACATATCCTGCATGATCGATCTTACAGTTTCCTGACCTCTCACATCTCCTTTCTGTGCCTGCCGGTAGAGATCATCAAAATCATGAAATCCGGATTCTTCAGCTCGTTCATTCATGGCTTTCCCTGAACAACAGCTTTCAAAACATCCGGCGTGACCGCAGTAACATTTTCTATCCCGGGATGCAACAATGATATGCCCCATCTCAGGATGATAACGGCCACAGCGGTACAGGTGCTTCTCATACCAGAAAGCAACCCCTATGCCGGTCCCGATCGTGATCATCAATACTCTTTCGTCATACAGATCACGCAGCAATATTTCTCCCAGAAGCGCACCGTTCGCATCATTGTCCATCCTGACCTGAAGTCCTGTTTTCTCCAGCAGATAGGCAGCAGCCGGAAAACCGTCCCATCCGGGTAGCGTATAAGGATTTTCAATAATGCCCTGTTCATAATCGACCGGGCCGCTGCAGGATATGCCGATTCCTCTCAATGACGCCATTCTTATATTGCGGGTTGCGCATTGTACTTTCAGCATTTCTGCGATTTTATCCATAGCCTGTGCCGCACTTTGCGTATTCGCGGCAGTTGGGAAACTCTGCGAGATAATGATGCTGCCGGTATTGTCTACGATCCCTGCCTGTATTTTGGTTCCTCCGATATCAACTGCACCAGTAAGTAAAGTATTCATTCATCCACCTTATCCGGATCACAGGATCGTACTCCATAATTTGTCAGATGCCAGTAGGGCGCTTCCGATAACACCGACATATTCCGTTCTGCAGCCGCTGATCCGGATCTGTGACAGAGACAGCCTGCTGATTGCATCGCTTAGTGCCCGGATCATTTTTCCCCCGCCTTTTTCCATCAACTGCCCGCCGATAACAACATTATCCAGATCGAGAGTATTTATTATATTGGCTGCAAAAGGGCTTAAAGTCTGAACAACGTAATCCTGCATTTCCGGTGATATTGTTCCGTTCTGTTTATAGTTTTCAAAATGTTCGCACAGGTATTCATATGAAAGATGTCTTTCAAGCCATCCTGTCTGCTTACGAGAAACAGGCTCCCGAATATCTTTCAGTAAATATCCGATTTCTCCGCACAGATCCCTTTTCCCTCTGCGCAGCTGGCCATTCAGAATAATTCCCGCACCAATGCCGGAACCTACGGATATATATAAAAGGTCCTCGGAAACATCCTTCGAGTTTCCGATATAATATTCGCCGACCGCACTGCAATTAACATCGTTTTCTATAAATACAGACTTTTTGTAATGATCAGCCAGCTTATTGATCGGTGCGGAAATATCCACAGCGTCATATATTCCTACAAACGGGGCAAAATAAACGATCTTGCTTTCAGAGCTTACTGCTCCCGGAATGCCGATGCCGATCCCGTTGTATGAGAGGTGCTTCTGTTCCGCCATACCGTTGATTTTGTCTATACTGTCATCCAGAATGTGGAAAAAATCGGCACCCAGATCTGATGGTATGCGTGACACTGTCTGAAAACGTATTTTTCCATCCAGGTTTACCAGGCCGACAGATAAGCCATTGCCCTCGAATTCAATCCCTATGGATAACATGCAATCCGGATTGAAAGCATATGTAAGCGGGCTTCTTCCAAGTGATCCATTTTGTTTCCCGGTATCTGTAAGAATGCCCTTTCCCATGAACTCATTTACAATTGCCATTATGGAAGGCCCGCTTAACCCGGTCATTTCCGACAATTCACCCCTTGTCACCTGACGCTTTTTCCTTGCCAGATCAAAAACTGTTTTCCGATTAATCTGTTTCATATCGGCTGATGATATGGCTTTCATGCTATCACCTCACTTTATGCCCCTGAACGATAACTCCGGACGCCATGTACTTTTGCTGTTGACTGCATGACAAAAGAAGTCTCTGTAATTCATTAATTAAGTTATTTAATAAATGGAGTATAAGCGGTCCCACGATCAATGTCAACAAGAATAAAAAAGACGTCCGGAAATCCGGGCGTCTTTCATCATAATATATTCTGATCAATATTGATAAAACGTAGCAATATAATACTTGCTGGTCGGTAAACTTCCCATCGTATATAGGCTTGAAATTATATTGCCCTCTGCATCATAACTGTAGACAACACGATCTCCCTGCGTATTGCTTTTGGAAAGTGGCTTTCCGGAAGAATTGTAAGCATAAGTGTTCGAACCGGATGTAGTTGAATCCTTATACGATGCCTTGATGATCTGATTCAGATTATTGTACAGGTACGTGCTATGTTGAATACTGCCTTCCCAGCCATGCAGATCGCTGTACTGACATTTCCCGTCTTTTCCATACACAAAATCGCCAAACTCGTCAACGGTACCATCCTCAATATAAAGTTTGTAAGTAAGTGGTTGATGATTGGCATTATAGGTAATGATCAGAGTATTTTGGCTTGTCTCTGCTGAATCCGATACTATCTGAACAAGGTTCTTCTCTGCATCGTATGTACAATGCGATATTCTGAATACAGAAGGTTTTCCATCTGTTACCACGTATTCCGTCATACCGGTTATTGGTCTGGTCGTATCGGGGATAAAGATCTCATCATCTGACAGATAGATTTCAAGCGGACCCGCATTGTGATAAACCGCATTTACATCTGTTCTTGCAGAAGAGCCCGCTGCAGCCATCGCCGGTTTTCCAAATGCGAGAAATAATATGAAAAGTAATGCCACAATCCTGATATTCCTTAAATGCATTCCCATACCTCCCAGCTTCCAGAATAGCTGCCTTGCATAAATTACAATATTGAAATCTGTATACAACTGATATTACTATAGTCTAAATTTTAATACATATTCAGCAATTTATTGCATTTTAACGTTATCTTTTGCATTCTTCCTTCCGTCCGCGTCGTTTCTCCGCATCTTCCCGGATCGGCGCCAAACAGTCCTCATCCATCATTCCGTTTGTCCGGAACTGTGCAGCAGCTTCACTCATGACCTCGTAATTGAGCCGCGTGCCTGCATGGTCGGAATTGTATACCGTAGCCCGATTGCGGCTGATGCCGAGGTCGTCTGCCGTTTCCACCGCGCTGAGGTCCGCGCCGAGAAAAATAAATTCCCAACCGTATTTTTCCTTCTGCTCACTGATCTTCTGCCTGATGCGTTTTGAAGAGTATTCTCTGCTGGAATTTTCCAGCCCATCGGTGATGATCACAAACATCACCTTCCCTGCCCGGTATCCTTCCGGCGATTTCTTCCGGTCTTTCACGATCCTGTCGATCGTGGTGCCGATCGCATCCAGCAGTGCCGTACATCCTCCGACGGCATACTCTTTCTCTGTGATCGGCTGCACCGCCTCAATATCGATCCTGTCATGCAAAACAGTAAGTTCGCTGTTGAAAAGCACTGTCGTTATACGGCATTCTCCCTTCAGCGCCCTCTGTTTCATAAGCATTGCATTGAAGCCCCCGATGGTATCGGATTCCAGACCACCCATGGAACCGCTCCGGTCCAGAATAAATACCAGTTCCGTATGCTCTTTATTCATCTGCTTGCCTCTTTTCTGCCACAGGGCATTCTGTTGTTTACGCTGCAGAAAAAGAATAACCCATGTTATCCGGAATAAGGTCGCACGGGAAGCGACATTTTTGATAACAAAAACAGCCTGGACCCTGCCGGAGTAAACCGCCGGAATCCAGACTGCCTTAATTTAATCGCGTCAGATTTTACCACATGCTTCCGAGTCCGCCGAGCGGATACTGGCTTGCGGTATATTTTGCAAACAGCAAGGCCAGCAGATAAAGCACGATCAGAACAGCCACTGCAGACAGGAAAGAGGTCCAGAATTTAAGGCTCTTCCCGGTTCTCTCCTCTTCCAGATCTACGACAAAGACGCTCTGGATCATCCAGGACATTATCGCCAGCAGCAGCATCAAAACAGCGATATCCGGCGCAAAATAGCCGAATACAAAGGACAGTACTATAAACAGAGAGCCCATAACGGTGGCTCTTCCGAAGGCAGAAAGAACATTCAGGAAATTCGGTTTTTCCTTCGTCAGAAGCTTGACGAGGAAAGTCACTGCGGCTGTGACCACGATCCCTATAAGGACGATCAGCAACGCAAAAACACCGATCAGGGCGCGGTCTTTCAGCGTAGATCCATCGCTGATAAAAGGTATATGGATCAGTGAAAGCAGGAAGATCAGCACAGCCTGCGTGATCCCAAGGATGATCCCGGTCCAGGGATCATTGTTCGGAAGCTGTCTGACGATCGAATCAATGGGCGATACAATGCCTCCAAGCAGACAGGTCAGCACATCCGCTATGCGAAAAGCAGCTTTGGAAGGCTGCGGCGCTGAATTCACGCCCGCCGCCCGTTCAGGTGCCGCCTGTTCCGAAGAAACCGGAGCGGTGTCCGCCGCTGATGCCTGCGTCGGCCCAGGCTGAGGCGCCTGACTGTTCGCCGCCTTCCACTCCTCACAGGTGCATTTCCCGTTTACAAGTTCTTTTCCGCAAAACTTGCAAAATGCCATGATCCACCCTCCTTTGGTCAGAACCCCAGTTCCACTGAATCCAAAACAACTGTAAATGGCCCGTCATTGACCAGTTTTACCTGCATATCCGCCCCAAAACTTCCCTGCGCCGTATCCGCTACCCTCTCACTGCACTTCCTCACAATATAGTCATAGATCGCTTTTGCGTGATCCGGCTGGCCTGCGTGCACAAAGGACGGGCGATTTCCCTTGCGACAGTCCGCATAGAGCGTGAATTGGGAGATCAGAAGAAGACCGCCCTGTACAGCGGACAGGTCCAGATTTGTTTTTCCCTCACTGTCCGCAAAAATGCGCAGCTTCAGCATCTTCTCGATCATTCTGTCGGCAGTGCTTTCATTATCTTCATCCGTGATACCGATCAGG
>JALCRM010000016.1 GCA_022652545.1 Lachnospiraceae bacterium
TACAAACATGCCTTTTCAGGGGACTCTTTTGCAGTTTATTTTTTCGCGCCTGCCTTTTTCTGTATCGGAAAAACGGCTCGTATGCTACAATTTCTCCGTATCCGGAGGTGCACATGCAGCGTTTTGAACTGATCGCTCCCTGCCATTTCGGCATGGAAAGTGTTTTGAAACAGGAAATATATGATCTCGGCTACGAGATCACGGAAGTATCGGACGGCCGCGTTTCCTTCGCCGGCGATGAGGATGCGATCGCACGCGCCAACATTTCGCTGCGCACCGCGGAACGCATTCTTCTCAAGGTCGGTTCTTTTCACGCTTCGACCTTCGATGAACTCTACGAAGGTACCCGCGCGCTGCCGTGGAACAGCCTGCTGCCTTCCGATGCCAAATTCTGGGTCACCAAAGCCTCCAGCGTAAAGAGCGCTCTTTTCTCTCCTTCCGACATCCAGTCCATCATGAAAAAAGCCATGGTCGACAACATGAACGTACGCTATCACAGGGGCATGTTCCCCGAAGACGGCGCGGCGTTCCCGGTCCGTGTCTTCCTATATAAAGATGTCGTGACAGTCGGCATCGACACGACGGGAGAATCTCTGCACAAGAGAGGCTACCGCAAACTGACGGTGAAGGCTCCCATTGCCGAGAATCTGGCTGCCGGGCTACTCATGCTGACGCCCTGGCGCGCTGACCGCATTCTTGTGGATCCGTTCTGCGGAAGCGGCACGATCCCCATTGAGGCGGCCCTCATGGCGGCAAACATAGCCCCGGGCCTCTCCCGCGAATTTACGGCTGAAAAGTGGACCGGCATTCTCTCGCCGCGCGTCTGGAAGGACGTACGGGACGAAGCCGGTGAAAACATCGATCTCAGCGTTGATACGGACATTCAGGGGTATGATATCGACCCCGATGCGATTGCCTGCGCACGGGAAAACGCCCGTTCCGCTGGTGTGGAGAAGCTGATCCATCTGCAGGTCCGTTCCGTTGCGCAGCTCTCCCATCCGAAAAAATACGGTTTTATTCTTACAAATCCTCCGTACGGGGAGCGCATTGCTTCCTTTACGCCCGGCAGCAACACGCCGATCAGCATTGCGCAGGCGCGGGGCATGTCCGAAAGTGCACATGACGCATCGGACAAAGAAGAGATCGAAGCGCTTTACCGCACGCTCGGGGAGCGTTTCCGGGCACTGGATGCCTGGTCCCTCTATGTGATCACTTCCTTCGAAGACTGCGAACGCGCGATCGGTCTGAAGGCCGCCAAAAACCGCAAGATCTACAACGGTATGCTGAAAACTTATTTTTACATGTTCCCCGGGCCGAAGCCGTCGGGACACCGGCAGGGCTGAAAAGACCGAAAGGGGGATACAGCTGTCATGTCACTGCAGATCATACTTGCCACGGGCAACCAGGGAAAAGCGGACGAGGTTGCCGAGATCGTGGATGATCCGGATATCCGTGTATGTACCATGAAGGATGCGGGCATTCTCTCCGATCCCGAGGAAGACGGCACGACCTTCGAAGAGAACGCACTGATCAAAGCACGGGCCTGCGCCGCCCTTCTTCCGAAGGATCCCGGCGGGCGCGCCGCCTTCCTTGGATCGCACGGCCTTGACCCGGACATCCCGGCAGTTGTCGTCTCCGATGATTCGGGCCTTGTGATCGACGCACTGGACGGGGCTCCCGGCATTCTCTCCGCGCGCTGGCTCGGACGGGACACTTCCTATTCCTATAAAATGCAGCACATCCTTGAACTGCTCAGAAATGTCCCGGACGAAAAACGTTCCGCGCGTTTCGTTGCCGCGATCGCCGCCGTCCTCCCGGATGATACGGAATTCACGGTGCGCGGCGTCATGGAAGGACGCATAGCTCACGCCATCGCCGGCAGCCACGGTTTCGGCTACGACCCCATTTTTTACCTTCCCCGGTATGGCTGCACTTCCGCAGAGATCCCGCCCGAAGAAAAGAACAGGATCAGCCATCGCGGGCAGGGCATGCGGGCCATGATCACCGCGCTGCGGGAAAGGTACGGCACAGTATGAAGGTGCTGATCATCAGTGATACACACGGCGACGACAGCGGCATCGCCACGATCAGAAAAAAGGAAGGACCCGGCAGTTTTGACGTGCTTATCCACGCCGGCGACAGCGCAGGCAGCGACAGCTGGTATGCCGCCTGGGCGCGCAGTTTTGCCCGCGGCGGTTTTCACATCGTCTGCGGGAACGACTACTGCAGTACCGCGCCGACGGAAGAGACTTTTCTGCTCGACCGGAGCACGGTCTTCCTGACGCACGGCCACCGCTACGGCCTGTACGGCGGGATCGGAACGCTGGTCAGCGCCGCGGCCGCAAAAGGTGCCGGCATCGTGATCTTCGGGCATACGCACGAGCCCGTGATCGAATACCGGGACGGCATCCTCGTCCTCAATCCCGGTTCCCTCTCCCTTCCCCGTCAGCCCGACCGCAGGAAAACATATATCGTCCTGACGATCGACGACAGCGACCACTCCCTGCACCCTGTTTTGCACTGGCTGTGAGTCCCTGCAGACGGCACTTTCCCACAAATTCGGCGAAGTGTCCATTGTGGCAGCGGCTTTCGAATGCTAAGATGCTAAAAGCGTGGGTCATAATATCCACTGATGCGATCCCAATAAGATAGACAACAGAAAAGAGGTAAAAGTATGGCAATTCAGTTACCGCACGCTGCGGAAAGAGCGACACTCAGCGTCCTCATCGATGCCGCTATTAAAAATGTCAACAAAGACCGCTCCAAGAATATGATCAAGATCATTGATCTTATGGAGAAGACTCTGGGGGATACCTGGAGACCGGAAGCATATGAGAACCTGAGAAATGTTTTCCGTGATCCCAACAGTAAATACATGCAGTACACCAACAACATTCTTGACAACACCGATCCCAGGATCCTCAAGATGGCACTGCTGAATCTCGGCTACGAAGCCGGTTTCCGCGGTTTCCACAAGGTTGCTGAGAATTCCAAGAAATACGGCGTATCCATTCCGTGGGTCATTCTGATCGACCCCACTTCCGCCTGCAACATGCACTGCACCGGCTGCTGGGCAGCGGAATACGGCCACACAAAGAGCCTTACCTACGAACAGCTCGACAGTGTCATCACACAGGGCGAAGCACTTGGTATCCACGCCTGGGTCATGACCGGCGGCGAACCGCTCACCCGTAAGAACGACATCATCAAGCTCTGCGAGAAGCACAACACTTCCGCTTTCATGGCATTCACGAACGCCACGCTGATCGATGACAAGTTTGCCGAAGACATGCTGCGCGTTGCGAACTTTGTTCCTTCCATCTCGATCGAAGGCTTCAAAGAAGCAAACGACGGCCGCCGCGGCGACGGACATTTTGATGCCGTCATGAAGGCCTTTGACATCCTCAAGGCCCACAAGCTGCTGTTCGGCACTTCCATCTGCTACACATCCGTGAACTACAAGGTCGTCACCTCCGATGAATTCCTGGATATGCTCATCAGCAAAGGTGTGGAGTTTACCTGGTACTTCCATTACATGCCCGTCGGAAATGCGGCTTCGCCTGCTCTCCTGCTCACCCCTGAAGAACGTGAGTATATGTACCACAGGGTGCGTGAGATCCGCGGTTATGACACCGGAAAGCCGATCTTCGCGATCGATTTCCAGAATGACGGCGAATTTGTACACGGCTGCATAGCCGGAGGCAAGTACTACTGCCACATCAACCCGAACGGCGATGTCGAGCCCTGCGTATTCGTACACTATTCACAGGCCAACATCAAGGACAAGACCCTGCTGGAATGCCTGCAGCAGCCGCTCTTCAAGGCTTACCAGGCCGGACAGCCTTTCAACGACGACTTCCTGAGACCCTGCCCGATGCTTGAGAACCCTGAAAAGCTCCGCAAGATCATCCACGACACCAATGCTCCTTCCACCGATATGGAGTCGCCGGAGCCGGTCGACCACCTTGTGGACAAGTGCGTGGACTACGCAAAGAACTGGACGCCTACGGCTGAAAAGCTCTGGAGCTCCAACCATTTTGATTACGTATCTCCCGACGACGCCGTGAACCAGAAAGCGGCACCGCAGGACTAACAGCATCCGCAAACTGCTTCCGCAGCCCGGGACAGACAAGGCAAAACAAAAAAGCATAGAAGAAACCGCATACGGCTGAAAAAGCTGCATGCGGTTTCTTTATATTTTGACCTTCAGGTCTCTGCCGGGATCTTTCTGCTGAAAATCTAATTGATGTCTTTCACGGTCTTGCCCGGGTAAACGGCCCCTTCCACGACCACCTCGCGCACGAGGGTCGTCTTGGGATGTTCGATCAGGGCGATCAGTTCCTCAGCCGCATCCTTGCCGATCGTTTCGGTGTCCTGCCGGATCGTGGTCAGCTGCGGTTCTATATGGTGTGCAACGCGGATCCCGTCATAGCCGCAGATCGATATGTCCTCCGGGATCGACAGCCCGCGCTCACTGATCGCATTGATGCCGCCGAATGCCGAAAAGTCGTCCGGATAGAGAATGCAGGTCGGCGGATCCGGCAGGTCGAGGAGCTCGAGAGTCTTCTGGTATGTCTCGATCGTGCTGCGGTACGGAGCCTCTTTGACATAGGAATCCGGGATCGCAATGCCCAGATCGTCCGTCGTCTTGAAAAAGCTGGACAGGCGGCTGTGTGTAACGGCAGAATCCAGGCCGTGAATATAGGCGATCTTGCGGTGACCCTTCTCATATACGTAGGCCAGGAGATCGTGCATGCCCTTGACATTGTCCGAGATAACTGCCGTACGGTTGTTGAAAACATGGTCGACCGTGACGATCGGAAGATCGCTGCGGACCAGTTCCACCACTTCGGGATCGTAAAAGTTGACGCAGGCAATGCAGATCCCGTCAAAGCCGCGGTACCTGCAGTGCGCCAGATAAGACATCCTGTTGCTTCTTGTTTTGCAGCTGTTGATAAAGGTCAGGTCATACCCTTTTGCTTCCGCGGTACGTTTGAAACTGTCGAGGATGTTGGCAAAAAAGTCATGTGTGAGACCGCTCTGCGCATCGTCCACAAAAAGCACGCCGATGTTATATGACCGGTTTGTCTTAAGAGCTTTGGCGGCGGAATTCGGATAATAGCCAAGGTCATTCGCCACCTTGCGGATGTGCTCCTTAGTTTCCACGCTTATGTCGCTGTGGTTGTTCAGCGCCTTGCTCACTGTAGCAATGGATACGCCACAGGCTGCTGAAATATCCTTCAGTGATACCATCACAAACCCCCGTCTGTCCCTCTGATAATCGAAATCGTTTACGTTTTTAAGCATATAACACTATTTCCCAAATTACAAGTAAGTAAGTTAAATTTTTGGGGACAATCTACGAAATTTCATGTTTCTTTGCTACCTATGCTGTTAATTTTGCATAACACATGTAATATAAGCCGTCATTTTCATTCAGATACGTCGTACGAATACGGTTGCATTTAGTAAACGGTTAAGTGTATAATAAAAGCGAATTTGGTACAAAGTCGCTTAATCGTTTTCGGAGAACTGCTTAAATTCAGTCAAAAAGGTGTCAAGGGAGGACAGATTCTATGAAATTCGGTTATTTTGATGATGCCAGTCAGGAATACGTGATCACGACACCCAGGACTCCTTTGCCCTGGATCAACTATCTCGGAAACAAAGACTTCTTCAGCCTCATCTCCAATACCATGGGCGGTTATTCCTTCTATAAGGATGCAAAACTGCTGCGCATTACACGCTATCGCTACAACAACGTACCCTATGACAACAACGGCAAGTATTTTTACATTCAGGACGGCGACCTGCTCTGGAATCCCGCCTGGCAGCCGACCCGGACAGACCTGGATTCCTACGAGTGCAGACACGGTCTCGGCTACAGCCGCTTTACCGGCCGCAAGAACGGCATCAAGGCCGAGGTACTCAGTTTTGTGCCGCTGAATGACACCTGCGAGATCCAGCAGGTCAAGCTTACGAACCTGAGCAGCACGCCGAAATCGATCCGCCTCTATTCCTATGTGGAGTGGTGCCTGTGGAATGCCTCCGACGACTGCGAAAACTTCCAGCGCAATCTCAGTACCGGCGAAGTCGAGGTTGTCGGCTCCACCATCTATCACAAAACCGAATACCGCGAGCGCCGGAATATGTACGCACTCTATTCCGTCAATTCGGAGATCAACGGTTTCGACACCATTCGTTCCGAATTCATAGGCATGTACAACGGGGCTGACAGGCCGCAGGCGATCCTGGACGGCGGATGCCGCAATTCCATGGCAAGCGGATGGTCTCCCATCGCAGCGCATCAGCTTAATATCGACCTGGCTCCCGGCGAAACAAGATCCTTTGATTTCGTTCTCGGCTACATCGAAAACCCGGAAGCCGAAAAGTGGGAAAGCAAGAACGTCATCAACAAGAAACGCGCCCTGAAAATGCTGGACCGCTACAAAACAGACAGCCAGGTGGAAGCGAAATTCGAAGAGCTGCGGACATACTGGAAGACGCTGCTCTCCCGCTACACGATAAAATCCGGCTGCAGCGAAGTCGACCGCATGGTCAACACCTGGAACCAGTATCAGTGCATGATCACCTTCAACATGAGCCGCAGCGCTTCCTACTATGAGTCCGGTATCGGCCGTGGCATGGGATTCCGCGATTCCTGCCAGGATCTGCTCGGTTTCGTGCACCTGATCCCGGAGCGTGCCCGCGAAAGGATCATCGATATCGCATCTACCCAGTTCCAGGACGGCAGTGCCTATCACCAGTATCAGCCTCTGACCAAAAAGGGCAATGCCGGCATCGGCAGCGGCTTCAATGACGATCCGCTGTGGCTGATCGCCGCAGTCAGTGCCTATACCAGAGAAACCGGCGACTACAGCATCCTGGATGAAAGCGTGCCTTTTGACAGCGACGCTTCCGCTGCGCAGCCGCTGATGGAGCACCTGAAACGTTCGCTGAATTACACCATTTCACACAAGGGACCTCACAAGCTTCCTCTGATCGGCCGTGCCGACTGGAACGACTGCCTGAATCTCAACTGCTTCTCCGAGCACCCCGGCGAATCTTTCCAGATCTTCGGGCCCAGCGAAGGCCCGGTTGCGGAATCAGTATTCATTGCCGGCATGTTCGTCAAATACGGCGAGGAATACGCGCAGCTGTGCGAGATCCGCGGCGATGAAGCCGAGGCTGCACGCGCCCGTAAGGAAGTGCAGGATATGTACGCAGCTGTCCTGAAGGACGGCTGGGACGGTGCCTGGTTCCTGCGCGCCTACGATGCACACGGCGACAAGGTCGGTTCCCATGAATGCGAGGAAGGACAGATCTTCATCGAGCCGCAGGGCTTCTGCGTATTCGCAGGCATCGGCGTAAAGGAAGGCCTTGCAGACAAGGCGCTGGATTCCGTCAGTGAAAAACTGGATTCCAAATACGGCATTATGATCCTGCAGCCCGCGTATACCCGCTATCACGTCGAACTCGGCGAGATCAGCTCCTATCCGCCGGGATACAAGGAAAATGCCGGCATCTTCTCTCACAACAATCCCTGGGTCTCCATCGCGGAGACCGTATGCGGGCACGGTGACAGAGCGTTTGAGATCTACCGCAAGACCTGCCCCGCTTTCATTGAAGACATCAGCGAGATCCACCGCACCGAGCCTTATGTCTATTGCCAGATGGTAGCCGGCCGCGACGCAAAATACTTCGGGGAAGGCAAAAACAGCTGGCTCACCGGCACCGCAGCGTGGACCTTCACGGATATTTCGCAGTACATTCTGGGACTGTACCCGACCCACCGCGGCCTGTCCGTCGATCCCTGCGTGCCGAAGGATTTTGGCGATTTCACCATCAACCGCACCTTCCGCGATGTCGTCTACCATATCAGCGTCACCAACCCTGATCAGGTTGAAAAAGGCGTAAAGTCCATGACCGTGGACGGTACTCCCGTGGAAGGGCATGTGATCCCGTATGACAGCAGTAAAAAAGAAGTGGAAGTCAGCGTCGTAATGGGCTGATCTCCGGGTGATTTTCCGGATCAGTCAAAACACGTTTCTTCCAATCGAAAGCCCCGGTGCATACGCACCGGGGCTTTCGCGATCCGACTGCAATTCCGGGGAAGGAGTTCCTGCCGGAGAATTGCCTTAAATGATGGCCTTACTCCCGATCTTCATTCCGCACTGCATACGATCACGTTCCAGGAGAGAGGCTTGAAATGGACATCCAGACGGCCGCCGTCAAGGCTGTGATCCGAGCTGTCCTTCGGCGCCACCGCCGTATCGGATGCGGCGCTGTTTTCCGCGTTGACATTGTAGCCGGCCATTTCCGTATGCTTCACGACCTTTACATTTCCGAAGGAGCGCAGGTCGCAGCTGAAATCGACCGTTTCGGTCAAACTTCTGTTTACCGCAAAAACCGTGACTTCCTTCTTCTCTTCGTTCCATACCGCCGTGGCGTCCACATCGCTGACATCGCTGTGCTTAGAGGTATCGTGCACCGCGCCGGTGAGAGGGCACTGCAGCGCATAGCCTCTGCCGTATTTTGACGCCTGCAGGAACGGATAGTAGATCGTCTGGCGCCATGCCGGCCCGTCGTCCTCCGTCATGATCGGCGCGATGACATTGACCAGCTGCGCAAGGCAGGCGATCCTCACACGATCCGCATGCTTCAGGAAAGTGATGAGGATCAGGCCGACCAGCAGCGCATCCTCAAAATTGTAATGGTCTTCCAGCAGGTGCGGATGTCTGTCCCACGGCTCCCGGGCCATCTTCTCATTGTCGCTCTTCATCGTGTGATACCAGACATTCCACTCGTCGAAGCTCAGGTTGATCTGTTTGTCAGATCTCTTCTTCGCCTTGACATAGTCGATCGTGCAGATCACCGTATGAATGAATTCCTCGAGATCCAGCGTGCTGGCCAGGAAGTCCGCCGTATCGCCGGCGTCGTTTCCGTAATACTGGTGCAGCGATACATAATTCACGTAGTCATAGGCTTCCTCGAGTGTGATCCTCTCCCACTCCGGGAAGGTCGGCATCATGATGTTGGAGGAGCCGCAGAGCACAAACTCCAGCGAATCATCCATGATCTTCATGGCCTTGGCTGTCTCCGCCGCCAGCAGTCCGTACTCAGCCGCCGGCTTGTGTCCGACCTGCCAGGGGCCGTCCATCTCATTGCCCATGCACCATGTTTTGATATTGTAGGGTTCCTTGTGTCCCCCTTCACGGCGCATTTTTGCATAGGTTGTATCCGTATCGAGGTTGCAGTACTCCAGCAGGTTCAGGGCATCCTTCGTGCTGCGCGTGCCCAGGTTTACCGCCATCATGACCTGTGAATCCGTTTTTTTGCACCACTTCTGAAATTCGTCGATACCGAATTCATTGGTCTCGAGCGTCCTCCAGGCCAGATCGAGGCGCGGCTTCCGGTTTTCCTTCGGCCCCACCGAATCCTCCCAGAAGAAATTGGAGACGAAATTGCCGCCCGGGTAGCGCACGATCGGCACACCGAGCTCCTTTACCAGTTCGATGACGTCCTTGCGGAATCCGTCTTCGTCCGCCGACGGGTGTCCCGGCTCATAGATGCCGTTGTAGACGGCTCTTCCGAGATGCTCGATGAACGAACCGTATATTCTTTTGTCGATCTCGGCTGTCCTGAAATCCTTATCCACAACCATGGAAGCTTTTGACATAACAATACCTCTTTTCT
Source organism: Lachnospiraceae bacterium (assembly GCA_022652545.1). Classification (GTDB taxonomy): domain Bacteria; phylum Bacillota; class Clostridia; order Lachnospirales; family Lachnospiraceae; genus CAG-791. The sequence goes on from JALCRM010000016.1 coordinate 9,697, forward strand.
CTTTTTATCCTTTTACGGCGCCTGCCGTCATGCCGTCGATGATATAGCGCTGGAAGGCCAGGAACAGGATCAGGATCGGCACAATGGCCATCATGGATCCCGCGATCAGCATATCATAATTGTTGCCGTAAGGCGTAAGCAGCGTATTCAGGCCTATGGTCAGCGTAAACTTCGAAGCACTGCGGTATACGAGGAGCGGCCACAGCATATTGTTCCATGAACCCATGGCGGTAAGGATGGCCATGGCCGAAAATGCCGGCTTCGTGATGGGCATCATGATCCTGACTGCAATATAGTACTCGTTCGCGCCGTCGATCCTGCCTGCATCCAGCAGTTCCTTGGGAAGCGAAAGCATGTACTGATGGAAGAAGAAGATCGTGGAGGCCGCGCACAGGCCAGGCAGAATGACGCCTGCCGTCGTATCGATCAGCTTCAGGTTGATCACTTCCTTGTAAAGCGGAAGCATCAGGATCTCGAACGGCACCATCATCGTTGCAATGACCAGGAAAAACAGCAGGTTCTTGAGCTTGAACTCATACATTGTAATACCGTACGCGACAAAATAACATACCAGCAGCGTCAGCACGGTAGTCAGCAGAGTCAGGTACAGGCTGTTGCGGAACCACATCCAGTATTTCTGCGAATCCGCATTCCCGCTCATCAGGTAGTTGTAGTTGTTCAGGTTCATTGTGGAAATATCAAGATTGACACTGAGTCCGCGGCGGATCAGTTCTCTGCCGGGTCTGAAAGAAGCAATGAGCCCCGCAAAGATCGGGAAAAAGATCAGCGCGCTGAGAATCGCGAACCACAGCGTAGCGATCACGCTGAGTACGCCTCTTTTTGCATGCATGCCTGTTTTGTCAGATTCCGGGATCGCTTTGGAAGAAGTTTTGTCAGTCATTTACTTTTCCTCCTTCTTGAAAGATCCGTTCAGATAGAGCTGTATAAAGTTGATGATGAGGCCGATCACCATGAGGACGACACCGACTGCACACGCATAGCCCATCTGGTCTTTCTCGATGCCGCGCTTGTACAGGTAGCCCACGATGGTAAGTCCGATATTGTTCGGCGAACTGTTGCCGGCCCACAGCATGAAGCTTTCAAGGAACATGGCAAGTCCCGCATAGATACTGATCGTCAGCACGTAGATCGTCGTAGGACGGATCAGCGGCAGCGTAATATATCTGAATTTCGACCAGCCTGAGGCGCCGTCCATCTCTGCCGATTCATACAGTTCCTTGTCGATGGATTTGAGACCTGAAAGGAAGTAGAGCATATTGACGCCCGTCCACCTCCAGCAGCACAGGAGCAGCAGGGCGATCTCGCTGGTCCACTTGATCTTCAGCCACTTGACGGTCTGCAGGCCCAGCTGCGTCATCAGCACATTCATCTGTCCTGTCTTATATTCGGAAAACATCAGGCGGAACAGTGTGCCGGAAATAACGACGGAAGTCAGGGCGGGGATATAAAGGACCGCCTTCCATACACCCTTTGCCTTTACGAGATTGCTGTCCATCAGGACGGCAAAAAGCATCGGGAACGGGATCAGCAGTAGACAGGTGAAAAGCATATATTCAAAGCTGTTTGCCAGGGCAATGTGGAACACGCTGTCCTTCAGGAGCTTTGCGTAGTTTTTGAACCCGACCCACTGTACCGTGATCGCGCCTATGTTCTGAAAACTCATTACGATCGCGCTGATCAGCGGATAGACCCAGAAAATGATAAAGCTCAGTATAAACGGCAAAACAAAAACGTAGGGCGCAGTTTTCTGCGAGTAAAGGAATTTCTTAGCCTTCATCATGTCTCCTTCCGGAATGCACCCCGCCGGATCTGCAGGTATGTATTCCTGTTAAAAAAGGGTGTCGCGGGCAGCGCCGCCGCCTTGGACACCCTTTATCCTTATCTGGTACTTACTCCGTCCGGAAACTGCAGCCTTTCAGCAAAGCAGCTTCCGAACCGGTACTGGATTACTCTTCAAGTTCGATCGCGTCCTGCGCTTCCTGCAGAGCCTGGTCTACATCCTCGCTGTCCTCCAGTACTGCATTCAGTGTCGTGGTATTCATCTGGTCATTGATCGCCGGGCTGATCTTAACGGTCATGATCGTACCGATCTCATCCTTGATGGAAGCCAGTACATCGTACGGATAGTTCTGGAAGAACTGGTTGTACTGGTTGGTCTTGTCGTGTGCAAAGGTGTCATCGGTCCAGAGAGAGATGTTGCAGACATCGAATCCAAGCTGATTCCAGATCTCCTGCTCACCTTCGGGGCTCATCTTTGCATAGCACAGGAAGTCTGCTGCAAGGGAAGGATCCTTGGACTGCTGGGTAACAACCGTGCCGGTGCCGCCGATACCTACGGAGCACTTCTGACCGTCTTCAAACACAGGGCACTTCGTGATGTACCAGTTGCCCTTTTCATCAGGCATATAGTTGATGAAACGGCTCATGTACCACATAGCCTTCGGGAAGGAGACGATGTTGTGGTCCAGAATGTTCTGGTAGCCGGCTTCAAGGTCTACATGGCCATCCGGAGAAACTTCTGCGACGCCGTCCTTGAGCCATTCCTGCTGCATGGTGAGCATGTTTTTCACAGAGTCGAGCTGTACGTTGGCTGTTCCGTCAAATCCGCCGGTCCAGTCTTCGCCGTACTCTGCCATTGCCAGCCACATCCAGTCGGTTCCGCCCGTATCAGCAGAAGTGAAATACTTTCCGTCTGCGGTATTGGCAGCGATGTACTTCTTGCCGAGTGCGGTGTAGTCGTCCCAGGTCTTGACTGCATCAACATCGTCCTTGGTGATGCCGTACTTGTTCAGTTCCGCCATATTCCAGTACATGACTGTAGCGCCCACGTGGAAAGGTGCGCCGTACTGTTTTCCGTCAGAGCCCTTGTAGGCTGCCAGACGGGACTGCAGCATATCGGATGCATACGGCTTCATGGCGTCATCAAGAGGATAAAGCCATGTGTCGAGGCCTTCGTAAATATTCGGGACCTGGCCCATTTCCACATCGCAGATATCCGGTGCGCCTGTGCCGGCCTTGAGGGACATAAGCAGCTTGTTGTGCATGTCGGAATACGGATAAGTCGTGAATGTGACTTCGATCTGCTTGTCAGGATTCTCCTTATTCCATTTGTCTACCATGCCTGCGTAGAAAGAGTTGTGTGCTTCTACGAAAGACCACATTTCAAAGTGTGTGCCGGATGCATTGCCGACTGTGGTGACCGCAGTGGGCTGTACTTCGGAACTGGCCGCAGCGGAAGCATCTGATGTTTCTGCTGCAGAAGCCTCCGATGTTGCATCAGCCGAAGCTTCCGAACTTGCCGCTGCCGCTGCTGCAGACGTTGCTGCAGAACCGGAAGTGACCGTGGCATCTGATACCGAGCCTTCGGGTGCGTTGGTGCTGCCGCAGCCGACGACCATGGAAGCCACCATTGTCGCGCTAAGAACCGCACTGAGTAACTGTTTCTTCATACTTTTACCTCCGTGAGGAGAATCTTCAGATTCTCCGAATCGGGCAGCCGGTGCCGCTCTCCGGCACCGATGCTGCTATTTGAAAGTACCGCATCCGCGGCACTTTCAAATTCTTACCTCCGCGATAATCCTTTAGCATTTAGTGAATTGCTTTTGATTCGTGCCAACATTTAGTGCTTTTGTAAAAAATCCCGGCCGGGAACTTGTGCATTTTGCACTAAATTTGTGCATTATACCCTGTTTTGTAAACTTTTCAGCGCTGTTTCTGCCAATAATATGCAATCGTACCGACTGGGTGTCAATATTAATTTTAGATTTTCCTAATATATTTTTCTTTTCCCTAAACTATGCTAAGTTTTTAACGATCTTTTCCTCTTTCTGAAGGCACCTGCTTTTCCTAAAAGGCCTGAATACGCCCTTTGTCACGATCCCGCCGCTCTGTTAAATCCTGTTGACTGACACTGCGCACTTTGACTATAATAAAAAAAGAATCTGCCGAAGGGAGTCCGGAGGATGAGTCTTTTAGCCTTTTGTAAAGTTCTAAATATAATTGGTACGCCTAATTCCGGCAGGTTTTTCCGCAAAACAGTCATTAAGAAACAGAAGTTCCGTCAGAGTCAGAAGGGAGAGCAGACATCATGATGCACATCACATCGCTGGACGACGGCCTGGAGGTATTCAAATCGCTTGGTTCGGAAGTCCGCATCCAGATCATAAAGGCTCTGCTTGAAAACGACGGCATGAATATGAACGAACTCGCGAGCCATCTGCATATTACGAACGGTGCGCTCACAAGCCATATCAAGCGCCTCGAGGACTGCGGAATTGTCACGGTATCCCAGGAGGCCAGCGGCCACGGCAACCAGAAGATCTGTTCCGTACACCTGGACTCCATTCTGATCGATCTGAAGGACGACAGCGTCAATGAAAAAAATGTCTATCGTACACAGGTCAAGGTCGGCCACTACACCGATTATCAGGTCTACCCCACCTGCGGCCTGGCTTCCTCTGTTTCTCTCATAGGAGAAGTTGACGACGCGCGTTACTTTGCGCACCCCGACCGCTACAATGCGGATATTCTCTGGTTTACCAAAGGATTCGTGGAATATGTGATCCCCAATTTTATCCCGGCTTCCAGCCGTATCGACCAGATCAGCATCTCCCTGGAACTGGGATCGGAAGCTCCGGGCTGCAACGACGTCTGGCCGTCCGACATTCACTTTTACCTGAATGGGCAGTGTCTCGGACATTGGACTTCGCCCGGGGATTTCGGCAACGTAAAGGGGCTCTTCACCCCGGACTGGTGGTATCCGAACTGGAACCAGTACGTTCTGCTCAAGCTCCTTGTGATCAACCACAAGGGTTCTTTCATCGACGGACTTCGGATCTCGGATATCAATATCGACAGTTTCAAGCTGGATGATCACAGTATCGTCAAATTCCGCCTGGCCGTGCCGGAAGATGCCGCACACGTGGGCGGACTCACGATCTATGGAAAAAACTTCGGCAACTACAGGCAGGACATCGACGTGCGTATCAGCTACAGTCCGGTCGACGTCCAAAAATGACCGGGACAGTCAGCATTTTTCTTTGCCGCCCTGTATTCCACGTAACAGCCGCAGAGCAGACACATGCCTTCAAACAGACGCTCGCAGCCTTTGCATACGGAAAGCCGCCCGGCTGTAATTTGTTCAGCAGCCCTCTCCTCAGCAGGAATGGCGGCGACCAGTTCCGACACATCCGAAAAACGGGCGCTGTCCGCAAGTTCTCGCGTCAGGCAGCGCCGACAGATCCGTAACTCCGCATTTTTCTCTTTCTCTTCTGCCCCGTTCATTTCTGCTTCCCGAAATAGTGCACTCCCCAGACCGTCTCGTTATTTGTCCCCGCCGCAGTAAGACACATCGTGTCGTTGCCGGACTCATCCGTCATTTCGACCATCACGCCGCTGAAAGTATTGCCGCCGTAAGTGATCGTCACATAAGGCGTGCCCTTTTCCAGCGCCCATGTGCCGCTTTCGTCGCCTGACACCGTGCCGTCCGCTGCCAGGGTAACTGTCTCGCATTTGTGGACCTTCCGCGATATGTCCGTGCCGTGATCCACAAGATAATAGGTGCCTGCAGCGTATTTTGCCGTATATCCCTTTTCATTCAGCGTCTCACCTGACGTCGCGAACGGGGCGGCGACCAGCCAGCCCTCTTTGTTGGCAAAAAGCTGGTGCACGCGGGGCTCGTGGAATTCCGTTCCGTTTTTGAAGCGCTGGTGATAGACTACGTACATTTTTCCGCTCTCGCTGTCGATAAAGGCGGACTGCCCGCCCGGCGCCATGTATGTGTCCATCATATCCGGGAAGGTGTAATTACCCATCATCTTCAGGCCGTAGGTCGAATGATCCACAACCGTACCCAGTGTCTGCCCTTCTGTGTCTTCGTACGGGCCGTCCACTTCTTTGGAGCGGAACAGACGGATCTGATAGCCTCCCTTGGCCTGCAGCTGTCCGTAGGAAACAAACTGGTAATAGTAGTCGGTCGACGGATCGTAAAGAATGTACGGGCCTTCGATGGAATTGTGCCCGCCGCCCAGCAGGTGTTTGCCGTAATATGCGTCCACTTCGTTGTCGGCGTCCTCGGCGGGATGGATCGGGTAGCCCGTGCTCTCATCGATCTGCAGCAGGAAAATACCTCCGGACCAGGAGCCATAGCACATCCACATTTTTCCGTCCCTGTCGTAAAACACGGTGGGGTCGATGCAGTTCGGCCAGAGCAGGTTGTCGTAATCGCTGCCGTCCAGATAGTTCTTCAGTTCCTTTTTGTCGTGGTACTTGTAAAAATCCGTTTGTTTGACGGTCTGGTACGTGAAGCCGGAATCCAGGATGATATCCTTGAAGGTGTAGGGCCCTTCGGGTGCATCTGCGGTGGCAAAACAGAGCGAGGATTTTTTGTACGTCGACGAGGTGCAGAAATACATCATATATTTGCCCATGGTCTTGTTGTAAATGACGTCCGGAGCCCAGACGGAATACCAGTTGTCCTCGTTTTTACCGACGTACGAAAATGCCTTCAGGTCTGCGTCGAACAGGTTTGTGAAAAGCTTGTTCTTCGCATCCACACCGGTGGAAAAGGTGGTCCAGCTCTTAAGGTCCGTCGACTTTGCCGATTCCATGTGCGAACCGAAGATGTAATAGTTCTCTCCCACCTGCAGGATCGAGGGATCATGTACGGACGCGCCGGCCGACCAGGTCGTCTTTGTCGCTTTGATCTCATCCGCCGTCATCTCCGCCTTTGCAGCGCCGCTGCCGCAGGCACATGTGAGCAGTGCAGCCATTGCAGCCAGGACCAGATAAACCGCCTTCTTCATCAAGATAACCTCCGTACCTTCCGACTGAAAACTTCCTCTTGCCTTTTATTCAAAACTAAATTACTTTATTATTATCTTAAAGATATTACTGCGAAAGGTAAAGAGGTTTTTCGTTTTCCGGTATCACGGCATCCGCCTGTCGGCAAAGTCGCCACAGAGCACCGTTTCGAGAGGAAAGGAGCATTATGAAGCGTTTAGTCATCAACACACTGAACAGAAAGTCCATCATCAGGAAGGAGATCTACGGCCATTTTTCCGAGCATCTGGGGCGCTGTATCTATGAAGGCGTCTATGTCGGGGAAAACTCGGGCATTCCGAACGAGAACGGCATGCGCAGGGATGTCGTCGACGCATTGCGCGAGATCCGCATCCCGGTGCTGCGCTGGCCCGGCGGATGTTTTGCCGACGAATATCACTGGAAAGACGGGATCGGTCCGAAGGACAGCCGGAAAAAGATGATCAACACGAACTGGGGCGGCGTTGTCGAGGACAACAGCTTCGGTACGCATGAATATATGGAGCTCTGCCGGCAGCTGGGCTGCGAATCCTATATCAACGCAAACGTCGGCAGCGGCACCGTACAGGAAATGAGCGAATGGGTCGAATATATGACCTCCTCCGGAAAATCCCCGATGAGCAGCCTGCGTGCCGAAAACGGCCATCCGGACCCATGGCATCCGCGCTTCCTCGGCGTCGGCAATGAAAACTGGGGCTGCGGCGGCAACATGAAGCCGGACTTCTATGCGAACGAATTCCGCCGTTATTCGACTTTTGCCAGAAACTATGACCCGTCACACCCTCTGTTCAGGATCGCCTGCGGCCCCAACGGGGGCGACAGCGAATGGATGGAAACGCTCCTGCGCACGCTCGCGCCGATCGGGAACCTGAGCAGCGGCCTCGTAAACGGTATCTCCATGCACTATTACACCATTCCGGGCAGTTGGGAACACAAGCAGAGCGCAACGGATTTCACCGTCGCGGATTACTATGAGACACTGCGGAAGGCCTATGACATCGAAGGGCTGATCCGTCTGCACAGCGCCATTATGGATCGCTATGACCCGCAGAAGTCCCTCGGCCTCATCGTCGACGAATGGGGCACCTGGTTCGCTGTCGAGCCCGGTACGAACCCCGGTTTCCTGTACCAGCAGAACACGATGCGCGATGCCATGGTGGCCGGCATCTCCCTGAATATCTTCAATAAGCACAGCGACCGTGTCGTCATGGCCAACCTGGCCCAGCTCGTAAATGTTCTGCAGTCGGTCATCCTGACAGACGGCGACCGTATGCTGCGCACGCCCACATGGCACGTGTTTGATCTGTACAAGGAACATCAGGACTGCACGCTGCTCGACAGCTACATGGAAAACGAAGAGGCCGGTCCGGAAGGAATGCGTATCCCCATGCTTTCCGAATCCTGCTCTCTCTCCCCGGACGGCTCGGTCAACGTGACGCTGGTCAACGCTTCTGCTGAAAAGGAAGAGGAAGTGCGTATCCTTCCCGTGGAATTCCGCGTTTCCGGCGTCGAGGGCCGCATCCTGACCGATTCACTCAGCGCGAAAAACACCTTCGATGCACCGGACGCCGTGCATTCGGAGACGCTTGCCGACGTATCCGCCGAAGACGGCTCTGTTACCGTAAAACTGCCGCCCTGCAGCGTTGTGAACCTGAAGCTTCACTGACACGGTCCGGCGATCGTTTTCACCATACTATTGTAAAAGGGGGCAGCCTTACGGCTGTCCCCTTTTTCTGAAGGAGGCGGTTTCTTCAGCCGCCACCTTTCTGCGGATCTTCAAGCACTTTCCACCCGGTTCAGTGGAATTTTTCCCGCATCCAGACCTGCATTTCTCCTGTTTTGCGGTTGTCCCAGTAGGCATAGGGCACGAGCGTCAGCTCCGCCGGACGGTAAACGGTATGCCCGGTGCCGTAAAGGCAGCCTTCCGGAAGTCCCTCGATCATGCTGCGGCATCCTTCCGCATGAATGATCAGTGTGCCGCCCAGCAGGTCTTCCCTGTATTCTTCGCACAGAGGCGCTGCAGTATCCGCTAGGATCTGTTCCAGGTTGTCCCCGTTGTCCGTCTCTTCGAGGCAGTAGACCACCGGCCCCTTCCGGATCGCGACGCGCCCTTCGTCGGCGCGCAGCTTCGGGTCCGCATGCACATATTCTGCAGGGATGGAGAACTTAACTTCGACCGTATCCCCGTCTGAAAGCCCGCCTATTGCCGCATATCCCTTTTCAACTTCCGGCCTGGTCTCCTGCCCCTTCACGGTAAAGCTGTACGCTTTCACATAGGACGGAATGCGCACCATCAGTTTGCCGTCCATCGCTCCCTCGCCGCGGATCGTCATGGAAACGCTGCCGTCAAACGGGAAGCGGGTTTTTACCGTAAGCGTGAATTTTTTCCCGCCCCGCAGAAGATCCACCTGCCCCGAAACAAACAGATTTACCCACAGTCCTTCTTCGTTCTCAAAATAGCAGTATTCGCCGAGGGACGCCAGCGTACGTGCGATATTCGGCGGACAGCAGGCACAGCTGAACCATTTCTGGCGCACCGGCTTCACATGTTCCAGGGATGTATGCTTCATGCAGGCTTCCGGCCAGACGGCGAGCGGATTCACATAGAAAAAGCTCTTCCCGTCCTGTGCGATGCCGGCGAGCACCGTGTTGCAGAGCGCTGTTTCTGCCGTGTCCATATATTTTGCATCGTGCGTGATCTGGCTCATCCTGCGGCAAAACAGAGCAAGCCCGACAGAAGCGCAGCTCTCCGCATAGGCTCCCTCGTTGGGCAGATGATAATCCGTGGTAAAACGCTCCAGTATGCCGGAGCTTCCGATGCCTCCGGTAATGTACATCTGGCGCTGCGTAATATCTTCCCAAAGCCTTTCGCAGGCTGCGAGCAGCGACTCATCGTGTGCGTAGTACGCCACGTCCGCCATCGCGCTGTACAGATAGACCGCACGCACAGCATGGCCTTCCGCGCGCGTCTGCATGCGCACGGGGCGGTCCGACTGCGAATAGTCCGCGCTGTAGTCCTGCATATTGGCAAAAATCTGCGTCCAGCCCGGATTTTTGCTCTCATTTTCCAGATAATTCGGCTCCTGACCTCTTCGGTCAATGAAGTCTTTGGCCATCTTCAGGTACTTCTCCTGCCCCGTCACTTCATACAGCTTTACCAGGGCAAGCTCGATCTCCTCGTGCCCCGGCACAGCCGCCAGGTGATCCGGGCGGTGAAAAACATCACAGATGTGGTCAGCCATGCGGATGCAGACATCCAGCAGGGTCCTCTTGCCGGTCACTTTATAGTACGCGGTACCGGCTTCGATCATATGGCCCGCGCAGTACAGCTCATGTCCTTCCTGCAGGTTGAAGAACTCCCTGCCCGGAGTATTGATAATAAAATACGTGTCCAGATAGCCATCCGGCTGCTGCGCCGCCGCGATGACGGCGATCGTATCATCCGCCCTCTTCTCAAGGCCGGCATCCGGCTGCCAGGACAGGCTGTAGGCTACTGCTTCGAGCCACTTGGCTACGTCGGAATCCTGGAAGACAAAGCCGTAAAAATCACCTGTTTCCATTCCCGCCGCAATGCGGAAGTTGCGGATCGCATGGCTCGGCTCCGCGCCTTCCACGCTGTCATTGAGCGTGCTCCACTGGTAGGGGATCACCTCCCTTGGCACCAGCTGCGTATACTTGTTCCAGAAAGGGTCGTCAATGCGGATATCGCGCAGAGAACAGGATCTTAGTCTGTCCATGAAACACCTCCGGGATTTGAGGAAAGTCAGTGAACGGCAACACCTGTAATATGTCTTAATGAAAAAGCCCGGAAGCATATTGCTCCCAAGCTTTCTTTATGTACGTGACAAGATTCGAACTCGCGGCCTTCTGATCCGTAGTCAGACGCTCTATCCAGCTGAGCTACACGTACATGTCTTTGCTGCTGGTCGCAGCAAAGTACAGTTTACTCAAATCAGAAGGTATTGTCAAGATAAAGGTAGATCTTTCCGAGACTCTTTCCGCTTTCAGTCGCGTTCCACGATCGCAGCGCAGCCCATACCGCCGCCGACGCAAAGGGTCGCAAGTCCCTTCTTCGCATCGCGTTTTGCCATTTCGTAAAGGAGCGTCACCAGGATACGCGTGCCGGAGCATCCTACCGGATGCCCGAGGGCGATGGCACCGCCGTTCACGTTGAGGATGTCCGGGTTGAATCCAAGGTCGTGCGCCACTGCAACGGACTGCGCGGCAAAGGCCTCATTGGCCTCGATCAGGTCAAAGTCGGAGATCTTGTAGCCCGTGCGCGCCATGGTCTTTCTGGTCGCGGCTACGGGGCCGATTCCCATGATACGGGGCTCTACGCCTGCCAGTTCGCCGCCGATCCATGTTGCCATCGGCTTCACGCCGAGTTCCTTTGCTTTCTCTTCGCTCATGACTACGATCGCGGCAGCCGCATCATTGATACCGGACGCGTTGCCCGCGGTCACTACACCGCCGTCCTTCTTGAAGGCCGGTTTCAGTTTTGCAAGGCTTTCCGCCGTGACGCCGGCTCTGGGGCCTTCGTCGGTATCAAATACGATATCGCACTTTTTCTGATGTACAGTGACCGGCACGATCTCGTCCTTGAATCTGCCTGATTCGATCGCAGCCTGTGCCTTCTGCTGGCTGCGCGCCGAAAACTCATCCAGCTGCTCTCTCGTAAGGTGCCATTCCTCGGCAATGTTCTCTGCCGTGATACCCATGTGATAACCGCCGAAAGCGTCCGTCAGTGCGTCACGGAGCATCGAGTCATCCAGCTTGCCCGCACCCATGCGGTAGCCGAAACGCGCGTTATAAAGCAGGTAAGGAGCCATCGACATGTTTTCCATGCCGCCCGCCACTACAATGTCCGCATCGCCGTCACGGATCAGCTTGGCTGCCAGGTTCACGCAGTGCAGTCCGGATCCGCAGAGGACATTGATCGTCGTCGCCGGTACTTCCACGGGAATGCCCGCATTGACAGCTGCCTGCCTTGCAGGGTTCTGTCCGAGTCCCGCCTGGATGACGCAGCCCATATATACTTCGTCGACCTGCTCCGGTTTCACACCGGCTCTTTTCAAAGCCTCGACAATGACGATCCTGCCGAGTTCAGGTGCCGGGGTCGTGCTGAGCGCACCACCCATTTTGCCTATTGCGGTCCTGCAGCCGCCTGCCAAAACAACTTTACGTGCCATGATCTGCTCTCCTTTTCTTAATATGTATTTTGAAAATCAATATGTTTTTCCGTACATCATTCCGGGGACGAAGCACCGCTCCCTGCGGTAAGATCCGCAAATTCAGCTTTCGCGGCGCGCGCCAGGTCGCGGGGAGACAGGCGGATCTGCGCGCCCACCTTTCCGGCACTGACATAGATCTCCGCCTGTTTTTCCGCCGAAACGTCTATGCGTGTCACAAAGGCCTTTTTCATGCCGATCGCGGTGCAGCCTCCGCGCACATAGCCGGTGAGAGCGAACAGGTCCTTTACATGGATCAGTTCCACCGACTTTACGCCTACGGATACGGCGCATTTCTTGAGGTCCAGTTCCTCTGCGATCGGGATCACAAAAACATAGTGTTCCCTGTCGCTGCCGACCGCCACGAGCGTCTTGTAGACCTGCCCGTGCGGAAGTCCGAGCGCATCGGCAGTCTGCACGCCGTCGACAAAATCCGTGCATGTATAGGACAGATGCGTAAACGGGATCTGCTCCTTCTCCAGGATGCGCATCGCATTGGTCTTCTGCTCTTTCTCTTTCTTAGCCATCCTGCTCTGCCTCCTCCGGAAACCGCCTTCATGATTATAGCAGATTCCCGCTGCCCTGATTTGCATCTGCCGGGATTTTCTGTTAGTGTAGCGATATCAAAAAGAAAGGTCCGTAAACAGATGAAAAGAATCGCAACCGTTCAGGATATTTCCTGTGTCGGACGCTGCTCGCTCACAGTCGCTCTGCCGATCATCTCGGCCATGGGGGTGGAAACAGCCGTACTTCCGACCGCCGTACTGTCCACGCACACCGCGTTCAATGATTTTACTTTTCGCGACCTGACGCGCGACATCCCCGATATCCTTGCGCACTGGCGCCGGGAAGGTTTTCTGTTCGATGCCATATACAGCGGCTATCTGGGTTCACTGCAGCAGATCCTGCTGGTGCAGGAGCTGTTCGATTCACTGACTGCGGAGGGCGCTGTGCGCTTTACGGATCCCGCAATGGCGGACGACGGTGAACTGTACAAGGGCTTTGCTGCCGACTTCCCGAAACATATGGCCAGCCTGTGCGCCCATGCCGACGTGATCGTACCGAATCTGACGGAACTGTGTCTCCTGTCCGGCATGCCCTACCGTGAAGACTACGGCCAGGACGACCTGCGCGCCATGCTCGTGAAGCTGGCGGAACGCGGGACAAAATATGTGTGCCTCACCGGTGCTTCGGATGCCCCCGACAACCTGGGCGCGCTCTGCTACGACCGGGAAAAGGATTCCTTCTACAGCTGCTACAACGAACGCCTGCCTGTGCGCTACCACGGCACCGGCGACATCTTCGCCTCCACCACGGTAGGCGGCCTGATGAACGGCCTCTCCGTGCAGGAAGCCCTGAAACTGGCCGTCGACTACACGCTGGAGTGTCTGCGCGATACGATGGCGGATCCGCTGAAACGGTGGTACGGCGTCAACTTCGAGGCCCGGATCGGCTGGCTCACCGAAGAACTGGCAAAGCGCCGTCCCGCTCTTTGAGCGTACCTGAGATCCCGTACCATAGATCCATTTGTCTCAACAAACTGATTTCAAAAAAAGCGGAGCCGGGTAGCAGTACCCGGCCCCGTTCTTTATGTCATACCTCCCGCTTTACAGGGCCTTGATAGCCTCGGTCAGCTTCGGAACGATCTTGTTCAGGTCTCCGACGATGCCGTAATCCGCCACATCAAAGATCGGTGCACTCTCATCCTTGTTGATCGCAATAATGATGTCTGACTCTTCCATACCTGCCAGATGCTGGATAGCGCCTGAAATGCCGATCGCAAAATAGACGTGCGGGCGAACGGTCTTGCCCGTCTGGCCTACCTGCAGTTCCTTCGGTTTCCAGCCTGCATCCACAACCGCACGGGAGCAGCTTACCATTCCGCCGAGCGCTGCTGCCAGGTCGTCCAGGATCTTGAAGTTCTCGGGGCTGCCTACACCACGGCCGCCGGAAACGAGGATCTTGGCATCCATGATATCCGCCGTCTTTTTGGTATCCTTGATGATCTCCAGGATCTGTACATACTTTCTGTCCGGAGTAAAGCCGGGATTGAATTCGACGATCTCCGCCTGGCGGCCTGCGACCTTTTCACTCTTCTGCATGACGCCGGAGCGAACCGTTGCCATCTGCGGACGGTAGTCAGGGCAGGCGATCGTTGCGATCGTGTTGCCGCCGAATGCCGGACGGGTCATCAGGAGCTGTTTATGCAGCTGTTCGCTTTCGTGTCCCGGAACAGGCTTCAGCGGGAAGTCTCCGATCTCAAGCTGCGTGCAGTCTGCCGTCAGTCCCGTATGTACACGGGCGGATACGCGGGGGCCGAGGTCACGGCCGATCGCAGTCGCACCGACCAGCATCACATCGGGCTTGAATTTCTTAATGGTGCTTGCCAGGGCATGCGCATAAGGCTCTGTCCTGTAATCCTTAAGTTCGGGGTCATCGATAAGTATGACGCGGTCCGCGCCGTACTCGCCGAGTTCGACCGCCAGATCCTTCACGTCGGAGCCGATCAGTACAGCGGTGAGCTGGGTATCAAGATCCTTCGCCAGCAGTTTTCCCTTGCCGACAAGTTCCAGCGCTATGTTGGACAGTTTGTTGTCGACCTGCTGGGCGAAGACAAATACGCCTTTATATTCTTCCTTGTTTTCTGTCATTTGTTTTGACTCCTTATCAGAAATGAATCGCTCAGATTACGTGCTTTTCCTGAAGCTTGCCGACGATGTAATCCACTGCTTCGGCCGGGTTGAGGTCCGCCTTTTTCTCGCCGGTACCCTTCCTGACTTTATCGGATGCCTTGGCGATCTGGGTCGGGGAACCGGCCTTGCCGATATTGCTGTCGTCTACATCCTTCAGATCCTTCCTTGCCCAGACGGTAACTTCCTTGTCATAGGCATCGAAAATTCCTCCGGGAGTCATGTAGCGGGGAACGTCGAGATCCCCGAGTGCGGTAACTACGCAGGGAAGAAATGCGCGTACGACCATGTAGCGGTCATCGAACTGACGCTCGACCGTGATGGTCCTGTTCTTCTCATCCACATCCACGATCTTCTGTGCATAGCTGATGAGCGGCAGGTCCAGGTCTTCCGAGATCTGCGGGCCCACCTGTGCCGTATCGCCGTCGATGGCCTGGCGGCCGGTGATGATAAGGTCATAATCCATATTGCGGAGCGCACCGGCAATGGTCTGTGCTGTAGCCCATGTATCAGCGCCGCCGAGGCACCTGTCGGTCACCAGAACGCCCTTGTCGGCGCCCATGGCCATTGCTTCACGCAGCACTTCATCTGCCTTCGGCAGACCCATGGTGACCACGGTCACTTCCGCGCCGTACTGATCCTTCAGCTTCAGTGCCGCTTCCAGGCCTGCCTTGTCATCCGGGTTCATGATGGCGAGCATGGCCGCTCTGTTCAGTGTGCCGTCCGCATTGAACTGCACGCCTCCCTTGGTATCCGGCACCTGTTTTACACATACAACGATTTTCATATTAATCCTCCAGAATGCTCTTCATGCACAACTTGCAGTCAGCCGGCTCACTTCAGCAGATTCGCCGCAATGACCATTCTCTGCACTTCGCTGGTGCCTTCGTAGATCTCCGTGATCTTCGCGTCGCGCATCATGCGTTCGACATCGTACTCTTTCATGTAGCCGTAGCCGCCGAACAGCTGCACGGCCTCGGTCGTCACTTCCATAGCCGTTGTCGCTGCGAACAGCTTGGCCATTGCCGCTTCCTCGGAATATCTGTCCTTGGTCGCCTTGGCCATGGCTGCGCGATAAACAAGAAGCTGCGCTGCCTTGCACTTTGTCTCCATGTCAGCAAGCTGGAACTGTGTGTTCTGGAACTGGCCGATCGCCCTGCCGAACTGTTTTCTTTCCTTTACATACTGTACTGTGCGGTCCAGTGCGCCTTCCGCGATGCCGAGTGCCTGTGCGGCAATGCCGATACGGCCGCCGTCCAGTGTGTGCATGGCGATCTGGAAGCCCTTGCCTTCCTGCCCCAGAAGATTTCCCTTCGGGACCCTGACATCATTGAAAACAAGTTCATAGGTGGCCGATGCACGGATACCCATCTTGTTTTCCTTCGTTCCGAAGGTAAAACCGGGCATGCCCTTCTCAAGAATGAAAGCAGAGAATATCTTCTTGGTGCGTCCCTTGGCATCCGCCACGGTGCCGGTCTGGGCAAAGATGATATAATAATCCGCTTCCTTGCCGTTGGTAATGAAGCACTTGGAGCCGTTCATGATCCAGTCTTCTCCGTCCTTCACTGCCTTTGTCTGCACGCCCTGCGCATCGGTGCCGGCGCCGGGTTCGGTCAGGCCGAAAGCGCCGAGCTTTTCGCCCTTTGCCAGCGGGACCAGGAACTTCTGCTTCTGTTCTTCCGTACCGAAAGTCAGGATGGGATCACAGCACAGAGAAGTATGTGCGGATACGATAACGGACGTTGTGCCGCACTGTTTTGCCAGCTCCTCCACGCACATCGTGTAGGTGAGCGGATCGCAGCCCTGGCCGCCGTACTGCTTCGGGACCGGTATTCCGAGAAAACCCGACTTGGCCATCTTGTCTACCGTCTCACGCGGGAATCTTTCTGTCTCATCGATCTCCTGCGCGATCGGTTTCACTTCCGTCTCGGCAAACTCCTTGAACAGGCGTCTTGCCATCGCGTGTTTCTTATCCAGTTCAAAGTCCATTTTGTTCTCCTTCTGAAAAGAACTTTTGTCTGTCCGCGTCTGCTCATTCACACGCGGAAAAGCTGCCCGGCAATCTCCCTGCGGAACCTGTTACTTTTTGTCCACGGGTACCTTGCCGCCGTTGCTGTAATCGTAGAAGCCGATGCCGGTCTTGCAGCCGAGTTTCTTGCCGCGGACCATCTTGCGCAGAAGCGGGCATGCGCGGTACTTGGAGTCGCCGGTTTCCTTGTAAAGCACATCCATGATCGCCAGGACGATATCCAGCCCGATATAGTCGCCGAGTTCGAGCGGTCCCATCGGGTGGTTGCAGCCGAGCTTCATGGCCGTGTCAATGCCTTCGATATCGGCGATGCCTTCGCTGTATACGAAAATGCCTTCATTGATCATCGGGACCAGGATGCGGTTTACAACAAAACCAGCCGCCTCATTGACCTGGACGGGTGTTTTGCCGAGCTGTACGGCAATGTCCTTGACCTTTTCGACTGTTTCGGCGGGCGTATTGATACCTGCGATGACTTCAACCAGTTTCATGACGGGAGCCGGATTGAAGAAATGCATGCCGATGATCGGCTTTGCAAGTCCTGCACCGATCTCCGTGATCGACAGGGAGGAGGTGTTGGATGCGAAGATGCAGTCGGGATTCTTCACGATATTATCCTGCAGATCCTTAAAGCAGGCCTTTTTGATGTCCATGACTTCCAGTGCCGCCTCTACGATCAGGTCTGCATCCGTGCAGATCCCGTTGAGACCGGTCTGGATCTTGCCGATCAGCTTGTCCGCTGCCGCCTGGTCCATCTTTCCTTTTGCGACTCTCTTGTCAAGGCCCTTCTGGATCTTGGCTTTGCCGCCGTCAGCGAATTCCTGTTTGATATCGCAGAGATAGACTGTCTCTACGGCATCGCACTGTGCAAATGTCTGCGCTATTCCGGAACCCATGGTTCCGGCACCGATAATACCGACTTTCATCTGTTCTCCTCCTTGCGTCTTTGTCAGTCAGTTGCCTGTCCGATACAGGTTCAGTTGTTGGTGAAGATCTTTTCCTTACGTTTTTCAAGGAACGCTCCCATGCCCTCTTTCTGGTCATGTGTTTCGAAGCAGTCCCCAAAAAGCTCTTCTTCGATCGCGGCTCCCTCTTCAATGGAAACCTGGTAGCCGTCATTGATGGCCTTCTTCGCGTTGGCCACAGCGATCGGCGCATTCCTTGCAATGCCCTCCGCCATCTTTTTTGCCGCGGGCATAAGTTCTGCCTGCGGATAAACAGCATTCACAAGGCCGATGCGCAGTGCCTCGTCCGCTTTGATATTGCGGGCGGTATAGATCATCTGTTTTGCCATGCCCATGCCTACGAGGCGTGCGAGTCTCTGTGTGCCGCCGAAGCCGGGCGTGATGCCCAGTCCCGTCTCAGGCTGTCCGAAAACAGCGTTGTCCGAGCAGATGCGGATGTCGCAGCTCATCGAAAGCTCACAGCCGCCGCCCAGTGCATAGCCGTTGACGGCCGCGATCACCGGGATATCAAAGGACTCAATGCGAAGGAACAGGTCATTGCCTTTCCTGCCGAATGCCTCAGCTTCCTCTTTGGTCAGCGCGCTCATCTCCGCAATATCAGCGCCTGCGACAAACGACTTGTCGCCCGCGCCGGTGATGATCAGTGCACGGATCTCGTTCACGTCCACGCCGTCGAGCGCGGCATTCAGGTCATCCAGTACGCCGGAATTCAATGCATTCAGCGCCGCGGGGCGGTTGATGGTCAGTATGCCTACCATGCCTTCCGCCTGATAATCCACAAATCCCATGGAAACCATCCTTTCCGATCTCACGATCAAAACGTCTCTGCTCAGTTATCCATTTCCACAGCCGTCGCGCAGCCCATTCCGCCGCCGATACAAAGCGTTGCGAGTCCTCTGTGTACCTTTTCCTTCTGCATTGCATAAAGCAGGGTGACGAGGATACGCGCACCGGATGCTCCGACCGGATGGCCGAGGGCAATGGCACCGCCGTTGATGTTGAGTTTGTCCATATTGAAGTTCAGGAGCTTGCCGACTGCCACGGACTGCGCTCCGAAGGCTTCATTTGCCTCGTAAAGGTCGAAGTCATCGATCGTGAGGCCGGTCTTCTTCATAAGCTTCTGTGTTGCTGCCGCAGGTCCGATACCCATGATCTTGGGATCCACACCGGCCAGCGCGCCTGCGACCCAGGTCGCCATCGGTGTCACACCGAGCTCTTTGGCCTTTTCTTCGCTCATGAGGACCATTGCAGCCGCGCCGTCGTTGATGCCGGATGCATTGCCTGCTGTGGTCACGCCGCCTTCATTGATGGCACGCAGCTTTGCGAGGATCTCCGGTGTGGTGCCGGGACGCGGGCCTTCGTCAGTGTCGAAAACGATCTCCTGCTTCTTCTGCTTTACGGTAACAGGCACGATCTCATCCTTGAATTTACCCGCTGCCATGGCCGCTTCGCACTTCGACTGGCTCCATGCGGAGAACTTGTCGATCTCTTCGCGGGTAAGCCCGTACTTTTCCGCCACGTTGTCGGCGGTCTTGATCATATGATAGTCATTGAAAGCATCCCAGAGGGCATCCTTGACCATGCAGTCCACGAATTTGCCGTCGTTCATGCGGTAGCCGAAACGGGCGTTCATTGCGGCGTAAGGAGCCATCGACATGTTTTCCATGCCGCCGGCTACTACAACATCCGCATCGCCTGCGATGATCATATCCGCAGCCATATTGACACAGTTCAGACCGGAGCCGCAGACCACGTTGATCGTGACCGCGGGTACTTCCACCGGAAGACCCGCCCGGATGGAGGCCTGTCTTGCCACGTTCTGTCCCTGCCCTGCCTGGATGACACAGCCCATCAGGACTTCGTCAACCTTTTCAGCAGGTACGCCGGCTCTTTTCAGAGCCTCCTTGATGACGATCGAACCCAGATCTGCTGCAGGGGTATTGCTCAGAGCCCCGCCCATTTTACCGATGGCGGTACGGCATGCACCGGCGATAACGACTTTCTTTGCCATAAGACCCTCCATTCTGCTGTACGATGAGTTTGCTGTCACGATCTCCTTAACGTTCCCGGCTCCGGCTGTCTTTCAAAACCTTGTGTGAAAGCCCTCCGCCTGAGATTGTTAAATTTTTATCAGTCGCAGAAATTATAGCACATGCCCCCTGCCATTTCAACTCAAAACACATGTTTTTTGCAGGTTTTCTCAAGAATATAAAAAAAGCGGCAGCCAGCTGAATTGACTGCCGCGGTCATACCTTATTCCTCGGGTTCGATCAGGCCGTATGTGTTTCCTTTTCTCTTGTAAACGACATTGATCTGTTCCGTTTCCGCATTGCGGAAGACAAAGAAGTTGTGGCCCAGAAGTTCCATCTGCACGCAGGCATCCTCCGGGTACATGGGCTTCATCTCGAACTCCTTTTTACGTACGATGCGGATCTCCTCGTCGTCCATATAGTCATGATCCAGGAATTCACGTTTGAAGCTTTCGTCGCCCTGCTGATGTTTATCCGTGATCTTGTTCTTATACTTCTTCAGCTGGCGCTCAATGATCTCTTCCACGAGATCGATCGAAACATACATGTCATTGCTGACCTGCTCGCAGCGTATGATGCCGCCCTTCACAGGGATCGTGACTTCGATCTTGTGACGGTCCTTGTCCACGTTCAGCGTAACATTTGCTACCGTATCCTCCGAAAAGTACTTGTCCAGTTTTCCGATCTTCTCGCGTACTGCCTGGTCCAGTGCGGGCGTCACATCTACATTCTTGCCTACGATTATATATTTCATAGATCTCCTCTTTTCTGCGGCTGCCCTTATATTCCGCTGCCGCACAGATGTTTGATGCCTGTCCTCAGTATATCATATTTAAGCCGAAGTGAAGAAGCTGCGCAGCAGCTTCTCATCCGCCGTGTCCCACAGGCGGATGTTAACCTTTTGAGCGGAGGATGCACCTTTCCGGGCACGCTTGCGCTGCTTGTCCCAGCGCAGCGGTACATAACGCGGCTGGAACGCTGCGCGCATCGAAGTAATGATGCGCTCGCTGAGACGCCGCGTAAGTACCGGCGCGGACAAAGCACCCGGGCAGGCGCATCCTTCGCTCAAAAGACATAAGGCCCCCAGGAAAAGCGTATCCTCCGCTCAAAAGACACAAGGCCCCCAGGAAAGGCGTATCCTCCGCTCAAAAGGCACGGGCTGCTCCGACAGGCGTAAAAAAGGATCGGAACCCTCCCGGAATTCCGATCCCTGCAGATCTTTTGTGCCATGCTGCTGATCCAAAAGCGCCTCAGCTGAATATTCTGCGAATCGCTACGATCTGGCGGTACGAGGCGTTCGTAATGATAATGCCGTTCGTCGGATTGGATGCGTTGACCATCTGTCCGTTCCCGATGTAGATACCTACATGTCCGTAGTAGCAGACAATGTCACCGGGCTGGGCCTCCGCAAGACTGGACACCGCGGTGCCCTGTGAGCGGTCAGCTGCATCATAGTGCGGCAGGCTTACGCCGAAGTGTGAATATACCGACATAACAAAACCTGAACAGTCCGTTCCGTTTGTGAGGCTGGAACCGCCGTATACGTAAGGATTGCCGAGGAACTGCAGCGCATAGTTTGCGACCGCCTGTCCTTTGGCACTTCCGCCTGAAGAAGCGGTGGTCGTCGAACTGGATTTCGAGGAACTCGAACTTGCTTTGTCTGCTGCCTTCTGCGCTGTTTCCGCCGCTGCCTCTGCCTTTTCGGCTGCTTCCTTCTGTGTCTTTGCCGCCTTCTCGGCTTCTTCCGCTTCCTGTTCAGCCTTTTCAGCTGCCTCTTCCGCCTTCTGCTGCGCGTCGGAAGCTTCCACTGCTGCCTGTTCGGCTGCCTTCTTCTGGTCGTCCGCTGCCTTTTCTGCCGAAGACGCCACGCTGCTTGCATCGCTTGCGCTTACATCGGAAGAACTGTCTGCCGAGGAACTGTCTGTTCCGGCATTCTCTGCTGCCTGTTTTGCTTCTTCGGCCGCCTTTTTGGCTTCATCCGCTTTTTCCTGAGCATCCGCAGCCTCTTTGGCTGCATCCACTGCCTTCTGCTTTGCTGCATCCGCCGCTTTCTGTTCGTCGGATTTTGCCGCTTCCTGCTGTTCTTCTTCGGTCGAAACAGCCTGGTCATAGACTTTATCCACGTCGGCAAAGTCAGAGGAAATATAACCGAATCCGTCTGCCGTATCGACTTCGATCCATCCGTCCTTCTGGGAAATGATGTTCAGTGTCTCTCCCTGCGGCACCAGGCTGATCACATCTGCATCGAGAGAAGCCGCTGCACGCACACGCAGTGTTTCCGTCGTCACCTTTGCCACGGCGCTCGCGTTCTCTTCCGCGATCTGTTTTGCCTCCGTACCGGTCTTCAGATAATCGTCCTTGACATATCCCGTTACATCGCCGGATTTGATCTTTACCCAGCCGGTGCCGGTATTCTCTATGATCGTTGCGACACTGTCCTTGTAAAGCTTACCGAGGATCTTTGCATCCGTACTGGCTTCACTTCTGATATTGACGAAATCATCCGCCGATGAAACGGCAATACCGGTATCCGCAGAATCGCTGTCCGATGATGAGGTGCTGTCCGATGCCGCACCTTCCGAAGCTGCGGTGTAAGCTGCAGAACTGCTCTCGGAAGTCTGTACCGCTGCATCCGACGTAGCCGCCGAAGCAGAAGCCGAGTCCGTTGTATCCGCTGCGGCCGCTGTATTGCCCTGCTCTGAACTGGCGATATAAGACGCTTCGATGCCGCTGTCCTTGATCTCCTTCTGCTTGTCAGTCAGGGCAGTCGTAATAATGGCACCTGCCGCAGCAGTGCTCTGTTTCTCTGCATCCTCCGTAAGCACGGCTGCGCCTACGGCAACAGCCACTGTCTTCTTGGTTGCCGCCTTGAATTTGCCTTCCTTCATCAGGGATCTTTCCACGTCCTCAAGATTCACGGGGTGGGAAGAAAGAACATAACTGATCCCTGCGCTGGGCAGGGTACTGGAAAGGGACGCCGCATGTACCGGCAAACCGACGACCCCGAAAGCCGCTGTAACAGCTGCGGCTGCAATAAAGCTGTAAAATACGGAATGATTCTTGAACAAGAAGGGAACCTCCGAAGCAGAACGACTTTTGCCTGTGATGCAAGGTGCCCGGCAACGATCGTGATTTTGCGAAATCATGACGAAATGTTGCACAAATATTACAATGAACTATAGCATTCGCACCTGCACCTGTCAACCCCGTATTGCTCCGGCCGGACCTTTATTTTCACTCTTTCGCGCCTTCTCTGCAGTCTCTGTTACCGCTGCTTCCGCACGAGAAAATCCTGTACTGCGGTGACGGCGTTTGCACCGTCCGCAGCCGCTGTGACCACCTGCCTCAGGCGCTTGGTCCGGATGTCTCCGGCTGCAAAAATGCCCGGTTCTGAGGTCACTGTGTCTTCGCCTGCCACAATATATCCTTTCTCATCTACGCGCACTGTCCGGCTGAAGGCATCTGTCTGCGGCACGATCCCAACAGCGATAAAGCAGGCGTCCGCAGGCAGGTCCGTTTCTTCGCCGGTCTGTACGTTGCGCAGGCGCACATACTCCACTCTGCCGTTACCGCCGATCTCAGTAACAACGCTGTTCCATTTCATTTCAATATTCGGGGTCCTGCCCATCTGCGATGCCAGCACAGCCGCCGCACGCAGAGAATCACGTCTGTGAACCACATATACCCTGCTGCAGCCCCGCGCAAGGAACAAGGCATCACCGGCAGCCACATCTCCCCCTCCGACTACAACGGCTGTTTTGCCGCGGAAAAAGGCACCGTCACAGGTTGCGCAGTAGGATACGCCGGCACCTGCCAGTTCCTCTTCACCCGGCACGCCCAGCCTCGAATGCGTGGCGCCTGCTGCCAGAATGACGGTCCTGGTATCGTATTCCCCCGCAGACGTCAGGACCGTAAAGGTGCCATCCGCCTTTTTTTCTATGCCGGTCGCCGACGCCTCTTCGATCCTGGCGCCCAGTTTCTTCGCATGTTCTTCGAACTTCTGTCCCAGTTCGAAACCGCCCGTGCCCGGCAGTCCCGGGTAATTGTCCACACTGACTGTATTGATGATCTGACCGCCGCCGAGCGCTTCGCGCTCCAGTACAACGAAGTCCAGCTCCGCACGGCTGGCATAGATGGCCGCGGAAAGACCGGCCGCTCCCGAACCGACAATAACTGTATCGTACATACGCACCTCCAATGTCTCTGTGTTAAAATAGCTTAAGTCCCTGCCGCCTGCCGCGTCGTTCCGGCGCTGCCGCTGCCGGGTCGGAAAGGAACCACCCAATGCCTGCTGCACTTGTGACCGGTGCCTCACATGGCATCGGCAGGGCTGTTGCCGATGCACTGGCCGCCGATGGCTACGACCTGCACCTGCTCTGCCTCCGCGATATCGAAGACCTGCGTGCCTTTTCGGTATCTCTCGAAGAAAAATACCGGATCTCCGCCACGGCGGATGCTGTCGACGTATCCGATGCCGGCGCCGTTGACGCCTATTTTGCCTCCGTGGTCCGTCGCCTCGACCTGCTGGTGAACAACGCCGGTATCTCCCGCCTCGGCCTGCTGCAGGAAATGCTGCCTGCCGACTGGGACCGCGTCATTGCGACCAACCTCAGTTCTGTCTTCTACACCTGCCGCAACGCCATCCCGCTGTTCCTGGCCGGCGGCCACGGTACGATCATCAATATTTCCTCTGTCTGGGGCTCTGCCGGGGCGTCCAATGAAACTGCCTACTCCGCGTCCAAGGGCGGCGTCGATGCTCTCACAAAGGCGCTCGCCAAGGAACTTGCACCCAGCCATATTCCGGTGAACGCCATTGCCTGCGGCGTCGTGGACACCCGCATGAACGCCGGCTTCAGTCCCGAAGAAAGGGAAGCGCTGCGTGCGGAGATCCCAGCTGACCGCTTTGCCTCTCCCGAAGAGATCGCCGCGGCGGTCGTAAAGCTTGCGCAGATGCCGGACTATATGACCGGACAGATCATCGCAATGGACGGGGGCTGGATCTGAATAAACGTGCGGCAGAGCTGCGTTCTGCCGCCTTTCCCCGCACCGGGCCCGCCGGCAGCCCTGTCAGTCGTGCCTGTCTTCCTTATCGTCAAAACATTCGCAGAAGCGAGCGGAAAATGAGGGTGCCTCGCCTGCTGCATACAGATGGGACGTATCTCCGAAGGAATTAACGCGGAAAGAGGCAATGCCTTTCCTGCGTTCCTCTGTAATAACAAGCGTGACGGCCGTAGGCGCTGCGCAGAAACCCTGCCAGAGAACCATCGGTGAGCAGTGGAGCAGATGGCTCACCAGTACGCATTCCACGCCGAAATGTGCGAAAAACACCAGCGTATCGTGATTCGGTGCCGCCACCCGGTACAGATTGTTTTCCCTCACATATCCGTGTGCGGCCAGAAGTTCGTCAAAATGCGCGGTGATATCGTCGTATGCCTGATCTACCCCGCCTTCCCGCATGACCGGGTCTTCCTTCCATCGTACCGGGTCATAAAAATGCGGCACTGTGGTCCAGTCCTGCGGCAGCCAGTCCCAGGAAATGCTTCGGCTGTCAGTAACATCCGGACGCTGTATGAGCGGCGGAAACTCTCTCAGCCAGTCTTTTGTTTCGGCTTTCCTGTGCAGCCTTTCGAGGGTGACTGAAGCTGTATCCCTGGCCCTGCCGAGCGGGGAAACATAGATCCTGTCTATCCCCTGTTCCCTGTCCAGCCGGACAAAACGATCCGCAAGAAGTGCAGCCTCCTTCCATCCCGTTTCTGTGATCGAATCCTTTACATAGTCAGGATCCGCATGACGCGCAAAATATAATCTCATCCGATTCCGTTCCCCTGCTGAATTTGATCCCTTTTCTGAGATCTCTGCTGCCGTTCATTCCGATACGGCGGTTCCGGACGCCTGTTCGGTCGTTGCCGCATCTGCGGCGCCGGCTGCGGAATTCCCCTGCCTGCTCCAAAGCGGCCTCGTGAGGCCGGTGATCACGAGCAGTGCAAGGATGACAACAAGTACAATGATTTTTTCCTTCTTTGTAAAAGCGCGGTTTACGTTCATATTCCTCCGTATCTGGCAAATGGTACAGACCGCCATTGCATTGCAGCTGTGCCGGCTCTAGTGGATAAGAGAAGACAGCACTCTGAACAGGTGTGCCGGATCCACAGGCTTTGCGATATGTTCATTCATGCCGGCGCTCAGACATCTGCGCACATCTTCCTCAAATGCATTTCCCGTGAAGGCGATGATCGGCACCGTTGCGGCATCCTCCCGTTTCAGCTTCCGTATCCTCTTCGTCGCTTCAATGCCGTCCATGACGGGCATCTGGAGATCCATCAGTATAGCATCATAAGTGCCTGCAGCGGAAGCCCGGAACATATCGAATCCTTCTCTCCCGTTTTTGGCCCAGTCTACCGTCATTTCCCTGTCCTTCAGCAGAATAGTGACGATCTCCGCGTTAATGTCATTGTCCTCACACAGCAGGATACGCCTGCCTCCCAGCGTACTGACGGGCTCTTCGGACATCTTTCTGTCTGCAGGCTGCTGATCCGTGGCAGGCATCGGCAGTTCCACCGTAAACCTGGTGCCCTTCCCCGGTGTGCTCTCCACCACGATCGTACCCTTGATGAGGTCGGTGATACGCTTCACGATCGTCATCCCAAGGCCGGTGCCGGATACATTCTCCTGTCTGTGTTTTTCCTGCGAGAACGGTTCATAGATCCTTTTCAGATAAGCACGGCTCATACCGATGCCGTTGTCCTCTACGATCATGCGGTGCGTGCGGCCTCTGACGGGGGCATCCATCTTCATGACACGTACAATGATCCGTCCGTTTTCCGGCGTGTATTTGATCGCGTTGGAAAGCAGATTGAGGAGAATCTTCTGCACTTTCAGGCGGTCTGTACAGACAACTTCCTCAGGACAGGCGGAAAAATCAGTCTCCAGATCCACCTTGGCCAGATCGGCGGACGGCTGCAGTGCCGTCACCACTTCCTGCAGAAGTGCCGGGCACTGGACCGCTTCCGGTTCATACAGCATCTTCCCGCTCTCGATCCTGGACAGTTCCAGCGTATCGTTCACGAGATTCTTCAGAAGAACGCCAGAAGACCTGATCTTTTCCAGGTATTCCTTTGTTTTGGCAGGGCTGCTCTCCTGCAGAGCTATCTCGGTAAATCCGATCATGCCGTTGAGCGGGGTGCGCAGATCGTGGCTCATTGTGGAAAGGAAAGCCGACTTGGCTTCGCTGGCACGTTCCGCTGCCTGCCTGGATCTCTGCACCTCCAGCAGCTGCTTCTGATCTCTTTCATGAAAGGCCGTCACATCCGCCGCAGCTGCCAGGACGATGCCTGCTTCCCGGTCGTACCAGCTGTAGTCCATCTTCCGGCAGCGCACCTTTCCCTGCTCCAGCCACATATACGTTGCCGTATATTTTTCCCCGGCCTTCAGCCCCTCCGCGATATTTTCCAGGGATACGGCTTCATTGAAGGCGCGCAGCCGCTCCTGCCCGATGTGGTTGCTGCGCATGTATTCGCAGTATTCTTCATAGGGTATTTTCACACCCTTGTCAAAACAGGTGTCCGCACCCGTTTCGATGAGAAATTTCACGGAGCTGTCCGGAATGCTGATCAGACAGATATACTCAAAATACTTCGCGGCGATGAGCTGCATCATCGTATCGTTCATCTTCCGTTCCGTAATGTCGTACGCATACGAGAAAAGTTCCAGTTCCCCGGTCTCCGGCACAGCATAGATATGTACGGTCATGGAGACCCAGATGTATTCCCTGCCGCCTGTGCGCCTGCGGTATTGCAGGCTCGTCTGCGTCTCTCCCTGCCTGTATCCTGACATCAGTTCCTGCCGGCTGAGTTTCTCCCTGATGACGCTGCGGTCGGATTCCATGTAGGCCTGCGCCAGCAGTCCTTCATACACTTTGTCATAGGTGATCCCTGGCCTGAAACTGCTGTTTTCCTTCCGTTCGCTGCTGTCATATTCAAGCAGCAGATTCTGCGTCAGGTTGCAGTGTCCTTTGGCGATCAGACTCTCACCGTTGTTGTGACGCAGATTATCCATCTCGCGTTCATATTTTTCCCGCAGTTTCATCTCACCTGTGATGTCCTGCCCGCAGCAGTGTACGGTCAGCATTTTACCGTTTTTGTCGCTGATCCTGCGGAAAGTGATGCGTTCATAAAGGAGTTCCGCCTCGCCGGGTATCTCAATGCCGACTCTGCACTCGGCAAAATCATCGCCTTCCCTGATCCTGCGGCAGGCTGCGAGAAAATCTTTCCGATCCCGCGCGGTGATATCATTCCCGGCCTTTTCCGAAAAATGTTCAATGAAGGCTGGGATCCCGAGCCTTGTGATGAACTCCTGCGTGAATCCGCTCTGCATCATGGCTGCCTGGTCTGTTTCGGGATCATAGGTCCAGACGAGGAGCCGCGCTTCCTGCGCCGCGTCATCGTACATCTGGCGCGCTTTGAGCATCTCCAGTTCAGACAGTTTCTGGCTGTCCACATCGATATAAGCCACATAAAAGTACTGCAGACCATCTTTCAGATAAGCCCTGCGGAACCTGAAGTTGAGCCAGTGCAGTTTTCCATCGCTTCCATGTATCCGCAGATCTACATTGCCGGTCTCGTCCGGCAGGCTTTTCACGCGTTCGTACTCGTCGATCAGTACCTGCCTGTCCGGTTCAAAAACAAGTTCGGCAAAGCGTCTGCCGCTGTGCGCATGCACATGGTCCGGCGTCAGATAGGGGATCAGGAACAGGCCGTCGCTTTCCATATCACTGCAGAAAAAACCGTTTTCAAAATGACTGATCCCATAGCCGCCCGGGATATTGTTGAAAAGTTCCGTCAGCTTTTGGAACGTCTCTTCCTTCCTCTGCCTGTTCACATCATCCGTTACGTCAGTGCTGATCCCCAAAAGGCCAATGATTTCCCCGCTGTCATCCCTGACCGGATACTTGCTCGTCCTGCCCCAGTGATTTTTCCCATTCGCGGGTTTGGCATTCTCCACTTCACCGACGATGGACCGGCCTTCATCGATAACTTTGAGGTCGTCACTGCGATAGTGACCGGCCAGCTCCCTGCCGAACAGCTCGGAATCCGGTTTCCCGCAAACCTCGTCAGCCGAAACAGCTCCCATCAGCTTCAGAAATGAGTCAGAAGCTGCCCGGCAGATGATATCCTTATCCTTGATATAGATATAGTCTTCGGTATGTTCCAGGAGCGTCCGCAGTGCACATCGCAGCAGCCGTTCTGTATCCTCATCCCGCCTGTTTTTTGTCATGACTGTTCTCCTGTCGTTGAATGTACGCTGTACCGTGCGTGAGTTCCGTGAGTACCGTGTGATAACACTTCTGAATCCGATGTTTCAATATCTGTTGCCGGAATGTTTTCATAGCATATATAAGCTGTTGGTTTTATTATAACGGGTCGGTTGCATGACCGCCATATGCCTGTCGCTTTTCCATATCAACTGTTCCCGCTTTACTCTTCGATCTGTAATCGTATTTTTATCCGGCGTGCTTTAGGTTGGTACGGAGCCTTCCCGGCAACAAAAAAAGAGCTCGAAATCGCTTGATTTCAGGCTCTTCTTGCTGCCGGCAGTCGGGATCGAACCGACACTCGATTATAAGTCGAACGGGATTTTAAGTCCCGCGCGTCTGCCAGTTCCGCCATGCCGGCCTCTGGAACAAACTGATGCGCTTTTACTATGGACCCTCGGGGACTTGAACCCAGGACCGATCGGTTATGAGCCGACTGCTCTGACCAACTGAGCTAAGGGTCCGTATGGAATTTTCATATTACAGTGACCCCGACGGGATTCGGACCCATGTTACCGCCGTGAAAGGGCGATGTCTTAACCGCTTGACCACGGGGCCTTGCTTGCCGCTCTCACGGCCCTTACTCTTCTCACGGCCCTTGCGGGTCCGC
>JALCRM010000017.1 GCA_022652545.1 Lachnospiraceae bacterium
TGGGCAGCAAAAACAAACCGAAGGCAGCTCCGCCAGAACCATCAATGTGACCAACAGGTCACTGAAGAAAACATCCATCTGAGGCTATGTCATTGTCGATATAGTCTCACTGGTTGGGAAACTACTAGTTAATTATTTGAACTGAAATAAATTAGGAAGAGGGAGATTCGGCATGAGAAGAAACAACAGATTGTTAACGGCGGTCCTGACAGCGGGGGCCTGTCTCCTTTGTGCGTGCGGCAGTACGGCGGCAAGTCCGTCCGCGGCTTCGTCGGAAACAGCGGCGGCTGCCGTTTCGGCAGCTGCGCAGGCCACAACGGCAGCGGTCGCGAGTACGGCTGCCGCGGCAGAGACGGCAGCATCCGCGGACACAGCCGCCACGGCTGCTGCGGCAGTTTCGACATCGGCACAGGCAGCGGATGCGACGGCTTCTGCGGCGTCGGACGGGACAGTGGTGCATGCGGCAGCGCTGAAAGGCCCTACTGCCATGGGACTTGTCAAGTTTATGGATGATGCCGACAGTGGTGCACTGAAGGATCTCAGCGTACAGTTCACGATCTCGGCAGCTCCCGATGAAGTGACGCCCGGGCTGGTACAGGGCGCGACCGATATCGCGGCGGTACCGGGAAACCTGGCCTCCGTTCTTTACAACAAGACCAAAGGCGGCATCGAAGTACTGGCCATCAATACGCTGGGCGTACTCTACATCGTGGATACGGACGGTTCGATCTCCGGTGTGCAGGACCTGAGGGGCCGTACGGTCTATGCGAGCGGAAAAGGATCGACACCGGAATATGTTTTGAATTACATACTAACGCAGAACGGCCTGACACCGGGCAAGGACGTCACGGTCGAATGGAAGAGCGAGCATTCGGAGTGTCTGTCGGCACTGCTGGCGGACAAAAATGCGGTGGCCATGCTGCCGGAGCCTTTCGTGACCACGGCACAGCTCAAAAATTCTTCTGTGCAGACGGCACTTGACCTGACCGCAGAGTGGGACAGTCTCCAGAAGGACAGCAAGGAACCTTCTGCACTGGTCATGGGCGTGCTCTGCGCAAGGAAAGAATTCGTACAGGCGCACCCTGCAGAGGTAGCTTCCTTTATGGCATACAGCCGGGATTCGGCACAGTATGTCAATGAAAACACGGCGGATGCGGCCAAACGCATCGGAGCCCGGGATATCGTGCCGGAAGCGGTGGCGGCCAAGGCCCTTCCCAAATGTTCGGTGACCTATATCGACGGAACCGAGATGAAGGAGAAGCTTTCCGGTTTCCTGCAGGTGCTGTACGAACAGGATCCGAAGGCAACAGGCGGCGCACTGCCGGGTGATGATTTCTATTATGGGGCGGACTGAAACTCGGAAAAGGGCAGACGGAAGAGACAGCACCGGAAGGCGCAGCGCTCCTCCGGGAGGGCTGTGGGCGGTCTTTTTCTGGCTGGCAGTCTGGCAGGCGGCCGGATTCTTTATCCGTGACAGGATTTTTTTTGTAACACCGGCCGAAGTGGCCATCCGGCTGTTTGAACTGGCCAGCACCCGGGATTTTGCGGTCTCCGTCCTCCGCTCTTTTATACGCATCGCGGGAGGTTTCCTGCTGGCGGCTCTGGCAGGTACGGGGCTGGCTGCGGCAGCATCCGGGCACAGGCGCATCCGGGAACTGCTGGCGCCTGCGATGCTCGTGATCCGCACGGTGCCGGTGGTCTCTTTCATCATTCTGGCGCTGATCCTCTTTACTTCGAAGAACCTGTCGGTCCTGATCTCGTTCCTCATGGGACTGCCGGTCATCTATAAAGGAGTGCTGGCCGGCATAGATGAGACAGATCCGAAGCTGCGTGAAATGGCGGCGGTCTTCCGCATACCGGAAAAGCGCAGGTTCTGCAGCATCGAGATCCCGCAGATCCAGCCGTATTTCCGTGCGGCGGCCGGCACTGCCTGCGGGCTCTGCTGGAAAGCAGGGGCAGCGGCGGAAGTGATCGGGATCCCACAGGGGTCGATCGGGGAAAAGCTGCAGCAGGCCAAGGTCTATCTTGAAACGGCCGATCTCTTCGCCTGGACGGTCGTGATCGTGCTGCTCTCGCTTTTTACCCAGAAACTTTTCATCAGGGTGACGGACAGGGCGGCCGCGGCAATCGCGGGAGTACCGGCGTACAGGCCGGCGCAGCAGCCGGCAGAACAGTCGGCGCAGCGGCCGGCAGAACAGGCAGCAGGAGTAAATGCGGCGGATCCCGGCAGGCTGCAGAACACGCCGGTCGCGTTTGCCCATGTCTGCAGGATCTATGCGGGACGTGCGGTGCCGGAAGACTTTTCGGATGTTTTTCCGGGCGGGCAGGTGACGGCGGTCCTCGCGCCGAGCGGCAGCGGCAAAACAACGCTCCTGCGCCTTGCCGCAGGTCTGGAAAAGCCGGACAGAGGCACTGTATCAGGTACGGACGGCAGGCGTTTTGCTTTTGTCTTTCAGGAGGACCGGCTGATCGAAGGCCTGGATGCGGAGGACAACATCCGCCTTGCGGCGCCGGCGGCCGGGGTACAGGAGGTACACGCGGCCATGCGGGAATTCGGGCTCGACGGTTCCTGCTGCGGGAGACCGGTGAAAAGCCTCTCCGGAGGAGAGAAACGCAGGATCGCGATCCTGCGCGCACTGCTCTCGGACTGGGATATACTGCTGCTGGATGAACCTTTCACGGGTCTGGATGAGAAGAACAGACACGCCGTCATCGCGGCGACAAGAAAGCGCTGCGCCGGACGGACGGTGATCTTCGTGACCCACGACCCTTCGGAACCGGAGGAGATGGGTGCGGCGCACACGGCAGCAGTCTGCGCTGCGGGAGAGGAATAAGGCTGAAAGTGCCGCTGATGCGGCAATTTCAGCCCGCAGCATCGGTGCTGACGCACCGGCTGCCCACTTCGGAGAACCTGACGGTTCTCCTCGTGGAGGTGTAAGGCTGAAAGTGCCGCTGATGCG
Organism: Lachnospiraceae bacterium; assembly: GCA_022652545.1. Lineage (GTDB taxonomy): Bacteria > Bacillota > Clostridia > Lachnospirales > Lachnospiraceae > CAG-791. Next base: position 2,961 of record JALCRM010000017.1, read on the forward strand.
GCAATTTCAGCCTGCAGCATCGGTGCTGACGCACCGGCTGCCCACTTCGGAGGATCTGAAGATCCTCCTCATGGAGGAAAATATGACGGGAAGCGGCATGAGCTCAGTAAACATGATCGTACTGATCGCTTTTCTGATCTTTGTCTATTACGATGTCAGGGCGAGCGAGACAAACGGAAAAAGGACGCTGAAGCCCTTTCTGATGCCGCTGCTTGCCGCCTACTATATCACGGGCGTGCTGATGACCGGAACGGTCACTGATGTGAATTTCCTACTCGTGGCGGGACTGTTCTGCGGCTGCGCGGGCGATACGCTGCTGGAGAAGGGCGACCGTTTCTTCGCATTCGGGCTCGGCGCCTTCCTGGCAGGGCATCTGTTTTACAGCGCCGCTTATCTGCAGGATATCCTGCATTCCGCGATCCCGCTGCCGTACTGGCTGGCGATCCTGGGCTATCTGGTCTATGCAGCCCTGATCATGCCGCGCCTGCTTCCTTCCGTAGACGCGAAAATGAGGCTGCCGGTCATTCTGTACATGGCAGTGCTCCTTGCCATGAGCTGGTTTGCGCTCCTGCGCGCGGGCGCGCTGGGCGGAAGAAGCTACCTGACCTTTGCGGGGTCTGTGCTGTTTACCGCCTCGGACACGATCCTGGCGTTCCATGTTTTTAAAGGAAAGAGCGGGAAGGGCATCATGGAGACCTACGTACTGGGGCAGCTGCTGATCGTGGAGGGCATGCTGCTGTAACGGACCGGAGCGGTCATACTTACGATCATACTTAAGGGGGAAAAGACAAAGCATGGACAAAATACTGCGCAGGCGAATACTGGTGATGAAAGGTCTCATGGAGCGCCTCGATGCGACGGATCTCGGCCTGAAGGAGCGGTCGCAGGGGAAAATGGATCTGCGTACTTCTTTTGACTGCGATATGCTGAACTTCATGATGTACCTGATGGACAGCGACGGCGTGATCGAGGAGTCGGAGGCGGAGACGGTCAATTTCTACCTGAACTGCAACGTGACGGCCGAGCGGATCACCGCATACATCGAGGAACACAATCTGACGACGGAGGACTACACGTCGGAGATCCCGCTCACCATGCAGGCGCTCACGGATGCAGACCAGACCATCGTGGACCGGCGGGACAGAAAACGCTGGGAACAGGATGAGAAAACAGCCCGCGAGCACGATTATTTCCTGGATGAGGACGACACCTACGTCCCTACGAGCCTGCTCCTTCTCGAGATTTACAAGGACCTCGGGGAAGCCGTCATCTACAGCAACCAGAATGTGGATGAGTTTGAAAACGAAGGCTATACGGCCTATATCGAAAAGCTGAAGAAATACATGATGGAAAAGCTATCGATGACGGAGGAGGAACTGGCCCAGAAGGAAGAACTTCTGAACGAGGACCACACGAGGGGCAGGATCTGACATCAGCAGGATTGCGTGTGCTTGCAATTGCAATCCCGATATACTATACTCACGGTCAGCGCGTCAGAGGCAGGCCCCGGCGGGCTTGAGAATTTAAAAATAGTCCGGCGCAAACCAGGCGTCGGATTTTTACTCTGACGGGATCACGGAGGCATGGAAAGTGAAGATTTTGATTGTCGGCGATGGAAAACTCGGTGCTACGGTCACCCGGGAACTGTCCAGGGAAGGGTACGATGTTACCCTGATCGATAAGGATCAGAATGTGCTCGAGTCCACCATGGAAAAATATGACATCATCACGGTACAGGGCAACGGCGCGTCGATGGATATACTGCGGAGCGCCGGTGTTGCGGATGCTGACCTGATGATCGCAGTGACAGGGGAGGATGAGCTGAACCTGCTGGTATGCATGACTGCGCGGTCCATGAATGAGAAACTGCATACCATTGCGCGTCTGCGTAACCCCGAATACGCGCAGCAGGCCTATATGATGCGCAGTGTTTTCGGCCTGTCGCTGATCGTCAACCCGGAGAAACACGCGGCACGCGAGATCGAGCGTCTGATCAGGTATCCCGGCTTCCTTAAGAACGACACCTTTGCCAAGGGCCGTGTGGAGATCGTGGAGATCAGGATCGACGGGGACAGCATACTGAAGAACGCCGCGCTCAGCAGCCTGGATTCCATTGTAAAGTGCAAGGTCCTGGTCTGCGCCGTGCTGCGCGACGGTACATCGATCTCGCCTGACGGCAGTTTCGTACTGCAGGAGGGCGACCGCATCTTCGTGACTGCTTCTACGGAGAACCTGTCTGTCCTGCTGAAGAACCTGGGCATACTCAAGAAGAAGGTAAAGCGCGTCCTGATAGCGGGCGGCGGAAGGATCAGCTATTACCTGGCGTCGTTCCTGCAGAAGAGCGGCATATCGGTCGAGATCATCGAGAAGGACCACAACCGGTGCGTTGCGCTTTCGGAACTTCTTCCGGACACCACGATCATCGAAGGCGATGCCAGCCAGACTTCGTTCCTGGACGACGAGGGATTTTCGGAAACGGATGCCCTGGTCACGCTGACGGGACTGGACGAACTGAATATCGTGATCTCCATGTACGGCAATTCCAAGAACATCCCGATCCTGATCACCAAGGTGGGACGCTACGACGGCACGGAACTTCTTAACGATCTGCCGATCGGCAGCCTCATCAGTCCGAAGGAACTGACCTGCACAAGCATCGTCCGTTTTGTCCGCGCCATGCAGGCCGGACAGGGCGCTGCGGTCACAGTGCACAGAATTGCCGACGGACAGGCGGAAGCACTTGAATTTGTAGCCGACGAAACGACTCTGCACTGCGGAGAGCCTCTGAAGAATGTCAAAACAAAAGACAACATTCTGATCGCCTGCATTACCCACAACATGGTCACGGAGATCCCGAACGGGGAATCCGTGTTCAACAAAGGCGACAGCGTGGTCATCGTCTGCAGCAATGACAAGGCACCGTATTCACTGAACGAAATCTTCGCGTAAAGACTGCGCTGCAGTTCATTGCAGGCAGCAGAGGCTGTGGTATGAATATGAAAATGATGGGGCGGGTAAACGCCCTGATCCTGGCAATAGAAGCGGTTTTCATGGTCCCGGCGATGCTGGTCAGCATCGGGTACGGAGAGACCGGCGCCGCAAAGGCTTTTGCGGTCACGATCCTGATCATCGTTGCGGCGGCAGGCGTACTGGCGGAGATCACCAGGAATCCCAGCGGACATTTCCAGGCGCGGGAAGGCCTGGTCTGCGTCGGCGTTTCCTGGATCATACTTTCTGTTGCGGGCTGTCTGCCGTTCATGTTTTCCGGTGCGATCCCCAGCTTTGTGGATGCGATGTTCGAGACCGTGTCCGGGTTCACGACGACCGGTGCTTCGATCCTGAAAAACGTGGAGATCGTTCCGCACGGCCTTCTGTACTGGAGAAGCTTCACACACTGGCTGGGCGGCATGGGCGTTCTGGTGTTCATGCTGGCAGTCGTGCCGCTGAGCGGCAGGAACGACGGCTTTACGCTGCATCTGCTCAGAGCGGAGAGCCCGGGGCCGAACGTCGGCAAGATCACGCCTAAAATGCGGAAAACGGCAGCCACACTGTACATTATTTATATCGTGCTCACGATCCTTAACATCCTGTTCCTTCTGGCAGGCGGTATGCCGGTATTCGATGCCTTCTGCATCGCCTTCGGCACAGCCGGCACCGGCGGCTTTGCCACGAGAAACGATTCCCTCGCGAGCTTTTCACCGTATCTGCAGAATGTGTGCACGGTGTTCATGCTGCTTTTTGCCGTGAACTTTACCTGTTACTTCCTGCTGCTCCGCAAGCAGTGGAAGGATGTGCTGAGGGACGAGGAACTGCGGCTCTATCTGGTGATCGTAGGCCTCAGTACGCTCCTGATCGCCCTCAATGTCATGCCCCAGGTCGGCAGCTTCGGCACTTCCGTGCACCACGCGGCCTTTACCGTGGCCAGTATCATTTCCACGACCGGCTACGCCACCCTGGATTTCAACAAGTGGCCTACTTTTTCCAAGTCGATCATCCTGATGCTGATGTTCGTCGGCGCCTGCGCAGGCAGTACGGGCGGCGGCATCAAGGTATCCAGGGTGCTCCTGCTGTTCAAGAGCCTGCGGCGCAACATCCATCAGGTGCTCCATCCGCAGAAGGTGCAGAGCATACGGGTGAACGGGCAGGCGATGAACGAAACGATCGTATCCAACACCAACGAATACCTGACTGCCTACGTGGCGATCGTGATCCTGAGCTTTATGGTCGTTTCCCTCAACCCCGGATTCACCGTGGAGTCCAATATTTCCGCGGTGATGTGCTGTTTCAACAACATCGGTCCCGGCCTTGACCAGGTGGGTCCTGCAAGCAACTTTTCCGCTTACAGCGACCTTTCGAAGATCACACTGACGGTGGATATGCTGCTCGGGCGGCTGGAGATATTCCCCATCCTTGTGCTCTTCTCAAGAAGTACATGGAAAAAACTCTGAACACGGGAGATTTGAAGATCATGGAAACTGAAAAGACCAAAACGGAGATCCTGAAGGAGACCATTCTTTCGCAATACCGGAGCGTGCGCCAGTTTGCGGTGCGTTCCGATATTCCCTACAGCACGCTTGTGACGGCGCTGGACCGCGGCATCGAAGGCATGGGATACGAGACCGTGATCCGGATGTGCGAAGTCCTGTCGCTCAATCCGATCGATTTCCGGCCTCTGCAGGATGGCGACAGGCTTTCGCTGCAGATCGAAACCAGGCGCGTGATGTCCAGCTACAATAAACTCAACGAAGAAGGGCGCAGAAGGATCCTGAGTCTCCTGAACGACTATGCGATGATCCCGGCGTACACGGAAAAGGAAGGGACAAAACATGCATTATGATTATCTGATCGTCGGCGCCGGCCTTTTCGGCGCCGTTTTTGCGCATGAGAAACAGCTGCAGGGAAAGACCTGTTTTGTCATCGACCGCAGGGAGCATACGGCAGGCAATATTTACACCGAAAAGGTGAACGGTATCCAGGTCCACCGCTACGGAGCCCATATCTTCCACACCTCGGATGCGGAAGTCTGGGAGTATGTCAGACAGTTCGCGGACTTCAACAACTATGTGAATTCCCCGGTCGCGGTCTGGAAGGACGAACTCTATAACCTGCCCTTCAACATGAATACTTTTTCCAGGATGTGGGGGATAAGGACGCCGGCGGAAGCACAGAAGATCATTGAAGAACAGAGGGAACAGGCCCGGCAGGAGATCGCCGGCGGCGACCGGGATTACCAGCCGCAGAATCTGGAGGAGCAGGCACTGCTCCTTGCGGGACGCGACATTTATGAAAAGCTGGTGCACGGCTATACGGAAAAACAGTGGGGCAGGCCCTGCACGGAGCTGCCCGCATTCATCATCCGCAGGCTGCCTTTCCGCTTCATATACGACAACAACTATTTCAACGACCGGTACCAGGGCATTCCGATCGGCGGCTACACCGCGCTCGTGGAAAGACTCTTGGAAGGCATTCCCGTAAAACTCGGGACGGACTTCATGAAAGATGTCGAAGACCTTTCCGAGAATGATTTCGGAGGCTGCGAGGAAGTCCGGCCGGCAGGGCAGGGGAAGAGCGCCTTCCGGCTGGGGGAGGACACCTTCGGCACGGCTGTTTATACGGGCATGATCGACGAGTTTTTCCATTACTGCTACGGTCCCCTCGCATACCGTTCCCTGCGCTTTGAAAGTACGGAACTGCCGGACGTGGACAATTACCAGGGCAACGCCGTCGTGAATTACACGGAAAAAGAGATCCCCTACACGCGCATCATAGAGCACAAGCACTTCGAATTCGGCAGGGATGCGGAAACGGGGGAGCCTGTGCACGGGACCGTCATCACCAGGGAATACCCGGCAGAGTGGAAAAAGGGCGATGAACCGTATTATCCGGTGAACGATGCACAGAACAGCGCGCTGTATGCAAAATACAGACAGCTTGCGGATGCGAGGAAAGAAGTCCTCTTCGGCGGAAGGCTGGGAATGTACACTTATTTTGACATGGACAAAGTAATACGCAGAGCCCTGGATATGAGCAGATCCTGAGCGAAAAAGCCCGCTCCGACCGTGTTGACAAGGTTTGGGGATGGTAGTAACATGCAGATACAATTAAAGAGATGCCAGTATAGATTCGGAAAAATGGCCCGAATGTTTCTACCGTGACGCCTTAGTCACGACTATTGGATGATGCGACGGTGCAAGATTTTACCTGCACTTGTTTTTGTGGCCGCATCACGGGTACGATTATTGGCAGACAGACTTTCGAGGTCTGTTTTTTTTGTTTTCGGGGGCTGCCCCGCGTGAGGAACAGTTGAAATGCTGGAGATGGAAGAGAAGATCCTGAAAGAAGGCAAGGTCCTGCCCGGCGGTATCCTGAAGGTGGGAAATTTTCTGAACCAGCAGATCGACACGGCGTTCCTGAAGGATATCGGTAGCGAGATCGCGCGTCTTTACGAAGGCTGCGGCGTGACCAAGATCCTGACGATCGAATCCTCCGGCATAGCGATCGCAGTAGCCGCCGGCATGGAAATGGGTGTTCCGGTGGTATTTGCCAAAAAGCACAAGACCAGCAACGTGGATGGAAGCGTATATTCCACGACGGTCCATTCTTTCACGCACGGCACGGACTACACGGTTGTCGTGAGCAGTGATTACCTCTGCCGGGGAGACCGTCTGCTCCTTGTTGACGATTTCCTGGCCAACGGCAGTGCCCTGCGCGGCCTGATCGACCTGGCCGGCAAAGCAGGCGCCGAACTCTGCGGCGCAGCAGTGGCAATTGAAAAGGGCTTCCAGTCCGGCGGGGACGAGCTGCGGCGCGAAGGCGTCAGGATCGAGTCTCTTGCCGTCATAGAAAGCATGTCTGACACGGAGATCGTTTTCCGTCCGGCAGGCAGGGATACTGTCAACAGAACCTAATCACATTTCTGGAGGGGAAAAATGAAAAAGATCATTTCCATCGTACTTGCAGCGGCAATGATGTTCTGCCTGCTGACAGCCTGCGGAGACAGCACTTCGACCGGTGCCGTGGCTACGGGTGCTTCATCCGGTGCCGCAGCGTCTGCTGCATCCGGCAACGCTTCCAAGATCAAGATCGGCGTCATCCTCGTCGGCGATGAGACCGAGGGCTACACCAAGGCCCACATGGACGGCATCGATGCCGCCCGCCAGTCACTCGGCCTTTCCGAAGACCAGGTCATCTACATGAAGTCCATCCCCGAATCTTCCGAGTGCTATGACACTGCGATCAAGCTCATCAAGGAAGACGGCTGCTCCGCGATCTTCTCCAACAGCTACGGCCATCAGAATTACATGGTCCAGGCAGCCCAGGAAAATCCGGATGTCACCTTCGTTTCGATGACCGGTGACTTCGCCGCGATATCAGGCTGCAAAAACATGAAGAACGCCTTCACGGACGTGTATCAGTCCCGTTACGTATCGGGCGTCGTGGCCGGCATGAAGATCAAGGAACTTGCCGATGCCGGGAAGCTTACCGATGCCAACAAGGATGAGAACGGCAATGTAAAGGTCGGTTATGTCGGCGCGTTCAACTATGCGGAAGTCGTTTCCGGCTACACTGCTTTTTATCTCGGCATCAAGAGCGTATATCCCCAGGTGACCATGTATGTCGACTACACGCAGTCCTGGTTCGATGTAGACAAGGAAGCCGCCATGGCTGAGAAATTCATCGGCGACGGCTGCGTCATCATCGGACAGCACGCTGATTCCACCGGTGCTCCCTCTGCCTGCGAAGCCGCTTTCAAGGCCGGCACCACCGTCTATTCCGTCGGCTACAATGTAGACATGCTGGACGTCGCTCCGGATGTGGCCCTGACTTCTGCTTCCAACAACTGGTCCGTATATTACACCTACGCATTCAAGTGCCTGATCGACGGCACGGACATCAAGACCGACTGGGCGGAAGGCTATGATACGGACGCCGTGAAGATCACCAAGCTCGGCACCGCATGTGCGGAAGGCACCCAGGAAAAGGTGGACGAGACCATCAAGGGCCTCAAGGACGGCAGCATCAAAGTCTTCGATACCAGCACCTTTACCGTATCTTCCGACAATATCGCCGCTACGCTCAAAGCCAGCGGCGCAAAGGTCACCTGCGATTCGGGCAACAAGGTCACAAGCTGCCAGATCGACCTCAGTTACTATGACTTCTCCACCGGTACGCCTACCCTTGTCTATCAGGGCCAGACGATCGAAGCGATCGTGGACGGTGCGTTCAGCGAATCCACGTTCCGTTCCGCGCCGTACTTCAGCATCCGTATCGACGGCATCAACGAAGCCAGCTGATCCTGCTCCACATTAAAGAAAACCGTGAATCAAACGTCTGCCGCGAAGGGAAGAACAGCGAAATGCTGCGATTCCCTTTGCGGCGGTCTGTTTCAGGAAGTTGAAAGGCGAGCAGATGGATAACATACAGCCGGCCGTAAAAATGTGCGGCATCACCAAACGCTTCGGAACGGTCGTGGCGAACGACAACTGTACACTCGAACTGTACCGGGGTGAGATCCTGGCATTGCTGGGAGAGAACGGCAGCGGGAAGACCACGCTGATGAATATGCTGGCGGGGATCTATTATCCTGACGAGGGACAGATCTTTGTCGACGGGAAGGAACACTCGATCCGGTCTCCCAAGGATGCGCTGGATCTTGGGATCGGTATGATCCACCAGCATTTTAAACTGGTGGATGTGCTGACTGCCGCGGAGAATATCGTGCTGGGACTGCATGAACCGGGCAGATTCGACATGAAAGCTGTTTCGGCAAAAGTACGCGCCATCTGCGACCAGTATGGCTTCGACGTGGATCCGGACATGAAGATCTACGACATGTCCGTTTCGCAGAAACAGACGGTCGAGATCGTCAAGGTGCTTTACCGGGGCGCGAACATCCTCATTCTCGATGAACCGACGGCCGTACTTACGCCGCAGGAGACAGACACTCTTTTCAACGTGCTGCGGAACATGCGCAGGAGCGGAAAAGCGATCGTCATCATTACGCACAAGCTGCACGAGGTCCTGGATGTATCCGACCGCGTGGCCGTGCTGCGCAAGGGCGTTTTCGTAGGCAGCGTCCGTACGCAGGACACCAGCATCGGAGAGATGACCAACATGATGGTGGGGCATGCGGTGACCCTGAATATCGACAGGCCTGCCGTGAAGGATCCGAAGTCCCGGATAGAAGTAAAGGATCTTACGGTCATCAGCGAAGACGGCATAAAGAAGCTCGACGATGTTTCGTTTGATATACGTACCGGCGAGATCCTGGGCATTGCGGGCATCTCCGGCTGCGGCCAGAAGGAACTGCTGGAAGCCATTGCCGGGCTGCAGCCCGTGGAGTCGGGATCCGTTGAATATATTACGGACGACGGCAGCAGGGAACAGCTTCTCGGGAGAAATCCGCTGGATATCGCACAGCTCGGTGTTTCCCTCTCTTTTGTGCCGGAAGACCGCCTGGGTATGGGCCTTGTCGGCAGCATGGACCTGACTGACAATATGATGCTCCGCTCGTTCCGCAACGGGCATTCGATCTTTGCGGACAGAAAAGCGCCGAAGCAGCTGGCGGAAAGGGTCGTCGACAAACTGAATGTGAACACGCCGGGACTGTCCACGCCCGTGCGGAAGCTGTCGGGCGGAAACGTACAGAAGGTGCTTGTGGGCCGGGAGATCGCCGCGGCGCCTACGGTGCTGCTCACAGCCTATGCGGTGCGCGGCCTGGACATCAATTCCTCCTACATGATCTACGACCTGCTCAACAGGCAGAAGGAAAAAGGCGTTGCCGTCGTCTATGTCGGCGAAGACCTGGATGTGCTCGTGGAACTCTGCGACCGCATCATGGTGCTCTGCGCCGGCCATATGAACGGTATGGTGGACGGGCGCAGTGCATCGAAGAACGATATCGGACTGATGATGACAAGACTTGCAAAAAAGGAGGAAAAGACCGATGAGCACTGAGGCTGAGAAAAAATCCTCCGAAGCAGCAAAGGTCCCGTTTGTACGCATTGCCAAACGCACGGCACTGCCGATCTGGAAATCCTGGGGCATCCGGCTGCTGTCTGTTCTGCTGGCACTCATTATCAGCGCCCTGTTCATTTTCTCGGTGACAGGACTGGACCCGATCGCGGTTTACGTTGTCATGTGGGACGGCACTTTCAAATCTTCGTACAGCTTCATCACAACGCTGCGCGATACGGCCATGCTCCTGTGCATCAGCGTCGCGCTCGCGCCTGCCTTCCGGATGAAGTTCTGGAACATCGGCGCGGAAGGCCAGGTGCTGGCCGGCGGGCTTTGCACCGCGCTTGTAATGATCTATCTCGGCAATCTGCTGCCGCAGTGGCTGCTCCTGCCGCTGATGTTCGTATCAGCCGTCGCAGGCGGGGCGCTGTGGGCATTTATCCCTGCCTGGTTCAAGGCCAGGTGGAATACCAATGAAACGCTCTTCACCCTGATGATGAATTACGTTGCCATCAACATCGTCGACTGCCTTACCAACATCTGGAGAGGGGCCAAGTCTTCCATGGGCAACATCAATGCATCCACGCAGGCAGGCTGGTTCCCGCTCATTTTCGGATACCGTTTCACGCTCAACATCATAATCGTGGCCGTGCTGTCAGTGGGAATGTACATGTATCTGCGCTTTACGAAGCATGGCTATGAGATCGCCGTCATCGGGGAGTCGGAGAATACGGCAAAATACATCGGCATTAACGTCAGGAAAGTCGTTGTGCGCACGATGCTTCTGTCCGGTGCGATCTGCGGCATCGCAGGCTTTATCACTGTCGCCGGCAAGAACATGACCATCTCGTCCGGGACGGCGGAAGGCTTCGGATTCACAGCGATCATCGTGGCCTGGCTCGCCAAGTTCAATCCCGGCTACATGGCTCTCATTTCCTTCCTGCTCATTTTCCTCCAGAAAGGCGCGACGCAGATCGCGTCGTCCTATGCGGCGCTCAACGACTATGCTTCCTCCATTGTCACGGGCATCATCCTGTTCTGCATCCTGGGCAGCGAGTTCTTCGTCAACTACAGCCTGATATTCAGGGGGAAGCACCAGAAAGGCGGTGAAAAAGCATGAGTCTGGTCATTGCATGGATCAACAGGGCAGTCTGGTTCGGCACTGTCATCATGTTCGGCTCCACAGGGGAGATCATCACCGAGCGCTCCGGCAATCTGAACCTGGGCGTGCCGGGACTGATGTTTCTCGGCGGTTTTTCCGGCTTTGCCGGCGCCTATTATTATGAAAACAGCACGCAGCATCCATCGGCAGTACTGTCCGTGCTCATTGCACTCCTGTGCGCTTTTTTGACAGCCATGCTGGGAGGACTCCTGTACAGTATCCTGACTGTCACGCTCAGGGCCAACCAGAATGTCACCGGTCTTGCCCTTTCCATCTTCGGATCCGGCGTAGCCAATTTCTTCGGCGTCCAGGTCCTGAACGGCGGGACCTCGGTGAAGGCTTCCTTTGCCAATACGGTTTTCACCGCCAAGATCCCGGGACTGAGCGCGGCGGGCGTGTTTGGAGATATATTCTTTTCCTATGGCTTCATGGTCTATGTAGCGATCATCGTGGCCCTGCTCGTCAATCATTTCATTTATCACACGCATTTCGGGCTGAACCTCAGGGCGGTGGGAGAAAATCCCGCCACGGCGGACGCTGCGGGCATAGACGTCACGAAGTATAAGTACCTGGCGACCTGCATCGGCGCCGGGATCACGGGCCTCGGCGGTGTTTACTACGTGCTGGATTACGGCTACGGGACCTGGAGCACGGCGAATTCGATCGAGGCACTGGGCTGGCTGGCCGTGGCACTTGTCATTTTTGCGACCTGGAAGCCCAGAAACATCATCTGGGGTGCCTATGTATTCGGCTTGTTCTACTGGCTGTATAATTACCTTCCGAACATCATGGGCTTTACGCTTCCCAATTACGCGGTGCAGCTGATCCAGACCGTGCCTTATGTCGTCACCATTCTGGTCCTGATCTTCATCAGTATGAAAAAGAAGAAGGACAGCCAGGGACCGGCGGCGCTCGGGCTCGCTTACTTCAGGGAAGAAAGGTAATAACACGCCTGGCTGAGGGCCTGTCGGCCCTCAGCCAGGCGTGTGGCAGCGAGGCCTGTCGGCCTGCTGCCGGCGTGTAACAGTTGGCCGGTGGAGACTGGCCCTCAGCCAGGCGTGTGGCAGCGAGGCCTGTCGGCCTGCTGCCGGCGTGTAACAACTTCATGTTGACGCCCGGGCGCTTTAATGCTATAGTATTGGAGCGAGATTGTGACAGATCTTTTTTTTATGCATAAAATCTGTCGATGGCAAGCAGAAAGGTATGGAGGTACACAGCAATGCGCACAAAGATCACACTGGCATGCACAGAGTGCAAGCGCCGCAACTACGATACGACCAAAGAAAAGAAACTTCATCCCGAAAGGATGGAGATCATGAAATACTGCAGATTCTGCAAGAAACATACTCTTCACAAGGAAACGAAGTGATCTGCAAGGCTTCGGAGGAGACTTTTCATGGCAAACAGCGGAAACAAAGCCGAGTCGAAGATCGCGGCCTTTTGGGACGGCGTTAAGAAGGAATACAGAAAGATCATATGGCCTACCAAGGAAACGGCAGCAAAGCAGCTGGCGGCAGTTATGACTGTCAGCGTTATTACAGGCCTGCTTATAGCCCTGGTCGACCTTGGGTCACAGAAACTGATCGATTTTCTGCTGAATCTGAGCCTGTAAGCTCCGGCGGCCCAACGAAGAGGAGATACTTGTCCAATGGCAGCAAAAAAGACAGAGAGTGCAGTCGGGAAGGTCAGGATCAAGGCCGGTGTACTTCCGGATGTAAGAGAATTCAAGAGACCTGATTTTACGAAAAAGGCTGCAGATATAGAGAAAGCGGAAGCGGAGCGCGTACTGACACAGGGCGATGCGCAGGCGGCGAAGGAGATCGAGGCCGTTGCGGAGGCAGACAAGGAACAGCTGGACGCCGAAGCAGTGACGAAGGAACCCCGCTGGTATGTTGCACACACCTATTCCGGCTATGAGAACAAGGTTTACGAGGGTCTCCAGAAGACCATCGAGAACCGGCACCTGGAAGACCAGATCTTCGATGTGCGCATTCCCATGCAGGATGTAGTGGAAGTCAAGAACGGCGCGCGCAAGGTCGTTCCGAAGAAGATGTTCCCGGGCTATGTGCTCGTAAAGATGGTCATGAATGACGACACCTGGTACGTTGTACGCAACACGCGCGGCGTGACAGGTTTTGTAGGGCCGGGAAGCAAGCCGGTCCCGCTTTCAGAGGCGGAGATGAAGCCTCTCGGCATCCGGACCTCGAACGTGTCCGTGGACTTCGGTGTAGGCGATACCATTGCGGTCGTCGCCGGTGTCTGGAAGGATACGCTCGGCGTAGTCCAGAAGATCGACTACAACAAGCAGACTGCCACGATCAACGTGGAACTGTTCGGCCGTGAAACACCGGTCGAGATCAGTTTTGCCGAGGTCAGGAGATCCAACTGACATAGGCAGGCAAACAGGCAACTGCGGAAGGAAATCTTCCTTCCGTCGGCAATAAGTGGGAGCAGCTACCAGCTGCGTCAGCACCACAAAGGAGGAAAACATGGCTAAGAAGGTTACAGGTTACATCAAGTTACAGATCGAAGCCGGCAAGGCTACACCTGCTTCGCCGGTAGGTCCGGCACTCGGACAGCACGGCGTGAACATCGTCGAGTTCACAAAGCAGTTCAACGCCAAGACTGCACAGATGGGTGACTACATCATTCCCGTCGTCATCACGGTATACGCAGACAGGAGCTTCAGCTTCATCACCAAGACTCCGCCCGCGGCTGTGCTTCTTAAAAAAGCAGCCAATATCACAAAGGCATCCGGCACGCCCAACAAGGTCAAGGTGGCCAAGGTCACCAAGGCACAGGTAAAGGAGATCGCCGAGAAGAAGATGCCCGATCTCAATGCGGCTTCCGTAGAAGCGGCAATGAGCATGGTAGCAGGCACGGCACGGTCCATGGGTATCGAAGTAGTCGACTGAGCAGCATCTGCTTAGGAGCGGGAGGCATCGCAAGGATGCCGATGACCGCAGTGGAGGATAAAGCAATGAAGCACGGAAAGAAGTACAGCGATGCCGCCAAGCTGATCGACAGCGGCAAAACATATGAGATCGAAGAGGCAGCGAAACTGATCAAACAGACCGCTACCGCCAAATTTGACGAGACCGTGGAACTCAATATCCGTACCGGCTGCGACGGCAAGCATGCAGACCAGGCGATCCGCGGAGCCGTTGTTCTTCCGAACGGCACAGGCAAAACAGTACGCGTCCTCGTTTTTGCCAAGGGCTTAAAGGTAGACGAGGCACAGGCAGCCGGTGCTGATTTCGTAGGCGGGGAGGAACTGATCCCGAAGATCCAGAACGAAGGCTGGATGGATTTCGACGTCGTCGTTGCAACCCCTGACATGATGGGTGTTGTAGGACGTCTCGGCAAAGTCCTCGGCCCGAAGGGCCTCATGCCCAACCCCAAGGCAGGCACGGTCACGATGGATATCACCAAGGCCATCAAGGATATCAAAGCCGGTAAAGTTGAGTACCGTCTGGACAAGCAGAACATCGTACATGTGCCGATCGGAAAGGCTTCCTTTACCGCAGAGCAGCTGGTGGACAACTACAACGCACTGCTCGCTGCTATCGAGAAGGCTAAACCGAGCACTGTCAAGGGCCAGTATCTCAAGAGCATTTCCATCGCTACCACGATGGGCCCCGGCATCAAGCTTGTGGCCAACAGGTATTGATCAGCGGCTACATGCAGTAGTAAAAAATCTTTGAATGAGCCTATATTTTGTGATTTAGCAGTTGACCGTTAAAGTCAAATGCATATATAATACCGATATGGGCCGTTTGGAGTATTACGACGATGAGGGCAGCTGCAGACAGACGCGGACAGCCCGTACCGCCGGAAAAAAATATCACAGTACAGACAGCGCACCGACCAGAACATTTCTGATGACTTTCATCGGAGTGATACTGGTGGGTGCGCTTTTTTTATTCGCCTATGCCTATGTGAACTCCTCTGATGAGCGGGCGGAAGGCGAAAACACATGGGAAGCGATCGGGGAGGAACTGATCCCGATCGTTTCGCCTGAAGTCTCGGCGGCTGACAGCAACCCGCTCACCAGCGGGATCGACATGACGGGAGCAGTGCCCACGTCTTCTTCCAATATCATGAAAACGACAGGCGGTTTTTATGCGCTGACCTCCACGCAGCAGGCCGACAGCATCACGCTGGGCTTCGGCGGGGACATCCTGTTTGATACGCGCTATGCAGCCGGCTCTGCGATCGCCTCCCGCGGCGTGGAAGGATGTTTTTCCAAGGATGTCCTGGACGTTATGCGCTACAGTGACGTTTTCATGGTCAACAACGAATTTCCGTACAGCCGTGCGGGCTCTCCGCTGGACAACAAGAAATATACATTCCGTGCGGATCCTTCCTCTGCGGCATATCTGCAGGGCATGGGAGTGGACATCGTCTCACTGGCGAACAACCACTCTTTCGACTACGGACAGCAGGCTCTCCTTGATACGCTGGATACGCTCGACGCGATGGGCATGCCGCATACCGGCGCAGGGCACAACAGTGCGGAAGCAGAGCAGCCGGTATACTTCTATGCAGGAGGTCTGCGCATTGCCGTTGTGAATGCAACGCAGATCGAAAGGACACCTTCACCTCCCACACGAGGGGCAGATGCGGCGGCGCCTGGCGTTTTCCGCTGTTTTACCGATGCGGAGAACGAGGAACTGCTCAGGGTGATCAGGAATGCAAAGACTGCGGCGGACTATGTGATCGTCTACATACACTGGGGCACGGAAAAACAGACACAGCCGGACTGGTACCAGACGAGCCGCGTGCAGGGTATTGTCGATGCCGGCGCGGATCTCATCGTGGGTGATCATCCGCACTGCCTGGAGCCGCTGGCCTATGTCGGAAACACGCCGGTCATCTACAGCCTCGGGAATTTCCTCTTCACTTCCTTTACGCAGGATACGGGAGTGCTGCAGGTCACGCTGCAGCTGTCCACAAAGCAGGTCACGCAGCTGCGGTTCGTGCCGATGGTACAGGTTAACTGTTCGGTGAAGGCAGCGGCGGGGAATGACCGCCAGCGTATACTTTCCAACATGCGCAGCTGGTCGTCGGGTGTGACCATCGATGACAACGGCATTATCAGCAGGCAATAGGATAAAATATCCGTCGAAAGTCGAAAAGAAGTTGACATCTCTTTGCGGTAGTGTTAATTTGTTAAGAGTTGCGAGGAGAAAACGAATCGCAGCGGCCGAAGACAGCAGGTGCCGTAAGGCGTAAGCAGAAAACGCCTGCCGAGGAGAATGATCTCAACGGGATGTTATGTGTTTTGCATTTCGCACTCCAGGTCCTCGGGCCCGGAGTGTTTTTTATCTCAGAGGTCCTTCGGCACAAAAACAGAAGAAGGAGGTAACAAAATGGCAAAGGTGGAAATGAAGCAGCCGGTCGTGAAGGAGATTTCCGACAGGATCGACGGCGCCCGTTCCATCGTACTGGTAGACCACAGAGGACTTACAGTAGCTCAGGATACCGAACTCCGCAAATCGCTCCGCGAGGCTGGCGTAACCTACAAGGTGTTCAAGAACACCATGATGACGCTCGCATTCAAGGACACTGAGTTCGAACAGCTGGACAAGTATCTCGAAGGCCCCAGTGCAATGGCGGTTTCCAAAGACGACTCCATGGCAATAGCAAAGATCCTCGCGAATTTCGCCAAGAAAAACGAGAAACTCGAGATCAAGGGCGGCATGGTGGAAGGGCAGCTCTACGATGCAAGCGGCATTGCGATGATCGCAACCGTTCCTTCGAAGGAAGAACTGCTCGCAAGACTGTTCGGCAGTTTCCAGGCACCGATCACCAACTTCGCACGTGTGATCAAGCAGATCGCAGAGAAGTCGGCAGAAGGAGCACCCGCAGCAGAAGTTCCTGCAGCAGAAGCACCTGTTGCAGAAGCACCTGTTGCAGAAGCACCCGCAGCAGAAGCAGCACCGCAGGCTTGAACCGGCGGACGGCACAGTTGAGTGGCTATTTATCCCATAACGGAGGAAATTAGAAATGGCTAAATTATCCAATCAGGAAATCATCGATGCGATCAAGGAGCTTTCCGTCCTTGAACTGAACGATCTGGTAAAGGCTTGCGAAGAAGAGTTCGGCGTTTCTGCGGCAGCAGGTGTTGTCGTGGCAGCAGCCGGCGGAGCTGCAGCTGCTCCGGAAGAAGAGAAGACAGAGTTCAACGTTGAACTTACCGAGTTCGGCGCTGAGAAGATCAAGGTCATCAAGGTTGTTCGTGAGATCACCGGCCTTGGCCTGAAGGAAGCAAAGGACCTTGTAGAAGCTGCTCCCAAGAACATCAAGGAAGGCGTCAACAAGGAAGAAGCTGAAGAGCTCAAGAAGAAGCTTGAAGAGGTTGGAGCAAAGATCACCCTCAAGTAATTTCAGATCACAATCGACAGGGAGTCCGGAGGGAATGTACCGCGCATGCGTTCACCCTCCGGATTTCGTGCGTTTGAAATATTCCAACAATTCATTGACAGTTCCATGTTTTTTGTAGTATTATTGCCTTTGCGCATCTTTTGGGATACTATGCTCTTTTTTTGGTGCACGGAATTCTCATCAATGACCATGTAAACGATTAACGACTGAAAATCGGGGTGAAAAGATGGAGAAAAACAGAATGCGTCCTATCGGCAGCGGCAAAAGTCTGAGAATGAGCTTCTCCCGGCAGAAGGAAGTACAGGAGATGCCCAATCTGATCGAAGTCCAGAAGGCTTCCTATCAGTGGTTTCTCGACAAGGGCCTGCAGGAAGCTTTCGATGACATTAGTCCCATTGAGGATTTCAGCGGACATCTGAGTCTTTCCTTTGTGAGCTACAAGCTCTGCGAAGACGATGTCAAATACTCGATCGAGAAGTGCAAGGAGCGCGACGCCACATATGCGGCACCGCTTAAGGTCCGTGTGCTTCTTTATGACAAAGAGAACAAGAAAGAGATCAAGGACGAAGAGATCTTTATGGGCGATATGCCCATCATGACCAAGACCGGCACTTTTGTCATTAACGGCGCCGAACGTGTCATCGTCTCCCAGCTCGTACGTTCTCCGGGTATCTACTATAACATCGACAAGGATAAGTACGGTAAGACGCTGTATTCCTGCACGGTCATCCCGAACCGCGGTGCATGGCTGGAGTATGAAACAGATGCCAACGATGTTTTCTATGCAAGGGTGGACCGCACGAGAAAGGTTCCGATCACGGTCCTGATCCGTGCGCTTGGTTTCGGCACGGACGAAGAGATCCTCGATCTTTTCGGCGACGAACCGAAGCTGCGTGCTTCGCTTGCGAAGGATCCTTCTCACAGCTATGAATCCGGACTTCTTGAACTCTACAAGAAGATCCGTCCCGGCGAACCTCTTTCTGTTGAGAGCGCAGACAGCCTGATCACGGCAATGCTTTTTGATCCCCGCCGTTATGATCTTGCCAAAGTGGGCCGCTACAAGTTCAACAAGAAGCTGGCTCTCCGCAACCGCATCACCGGACATGTTCTTGTGGAAGATGTCGTGGATGAGGCTAACGGCGAAGTGCTCGGCAGCAAGGGCGATGTAGTCACAAGAGAGATGGCAGACAGCATACAGGATGCTGCTGTTCCTTATGTGTGGGTCGAAGCGGAAGGACGCAACGAGAAGGTCCTTTCCAACCTGATGGTCAATATCACTCATTTTGTGGACTGCGATCCGGAAGAACTCGGCATCACGGAACAGGTGTACTATCCTGCACTGCGCGAGATCCTGGTGAAGTACAATGACAACGGAGATCCGGAAGCACTTGCCGACGCGCTGAAGAGGAGCGTACATGAACTGATCCCCAAGCACATCACCAAGGAAGATATTCTGGCTTCCATCAACTATAACATGCACCTGGAGTACGGCGTAGGCAACGACGATGACATAGACCACCTCGGAAACCGCCGTATCCGTGCGGTTGGCGAACTGCTGCAGAACCAGTACCGCATCGGCCTTTCCAGGCTGGAAAGAGTCGTACGTGAAAGAATGACCACGCACGATCCGAATGCGGAGATCACGCCGCAGTCCCTGATCAACATCAAACCCGTGCAGGCGGCGGTGAAGGAATTCTTCGGTTCCTCGCAGCTGTCACAGTTCAT
Organism: Lachnospiraceae bacterium; assembly: GCA_022652545.1. Classification (GTDB taxonomy): domain Bacteria; phylum Bacillota; class Clostridia; order Lachnospirales; family Lachnospiraceae; genus CAG-791. Next base: position 22,192 of record JALCRM010000017.1, read on the forward strand.
GGACCAGAACAACCCGCTCGGCGAACTTACGCATAAGAGGCGTCTCTCAGCACTGGGCCCCGGCGGTCTTTCCAGAGACCGTGCCGGATTCGAAGTCCGCGATGTCCACTATACGCATTACGGACGCATGTGCCCCATCGAGACACCCGAAGGCCCCAACATCGGCCTGATCAACTCTCTGGCCTGCTATGCGAGGATCAACAAGTACGGCTTCATAGAGGCACCTTACCGCAAGGTTGACAGAAGCGATGCCGAGAATCCGCGCGTCACGGATGAAGTCGTCTACATGACCGCAGACGAAGAAGATAATTACCATGTGGCACAGGCATCCGCGAAACTGGATGCGGAAGGCCATTTCGTAAACAGAAGCGTGTCCGGACGTTATAAGACAGAGACATCTCAGTATCCGAAGGGAGACTTCGAGTATATGGATGTTTCGCCCAAGATGGTCTTCTCGGTCGCTACCGCACTGATTCCTTTCCTGCAGAGCGATGACGCGAACCGTGCGCTGATGGGCTCCAACATGCAGAAACAGGCCGTACCGCTCCTTACCACGGAAGCGCCGATCGTAGGCACAGGTATGGAAGTCAAGGCAGCCGTCGACTCCGGCGTCTGCGTGGTGGCTGAAAAAGACGGGACCGCGGAATATGTGGATGCCACGACCATCCGTATGAAGTACGATGACGGCACCAAGGAAGAGATCCGTCTTACAAAGTTCGCAAGAAGCAACCAGAGCAACTGCTACAACCACAGGCCGATCATTTCCACCGGGGATCATGTTAAGAAGGGACAGGTCATTGCAGACGGACCTTCGACCAGCAACGGAGAACTCGGTCTGGGCAAGAATCCGCTGATCGGTTTCATGACATGGGAAGGCTACAATTACGAAGACGCTGTCCTGATCAGCGAAAGACTGGTCAGGGACGATGTTTATACCTCCGTCCACATCGAGGAGTATGAGGCAGAGTCCAGAGACACGAAGCTCGGGCCCGAAGAGATCACAAGGGATGTACCGGGCGTCGGCGAAGACGCTCTGAAGGATCTGGATGACTATGGTATCATCCGTATCGGCGCGGAAGTGCGTGCGGGCGATATCCTCGTCGGCAAGGTCACCCCGAAGGGCGAGACGGAACTGACGGCCGAGGAAAGACTGCTCCGCGCGATCTTCGGAGAAAAGGCCAGAGAAGTACGGGATACTTCGCTCAAGGTGCCGCACGGCGAGTACGGTATCGTAGTGGACACCAAGGTGTTCACGCGTGAAAACGGCGATGAACTCCCGCCGGGCGTAAACCAGGCGGTACGTATTTACATTGCCCAGAAGAGAAAGATCTCGGTAGGTGATAAAATGGCCGGCCGGCACGGAAACAAGGGTGTCGTTTCCAGAGTGCTGCCGATCGAGGATATGCCTTATCTGCCGAACGGGCGTCCCCTGGATATCGTTCTGAATCCGCTGGGCGTGCCTTCCCGTATGAATATCGGGCAGGTGCTGGAGATCCATCTTTCCCTTGCAGCCGCGGTGCTTGGCTTCAAAGTCAGCACGCCCGTGTTCGACGGCGCAAGCGAGGAGAATATCCAGGATCTTCTGGAGATGGCTGACGATTATGTCAACACTTCCTGGGAAGATTTCGAGAAGAAATGGGCAGAGACGGCAGGTAAGGAGATCATGGATTATCTCTATACCAACCGCGCTCACAGAGAACTTTGGAAAGGCGTTCCGATCAGCCGCAACGGGAAAGTCCAGCTGCGCGACGGACGTACGGGAGAGACTTTTGACGGCCCGACGACCATCGGACACATGCATTACCTGAAACTGCACCACCTGGTCGACGATAAGATCCATGCACGTTCCACCGGCCCTTACTCGCTGGTCACACAGCAGCCTCTGGGCGGCAAAGCACAGTTCGGCGGACAGCGTTTCGGAGAAATGGAAGTCTGGGCGCTGGAAGCTTACGGCGCCGCATATACACTGCAGGAGATCCTGACGGTGAAGTCCGATGATGTCATAGGGCGTGTCAAGACCTACGAAGCCATCATCAAGGGTGAAAATGTACCGGAAGCCGGCATCCCTGAGTCGTTCAAGGTACTGCTCAAGGAACTTCAGGCACTGGCACTGGATGTGCGTGTACTCAAGGACGACGGTTCCGAAGTTGAGATTTCCGAGAATATCGATTACGGCGGAGACAACGAATACCGCTATGAGATGCAGAACAATTTCCGTGACTATAACAGCAGCGATGATGAACTCGGTAAAAACGGGTTCGGCAGCAAGGAATTCGACGAAGAGAGCGGAGAGCTGAAGGACGTTGAGGAAACGGAAACAGCCGATAAGTCTGAAACTTCCGATGAAGGCGCCGAAGAGGATCCGAACTGAGGCTGTACGGAAAAACCGGGAACGGGATGCATGACCTTCGTTTCCGGGGCGGAATCGTTGACAGAGTCAGCCGTGCAGAGCGGCATTTGGAGGTTTCTACATGCCAAACAGCAAACAGCAAGGGTATCAGCCAATCTTATTTGACGCGATCAAAATAGGTCTGGCCTCTCCTGACAAGATCAGGGAATGGTCCCACGGCGAAGTGACCAAGCCTGAAACGATCAACTACAGGACACTGAAGCCGGAAAAGGACGGTCTTTTCTGCGAAAAGATCTTCGGGCCCGTCAAGGACTGGGAGTGTCACTGCGGAAAGTATAAGAAGATCAGATACAAGGGCGTCATCTGCGACCGCTGCGGCGTTGAAGTCACGAAGTCCAGTGTCCGCCGCGACCGCATGGGACATATTGAACTGGCGGCTCCTGTTTCCCACATCTGGTATTTCAAAGGCATCCCGAGCCGTATGGGCCTGATCCTCGACCTTTCGCCGAGGGTGCTTGAACGTGTACTGTATTTTGCTTCCTATATAGTGCTTGACAAGGGCGATACCGAACTGGAGTACAAACAGATCCTTTCAGAGAAGGAATACCAGGAAGCCAAGGAAAAATACGGCAGCAAGTTCCGCGCGGGTATGGGCGCGGAGGCTATCAAGGAACTGCTTCTTGCGGTAGACGTGGAGAAAGAGCACAAAGAACTGCAGGAAGAAATGGAGACTGCTACGGGTCAGAAAAAGGCCCGTATCATCAAGAGGTTCGAGGTGATCGAAGCATTCCGTGAATCCGGGAATGAACCTTCCTGGATGGTGCTGGACTGCATCCCGGTCATCCCTCCGGACCTGCGTCCCATGGTACAGCTGGACGGCGGACGTTTTGCCACTTCCGATCTGAACGACCTGTACCGCAGGATCATCAACCGCAATAACAGACTCAAGAGACTGCTCGAACTCGGAGCGCCCGATATCATCGTGCGCAATGAGAAGAGAATGCTGCAGGAGGCTGTGGATGCGCTGATCGACAACGGCCGCAGAGGACGTCCTGTCACAGGCCCCGGCAACCGTGCGCTGAAGTCCCTTTCCGATATGCTGAAGGGCAAGAACGGACGTTTCCGTCAGAACCTGCTCGGCAAACGTGTTGACTATTCCGGCCGTTCCGTTATCGTAAACGGCCCCGAACTCAAGATCTATCAGTGCGGTCTGCCTAAGGAAATGGCGATCGAACTGTTCAAGCCTTTTGTTATGAAGGAACTTGAGCAGCGCGGTATTTCCCAGAACATCAAGAATGCGAAGAAACTGGTCGAAAGACTGGATCCGCAGGTATGGGACATCCTCGAGGATGTCATCAAAGAGCATCCGGTCATGCTGAACCGTGCTCCTACACTGCACAGGCTCGGCATCCAGGCATTTGAACCGATCCTGGTCGAAGGCAAGGCAATCAAACTGCACCCGCTGGTCTGCACCGCATTCAACGCAGACTTTGACGGTGACCAGATGGCCGTTCACCTTCCGCTGTCTGTCGAAGCCCAGGCAGAGTGCCGTTTCCTGATGCTTTCCCCGAACAACCTGCTGAAGCCTTCTGACGGCGGACCCGTGGCTGTTCCTTCGCAGGACATGGTGCTGGGCATCTACTATCTGACACAGGAACGCGAAGATGCCATCGGCACAGGCAACTATTACCACAATCTGAATGAAGCGATCCTCGCATATGAAAACGGATACTGCAAACTGCAGAGCCGCATCCATGTACGTATGACCGGTGTTAACGACAAGGGTGAGACAGAAGAGCGCACGATCGAATCCACGCTCGGACGCTTCCTCTTCAATGAGATCATCCCGCAGGATCTGGGCTATGTCGACCGCCATGATCCCGAGAATTTCATGAAGCCGGAGATCGACTTTATCGTCAACAAGAAGGAACTGAAGAAGATCATCCAGGCGATCATCGACACGCACGGCACATTCAAGACAGCCGAAGTGCTCGACCTGATCAAGGCGATCGGCTACAAGTACTCCACCAAGGCCGGCATGACGGTTTCCATTGCGGATATCATCGTGCCTCCGCAGAAGCAGGAGCTTCTGGACAGAGCACAGGATACGGTCGACCAGATCTCCAAGAACTTCCGCCGCGGCCTTATTACCGAGGAAGAGCGTTACCGTGCCGTTGTCAAAACATGGACAGACATCGATAATGAACTGACCAAGGTGCTGCTGGACAGCCTGGACAAATACAACAATATTTACATGATGGCAGATTCCGGTGCCCGAGGCAGCAACCAGCAGATCAAGCAGCTGGCCGGCATGCGCGGACTGATGGCGGATACACAGGGCCGTACGATCGAACTGCCCATCAAGTCGAACTTCCGTGAAGGTCTGGACGTACTGGAGTATTTCATGTCGGCACACGGCGCCCGCAAGGGTCTGTCCGATACCGCACTCAGAACGGCTGACTCCGGCTACCTTACCAGAAGAATGGTCGATGTTTCCCAGGAACTGATCATCAGGGAGATCGACTGCTGCGAAGGCAAGGATGAGATACCCGGCATGACCGTCAAAGCGTTCATGGACGGCAAGGAGACCATCGAAAGCCTGAAGGACCGTATCACCGGACGCTATTCCTGTGAGGACATTGCGGACAAAGACGGCAATATCATCGTCAAGAAGAACCACATGATCACGCCGAGCCGTGCCAAGGCCATTGTGACCAAAGGAGTCAACTCCAAGGGCGGGGCCGTGGAAAGCGTCAAGATCCGTACGATCCTGACCTGCCGTTCCCACAAGGGCATCTGCGCAAAGTGCTACGGTGCCAACATGGCGACAGGAGAGCCGGTACAGGTCGGCGAGGCGGTCGGTATCATCGCCGCACAGTCGATCGGTGAACCCGGTACACAGCTGACAATGAGAACGTTCCATACGGGCGGCGTGGCCGGCGGTGATATCACACAGGGTCTTCCCCGTGTCGAAGAGCTGTTCGAAGCCAGAAAGCCCAAGGGACTTGCCATCATCTCCGAATTTGACGGCAAGTGCGAGGTGGTGGACGACAAGAAGAGCCGCAAGGTCGTGGTCACCAACGAGGAGACCGGAGAGTCGAAGGAATATCAGATCCCTTACGGCTCACGTATCAAGGTACAGGACGGCGCCATGATCGAAGCAGGCGACGAACTGACGGAAGGCTCGGTCAACCCGCACGATCTGCTGAAGATCAAGGGTATCCGTGCAGTTCAGAATTATCTGCTCCGCGAGGTACAGAGGGTCTATCGTCTGCAGGGCGTGGATATCTGCGACAAGCACATCGAGGTCATCGTGCGGCAGATGCTCAAGAAGGTACGCATCGACGAGAAGAATGATTCCTCGTTCCTGCCCGGTTCACTGGTAGATGTTCTGGATTTTGAAGATATCAATGAGGAACTGGTGGAGAACGGCAAACATCCCGCAGAGGGCAAGCAGATCATCCTCGGGATCACAAAGGCGGCACTGGCGACGAATTCCTTCCTGTCTGCAGCTTCCTTCCAGGAGACCACCAAGGTCCTGACGGATGCGGCCATTCACGGGAAAGTGGATCCGCTGATCGGCCTCAAGGAAAATGTCATCATCGGCAAGCTGATCCCGGCAGGCACAGGCATGCGGCGCTATCGCAGCATCAACCTGTCCACCGACAGCCAGATGCCCGGCACGATCGACGTCGACAGTCAGATCCTCTCTGACGGTTCGATCCCGAATGACGGCGATCCGGCACAGCAGGACGACGGCGTGGACGGTGACGACGGTGACGTGGTCATCGAAGATGATAAGGCTGAGGAGGAAGCAGGACTGCAGGATACGGAAGAGGAAGAAGATCTGCAGGCTGATAAGGCGGCCGTAAAAGGGAAAAAGGCAAAAACGCCGGTAAAGAAGTAACTTGTAAGTTGACAAAGAAGTGACCAGTCCATATAATATTACGGTGTGACCTTGCGGCCACACCGTAATTTTTTCGCCTGTTTTGTCAGGACAGCAGCATCTGCCGGAACAGACAGCGCGAAACCTATTTTCACAAAAAGGAGGTGAAATAGAATGCCAACATTTAATCAGCTTGTCAGAAAGGGACGTGCAACGTCCGCAAAGAAGGCAAAGGCACCGGCTCTCCTCAGAGGGTTCAATTCTCTCCACAAAGAGGCGATCGATATCAGTGCTCCCCAGAAGCGCGGCGTTTGCACAGCAGTAAAGACCGCTACCCCCAAGAAGCCGAACTCTGCGCTGCGTAAGATCGCCAGGGTACGTCTTTCCAACGGAATCGAAGTTACTTCCTATATTCCGGGAGAAGGACACAATCTGCAGGAACACTCCGTGGTCCTTATCAGAGGCGGAAGGGTAAAGGATCTGCCCGGCACCAGGTACCATATCATCAGAGGCACACTGGATACAGCAGGTGTTACAGATCGCAAGCAGGCCCGTTCCAAGTATGGCGCAAAGAGACCTAAGGCCGGTAAGTAAGGAATGCTTCGTATGAAATGAAGCCGAAAGCCGAAAGGCCCTAAGCCATGCAGGTGTTGGGATTCTATTTTGCGATAGTGACCGACACGAACACATTCATATGTGAGTACCTGTGATTTATCAAGCCGGGCGCGTCATCGTGTCCGCCGGGCCGTGCAACAGCGGCCGCGGAGAAGACGGTGCCGCTTCGCAGCAATCGTGATAAGGAGGGAAGTAACGTGCCACGTAAAGGACATGTACAGAAAAGAGATGTGCTGGAAGACCCCTTATACAACAACAAGATCGTTACAAAACTGATCAATACCGTCATGCTGGACGGCAAGAAGTCTGTAGCGCAGAAGATTGTATACGGTGCTTTCACACAAGTAGAAGAGAAGTCGGGCAAGCCGGCGCTCGAAGTATTTGAGCAGGCTATGAACAACATCATGCCCGTTCTCGAAGTCAAGGCCAGACGTATCGGCGGTGCAACCTACCAGGTCCCTATCGAAGTGAGACCCGAAAGAAGGCAGGCACTGGCTCTGCGCTGGATTGTCGACTATTCCCGCAAAAGAGGCGAGAAGAACATGGAAGACAAGCTGGCAGGAGAGCTTCTCGATGCGTTCAACAACACGGGCGCTTCCGTAAAGAAGAAGGAAGATATGCACAAGATGGCCGACGCGAACAGAGCATTTTCACATTATCGCTTCTGATCAACGCAGCCTATAGGAGGAAAAACCTGTGCCCGAAGCAAGAGAATATCCCCTGGAGAGAACCAGGAACATCGGAATCATGGCACATATCGACGCCGGGAAGACAACTCTGACCGAGCGTATCCTGTACTATACCGGTGTTAACTATAAAATCGGTGAAACGCACGACGGCACTGCTACCATGGATTACATGGCGCAGGAGCAGGAAAGAGGCATCACCATCACATCAGCGGCTATCACCTGCCACTGGACGCTCGAGGAGCAGGGCCAGAAAAAGCCCGGCGCACTCGAAAACCGCATCAACATCATCGATACCCCCGGCCACGTGGATTTCACGGTCGAGGTCGAGCGGTCGCTTCGCGTCCTGGACGGTGCAGTCGGTGTTTTTGATGCCAAGAGCGGCGTTGAACCGCAGTCTGAAAACGTATGGCACCAGGCAGACGGTTTCAATGTTCCCCGTCTGGCGTTCATCAACAAGATGGACGTGGTAGGCGCGGACTATTACAAGTCTGTCGAATCCATCCGCCAGAGACTGGGTAAAAATGCGATCATGATCCAGATCCCGATCGGGGCTGAGGATACCTTTAACGGCGTCATCGACCTGTTCGAGATGAAAGCATACACATTTGACGGTGAAAAAGGCTCTGAGGTCGTGGTCAGCGAGATCCCGGATGATCTGAAGGACAAAGCCGATCAGTACCACACCGAAATGGTCGAGAAGATCTGCGACCTGGACGACGGCCTGATGGAACAGTATCTGGATGGAAAGGTGCCCGCTGTTGATGAAATGAAAGCGGCCCTGCGCAAGGCGACGTGTGAAAGCAGAGCAGTACCCGTGCTTTGCGGTTCCGCATACCGCAACAAAGGCATCCAGAAGCTGATCGACGCCGTCATCGAATTCATGCCCAGCCCCATTGATATTCCGCCGGCGAAGGGCAAGGATCTGGACGGCAACGAGGTCGAGATCGAATCGGATGACAGCAAGCCCTTTGCGGCACTGGCATTCAAGATCATCAGCGATCCGTTTGTCGGAAAACTGGCTTTCTTCCGCGTATACCGCGGCAGTGCGAATGCAGGCTCCTACGTGCTCAACAGCACGAAGGACGCCAAGGAACGTCTTGGCCGTATCCTGCTGATGCATGCAAACAAGAGAACCGACCTGGACAAGGTGTTTTCCGGAGATATCGCAGCGGCAGTCGGCCTGAAGAATACCACGACCGGCGATACGCTCTGCGACGAGGCACATCCGGTCATCCTTGAGTCCATGGAATTCCCGGATCCCGTCATCGAGCTGGCCATTGAACCCAAGACCAAGGCAGGCCAGGCAAAACTGGTGGATGCCCTGAACAAACTGGCAGAAGAAGACCCTACGTTCCGTCAGCATACCGACCATGAGACCGGACAGACCATTATCGCCGGCATGGGCGAGCTGCATCTGGAGATCATCGTCGACAGACTGCTCCGCGAGTTCAAGGTGGAAGCCAATGTCGGTGCTCCGCAGGTCGCTTACAAGGAGACCTTCACGAAGCCGGTCGACCAGGAGTACAAGTATGTAAAGCAGACCGGCGGCCGCGGCCAGTACGGACACTGCAAAGTAAAATTCGAACCCATGGACGCCAACGGCGAAGAGCTGTACAAGTTTGATTCGGCTGTCGTCGGCGGCAACATCCCGAAGGAATATATCCCTTCCATCGGAAAAGGTATCGAAGAAGCCATGAAGGCCGGATCACTCGGCGGATATCCTGTGGTCGGCGTACATGCTACCGTATATGATGGCTCCTATCACGAAGTCGACTCTTCGGAGCAGGCTTTCCAGGTCGCCGGTTCCATGTGCTTCAAGGAAGCCATGAAGAAATCGGAGCCTACGCTGCTCGAGCCCATCATGAAGGTGGAGATCACCACGCCGCAGGATTACATGGGCGACGTGATCGGCGATGTTTCTTCGAGAAGAGGCCGTGTGGTAAGTCAGGAAGACAGGGGCAGCAACAGCGTCATGATCACAGGCTATGTGCCGCTGGCCGAGATGTTCGGCTATGCAACAGACCTTCGTTCCGAGACCCAGGGACGCGCGAGCTATTCAATGTTCTTCGACAGATATGAACCCGTTCCGAAGAATGTTGCGGCCAAGGTCCTCGAAAGCACCGACGCACACTGATCCGGCACCAAATGGACTTAAACGCTTGAAAAAAGGCATGTTCTTTACTATAATGCTTAGTACAGCGTTTTAAGAGTTGATTTCACTGATCATTGAAGAAACAAGGAGGATACCTGAAATGGGAAAGGCTCATTTTGAGAGAACAAAACCGCATGTCAACATCGGTACCATCGGACATGTCGATCACGGCAAAACAACTCTGACCGCAGCGATCACGTCAGTTCTTGCCGACAGGCTGGGTCTTGATCCGGCTGTTCCGTTCGACCAGATCGACAAGGCTCCCGAAGAGAAGGCCCGTGGTATAACAATTTCCACCGCACATATCGAATATGAGACGGCAAAGAGACATTACGCACACGTCGACTGCCCCGGCCATGCTGACTATGTCAAGAACATGATCACCGGCGCTGCACAGATGGATGGCGCAATCCTTGTTGTCGCTGCTACCGATGGTGTTATGGCCCAGACCCGTGAGCATGTACTGCTTGCAAAACAGGTCGGTGTGCCGAAGATCATCGTATTCATGAACAAGTGCGATATGGTTGATGACCCTGAACTGCTCGACCTTGTCGAGATGGAGATCAGAGACCTGCTGAATGAATACGGATTCCCGGGAGATGATACTCCGATCATCCGTGGTTCGGCACTGAAGGCACTGGAAGATCCGAAGAGCAAATGGGCTGACAATATCATCGAACTTATGGATACCGTAGATACTTATTTCCCGGATCCTGTCCGTGATACCGAGAAGCCGTTCCTTATGCCTGTTGAAGATGTATTCACCATCACCGGCCGCGGCACTGTTGCTACCGGACGTGTAGAGCGTGGTGTTCTGCATATCAACGACGAACTTGAAATCCTCGGCATCAAAGAGGAAGTCAAGAAGACTGTTGCAACCGGCATCGAAATGTTCCGCAAGACGCTGGACGAAGCAATGGCAGGCGATAACGTCGGTATCCTTCTCCGCGGCGTTGATCGTGACGAAGTTGAAAGAGGACAGGTCGTGGCAAAGCCCGGCACTGTTACCTGCCACAAGAAATTTACGGCGCAGGTCTACGTGCTGACCAAAGATGAAGGCGGACGTCATACCCCGTTCTTCAATGACTACAGACCTCAGTTCTATTTCCGCACCACGGATGTGACCGGTGTTGTCAATCTTCCGCAGGGCGTCGAGATGTGCATGCCCGGCGACCATGTTGAGATGACGATCGAACTGATCCACCCGATCGCTATGGAGCAGGGCCTTACCTTCGCTATTCGTGAAGGCGGACGTACCGTCGGTTCCGGCCGTGTTGCCACCATCATCGCGTAATACCTTTTTACCGGCAATAAAAGCAATCGCCTCCGGAGAGATCCGGAGGCGATTTTTTTCGGTCAGAAGCTGTCGGCATTTATGATCCGTAGAGTATGGCTTCCATAGCCCCTTTGTAGCGGGACCAGGAAGGAGCCTTCAAGAGTTCGGCGAGCCGGTGGTCGGAACCGGCAAGTGAAGGCCCGAAATATTCCATAAACTCCTTCATCCGGTGCATGCGGGCGTTTTCATCGGGCATAACTGCCGCTGTTGCAGCCTCCACCTCGCGGTAATAACGCAGAAGCTCTTCACGTGAGGCAGGCGGGCCGCCCTGCAGCTCGCGCACGAGGGAAGGCCTGCGGATCAGCCCGCGGCCGATCATGACGGCATCCAGGGCAGGAAAGTCTGCGGTAAGCTTCTGCACATCGGCGGGGCATTCCACATCGCCGTTGTAGCAGACGGGATTGCGGCTTTCCCGGAACATGTTCCCGAACAATTCCAGGTGGGGCGTGCCGCGGTAAAGTTCCTTTTGAAAACGCGGATGGATCGTGAGCTCGGAGATCGGATAACGGTTGAAAACACGGATGAGTGTTTCCGCCTCGGAAGGATCCGAGATCCCGATACGTGTTTTGACGGAGATCTGGGGCGAGGCAGGGCCGAGGCCGCGGAAAACAGCCTCCAGGAAGCGGTCTAGTTCCCCGGGATCGCGGAGCATGCCGGCACCGCGTTTCTTGGCCACAACTGTGCCGTAAGGACAGCCGAGATTCAGATTGATCTCATGATATCCGAGCGCAGCCAGTTTTGCGGCCGTACGGAGCATGGCAGAGGGACTGTTCGTAAGAAGCTGCGGTACGAGCGCGGCACCCCTGTTGTTTTCCGGGAGCAGGTCACGGAGATCCCTTTTTTTCAGCACAAAGTCGTCGGTCGTCGAAATGAACGGCGTATAATACTTGTCAGTACCGGGAAATACCAGGCGGTGTGCATTCCGTAAAGGAAAGGTTGTAATGCCTTCAAGCGGAGCCATATAATATTTCATGAAAAACATCATACACGAAAACAGCGTGGCTGGCAGTATAAAAGTGAGCAGGGGGCGTGTCCATGAAAGAAAAACTTTACAATATTCCGCTGAACGACGCAGCAGATGCGGGGGATGAATGCCCGCTGTGTTATGCGGAGCGCGACATGGAGCGAAAGATCATGGACTTCACGCTGGGGAACCAGTCTTCGTACATGGAACGGGATATCCGCGCAATGACGGATAAGGAAGGCTTCTGCCAGCGGCATTTCAAGGCGATGTTCGATTACCAGAATGCACTGGGCAATGCCTGGATCCTCTCCACACATCTTCGGGAAGTGCAGAAGGAAATGAACGCAGCCATGGCAAAACATGAGACAGGCGGAAAGCCTTCCATGCTCGCGAAATTCCGCAAAGGCGGGCAGGATACTGCAGCGGAAGATTCTGTTGCGCAGTGGGTGAAAGGACGGCAGGGATCCTGTTTTATCTGCAGACAGGAGGAACAGGCGAGGAGCCGCATGATCGACATCTTCTTTGAGATGTGGCATAAGGACAGTGCCTTTCGTGCCAAGATCACAGGCGGGAAAGGTTTCTGCCTTCCGCATTTCGGAGAACTCTGCGAAGCTGCAAGGACGAAACTTTCAGACAGTGAAAAGCAGGAATTCTACGATGCCATGTTCAGGCTTATGCAGGACAACATGCAGAGAATGATCGGTGACGTTGACTGGATGATCGAGAAATACGACTATCAGAACCAGGACAAGCCCTGGAAGGATTCCAAAGACGCACTGCAGCGCAGCATGCAGAAACTGCAGGGCGGATATCCTGCAGATCCGGCCTACAGAATGAAGAAATAGTATTTCAGAGAAAACACGTATATTCTGCTTGACTTGAACCTTAATGTTTGTTATTATTTCATTTGCGCGCGCGAGAGCGATGCGCTGAGGAAAAGAAACTGGCAGGAACTCATCCCATTCGGAGAGGTATCGAAGCGGTCATAACGAGGCGGTCTTGAAAACCGTTTGTCCTTCGGGGCGCATGGGTTCGAATCCCATCCTCTCCGCTTCCCTGTAAAAAATGAATACGCAGCACACATGGTGAGTAAGACACTAGGAGAAATACCCAAGTGGCCGAAGGGGCTCCCCTGGAAAGGGAGTAGGTCGTTAATAGCGGCGCGAGGGTTCAAATCCCTCTTTCTCCGTTCAGGATCTGCCAAGCAGATCCGCCGTACCGAGAGGCACGGAGCGCGGATTGACAAACAAACAGAAATGCAACCCTGAAGATTCCAAGGCGAAGCGGAAAGCGAGGGCACCGGAAGGTGAAGGAGCAGGAAGCTAAGCCGAGAGGATTCAGAAGAAACGAAACCAAGTAAAACGGAAACAGGATTCACTGATAAAAGTCAGCGATTTCTGACCGATTGAACGAACACTAAACATGAGAGTTCGATCCTGGCTCAGGATGAA
>JALCRM010000018.1 GCA_022652545.1 Lachnospiraceae bacterium
AAGGCAGTCCGGCTTTCGTTTACCGGAGGGGCGGCTGCTACCTGGCATTGAATACTTCGTCCAGGAAGCTCACAGTTCCGGTGGATGCGGGGAAGAGAACCGTGATTTTCAAAACAGGCGAAGGAATTTCCGTGCATGACAAAGAACTTGATATAGGGGCGCAGACTTTTGCGATCCTGAAAGCATGAGATTGCACAGCCGCTCTTCAGACGAAGTCGAGGAGCAGGAAGGTGATCCCGACCATATAGTGGATCAGGCAGAGAGACCACAGGTTTTTCGTCTTCTCATAGTAGATGCCGAAAAGACTGAGAAGCAGGAAGGCACCTGCCACCATCGGGAAGGGATAGGAGATATGGAACGTTGAAAACATCAGGGAAGAGACCAGAATTGCGTTGGCCGTCTTCCTTGGCCCGGTGAATACTCTCTTCAGATTGTCGTACAGGACTGAGCGGGAAAGGATCTCCTGCGTAATGACGGAGAGCGGGTAAATGGTCCTGCTGAGATTCCATCTTGTGATATCGAAAAAAGGACCGTTCTGAAAGTGCCCCTGCGAACGGAGAAGTGCCTTGATCGCGCAGAGAAGGAGGGAGCAGCCGAGCCCGATCAGAAATCCCTGGCGGAGATCTTTTATATCCTTCAGCTTCACGTTCATGGGAAAGCGAATGCGTTTCCACAGGAGCACGGAAAGTACGACGGCACTGAGGATGACCAGTTTGGAATAGTTGGATCTTGAGATCACGCCGGGGAAAAAATAATCCAGAAACTTGTAAAAGACCACATTGAGACAGATAAAGGAAAAGAGACTGAAGGATACCACAGCGGCGTCCTCGCGCTCTTTTCTTGCTTTTTCGCGCTCTGTTACGTCGGAGATCACAGCGATCAGTTCCCGGTTCTGTTTTGAATAACTCGCACCGATCTCCAGTTTCCTGAGGACGCCGCTGTTCCGGAAGCTGACCATTTTTTTGCGGTAAGTCCGTTCCCCTCCGCCTTGTAGACCGCATCGAGGAGGGTCTGCACGAAGGCCTCATTGACCGGGTCTTCGACAAAAAGAGAGATCAGTTTATGCCCCGGCATACTGTCAGACAGCCCCAGCATGGACATGGCCTGCGGGTTGCAGTAAGTCAGTTCCCCGGCGCTGTTGATCGTGATGACTCCATCCGACATTTCCTGCAGGACAAAACCGTTTCCCTCGTTTTCCATTCCGCTCCCCGACCGGCATTGCCGAGTTTTTATAAATTAACTATAATGCAATGTATGTATATTCTGCTAGTCTTTTTATGGGTATTGCTGAATATAAATGTCTGGACACTCTGGCTGATGCTCTGCAGGTCCGGATTCTTTTTTGAAAGCAGGAGTCGGCGCAAAAAGGAGGTCCGGGCCCGGAACGCCGGCGCGGCGATCATTGTGGCCGTCCTGTCCGCGGGGATGGCGACGGCGATCAGCTGGTCCTATACTGCGGCATTCGAACTTCTTGCCTGCGGGGTCGTGATCACGGAAATCGTATTTGCGGTTTCCGAAGCGGCAGCGGGGCACTTTTCCCAATCTGTCAAAAAACGTCTCGGCGCCATGCGCATCAGCGGCATACCGGCCGTTGCCATAGCACTTTTCCTGATGATCTTCGGCTTTGTCAATGTGCTTCATGTATCGGAAACGGATTACAGCTTCCGGTCTTCCAAACTTCACCGCAGCTATACGGTCGTCTTCCTGGCGGATGTCCACTATCAGACGGCGCAGCCTCTCAGCATACTGCAGGACAGCGTAAGCAGGATCAACGCACTTTCCCCCGACATCATCGTGCTGGGCGGAGATATAACCGACGAATTCTCCACCGACGGTGAGCTGCAGGAGTGTTATGAAGAGCTTGGAAAGCTGCATGCTTCATGCGGCGTGTACTACATATACGGCAACCACGACAGGAAAAAAAGTGCAAGGCCCCTGATTCCGCACTATACGCAGGACGAACTGAAACATGCCATTGCTTCCCGGGGGATCCGGGTCCTGGAGGACAAGTCCGTCGGGATAGGGGATGACCTGCTTCTGACCGGCAGGGAAGATTACAGCTGGCCGGACAAGGCCGATGCAAAGACGCTGCTTGCGGACACGAACCCGTCGCGCTACCGGATCGTACTGTCCCATCAGCCCAAGGGCGCTGCGGATATTTCCGCACAGGGAGCAGATCTGATGCTGTCGGGGCATACGCACGGCGGAGGCCTGTTTCCGCTCCAGTTCACATACCCGCTGTTCGGGTCACTTACACAGGGACGCTATACCTTCGGCAACATGACCGAGATCACTTCCGTAGGACTTTCGAGCTGGGGAGCACCCTGCAAAACAGCGGCCAAATGTGAATATCTCGTTATTCGCCTTTCTCCGGAGTAGTGCCGGGAGGTTTTCCGGTCAGCCGGCGGCCGAAAAGGATGAACAGGGCCTCGCCGATCATACACATATACACATCCCGCATGGTATCGAAAAGCCCTATATCCAGGTAGCCTCCCTCTATCGTGTAGTCGCTGCCGTCAGCCGTATGGATCTGCACATCGGTGATGTTTCTGATATGTATGATCTTCTGGGAATGGGTCGGATCGAGGAGTGAGGAATCAATGTCCGTCACGATCGAATCCTTCTGGTTGTCGGCAGATAACAGCCTGTCGGCGGCAAATTCCGCAGTTTCCCAAAGCAGCGATATCGTCAGAGTAAAACAGAAAGCACAGAGTGCAAAGAATGCATAGGAGTGTGTGGTCACCCCGTCCCTGCGGCTCATCTCGCGAAAAATGAGAAACCCCGCGTAGACACAAAGAAACCCGCCGGTCAGGTGCAGCAGACTGTCCCATACAGGCACTGTCGTATACAGACGGAAAGCAGTGCCGAGGACACTTGCCGCAATGAAGAAAAAATAGGCGATCCAGCACCAGCTGCCGAGGGGGCAGGAAAGACGCTCATAGATATACGGCACCAGCAACAGCAGACCTGCAAGTATGCAGAATTCCGCCACGTGAGCATCCCCGCGGACCATGTTTGAAAGAAAAAGACCAAAACAGGACAGGATCCCGGCTGCATACAGAAAGTCGAGCCGACGGATATCCCTTTTACCGCCATAGCATTTGAATATCATCGGGTGCCTCCGGAAATGTTTGCAATAAACCCAAATTTTATTTCCGCGGGCAACGAGCCAAAGTCATGCTTGCATGACCTTGGCGACTGCCGCGAGGGTCAAATACCTCGCCCCTTGGGGCGGACTAACCAAATAGAAAATAGATCATGCCCCGCTGCTTGCGGCGGGGTATTTGACTATAGTATCAAGTTTTTTGAGGGACAGCAAACACGAATAAATAACGGAGTAAATACTCGGCAGGGGCATGTTGAACGGAACCTTTGCCATTGCCGGCAGTTCGTATTAAACTGTTTTCTGTAAGTGTACAGGGGGACGTACACTTTCAGCTGCCCTGTGCGGGACAGAACCTCAGGGACAGTATATTTTTCCGAATGCGGGGGAAAAACACGTGAAGGAGCATCTGAGGAAGTCGGGTAATATCAACGGACGGAGAATGATACTGCCGGTCGTATTGCTTTGCGCTGCGATGTGTCTTGCGGGGTGTTCGGCAAAACAGGACAGCGCAGCCGGTACTCTCGAGAGCTACAATGATCCGTCGCATATCGTGGCAGTAGAGCTGGGATCGGTCGATGAGCTGGAAGTGCGGAGAGAGCTGCCGAAAGCAAGTCTCAATCTTGTGGGAGACGCCGCGGAAGGATATCTTGCAGTCCAGACCTACAAGTCGGATGCCTTCGCGGGAGAACGCGAGGCTTTCCTCGCGGCGCAGAGAGCCGGACTGACAGGCCTTACCTGTCTGAACGAGCAGCTGGGGGACGAGGGCAGCATTGCGGTAGGCGTCAGCCCCAAGACAAAGGTAAAAGACCCGGTGAATTACATGAACCGCTTCCTCGCGGACATGAAGGCGCAGGGCGTGCTGGACGATATGTATAAGCGCTGGTTCGACGAAAGCGATTATACGATGCCGGAGATCGAAGAACCGGCTTCCCCGGACCAGACGATCAGGATCGGTACGACCGGCCTGCTGGAGCCCTGTACGTTTTATATCAACCAGGAACTGACGGGGTATGACATTGAACTGATCAAACGCTTTGCGCTCTGGGCGAATGCAAAGATCGAGATCTCCACGTACGATCTGAGCGGCATAGTAACGGCCTGCGCAAGCGGCAGAATCGACTATATTGTTTCAGACCTTTCCGAAACGCCGGAACGCAGCGAAGCGATCAATTTTTCAGACCCGTATATGAAAGTCACCTCTGTGCTGATCGTCCGGGCTTCCGAAGAAGCATCCGCAGGGAGCGGCACGATCTCCAATGTCACGGATCTGGACGGCAAGCGGATCGGTGTCCTGAAGGGAAGCATATTTGAACAGCTTGCCGGGAAAAGTATAAAAAATGCCGCCGTCACTTATTTTGACACGAGGGAGGATATGCTGAATGCCCTGCGTGCCGATCAGATAGACGGATATCTTGACGATCTTCCGACAGCCGAATATACGGCAAAACAGGATCCCACGGTGACATATCTGTCCGATCTCATCATGAAGGACAGCTACGGGTTCATATTTGCCAAGACAGATAAGGGAGGCAAGCTGCGCGATCAGTTCAACACGTTCCTTGCCGAGCAGAAGAAAAACGGCGTTCTGTCCGAACTCGAGGACAAGTGGACGGGAACGGATGAAAGCAAAAAGACAGTTGCGGATCTTTCCACGCTGTCATCCGCAAACGGCGTTCTGCACTTTGCCACGGACGGGGACAGTTCTCCCTTTATTTATAAGAACGGAGACCAGATCGTAGGCTATGAGGCTGACCTGCTGATCCGTTTCTGCGCGGAGTATGATTACGGCCTCTCCATAGATGAGATGAGTTTTGACAGCATCCTGGATGCGGTGAAATCGGGACAGGACGATCTGGGGGCTGCCAGTATCAGCATAACCTCGGAAAGAAAGCAGACCGTGGATTTCAGCGATCCGGATTATCAGGGCGGCGTCGTCGCCGTCATCCGCGCAGCCGACTACGGACAGAGCAGCCGGAAGAACGGCAGCTTTTTCAGTGCCGTTGCCGCCAGCTTCGAAAAGACGATCCTCAGGGAGAACCGCTGGAAGCTGATCCTGGACGGCCTCGGGGTAACGCTCTACATTTCTGCGCTGGCCGTGCTTTTCGGAACGCTGTTCGGCTGCCTGCTCTGTATGCTGTGGCGCGGACGCAACCGCGTGCTCTCCGCAATTACGGTGGGGCTCGTGCGGCTCGTGGAACGGATCCCGATCGTTATTCTCCTGATGGTGCTGTATTACATCATCTTCGTTTCCGTCGCACTGTCCTCCAATACGGTAGCCGTCATCGGCTTTACGATCTACTTCGGTGTGTGTGTGGCAGACATGCTGTACGAAGGGATCGCTTCGATCGACAACGGGCAGTGGGAGGCTGCGGAAGCGCTCGGATACAGCAGGAACGCGGCCATGTTCCGCATCATCATGCCGCAGGTCATCCGCAATACGCTGCCTTCCTATAAGGGGCAGCTGATCTCCATGGTCAAGATGACCTCAGTCGTCGGATATATTTCAGCCAACGATCTGACCAAGGCTTCGGACATCATACGCAGCCTGACCTACGATGCGTTCTTCCCGCTGCTGTTTACTTCTTTCGTCTATTTCATGCTGGCCTGGGGACTTGCGGTGGCGATCGACCGCGCGGGGAGTCTGATCAACAGGAAGAGCCGCAAACCGAGGCTGGATGACAGTTATTTTGACAAAAAGCGCCGCGCCGCGGCCCTCCGCAGGAACGCTGCCGAAAAGTCCGGCACCGCAAAAGGCTCCGGCACTGTAAAGAAGAACGGCACCGATAAAGAATCCGGCACCGCGCAGGAACCCGCAGAGGCGATCATCCACATTGAGCACCTCGCCAAATCCTTCGGAAAAGTGACACCGCTGAAGGACGTAAGTGCCGACATCAGCAGAGGGGATATCGTGTCGGTGATCGGCGCTTCCGGAAAGGGCAAATCCACGCTGCTGCGCTGCATCAATTACCTGGAGGTGCCCACTTCGGGCGTGGTCCGGGTATTCGGCAATGCACTGTCGGCCGACGACCCGTACCTGCAGGAAGTGCGCAGGAGAATGGGCAT
This sequence comes from Lachnospiraceae bacterium, assembly GCA_022652545.1. Taxonomy (GTDB): domain Bacteria; phylum Bacillota; class Clostridia; order Lachnospirales; family Lachnospiraceae; genus CAG-791. Next base: position 6,170 of record JALCRM010000018.1, read on the forward strand.
GGTATTCCAGAGCTTCAACCTGTTCCCGCATCTGACGGTGGTCGAGAACGTCATGGCGGCGCCTGTGGACCTGAAATACATGTCCAGGAAGAAAGCGTACGAAAAGGCCAGGAATCTGCTCGGCACCGTAGGCCTTGCACAGAAGGCACTGGCTTATCCGGATCAGCTGTCCGGCGGGCAGAAACAGCGTGTCGCCATTGCCAGGGCACTCGCCATGGACCCGGAAGTCATCCTGTTCGACGAACCGACCAGCGCTCTGGATCCCACTATGGTGAGCGAGGTGCTGGCAGTCATGCGCAACCTGGCCAACAACGGCATGACCATGGTCATCGTCACGCACGAAATGAAGTTTGCCAAAGATGTTTCCAGCAGGGTCTTTTACATCGATGAGGGCACGATATACGAGCAGGGCACGCCCGACCAGATCTTCCTGCACCCGCAGAAGATCAGGACGGAGATGTTCGTGAACAGGACGAAGGTCTTCCTTTACGAGATTACGTCGAGGGAGTTCGACTTCATCGACATGGATGCGCGCCTGGAGGAATTCGGCAGACAGCACACCATGACGCAGAAGATGGTCAAATCGCTGCAGATCGTGATCGAAGAGCTCTGCGTGCAGACTATCCTGCCGAATCTGAAGAAAGAAATACAGCTGCACATTCTCGTGGAACACTCGGAAGACGGGGCTAAGACCACGATGGAGATCAAGTACAACGGTGCGGAGAAAGACTGGATGGAGGGTGCGGATGAGATCTCGGAAGCGCTCATCCGGAGCGCCGTCACGGAGCTGCAGTACAGCTACGAAGGCGAAAACATCTACCACATCACCATGAAAAACCGCTGAAAAAGAAAGGCACCGGCGCTGGAATGCGTCGGTGCCTTTGTCTTTGTGCGCCCGGCGGGCGCCTGTTTTCAATATTTGTAGAAACCCTCGCCTGTGGATTTGCCGAGCTTGCCCTCACTGATATACTTCTCCAGCATTTTGGACATGCCTTTGAAATTGTACGGTGCCAGGAAGGACGGGACCTTGACATACATCTGTACGATGTTGTAGGCGGTCTTCAGGCCCACCGTATCGAGAATGCGGAACGGCCCCTTGGGCGCGCCGGTGCCAAGTTCCCAGGCTTTGTCGATGCTCTCCGGATCCGAGACCCCGTTCACATAGAGATCCATTCCCGAGAAGAGCAGCGGCACCAGCATGGAATTGAGCAGGTAGCCTGATTTTTCCTTGCGCACCGGGAGCGGGATCATCCGGATCTCCTGCGCAAACTTCATGACTTCCTCAAAACAGGAGGGATCCGTCTGGGACTGTGCCATGATCTCCGCGGTGTTGTTGCGCCAGATCGAATTGGCAAAATGCAGGGAGAGATATTTCTCCGGCCTTCCGGTGTACTTTGCGAATTTTGAAGGCAGCAGGGTGGACGAATTGGTCACCAGGATCGTCTTTGCGGGAAGGAGCGGTGCGATCGTCTTGTAAAACGCAATTTTATCGTTCACGTTTTCCGCCATGGACTCGATCACCAGGTCCGCATCTTCCACGGCCTTCTTCATATCCAGTTCCAGCTTCAGCCCCGCATAGGCGGCTTCTGTTTTGGCAAGGCAGGCATCTTTATCAAAGCTGTCGGCGTCTGCGATCCCTCTTGCCCAGTTTTCGGGGGAATGTCCGTCGGGCCCGGCCATTTTTTCGATCGTTTCCGTGTAGACTTTCTTCAGATTGTCCAGTTTCGGCTGTGTGCGCGTGATGCTGTCCTTGCTGCGCAGCCAGATCGTAACGTTGAAACCGCAGTACGCTGTCTGAAAGGCGATCTGGCTCCCCAGTACGCCGCCACCCGCAATAACTATGTTTTTCATTGTATCCCTCCATTGGTGTGGATTTTGAAAACACACAACTAAAGAATAGATGCTGCAGCGGGCCAGGTCAACTCAAAACGGCTGTATCCGTGTATAATTGCGCAGCCGCGGCCTGCAACTCTGTTATAATGATTTCGTTGTTATTACTTGCACAAAACATCGGCACGGACGTAGTTCAAGAGGCAGAAGATCGGATGATCAAGGTATTTCTGGTTGAAGATGAGATCGTGATGCGCGAAGGGATAAAGAACGGCATCGACTGGGAGAAGGAAGGCTATGATTTTGTCGGGGAAGCGGGCGATGGGGAACTTGCCTATCCGCTGATCCAGAAGACCAGGCCGGATATCCTGCTCACGGACATCCGCATGCCGTTTATGGACGGCCTGGAACTGAGCAGGCTGGTCCGGAAGGAACTGCCGGATACCAAGATCATCATCCTCAGCGGCTACGATGATTTTCAATATGCCAAGGAGGCGCTGCGCCTGGGCGTCACGGACTATCTGGTGAAGCCCGTGGCCGCCGCCAAGCTGCTGGAAGCCATCCACGCAGTGGCGGTAAAGATCGAAGAGGAACAGGAACAGAAAAGGTATCTTGCGGAATTTGAAAAGGAAAAACTGGAAAGCGCGGCCTATGCAAGGCAGAAGTATTTTGACACGCTTGTAAACGGGTCTCAGCCGGTTTCGGAGATGATCGAGGAAGGCCGGAAGCTGGGACTGGACCTCGTCAGCAACAGGTACAATGTCCTGCTGTTCCAGGTCTCGTCAGGCGGGGATCAGGAAGAGTATTCGGAGGCGCAGAATACCGTCCGGGCAGCCATCATGGAGGCCGCCGCCGGAGACCCGGATGTGGTGATGATCGAACGCGGTGCGGACGGTTTTGTCTTCATTATCAAGGAGACGGAAGCGCATACGCTTGAAGAGGCCATCGATATTTTCTCCAAAAAACTGGTGGACACGGTCAGTGCGTATCCGGGCATGGTGTATTTCGGGGGGATCGGCAGGGACATCAACCGCCTGAGCGAAATGGGCCTGAGCTATCAGGAAGGCGGCAGGGTATTCGCCTACAGATACCTTCGTAAGCAGAACTGCATCGTAGACAGCAGGCAGGAGGTCCCGAAGACGATCGCCGATATCCCGGATGACCTGCAGCTGACTTCCATCGACGCGAGCAAACTGGACCGCCGCATCGTCATCAGTTTCCTGAAAAGGGGACTGAAGAGCGAGGTGCCGCATTTCATCAATGAGTACTTTGAATCCATAGGAAAGGACAATATCCAGTCTGCGATCTTCCGCCAGTATATTGCCATGGATATGTATATTTCAGCCGTCAACTGCATGGAACAGCTGGGCTGTGATCCGGCGGAGATCACGGAACACTGCGGGGATTTCCGGAAGATGATCGGCAGCCTGTCCACGGTCTCCGACGTCAAGGAGCATCTGCAGCAGCTTTTTGAGACAGTGATCGAGATCCGAGACAACGCGCTGCACAAGAAGGACAGTTCCCTGTTCAGGAAGGCAGAGTCCTACATCAGACAGAACTTTGCGAATGAGGACATTTCCCTGAATACTGTGGCAGCCAGCGTCAACCTCAGCCCGAACCATTTCAGCACGATCTTCAGCCAGGAGGAAGGGCAGACCTTTATTGAGTACCTGACGGAAGTGCGTATGGAGAGAGCCAGGGAGCTGCTGCGCAGCACTTCCATGAAGACCACGGAAGTGGCGTTTGCCGTAGGCTACAAAGACCCGCACTATTTCAGCTGTCTGTTCAAGAAGACCCAGGAGTGCACACCGAGAGAATACCGGCTGAGAACGGAAGAGGGGTTGCCGTCATGACCCATAAAAAGCCTTCTATAAAGAAAAGGCTGCAGATGCTCATATTTGTCTGCCTGGTGCCGCTCGTGATCGCAGGCGGGTATCTCCTGCTGGTGATGAACCGCTTTTCGCAGCGTTATGATGCGATCGTGGAAAACATCACGCTGGCCAATAACTACAACATGAATTTTAAAGATGATATGGACTACATCATGTACATGGTGGTGGCCAACTCCGAACGGGCAAAGGAACTGGTCGACACCGAGCAGCCGTACGAGATGATCTCGGAGGCCAGGGAAAGTTTTCAGAAGCTGTACGACGGTGCGGATTCCGACGATACCAGGGAGCAGCTGCGCGATATCCTGAAATGCCTGGACACCCTGCACGACCGGGTGACGGAGATCGAGCAGGATTCGCTGATCCCGGGCACCTACGACAAGAATATGGAGAGCCTGGATCTGAATATCCGTGTTTTGACGGAACTGATCCAGGACAAAATACAAAAGTACATTTATTATGAAACGACCAACCTGGAATCCCTGCGGGAAGGGATACGCAATGACGTTGTCCGTTCCATACAGGCATACAGCCTGATCTTTGCCGTCATCCTGTTCGGCGCCCTGCTCATAAGCCGCAGGATCATGAATGATATAGCGGGGCCGATCCAGTCGCTCTGCAGCGTGACGGAAAAAGCCGCCAACGGCGATTTCACGGTGCGCGCCAAAGAGGCGGACAGCAGTGAACTGGCTGTCCTGAACGACAGTTTCAACAGGATGGTGGAGCAGCTCGGCACGCTGGTCGAGGACATCCGCGTCGAGCAGCTCAACCAGCGCTCGCTGGAGCTGAAGGTGCTGCAGGAGCAGATCAACCCGCATTTTCTGTACAACACGCTGGACGCGATCATCTGGCTAGCGGAATCGGGGCAGACGGAGCAGGTCGTGGAAATGGTCAGCGCACTGTCCAACTTTTTCCGCACTTCACTCAGCAAGGGCAGGGACTACGTCACGGTTGCGGAGGAAGAATCGCATATCCGCAGCTATCTTGAGATACAGCAGTTCCGGTACAGGGATATCCTGGATTATGAGATACATATTCCGGAAGAGATAAAACAGTACAGCATCCTCAAGCTGACGCTGCAGCCGCTCGTGGAAAACGCCCTGTACCATGGCATCAAAAACAAGCGCGTACTGGGACATATCGTCGTGTCCGGAGAGAAAGCGGAGGAAAACCTGGTCTTTACCGTGAAGGACGACGGCATCGGGATGTCGGAAGACCAGCTGGCGCACGTGCGCAGGCTGATCAGCGGCGAAGACAAGATCGAATGGAATTCGTCCGGCTTCGGCCTTTCCAATGTGAACCAGAGACTTCAGCTGAACTACGGCAGCTCGTATGGCGTGAGCATAGACAGCAGCCAGGGACAGGGTACGGTCACCACCGTCATCGTCCCGGCGGAGACCGGCAGGACGGAGATCGTCAATTCGTAAAAAAACAAACTATGGCCGTAAAAAAACAAACTTTCTTCACAGTCTGTTCATAAATCGTTAAAAAATCACACTTTTTCCGGATGGGACTCTGTATTTTCCTTTTTCTGCGCGGGGCATAATCATAACAAAGCCGGTGAGACGGCACACACAGAAAAAGGGAGGTTATATTCCATGAAAAAACAGGTACTGAGTTCAGTCTTATGCGCAACGATGGCAGCGGCACTGCTGGCAGGATGCGGTTCCACAAGCACCGGGTCCGCAGCGGCTACATCCGCAGCGGCAGCAGCTACTTCACAGGCAGCGGCGGCAGCCACATCCGCAGCGGCAGCAGCCACATCCGCAGCAGCGGCAGCTACATCCGCAGCGGCAGCAGCATCCGGATCCACGATCAAGGTCGGGTTCGCACAGGTCGGACATGAATCCGACTGGCGTACCGCTTCCACCAATTCGGTCCAGTCAGCTCTTTCCAAAGACAACGGTTTCGATCTTGAGTTCGTCGACTGCGACAATGATTCCGCAGCACAGCTCCAGGCAGTCCGTCAGTTCATCCAGGACCAGGTGGATTACATCGTGATCGACCCGATCGTTTCCACCGGCTGGGATACAGTCCTTGGCGAAGCACAGGATGCAGGCATTCCGGTAGTGGTCATAGACCGTACGATCGATGACTCCGACAAGTATACCGCATGGGTAGGTTCCGAGTTCACGAACGAAGGTCTGGCAGCAGGCGCATGGCTGAAGGAATACACCGAAGCCAAAGGAATCAAGGACGTAAATGTCCTGGTCATCAGCGGCACGACAGGTTCTTCCGCACAGCTTGGACGTTCCAAGGGCTTTGACCAGTATGTCACTTCCGAAGGCTGGAACAAGCTGGACGAGCAGACCGGTGATTTCACACAGGACGGCGGCCAGCAGGTCATGGAGTCCTACTGCAAATCCTATCAGGGCAAGTTCAACGTAGTTGTCTGCCAGAATGATAACGAAGCATTCGGTGCCGAGCAGGCCATGGATGCAGCCGGTGTCAGCTATGGCGTAGACGGCGATGTGATCCTGATCTCCTTCGATGCATGCACCGCAGGCCTTACCGATGTACTTGCAGGCAAGATCAATGCAGACTTCCAGTGCAACCCTCTGCAGGGCCCTGACTGCGCAAAGATCATCAAGAGCCTTGCTGCCGGACAGACAGTCGAGAAGCAGACCTTCATGGCTGAGCCCTGGTATGTACATGACAGCGATCTTACTTCCATCACCTACACGAACAATGCAGGCCAGAGTGTGACAGAAGATCTTGTACCGGTCACGCAGGACATCGTAGATGCCGACTATTGATTTTCCTTACCGCGCCCGTCCGGGCAGGTAAGCAGAGGGGGAAGCACCCGCTTCCCCCTCTTTTTCGGCAGAATGGGCAGCAGGATCGTATAATAACAGCAGTAGGCAAGTAAGGCAAAATCGGCAAGGAGGTTCCTATGGATGAAAATGTGATTCTGACCATGCGCGGCATCACAAAGAGCTTTCCCGGAGTTCTGGCCCTGGACAACGCTTCGCTGAAGCTCCGCAAAGGAGAGATCCATGCCCTGATGGGAGAAAACGGGGCCGGGAAATCCACTTTGATCAAGGTACTGACCGGCATTTATCCCTTCGAAGGCGGCGAGATCGAGATGGAGGGAGTCGAAGGACAGGCGATCAACCACTCTGTGCAGGAAGCGCAGGAGAGGGGCATCGCAACGGTTTATCAGGAAGTGAATCTCTGCCCCAACCTGTCTGTGGCGGAAAATCTGTTTATCGGACGTGAACCAAGAACCAAATGCAACACCATCGACTGGAAAAAGATGAACAGCAGTGCCAGGGAAATCATGAAGAACCTGGACATCCCCGTGGATGTCACCATGAATCTGGAAAATTATTCCGTCGCGATCCAGCAGATGGTTGCGATCGCACGGGCTGTCGATATGGAATGCCGGATCCTCATCCTGGATGAGCCGACTTCCTCGCTGGATGACAATGAAGTCGAAAAACTGTTCAGACTGATGCGCGATCTGAAAAACAAGGGCGTGGCGATCCTGTTTGTCACACACTTCCTCGAGCAGGTCTACGCGGTCTGCGACCGTATTACCGTCCTGCGGAACGGCCAGTTTGCCGGAGAGTACACAGTGGCCGAAATGCCGAGAGTCAAGCTGGTCGCGGCAATGCTCGGTAAAGATCTGGACGATCTCGCTTCCATTAAAGCGGAAGGCTCGGATACGGTCCGGAAGGATGTCGTCGTGGACGCGAAAGGACTCAGCCACAAAGGTACGATCAAGCCCTTTGATTTCGTGATCCACAAGGGAGAAGTCGTGGGACTTACCGGACTTCTCGGTTCCGGCCGTTCCGAGATGGCGCGGTGTATATACGGGGCTGACCGTGCACAGACGGGGACCCTTACGATGAACGGAAAAGAACTGAAGGCCAAGGCACCGATCGATTCCATCAACGCCGGAATGGGTTACCTGCCCGATGACAGAAAGGCGGATGGCCTGATCGGCGATCTTTCGGTAAAGGAAAACATCTATCTGGCGCTGCAGGCGAGAAAAGGCATGTTCCATCCTCTTTCACCGTCTGAACAGAATGCGCTCGCGGACAAATTCATAGAGCTGCTGCAGATCAAGACGGCTTCGCGTGAAACGCCTGTCAATCAGCTTTCCGGCGGCAATCAGCAGAAGGTCATACTGGCCAGATGGCTGGCAACGGACCCTGAGCTGCTGATCCTCGATGAACCTACAAGAGGTATCGATATCGGCACCAAAACAGAAATACAGAAACTGATCCTGAAACTGGCAGCCGAAGGAAAGTCGGTGATCTTCATTTCCTCCGAGATCGAAGAGATGCTGCGTACCTGTTCAAGGCTCTGCGTCATGAGAGACGGCTCAAAGGTAGGGGAACTGGACCATGACCTTACGCAGAATACAGTCATGACTGCGATCGCCGGACAGGGAAAGGAGGGTGAGCAATGAAAAACATCCAGAAAATAACGCGAATGAAGCTGTTTTTCCCTCTGTTCTGCCTGCTTCTGGTGCTTCTGATCAACGTCGTCAAGGATCCCGGGTTCTTCCAGATCTCAGTCAAGAACGGGGTGCTCTACGGAAGGCTGATCGATGTACTGAACCGCGGCAGTGAGGTCGCTATCCTGGCAGTCGGGCAGACGCTGGTCGTGGCGGTTTCTGCAGGAACCGATATTTCGGTCGGTTCGGTCATGAGCCTGTCCGCGTGCTTTACCACCATGCTGCTCGCGGGGTACGGCGTCAATACGACGACCACGATCGTGATGCCGATGGCTCTGGGCCTTCTTGCAGGTATCCTCATGGGCGGCCTGTGCGGCGCATTCAACGGTGCGCTGGTATCCAAGCTCCGCATACAGCCTATGGTCGCGACTCTGATCCTGTTTACCGCAGCCCGCGCGATCGGACTGCTGCTGTGCAACAACCAGATCACCTATATCCGGTATGAGCCTTACAAATACCTGGGCAACTTCATTCCGGGCTGTCCTATCCCGACTCCCATTTTCGTAACGATCGTCGTGATCGTGATCATTATGCTGGTCCTTAAAAAATCGGCACTCGGGACATTTATCCAGTCGGTAGGCATCAACAGCAGGGCAGCCAGGCTGCTGGGCATCAACTCCGATTTCCTCTGCTTCCTCTGCTACGTGATCTGCGGTCTGTGTGCCGGCGTTGCCGGTATGATCGCTTCCTCCCGTATCTACTGCGCAGACTCCAACAATATCGGTCTGAACTATGAAATGGACGCCATCCTGGCGGTCGCGCTCGGCGGCAATTCGCTGGCCGGCGGCAGATTCAACATGGCAGGTTCGATCATCGGCGCATATACGATCCAGGCGATCACGACCACGCTGCTTGCCATGGGTGTTTCGACTGACCAGGCACCGGTGGTAAAAGCCATCATCGTCATCCTGATCGTCGTTGTGCAGTCTCCTGTTTTCAAGAGCTGGGTCGAGACAAAAAAGAATCGCCGCAGGGCAGAGATAAAGGAGGCGGTCTGATATGAAAAAGAAAAAAGTTGGACTGGCCGGGAACAACGTGCTTCTGCTCATCACCGTCCTGCTGTTCATCGGCATGTATGTCATCGGCTGCATCATCTATGCAAACAAAGGATTCGGACATTTTCAGACGTTTCTGAATATTCTTATCACGAACGCCGGCCTTATCTGCGTGGCCTGCGGCATGACCTGCGTCATGCTCACCGGCGGCATCGACATCAGTGTAGGCTCGCTGATCGCCATGGACTGCATGATACTGGCCGTCGCTATGGGACGCCAGGGACTTCCCTGCATTCCTACCGTGATGCTGGTCCTCGTGATCGGTATCGTCTTCGGGCTTGTACAGGGATATCTCGTGGGGTATCTGGGCATACAGCCGTTTATCGTCACGATGGCGGGCATGTTCTTCGGCCGCGGCATGACAGCCGTGATCTGCACCGACCAGGTCTCGATCACACAGCAGGAAAATGCTATGTTCTATTCCTGGGCCAACGCCAAGATCACCCTGCCGGCCTTCCTTGGCTATACGAACAACAAGGGCAAGACAATGGTGCCGTTTATCAGACCTACCGTTCTCATCGCTCTGGTTGTCGTGGTGGCGATCTGGTTCATGCTCAAATACACGAAGTTCGGCCGCTCCCTTTACGCGATCGGCGGCAATGAGCAGACGGCCAGGATGCTGGGCCTGAATGTCCGCAGGACAAAGCTTCTGGCCTATGTCCTGTCTTCCTTCCTCTGCTCGATCGGCGGTGTACTGTACTGCCTGAATACCATGGCAGGTTCCGTGCAGCAGGCCAAGGGATTCGAGATGGATGCCATCGCTTCCTCCGTCATCGGCGGTACGCTCCTGACCGGCGGTGTCGGCAATGTGCTGGGTTCCCTGGTCGGCGTCCTGATCAACGGCACGATCACTACACTGGTAAACAGCAACGGCAAACTTCTCTCCAGCTGGGCCAACATTGCAACGGCTGCGCTGCTTTGCTTCTTCATCATTCTGCAGAGCATCTTTGCAAAACTGAAGGACGGCAGAAAATAACTTTTCATAGGCTTTTTTGCCTGTAAACTGTGCCTCCTCCGCTGCTGCAAAATGAGGTATCATTAGGACGGTGGAGGAAAAAACACGGTGAACAGAAAAATTTCGATCATACTGACAATTGCGATGCTCCTGACCGGGTGCTGCGGCTGTGCAAAGGCTGCGGTATCCGGTCAGTCGTCTGCCGGGGCTTCCGCGCAGGAGGACAGCAATGCCGGCTATATCACGGTAGGGTTCTGTCAGGTCGGATCGGAATCCGACTGGCGCATTGCCTGTTCCAATTCCTACAAGGAAGAATTTACGGAGGTCAACGGATACAGGCTGCTTTTTGCGGACGGAGAGGGAAAACAGGAAAACCAGATCAAGTCCATGCGGGAGTTCATCCTGCAGGATGTGGACTACATCCTGCTCGACCCGATCGTGGAAACAGGGTGGGATGCCGTGCTGAAGGAAGCCAAAAGCGCGGGCATACCGGTCATCATCTGCGACAGGGAGGTGAAGACAGAGGAGGACGGCCTGTACGAATGCTGGATAGGCAGCGATTTTGAAAAAGAGGGCAGAAATGCGGGCAAATGGCTTGCAGACTATCTGCAGAGCAAAGGCAGGGACCAGGAAAAGATCAACATCGTGACGATCCAGGGGACGATGGGGTCGTCTGCCCAGCTCGGACGTACCAAGGGCTTCGGCGATGTGCTGAAGGAGCACGCGAACTGGACTATGCTGGGGCAGGAGAGCGGAGACTTCACGCAGGCCAAAGGCCAGGAAGTCATGGAAGATTTTTTGCGGAAATACCACGACATAGATGTGGTGATCAGTGAAAACGACAATATGACCTTCGGGGCAGTCAACGCGATCCAGGCCGCGGGCAAGACCTGCGGCAGGAACGGGGATATCGTGATCATTTCCTTTGATGCGGTGAAAACTGCCCTGCAGAGCATGATCGACGGCAATATCAATGCCGATTTTGAGTGCAATCCGCTGCTTGCGCCGCTCGTCGAGAAGGATATCGAAAAACTCCAGGCCGGTGAGAGCCTGGAGAAGGTGCAGTACATTGATGAGACGTATTTTGACGATACCATGGATCTGAAGAGCCTGATCACAGAAAGAAAATACTGAGTACTGCACCTCTTCCCGTCAGGACTTCTTTTTCCAGCTGCGCAGGAGCCTGCGGAGCAGCGAAACATCGCTGTGTTCGAGTTTTCCGCGTCCGTAGCGCGCCTTCTCATAGATCGAAAGGATTCGATCTTTTTTGCTGCTTTTCTCTTCCGGAGATCCGGTCTCTGCGACGGGAATATTCCGGGACAGGCTGTCCAGCTGCTCCTTTGGCGTCAGGCTGACCGGGGCATTCCCGGATCGTCCCCAGAAGCCCTGTACGCCGCGGCGGTAGATGCGGCGGATGCTTGTGCGCAGGGAAGCAGCGGCACCTTCCTCTGCCCCGTCTTTACTGCCGGCCCTGCGGCCGGTTTTTTTGCGCCGTTCAAAAGGATAGAGGTAAGAACGCTCTTCTTCTGCAGTCATGGTCTCCCCGTATCTGCGGTACAGATAGCCGGCTCCCAGGAAGAGGCATCTGCACAGGAACAGGATCAGCGCGATCTCCACGGCAATTTCCAGCACCTTCTCGAGGACGATGAAAAAGATATTCGTCGACCCGGAGGAAAACGAGAGCCAGTCGGAAGCGGCAGCTCTCTGCATGGAACGCAGGAGGCTTTCCGGGACGGGCAGCAGAGTGAGCAGCCAGAACAGGAAACGGATCACCGCGCGGCAGCCCTCGAGGAGGGCCGGGTTGGCACCGCTCCACGGGATCCGGGAAACGAGCAGCAGTACAGCACCGGCGGCAGCAACGTAAAAGCAGGTCATCGCTGCGTTGACCCGCCGCAGCCGCGGGGCATCGAGACGGATACAGCCGCCGTGACTTTCTATGAAGGTGTCCGCAGCTTCCAGGTTCCTTCGGAAAAGGTCGAGCAGGAGCAGGCAGAACATGGAAAACCAGACGGCGCCGGCAGCTCGGCTGTCATGCAGGGCCAGACAGTTGAAGTACAGGATGCCGATGAGGATCAGCGCGAACGGACTTGTGCGCTCGGTTTTTGCGACGGACCGGATGACAGATGCCAGAAGCAGCAGCACGGCCGAAAAAGGCGCCAGCACCGTGAGGCCGATCTGCGGCGAGGAGGAAAACGCAGCCAGCAGGGCATAGACGGAGAGCAGCAGCAGTACCGTGTGCGACAGGAGAAACATTTTGAACCCCGGAGTACTGCGGCGCAGCAGGAACAGCAGGGCTGCGATGAGCAGGATGATGCCGGACAGCGCCGCGTACGGAGCCGAGGCATGACTGACCGCCAGGACAGTGGCGCAGATCGCAAAGACGACGGTCGTCTGTCCCAGTACATTCACGATGGCTCTGGCATCGATAAGTTTTTCAGGCGTATTGTTCATAGGCATTATTTTCCAGCACCAGATATCTCACCGGTATACCGGCTCTCTTCATTCCGGCGAGGTCGCTCTGTAGCGCGGAATCTTCAAAATAGCGCCGCTGGCTTTCCCTAAGCGGGACCAGCACACACCCGCCGCCGGAACTGCCGGTGTAGTTCCGGTAGGCACCGAGAAGGTGCGGGGTCAGGGACGCTGTGATGAGGACTGAGACCGGGCGGCTTTCCGGAGCGGAAGCACGCGCTTCTCCTTCCACCAGTTCTTCCATCGGGCGTACTTCGCGTGAAAGGTCCATACGCGCGAATTTCTGCAGGCAGCTGTCCGGATGTCCGCTTCCGGAGCCGGGAGCCATGCGGATCTCGCTGCCGTCGACAAGGTCTCTGCCGTTGCTGATGATCCGCACCGGAACGCCTGCGGAGATGAAGGATTCCAGAAAGGTACGCGCTATGCGTACGGATTCTTCCAGGACTTCGTCGCTGTAGTTAACGCCTCTCCGGTCCGTGTTCAGGAAAATGGCGGCGTCTGCGCTGCAGGTCGGGTAATACTGGTTGACCTTGAGGGCGGCGCTCCTGGCGGTGGCTTTCCAGTTGATGTGCCGCATGGGGTCCGATGGCGCGTAATCACGGATACCGCGGAAGGCGAAAGGATCTTCCTGCGAAAAACGCCTGACCAGGTATTCGCCGTACAGGTGCCGGAAGATCTCATCCAGTCCCGGGATCTTTGAGCGGCCGGGATACACATACAGAGAAGTATAGACTTCGCCGTCGCCGTTGGTACGATGGCTGAAAAAGGGAGTGCAGGAACTGAGACTTATTTTGTCTATCACATAGAAGCCGCGTTTGACAGCGTGTACGCGATAGCGGCGTACGATCCGCTGTCGCCCCATGACGATGGGAATATCTGCGCGGTACTGGTAGTCGGTAAGAGCAGTGTTCTGTTTTTCGACGAACAGGAGACTGCGGTCCATGCGGAAATAGACGGTCAGGGTGGGGAGGGGCAGAAGCTTCCGGTTTTCAACGGTCTCCTCCAGCAGGACGTGCCCGCCTTCGGTGACACTGCGGTCCAGAAAACGCAGGTCCGCAGAAAGCTGGCGGTCCCAGACTCTGTCGTAGAGCCTGTCAGTAAAGCGTACCAGCAGTAAAAACATGACGACCAGGACGATCAGCTGCATAGCCGCTCACTTTCCGGACCAGTCTTCTGTCGGCAGGGTGGTCTTTGAAAGCAGTTCTTCGATGACGGAAGCGGATTCCGAGGAGGCGGCAAAGCCGTTTTCCGGAATAAGCCGGTGTGCGAGCACCGGGATCGCCAGCAGTTTCAGGTCTTCGGGAACGACATAGTCGCGGCCGAGCAGCAGGGCGTGCGCTTTGGCAGCCGTCATATAGGCCAGTACGCCGCGGACGCTTACGCCGGCGCGCAGGCGGGGATCCCGTCTGGTGCCTCCGCAGATGGCCTGCAGATAGTCCAGGAGCTCAGGGTGGAAGTAGATGTCCGGTACGAGGCTGCACATAGCTTCCAGGTCGGCCGCACCGGCGACGGGCATCAGGGTATCCAGAGGATTTCCGCGGCCGCAGCGCTCCAGGATCTCGCGTTCCTGTTCCTGTCCGGTCGGGCCCATGCTCAGCTTCATGAGAAAGCGGTCGAGCTGTGCTTCCGGTAACGGAAAGGTTCCGGCGGTTTCGACCGGATTCTGAGTGGCAAAAACATGGAAAGGTGCTTCCAGCCTGCGCGTGACGCCGTCCACGGTCACCTGTCCCTCTTCCATACATTCCAGCAGGCTGGCCTGGGTACGGGGCGTTGCACGGTTGATCTCGTCAGCCAGGAGCAGATTTGTGAAGACCGGACCGGGATGAAAAACAAAATCAGCCGACTTCTGGTCGAAGACATCGAGGCCGGTCACATCGGAGGGCAGCAGGTCAGGCGTCATCTGGATACGTGAGAATTTCACATCGAAGGAGCGGGCGATCGCTTTTACCAGCATGGTTTTTCCGCTGCCGGGCATGTCTTCGATCAGCACGTGCCCGCCGCAGAGCATTGCGGTAAGCGCCAGTTCTATGACGCCGTCCTTGCCTACTATGACTTTTTTGACGTTTTCCGCGATCTTTTCAGCTGTTTTTGCAGCTGCAGCTGTTCCGTCCATGGCCGTGTCCCCTTCCGTTGCAGGCTTGTCCGGACATCAGTTGCCGTAGACAGCGACTGCGTGCATAAATGCATCATTGCCGCGGGAGCATACTACCTTAACATTTTTGCCGAGGACCAGCATACCGCTGCTGAGGTTTGTCGTACCGTCGTACCGGATCTGCATGATACCGCCGCTCGTAGAGAGATAAAGGACCTGAGAGGTGGTGCCTGCGGTAAGTGTGCCGGTCACTGTGGAAGTGGAGCCTTCCAGTGTGGCGCCCCAGTTTGAGATGACCGTGTTGTTTGTAATGGAAGCGGCATGCATGTAAGCGTCGGAGCCGCGGTATACGACTGCGGTGACATACTGGTCAGGAAACAGCATTTTGCAGTTTGAAAGATTTGTGTTGGCATCCAGGCGGATCTGCATGACTCCGCCGCTCGTGGCAAGGCAGAGCAGACTGGTACTGGTGCCGCTGTATACAGTGCCGCTGACTGTAACATTGGCACTTGTAGGAGTTACGGTAGCGTAGCTGGAGCCGCTGGCGACATTGCCGTCCGTGATCTTGACGGCATGCATGTAGGCGTCTGAACCGCGGCCTACTGTTACGGTGATCCATTTGTCAACGGTAAGTATGGTACAGGCACTCATATCTGTATCTTTGTCCAGCTTGATCTGCATTTCTCCGCCGCTGGTATTGAAATAGAGGAGACTGTCCGTCGTGCCCGATTCGACCCGGCCGTAAACCGAAGTCACATTCTGCTTGTCCACGACGACGTTTGTCTGAACTTCGGAAGAGGAGATCCTGGATGCGTGGAGATATGCGTCATTTCCGCGGTAGCAGGTGACCGTGATTGCTTTTCCCGGGATCAGGATCTTGCAGTCCGTAGTGTCCGTAGAGGTATCGATCTTGATGATCATTTCACCGGCGCTTGTCTCAAAGTAAAGAAATACATCGCTGGTCTTACTGCCTACTGTGCCGGAAACAGTCCAAGTCTGCTCCGCATGGACGGCGGAAATACCGTTCCGGAAACAGGCAGTAGTGATGAGCAGCAGACACAGCGTCAGGAAAAGCCTAGCCAGCCATCTGTTTTTCATTCTCATACCCCCTGCCGCACGATGCGGCTTCGTACCGGTGCCGGAGTACACATTGACCGTACTGCTCAACACCTTACAACTAGATATCGAATGTCAATTTATTATACACTACAAAATATGTTTGTATACCATTAAAATACCATGCCGGCGGTGACGCCCGCAGGCGGAAAAGACATGGAAAACCGCATGACCATGCCGGTCTGCAGCATTTGCGGATGCACAGAATAAAAGGATAAGAGAGAATGCCGGGGCGGCCTTCTTCGAGGCTCGGATCTGTAAACAAGATTTGGTAGTATCAAAGTGCCGGAAAACAATATCTGGTGCGGATGAGAAGCTTTCTTACCTTAAGAAAACGATTTAGTGGCTTTGAAATGGCGTAAAAACGCGGTTTCTTCGAAACACCGGCGCGTTTTTTCGTGAATTGCGGGGCTTTGTGCGTGCTTTGCGGCATTCGAAACCCGGCGAAACAAAGTCTTCTCGCCATTTTGAACAATAGAACGTTTCCTTTTTTCACTTGTTTGAATAAATTTCACATATTTGATGATTTAGTTATTGACAGCGCTAATCAAAATGTTGTACGATTGGTTCACGAAATCGATTAAGCGAATTGTTTCGCCGTTGCTTAGGGAGGCAGCAGTGGGACGTTCCGGGATCTCGAAAACATGCAGAAACCAAATGGCGCTGGACAGGCGCAAAGAGGGAGGATGTATGAAAGCTTTTCTGCAGAACACATGGAAACATCGCGCCCATGTACTGATGTCTCTTCCGGTGGTACTGATCCTGTTTTTCTTCAACTATGTTCCGATGGCGGGCCTTGTACTTGCGTTCAAGAAATTTGACTATAAGCGCGGTCTCTGGCTCAGCTCCTGATGCGGCCTGGACAATTTCAAATTTCTTGTCACTTCCAAGTCGATCTTTGCCAGCATGACCTCGAATACCCTGCTCTATTATCTGGTGTTCACGCTGCTCGGCACTTTCCTCAATATCGTTCTTGCGATCGCGATCGACCAGCTCGTATTCAAAAGAGTCGGCAAAGCGATGCAGAGCATCATGATCATCCCGGTTTTTATCTCCTATGCAGCTGTTCAGTTTATCGTTTATGCATATCTCAGCACAGACAACGGCCTGCTCAACCAGGCGCTTCACCTTACCACACGCTGGTATTCCAATGCCAAGTACTGGCCTACCATTCTCACGGTCGTGAAAATGTGGAACAGCGTAGGCTACGGCTCTGTCCTGTATATGTCGGTCCTTTCCGGCATCAGCTCGGAATTGTATGAAGCAGCCGATATCGACGGCGCGAGCAAATGGCAGAAGATCTGGTACGTTACGCTGCCGGAACTCGTTCCGATGATAACGGTCATGCTCCTGCTTTCCGTCGGCGGCATCATGCACTCCGACACGGGGCTGTTCTATCAGGTCACCCGCAACAGCGGCCAGCTCTATTCAACCACACAGGTTATCGACTCGTATGTCCTTAACTCCATACTGAAGAATTCCAACTTCGGCTTCACGGCTGCAGCTACCTTCTTCCAGTCGATCGTAGGCACGGTCCTTATCCTGATCGCAAATGCAGTCGTCCGGAAACTGCATCCGGAGAACGCACTGTTCTGAAGAATGGCGACCTGTTGACGACAGCACATTCAGTATATACGTGTGGGAGAATACTATGAGCTTACAAGACAGCATCAAGGCAGCACGGCTTGAACGGGAAGAAACCAAAAAAGAAGAAAAGTTTGAAATGATGTCTTCCAAGATGAAGAGCAAAGGACCCGGCCAGTACATTCTTCTGGCACTGCTTCTTCTCTATACAGTGATCTGTGCATTGCCTATTATCCTGGTTTTTGTTTCGGCATTTTCCGATGAAAAGAGTATTTCGGAAAACGGGTTCAGCTATTTCCCTCAGAAGTGGTCCATGGCCGGATTCAATGCAGTACTTCGCTATGGCAAGCAGCTGGCTACTTCTTATGGTGTGACGATCTTTATAACGGTGACAGGTACACTGATAGGCCTGCTGTTCATGTCGATGTTCGCCTATGCACTCAGCCGTAAGGATTTCCGTCTGAGAGGCTTCCTTTCAATCTACCTGATGATCCCGATGCTGTTTTCGGGCGGGCAGCTGGCAAGCTACATTATCTTCACTTCGCAGTATCACCTGAAAGACAGCCTGCTGCTGCTGATTCTGCCGCTTTGTGTTTCCACTATGAACGTGATCATCCTGCGGACCTATATCCAGTCTTCTGTTCCCGAGGAACTGATGGAGGCCGCGAGAATCGACGGCGCCGGTGAGTGGAGAACTTTCTTCCAGATCACCTTCCCGCTGATGAAGCCTTCCATGGCGGCCGTAGGTTTCATGATGGCAACGGCATACTGGAATGACTGGCAGAACGCGCTGCTGTATATCGATACGGATGCCAAGAAGCCTCTGCAGCTGCTGCTGATCAACATTCAGAAGAGTATTGAATTCCTGCTGAATGCCCGCAACATTCCTTCATCGGCACTGACAGCCATGCAGGGCAGCGTACCGCAGTATTCGGCCACGATGGCAACGGTCGTAACGGTCATCGGTCCTATCATGATCGTGTATCCTTTCTTCCAGAAATACTTCGTAAAAGGACTTACGGTAGGCTCCGTCAAAGGCTGATCTTCCATATGTATTCACAGTGCACAGAGTGCACTTGAATAGAACAGAGCAACAGAGCATAAAGCTCACACTATATTAAGGGAGGAAAAAGAGTATGAACAAGAACGGCAAGAAACTGTTATCATCCCTGCTCGTAGCTGGAATGGTAACCGGACTTGTAGGATGCGGCAGCACCTCTACAGGCAGCACGGCAGCAACATCTGCAGCAGCGGCGGCTTCATCCGCGGCACCGGCAGCGGCAACATCTGCAGCGGCAGCAGCGACTTCCGCGGCGGCAGCAGCGACTTCCGCAGCAGCAAGCGGCAGCGGAGATGTCATCAGCATTTACAGATGCACCTTCAACATCGCAAATCCGGATGGCAATGAGGTATCCGCAGTAGAGTCAGCCATCAACGATTATCTGAAGACCAACGGTGCAAACTATACCGTAAAGCTTACCGATATCGCTTCCGGCGAATATCCCGACAAGGCTAACCTGGCACTGGGCAACAACGAGATCAACCTTCTCTGGACGGCCAGCTGGGAATCCTCCATCGACTGCGATGACCTCATCAAGAGCAACGCAGTTTATGACCTCAGCACACTGCTGAAAGGCAGCAAGCTGTATGACACGATGCCTGCAGGTATCTGGTCCGCTTCCCAGTACAACGGAAAAGATTATTTCGTATCCTGCTACAAGGAATCCGCTGAAGGCTACGATGCAATGTTCCGCAAGGATCTTGTTGACAAGCACGGCTGGGATCTTACCAAAGTCAAGAAGCTTTCCGATATCGAACCCATGCTTGCAGACTGCAAGGCCGATGGTCTCAAGTATCCCTTCCTTACACAGAAGACGGCTATGTTCCACAGATGGTATCTGGATGATTTTGATTTCTTCTCACAGGACAGCCTTCTTGCAGTTGAAAGAGACACCGACAAGGTTGTCGATGTTGTAACGACTCCTCAGTACAAGGAATTCTGCGACCTGATGGGCAAGTGGTCTGATGAAGGCTACATTTCCGAAGACGAAGCCAGCAAGACAACTCCTGATACAGCTACTTCTTCCAAGGACTGGGGCGTTTCATGGTGGACCGATATCCCGAACAATGCCGAAGCCAGCACCCGTTACAGCCAGGATGTTGAATTTGCCAAGATCACCAAGAACTATGCACATTCCACCACGACGCTGGGTTCCTGCTTCTGCGTTACCGCAAACACCAGCGATGCAGTTGCAGCTGACTGCGTAGACTTCCTCGGCAGACTTTACACCGACAAGGCTCTTGCTGACATCTATACCTTTGGTATCGAAGGCACCGACTACAACATGGTCGACGGCAAGGTTGAAAAGGTCAAGGATGCCGGATACAACCACAGCGCATGGGAATCCTGCGATGTTGAATGCCTCGATCTTGAGACCAGCGAACCCGACAACAAGGTTCAGCTTTACAAAGACTTCAACAGCAATGCAGAGACTTCTCAGGCAGCAGGCTTCCGTTTTGACAAGAGTGCAGTTGAAGCAGCTTACACGACCTGCGCAGGCCAGGTATTTGACCAGTACGGCTTCGTTCTTGAGAACGGCGGCGTAGCACAGGCAGATGTTGATTCCACTCTTACCGAGTATCAGAAAGCCCTTGACGATGCCGGATATCAGGATGTTCTGAAGGCAGCGCAGGATCAGTATGATGCATGGAAGGCAGCAAAGTAATAAACAGTAATTGAAGCAGTATCCTGTAAGAATCAAAGACCTCCGCACCGGAAACGGTACGGAGGTCTTTTTGTGCAGGACGAACGATGTTCAGAGCAGTCCCTTGTGCGGGGACTGCAGATAGGCAGTCGGTGACATGCCCGTGCAGGAGAGAAACGCCCGGTTGAAGGTGCGTGTATTTGAAAAGCCGCAGTTAAGTGCGATATCGGTTATGCTGTCATCGGAGCTTTCCAATGCGTCGCAGGCGTGAGCAACCCGCAGGACGCTGAGATATTTGCTGAAATTCATGCCGGCCAGTTCTTTGAAATATCTGGAAAAGTAGCAGGTGGAGAAACCTGCCCGGGAGGCAGCATCCTGCAGGGTGATCGGTTCGCTGTAATGCTGCTCCAGATAATTCAGGATGTCTTCGGAAAAAGCTCTGCGCTGCTGGCGGCTCTGTTCGGATTCCCGGCGCGGCGGCTGCGGCGGAAGGGCCCGCAGCATGGAAAACCAGAAATAACGCAGGAAAGCCCTTGTGATCTCCTGATAATACGGTTCCTGTTTTTCCAATTCTTCGTCCACGATATGCAGGAGGCGTATCCAGTCCGCTTCAAGGCCCAGGCTGCGCATCTGCTCTGCCCTGATCACGGGATCCGTCAGGTCCAGATTCGCGTAGTGCGAAGAGATCGAAGTGAGCGGGTCGAAGATCAGGAACTCCAGCAGGCCGTTTCCTTTGCGGCTGTCGTAATAATGGATGCTGTTGCTGTCACAGATGACCAGGTCCCCTGCAGATGCATGGAACGTGGAACCGGCCGTGTGCATTTCAGCGGAACCTTCCCTTATGCGGATGAGTTCCACTTCGGTATGCCAGTGCGCGAGAAAACTGATACCGCGCGTGTCCTGATGCCAGATACGCGATTCGGTCTTGTATTTGTTGTTCCAGTCCTGGTGAAAGGGACGGTTCCGTTCATTCATTGCGTTGGATCCTTTCCCGGATCACGGCAGCATGCTCCGCTGTTTTGCTGCCTGTGCCTCTATGAGCATACCTCAGATGACAAATAATGTCTACAACAGGACAAGCCAGATACAAGCCAAAGCAAGAGAAAATGCAGATAATGAATAACGTCAGGTAGTTGTGTGGTTCGTATTTCAAATACAGGTTAAACAAATAATGACGGCTAAGAAGTCTGTTTTTAACAGAACAGAACTGAATATGACAAGCGGCAGCCCCACCAGGCTGCTGCTCCAGTTTGCGACACCGCTGCTGATCGGCAATCTTTTTCAGCAGATGTACAACATGGTGGACTCCATCGTGGTCGGCAATGTGATGGGTGCCAACGCACTGGCATCTGTCGGTGCCTGTTCTTCGGTGATCTGGCTTTTCTTTTCGATCGCCAACGGACTGGCTTCGGGCATCGGCATCATTGTCGCGCAGTATTACGGTGCAGGCGAACGCAATAAAGTAAGGGCTACGATCGCCAACGCCGCTTATATCCTTGTCAGCATCTCCCTATTCGTTGGTGCGGCCGGCATTCTCCTGGCACCTACTGTCCTCAGGCTTCTCGGAACGCCTGATACGGTGCTTGGAGATGCGGTCGCCTATTTCAGAACGGTCTGCGTAGGCATGCTTTTTGTGGCTACCTCAGAGGGAGTGGGAAGTTCCATGCGGGCGCTCGGCAATTCGGTGACGCCGCTGTACTTCCAGATACTGGCCTGTGTCATGAACACAGTGCTGGATGTTCTCTTTGTCAAATATTTACACATGGGCGTTTTCGGTGCGGCCCTGGCTACGGTCATGTCACAGTTCACGGCAGCAGCCTGTGTGCTCACATATGCACGCGTCAGGATCCCGACGTATTACAGATTTTCAAAGGAGGAGGGAAAGCCTGACCGGAGGATCATAGGGAATGCTTTTCGTATAGGCCTTCCGATCGCGGTACAGAGCTCCATGATCGCGGTGTCCTGCGTCGTTCTGCAGAATGTGGTCAACAGCTTCGGCGCGACGGTCATGGCTACATTTACGATCACCTCCAGGATCGAAACACTGGTGCAGCAGCCGTTCCAGTCCCTGACCGTGTCTCTGTCGAATTATACCGGACAGAATATCGGGGCCGGCAAAACAGACCGCGTCAAGCAGGGCTTCCGCAAGGCCGTCATCATGGCATCCGCGTTCAGTTTTGTCATGCTCCCGCTCGCCTTTTTCTTCGGACGCTACCTGATCTATGCCTTTGTCAAGGACGAGCAGGTCATCAGCATGGGTACGCAGGCACTTCGGATCACGAGTCTGTGCTATTTTCCGCTGGGCCTTATCTACATGCCCCGCGGCGTCATGAACGGCGCAGGCGACGCACGTTTCTCGATGATCAACGGCGTTACGGAAGTGATCTGCAGGGTGCTGTATTCCATGATCTTTACCAGGATCGCAGCGATCGGCTACTGGGGAATCTGGATCACGACCGGTGCCACCTGGTGCACGGTGGCAGTCATCTGCCTGCTGCGTTACAGGAGCGGTGTCTGGATGAAAAAGGGCATCGTCCAGAGAGAGAGGGTATCCGCGCAGCAGACTGCCGCTTAATGGCTCGGAGAGTCATTCACGCTTCGGTGCTGTTTTATCCGCAATGTGTGATAGAATATGCATAAATTGGAAAGCATACGGAGCGCTCCGGGCATCTGTCTGTACCTATATGCTGATTCCGGGGAACCGGATAAAATGAGCGCCGCCGATGCAGTGGACGATATGCTGCCGGCTGCACTCTTTTTTTTTATAAAGTACCTGTGTATCCGGCGCGCGGTTGATGCATCATAGACCTGAGGTATTTGAAATGACAAGAGAAATGAAGATCATTGTCGGCGTACTCGCGGCATCTGCAGCGGCTTATGTTGCGGTCGCCATGTGTTTTCGCACACGTTTCATGCCGAATTCCACATTGAACGGGATGAATGTTTCCCTGAAGAGCACGGCCGAGGTCGAGCAGATGATGCGCAGCGACGCATCGGGATACCGCCTTACGATCACCGGGCGGGACGGTGTGACGGACAGTATTTCGGCAGAGGATGTATCCCTGGAACCGGTTTTTGACGGTTCTGTGGAAAAACAGATCCGCAGGCAGGAGATCTTCCTGTGGCCGCTCAGTTTCCTGATCGCGAGCAAGCGTACGGCCAGTTCAGCCGTAAATTTTTCGGTGGAGAAGCTGAAGGCGAAAGTGGATGCTCTCGCGTTTTTCGATGCGTCGAATGTTGAACAGCCCAAGGATGCCTATGTGGATTTCCAGGACGGTAAGTTCACGATCGTACCGGATACAGCCGGCAGCAGCGCCGACAGGGATAAGGTCTGCAAAGCCGTGGAGGACGCGCTGATGGGCTTCGCCACGGATCTTTCCCTGGACGATGCGGGCTGCTATGAGACAGCAAAGGTGCGCGCTGACGACCCCGAACTGGCGAAAGAGGCGGATGAACTCAACCGGATCGCCACGGCATCGCTCACTTTCAAATTCGGGGACAGCAGCGAAGTGCTGGATGCCGGAACCTTCCGGGACTGGATAACCATGGAAAACGGCAGCATTGTCGTGGACGATGAAAAGGTCAGGGACTATGTCACCGGTCTGGCCGATAAATACGACACTTACGGGAAAGACCGCAGTTTCAAAACACATGGCGGAAATACGGTCACCGTGCCCGGCGGCTCATACGGCTGGTGGATGGATGTGGACAGTACGACAGCGGCGGTCGTGGAAGCCATAGGAAAGGGAGACGCCGTAGAAATGGAACCGGTCTGGTTCCAGGAAGCGGCGGCATTCGGAGAAAGCGATATAGGCAATTCCTATGTGGAGGTGGATCTCGACGACCAGCACGTCTGGGTATACAGGGACGGGGAGGAAGTCGTCTCAACGGACTGTGTGAGCGGCAAGGCGGTCATGGATCACATTACGCCGGACGGGACATACCCGATCACCTTCCGGCAGAAGGACGCGACCCTGGTCGGGGAGGACTATTCCTCGAAGGTAGCATACTGGATGCCGTTCAACAGGAACGTGGGTATGCACGACGCGAGCTGGAGAAGCAGCTTCGGAGGCAAAATATATGTCAACAGCGGCTCTCACGGC
>JALCRM010000019.1 GCA_022652545.1 Lachnospiraceae bacterium
ACATAATACAGCATCAGCATATTGGAAAAAATATGTTCGATATTCGCATGCAGGAACATGGAAGTGAAAAGCCGCCAGTATTCGCCGGCCAGGACATTCTGTGTGACCAGTACGCCGTCTTCATAGATCCTGTCTGACAGCGGTCCGGGTATTTCCTGCAGCAGGAACACGAGCACGTTGACCGCTACGAGTGCCGCCGTTACAGGTATTCCCCTGTGCCTGACCATTTCCGCCTCCGATGCTGGTATCTGCACTAGAATGTATTCTAACTCTTCTGCATGGATTCGTCGACAGAAAACATAGGCTGCATGCTATAATTAGCAGCATGAAGGGGGGCTTGAAAATGAAGTTTGATGTGAACAGTCCTGTGCTTTTTCTCATCACCGCATGCGTGATCGCTGTCGTGATCGCGCAGTCCGTCTTTTTTCTGGTGCGCGCACTGCGGCGCGCTGAAGAGCTCGGCATTCCGGCCGAAAAGCTGAAGAAAATCATGCGTACATCCGCGATCTTTACGATCGCGCCTGCCGTTTCCATCGTGATCGGCGTCATCACTCTTTCCAAGGACCTCGGGATCCCCGTGCCCTGGCTGCGTCTTTCCGTGATCGGTTCGCTGTCCTACGAAACTATCGCCGCCAGCAATGCCGAAAGTGCCATGGGTCTGCGTTTCGGCAGCGGCACGCCTCTCACTTCCTCCCAGTTTGTGACCATCGTTTTCGTCATGACCATCTGCATTCTTGCCGGTATCCTGCTGCTTGCAGCGATCGGCGGCAAACTGCAGCACGGTATGACCGCAATGAAAAACAAAGACAGAAAATGGGCAGCTACATTCAGCAATGCTCTGTTCATCGGTATGATATCCGCTTTTGTAGGCTACATCTTCTGTGATGTCGGGAAGCTTGCACAGGGTCAGACGTATGGCCTCATCCCCGTATTTGTATTTGTCATCTCCATGGGCGTCATGGTCCTGTGCGGGACCCTGATGAAAGTGTACAAATGGAACTGGATGGGTGACTACGCCCTGCCGATCACACTGCTTGTCGGGATGGCCTCCGCCATTCCCCTCACCGCGTGGCTGGGCTGATAACACTTCTTTCCGACCGTCTTTCCGGAGGTATTTATGAAAAACAGGAAACAGATGACTTACATGGATTCCGTCAATCATTACGGCAGGATCTGGTGCGTGATCATGACGGCACTCCTGCTGTTCGTGCCCGTTCTTATGTGCCTGATCTTCCATACCCGCCCCGATGCAAAGGGGCTGGCTCTGGGACTGCTTGCCACAGCGCCCATGTACTGGGCTGTCGGCATCATTGAGGTATTTACGTACTATCCGATGCTGGGAGCGGGCGGCTCCTATCTTTCCTTCATCACGGGCAATATTTCCAACCTGAAGCTTCCCTGCGCGCTGAATTCTCTCGAACAGGCCGGCTGTCAGGCTGACTCCGAAGAAGGAGAAGTGATCTCCACCATCTCGATCGCTGTCAGCAGCATCGTTACCACCGTTATCATTATCATCGGTGTGATCCTCATCGTTCCGCTGACTCCCCTCCTGCAGAGCAAACTGCTCGCACCTGCCTTTGCACAGATGATCCCCGCACTGTTCGGAGGACTCGGGATCGCGTTTATTTCCAAGAATGTAAAGCTGTCCATTCTGCCGCTCATACTGATGACCGTTCTATTCATTACGGTGCCTGCCCTCAATGCCGGCACTGTGGGGATCATGGTACCGGTCGGCGTATTGCTTACCCTGCTGGAAGCACGCATCATGTACAAGACCGGTTTCCTGTACGGTAAAAACAACGAGCAGTCCCGGTAGGACGGCATTTTTTCAAGGAGGTTTGTCATATGTTCATCTTTTTGATCGTAATCGCACTGATTCTTCTATTCCTGGCCGTTCTCCTGATCCGGGCTGCCCTTTTCAAGCCGGCGGCGAAAGAAAAGACGAACTTCGAAGCGGTATCTGTCAACAGTGAAAAGGCTGTTGCCAACCTGCAGGAGCTTGTCAGATGCAAAACGGTCTCATATCACGATCACACTCTTGAGGATGAAGCCGAATTTCAGAAGCTTCTCGGTCTGCTTCCGAAACTGTACCCGAATGTCTGGAAGACCTGCGCTTTCCGCCGTTTTCCGGACCGCGGCATCATGTTTACCTGGAAAGGGACCAATGAAGCCACCGGAGGCAAAGGTGCCGGCGAATCCGAACAGGCCGAGGCCGCCGTACTGA
This sequence comes from Lachnospiraceae bacterium, assembly GCA_022652545.1. Taxonomy (GTDB): domain Bacteria; phylum Bacillota; class Clostridia; order Lachnospirales; family Lachnospiraceae; genus CAG-791. The sequence goes on from JALCRM010000019.1 coordinate 2,225, forward strand.
TGGCGCACTATGATGTCGTGCCAGTCGATGCAGCGAACTGGCAGGAACCTCCCTTTGACGCCGTGATCAGGGACGGCGTCATGTGGGGACGCGGTACCCTGGATACCAAGGTGACCTTCAACGGGATCCTGACAGCGGCTGATGAACTGATCGCCGCAGGGTTCCGTCCCAAACAGGACATCTATATGGCTTTTTCCGGCCAGGAAGAGATCGACGGCCCCGGAGCCACACATGCGGTAGACTATTTCAGGGAAAACAAAATCAAACTTTCCATGGTCGTCGACGAAGGGGGTGCCGTCGTACGCGGCGTATTCCCTGGTATCTCCGGCCCCTGTGCCATGGTGGGGATCGCGGAAAAGGGACTTCTGGATCTGTCCTACAAAGTCAGATCCGAGGGCGGGCATGCCTCCGCGCCCAAGCCGCACTCTTCCTTCGGCGTACTCGCCAGAGCTCTGCAGCGCGTCGAAGCGCATCCGATGAAAATGATCCTTTCTGAACCTGTCCGCAAAATGTTCGATACACTGGGCAGTGAGTCCACCTTCGGATGCCGCATCCTGTTCGCCAACCTCTGGGCTTTCGGCTGGATCCTGGACCTCGCGACCAGGAAAAAAGGCGGCACATTCAATGCGCTGCTGCGCACAACGGTCGCCTTTACACAAATGCAGGGCAGTCCTGTCCCCAATGTCATACCCACGGAGGCTTCTCTGCTCTCCAATATCCGTATCGCACCGACAGACAGTATCGAACATGTGAAGCAGGAGCTTGAAAAAAGGATTGCCGATGACAGGGTAAAACTGGAGGTGTCCGGCGACTACAGTATGGATCCCAGTCCCGTCTCACGTACAGACTGCGACGGCTGGAAGCGTGTCGTAAACGCGGTCCAGGGCACCTGGAAAGGTTCCCTGGTCACGCCGTACCTCATGGTACAGTGTTCAGACAGCCGTCATTACCGCGATATCTCGGACCGTGTTTACCGTTTTTCCGCCATGGACCTCACAGCCGAGGAAATGGAACTGATCCACGGCAACAATGAACGGATCCGTCTGGACGTCGTCGCACGCTCCACCGAATTCTTCTACAGACTGATCAGGCAGTGCTGAAAACTGCCCGACCATTCGGATTTCATTTCTGCAGCCGGTTTTACTTTCCGGCTGCATTTTTTTTGGAGGCGGTTTTCTTTGCTGTTGTCTTCTTTGCCGTCGTTTTTCCTGCAGCAGGCTTCTTGTCCGCAGTCTTTTTTTCCGTGGTCTTCTTTGCTGTGGTCTTCTTTGCTGTGGTCTTCTTTGCTGTGGTCTTTTTTGCCGCAGTCTTCTTGGCCGTGGTCTTCTTTGCTGCAGTCTTTTTCGCTGCAGTCTTCTTTGCGGTGGTCTTCTTTGCTGCTTTCTTCTTTTTCGCTGCAGCAGTGCCCGTCCCGCCGGATCCGAGGATCGATTTTGCCGCGGCGCTGAGTGCATCCTTCAGCCCGTTTTTGATTTTTTCCTCGGCGTCCTTCTTTTCATCTTCGTCGGAGGACCCCAGTTTTTCGGAAAGTTTTGCCAGTTCCTGCAGCTTTTTCAGATCAAAATCAGCCATATCCACCTCCATAAAATGGGCAGCCGGCGCCTCTCTTTGGCGCCGTTGCTGCGGATTTAAAAGTGATGCATTGCATATGCATGTCCGCTTCAATAAAAGTGATACAGTGTCCACATATCCTTCGTGCTGATCACTTCGTATCCCTGCAGTCCCGGATCGCTGTCGAGAATGTTTTTCAGCTGTGCCTGACTGTCATCTGAATCCGCCATGTAGACCTGCAGACTGTCTGCCGTCTTTATGGTCTCATCTTCGATCGGTGCCGTATCCGCGCTGTCCATGTAATATGCCTTCGGGTACTCGAGCAGTTCCTTTGTCAGCCTCCATACGTTCATTGGCGTCGCACTGTTGTACACGACCAGGGCAGGCTCACTGCTGTGTTCATCCGCATAATCCACCCACTGTGATTCCTCCGGATAGAGAAACAGGACATCCCTGCTGAATAAAAGTCCCCTGACGGTCAAAACAGCGCAGCAGGCGGCCAGGATCGAAAGTACAGCCCTGCGGACTTTTTCCGTGCCGGCGGAAATGCCGGTCCCCTTTTCCCTTTTCGCCGTATATTCCGAAAGCAGCTGTGAGATCAGCGTGAAGGTAAGCAGGATCAGAATACCGTAGACAGGCATTTCATAGCGGTTGGAGGTGGCGCCCAAGATCAGGGCAGTCTTTGCCACGACAAGAAAGTATCCTGCCGCAGCGAACACCAGCAGTCTGCACTGCACATTCAGCTTTGAGCGCAGTAAAATCATGGACAGCACAATTACGGCTGCCACTGCATAAAAAGTGCCTCCGTACAAAGATCCGTTCAGCAGTCCCAGGAAAAAAGAAAGCCTCTGCAGCAGATTCGTCTTTGAGACAAATTCAGACACGGCTTCCGTGCCGCGATACCCGTGCAGGATCTGTGAAAGACTTGCAGGAAATGTCAGTACTGCCGCAGACAGACACGCGATGCAGGAAACCGTATAAACGGCAGCAGCGCCGGCACGGCCGTGCTTCAGCAGCCACAGGAACGTAAACAGGCCGGCAAAGAAAAAGAAGATCACATAGTAATACTGTGTGAGAAATCCCAGATATCCGCAGACCATCAGGGGCAGGATAGTCTGAAAATATACCTTCCGGCTGATGCCTGCTGTTTTGCCCGCCTCCGCTCCCTCTTCCATCCGCCTGAGAAAGCGCACATGAAACAGAGCGCAGGCAATGACAAACGCAGACAGCGTCTCATACATCCTGATAAACATGACAAAGGAAACTGCCATAGGGTGAAAGCCCCAGACAGCGCAGATCAGCAGGCTGAGCCTGCGATCCTCCTGCGCTTCGCAGGAAAGCAGATACAGCAGGATCTGCGCAGCGACAAAAGCGAACAGATTGACCGCAATGCCTGTCCATTTGGTAAAAGTGCCCGGGAACAGGGAGCAGACGGTATGAAGCAGATCATAGTAAAAGGGAGGATGCACATCCCAGGACTGTGTCAGGGCAACGAGACCGTAGTTAAAGCCTTCGCCGGGCAGGACCGTAAACTCGTTCCGCACCGTTTCCGCGCTCTGCCATTCGCGGTCTGGCTCATAAAGCCCGGCTGTCCTGCATGTCGAATAGTAGGAATAATACTCGTCTTCGTGAAATCCTTTTTTCTGTACACCAAAGGCAATGCAGACCAGAAGCTGCAGCACGATCAGCAGAAACAAAAGACATACGGCAGTATTTCTTTTTACATTCCCGGCTGTATTCATATCAGCGCGTTCAGAATGACCAGTTGATCTTGCGCACCATGTTTACAAACTCACCGTTGCTGCGCGTCTTGGAAAACAGATCTATTACCTTGTCTGCAGCATCGTCGGATTTCATGCCGTTCAGGGCGCGGCGGATGACATTGATCGCATCCAGCTCATCGGGCGTGAGAAGCAGGTCGTCACGGCGGGTCCCGGACTTCTGTATGTCGATAGCCGGGAAAATACGGCGCTCGGAGAGTTTACGATCGAGTACCATTTCCATATTGCCGGTTCCCTTGAATTCTTCGTAAACGACGTCGTCCATCTTGCTTCCTGTTTCGATCAGAGCAGTCGCCAGGATCGTAAGACTTCCGCCTTCACGCATGTTGCGGGCCGCGCCGAAAAATCTCTTCGGCATATGCAGCGCAGCCGGATCCAGGCCGCCGGATAACGTTCTTCCGCTGGAAGGCTCCGTCAGGTTGTATGCCCGTGTCAGCCTGGTGATCGAATCGAGCAGGATCATGACATCCCTGCGCTGCTCCACAAGACGGCGCGCACGCTCTATGACCATCTCGCTGACTCGCTTGTGATGTTCCGGTGTTTCATCAAAAGTGGAATAAATGACTTCGACATTGGGGCCTGCGATGGCCTCCCTGATATCCGTTACTTCCTCCGGCCTTTCATCGATCAGGAGTATGATCAGATGGATCTCCGGATTGTTGATCTGTACCGACCTTGCCACTTCCTTGATCAGAGTGGTCTTGCCGGCCTTGGGCGGGGATACGATCATTCCTCTCTGTCCCTTTCCTATCGGGCAGATGAGATCCATGATACGCATTGCCACGCTCGCGCCTGTCTTTTCGAGGCGTATCCTCTCGTTCGGGAAGATAGGCGTCATATCTTCAAAATTGAACCGTTTGACTGCTTCCTCCGGAGGAAGGTCATTGATGCTTTTTACAAAAAGCAGGGCGCTGAATTTCTCATTCTGCGTTCTTACACGTATATTCCCCGAAATGATATCACCGGTCTTGAGATTGAAACGGCGGATCTGGCTGGGGGCAACATAGATATCATTGTCACCCGGCAGATAATTTGCACAGCGTATGAAGCCGTAGCCGTCAGGCATGATCTCCAGGATCCCGTTGGCCAGCTGCCCGCTGTCAAGTCCGCTCGGCACTTCATCCTTATGCAGTATGGGCGTATCGGGACGCATCGGCTGCTTCTGCATGGGCCTGACATCCCGCTTCTGCTCTCTTCCGCTGTGTACCGGCCGCTGTACTGCCTTTTCCTGTATACCCTGCTGCGGCTGGACACTGCTCTGTCCCTGCGCCTGTGTCTGCTGCACCGGCTGCTCTGTCTGTGCATTCTGCGTCCGGGGTCTGCCCTTCGGCTGGACCTGCGGCTGTGCCTGCGCCTGGACCTGGGCTTGTGCCTGCTGGCTCATGCGTGCCTTTTCGCGTTCTTCCTTGGCCTTGATCGCATCCTTCTCATCCTGCGCAAGCATTGCGTCGATGAGTTCCGCCTTGCGGAGCGCCGTCGTCTTTTTCATGCCGCGGTTTTTGGCAATTGCACGCAAATCAGCAAGAGCCAGCGTTTCATAACGTTCTCTGGTCATAAATTCTCCTTGAAAATTGTATGATGAATAAAAAGAAATGTCATAAGATATTCGTGAATTCTCTCTGAATGAATTTGTTAAACATCTGGGATTCAATAATAAGATTCGTAACTCTATTTGATTCTATATCAGAGATTTCGCAAATGCAAGTGGAAGGATCCGCATGGTCAGAATCCCGCATAGATCATCGCCGCCTCATCGAATCCGGGTCCGTACGCGCCGAATACAATGACTGCCATGATAAAGCAGTACACCATTGTCCATCTGAGCGCTGCCGGTCGTGAACAGAACGCGGCGTAAAAATCGAACTTTCTTTCCTTCAGGATATCGACGATCAGCATGACTGCGAGGCCTGACAGAGCAACTGCCACCTCCGGCGGTTCGTTGTTCAGGCTCAGTGAATGAATGACAATAACGGCATCCGGATAATCAAAATTGTGGAAAATGCTGTGCAGCATTTCTCCGGCTGAAGCCAGATCCTCCGCCCTGAAGAGCATTTCACCCATAGACACGATAAACATCAGCTTGATGCCGCGGAAGATCCTGAAGCCGACACTGTTCAGGCTGAAATGCAGCTTATCCGACAGGCGGTCCAGCGGTTTCTCTACGATCAGTTCGGCAAGGATCAGGCAGAAGTAATACATACCGTATAAAATATAATTCCATTTCGGACCATGCCACAGTCCGTTGGCGATCCAGACCCACAGAAGCGGAAATACTGCGTCTGCGAGCTTTCCTGCATCGCGGCCGAATTTTTTTCTGACAGCCTTCATGAGTTTCACATTGATCCCGCAGAGAGAAGCCGGATAAAAGATATAATCCCTGAAGAAAGCACCCAGGGTTATGTGCCATCTTCTCCAGAAATCACCTGCATTTTTTGGCAAAAAACGGCTGTCGGAAATTTTCCGTGATTTTGACACCGAATATTCTGCCGCTGCCGATCACGATATCGATCGTGCCGGCAAAATCCGCATACAGCTGCATCGTATAGAGCACTGCTCCCATAAGGCTGAGCATGCCGTTGTTCCTGTGGCTTTGGAAAATATATTTTACCGGAAGAGCCACATAATCGGCCACGACCAGTTTTTGAAAAAGTCCCCACACTATCCGCAGATACCCGCGCTTCAGATCGTCCAGCCGGAGGTCCTCCCCCTTTATGATCGGAGAAAGAGCCCCGTCATAGCGCGTGATCGGGCCTTCCATGATCGTCGGGAAAAAGCTCAGATACAGCGCCAGGTTAAAGAGAGATTTTTCTGTCCCGATCTTTCCGCTGCACACATCCGCAATATAGGAGATCGACTGGAGCGTGTAATAAGAGATCCCGACAGGGGCTGTCAGCGAATTGTAGTCCGAAAGCAGCGGCTTTATATGAAACACCTTCAGAATGGTTTCGGAAGTCAGTACAAAACAGTTGTAATATTTCAGTGCGAACAAAACAGCCAGCATCAGCACGATACCCGCTGCCGCGGCTGCTTTTTTTCTGCTTTTTACGGTTTTCCTGGGAAGCTCTTCTTCGTTCCTGTCAATGTCCCGTATCCAGAGCCCTGTATGGTGCGTGATCAGGATGCCTGCAAAAATATAGATCACCGCCGTACCGCTCAGTTCCCACGCAAAAATCAGGTCTGCGCAAAGGATCAGCGGCTTCCGGAATCTTCCCGGCAAAAAGCGGTATAACAGGATCACTGCCGGCAGAAAGCAGGCTACATAAGCCAATGCGGTATAGCTCAATGTTTTTCCTCTCCGGCCGCGGCTGCCACTCCGTTATCCCAATTCGCGTATCTTTTGTCTTTCCGCCTGTCAGGCAGTTTGTACTTCTTCCGGAGATACTTTCCGAGATAATCGATCACCTTGGCCGCGCCCCTCTTGTTCAGGTGATCGCCCTCGTCGTAGGTGTCCGTTTTCCAGTCGATCCCGATCCGGTCATTGTATTCCGGCAGATTCATATCGATGTATCTGACGCGGTTTGCTTTAGCCCATTCTGATGTGCCCTTATATTCTCCGTAGTCCCAGTTCACCGGTGACGGCGCACCGACAAGGATCAGCGCAGTATGATGCGCCTTACACAGATCTCTGATTTTGTTCAGATATACCAGGTTTTCCTCCAGGATCTCTTCTTTTTTCTTCTTTTTGTTTGTATAGTCATCCGGTATTTTCTTCAATGCCACGGCTTTGTCGACACCGACAAAACCGTGAAAGGTCGCACCCAGATCCTTTCCGTAAGGATCCGTCCAGAACCTGAACAGCGAATGATAGCGGAATATGGGAAAAAGATCACTGTAGGTATTGTATACAACAGCATCCTTCGTGTGATTTGATGCGCCGTCCGTATACTGCATTTTGACGCCGGGGCGCCTGAAAAAGGAGTTGATTTCGAGAATCACCGCGCGGGGCTTCTGCCTCTGCAGCACAGTGGCCAGGGTTGCGTACGTATCGCAGAGATGGGTCGCCTTATAGCCCAGTTCAGAGGAGGCGATCCCGCTGGTATCCCACAGTGTTCTTGTTGAAAAATCAAAATAAGCGAGACTGTCTCCTGCAAACAGAATATCCACCGTATCTTTCGGTTCTTCTTTTTCTGTACGGTAAATGACTCTGTCTACATTCACAATGTCATATTCGGCATAGCGAACGGGAAAAGTGATAAAAGAAAATAAGATCAGAATGCCGGCAAGTATCAGTAAAAACAGGGAAATACGTCTGCCGGCATGGTCACGTGCTTCAAGCTCAGTATTTTGCTGCATATTGATAGATACTAGATGCTAAAGCAATTTTCGTCAATGATTTTTCACGTCCTGCGGGGACAGATATCCATTTTCCCCTGCAGGTATCCGTTTTTCTGCAGCCATTCCTTTCCCTGCGTATATCACTTTTCAGCAGGATCACATATTTGTATACCCCATCAGATACTCATCGACCTGTCTGGCGCATGCCCGGCCTTCCGTGATTGCCCAGACGACAAGGCTCTGCCCCCTGTGCATGTCACCGGCCGTAAAGATCTTTTCTTTATCCGTTGCATATTTCCCGGCGGCTGTTTCCACACAGCCTCTTTCATTTCTCCTGATGCCGAAGGCATCCGCAGTATAATCCTGGCAGCCGGTGAAACCTGCTGCGACAAGAAGCAGGTCACATTTCAGCGTCTGTTCCGTATCCGGGATTTCGACCATCCTGCGGTTCTCGAATTTCACCTTTACGGTCTTTACCGCACTCAGTTTCCCGTTTTTACCGCAGATCAGTTCCTTCACAGTCGTTTCATAGATCCGCGGGTCACTGCCGAAAAGCTCGATCGCTTCCTGCTGGCCGTAATCTGTTTTGAGCACCTTCGGCCATTCCGGCCACGGATTCGATTTCAGCCTTTCCACGGGCGGCTCCGGCATCATTTCGATCTGTGTCACCGATTTACAGCCCTGCCGTATGCACGTGCCGACACAGTCGTTGCCGGTATCGCCGCCGCCCACGATCACGACATTCCTGCCCTTTGCGCTGATGAAGGTTCCTTCCTTCAGGCTCGAATCCAGAAGGCTTTTCGTTGTGGAGCGCAGGAAATCAACGGCATAGTGTACGCCATCCGTTTTTTCGGCATCCGGGATCCCGAGAGCGCGCGGCTTTTTAGCCCCGCAGCACAGGACGACCGCGTCGTATTCCTGCAGGATACTTCCTGCATCCATGCTTTCTCCTGCCGGTGCGGCACCGTATTCCGTCGCTCCGCCGCCGGCGGCGGAGGCGCCGACATTCATACCTGTCCTGAATACGATCCCCTCCGCTTCCATAAGTTTCCTGCGGCGCTCGATCACTGTTTTGTCAAGCTTCATATTGGGGATCCCGTACATGAGAAGGCCGCCGATCCTGTCCTCGCGCTCAAATACGGTAACGCTGTGCCCGCGGTGATTGAGCTGGTCCGCCACCGAAAGTCCGGAAGGACCGCTCCCTATCACGGCCACCTTTCTGCCGCTGCGCACCTTCGGGAGCACAGGCTGCATTTCTCCGCTCTGAAACGCCGTCTCGATCAGAAACAGTTCATTGTTCTGTACGGTGACCGGCTTGTCATTCATCCCGCAGATGCAGGCTTTTTCACAGAGAGCCGGGCAGACCCTGCCTGTAAATTCCGGAAAGTTGTTCGTTTTAAGGAGCCTGGACAAAGCATGATCCATATGTCCGTGGTAGATCTCATCGTTCCACTCCGGGATCAGATTATGCAGCGGACAGCCTGTCACCATCCCGTTCAGCTTCATACCCGACTGGCAGAAAGGCACGCCGCAGTTCATGCACCTCGCGCCCTGTTTCATTCTGTCATCCGCTTCGAGCGGAGTGTGGAACTCCTCGAAGTTTTTGATCCGTTCGTCTACCGGAACGGTCGTGTTCTCCCGTCTGTCATATTCCAGGAATCCGGTCGCTTTTCCCATGGGTCAGTTCCTCCCCGCTATTTCATTGAATGCTTCGAGCTCCGCGTTCTCATGTGAAATGCCCTGTTCCTCGTATCTGCTGATGACCATGAGAATACGCTGATAGTCATTCGGAATGATCTTCTTGAACTGCGGAATGTACTCTTCAAAGCTGTCCAGCACTTTCCTGCCCAGCTCTGACTTTGTTTCTTTTACATAGTCGCGGAGAATATCACGCAGCTGCGCGATATCATATTTATCGCTTACTTCCGTCATATTCACCATGTCTTTGTTGATCCTGCGGTAGAGGCTGTGATCGCTGTCCAGAACATAGGCGATGCCGCCGCTCATGCCTGCCGCCAGGTTCTTACCGGTCTGTCCGAGGATCACGGCGCAGCCCCCCGTCATGTACTCCAGTCCATGGTCTCCGCAGCCTTCCACGACTGCTGTGGCCCCGGAATTGCGCACGCAGAATCTCTCTCCGGCCTCACCGCAGATGAAAGCCGTACCGGACGTCGCACCGTAAAGCGCCACATTGCCGACGATGATGTTGTCACTGGCATGGAATCTGCTTCCCGCAGGCGGCACTACAACCAGTTTTCCTCCCGACAGGCCTTTTCCGAACCCGTCGTTGGCATCTCCGGAAAGGTGCAGCGTCACTCCGTTCGGAAGGAAAGCACCGAAGGACTGCCCGCCTCCGCCCTTGCAGTTGACAGTGAAGGTATCGTCCGGCAGCTTCGAGCCGAACCGGTTGATCACTTCGGACCCCAGAATGGTGCCGACCGTCCTGTTCGTGCTGGAAATATCGATCTCTTCCGTATGTTTTTCCCCGGTACGCAGCGCTTTCGCAAACTTCGGCAGAAGCTGCGCCTCGTCAACCGTCCTTTCCAGATGAAAATCATAGATATGCTCAGGCGCAAAATGACGCTCCTGTGCACCCGCGTAGCGCGGATCGATGATAGAGGAAAGGTCCGTCATGGAAGCGCGTCTTGTGATCTGGTGCTCCTTCATTTTGAGACAGTCTGAACGTCCCACCATGTCGTTGATCGTCCGGAAGCCCAGGCCGGCCATGATCTCCCGCAGCTGTTCTGCAATAAAGAGCATGAAATTCATGACATATTCCGGTTTTCCGCAGAAGCGCTTTCTCAGCACCTCGTTCTGCGTGGCAATGCCGACCGGGCAGGTGTCCTGGCTGCAGGCCCGCATCATCATGCAGCCCATGCACACGAGCGGCGCAGTCGCAAAGCCGAACTCTTCCGCTCCCAGAAGACAGGCGATCGCCACATCCCTGCCGCTCATCAGTTTGCCGTCGGTCTCGAGGATCACACGGTCACGCAGTCCGTTTTCGATCAGGGAATGGTGCGCCTCCGAAAGGCCGAGTTCCCACGGAAGTCCCGCGTTGTGTATGGAACTCAGCGGTGCAGCCCCCGTCCCTCCGTCATAGCCTGAGATCAGGATGACCTGCGCACCCGCCTTTGCCACGCCGGACGCGATCGTGCCTACGCCGGCCTCTGAAACCAGCTTTACGGAGATGCGCGCTTTACGGTTTGCATTCTTGAGATCGTAGATCAGCTGTGCCAGATCTTCGATCGAATAGATATCGTGGTGGGGCGGCGGCGAGATCAGTGCCACTCCCGGCGTTGAAAAGCGCGTCTTTGCTACCCAGGGATATACTTTCTTTCCGGGCAGGTTGCCGCCTTCTCCGGGTTTTGCTCCCTGCGCCATCTTGATCTGTATGTCTGCCGCGCTGTTCAGGTAGGAAAGCGTCACTCCGAACCTTCCGGAGGCCACCTGTTTGATCGCACTGTTCTTTTCCGTCCCGAAACGTGCCGGGTCCTCTCCGCCTTCTCCTGTATTCGACTTGCCTCCCAGACGGTTCATGGCGATGGCCAGCGTCTCATGCGCTTCCTGCGAAAGCGAACCGTAGGACATGGCGCCGGTCTTGAAGTGCTTTACGATCTCGGAAGCAGGTTCGACTTCGCTGACCGCGATAGCTTCCTGCTGCGGTACAAAGGTCAGCAGACCGCGCAGCGTATGCGGCAGATCGTTATCGACCATAGCCGTATATTCACGGAAGCGTGCCGGATCGTTGTTCCGCACAGCCTGCTGCAGCGCCACGATCGTCTGGGGATTGTACAGATGGTCTTCCGTATCTGTCCCACTGCGCAGCTTGTGGAAGCCGACGGAATCGAGCGTCATGTCTGTTGTCAGCCCGAGTGGGTCGAAAGCGTGGTCATGCCGGAAGGTCACGCCTTCCGCGATCTCCTCGAGGCCTATGCCCCCTACGCGGCTCACGACTCCGGTAAAGTAGCGGTCTATCACTTCCCTGGAGAGTCCGACTGCCTCGAAGATACGGGCAGACTGGTAAGACTGCAGCGTACTGATGCCCATCTTCGCCGCCGTCTTCACGATGCCGTTCAGGATCGCCGAATTATAGTCGTCGATCGCCGTGTGATAATCCTTGTCGAGAATGCCGATATCGATCATTTCGGCAATGCACTCGTGTGCCAGATAAGGATTGATCGCCCTGGCGCCGAAGCCGAGCAGTGTGGCCATCTGGTGTACGTCGCGGGGTTCTCCGCTCTCCAGGATGAGGGAGACCGCCGTCCTCCTCTTCGTCCTTACCAGATGCTGCTCCACCGCCGATACGGCCAGCAGCGAAGGGATAGGCACATGGTTCTCATCGACGCCTCTGTCGGAAAGAATAATGATGTTGTCGCCGTCGCTGTAAGCCCGGTCCACTTCGTTGCAGAGCTGGTCCAGCGCCTTTTCCAGCGAAGTGTTTTTGTAGTACAGGATAGGGATCGTCTCCGTCATGAATCCGGGCCTGTGCAGGGAGCGGATCTTCAGCAGGTCCACGCCGGTCAGGATCGGGTGATTGACCTCCAGCACACGGCAGTTTTCTCCGCTCTCCTGCAGAAGGTTGCCGTCGGAGCCGATATATACGGTCGTATCCGTCACGATCTTCTCACGCAGGGAATCGATCGGGGGATTGGTCACCTGTGCAAAGAGCTGTTTGAAATAATCGAACAGCGGCTGATGTTTTTCGGAAAGCACAGCCAGCGGCACATCATGACCCATGGATGCCGTAACTTCTACGCCGTTCATTGCCATGGAAAGGATCCCTGTTTTGACATCCTCATAGGTGTAGCCGAAGACCTTGTACAGGCGGTCTCTCTCCTCCTGCGTGTGTACCTCGATCTTTTTGTTCGGAATGGGCAGTCTGGCCAGGTGCAGCAGATTCTGGTCCAGCCATTCGCCGTACGGCTGCCGGCCTGCATAATGACCCTTGCATTCCTCGTCGGAGAGGATGCGTTTCTGCTTCGTATCCACGAGCAGGATGCGTCCGGGCTGCAGCCTCGATTTGCGCACGATGTGTTCCGGCGCGATGTCGAGCACACCGACCTCGGAGGAAAGGATGAGCCTTCCGTCATCGGTGATGTAGTATCGTGAAGGGCGCAGACCGTTGCGGTCCAGCGTGGCACCGACCAGGTCCCCGTCGGAGAACAGAATGGCTGCCGGTCCGTCCCAGGGTTCCATCATCGTCGCGTAGTAGTGGTAGAAGTCCTTCCGGTCCTCTTCCATGAAGCTGTTGTGCTTCCAGGGCTCCGGGATCAGCATCATGATGGCAAGCGGCAGTTCCATGCCGTTCATATAGAAAAATTCCAGGGTGTTGTCCAGCATGGCTGAGTCGGAACCGGTCTTCTGGACGACAGGAAACACCTTCAGTGCATCCTTTTCGAGGAAGGGGGAGGACATGGTCTCTTCCCGGGCCAGCATACGGTCGATGTTGCCGCGGATCGTATTGATCTCCCCGTTGTGGGCGATCATGCGGTAAGGGTGTGCACGGTTCCAGCTCGGCGTCGTATTGGTCGAAAAGCGTGAATGGACCATCGCTATGGCCGTCTGGTAGTCAGGATCCTGCAGATCGTCATAAAAGGCGCGCAGCTGCTTTACCAGGAACATGCCCTTGTATACGATCGTCCTCGAAGAGAGCGAACAGATATATGTATCCTCCGAGCTCTGCTCAAATTCACGGCGGCAGACATACAGGCGCCTGTCAAATTCAAGCCCCCTGGCCGCATGGGCCGGGCGCTCTATAAAGCACTGCATGATCGACGGCATGCAGTCCAGCGCAGTCTTCCCGAGTATTTCCGGATGTACCGGCACGTTGCGCCAGCCGAGGAACCTGAGGCCGTTTTTCTCGGCGATGACCTCGAACATCCGCATGGCAAAAGTCTTCTTCAGACGGTCCTGCGGAAAGAAAAACATCCCGATGCCGTAATCCCTTGCACCGCCCAGCGAAACGCCGCAATCCTTCGCTGCCTTCTTGAAAAACACATGGGAAATCTGCAGGAGAATGCCTACGCCGTCTCCCACTTTTCCGCTTGCGTCCTTCCCTGCGCGGTGTTCCAGCTTCTCAACGATGCTCAGTGCATCGTCGAGTACCGCGTGGTCTGTGTGCCCGTCAATGTTCACGATGGTCCCTATGCCGCATGCGTCGTGCTCCGGCATCGGATAGCCGCCGCGTTCACAGGGTGTGATATAAAGATCTCTGTTCTGATCGTTTGCCATGTCGTTCCCCTTTGCTTTCCGCATCTCTTCGGATACGAAAAAAGCGCCAGAGACATGCAAATCATGCCGGGCCTTCTCCGGCCCGAAGATCTGCGACGTCTTTGTCGCTTTGTATATTTGTATACAAGTATATTAATTTTGTTAATGATTATGCAGCTGTATGTCCGTTCTGTCAATAGCCGCCTGTCATTTTTCCCGCGAGCCGCTTACCACACGGCCTGCTTCCGACCGTACAAGACTTTACTTCAGCACTTCCCTGTAGACGCGCATTACATTCTGCCCCATGATCCCGTCGATCTCTGTCTGCGTGAAGTGTTCCTTTTCCAGTTCTGCTTCGATTTTACCCACCTCGGAGCAGTCGTTCAGTTCCAGTCCGTCGCGCCCTATCCCGTCAAAATCCGAACCGAGTCCCACGATCTCCCTGCCGCCGACATCCATCATATGGCGCGCGTGCGCAGCAAGACGTTCCGGAGAGCAAAGACACTGGGCCCGCGAAGCTGCCGCCGTCAGAAACTCCGGGCAGTAATTCAGGCCGATCACACCTCCGTGTTCGCCCACAGTGCGGATCATGTCATCCGTCATGTCGCGGTTGCAGCCGCACAGGGCACGGCAGTTCGAATGGCTCGCGACGAACGGTCCGCGCACCGTGCGAGCAATATCGTAGAAGCCCGCATCGGAAAGGTGCGAAACATCCACGAGCATCCCCATGGACTGCATGGCCTCCGCAAACGCAAAGCCTTTTTCGGTCAGCCCGTTGTCCGTGCGGGGCACGAATTCAAAATAACGTGCATACACCTGTCCGCAGCCATCCGGAATGTCATTGGGACAGCCGAGCTCATTCCTGTAATTCCAGGTGAGCGTCATCATCCTTACACCGTCCGCGTACAGTTCGCGCAGATGGTCGAGACTTCCCTTGCAGACGCCGCCCTCTTCCACTGTCAGCATGGCGGACATCTTTCCCTGCGCTGCATTCGACTCTATGTCCGCCGCGCTGAGAGCCGGCAGAATGAGGTCGCTGTTTTGCGCGATCTCCTCTTTGTATACAGCAATCAGCCTGTTGACCGTGTCCCAGGGATCCATATAGGAATCTGCATTGTCGCTGCGCACGGTCACCTTTGAATCGTCGTCGCCTTCAAAACCGGCCGGTCTGTGAAGATCCGCAAACATTGCAAAGTTCTGGCACAGATAACCGCCTTTCCGCATCTTCCCGAGATCGATCATCAGCGGGCTACTGCGCAGCGAATACACTTCGGGGACCTGCTCCCCGGGAAGCGTCCGTCCCTGCGCCTGTTTTTTCAGAAAAGCGTCCCTGCGCAGCCTCGAATACCATATTTCTGCGATCGTATCGCAGTGCATATCCATGACCTTCATTGCCTGCCTCCTGCAATTGACTGTAAACCCCGCTGTTCATCCCCTGTTGAAAATACTGCCGTACCCTTTGATCATGCCGGGCAGATCTGCCCGGTAATCAGGGGCATCAGGGCTGAAACTGTTGATCGTACAGCCGAAGTTCCTGAAATATCCCGTACAGTGAATATAGCGCTGTTCTCCCAGATACATGGCTACATGACCCGGGAAAAAGATCAGGTCTCCCACATCCAGCTGTTCCTTCGGTATGCCGTGCACCGGCCAGCGCGGATCGGGATTTGAATCCCGGTAGATCAGCACGCCGTTCAGAAAATAGCTCATGAAAACAAGGCCGGAGCAGTCTATTCCGTCCGGTGTTTTGCCGCCCCAGCGGTACTGCGTGCCGAGGTAGGTACGGGCTGTGGCCGCGAATGCCGCCCGCAGCTCTTTCTCCGGCCTGTCCAGTGCACTCTGGCGAAGGAACCAGCTTTTCCCGCCGTTCCTTTCTGCCGTATCCTGCAGGAGAAAGCCGTCGCTGTCTTTGCGCTCGGCCAGCCCGCAGGACGGCATAAAGCCTGTCCTGCCGGCAGCCGTGCGCACCGGCGTATAGCCGTCCTCATCGGGGCCCTCAGCCGTCACGAAGCTGCCGCGCGGCAGCGCTTCCTCTATTTTCCCCTGCACCTTCCTGTCGGACAAAACATCGGAAAGCGCCTTGGTCACAACACGTACCCTGCCCTCTTTTTCCCGTGCAGGCAGATAGGAAGGATCCACGGGCAGCAGGGCATCTTCCGGCACCCAGCCCTCGTAACCGTAATGTGTGAGGATCTTTGCAAAGCCCTCTACCCTCTCCGTGACCGAAACGGCCCAACCGCTCAGCGCTTCGTCCGTGCGTTCTCCGCCGGGCCTGTCCGTGAGGAGAACAGAAGGCACCTGTATTACTGCTGTTTCCGACATATCCGTATACGCCTCCATCGTCTGTGGCCGCCGGCTACAGATCGCGGCAGTCCTGCAGACGTACTTTCTTACCGTTCAGAATGACAAAACCGATCTCCGGGTCGTCGTGCACAATATAACGCGGCTGGTCCTCGTCCGGATGGGAGTGGCCGTACCGTGCGCAGGTGATATCCTGCGAGGCCCGCATGCGATGGCCGTCAGAAGCAATATTGCCGCTTCCCATGACAGGTTCCGTACTTCCGTTCCCGTAAGCCGGCGCATTTCTGTCCCGGCTCTGCGCCCCTCCGTTACGCTGCCGTACCGCCAGCATGGTAAACGACAGGATGATGATCAGCAGTATAAAAAAAGTGACAAGTGACGTTACCGTTTGTCCCATATTATTTGCCTGCCGTTTCCCTGATAGCCTCCGCAAGGCCTGCCAGGCCCTGGATCTCCGAAGGGATGATGATCTTTGTGGCCTGCCCGTCCGCCGCCTTCTGGAAAGCTTCCAGCGACTTCAGCTTCAGTACGGCGTCGTCCGCAGCTGCTTCGCGCAGCATACGGATGCCGTCTGCCTGTGCCTGCTGTACGGCGCGGATCGCTTCTGCCTGGCCTTCGGCTTCGCGGATCTCCTTTTCCTTCTGGCCCTCTGCCGCCAGGATCGTGGCCTGTTTTGCCGCTTCCGCATTGAGCACGGCAGATTCCTTGTGTCCTTCAGCTTCCAGGATCATGGACTGTTTCTGCCCCTCTGCCGTCAGGATCGCCGCACGCTTGTCGCGCTCCGCCTTCATCTGTTTTTCCATGGATTCCTTGATCGCGGCCGGCGGCTGGATGTTCTTGAGTTCCACACGCGTGACCTTGATCCCCCACGGGTCGGTCGCGATGTCGATCGTCTGCAGCATTTTTGAATTGATGGTCTCACGGCTGGTCAGCGTATCGTCCAGTGTGAGATCGCCGATGATGTTGCGGAGTGTCGTGGCCGTCAGATTTTCCATGGCCATGATGGGATTTTCGACACCGTAGGCATAAAGGCGCGGGTCCATGACCCTGAAATATACGACAGAGTCGATCATCATCGTAACATTGTCCTTGGTGATGACCGGCTGGGGCGCAAAGTCCGCGACCTGCTCCTTCAGAAGCACCCGGCGGGAGATCCGGTCGAGAAAGGGGATCATGACATGAAAACCCGCATTCCATGTCTCGTGATATTTCCCGAGCCGTTCAATAACGTATGCATGTGCCTGCGGTACGATCCGCATCTGCAGCAGCAGTACGAGAACAACAACAATCAGCGCTACGATCAGTGCGATATTCATGTGAATTCCTCCTATTAAATAGCATCCTTTATGATAAAGCAACTATACCTCAATTTATCGTTTGTAAGAAGCGATAAATTCTGTTTCTGTTTGCTCCTTCTGCCACTATCATATTCCTCTTTGCCATCGATGCAAGGATAACTCTGGTCCGATCAGTGCTGAGGCCTAAAATCTTCGCCACATCTGCAGTTTTGGCTCTTCCGGTTTCGGCCAGATATGACAGAACGGCCTCCTCTTTTATCGTTCTCGGAGCAGCATTATCATTTGCTTTTATCGTTTGTCGTTTGCATTTATCGTTTGCTTTTATCGTTTGTTCACTGCCTTTGGGAAGCACTCTGTACATATTAACTCTGAGAGCAATACCCATATCAATGAATTCCACCTCCGGAAGTCCGTATTCCCTGGTCTGAGCTAATATCTTCGGGATTCCGCTTCCCCACTGTTCAATGAGATTCATATAAACAAAAGCATTGGCTATACCGCGATTTCTGACTTTAGAAAATCCTTCTTTCATTTTTTCAATTGTAACACCTGGCATCAGCCCACCCGGCGATGAAATCTCCAGCCTGTTATCGTATATAGCTACCTGTACACGGCTTTCCTGTAAAAAGCTGCAGTTCACAACCGCATTGATAATCAGCTCTCTTATACTCTCGGGAGGGAGCTCATAAACATCCTGTCTATGAATGCCTTTTATTCTGGCTCCAAGATGAATATTACGAAGAACAAACTGATAAGCCTGCTCCACCTGATCCCAGAGATTACCTTCGTACTCTCTTTTGTCGATAAATATTCCTCTGGTTTTGCCTTTAAACACAGCGCACTGTATCTGGGACATAACACCATCCATGCCTCTCAGATAGTAATAGGCATAGGTTGGGCGAATGACTCCATTGTCTTCTTTCAGAATGCCCCAAGTGATCAGGTTATTCCTTGTAGGTGTTTTCACCTTTTCAGCGTCTTTTGCGTTTAAACAATTGCACTGCGCTTCTTTTTTCATGTCTTCACAAAAACTTTTTACATCAGCATCCGTGATATCTATGTCTTTGTTTACTACATTGTCGAAGGATCTGTTTTCATACTCATAATACATTTCCCGGATAAAAGGTCTGTCAGCCAGCCTTGTAGATCCTGCAGTACGAATAAAGGTACCTTTATCCATACCAAGAGATTTAAGATAATAAGGTTTCTGTCTTCCGGCATAAATTTCCACAACAATAACAGTTCTGTCACCAACTGCCTGCGGAGCAATATCCGGAATTATCAAAGGTTCACAGCTGTCGCTGATGGCATTGGTAATTTTATCAATCACGGTAAAAACCGTGGTTGGATCCACACCGACCACCTCTCTGTCATCAGTGGCACCTATTATAAGTCTGCCACCTTCGCCATTTGAAAAAGCGACAATAGTCTTCATGTATTTTTTGCTGTCTTCCGGCAGTTTTTCCTTGAACTCCAGGTCTTTTGACTCACCCTGAAGGATTTCTTCAACTGTCATGTATTGTCACCCTCCCCCTTTCTTCAACTGTTCCCGTAACTTCTGAAAACATTCCGATGCGCCTGTTCACGGCATTTCCATTATCTTACTATGAGAGAAGCGTCCCCGCAAGGCGACTCCTTTGCCGCAGGCGCGATGCATGTTATAATAAAAAACGGCTTGTGCAACGGGGCACGGCCGTTTCCGCGCAATGGCGCACGGGGGATTTTTCTGATGCAGGCAGGTTTTGACAACGAGAAATACCTGAAAATACAGTCTGAGCACATTCGTGAACGCATCTCGCGTTTCGGCGGCAAACTCTATCTGGAATTCGGAGGAAAACTGTTCGACGACTTCCATGCTTCGCGCGTACTGCCCGGTTTCAAGCCGGATTCCAAGATCACCATGCTGCGCGAACTCCGCGACCAGGCTGAGATCGTTGTCGCCATCAACGCGGCCGACATCGAAAAGAACAAGGTGCGCGGAGATCTCGGGATCACCTACGATATCGATCTTCTGCGCCTTGTCGACGCCTTCACCGCGAACGGACTGTACGTCGGTTCCGTGGTCCTCACGCGGTTTGCGGGGCAGCCTTCCGCGATCGCCTATGAAAAGAAGCTCAAAGCGCTGGGCCTGCGGGTCTACCGCCACTATCCGATCGAAGGCTATCCCTCCGACATACACAGGATCGTCTCTGACGAAGGCTACGGCCGCAACGAATACATCGAAACCACACGCCCGCTTGTCGTCGTGACGGCTCCCGGACCCGGCAGCGGCAAAATGGCCACCTGCCTGTCCCAGCTGTACCATGAAAACAAGCGCGGCATAACCGCGGGCTACGCAAAATTCGAGACTTTTCCGGTTTGGAATCTCCCGCTCAGCCATCCTGTGAACCTGGCTTACGAGGCAGCCACCGCCGATCTGGACGACGTCAACATGATCGACCCCTTCCATCTGGACGCCTACGGCAAGACCTGCGTGAACTACAACCGCGACGTAGAAGTTTTTCCCGTACTCAATGCGATCTTCGAGAAAATATCCGGCTCCTCCCCGTACAAATCCCCCACGGACATGGGCGTCAATATGGTCGGTTTCTGTATCAGCGACGATGCCGTCTGTCAGCGCGCTGCAAAACAGGAGATCCTGCGCCGCTGGTACTCCGCTCTCTGCGACCGCCGCAAGGGAAATGCCGGCGACGGCCCCGTTTACAAGATCGAGCTTCTTATGAAAAAAGCCGGCATCACTTCCGCCGACCGTCCTGTCGTAATGGCTGCTGACATCAGGGCAGACGAGACAGGAGCACCGGCCGCTTCCATGGAAATGCCGGACGGCACGATCCTCACCGGAAAAACCTCCCCGCTCCTCGGGGCTTCCTCGGCTCTGCTCCTCAATGCCCTGAAACACCTGGCGGGCATCGACGACAGCGTGGAACTGCTTTCCGCACAGATCATAGAGCCGCTGCAGGAACTCAAGGTAAAACATCTGGGCGGGCACAGTTCTCTCCTGCACCTGAATGAGATACTCATTGCGCTTGCGATCGCATCCGTAACGGATCCGAACGCGAAAAAAGCCATGGACAGTCTGGACGGCCTGCGCGGACTGGAAGCACACTCTTCCGTCATCCTATCCCAGGTCGACACGGGTGTTTTCCGGAAACTCGGCATCAATCTCACCTGCGAACCCGAATATGAAGGGAACCGTCTGTACCACCACTGAAAAACCGCGCAGTCCGGTGTCCGGATCTGCGCGGCTTTTTCGCAAATCGATAAGGCCGGTTTCCGCTGTCAGTGTATGGTGCTGATATCGTAGGGCGTTTCCTGATATACGCAGTTGATCCAGTTGGCATAGAAAAGTGAACTGTGCGCGCGCCACTGCAGCAGCGGCTCGTTGTGCGGATCGCCTGCCAGGAAATAATTCACCGGCACAGCCGTGTGAAGTCCTTTATCCCTGTCCCTGAAATATTCGTTGCGAAGCGTATAGCGGTCGTATTCGGGATGCCCCATGATAAAGACCTGGCGCCCGTTCATGGCTGTGCACAGCAGCACGCCCGCTTCATCCGATTCCGCGAGCACGGTAAGGTCCGCATTCTGGTGGATCTTCTCTGCAGGTACCTGCGTATAGCGGCTGTGCGGAATGAGAAAATAGTCGTCAAAACCGCGGACCAGCGGATTTTTACGGTGCATCACCTTGTGCGCGTAGACCCCGAACAGTTTCTGTGGCAGCAGTTCCTTCTCAAGGCCATAGTGATAATAAAGAGCAGCCTGTGCGCCCCAGCAGATATGACAGGTGGACGTGACATTTGTTTTGCTCCACTCAAAGATCAGTTTCAGTTCGTCCCAGTAGTCCACCTCTTCGAAATCCATTTTTTCCACCGGGGCGCCGGTTATGATCAGGCCGTCGTATTTGTTTTTCCACAGATCCGCAAAGGTATAATAGAATTTGTTCAGGTGAGAGATCGGCGTGTGCGTGCTCTCATGGTTGTTGATACGCATAAAGGTGATATCCAGCTGCAGGGGCGTGTTGGAAAGCATGCGTAAAAGCTGCAGCTCCGTATCCTCCTTCAGCGGCATCAGATTAAGAATGGCGATCTGCAGCGGACGGATATCCTGGTGGCTTGCCGTTTCTTCGCCGACTATGAACAGGTTCTCATCTTCAAGTATCTCTCTGACCGGCAGGTCGTTCTGGATCTTGATCGGCATCTTTGCCTCTTTCCCGGGGCTTCGGGCCCTGATCTCCCCCCAAACTCAGCTTAATCAGTTGCTTTATCCAGGCAGAAAGTATCTCCTTTTGCTATCGTTATTCGGCTTTCATGCCCATTCATGACCAGTGTAAACGCATTGTCCGAATCTGCAACTATCTTTCCGGCAGTGACGTGACCGTCTTTCCACTGCATCGACAGGACCATATTTCCCCGAAGCCTCAGTCCAGCTACGCTCCCGGATGACAATTTCTCAGGAAGCGCCGGGAGCAGAACGACTTTGCCATGATGACTTTGCACAAGCATTTCGATCATGGCTGCCGTCAGCCCGAAATTTCCATCGATCTGAAATATATCCTTATCCGGCACCATCCCTCTTCCGTTTAAGAGATTATCGTACATGCAATGTCCGATCTGCGACACCAGCAGAGGGTAGATCTCGTCCCTTCTGTACAGTCTTGCCAGTAAGGCCATCGCCCATGTACAGCTCCAGCCCTCGTGTCCGCTTCCATGACTTATACGCTTTTCGATTGTTTTTTCAGCTGCCTCGAACAGCTCCGGAGTATCCCAACGATTGATATTTTCTCCCGGATAGACGCCAAATACCGGTGAAAAGTGCCGATGGCCCGGCTCGGTTTCTCTTTTGGGAGTAAGCCATTCAAGAATACTTCCGTCCTCATCTATGCCGACTTTTGCGATCTCGCGGCGGGTTTCTTCAACATTTTCCAGGGACTTCTTCCCGAGGATCCTGCAGCTTTCTTCATATATCGTAAAAAGGCCGTCCAGCAACTCGGAATCCATGGCGCAGCCTTCACACAGAGCCGACACTCTTCCGCTCTCATCGATGTACGAATTCTCGGGAGAAACGCTCGGATTGATGATATATTCCCCTTTGTCATTTTTGACCAGATATTCAAGGAAAAATCTAATCTGGTTTTCGATGATCCGGAAATTGTCATTCAGAAAGGCACTGTCCAGGGAATAGCGGTAGTGCTCCCAGATGTGATAGCACATCCACGCATTTCCAAGTACCCAGATCGTAGCCGGCGTCCAATGATCCTGCGGCGCCGTATCCGCATACAGATCGCAGTTGTGGTGTGCAAGGCTTCCATGGCAGCCGTACATTACCCGCGCAGTAGTTTCCCCGTTTTTGTCCATTCTTCTGATCAGGTCAAATAACGGGCCTTCGCATTCAAAAAGATTTCCGCTGTCCGCAAACCAGTAATTCATCTGGAGATTGATGTTGATCGTATATTTCGAATCCCAGCTCGGCGTATACTCATTGCACCATATTCCCTGAAGATTTGCCGCAAGCGATCCCTCCCTGCTGGAGGAAATGAGAAGATATCTCCCATACTGCACACATTCGGCAATCAGTCCCGGGTCTTCTTTTCCATTCCTGAAATTTTCTATCCTTTCATTCGTCGGTATGTTTTCATTATCATTTCGTGCTGTAAATGACAATGAAAAACGGTCAAACAGCTTCTTATAATCTTTCACATGCTCATCTTTTAATGCTTCATAACCCTTTACAATGGCCCTGTCTATTCTTCCTGCACATTCACTGTCGGGATCTCCATATCTGAAAGATGTTGCCGCCGCAAAATACAACTCTGCATTTGTGGCATCACTTACAACAATGCTCTCTCCTATAGGCCTGATCCTGCCGTCAGAAACGACTTTCAGCATGGCGCAGTAGGAAATTCCATCCTTCCCTGTGATCCCGGATATCTGAATACGATCATCGTTCAGTACGGTGACCTTATCCTGATTCAGCTTCCTGAACAGGGAAACGTCAAAATCAACTGCATGTCCTGCGGGGCTGCAAAAACGCATTGCCATGACCTGTCCGGGAAATGAGGCAAAGCCTTCCCGATGCATCCTGATCCCGTTCAGTGTATAATCCACAGTAACAACCGCATCTTCCAGTGAAAGGCTGCGGGTATAATCAACAGGCTGCTTCCCGTCATCATGAAAACTGATCCTCATTTCCCCAAGTGTCTGGTAGCAGCGCTGCGAGACCGGAATACCATGCATTGCAAGCCTGGATAAATCCTCTGCCTCTGCAGTCTTTCCGGCGTGCAGAAGCTTCCTGATCTCCTCAAGATATTTTTTGCAATCCGCATTGTTCCGGTCTGTATAGCCTCCGGACCACAACGAATCTTCATTTAGTTCGATCATCTCATGGAAAGGCTGTCCGTATACAAGTCCGCCTATACTGCCATTTCCGATCGGCAGTGCCTGATTCCATTTTTCTGCAGGATATGTATATTTGAGTTCCATTTTTTCTCCGCTCGCTTACATCATTTTCAGAAATTCTGCTTCACTTATAATGCTGATGCCCAGTTTCTGCGCTGCCGCCAGTTTGGAGCCTGCGGCTTCGCCGGCAATTAAATAACTTGTTTTTTTACTGACGCTGCCGGAGCATTTGCCTCCGTTGCTGACGATCAGTTCTTCGATCTCCTTACGTCCCAGCGTCGGCAGTGTACCGGTCACCACGAAGGTAAGACCTGTCAGTTTATTCCCGGAGACTGCGTTTTCGGGCATCCGCATATTGACACCGCATTCTTCCAGTTCTCTGATCGCGGCCTTTCCCGCTTCATTCTCAAAAAAAGACCTGATGCATTCCGCGGTTGTTTCCCCGATATCCGGTATAGCCGTCAGCTCTTCGACAGTAACATTTTCAAGCTCCCTGATATCAGAATAGTGCTTCATGATCTCCCGCGCGGTCGATTTGCCGACATTGCGGATGCCTAAGGCTGTCAGCAGCCGGACAGGGTCGTTGTTTTTGGAAGACTCAATGGCCGACAGCACCTTGTCCGTGTTCTTTTCCTTGCCGATGATCCCCTTTTCCACCAGCTCGTCGCGGTGACTCTTCAGTTTATAGATGTCAGCATAGTTTTTCAGGTACCCCTGCTTAACGAGGGCATCGACAAGGGTATCCCCGAGTCCCATGATATTCATGCAGTCCAGCGAGGCAAAATAAGCTATGGTCCTTGTAAGCTGTGCCGGACAAAGCGGATTCACACAGCGTATATCCGCGGTATCCTCTTCCCGTATCAGCGGTTCCCCGCAGACAGGACATTTCTCCGGTGCTGTGAACACCTCGTCGGGTTTCTTTACACAGCCGTTCAGCTTCGGGATGATCTCCCCGCTCTTGAACAGTTTGTATTCACCGCCGATACCTATGAACATTTCTTTGATATAATCCTGATTGTGCAGCGTCGCCTTGGAAACACCGGTCCCGCAGAGTCTTGCCGGTTTTCCTGTCTCCCGGTCATGGAAGATCCCCGTAAATGTCAGTTTTCCGGTGCGTCCGACATCCACGGCTATTTCATCCATGACAACAATTCTTTCTTCCGGCGGATATTTATATGCGATGTGGCCGCTCGAATATTTGCTTCCGGCCGGAAAATCATTTCTGTACGCGGTATGGTCGATCTTGATCACGGCACCGTCTATGTCAAATGCGAGATCCTCCCGCATAGCGCCTATTTTTTCTATTGCCGCAAGCACTTCTTCCGGCGCCGTACAGACCTCATGGTAAACGACCGGGACTTCCTTCGCCTGCAGGATATCCAGGCCCTTTGCATGGCTTTCCGTCAGTTCAAGCGGTCCCTTCTGGACATTAAAGACGAACATCCGAAGTCCTCTTTCCTTCGTGATGCCTGTATCCAGCTGCCTTAATGTCCCTGCCGCCAGATTTCTTGGATTCGCTGCCGGCTTTTTCTGCTGTTCTTCCTGTATCTCATTGAACCGCTCGAAATCCGCATGTGACATGTACACCTCGCCGCGCAGCTCCAGAGAGTCATACGGAAGGTCTATGATCTTCTTTACATCGGGAATGACCAGTGCATTGGCCGTGACATCTTCTCCGATCAGACCGTCCCCGCGAGTCTCGGCCAGGGCGAGATGCAGTTTGCCGTCAGTATCCGAATGCGCGTATCGCAGAGACATGCTGAGTCCGTCTATCTTTGTTTCCACTGAAAAAGCGCAGCCGGGATGCATCCTGTGAACTTTCTCGATCCACCCGGTCACCTCTTCCCGTGAAAAAACATCCTCAATGGACAGCATCGGCACGTCATGCGTTACCTTTACGCCGGCCTCACGCTTTACCGAACCGCCTATCTTCTGCGTCGGTGAATCGGGAGTGACCCATTCGGGATGTTCCTGCTCAGCTTCTTTCAGCTGCGTCATAAGCCTGTCATACTCGTAGTCGCTGATCTCGGGGCTGTCCTGGTTATAATACCGGTCCATATGGTAGTCTATGGTCTTTTTCAGGTGCAGATATTCCTCTGTTGTCATAAGGCTACCCCCGTTCTCGGGCCAGCGCCGCCTGATACAGACCGGCCTTCTCACTGCCCGTGATCTCACGCAGCTGATTGGGCTTCATGTCATCCAGACGGATCGTCAGCACCCTTATTCTCTTAAGACGTTTCACCTGTGCATCCACAGTCCGGAACATACGGCGGATCTGATTGTTGAGACCCTGTGTCAGCACAATGTCGAAGGTGTGCTCACCGAGTCTTTCGATCCTGCAGGGCCTGGTCGTAACATCCAGTTCCTTCAGGTAAACTCCCTTGCGCAGATGATTGATCTCCGCATCCGAAACATGCCGGTTGACCCGTACGATGTATTCCTTTTCATGGCCGTTGGCGCCGCGCATCATCGCGTCGATCAGCATCCCGTCGTTGGTCATGAGAAGCAGTCCTTCCGAATCCCGGTCCAGTCTGCCGGCGTAGGTAAGGCGTACCGGATATTTGAAAACATCGGACAGCGTGCGTGCCGCATGCGGATCCTTTTCGGTGCAGGTAACACCTACGGGCTTGTAATAGGCTACGACAGTTTTGTGTTCCGCGCTTTGCAGGATCTGCCCGCGCACGCGTACCACATCCTTTTCGGGATCGGTCTTCATACCTTCAAGGGCCTGTTCACCGTTTACGGTGACCAGACCCTGCTCTATCAGTTTATCCGCTTCCCGCCTGGAACAGATGCCGCAGGAAGCTATATATCTGTTCAGCCGGATACCGTCTGCCGGTTCTACAGTCCGGCCAGTGTCCGGATGGTCTCCTCTTTCAGAATGCAAGTATTATGCTCCCTGATATGTGCCTGAAATTCCGTGTTTGCAGTGATCAGCCTGCCGAATTCATTCACGGAAAGGACCAGCTTGCGGTACTCTGTATGCCCGCTCTCCGGTTCGCTGAGAATAAGGTAAAACCCGTTATCGCCGTCGGCGTAAAGTTCGGCCGGTATCTCGGGTCTCTTCTGCCTTTTGCCGCCTGCCAGATATTTTGCACAGGCTGTCACGGCCCTGAATGTCGAAAAATGGAATACGAACTGTCCGGGAGTTTTCTCATCAGAGCCGGACCCGGAGACTTCCGGAGCCGCAGCCGTGCTTTTTTCCTGCACTTCGTCTGTGCCTGAGCTGATCCTGGCGGCATAGTCGCGCAGGCGCTCGAGGCGTTCATCGTCCGAAAGCTTCATAAGCTCCTGCCTGAAATCTTCCGGCAGCGTGATGCCCAGTTTGTCCTGGAAATCCTTTAGTAGCGTATTGAACTGCGAAGCCGGCTGTTCGCTTATGGTAAGGCTGACCGAATGATCGGGAAGCACAGACATCTGCATGGATGTCATACCGCCCTGCGGATGAAAGTCCACCTTTTCCATCGCCTCGTTCAGAACGCTGTGAAGGAACGTACGCGCTTCCTCCTTGCGGTCGAACAGGTCATCGATGCGCAGTCCCCTTGCATGCATGTCTTCCGGCGTTATGATGCAGTTGATCGTATGGTTGTCTATCCTCTTAAATGTCATCCCTTTACCTCGT
>JALCRM010000020.1 GCA_022652545.1 Lachnospiraceae bacterium
ACATCCTATTATGCCTTAATATTTAGCAAGAAATAATACGCATCTTTCCACCCCTATCATTATTTTAAATTATTGTACCATACTTTTCATTCTGGTGCAAGCCAATCTATATATACAATGCCTAATATATAATCTTCGGTTCAAATTCCAGTTTGTCTTCCTTGACATCTATTCCGCTCACTCAGCGGCAAAACATCTAATCCGCAGCCTAAACCCTACGGAAAACATCTAATTCGCCAACTGAATGTCAATTCATTCTTCAAGCGCATTGCTTGACAGCCTTGGATAAGTTTCCACAGAGGATTCTGCGCCCCTCAGCTGCTTTTCCTCCAAACCCGCAAATGCCCTGAAATCAAGGGCTTTCAAGCTTATTTTCCTTCTACTCTTGACATCAATACCACCGTCTCGACGTGGATCGTGTGCCCGAACTGGTCTACCGGATATACGGCCCTGAGGCTGTACGGACCGGCCGCGAGTACTTTCAGATCGCGGGCCAGGGTAGCCGGATCGCAGCTTACATAGACGATCTTATCCGGTCCCATTTCGAGGATCGCCTGCAGGCAGGCGGGATCACAGCCCTTGCGCGGCGGGTCGACAACTATGATATCCGCCTTGTCCCTGCGGCTTTCCGTCTTGTGCCGTTCACAGTAGGCCGGCAGCACCTCTTCGACCTTGCCCGCCTCAAACAGGACATTTTCAATGCCGTTCAGGCGCGCATTTTCGCGTGCGTCCGCAATGGCTTCCGGGATCTCCTCGACGCCGTACACTTCCTTGGCGCCGTCCGCAAGGAACAGGGAGATCGTTCCCACGCCGCAGTAGAGGTCAAAAACCGTCTCTTTTCCATGCAGGCCGCAGCATTCCAGAACAATGCTGTAAAGCTTTTCCGTCTGTTTCGGATTGACCTGGTAGAAGGACCGCGGCGATATCCGGAAACGAATGGAACGGCCGGTCGTTTCAAAACCGTTCTTCCTGACCTTCAGAATATGGAGGCAGTCTTCGATCGTATCCTCTCCCCAGAGTGTACGGATCCTGCTCCCCATGACCACGTTGCCGCGTTTTGTATTCGTACAGAGGGAAATACTGGTCATGCCCGGCAGTACACAAAGTGCACGTACCAGGCTGTCCTCTTCCGGCAGCTTCTCTCCGTTCACCACGATGCAGACCATGATCTGTCTGCTGTATACGCCGCTGCGGATGAGAATGTGGCGGACCAGACCGGTGCCCGTCGCCTCGTCATACGACGGAACGCCCTGCTGCTTCATGTACTCCAGAACGGTTTCGAGTATCTGCTGGTTCTCCTCCGCACCGATCGCACATTCCGTCATCGGCACGATGCAGTGTGTATGTTCGGCAAAAAAGCCGGTGACCGGCTGCCCGTCCTTTTCCCCGACGGGCACCTGCTCCTTGTTACGATAGTGGAAAGGGTCCTCCATGCCGACGATCGGATGCATCGCTGCTTCGACTTCCGCTTCCGGAAAACCGCCTATCCTCACAAGGGCATTCCTTACCTTGCGCTGTTTGAAATCCAGCTGGCTGTCATAATCAAGCGCCTGGATCTGGCAGCCGCCGCACTGCTTCGAGATCTCGCACCGGGGCATCGTGCGCATCGGCGACGGTTTCAGTACCTCGAGGAGTTTTGCATATCCATAGGCCGGCGTGGCTTTCATGACCTTTGCGCTGACCGTATCCCCGAGCACCGCATCCTTGATAAACAGCGTATAGCCGTCCGCTTTGCCGATGCCTTCGCCGTTGTTCCCTATATCCTCGATCGTTACGGTCACGACGTCGTCCTTCTGAAACGGCGCCTGCGCCTTTATTTTGTCCGTACTCATATCTCCGTCTTTCTCACATTGGATTCCAGCAGATTCTGGTAACCCAGCCATCCGGTGCCGGTGCTGCCCGCCAGCAGTTCACGGAAGATCTCCATGTGCGCATCCGTGTTGTCTGCCAGGTTGAGAGCGGCCGCCTCCATCAGGGCCGGCTGCTTGGGCGATCCGAATTCCAGTTTTCCGTGGTGCGCCAGAATGCAGTGCCGCAGCTCCATTGCCGTCATCTGCGGGAAATCAGGGATGTCACGCAGTTTTTCGTCGATCATCTCCACGCCGATCACAATGTGTCCGATAAACTGGCCCTCGTCTGTGTAATCGTTGTGCGGGAACCTGGAAAGTTCACGTGTTTTGCCTATGTCATGAAGCATGGCCGCCGACAGCAGCAGGTCCTTCTGCAGCATCGGATACGCCTTGCAGTAGTAATAGCAGAGGTTCGTCACGCTCAGCGTATGCTCGAGCAGGCCGCCGACAAAGCCATGGTGTATGGACTTGGCCGCGGACGAAAATTTAAAATTCTGGATAAAATCTGTGTCGTCGACAAAGAAAGACCGCAGCAGCTGCTGCATATGCGGCTCCTTGACCACGTCGATGTAGTGCAGGAGCTGTGCGTACATCTCGTCGACGTTGTGCTCGGATACCGGCAGGTAATTGGCAGGGTCGTACTCGCCGTCCCGGCATCTGCGCGCCCTTTTGACGTTCAGCTGCAGATTGCTCATAAACGAAGTGACTTCTCCGTTGACGTCGATGTAATCAAGTACGTCGAATTCGTCGATGCCCTGGCTGCCCGGATCCCAGATCTTGGCGTCGAGCGTGCCGGTCTTGTCCTGCAGTGTAAGGCTCTCATAGGATTTTCCGCCTTTGGTCGTAAGCGACTGCTTCTTTTTGACAAGATAGATGCCGCTCAGCTGGTCGCCTTCCTTAAGTTCATTGATAAAACGCATGATTTTCTCTCCTTGCTTTCTGTCCTTTTACAGGCTGACTACCGTCACGCCGGCGTCGCCTTCGCCGAAGTCACCGAGTCGGTAGGACTTCACCCATTTCTGTCTGCGCAGGTAGTTCCAGACCGCGCCGCGCAGCGCGCCGGTCCCTTTTCCATGTACGACGCGCACGGTGGTCAGATGCGCAAGCCTCGCGTCGTCAAGGTATTTGTCGAGTACGAGCACCGCCTCATCCGTAGTCATGCCGAGCAGGCTGACTTCCGGCGAAATGCTGCTGGCGCGGCCGAAATCCAGGTCGGCACCCGCAGTGCCGAATTCCGCCTTTTCAAAGGCTTTCTTCATGACGCCGGTATTCCTTCCGCCCGACTGCCCGCCTGCTGCCTTTCCGTTTAGCGGTCTGCCCATGGCGTCTTCGGCGATGAGCTCAAGGTCATCGAGCTGCACCTGGGTGCGCATGATACCGCACATCACAAAGAGCTTCCCTTTTTTGTCCGGCAGCGTACTGACGGTGCCCGTAAGTCCCATGGAAAGCACCTTCACACGGTCACCCACGGTCAGCTGCCCGGGCTTCAGCCGGCCTTTTTTAGGCGGCTCGGCCGTATAGCTGAGTTTTGCGCTTTTTTCCGAGACCCTGTCGCGCAGCTCGGAACGCCTGCGCTCCATTCCGGCCATATCTGCATCTGCCGCGTGCCCGGCTGCGCTTCTGCGGATATCAGCGATCGCCTCATCCGCTTCCTGTTTTGCATCCGCCAGGATGTCGCGCGCTTCCTCGTTGGCTTTGCGCAGGATGTCGTCCCGCCGCGTGGAGAGCATTTTTTCGCGGTCGTCCAGCTGTTTTTCACGTGCATCCAGACGCGCGCGCAGCGCGTCTGCTTCTTCCTTTTCCTTTTCCGCCTTGCTGCGCGTGTTTTCGAGCTCCGTCAGGAGATCTTCAAAATTCTTTGTCTCCTGGCTCATCTGCTCCCGTGCGGTCTCGATGATATAGTTGGGCAGCCCGAGCTTGCGCGAGATCGCAAAGGCGTTCGACTTCCCGGCTACGCCCATGATCAGGCGGTAAGTAGGCTGCAGCGTCTCCACGTCGAATTCGCAGCTGGCGTTTTCGACGCCTTCCGTGCGCATCGCGTAGACCTTGAGTTCGCTGTAGTGTGTCGTGGCAAGGGTACGGATCCCCCGGGTATGCATGAAATTGAGGATGGAAATGGCGAGCGCCGCCCCTTCTGTCGGGTCGGTGCCGGCGCCCAGTTCATCGAACAGGCACAGACATTTCCTGTCCGCCCTGGCAAGGATATCGACGATGCTCTTCATGTGCGAGGAGAAAGTGGAAAGATTCTGCTCGATGCTCTGCTCATCCCCGATGTCGGCAAAAACCTCGCGGAAAGTCGACAGCTCGCTGCGGTCGCCGGCCGGGATGTGAAGGCCGGCCATGCCCATGAGCGTAAGCAGACCCACGGTTTTCAGCGTCACTGTTTTGCCGCCCGTATTGGGGCCGGTGATGATGATCATGTCATAGTCGCTGCCGATGGAAATGTCGATGGGTACGACTTTCTTTTTCGCGATCAGCGGATGGCGTGCTTTGTGCAGTTCGATATACTGCCTGTCGTTGAAAACAGGCCGCGTCGCCTCCTCATCGATGGCAAGCGAAGCGCGTGCAAAAATAAAGTCCAGCGACGTCATGTTCCTGGCGTCGTCCTTCAGCTCGATCAGATGCTCGCCGACCGAGAGCGACAGGTCCGCCAGTATTTTTTCGATCTCTTTCTTCTCGTCCTGTTCCAGCTCGCGCAGGGAATTGTTGAGCTCGACGACGCTCGAAG
The DNA here is from genome assembly GCA_022652545.1 of Lachnospiraceae bacterium. Lineage (GTDB taxonomy): Bacteria > Bacillota > Clostridia > Lachnospirales > Lachnospiraceae > CAG-791. The sequence continues at coordinate 4,579 of JALCRM010000020.1, forward strand.
GCTCTATGAACAGGGTGGAGCCGGTCGAAGACTGGTCGTGCACGATGCCGGGCACCTGGGCCTTGTACTCTGCTTTGACGGGCAGGCAGTAACGGTCGTCGCGCACGGTGATCACGGAATCCTGCAGATAGGAAGCCAGGCTCACGTTCACCATTTTCTGCAGCTGCGCGTGGATGCGTTCGTTCGCCTGCAGCTTGCCGCGGCGTATGCGCTTCAGTTCGGGACTCGCGTCATCCGCAATGTCCTCGTCGGACAGCACACAGCGGCGAATCTCCTCCGAAAGCCTCGTCAGCGGCGCCAGTCCGTCGAACAGGTCGTAGAGGGAACTGCCCTTTTCCGCCTCTTCCTCTGTTTCGACACCTGTTTTGTCGGCGCGGCCATAGCTCCGGACATTCGCGATATTCTCAAGAAACGAAGCCAGATAGAGCAGCTCGGGCGCGCTCAGGGGCGCCTCGATCGCCAGGGCGCGGAAGATCCCCGAAAAATCCCGGTTGCTCCCGAAACTCACTGACCCCTTGCGGAAAATAAGCTGCAGCGCATCCTCTGTCTGGGTCTGCGCCAGCTCAATGTCCGCGGCCGCGCTCATCGGCTGCAGCTCGCGGCAGCATCTGCGTCCCGGATCGGACGTCGCGTGCGCCTCCAGCTGTTCAATGATCTTGTTGTATTCCAGTACTCTCAGCACCTTTTCATTCATAGCATCCAAAGTATACCATACCCGGCCTCCCGATGTGCTAAAATAGGCATTGATATGGACAAGGAAAAGCAGACAAAACAACAGAATACGGGCGCCGGTTCCCCGGCCGGACAGAACATTCCGGCAGACAGGGCCGAAGAAGACGGCACGGAGATCTATGACACCGGCTTTATGAAGGAGAAGATCAAGCAGCGTCCCGTAAACCACGCAAAACTGCTGCGCCGCACAGCCATGACAGCTTCCATGGCCGTGCTGTTCGGGCTGCTCGCCTGCCTGACGTTCCTGCTGCTGGAACCCGTGATCAGCAACTGGCTCAATCCCAAGCCGCAGGCCGAACAGGTGACTTTGCCGGAGGAAACGCAGACGGAAGAGATGAATCCCGCCGACATGATCGCCGACGATTCCGAGCTGGCTGCTTCCGAAGCGCCTGCTGCCGCGGCCACCATAGACGAAAACGAGCTCACCGGGAAAGTGGACGCGGAGGTCCGGCGTTACCTTGCCGCACAGAAGCAGCAAAACAGCGACCTCACCGTTTCAGACTACAGTAAGATGTACGACAGCCTGAAGGAACTGGCGACATCCGTATCCGTATCGCTCGTAACGGTCTCAGGCGTGAAGAACGGGACCGACTGGTTCAACGAAGGGTATGAATCGGGCGGGAATGCCTCCGGGATCATCGTCGCCGACAGCGGCACACAGCTCCTTATCCTCTGCCCGCTTTCGGAGGTGCGCTCCGCGGAAAGGATCAGCGTTACTTTTTCCGACAGTGAGGAAGTTACCGCCCAGCTCGTGGCCACCGATTTCCTGACTTCCCTGGCGGTCATTTCCGTCGACGACAGCGCGCTGCCTTCCTCCACCAGAAAAAATGTCAAGCCCTGTTCGCTCGGCAGCTCCGCTTCCTCCGATCTGTCCGGTTCCCCGGTCATCGCAGTCGGCGCTCCGTCCGGTACGACCGGGTCCATAAGCTACGGCACCGTCACCGGCGGCTCGGCCCAGCTCGATATTGCGGATGCCCGATATAAACTGATCACCACCGACATGTACGGCAGTTCCGACGCTTCCGGCGTTCTGATCGACCTGAGCGGAAAGGTCATCGGCATCATCGGCATGCAGTTCAATACCGGCAGCCAGTCGAACGTCATCAGTGCCGTCGGCATCACCGAACTCCGCCCGCTTATCGAAGAGCTCTCCAACGGAAATAACAAAGCCTATCTGGGTGTGCACGGAACAGACGTACCGGCTTCGGTCAATTCGGAGCAGGGCGTGCCGTACGGCGCTTTCGTCGCCAGGACAGAACTGGATTCCCCCGCTCTGGAGGCAGGACTGCAGAGCGGCGATGTGATCACGAAGTTCGGGGAGTATGACATCAGCGACTGCAGCGATCTCATCAATGCCCTCTTTAAAATGAAGCCTGACGATGACGTCCTGATCGTGCTGCAGAGGCAGGGGACGAACGGATATGAGGAAATGACGATCCCGGCCACGCTCGGAAACGAACCGACAAAATAACAGAACAAAGTTCTCTTCATTGTTCTCCTCATGGAGGTAAGTATGGCAGTCGCAAAGCAGAAGATCCTGGTCGTGGACGACGACGCAAATATCGCGGAGCTTATCAGTCTGTATCTCACGAAGGAATGTTTTGACACAAAGATCGTGGGAGACGGGGAGTCGGCGCTGGAGGCCATCGGCAGCTACAAACCGGACCTGGTCCTGCTGGATCTGATGCTGCCCGGTATAGACGGCTACCAGGTCTGCCGCGAGGTACGCACAAAAAGCCAGCTGCCGATCATCATGCTTTCCGCCAAGGGCGAAGTCTTCGACAAGGTCCTCGGCCTGGAACTCGGCGCGGACGATTATATCGAAAAGCCCTTTGACTCCAAGGAACTCGTCGCACGCGTGAAGGCTGTCCTGCGCAGGGCACGCCCCGGCGCTGCGGCTGCCGACACCGCAAGGGAAAAGATCGTCGAATATCCGGATCTTACCATCAATCTCACCAACTACTCCGTGCTCTACATGGGACACCCCGTGGACATGCCGCCGAAGGAACTGGAACTGCTCTATTTCCTCGCCTCCAGCCCGAACCATGTTTTTACGCGCGAGCAGCTGCTCGACCAGATCTGGGGCTATGAGTACATAGGCGACACGCGCACCGTGGACGTGCATATCAAGCGCATACGTGAGAAGATCAGCGACCACCGCAACTGGCGCATCTCCACGATCTGGGGCATCGGCTACAAATTCGAAGTCATAGGCTGAGCATGAAAAAGACGCTGTACCTGAAATTTATTCTCGCTTATATTCTGTTTGCGATCTTCGGTTTCATCGTGGTCGCGACTTTTGTGTCGGGCATGACGCTGGACCACTGCAAAAAGAAGGAAGCGGACGATCTTTACCGCGAGGCGACGCTGATCGCAAACACTTATGCGACAGAGCTTTACAACTCCGAGGTCTCACTGGAAAGCGTGCACAACCAGCTGAAGGCGGTCGGCACCTACCTCAACTCCGATGTCATGATCCTGAACCCTTCCGGGCGCGTCGTATGCGATTCACGCACGGAGCCGGACCCATCCAAGGAGATCTATGTAGAGGGTTTTTCCCCCTCCGTCACAGGCAGCAGCTATTACACGATCGGCAACTTTTTCGGGCAGTATGAGAGCCAGCGCCTGTCCGTCCTGGCGCCGATCGCCGGAGGCTACCGCATCAAGGGCTACGTCTGCATCAACTATCCCTATGCTTCCATCCAGGCGGAGGCCACCAGCCTGCTCAACATTTCCTATCTCGAGCTGATCGTGCTGTTCGTCCTCTCGCTCATCATCCTGATCTTCTTCACGCAAATCGTCTATATTCCGCTGCGCCGCATCACGACGGCGACCGAGCAGTACGCGGCGGGAAACATGCACTATCAGTTCGGTGTCGAAAGTTCCGACGAAATGGGCTACCTGGCATCCACACTGAGCTACATGGCTGCCGAAATAGCCCGCCAGGAGGACGACCAGAAAAAATTCGTGGCAAATGTTTCGCATGATTTCCGCTCTCCGCTGACTTCGATCAAGGGCTTCCTGGAAGCCATGATCGACGGTACGATACCGCCGGAGATGCACGAAAAATACCTGAATATCGTGCTGAATGAGACAACGCGCCTTACGAAACTGACAAACGGCCTGCTGACGCTCAACAACCTGAACACTTCAGGCATGCTGCTGCACAAGACGGAGTTCGACATCAACCAGACCGTGCGGCAGGTCTCCGCTTCCTTCGAGCAGACCTGCAGAAAGCGCAGGGTCGCGATCGAGCTGGTCCTGGGCGGGGAAGAACTGTATGTGAATGCCGACGCGGACCGCATCCAGCAGGTGCTCTACAATCTGGTCGACAACGCGATCAAGTTCAGCCACAACGATTCCGTCGTACGCATAGAGACGACCGAAAAGCGCAGCAAAGTATTTGTCTCTGTCAAAGACAGCGGCATCGGTATTCCGAAACAGGATCAGAACCAGATCTGGGAACGTTTTTACAAAACAGATCTGTCGCGCGGAAAAGACAAGAGCGGCACAGGCCTCGGGCTTTCGATCGTGCGCGAGATCATTCGCGCACACGGCGAAAACATCAACCTCATCAGCACCGAGGGCATCGGATCGGAATTCATCTTCTCCCTTCCGCGGTCAGAAAAGAACGACGAACTGGAATAAACTACGCCCTCAGTTCATCGACAAATTCATGCAGTCTCTGCAGCGCCTTGCGCAGCTTTTCGACAGAATACGCATAGGAGATGCGGAGATACCCCTCTCCGCAGTCGCCGAAGGCTGTCCCCGGCACGATCGCAACTTTCTTCTCCTCGAGGAGCCTGGTCGAAAATTCCTCGGAAGTCATCCCGAATTCCTTGATGCACGGAAAAACATAGAACGCGCCTTCCGGTTCGAAACACGGCAGTCCCATCTCCTGCAGCAGCTGCAGGACCAGGCGCCGGCGCTCGTTGTAGGAGGTGCGCATCATTTCCACGTCCGGATCGCCGTTTTTAAGGGCTTCGATCGCCGCGTACTGGCTGGTCGTCGGCGCACACATGATCGCGTACTGGTGGATCTTCGTCATCTGCGAGATGATCTCCTTCGGCCCGCAGGCGTAGCCGAGTCTCCAGCCGGTCATGGCGTATGCCTTGGAAAAACCGTCGACGAGTATGGTGCGCTCCTGCATACCGGGCACCTGTACGATGGAAGCATGCGGCTTTCCGGTGTAGGTCAGCGCTCCGTAGATCTCATCGGACAAAACATAGAGATCGTGTTTCTCTATCACGGGAGCAAGCGCTTTGAGGTCTTCCTCCGTCATGACGGCACCGGTCGGATTGTTGGGATACGGCAGTACAAGGATCTTGGACTTCGGCGTGCAGGCCGCCTCCAGCTCTTCCGGCGTCAGCCGGAATCCGTTCCGCTCCTTCAGCTCAATGATGACAGGCTTTGCGTCCGCCAGGATCGCGCAGGGTTCATAGGAAACATAGCTGGGCTGCGGTACAAGTACTTCGTCGTCCCGGTTGATCATCGCGCGGAACATCAGGTCGATGCCCTCGGAGCCGCCGACCGTGATCAGGATCTCGTGTTTCGGATCGTATTCGACACCCAGCGTCTTCTTCAGATGTGCCGCGATCTCTTCACGCAGTTCCATCAGCCCGGAATTGGACGTATAGAACGTACGCCCCTTCTCCAGGGAATAGATGCCTTCGTCGCGGATGTGCCACGGCGTCTCAAAATCAGGCTCGCCCACGCCCAGAGAAATGGCGTCCTTCATCTCGCTTACGATATCGAAGAATTTCCGGATGCCGGAAGGTTTCAGGCCGGTCGTTTTATCTGACAGTACGGTCACGGTGTGATCATCTCCCTCCCGTCTTCCTCGGGCTTCTCCATGATGGTGCCGTGGTCCTTGTATTTCTTCAGGATGAAGTGCGTGGAAGTCGCAATAATGGTGTCAAGCGTGGAAAGCTTGTCGCTGACGAACATGGACACTTCCTTGAGTGTTTTGCCTTCCAGGGTGACCAGCAGGTCAAAACCGCCAGAAATGAGATATACGGAATTGACCTCGGGATATTTGTAAATGCGCTCGGCGATCTCATCAAAGCCCTTGCCGCGCTGCGGCGTCACCCGTACCTCGATCAGCGCCGTCACCTTCTCGATATCTGTTTTGTCCCAGTCGATCATGGTGTGATACCCGCAGATGACGCCTTCTTCCTCCATCCTCTGCAGCTTGTTCATGACGTCGATCTCGCCCGTCCCCAGCATGACAGCCAGTTCCTTTGCATCGATACGGCTGTTCTTCTCAATGATCGACAATATCCTTTCGTCTGTGGAATCCATGCCCCGCGTACCTCCTGTCCTTCTTTGGCCTGCCCATATGACGCGTAAAGTGTATTTATATTAGCACAATACCGGCTGCCGGAAAAGCCCTGCGCCGCTCCGGGATCTATCCCAGGATCTTCAGCAGCGAATCCGGCTGCGGCCTGTCCAGAAACCGTACTTCATCCCCGTTCTTCAGGATCCGGCTGCGGCCGTCGGTCAGCCGTCCTGCCACCTTCGCCGGTATGCCGGCTTCTTCCAGCGCCGCTTCCATCCGCGCGCCGTCGTCTGCCGCGATCAGCAGACAGCCGGCCGACTCTGCCGTATAGGGATCTATGTCAAAATATTCCGCAAGCTCCACGGTCTCCTGCCGGATCGGGATCTCTGAAAGCTGTACTTCCAGCCCACAGCGCGCCTGCCCGGCGAACTCCCAGAGAGCCGCCAGAATACCGCCTTCCGAAGCGTCGTGCATGAGCCTGGCACCGTTCTGCAGAGCGATCCGCGCGTCCTTTGTCACTGAAAGCTCGCTGACAAACCCCGCCGCGGTCCTGACAAATTCCTTCGGAAATTTTTCCTCCAGCTCCGCGGCGCGCTCCCCGGCGAGAATTGCGGTGCCTTCCAGCGCCACAGCCTTCGTCAGGACGATGTCGCAGCCGGCGAGGGATCCCGCAGACTCCGCATGCCTTTCCGATCCTTCCGGAAACGGGATCGGCTCTGTTCTCTCCGGCTCCGGCTGCGCCGGCGCACTGACGACTGCCCTCCTGCCGAGACCCGTGACGATCACAAGCGGCCTGACGACCGCCGCCGTCACCTCGGTATGCCCGCCGAGTATGGTGAGCCCTTCCTCCCCGCAGACTTCGATGATCTGGTCCTCGATCTCCCTCAGTTCCTCTTCCGGACTGCCCGGCGGCAGCAGGATCACCGTATTCACTGCCTCGGGGACCGCACCGCCTGCCGCCAGATCGTTCACTGCGGCTATGACGCCCAGCCTGCCGCACATCGATGTACAAAGTGTGACAGGGTCCGATGTCACCGCGACAGTCTCAGGACTGCTGCCGCCAAGAAAAGCGCAGTCCGCATTGCGGACTGCGCCTGTTCTGCCGTCCCTTCCCCGGGCCGCTTCAATTCTTTTCCATATGGAGCGCTCCGTTGCGCTTTCCGATAATTTACCCGTACGCAGTAGATGTGCCATCAGGCCGCCGTTCTACGCCTCCGTTACTGTCCGGTGCTGCTGCCGGTACCGGCAGCTGCCACCACCTGCTGTGCCGCAGCCTGCGCCGCAGCCATGGCCGTGTTCTCGTCGGCTCCCTGCGAAAGTGCCGCCGCATAGGCATCCTGTGCAGCCTTCTGCGCCGCAGCCGTCAGTTCGTCGCTGGCCGCCTGAGAATCTCCGGACGATGCGGAAGACCCGTCTCCGGCGGTCCCTTCCGCCGGTGCGGCCAGTGCGGCTTCCACGCCTTCAATGCTCTGCGCGTCGATCGCGGCCTGCAGCGCGGCGGAGACCGTCCCCGCCGTACCCACCGTCACCGAGGTGGGCGCCGTATTATATGTGCTCTTGTTAAAAATATCCTTGCTGACCTGTTTTCCGTTCTCCGTCACAATCTTCCAGAGCTGGGCCTTGTAGCCCGTATGCGCCGGCACGTGTTTGATGAAGCCTACCGGCTGCGTACTGTCGGTATAGACAGCCTCGCCTTCCGGCTCGATCGTCTCCAGCACTTCGCTCTCAAAAGAGATCTGGCGGCCGGAGTCGCGGGTCTCCACACCGTAAATATTGAATGTGATGGAGCCGCCTCCCGTATATCCTTCGATATAGACAGGGTCGCTCAGATTGTTTTTGAACTTGAAGTCCATCCCGCTTGACTCTGCGATCGCGGCATCCATGGACGGCTTTACGTAAGTGACGATCAGTGAATGGTTGTAGCGTTCGACCACATCCAGTTCGGCACGGATCACCGCATTGTAGAGGGTCGTCGAGACCTGGCAGATCCCGCCGCCGAAGCTGTCCACGACCTGCGCGCCAAGATAGGAGCCGGCCAGTTCATATCCGTTTTCCGCGGTAAAGGGCGTGATCGCCTGCAGCACGGAAAAGGTCTCCCCGGGGTACAGCGTATGCCCGTTGATCAGACGGCAGCCGTTCGCGATATTGGTCTTACGGTTGACGTTGGAAGTGGAATAGTCCGTCGTATAGGTGCCGAGCAGGTCAGTGACCTTCGCGAGTTCTTCTTCCGAGCCCTTCGGCTCCTGTGTCGTGATATCCAGGTCGATCGTCTCTTCCTGTCCGCTCCAGCCGTTTGTCAGCGCCGCATAGATCTTGTCTGCGGAGGTATCTTCATTCACGGTCTGGCCTGTCGTACCGGGCGTGATCGAAAAAGCGCCGTTGCTCCTTGTAAGGCCCGCGTTCACCGCGTCTTTGTTGAAGACCGCGCACTGATTCTGCAGGACGGCGAGGATCGCATTTTTGTCGCACCCCAGCTGCATGTCGAAATCGGTGCCGTTCTTCTCCAGATCCTTTTCGTCTTTGTACCGCGCGATAATGTTGCTGCCGTGATCCAGTGCACCGACCGTATCCAGCACGCCCTTGTTCATCCACTTCAGGCCCAGCTCTCCGGCTGTGACCGTGACGCTCTGGCTCTCGTCCGTTCCCTGCAGGGTAATGGCAACCTGCTTCAGTGTATTCAGCTTTTCATTGACCTTTTCTTCGGCCTGTTCCTCGGTCAGCCCCGAAACATCCACGCCGCCGACGGAAACGCCCTGCATGATCACCCGGTCCTTCTTCGTGTAGTCCGTTGCCGTGACCGCGGCCGTTTCCTCCGCCGTCTGCGATGCAGCCGTTCCTGCGGAGTTTCCCGCCGCTGCTGCCGTTTCCGAAGACGCGCCTGATGAGGACGCGGACACTGCCGCGGTATCCGAAGCGGCATCCGCACTCTCTCCCGTAATGACAGCCGCACCTACGCTGCCGCCCGTCGTTCCCGCGGAAGCCGCATCGCTTGTGCCGCTGCCGGCATTTCCTTTCAAAATAAGAGCGCATGCCACCACCGCAGCGACAAGTCCTGCCGCTGCGACCACGACGCGTGTAAGTTCCCTGTCCTCGCGCCTGCTGCCATGCCCTCTGTTGCCGGAACCGGATCCTCTGTGCCCGGAACCTGCGTGTCCGCTGTTCCTGGAAGAGCTGTATTCCTGTCTCCCGCCGTTGTTCCTGCTGTTCCCGCGGCCTGACCCGTTTCCCGTGCCTCTGCCGCTGTGATTCCCTGTCATTACAAGCCTCGTGTCAGAACGTTGAAAGCAGCATCGGAAGGACCATCGCCACGATCAGAAGAGCGATGATCACCCCTGAAATGATACGCTTTGTCTTTGTGCTGTGAATGTTAAACATAAGCCCGTGTCCTCGTTTAGTTATACTTGGTTAACCGAATAAATCGATAGTTGATTATACTGACTCGTCTGCTGTTTTGCAAGAAATCCGGCTATTTGTAATAATTTCGATTTGCCGTAACAATTTTTTTTACAAAATACAAGCCTGTCCGCGGCGCTTCGGATGTGCTATGATTGCATGCATGAGAAACGAACTGACGCAGAAAGACATAGACGACATGCAGAAGGAGATCGACTACCGCAAGCTGGTAGTCCGTCCGAAAGCGCTGGAAGACGTAAAGGAAACGCGGGCCCAGGGCGATCTTTCGGAAAACTTCGAATATCATGCCGCCAAGAAATTCAAGAACCAGAATGACAGCCGTATCCGCTACCTGGAGCGCATGATCCGCACCGCCGTGATCATCGAAGATACTGCTTCCGCGGACGAGATCGGCATCAACAAGACCGTCACCCTCCGGATCGTGGAAGACAACGAGGAAGAGACCTATACGCTGGTAAGCACGATGCGCGAGGATTCCCTGAAGGGCCTGATCAGTGTGGAATCCCCCCTGGGACGTGCCCTGCGCGGGCACAGGACCGGCGACAGCGTCACGGTGAAGGTCAGCGATTCCTACAGCTATACGGCGCTGATCCTCAATGTCACAGATGCCGGCAGCGCCGCCGATGTCGAGATCTCCACATTCTGACCGCTGCCTGTCTTTTCTCCGCTTCCGTTCCCTGTTTTTCAAAACGTACGATCTCCTTGACCGCATAAACAAAGACGTGTGCACCTGCATCTGCAGATACACACGTCTTTTCAACTGTTCATTTTTTCAGCTGCCGCCGGTCCTGTCCTTCCGGACAAAGCCGGGATATTACTTGCCGAGCTGCATGTCGTTGTTGCCGGAATTGGAGGCGAACATTTCAAGCATGTTGATCGGGTCGTCATAGTCTGCCAGCCAGCCTTCACGAGCCACGTCGAAGTTGCCCTGTTTGCGGTCGTTAAGGAATGTCTGCCAGTCTTCCTGCTGGATGGTCATCTGGATGCCGACCTGCGCAAGATCCTGCTGGATCTCCTGTGCAATGGCGACATGGCCGGAACCGTCGTTCGTAAGATAGTTGATGGTGAGCGGCGTATCAGCGGAAAGCATGTTGCTGTCATCAAAGGTGTAGCCTGCAGCCTTCAGAAGTTCAACTGCCTTGTCGACGTTGACCGCCGGATCATAATAGCCGTTGCCTACAGCATAGGTGTAGTCGGTATCGCTGACCTTGAACTCTCCGCCGTGGCCGTCGCTCATCTTGGACGGAATGAAGGAAGTAGCGACCTCCTGGTTGGTCTGTCCGATATTGTCGACGATCGTCTGGCGGTCGATCAGATAGCTGAATGCCAGTCTCATATCTGCAGCCTGTTCAGCGGTCTTGCCGTCAAACAGGGAGCTGTTCACATTGAAGCCTACATAATAGGTGCCGAGGTTGGGAACTACGTGGAAATCGGGCTGTGTCTTCAGGCTTGCGATCTCATCGTTCGGGACGGTGTCCGCATAATCCAGGTTGCCTGCATTGTATGCCGCAAGGATCGCGGTATCATCTGCACTCAGCATGAAGTCCAGTTCATCCATAGTCACATTGGCTGCATCGTAGTAGTTCGGGTTCTTGACATAAACCATGGACTCGTTGTGCTTCCATTCCTTCAGCGTATAAGCGCCGTTGGAAACGAAGCCTGCTTCGCTCGTCCATGCACCCGGGTTGGTCTGCCAGTCGGAAGCTGCTTCCACGGAAGCCTGCGGAACGGGCATGAAAACAGGGAATGCAAGAAGGCTCATCATGTAAGGGCAGGGAGTGTTCAGCTTCCAGGTAAGCGTCTTGCCGTCGTCACTGGCCTTGACATCGATCGAGCCGTCATCCGCAGCGGCGAAAAGGCTGGCTGCGGGATCGAGTTTGCCGTTGTCATCGTAAGTGACCATCAGGTAAGCATAGTCGGAAGCGGTGTTCGGATCAGCCGCTCTCTTCCATGAATACTCGAAGTCCTTGGCGGTAAGGGCAGATCCGTCGCTCCACTTGAGGCCGTCCTTCAGCGTTACCGTATAGGTAAGGCCGTCATCGGAGACCTGGGGATCGCCGTCTGCAAGTGCGGGCTGGATCTTGCCGTCCTTGTCGAAGGTGTAGAGGCCGACAAAGCTGTTGGCTGCAAGGCAGGCACCGTCGACAGAGCTGTTCAGCGCCGGATCCAGGTGATCGGGTTCGGATGCCAGGCAGAGGCTCAGCTTCTTGTCATCGGAAGAACCCGTCTTGGTCGTGTACATGAAGTACTTGGTGCCGAAGACCGTGGCATAGTCGCCGGTGACATTGGTCTTCTCCATGTAAAGGTCATTGTAGTAATAGATCGGGACGACTGCGCCGGTAGCCATCAGCATATCTTCCGCTTCGTGCATCTTGGCTTCGCGGTCCGTAAGGTCAGTGTCGGACTTGATCGCACTGATCAGTGCATCGTACGGTGCCCAGTTCGGCTTTGCCGAATCGCTCTGGAAGATCTCTGCCGTATCGCCTGCTGCTGTGGTCGCAGCCGCTGCCGCTTCACTCGTGGCCTCTGCTGCTGCGCTCGTTGCTTCTGCTGCTGCGCTTGTTGCTGCTGCCGATGTAGCTTCCGTGCCGGCTCCGGTGGATGTGGAATCACCGCATCCTGCAAGCAGGCTGGCAGCCATGGCACTGACAAGCACCACTGCTGTTACCTTTTTCATAATCAAACTCCTCCTTTTGCTTGTGCATAAACAGTTGCAATCAGTCCTTCGGGCTTGATCCGTGCCCTCCGCACCGGATTGTCGATGATAATAGACCGGTTTATCCTGCTTTGTCAAGCAGACACCGCCCGGTCCTGCGGTATTTCCCGCCGGTCACTTTTCAAAACATGCCGACATATGCCCGTTCCCGCGGTCTGTGAGCTGCGGGATCTCCTGTGCGCAGTGCTCCGTCGCGTACGGACATCTCGTGCGGAACGCACAGCCGGACGGCATGTGGAGCGGGCTGGGCACATCGCCCTTCAGGATGATACGCTGGCTCGCGCGCGCCTTCTTCGGATCCGGGATCGGTACAGCGGAAAGCAGGGACAGCGTATACGGGTGGAGCGGCTTCTCGTTCAGCTCATTCGCATCCGCGATCTCCACGATCCTGCCGAGGTACATGACCGCAATACGGTTGGAAATATGGTGGACGACCAGCAGGTCATGGGCGATGAAAAGGTACGCCACGCCCAGCTTCTGCTGCAGATCCTCGAACATGTTGATGACCTGCGCCTGGATGGATACGTCCAGTGCGCTGACCGGTTCGTCGCAGACGATAAATTTGGGATTTACCGCCAGAGCCCTGGCTATCCCGATACGCTGCCTCTGCCCGCCGGAAAATTCATGCGCATAGCGCGTGGCATGTTCCGCGTTCAGGCCGACCAGCTCCATGAGATGCAGGATCCTTTCGCGGCGGTCGGCACGGCTCGTGCAGAGTTTGTGTACGTCCAGAGGCTCGCCGATGATATCCTCGACGGTCATCCTGGGATCCAGCGAAGAATAGGGATCCTGGAAGACCATCTGCATCTGCTTGCGAAGGTCCGTGATGTTCTCGTCCGTGACAAGTTCGCCGTTAAAGCGGAATTCTCCGCCCGTCGGCTTATAGAGACGCAGCAGCGTGCGCCCGACTGTTGTTTTGCCGCAGCCGGATTCACCGACCAGGCCCAGTGTCTCACCGGGCTTGATGTTGAAACTCACCCCGTCCACAGCCTTGAGCGGTTCGTATCCGAAAAATCCCGTTTTGATCGGGAAATATTCCTTCAGGTCCTTTACGTCGACAAGGTATTTGCTGTCTGCCATTATTCCGCCTCCATGAAGAGAACCTTCAGGTTCTCTGAAATGGGCAGCCGGTGCGTCAGCACCGATGCTGCGGTTTGAAAGTGCTGCATCAGCAGTGCTTTCAAACTTCCGCCTCCCCTGTCTTTTCGTCAGCTTTCGCCGCTGTCGTATCCGCACCCGCCTTCACGGCTGCGGCGCCGGCCTGCTTTTCCGCCTGTTCCTGCTCTGCCGCTTTTTTGACGTTCAGCCAGCAGGAAGCAAAGTGACCGTCCGGCATTTCCATTTCCGGCGGTACCTCTTCGAGGCAGATCTTCATCGCGTTGTCACAGCGGGCACAGAATGCACAGCCCTTCGGCAGGTTCAGCAGGTTGATGGGACTGCCGGCGATCGGCACCAGACGTTCCTTCATATTCTCGATATTGGGAATGGAACGCAGCAGCCCTTTGGTATATTCGTGGCAGGGACGGTAGAAAATATCGTCCGCGGTGCCCCGTTCACAGACACGGCCGCCGTACATGACAATGATCTCGTCGCACATGTAGGCGATAACGCCCAGGTCATGCGTGACCAGGATGATCGCCATGCCCATCTTCTCCTGCAGCGACTTCATCAGTTCCAGGATCTGTGCCTGAATGGTCACATCCAGCGCCGTGGTCGGCTCGTCCGCGATCAGGATATCGGGCTCGCAGGCCAGTGCCATGGCGATCATGACACGCTGCCGCATGCCTCCCGAAAGCTCGTGCGGATACTGGCTGATACGTTTTTCAGGTTCGTTCACACCCACCATCTCCAGCAGTTCAATGCTGCGGGCTGTCGCCGCTTTCCGCGTCTTGCGGTCCGTATGGAGCATGATGGCTTCGTTGATCTGGCTGCCGATCGTGAAAGTCGGATTCAGGCTGGTCATGGGATCCTGGAAAATAATGCTGCATTTGTCCCCGCGGAACGCATGCATTTCCTTTTTGTTGAACTTCAGGACATTCTTCCCGTTGTACAGGATCTCGCCTTCCACCACGCGCCCGGTGTCTGCCAGAATCTGCATGATCGAATAGGCCGTCACGCTCTTTCCGGAGCCGGACTCGCCCACGATACCCAGGATCTTGCCTTTTTTCAAATTGAAGGACACGCCGTTGACGGCTTTTACTTCGCCGGAATCGGTGAAAAAGGAGGTGTGCAGATTCCGTACTGACAGTACGGGATTTTCCTCGTTTTCCCTGACCTTTTCTTCCGCTTCCTCTGAGATGCCTTCCGCTTCGATCTTTACTGATTCTTCCATATGGTCTCCAATACCGGTATCCTGCATGCAGGCTCACTGCCTGCCGCGTAACTGCCTGTCTTACTTTCTGAGCTTCGGGTCAAACGCATCCCGCAGGCCGTCTCCCAGAAGGTTGAACGAAAGCACGATCAGTATGATCATGACCGCGGGGAAAACAAGCTTCAGCGGATAGGACTGCAGGCCGGACCTGGCGTCGCTGGCCAGCGAGCCGAGGGACGGCATGGGCAGCGCAACGCCCAGACCGATGAAGCTCAGGTAGCTTTCCGTGAAGATCGCGCTGGGGATCTCAAGCGCCGCCGAAATAATTATGACGCTGATGCAGTTGGGCAGGATGTGGTTCCAGATGATGCGCTTCGGTTTTGCCCCGATCGCCCTGGCCGCCAGCACATATTCGTTCTCTTTGATGGTAAGGATCTGGCCCCTGACGAGACGGGCCATACCTACCCAGTACAGCAGGCCGAACACCAGGAACATCGAGATCATATTGGCGCCCAGCTTCTGCAGCATAGGTACTTTCGAAAAGTCCAGCGTCTCCCGGAACACCACGGACAGCAGGATGATGACCAGCAGATCCGGCAGGGAGTAAATGATATCCACGATCCGCATCATGATCATATCGACTCTTCCGCCGAAGTACCCGGAGATCGACCCGTACAGAACGCCGATGATGACGACGATGACACTGGCAAAAACACCGACCAGGAAGGAAACTCTCGTTCCGTATACCACACGGACAAAATAGTCTCTTGAAAGTTCATCCGTTCCCATGATATGCGGGAAGATCTTCCCGCCCTTGGCCATGTACGCCTTTTCCATTTCCGAATATTCGAAGGGCATCAGGTTCTTGGCACCGGGGTCCTTGACTCCCTCCACCTTGATGATGCCGGAATAGGTGTACGGCACGATATGCGGCACCACGATCATCATCAGGATGATGGCCAGCAGGACAATGATGCTTCCCACGGCCAGCGGATTCTTCATGAGCTTTCTGAAGCCGTCCTTCAGGAAAGTCGTGGACTCGCTCATGACGTCCTGCTGTCTCTTCTCCTCGTCGGTGGCTTTTTCAAACTTGGAGAGATCGAGCTGCAGGCTCAGCGGGTTTTTCTTGGGCAGCGGCATATCGGGATTTTTTCTTGCAGTATCCATTTGTTACCTCACAGTTTACGATGTCGTAGGACTGCCCGCAGCGCGGGCAAAACATGTCTCGTGAACGTTCGCGCCGTCACCTTCCGGTGCCGGCACAGGACTGCCGTGACTTGCGCCAGGGATCAGCTCAGCTTTATCCTCGGATCGATGACCTTGTAGACCAGATCGCTCAGCAGGTTGACGACCACGATGAAGGAAGCCAGAAAGATCGTAGTGCCCATGATCATCGTATAATCACGGTTTGTAATGCAGTCCACAAATTTGGAACCCAGGCCGCCGATCGTGAAGATCTTCTCCACGACCAGACTGCCGGTCAGCACGCCTGCCGTCATGGGCCCGATGTAAGTGATGACCGGGATCAGAGCATTGCGGAGGGCATGCACAAAGATCACTTTTCTCTGGGATACGCCCTTGGCGCGCGCAGTGCGGATATAGTCCTGCCCCAGAACATCCAGCATGCTGGTCTTGGTCAGACGCGTGATATAGGCCATCGGATACAGCGACAGGGAAATGACGGGCAGAATGTAGCTGTGGCTGGTGGAACTCCAGACGGGGATCCACTTGAGCTGGATACAGAACACGAGCAGCAGCAGCGTCGCCAGCACGAAGCTCGGCATGGCGGTCGCCAGCGTAGCGAAAAAGACGATCACACGGTCCGGCCACTTGTTTCGGTTCAGCGCCGCTATGCTCCCCAGGATGATACCGAAAATAATGGCGATCACGACTGCGATCAGGCCGATCTTCGCGGATACCGCAAAAGACTCCGCGATCGTCTGGCTGACATCACGGCCGTTCTTCAGGGATACGCCCAGATCTCCGTGCAGAAGATTCTTCATATAGTTCCCGAACTGTACGAGTACCGGCTTGTCCAGACTGTAGCGCTCGTTCAGGACCTTCATGACTGCCTTGGATTTTGCCTTCTCGCCGTTGAACGGTCCGCCCGGGATCGCATTCATGGCGAAGAAAGTGATGAAACAGATGAGGAACATGGTCAAGATCGCGTAAAAGATACGCTTCAAAACATACTTTAGCACGGTTCTCCGCTCCTTTTTGCCGCTCCGGGATCAGCCTCCGGAATTTCTCCGGAATACTTCTCCCGGCTGATGACTGTCTGTGCAGGGTCCTGTAATACCGGTATACAGATGATTCTGCAAAAAAAGGAACCAGCACAGCAACCTGCACCACGCTGCGCTGGTCACCCATAATCAGATATTAAAATGTTAAACCAGAATATCCCCTTTCAGGAAACATGTCAAGGCAGCACGCCCAATCGTCCGCGGTACGCGGACAAAAATGACTGTCCGTTCACGTCCGCCGGCCGCGCTCCGGCTTGCGTTTCCGCCGGTCCTACGTCAGTTTCCGCAGGAAGTGTCCGTCCACGTGCACACCCTCCGTCTCCACGATAAAGGCGTGCGGATCGTAGCTCCGGATAATGCTGTGCAGGCGTCCGACCTCGTACTTGCTGATGAAAATGATAAAGACAGATTCCGATTCCCCGGTGAAGGCGCCGGTCGCCGGCACACGCGTCATGCCGCGGTGCAGGGAGCCCATGATCTCGACCTCCATGGCCGAGGTGTCCTTAAGCTTCGTCACGACGATCACCTGCGTGTTGATGTTCTGCGTATGGATCCGGTCGCACATGAAAGCGTTGAAGGTCGCATAGATCAGGGAGTAGATGACGGTCGGGATATCGAACAGGAACAGGCAGACCGAATAGAGCACGATGTTCCCGATAAGCGAAACACGGCCGATCGTCGTGTGCCCGTGCTCGCTGACGACGAGCATGCCGACGAGGTTCATGCCGCCGTCGCAGGCGCCCATGCGCAGGATGATGCCGATCCCGACACCGCAGATGATACCGGCTATGATACAGTCTGCCAGCGTATCTTCCATGACCGGTACCTTCGGTACGGGGATGAGGGACAGCATCGCCGTGATCAGCGTGACCGCGAAAAGTGTTTTGACCACAAAGCGCGGGCGCATCTTACGGAAGGCCAGGACGAGGAACGGTATGTTCATAATATAGTACAGGATACCGGCGATATCGAAGCCTCCCAGAGGAACGCCGGCGCGCAGCAGCGCGGTGCGGATCAGCTGGGCAAAACCCATGAAGCCGCCGGCATACAGATGCAGCGGCTGCAGAAAATAGTTCATCCCGAAAGCGTAAATGACGGCGCCGCAGAATATGAGCGGCAGTTTCAGGCTCTCTTTCCTGGCAGCATGGGAGCCCTTGTCATGCTCTTCCGCCTTCTTTTCGGCTGCGATCACAAGGTCGCTGGTCTTCTGCCGCACGCTGCCTGTCTTTTCCGCTTCCATCTTTTCCTCCATGACGGCTCCGGCCGCCGCAGGGTCCGGCTTGCCACCGTACCCCGTACTTACCTATAATATATACAGTCATGCTGTCCCGGTCGCTGCGCTGCGTCCGGAGACAGACGGAGGCAAAACATGTTTCGCTGGTTCTGGACCATACAGGGCGATCTGCCGGACGGCCTCGGCTTCGGAAAATTCACACCCGCACACTTCGCCATGCTCGCGCTCTGCACGCTTGCGGTCATTCTGCTGCGCCGGCGCTTTCTCTCGCTCCCCGAAGCGGGACGCACCCATATGCTCCGCGTCCTTGCCTCCACAGCAGGGTTCATGGAAGCGGGCAAGATCCTGGTCCTGTGCGTTCTCGGAAAGATGAGCACCGGCTATCTGCCTCTGCATTTCTGCAGCTTTTCACTTTACGCCGCGCTTCTGCATGCCTACCAGCCCGATCACGGTTCGCGCTTTGCCCGGCTCCTCGGCGAAACATTTTTCGTGCTGCTCCTGCCCGGAGCGGCCGCGGCGCTTCTCTTTCCGGACTGGTCCTTCTATCCGGTCCTGAACTTCATGTGCCTCTACAGTTTTTCCTGGCATACGCTGGTCGTCTGCTATCCGATCCTGCTGCTTGCAGGCGGACGCATCCGGCCTTCGATCCGGCATATCTATGCCCCGATGCTGTTCCTGGCCGTCCTTCTGCCTCTGATCCTGCTCTTCAATCTGCGCTTCGGCACAAATTACTTCTTCATCATGTGGCCGCTGAAGGGCACGCCGTTCGAGACCATGTACAGGCTCTTCGGCGGGCCGGTCGGCTGGCGCGTCTGTTACGCTGTCACCGTGCTGCTTGTCGTCTGCGCGATGTACGCGGCGCTGGCTGCGGGGACAAAAATCCGATCGGCAGTGCGCCGCAGAGGACTGCCGTAGGACCATATCGTCTCTGCGTTTCCAGGGATGGCGGCGGTGACTTCCGCTTCCTGTCCGGAAGGGTTGAGCACCACGAAGATCTGCTCCCCGCCTGCCTTATCCGTCCCGTCCGCATTTACTTCCGTTCTTTCATAGACCAGCGGATAGCTGTGGTCCCCGCACTGCAGCAGCCGGAAACCGCCCCGGTTGCGGAACGCCGGATGGGCTGCGCGGATCCTGATCAGCGCGCGCACGGTCTGCAGCAGGGACTGCGGGTTCCCGTCCTCAGATTCCACGTTGATCTCGCGGATACTGGCATCCTGCGCGATGTACAGCCTGTCGGGATCCGCGTCGGAGAAGCCCGCGTTCCGTGTTTTGTCAAACGCCATGGGAGAGCGGGAACCGGTGCGCTCGTAGCCGCCTTCCACGGAAAGCAGGTCTTCGACATAGTGCATGCCTATCTCATCGCCGTAATAGATAAACGGTACGCCGGGCATCGAAAGCAGGAAGGCAAAGGCCAGTTTCATTTCTTCCGGACCAAGAGTCCGCGCCATGCGGATCATGTCATGGTTGCCGGAAGGGATGCAGATCAGGCCGCCCCCGCTGAGACTCTGTGCCCGGCTCTTCAGGTACAGGTCAAAAAACGTACGCAGGTCGCCTTTCCCTTCCCTCGAAAAATAGGGGTGTTCCGTCCGGAACAGATCCAGGTAGTGTGAAGGGCCGAAGTGCAGCAGGAAGTCCATATGGAAACCGGCCAGCAGCGAACGGTCCGGCTGTCCCCACTCGGAAACCATGACGGCCTCCGGATACTCTTTCTCCAAAAATTCGCGGAAGTCCTGCCACAGCGCGATGGTACCGGCCTGGTCCGGATCGTTCTTGACGAGCGAACCCGCCATGTCCACGCGGAAACCGTCGCAGCCCATGTCCAGCCAGAAGCGCATCACATTCCTGATCGCCTCGCGCGTGGCCATGGGACCCGGAGCGTCCGGCCGCTGCTGCCATGTTTTGTCAGGGTCCGGATTCTCAAAGCCATAGTTCAGCGCCGGCTGCGAATTGAAAAAGTTTGCCGCGCACGCGCCGTTGCGCTGCGTGCCTCCGCGGATGCAGCCCATGATGCTGCCCACGCCGTCAAAGCTGTCCCAGACCTTGTTCGTCCAGATGTAGCGGTCGGTGTAGTCATTCCGCGTACCCTTCGCGGACTCCCTGAACCAGGCGCATTCGTCCGACGTGTGGCCCGGCACCAGATCGAGCAGCAGGTGCATGCCGCGCCGGTGGATCTCGCCGATCAGGTGCTTCATATCCTCGTTTGTCCCGTAGCGGGGCGCGATCCTGCAGTAATCGCGGATGTCGTACCCGGCGTCCAGGAACGGGGAGTCAAAACACGGGTTGAGCCAGATCGCATTGCAGCCCAGTCCCTTCACGTAGTCCAGCTTTTCCTCGATCCCGCGCAGGTCGCCGATGCCGTCCCCGTCCGAATCGCAGAAGCTCTGCGGATAAATTTCGTAAAATAAAGCATCATCCAGCCATTCTCTCATTTGATCTCTCCCCAGTGTCTTTTATATTCCCACAGATAAGTGCCGTGTTCCCCGTGGCTGCAGACGATCGTGACATTCTTTGTGTCCGGGTCGATCGTGAGCGTCCACGTGCCGCCGTCCCTGCACACCCCGGTCAGTGTACCTCCGGTCTGTGAGCCGTCGGTCTGTTTACCGTCGGTCAGCGTGTCTCCGGTCTGTGCACCGTCCCCGGAAAGTACGGCACCGTAGCGGTCGCGGGCTGTTTCTTCCATCATCTGTTCCAGTGCGGCGGCGTCCGTACTGCCCCCGCTCTTTTCCGCGCTCTGCACGAGACCGTCCCACTGCAGGCACAGATCCTGCCGCGCGCGCGTGCAGGTCGCGGTTCCCTCGGCGGCCATATACGAATCATACCACGGACCGCAGAGCACGCGGATCAGCAGCACGGCCAGAAGCACCGCAGCGGCCACAGTTACGGCAGCTGCCGCGCGCCCGAATTTCTTATTGAGCAGCGCCGGCACATCGACAGTCGGCTCCGTGCCTTTTGCCGCGCCTCTGAGCCCCGGGAAATGCTGACGTACCATGATCAGTGTCATGAGGAGCACCGCTATCCCCGTATCTTTTCCGTAAAGCAGCCAGCTCATGGGTAAAAAAGCGGCCGGGATCAGCACCGCTCCGATCGGCAGATATTTTGTCAGGAAAGTGAAAAGCATGCCGATGATCAGAGAAAGGAAACCGGCGAACGGATCCACGCAGACGATCGCGGCGCAGGTACACGATACGCCCTTGCCGCCGCGGAAGCCGTTCCAGGCCGGAAAATTGTGGCCGAGCACGCAGCCCAGGCCCGCAAAAGCCGCCGCTGCCGCGCCGTGTGAAGGAAAGAGCAGGAAACGGCAGAAGAGGCAGGCGAAAAGCGTCTTCCCGAGGTCGCCGGAAAGCACAAGCAGTCCCGGCACAAAGCCGCACTCCGCCATGATATTTGCCATGCCGGGGTTGCCGGTGCCGAGCTTCGAGGCGCTGACTCCCTTTTCATGCCGCGCGACGCTCTCCGCCGTCAGAAAGCAGCCACAGATATATCCGATCAGGACCGAAAAAATTCTCCACATTTTCCGCTGTCAGGGCCCCGCCTATTCCCCGCTGTACAGATCTGTAAAAGCCGGCTCCAGTGCGCCGGAAGAAGGATCGTAGCTGTAGAATGCCTCATGCACATCGTCAGTCTGCGCATCGATGATCCTGATTTTCATATAGATGCTTTTGACCGTACCGGCCGCGTCCAGCACAAAGCCTTCCATGTCCGTATGCTTCACCAAGCCCGTGCCGTTTCTGTCATACGCCGCAATGACGTCGGTAGTCAGTTTGTCGCCGGTAAGCCCCGCCATCTTCAGCGCTTCACGGCAGGTGACGGCAGTGTCCTTCGAACTGTCATAGGCGACTGTCATGAGATCCCCCTGCGTGCCTTTCTCCAAGGGGAAGCAGCACCAGGCAACCGTCACCTGACTGTACGGACCCGCATCCTGCGTGAACGTGCGGATCTCCATGTATGTATCTTTCCCTGTGCCGTCCAGGCCGGCTTCCATGCTGTCATACCGGTCGCGCACCGTACCGAGTTCGTCGTTCAGTTCATCGACTGCCTTGCTGCTCTGTCCTGCCGCTGTGGTAAAATGCGGCAGTTCCGCCTTTTTCCCCGCGTTCTCAGCGCTTCCTTCCGAAGTGTCCGTGCGCAGGTCGGTATAGGTGATCTTTACGGATATGCTGTCGGCTGCTGCCTTTTTTGCGCAGCCGGCCGCGACAAGCATGCAGAGCAGAAGCAGTACCGTAAGACATACCGTCCGTCCGGCACTGCCGTTCTGTTTTGCCATGGATCTCTTCCCGTATCCGGAAACTGTGCTCCCGTCCCGTTTGTCAGCCATGCTATAATCAATCATTGCAATCAACACTATACACCCGGAAACGGGTGGCAGGCAATGAAGGAGGAGACTCGCAGACATGCGCCTTCGCAATATTCCCGGAGCTGAGGAACACATCCGCTCCTGCCCGTTCGTCGTCACGGAACCCACCGCCGCAAAAGGCCGCTGGAACGAGCATTTCGGTAACAGCCATCCCCTCGCTGTCGAGATCGGCAGCGGCAAGGGACACTTCATCACGACACTCGCCGCGCGGGAGCCCGGCACGAACTACGTGGGCATGGAAAAATATTCCAGCGTGCTTCTGCGCGCCGTGCAGAAGCAGGAAGAGCGCCTGCTGCCCAACCTGGCTCTTGTCCGCTGGGATGCACAGCTCATCGAAGATGTTTTTGCGCCCGGAGAAGTCAGCCGCATCTATCTCAATTTTTCAGACCCCTGGCCCAAGCCGAAACAGGCCAGCCGGCGTCTCTGCGCCAAGGAATTTCTGCGTCTCTATGCCGGCGTGCTCACGGACGGCGGCATCGTGGAATTCAAAACAGACCAGCGGCCGCTGTTTGACTTCGGTATGAGCGAGATCGAAGCCGGCGGTTTCACGCTGCTTTCGTACACCTACGACCTCCATGCGGACGCCGCCATGAATGCGGGCAACATCATGACGGAGTACGAAGAAAAATTCTCCGCGAAAGGCAACAAAATCTGCAAATACATCATAAAGAAAGCCTGAAATTCGGCTGGAGAACGATGCCTGTGGGGCGGAAGCAAGTGAATGCTGCGCATTCACTCGCCGGGCGGACACATCCGTCTGTGAAACATGGCGGATTGTTTTGACTAGCGTATGGTATAACATCCGCCTGTGAAACATGGCGGATTGTTTTGACTTGCGTATGGTATAATATACCAGTAACCGCATTATGACAGCGATCACAGGAGGATAAATAATATGCGCTTTGATTCGACGAATTTCGACGATGAAGTTATAAACAGTTCCCTTCCCGTAATGGTGGATTTCTACGCCGACTGGTGCGGCCCCTGCAAAATGATGGCCCCCGTCGTGGATGAGATGGCGGAAAAGTACAGCGGAAAGATCAAGATCGGCCAGGTCAATGTGGATGACAACCCCGATCTCGCATCCCGCTACAACGTCATGTCCATTCCCACTTTCCTCTTCCTGCGCGAAGGAAAGGTAGTGGACACGGCGATCGGCGGCATCCCCAAGGCTGCGCTGGAAGACCATCTGAAAAAGCTTCTTTAAACGGCAGGATCGGTGTTCTGCTTTTTCGGATATTCCCATGATATGAACAAGGGCGGGCAGGCGCCTTATTTCAAAGTGCGCCTATTTTGCTTTTTATTTGGTCTGCTGTTTTGTCTGTCGGCCGGCTTTCTTTTTGTTATGCCCGTAAAGGCGGCCGCGGTGAGCAACGCCGATCCGGACTGGCCGCAGGCCCCGGAGAACAATGCCGAAGGCGCCATTCTCATAGACGCAGCTTCAGGCACGGTACTTTACGGGAAAAACACCACGGAAAAGCTGTATCCGGCCAGCACGACCAAAATGATGACCTGTCTCCTGATCACGGAAAATCTTCAGCTGGACGACACGATCACCATCACGCAGAATGCCATCGATACGCTGCCGCCCGGTTCCTCCAATATCGGCCTTGACCCCGGGCAGAGCATTTCCGTGGAAGAGGCGCTTTACGGGATCCTCGTGGGTTCCGCCAACGAAGTGGCCACTTCCGCCGCCGAAAAGATCGCCGGCACACTGCCGGCTTTCGCGGACATGATGAACGCAAAGGCAGCCGAGCTGGGCTGCGTAAATACGCATTTTGTAAACGCGAACGGACTTCACGACGATGATCATTACACCTGTCCGCGCGACCTCGCGCTCATCGCGCGGGCTTTTTTTGACGATCCGGTCCTGCTGCGCATGGGCAATACGCCGACCTATCACTTTTTACCGACTGCCACGCAGCCGGATGATTTTGTCCTGACCAACAAGCACAAGCTCATCACGGGAGAAGTGGCCTGCGAGGGCGTGATCGGCGGCAAAACAGGTTACACGGGAAAAGCGGGCGAATGCCTGGTCACCGGCTGCGAGCGCGGCGGCATGCGCCTGAT
>JALCRM010000021.1 GCA_022652545.1 Lachnospiraceae bacterium
CCGGTAAGTCATCGGTGCAAAGCCCCTGTCCGCAGAGGACGGAAAAAACGGCAGGACGTGAAGTCCTCCGACAGCTTTTGAAAAATATCTGCTCAGAACCTCGTCCAGTTCCTTCAGGTTCTTCCCCATGGAATCTGCATAGGTGATGAGCATGATCTTGTTTTCCGCTTTTTTCATGGCGCGGCTCCTTTTCTGTTATCTGTTGTTTGCGACCTCATTTTTCTGTATCTGCAGGTCGCGATCTCGTTTCACAACGATTTCTTCCATTGGTGCTTCATTTATTGTACAATTAGTGAATCAGAAATGCTTTCGGAGGTGAAACGATGTCGTTAAAAAATGGTACACCTACGATGAAAGATGTGGCGCGGGAGGCCGGCGTGGCGCTGGGCACTGTGTCCAAGGTCGTCAACGGCATTCCGGTCGGTGAGGATTACAAGTCCCGTGTCGACAGAGCGATCGCAAAGCTCAACTATCAGGTCAACGATTTTGCCAAGAGCCTGAAGATTGCCAAAACACTTACGATCGCGCTGATCATTCCCAATATCTACAATACTTTCTATTCGAGTATCGCGGAAAGCCTCAACATGGAACTGTCAAAACGCGGCTACCGGATGCTGCTTTGCACAACGGACCGCGGCGATGAACAGTCCATCATGACGATGATGAGCCAGAACCGTGCAGACGGGATCATCGTGCTTTCCTATTCCACCAAGCTCGACTTCCCCGAGGGGCTGCCTGTGGTCAGCATCGACCGCCGTTTTTCCCCGGATATTTCCTGCGTGAGTTCCGACAATTACGGCGGCGGACAGATCGCAGCGGCAAAACTGTATGCTCTGGGATGCCGCAGACTGGCTTTTCTCGGCACAGCCACGGACGTGGAAACGGAAGTGACCAAGCGCCGCGACGGCTTTGTCTCTTACTGCCGGCAGCAGGGTATTTCTTTCGAGGAATGTTTCCGTACCGGTGCCGACGACTTTGCGCCGCTGGCTGATTTTCTGGACAGCCGCATCCGCCGAGGGAAACCGGCTTTCGACGGTATCTTTGCCATCAGCGATGCCTGCGGCTACCAGGTGATGCGGTACTTGTCGGCAAAGGGCCTGCATGTTCCCGAAGATCTGCAGCTCATCGGATATGACGGGATCCGGAAATTCGGATATTTTGACTATTTCTGCTCCACGATCGTACAGCCTGTGGAAGACATCGCCAGGGCCTGTGTGGAACTCGTTCTCAGGGAAAAGGGAACTGCAGTTCCCTCTCTCCTGTGTCTGCCTGTCCATTTCGAGGAGGGTGGCACGACAACCCCGCAGAGATAAAAATCAAAACGCCCGGCAGCCAGGCTGCCGGGCGTTTTTTTTAGCCTTTTACGGCACCAGCTACAACGCCTTCAATAATGAATCTCTGCAGGAACATGAACAGAATGAGGATCGGCAGCATCGCAAGAAGAAGCGCTGCCAGAACCAGTCCGATATCTGTCGTATAGGTCCCGTAGAACGACTGCATGGCGATCGGGATGGTATAGAGTTCCTTTCTTCCCAGTACCAGCGAAGGAAGCAGGTAGTCATTCCACAATGCCATGGCGTCTATGATGACGATCGTGGCGATCGTAGGCTTGAGCAGCGGGAACACGATTCTCCAGAAGGTCTGCCATTTCGAACAGCCGTCGATATCCGCAGCCTCTTCCAGTTCCAGCGGTATGTTGGAACGGATCGCGCCGGAGAAGATGAAAACGGCCATGGAAAGCGAGAAGCCGATGTGCATGAAGATCAGGGTCCATCTGTGGTTCAGGATGCCAAGTGTGCCGCCGTATATGGAGACCAGCGGGATCATCAGCACCTGGAACGGTACGACCATGGAAGCGATCATCGCGGTAAACAGCAGTTTGGACGCCTTCCACTCGCTGTACCTGGTCACCACATAGGCGCACATTGCGGAAAGCAGCACGATCAGCACGGTGGAGATCGTAGTGACGAAGGCAGAGTTTCCGATCGTCTGCCAGAAGTTCATCTTATCGATGGCCTTCGGGAAGTTTTTCAGCGTGAACCCGTGTTTTCCGACCAGTGCAAGCGGGTTGGATGTAATGTCGGCCTTGGTCTTGAACACGTTGATCACGACCATGATGAACGGGAAAATAAACAGGATCAGGAGAACGATGAGGACTGCGATCATGATAATATGAGAGATCGTTTTGGCCCTTCTTGCTTTTTCTGAATCCATCATGCCGCCACCTCTCCTTTCCGTCCTACCCTGACCTGCCACATGCCGATGACAGCGCAGATGATGAACAGCACAAGCGCTTCAGCCTGGCCTGTACCGTAGTTCTTATAGGTAAATGCCTGATTGTACACGTGCATGGCTGCCAGTACGGAAGAATTGTACGGTTCGCCGCCCGTCAGGGAAAGGTTCACGTCGTAGACCATGAAGCAGCGGGTGATCGTCAGGAACAGGCATGTAACGAACGAGGTGCGCATCATGGGAATGATGACAAAACGTGTAGCCTGCTGGTTTGTGCACCCGTCCACCTTGGCCGCTTCGCGCAGCGACTGATCCACGCTCATAAAGCCCGCCACATAGATCAGCATCATATAGCCGGCGTATTGCCAGACTGCCACGAGGATCAGGCAGAACATCGCTCCGCCGGTCGTGGAAAGCGGGGAATTCTTCATTGCTTCGATATTCAGGGAATTCCCTATCGCAACAAAGGCGCGGTTGAAAACGAATTTCCATACAAAACCCAGAACAATGCCGCCGATCAGGTTGGGAACGAAGAAGCCGGCCCGGAAGAAGTTCTGTCCTTTGACACCGCTCGTGACCATGTACGCCAGCAGGAATGCGACAATATTCACAAGTATGACAGCAAAGAAGGAATAAAAGAACGTCCGGCCGATCGACACCCAGAAATCCGTATCGGCAAATGTGGCTGCGTAATTGGCCAGTCCTACAAAGGGCTTGGTCTTCGAAACGCCGTCCCAGCTCGTAAAAGTGAGATACAGGCCGTAAAACAGAGGGAGGATGACCACGCAGATAAAACAGAAAGCCGCCACACCGGCGAACTGCATGAATATACCGACTTTATAGGACATCTTATTTCTCTTCAAGACCGATCACTTCCTTTCTGCCGGTCCGACCGGAGGTTCCCTGGAACCCCCGGCCGCGGCCGTCGGTTAACCGATATCCACTGTGGGCCTTATCACTTTACGGATTTCCAGTAGTCTTCGACTTCCGTTGCAAGACCTGCCCTGTCGATCTGGTCTGCCAGGTATTTCTGCATGGATGCGCCGACCTTTGAATAATGATCATCCGGATCGTAGTTGTAGTTGGCGATCAGGTTGCCGGCATCTGCATACTGCTTTACACTTGCGCCGAGCGGATCCTGAACTGCCAGTGTGTTGGATTTGAATGCGGGTACAAGGCTGCAGTCGTTGACAAGGAAGCTCTGGCCCTGGGGATCACTGACAAGCCAGTTGAGGAAATCTTTGGCTGCCTGACGCTCTGCATCGTTGGTCGCATCGGAACTGTCGATCATGAAGTACTTGGAGCCGCCGCCTACCAGCTTCGTGTTGGAACCGTCATCGGTATTCTGCGGGACCGGCATCATGCCGATGCCGTCGGTGTAGTCATACTGATTGATTTCTGCCCAGTCCCAGTTGCCGCCGAACATGAAGGCGATGTCACCCTGTGCCAGTTTCATTTCGGAGGTTTCACGCTCTGCAGAAATTGCGGAATCCTTTGCGTAATTGTTTTCCTTGAGAACATCGAAGGTATCCATCAGGGAATTGAACTTGGCATCCTTCGTAAGATCTTCGGTGCCGGCCTTCAGGCTGCTGATGAAGCTGTCGACGTCATCGCGCTCTTCATATACTTCCTGGAAATAATGAGCTCCGAGGGACCAGTCTTCCTTCATGATACCGACCGGACTTGCCATGCCGCCCGCTACGAGTTTTGCCAGAAGTTCCTTGAAGGAA
Organism: Lachnospiraceae bacterium; assembly: GCA_022652545.1. Taxonomy (GTDB): domain Bacteria; phylum Bacillota; class Clostridia; order Lachnospirales; family Lachnospiraceae; genus CAG-791. The sequence goes on from JALCRM010000021.1 coordinate 3,963, forward strand.
TCCAGTGTCTCATATTTGGTCGGGTCAAAATCTTCTCCGGTGATCTTCTTGATCGCATCGCCGTTGTACATCAGACCGCGGGCCTCTACGCAGAACGGGAAGCCGAGTGTTTTGCCGTCTACCTGGATCGCGTAGTTTGTATCGCTCACCCACTTTTCAGAGGAAAGGTCCGCTGCATACTGCGGTCCGAGAGAATACACATCCTTGGCATCTACCATCATGATCGTATAGGGATCGTTTGCCGCATATTTGGAAGCGATATGCGAAGCCACCGTATCACTTGAATAGTAGCATTCAACATGTACGCCCGTTGCCTTCTCATAGGTATCCGTCAGCGTCTCGAACTGATCCTGGATCTCCATCTTGGAATTGAAGAGGGTGATCGATGCAGCCGCACCGGAAGATGCTGTTCCGTCCGCAGCTGCCGACGTTGCCGCTGCAGCTGCAGTAGCTGCTGCTGCGGAAGTTGCCGCCGCAGTGCCCGTGCTGCTCGTGGAACTGCCGCATGCCGCCAGTGACAAGGCTGTCGATGCTGCAAGTACAATTGCTACTGCCTTCTTGTTCATACTTTCCTCCTTTTGGGAATCGCCCCTTTCGGGCTTTCCGTCTGACATGTGTACAACTGTCTTCCGATCTCCGGCGGCACCACTTCGTGTCGCTCGTGTAACGTTTCATCCTGAAATGATGATAGCATTGCCTGCCGGAATACGTCAATATGTTTTTCACTAAATATGGATTATTTTCACATTATGCACATTTTAATCTGCCTTAAATTATGCATATTGCACATCTATATTTTGCGGAACAGGGATTTATGCCGGGGTTATTGACATCTGATTTGTGCGGTAATACTATTTATACATAGGTATGAAATCGTTTCACACTAGATTCTATCAGTGTTTCAAGGTGTTTTATCTGTTATTTCCTGATTTTTTTCGCTGCTGTGTGCCTGCGGATCAGCGATCCGTCAAAAAACATGATCGGAGGGATTTATAATATGGAAATTGTCCGGCAGATACTTTCAGAATCGGATCACAGAGAAGCTCCCGGTGTATCGGGCGAGAAGAGCAGTATTTATCTGCATTTTCCGGTATACTCAGGGCCGACGCTGCAGCGCCTGGAGATCCTGATCGACGGCAGGCGATACACCGAACTCATGGTGCCGGTCGATGCGCCTTACCTCTATACAGCCTCTGTACGTATGCCGGACGGCGCAGTTTCCGCCGCTTTCTCCGGCGATCTTCCCGCATCGTTCTTCGAAGCCGTCACATTTTCATATGAACAGCCGGAACCGGACCCGCTGCGGCCTTTCCTGCATTACACCCCCGGACACGGCTGGTGCAACGACCCGAACGGACTGGTCTTCCGCAACGGTATCTACCACTTTTATCATCAATATAATCCCTGCGGAACCGAGTGGAACAATATGAGCTGGGGGCACAGCGAATCCCGGGATCTGCTGCATTTTTCCGAAACGGAAACTGTACTGCTTCCTTCGGAAACAGGCGCCGCCTTTTCAGGCTGTGCGATACGGAACGATCATTCGATGCTGGGACTGCCGGCCGATACTCTTCTGTATTTCTATACTGTCGCCGGTGCCCAGATGGACAGCCAGAACAAGGTCCGCTCATGGTGCAGCGGGCTTCCTTTCACACAGAATCTGGCCTACAGCACGGACGGCGGCAGAACACTCAGAAAGCCTGACGGCGATGTCCTGATCGGCGACCTGGGCTGCAGCGCACGTGATCCCAAGGTTTTCTGGAACGAAGAGTGCGGCTTTTACAACATGGTGCTCTATCTCGATAAGGACCGGTTCGCGATCGCCCATTCCTTTGATCTGCGCAACTGGGAAAAGACACAGGTGATCTCCTTTGCAAACAGCTGGGAGTGCCCGGACCTTTTTCAGCTATCACTGCCTGGCAGCGACAGTGAAAAGATCTGGGTATTCTGGAGTGCCGACGGATACTATTATTTCGGCCGGTTCGACGGCTACCGCTTTCATACGGACCACATCCGGCACGAGGCATACCGCACAGCGCTTCCCTACGCCGCACAGACCTGGTCCGGCACCGAAGACCGCCTGATCAGCGTGCCCTGGCTGCGGACAAAGACACACGGCAATACTTTCACGGGCATGTACGGCCTGCCGGTCGAGCTGTCGGCCGTTGCCTCGCCTTTTGGCCCGATCCTGCAGATGAAGCCGGTAAGGGAGTTCTTTTCCGAAGCAAAGGAAGAAATTGAACCGGAAAACAAGGGGAAGGAAGGAGCGGATGAAAGATATGAACGGACTCTGCCGGAGGAAACCGCAGTCGCGGCCAGTGTCCTGCTGCCTTCGGCTGCTCCTTTGCATGCAGATTTCTTCGGGGTCAAAGCGGTATACGACCCGGACAGCGGCATACTCCGGGTAAACGGCCCGGACACCGCCGGCGAAGCCTATCTGGGTCCGGACCTGCTGGATTTTCTTTTTGTGGCAGACCGCGGCGTGCTGGAAGTTTTTGCGGCGGATTACACTCTGTACGCTGCCTTCGATACCGGCTGTTTCCATACCGCCGGCCGTGTCATGCTCGAAGGCAGGCCCGGAATGGAAGTTTCTCTGCGCTGTCTCAGATAAGACCGGCGCTTTCAGGCACATCGGGATGATATCGAATACAGGCTGCAGATACGGCGCGATATCCGGCCGGATCAGATACGGGGCAGATTGGGCGTTGCTGCCGGACCTCTCTTTTCCCATCTGACAGGCAGTGCTCTGCCGCTTTCGCTCAGCAGTACAAAAGGCACATCCATGACCTTGTTGTTTTTACTGTCCTCGAAAATAAACTCGGCCACAAAGCGATACACCGGGCGGAGCGGGCGCTCCGCGCTGATCTCATAGTAAATTTCGCTGATACCGCTGCCCATATGTGCCATGGTAAGGAATACGCTCTGTTCCCGCTGCGGGGCGATCTCCGCGCCGTCCCTTGCATACAGATAAACATTCAGGCGGTCCGAAGTGACCGCGTGAGATGTGTCTGACAGAATGAAGCGGATCTTTTTGGCCTTTCCGGCCTCGATCACCGGGCTGCCGCAATAGTCCAGCCGCACATGCAGATCCTCGAAGAAATATCGTACGCAGTCCATGTCATCATAGAGATCAAGAAACCAGGGCGCCGCCAGAAATCTGTCCGCGTCCTCAGGATCCTCTGCATCCGCGGGGCCGGCGCTGCCGTCTTTCACGCAGCCTTCCGGAGAGGTGTCCGCTGCCGTACCCTGCAGGCAAAGCGCCACATTTCCTGCTCCGGCGCCCGCGTGTGCCCTGGCGCGGATCTTCATCACCCTGTCTGTCATTTCATCCAGCGTTGCCGGGATCCTGCTGCCCATCCTGAACGGATCGATGCTTACCGTAACGATCTTTCCGCCTACCGGTTTCACCCACTTTTCCGCAAAGACGCTTCTGCCTTCCATGATCCCGTACAGTGCGGCGATCGTACCTGCCGTGCAGTCCGTGTCCTCTCCGTAATGCACTGCGGTACACATGGCTTTTTCATAGTCTCCGCCGCCAAAAAGCAGGCCGTAGATGATGATCATCAGATTGGACGGTACATCCCATCCCATGGGGCCGTCCGCATAGCCTTTTTCCTCATCTTCCCGGGAGATCGCATGCCATTCCAGATGGCCGATGTAATGCTGCATGATATAGGTGCGGCTATCCGCCTCCGACATTCCTTCGTCATAGGTTCTGACAGCGTCGCGCACCGCCTTTGAAACTGCGCATGTTTCCGGTATATAGCTGAGTCCGATCCGGATCAGGACCCGGATGTCGCGGATATAGAAGGCCGCGCTCTCCAGCGCCGCCATAAACACTTCCGCATAAACACCTTCCCCGCCGCCATGGTCCACGATGGCATCCTCAAAGGCGCAGGAAGCTGCCTTTTCCGGCTCGCCCGGGAAAATACAGGCCCAGATATCGGAACGGATGTAGCTTCCGCAGCTGTCCCGGAACGCATTGTTGTAGGAACCGGAAACGGGAGGCTGCAGTCCCGCACGCAGATTTGCCTTGGCCGTGCCATATTCGGCGTGCGTAAATATCATGAACTCGTTAAAATAACTGCCGAGAATTTTAGCGTCGACAGGGAATCCGCAGTCTTCCAGGGCCAGCAGCCAGAGGATCTGTATGTCCAGATCGTCGTTCGGCAACGGCTCCCCCGTAATGTCATGCGTATAGTAACTGACATTGTTGGGCTTCCTCTCCCATTCCATCGGCATTCCGAGCGTCCCGCCGATGTTTTTCCCGAGCCAGCAGCCCATGACCTTTTCCCGGTACTCTTCTTCGGTCATCGTTATATCTTTTCGCGCCTCCGTCACTGTTTTCCGCGTATGCCGACGATCCCGAAAGCACCGGGGCCGCCGTGTGTCGTGATCACGCAGCCTGTTTTGATCCAGGTGAAATCAGGATGGCCGCAGTCACGCGCCGCCTGTTCGACGAGCGCTTTGTTTTCATCGGAAAATCCGGGGGTCCAGAGCAGGAACAGCGGCTCTTTTTCCATGTGATTGAAGGTGATGTATTCTTTGACGAAATCCGGAATGAGGCGTTTGAAATTACCGCGCAGCCGCTTTGTTGCAAGCAGTTTTCCGTCCAGTACTTCTATACAGGGATGGATCTGCAGCAGTTTCCCGCTGATGTACACCGCGTTGCTGCAGCGTCCTCCGGCCCGAAGGTACTTCAGGTCCGCCGGGACAAAACACATCTGCACGGATGCCGCTGTTTTTTCCGCAAAGCCGGCGGCCTCGTCCAGCGTGGTCTCGGGGTGCGCCTCCAGCATCCGGGCTGTCAGCATCACTGTCATCAGCTGTCCTCCGGAGACCTGCTTTGTATCGACAAGCTTCACATAATCGCGGCCCTCTGCCGCAATATGGGCTGAAGAAAAAGACACTGTGGTACATGCCGAATACGCCAGATACAGGATCCCCGCTTCCGGTTCCTGCGCATGCACGCGGTCGAACACCTTCCGGAAATCCTCCGGTGAACAGCCGCTGGTCTTGGGAAGCTGCCCGGATCTGTCAAACCAGGTACAGCACTCCTCTGAGGGAAAGGAACCGTCATCCCGCGTTTCCTCTCCCATCGTGACATGCATGGGCACAACCGCAACATGGTAACGTGCGGCGATCTCCGGCGTGATGTCAGACCCGGTCTCCGCGGCTAAAATAATTTTATTCATCTATACCTCCATGAGGAGAATCTTCAGATTCTCCGAAGTGGGCGGCCGGCGCCGCTTCCTGGCGCCGCTGCCGCTCTTGGGCACCGCTGCTGCAGTTTGATAAACCGGATCTGCACTCCGTATATGATTTTTTTATTATATACCGTTTTACACCTGTTGGCATCCGGCGCTGCCGTCCGGGATCTCGAAGATCCGCACGTCGTACCCTGCAAGTCCGATCTCACTGCCGGCCGGGTAAGTACCGCCCTTCAGCAGTTCCGCGCAGTCCCACGGGATCCTGACCTTTACAGCTTCCGCTTTGTGATTCAGCAGGAAAACAAAGCGGGCACCTTCCTTCCTGCGGCAGGTGGCTTCGACATCCGCAGGCACTTCCATCACCGGTTCCATTCCCTGTTCCCTGCACAGGTCTCCGAGAAAACTGCGGTAAAACTCCGGGCCGGAAGCCGTCGCGATATAGTACGCGCGCCCTTTCCCGAAGTGATTTACGGTCACGACCGGCGAGCCCTTGTAGAAGTCGCCTGTATATCCGCCTTCATCGATCTGCTGTGCTCCCCGCAGGTGCAGGATATCGCACAGGATACCGGCCGGGTATTCCCTGCCTCCGTATCGGAAGCTGTTTTGACTGCCGGACGGAAGCGCGTCGTTCTCTTCTACCCAGATCCCGAGGATATCGCGCAGTTTTCCCGGATACCCGCCGGTCGTCACAAGATCGTTTTCCTGTACGATCCCGCTGAAAAACGAGGTGACGAAGGTCCCGCCGCCCGCAACGTACCGGCGGACATTCTCATCGTCACGGCCCTTCACCATATACCAGAGAGGCGCGCAAACGAGCCTGTAGGTATCCAGAGGCTGATCGGGAGCCACCAGGTCGACATCGTAGTTCATGGAACGCAGCGCACTGTACATGCGCCCCACTTCCGTAAGATAGCGGATATCCGTACTGGGGCCTGCCGAGTTTTCGATCGCCCACCAGTTGTCCCAGTCGAACAAAACAGCAGCCGAAGCCGCAGTCCTCGATCCCAGTGTCCTGGCACCCAGGTCCTTCAGTTCCGTGCCGAGTGCGGCGATCTCGCGAAAGACCCGCGTATCCTCGCTGCCTGCATGGGAGATGACTGCACCGTGATATTTCTCGCAGGCTCCGATGCTCTGCTTCATCTGGAAAAACATGACTGTATCCGCGCCGTGAGCGACGGCCTGCCAGCTCAGGAGCCTCAGGACGCCCGGCCTCTTCAGGGCATTGTAGGGCTGCCAGTTCGTGACACTCGGCGTCTGCTCCATCAGCATGTAGGGATCCCCGTTTTTCAGGCCGCGCATCTGGTCGTGTGTCATGGAAGTCCGCGTCCACGGATCCCCGTTGGACGGATAGCAGTCCAGCGCGACCACATCCAGATGTTTTGCCCACTTCGCATAATCCAGTCCCTTGTAAAGGGCCATGAAATTCGTGGTTATGACAGCGTCCGGAACAGCGCTCCGGATCTCGTCTGCCTCCAGCAGACACTCCCGCAGCATGGAATCCGACATAAAGCGCCTGTAGTCCAGCGAGATCCCCTGAAAGGTAGTGCGCCCGCCTTCAAACATCTCGCTGCGGTAGTCCGGCACCACGATCTCCTCAAAGCCGTAAAATGTGTGCCCCCAGAAGGCCGTGTCCCAGGCGGCGTTCACTGCCTCTATGGTCCCGTATTTTTCCTTCAGCCAGTCCCGGAAAGCCTTCTCGCAGTTTTCACAGTAGCACTCCCCGCTGTATTCATTGGAGATATGCCAGGCCACAATACTTTCGCGGCCGCGGTAATGCTGCGCGAGCGCCCCCGCGAGCGCCGGTCCGTACTTCAGGTATGTGGGACTGTTCGGACAGGAATTGTGCCTGCTTCCGAATTTTCTGCGGATCCCGTGTTCGTCTGTCCGCAGGATATCCGGATGGCGCATCGCCATCCAGGCAGGATGCGCGCCGGTCGACGTGGCCATGCAGATCCTGATGCCGTTTTTCTCTGCGAGTTCCACGATCCGGTCCAGACGTGAAAAGTCATAGCAGTCCTCGGACGGCTGTATCGCAGCCCAGGAAAAAACATTCAGCGTCAGGATGTCGATCCCGGCAAGCCTGAACATCCGCATATCTTCCGGCCATGTCTCCTCGGGCCATTGTTCGGGGTTGTAGTCGCCGCCGTACAGAATTTTGTCCAGTTTTGTATAATCCAGCATATTTCCTCCCTGTGTATAAGTTTTTTCAGTTATGCAGGCACTGTCCGGTTTTTCCGGAGTGTCCTGCTGCGGTAGACGATCTGCGGAAAGGTCTCTGCATCCGGATAGGTCAGGGTCCCCCGGCCGCCGTACAGCCCGGGCGAACCCAGCAGTTTTTCGGCAAGCCCCACGGTCTGTTCCATCTGCCGGATGCTCTGCCGCCCGCTGCCGTGTCCTCCGAAAGCCTCGCGGTCCTTCGCAAGAATCAGCAGTTTTCTCCCGCCAGGGAGCCATTCCTGAAGCGTGGTACAGCCCGGAAGCTGCATCCACAGCGATACATTGATGTCGTCTCCCGTAAACAGCAGCTTCTGCTTTTCATCTTCCAGGGCGATGGAACCGCGCGTATGCCCGGGGACAGAGATCGTATGGATAAGACGTTCCCCCAGGTCAAAACACTGCTCTTCCGACAGGCTGACAGCCTTCGCACGAAATGGCTTCTTCGGAAATTCCGGCATGACTGTCATGCCGGCCGGGGCTTTGTTCTTCATTCCGTTCAGCAGAGCTTTCACGGCTAACCCGGAACTCATTATCCTGTATACCGGTGCGCGGTCTGCGGGATGGATCCGGTAAGCCGGATACCACCCGGTGCCTCCCGCATGGTCACAGTGCCCGTGTGTCAGAACGACCGTCACGGGAAGATCCGTCAGATCTTCCACCGTTTCCCGCAGCCTGCCCGCACCTGCCCCGGTATCTATCAGCAGCGCGCCTGTTTTGCCTGTAAGCAGATAGCAGTTCACAAACCCGCTTTCGTCGATACGCCAGGTGTTCTTCGCAATTTCTTCTACTGCATGGACCCCGTCCTGCACTGACATTGCCGCCTTTCTTCCCTGCCCGACAGCAGCGGCGCTACGTCAGTACCTCTGCAAGCTTTGCCGTCAGTTTCTCCGGATCTATGGGTTTCGCGATATGGCCGTTCATGCCTGCATCAAGGCACCTGTGCACGTCATCCGCAAAGGCATCCGCCGTCATGGCTATGATCGGCACAGTCACGGAATCGGGGCGGTTCAGTGCACGTATCCTTTTTGTCGTCTCATAGCCGTCCAGCACAGGCATGCGGACATCCATCAGGATCGCCGAGAATTCCCTGGGGCCGCTGTGCGAGAAAATATCCAGGCCGATCTGTCCGTTTTCCGCCATGACCGGCAGCATGCCTTTGTCCTTCAGCAGTGCGGACGCGATCTCGCGGTTCAGCATATTATCTTCACAAAGGAGGATCTTTTTCCCCTGCAGTGCGGAAAGACTTTCCGCCGGCAGACCTTTCTCCGTCTTTACTGACTCCGGCGGCACTTCATCCAGATGCAGCCGCACTGTGAAGGTCGTACCTTCACCCGGCCTGCTCTTTACCGTCACCGTTCCGCCCATAAGCTCTGTGAGCTGCTTTACGATAGACAGTCCGAGGCCGGTGCCTACAGACTCGTATCCATGGCGTTTTTCCTGGCTGAACGGCTCATACATATGGCGCATGTATTCTTCGCTCATCCCGATGCCGTCATCCGCAACCGTGGCAACGATATCCGGATCCTGCGAGCCCTTCGGATCATCGTATACAGTATAGCGCACATGGCCTCCGGGCGGCGTAAACTTGACGGCATTGGAGAGAAGGTTGAGAAGGATTTTCTCAAGGTTCAGCTTGTCAGCCAAAACAGCCCGCGGGCGCAGTCCGCTCCTGTCCACCGTAAATTCGACGCCTTTCCTGGCAGCGAGGGACTGTATGGAATCCGTGAGCCCGGCGGTCATCATCTCCGTACTGACAGGTTCCGGTTTCAGTTCCAGCTTGCCGTTTTCCGCTTTGGAAATGGTCAGCGTGTCGTTGATCAGATTCAGCAGCAGATTGCCGGACAGCTTGATCTTGCCGATATAGTTCTTCGCCTTGTCGAGGGAATCCTGTTTTTCCGCCAGATCCGCAAAGCCGAGGATCCCGTTGAGCGGCGTACGCATGTCATGGCTGATATTGGCAAAGAAAGCGTTCTTCTCCTCCGCACTCTTTTCGGACGCTTCTGCCTTGATGCGCAGTTCCCTGGCCTCGGCTTCCGACCTGACCGCCGCTATTTTTACCTTTCTGCTCCTGATCAGCGCCACCACGGCCCACAGCAGGAGCAGGACAAGAAAGACCATGATACAGGAAAAAGATACGATGATCCCCGCCGGTATTCTGGCGATGATCGCCTCCAGGCTGCTGCCTGAAACGGTATTGGAAGTTATAATGCCGTTGATAAGATAGGAGGCCGCGTCTATCCCCTTGTCGAGGACCATCACCAGTGTGTGGTGGTCGCTTCTTGCCGCCGCACACAGGTCCAGGTTGACGGAAGGCACTGTGGTCATACTGTAGGCGGAAGGATTCCGCTGGTTCAGAAAATAGGTGACACTGGGCAGGCCGATGACAACCGCATCTGCCCTTTTGTCTGTCAGCGCATTGAAACAGTCTTCCGCCGTTTCGCAGGAGATCATTTCCGCATCCCGGAGTTCATCCGGCAGATTGTCCCGGATGGTCGTGCGGCTTCTTTCCTTTACCGCGATTTTTTTGATCGAGCTGCTGTCCGTTCCGGCATTCGTGATCAGGACAGTGCTGACTGTCGTATACTTCTTGGTCAGGGTAATGTCCTGGTCGTAGGCCTGCGTGATATTTTCACTGTACATACCCACGATGTCGGCTTCTCCCGACAGCACTGCCGAAATTGCCTTTTCCTGGTTGTCATACACCAGATACTTAAAGGTCAGCCCGGTTTCCCCGGCGACCTGTCTGTAAAATTCCGGTATGATCCCCTGCGGAGCCTCTGCGGTACCTGAAAAATAAGGGGCATCGCCCTTCAGTACCGCAACATGCACGACCGGATTTGACGCTATGTATGCTTTTTCATCTTCGGAAAAGGCAACGGTCCTGTTCTGCGTCATGTTGACATATTTATCCAGAAGTTCTTTCTCATACAGCGGATCCTGGATATAGATCTGCCCGAGCGCCGTATCGACTTCCTGTTTGAGGTCCATGCTGCCTTTTGCAAATATGTAATAATACGGAGCCGGGGCAAAACTGAGGATCGATTTAAAGCCGCTGAGGAAGTCCTCGCCGTCCACATATGCGTCAGCTTTTCCTTCAGTAACTGCCTTTACGGCCTCTGCGCCGGAATCGTACAGCACGATATTCGGCGTGAATCCACGCTGGCTGCACCAGCTGCGGAAATCCGTCCCTGCAATATTTTCTCTTTCGCAGCTGAAGGTCATGGTCCTGAACTGTTCCAGGTTTTCATAATCCCAGCGGTCATCGCTTTCCGGCACAAAAATGTTGTTGCCGACGCTGCCCTGTTCATAATCGCTGTAAAGATACTTTTTCTCACGCTCCTCTGTTTTGGCTATATCGGCGAGCATGTCGATCTTTCCGTCTTCCAGGTCCTGAAATGCCTGCTGCAGAGAAGTTTCTTCGACAAAGCTCACCTTGAAGCCGGCTGTCTGTGCAATATTTTCCGTGATCTCGACGTCGATCCCGCTCCAGTGGCCGTCCCGGTCCACCTCCGCATATCCCTCGCCCGTAAAGAGTCCGACTGAAACGAGTCTGACAAGGGCACCTGATGAAGCGGCCGCCGAAACAGGCAGGACTGCCGTAAAAATAAGGAAAAACGAAAGCAGACCGGCCAGGAACCGCCTGATTGGAGAATATCGAAGCATGTCCGATGTCAGATCCATTTTTACCTCCATGAAGAAAATCAAACAGAAACAGCGATCGTGCTCTGACGGTCGCTGTTAAATTTCATAATATATTTTAATTTATCATCCGTCCTTCAGGATTTCAAGACAGCTTCTGCCGTTCCTGTACATTCCCGTGTATTTCCGGCTTTTTCTGACAGCTACGATCCCGTTTCTTCATGGTGATGCCGTTTCATCACATACTGCCTGCTGTCTGCTTCCTTCGTCAGGGCTGCCAAAGAATCGGAAGCGGAACTGCATTCCGCGCAGCCGATGCTGAAACCGATCCGGTATGGCACACCTGCAGCAGCCGTGAGCCGGTCCAGCTCCTGCCTGAGGGTCTGTGTGACATCGTCTGCATCCATGCCCGGCTGACGAAGCACGCTGAACAGGAATTCGTCCCCTCCCATCCGGGCTGAAAAGTCGTGGTACCTGTCGGCAGTGACCTTCAGCGCATCAGCCATGAGTTTCAGTGCGCGATCGCCCTCCGCATGCCCGTACCTGTCGTTGATGCATTTAAAGTGGTCCACATCGATCATGGAAACATAAAGATGCTTTTCCGCGCTGACCATATCGATGCACTCCGTCAGATATCTCTCCGCTCTTCTCCGGTTGTTGAGCCCCGTAAGCGCATCATTGAAGATCTGCATATCCAGAATATCGATGAACACGTAGTAGATGCCGAGAACCAGCCCGAGACAGAGGATCGGCGTATTCGGGTTGATCCACTGTATGATGCCGGAACACAGCGGCGCGACCACGAACTTGATCAGCGAAATCGCCTTATCGCGTTCGGAGGGAGATTTCGTCCTGGCGCTTCTGATGACCGCCAGGACCGGTACAGACAGGTTATACAGAAACGTGATGCCGGCCTGCACGGCAAACAGAGGTCCCCGGCTGTAGACGCCTTCCGGTGAGATCCTGAACAGGAGTCCCGTAAAAGGCGATGTTACAGAAAACACCACAACCGCCGCAAAGGGAATCGCCGCCAGCATCCTGAATCTCACGGAGTCGCTGCATGCATATCCGAGTCTGGTCGTTCCGAACAGAAACCAGTAAAGTCCTACCGCTGCCAGTGAGATCTCGTCCAGGGCTGAGATCACGCAGCAAGCCGCAGGCGGGAAGACCGCAAGGCTTTCCATGAAGAAAACCATGAGAGCATCCATCAGCACATATACAAAAAAGGACAGGATCATTTTCCTGAAGAATTTGATCTCATCTTCGCTGCCGACCGATATTTTCAGCTTCTGTAAAACGTGAAGCAGCAGAAGGATGCACGAAACGTCCGTGATCAGATAGATATCAATTCCCGAATTACTGATCGTCATCTGCATGTCATCCCTCTTTCTTTCCTTTGAAACTGACAAGAAGCGGTATGATCATCACTGACCAGACAATGGGTTCCGAAATGATCACACCCATATATCCGATGGCCGGCGCAAGAAAACAAGCGATCAGCACCTTGCCGGTCAGTTCGATCAGGCTGGAAACAAGGGGAGTCTTTGTATCCCCGAAGCCCTGCATGCTGTTTCGCAGGATGCAGATGACCGCCGGAAGAAAATACAGGACAGAATTCACTTTGAGATACAGTGTCGCCATTTTGAGAACTTCGCTGTCGCGGCTCGCCGTTATGGCGCTGACCATGGGGCCTGAAAGCGTATATACGAGGACGATCACGATCAGACACCAGCCGAGCGAGAAAAGGATCGCATCCCGTATTCCCTTTCTGATACGTCCGTATTCCCGGGCGCCGAGATTCTGTCCGCAGTACGTCGCCAGCGCTGTCCCAAGCACAAAAAACGGTGTGAGAAAAACCGTCGTCAGTTTCCGGGCTGCGGTGTGTGCCACGATAATGCTGTTCCCGAAGGTATTGATGCAGGTCTGCAGAGCCAGCGATCCAAGCGTGACAAAAGAGATCATAAAGCCCATGGAAAGGCCCGTGGGGAGAAGCTGCCTGCAGATCTCCCTGTCAGGTACAAGATCCTGTCTCCGAAGTACCAGCTGACTGTATTTCTTTCTCATGTAGAGGAGACAGATCACTGCAGAGACGGCCTGCGCGGCAACTGTCGCCAGCGCTGCGCCGCCGACTCCAAGATGAAAGCCCAGTATAAAAAGATAATCCATACCTACGTTCAGTGCATTGGAAATGATCAGAAAGATCAGCGGCGTATAGGAGTCCCCGATGGCCCGCAGCACTGCGGCGCAGCAGTTGTAAAGAGTCGTGGCCATCAGCCCCGCAATGATAATGCCGATGTAGGACGAGGCCTCCGGCATCAGTCCGTCGGATACATTCAGCAGCCGCAGCATCGGGCGGAGAAAGCACAGGCAGAGGATGCTGATCAGTGCCGTAATTGCCGTACCCAGTACAAAGGTCCCGCCTACGGCTTTCTTCATTCTGTCTTCCGCCCTGGCGCCCGTAAATCTTGCAACGATGATGCCGAACCCGCAGACAATGCCGTTTATAAACTCGATGAGCATATCGCTCAGGGAAATGGTCGCTCCGACAGCCGCCAGAGATGTCCCGCCCAGTGTGGCTCCGATGATACGGGTGTCGATAATGCTGTAGCATAACTGAAAAAGCTGGCCGATATAGATCGGCAGCGCAAACAGCAGTATGGCCTTCAACGGGCTTCCTTTGGTCAGGTCCTTCATAGATCAGCCTTTCTTACTGCCGCGCCGCCGGCACCGCCTCCGGCGATCTCACTGCCTTCACAACGGCAGCGTACTCCGTCACGGTATATCCGCTTACGGCTGCCTGCGCCGCAAAACACTTTTTCATCTTCAGGACTTTGCCTTATCGTACTTACCGGTTCACCCTCTGAACCGCAGATATTCCATGAATTTTCGTGTAGCAAGAGAAGCGCTCCGGCTGCTCTTCAGTACCAGCCCGATATTGCGGGTCAGAGGTGCCGAAAGCGGCACTGCAATGACCCTGTACGGGATCCTGCGCAGGATCAGCCTCGGAAGTATGCTGATGCCGAGCCCGCTCTCCACCATTGACATGATCGCGTAATCATCCCAGGTAGTAAAGCGTATTTCCGGCGACAATTCCTGCTGCTGCAGGAATTCCGACACTTCTTCCCGCCTGCCGTGTTCCAGCAGAAGAAAAGGTTCTTTTTCAAAGTCCTTTACCGGAAACTTCTTTGCGTCCGCCCTCGGATGTCCTTCGGGAAGGACTGCCATATAGGGATCCTGTTCCAGGAAAATACTCTCCAGATCAGCAGCCGCAGGAAGCTTCAAAAAACCGCAGTCCACGCGGCCTTCCCTGATCCACTGCTCTATTTCCTCATAATCGCCTGTCAGCAGTTCATAATCTATATCCGGGTAAGCCTTCCTATACTCTCTGATGATATTCGGCAGCCAGTGCGCAGCCACGCTCGAAAAAGTCCCGATCCTGATGACGCCGGCTTTCAGGCCGCTCAGTTCGTCTACCTGCTCCTGAAGTCTACGATAATCCCGTACAACATCCTTTGCAAACGGAATCAGCATCTGCCCGTCCGAGGTCAGGGATACCCCGTTTCTGTCCCGGTCGAGCAGTGTGACCTTCCACTCCTTCTCAAGATCTCCGATCATCCGGCTGATCCCTGACTGGGAGTAGTTCAATTTCTCTGCCGCCTTCGTAAAACTGCCGCATTCCACCGTGGTTATGAAGGCCATGTACTTCTGGATCGATATGTCTTTCGCGTCCATCTGCTTTTATCATCCATTTCATGATATTTATTCGTTTTTCAAATCTATTTTACCACTTTATACTCAACAATGACCTGTATCCGGAAAAGGAGGAATATTCCATGTTTTATGTAAGTGAGATCAGGAGATCAGCTCCGGCAGTCACAAAGAGTCCGCTCCAGAAAAAAGTGTATAAAACACTGGACGAACTGCAGATCCCCTATGAAAGGGTCGATACCGACGAAGCAATTACGATGGATGACTGTACGGCAATAGATCAGAAACTGGACATGAAAATGGTCAAGACACTGTTTCTCTGCAATCGGCAGAGAAGCTGTTTTTTCCTTTTTGTGACCTGCGGCGATAAGCCGTTCCGTTCAAAAGAGTTCTCCCAGGCGCTCGGCATTTCCCGCGTATCCTTTGCGCCTGCGGAGCTTATGGATGAAATGCTGCAGACAAAGGTCGGCGCTG
>JALCRM010000022.1 GCA_022652545.1 Lachnospiraceae bacterium
CCGACCTGAACGCCTGGGTGAATCTGTTCGATGAGTTCTGCGGTGCCATGGGCATCGAGGCCGATAAAAACAAACTGTACGGCACACTCTACCGCAAAGCCATGGAAGGCGACGCCGACTGCGGCGGACTGCTGGCCTACAACTTCTTCTCGGGCGAACCGATCGCCGGTACGGAGGAAGGACGCCCGCTGTTCGTGCGGAAGCCCGACTCGGCCTTTACACTGGCCAATTTCATGCGTGTGCACCTGTTTACGGCGCTGGGAGCACTCAAGATCGGCAATGACATACTGTCCAGGCAGGAGCACGTCCGTGTGGACCGCCTCATGGCGCACGGCGGACTGTTCAAGACCAGGGGGGTAGGCCAGAATATTCTGGCGGCGGCCATGAACGCGCCGGTCACCTGCATGACGACGGCAGGGGAGGGCGGCGCCTGGGGCATAGCTCTGCTGGCTTCCTTCCTCACAGACAGGAACGGGGACGAGAGCCTCGGGGAATGGCTGGACAGGGCGGTATTTGCCGGTGCGGCCGGAGAGACGGTGGATCCCGATCCCAGGGATGTGGAAGGTTTTGACGCATTCATCGAACGGTACCGCCGGGGACTTCCCGCAGAGTATGCGGCAATAGAGAATATGCGCTGATACGCAAAAGGAGAAGTTATGCTGAAGTATCTCAAGGAAGAAGTTTACGAAGCGAACATGCTGCTGCCGGTTTACGGACTGGTCACTTTCACCTGGGGCAACGTGAGCGGCATCGACCGGGAGAAGGGAATCTTCGCCATCAAGCCGAGCGGCGTTCCCTATGAGAAGCTGAAGCCGAAGGACATGGTCCTCGTCGATCTGGAAGGCAGGGTCGTGGAAGGAAAACTCAATCCTTCCTCCGACACGCCGACCCACACGGAGCTGTACAAAGCGTTCGGAAAGATCGGCGGTGTTGTGCATACCCACTCTCCCTTTGCAACGAGCTGGGCGCAGTCCGGACGCGACATCCCCTGCTACGGCACGACGCACGCGGATTATTTTTACGGAGAGATCCCGTGCCTGCGCTGCCTGACGAAGGAAGAGATCGAGGATGCCTACGAGAAAAACACGGGGCTCCTCATCGTGAATGAATTCGCGAGGCTGGGCAAGGACCCGGAAGCTGTCCCTGCCGTGCTCTGCAAGAACCACGGGCCGTTTGCCTGGGGCAAGAATGCGGAGGACGCCGTGCACAGCGCGGTCGTGCTCGAGGAAGTAGCCAAGATGGCGCTCCGTACGGAGGCCATCAATGCCGACGTACAGCCGGCGCCGCAGGAGCTGCAGGACAAACATTATTACAGAAAACACGGTGCGAATGCGTACTATGGCCAGAAGGGATGATATAATCTTCTCCGGTATACAGTCAAACAGAAGGAGGCAGCAAAGTGGACAATCACGAACTGGCCGTAAAGGCCAACGAGGTGCGCAAGGGCATCGTGACAGCAGTACATGCCGCTAAATCGGGACATCCGGGCGGATCACTGTCGGCGGCCGACATTTTCACATATCTGTATTTTGAAGAGATGAACATCGATCCGTCGGATCCGAAGAAGGCGGACCGCGACCGTTTTGTCCTGTCCAAGGGACACACGGCGCCGGGCCTGTATTCCGCAATGGCACAGAGGGGCTATTTCCCGGTGGAGGAACTTACCACGCTGCGCCAGGTGGGATCGCGCCTGCAGGGACATCCTTCCATGCAGTACCTGCCGGGCATAGACATGAGCTCGGGGTCGCTCGGCCAGGGCATCGCGGCCGCCTGCGGCATCGCCCTTTCGGCGAAACTCAGCGGCTGGCAGTACCGCGTCTACACACTCCTCGGAGACGGGGAACTGGAAGAGGGAGAGGTCTGGGAAGCTTCCATGTTCGCCGGGGCCAAGAAACTGGACAACCTCTGCGTCATCGTGGACAACAACAATCTGCAGATCGACGGCCCCATTACGGAGGTCAACAACCCGTATCCCATCGATAAAAAGTTCGAGGCCTTCAATTTCCATGTGATCAATATCGACGGCAATGACTTCGACCAGATCCGCGCGGCATTCGCAGAGGCGCGTCAGACGAAGGGCATGCCGACGGCGATCATCGCAAAGACGGTCAAGGGCAAGGGCGTATCCTTCATGGAGAACGCCGTCGGCTGGCACGGCAAGGCGCCTAACGACGAAGAGTATGCGACTGCGATGAAGGATCTGGAAAGGATAGGTGAACAGCTGTGAGCGACGAGATCAAAAAGATAGCCACCCGGGAAAGTTACGGCAATGCGCTGGTCGAATATGCCGAACAGTATCCGGACATGGTCGTGCTCGATGCAGACCTGGCCGGCGCCACCAAGACCGGCGTCTTTAAGAAAAAATATCCCGCACGCCACATTGACTGCGGCATAGCGGAAGCGGATATGATGGGTATAGCGGCCGGACTTGCCACGACAGGCAAGATCCCCTTCGCCAGTTCTTTCGCGATGTTTGCGGCAGGCCGTGCGTATGAGCAGGTCCGCAATTCGATCTGCTATCCGCACCTGAACGTCAAGATCGGTGCCACGCACGCCGGTATCAGCGTCGGCGAGGACGGCGCAAGCCACCAGTGCCTCGAAGACCTGGCCCTGATGCGTGTTTTGCCGGGCATGGTCGTAATGAACCCCGCGGATGACGTGGAAGCCAGGGCAGCCGTCAAGGCAGCGCTGGATTATGTCGGGCCTGTGTACCTGCGCTTCGGGCGCGCCGCAGTGCCGGTCATCAACAAGCCGGATTATAAGTTTCAGATCGGCAAGGGCGTCAAGCTCACGGAAGGCAGCGATGTGACGATCGTCGCCACAGGCATCTGTGTGTCTGCTGCGCTCGATGCCGCAAAGCTCCTGAAAGAGGAAGGCATAGAGGCTGAAGTCCTGAACATCTGCACGATCAAGCCGCTGGACGACGACCTGATCCTTGCGTCGGCAGCCAAAACGGGCAGAGTCGTCACGGCAGAGGAACATTCCGTGATCGGCGGCCTCGGCGGTGCCGTGGCGGAAATGCTTTCCGAGAAACTGCCTGTCAGGATGGCGCGTATCGGCATACAGGACCGTTTCGGGGAATCCGGACCGGCCGCGCAGCTGATCGCCAAGTACGGTCTCGACGGACAGGGCATCTGCAACAGTGTCAAAAAATTTCTGGGAGCCTGACTCCTGTTTTGAAAGGCGGATATGATCATCTTTTCACCATCCATCCTGGCGGCGGATTTCAACCGTCTGGGCAGCCAGATCGAGGATACGAAGAATGCCGGCGCGCAGTATGTGCACATTGATGTGATGGACGGTGTTTTTGTGCCGCAGATCACGTTCGGGGAACCGGTCATCCGCAGTATCCGGGCGGACAGCAGTCTTTTCCTGGATGTGCACCTCATGATCACGGACCCGGGCAGCCACATCCAGGCCTTTGCCGGTGCCGGCGCGGACAACATCACCTTCCACCTGGAGGCTGCGCGCGATCCCGGGGCCGTCATTGCAGCCATCCGCCAGGCGGGCCGCAGGGTCGGGCTTTCGATCAAGCCCTCCACGCCCGTTTCCGAAGTTTATCCGTTTCTTGACAGGATCGACATGCTGCTGGTCATGACAGTGGAGCCGGGCTTCGGAGGACAGAAGTACATAGAGGCCTCCACCGGCCGCGTAGCACAGGCCCGGGGATACATCCGCGAGCACGGCCTGCCGGTCGATATCGAGGTGGACGGCGGGATCACACGTGAAAACATCGACACCGTGCTGGATGCCGGCGCCAACGTCATAGTGGCCGGCTCCGCCGTATATCACGGAGATACGCGTGCCAACACGGCGTATTTTATGGAACATTTTAAAGAGTATGAAAAAGAGAGGCAACGGAATTGATCAGATTTGCAGACAGGAAACTCGACCGCAATGCCCCCTGCTGGTGCGGGAGCGGAAAAAAATACAAGAACTGCCACGAAGCGTTCGATGAAAAGATCAGGGAATTTGAGCTTCAGGGGCACGAAGTGCCGGATCACAGCCTGATCAAAACACAGGCACAGATCCAGGGCATCCGGGACAGCGCAAAGATCAACATTGCAGTGCTGGATGAAGTGGCATCAAAGATCCGCGTCGGCATGAGCACCGAGGAGATCGATGAGATCGTGTACAGAACGACTGTCGCGGCAGGCGCGATCCCTGCGCCGCTCCATTACGAAGGGTTTCCCAAGAGTGTCTGTACGTCGATCGGCCCGGAGGTCTGCCACGGCATCCCTTCGGATGACCGTTTCCTTACGGACGGGTCCATCGTCAATGTGGACTGCTCGACGATCTACAAGGGGTTCTTCTCGGATTCTTCCCGTATGTTCTGCATCGGCGACGTATCGGAGGAAAACAGGAGACTGGTGCAGGTGACGAAGGAATGCGTGGAGATCGGCATCCGCAATGTGATCCCCTGGACTTTCCTCGGAGACATGGGCGACAAGGTGCACCAGCATGCGATCGAGAACGGCTACACGGTCGTGCGTGAGATCGGCGGACACGGCTGCGGACTTGCGTTCCACGAGGATCCTTATGTCAGCTACGTCAGCACGCCGGGCACGGAAATGCTGATGGTGCCGGGCATGGTATTCACGATCGAACCCATGGTCAACATGGGGAGTGATGCGATCTACCAGGATGCCGAGAACGGCTGGACCATTTACACGGAAGACGGGAAGGCCTCGGCACAGTGGGAAGTACAGGTGCTGGTAACGGATACAGGGTGCGAGGTACTTGCGCACTGATCAGCGCGGCACCGGCAGCGCAGAACCGAAATAAACGGGACGGGAGAACGGATATGCAGAACAAAGGCACATATTACATTACGACCGCGATCGCCTATACATCCGGAAAGCCGCACATCGGCAACACCTATGAGGCGGTGCTGGCGGACAGTATCGCAAGGTACAAACGGGCCGACGGTTATGATGTATATTTTCAGACAGGCTCTGACGAACACGGGCAGAAGATCGAGACACGCGCTGCGGAGGAAGGCATGAGCCCGCAGGAATACGTCGACATGACGGCCGGCGAGATCAAACGCCTCTGGGATCTGATGGGCACCTCCTACGACCGCTTCATCCGTACGACGGATGCGGACCACGCCGGGCAGGTACAGAAGATCTTTAAGAAGCTGTATGACCAGGGGGATATATACAAGGGTAAGTACGAAGGAATGTACTGCACCGAGTGCGAGGCATTCTACACAAAGCAGCAGCTCGTTGACGGCCGCTGCCCGGAATGCGGCGGTGAGGTACACCCGGCTTCGGAGGAAGCTTACTTTTTCCGCATGGGCAAATATGCGCCCCGCCTGATCGAATACATCAACAGCCATCCTGATTTCATACAGCCCGTATCCCGCAGGAACGAGATGATGAACAATTTCCTGCTGCCGGGCCTGCAGGATCTGTGCGTATCCCGCACCTCCTTCAAATGGGGCATCCCTGTGTCCTTCGATGAAAAGCATGTCATATACGTCTGGCTGGACGCCCTCTGCAACTACATCACCGGGATAGGGTACGATGCGGAAGGAAACAGTTCCGCGCTTTACCGCAGATACTGGCCGGCACAGCTCCATCTTGTGGGCAAGGACATCATCCGCTTTCACACGATCTACTGGCCGATCTTTCTCATGGCGCTCGGAGAGCCGCTCCCGCACCAGGTGTTCGGACATCCCTGGCTCCTGCAGGGCGGCGAAAAAATGAGCAAGAGCAAAGGCAACGTCCTCTATGCCGACGATCTTGTGGATCTGTTCGGCGTGGATGCCGTCCGCTATTTTGTCCTTCATGAAATGCCTTACGAGAACGACGGTGTGATCACCTGGGACCTCATGGTCGAGCGCATCAATTCGGACCTGGCCAATACGCTGGGCAATCTCGTAAAGCGCACTGTCACCATGAGCAACAAGTATTTTGACGGCGTCGTGGAGGACAGGGGTGCCGCGGAGCCGGTGGACGGCGACCTGAAGAGCACGGTGACGGGCGCCTATGCCCTGGCCGAGGCGCATATGGCGGAGCTGCGGGTCGCGGATGCCCTTACGGACATCATGAACGTCTATAAGCGCCTGAATAAATACATCGATGAAACGGAGCCCTGGGTACTGGCCCGGGACGAGGCAAAACAGGATCGCCTGGCGACCGTCCTCTACAACCTGACGGAAGGGATCCTGACCGCCACTTCGCTGCTTTCACCTTTCCTGCCGTCTACGGCGGAAAAGATCGCGGCGCAGCTCGGCGTACCGCTGTGCTCCTTCGAAACGCTCGGAGAATTCGGAAAATATCCGTCCGGGCACAAGGTAACGGCAGAGCCCGAGATCCTGTTCGCGCGTCTGGATAAGGAGGAGATCCTTGCCAAAGCGCAGGTGATCAGCGAAAGACAGCGCGCGGAATTCCTTGCGCACCAGGAGAAAGCCGCGAAGAACCTGGCAGCTGCGGGACTGTCCAAGGAACAGCCGGTAGTTTCATCCGGGGAGCACCAGGAAAAGGCGGCCGGGAAGACACCTGAAAATGCGGCCGGAGAGCCCGCGGAGGCTGCAGTGCCGGCGGGAAAGCCGAAGGTCACGATCGACGATTTTGACAAAATGGAATTCCGGGTGGGCACCGTGCTGCAGTGCGAGGCCGTAAAGGGTTCCAGGAAGCTGCTCTGCTTCCGCGTGAAGATAGGCGGGGAAGAGCGTCAGATCGTTTCGGGAATACACAAATACTATGAACCGGAAAAAATGGTCGGCAGAAAAGTGATGGTCATTGTGAATCTTGAGCCAGCCACGCTTGCCGGTCTGCGTTCGGAAGGCATGCTGCTGTCGGCCGCCGATCCTGTGACCGGGGAAGTGGCCCTTATGACGCCGGATCCCGATAAAGAGATCGGCTCCGGTGCGGAGATCTGCTGAAAGGCAAGGAGGCTGTCATGGAAAAGAAGGAGTTCACGATCGAGTCGAGGGACGGACTGAAGACACCCGTCCACTGCGTGGAGTATATCCCCGATACCGCGCCGGTCTGCGTGCTGATCGTCGTGCATGGAATGGCCGAATACATTGGCCGCTATGCTCCTTTCATGGAATATCTGTGCGGACAGGGCTTCGTGGTCGCGGGCGAGGATATGCTGGGCCACGGGCAGACCGCTGCGACGCCCGGGGACCGCGGGTATTTCTGCGAGACGGATCCGGCAACGGTGATCGTACGCGATGTACACCGCCTGAAAAAGACTGTACAGGCACAGTATCCCGGTGTTCCCGTCTTTATCCTGGGACACAGTATGGGATCGTTCCTGGTACGCAATTACATCTGCCGGTACGGCACGGGTGTGAACGGCGCGATCATCATGGGGACCGGCATGAACCCGCCTTCAACGCTGAAATTTGCACAGGGACTGGCATCCATGCAGGCCAGAATGTTCGGCGGCCGGCATCCGGCAAAAATGCTGGATAAGATAGCCTTTTCAAGCTACAATAAACGGATCCCCGAGGCAAAGACGAAATTTGACTGGCTTTCCGTGGATCCGGACAACGTATCGCGGTACATTGCCGATCCGCTCTGCGGGTTCCTCTTCTCCGTAAACGGCTTCCAGACGATGTTCGAACTGATGGCCAGGCTGTATGAGCCCGGGTATCTCGGCAAGATGCCGAAGGATCTGCCCGTGCTCTTCGTCTCTGGAGCTGAGGATCCGGTCGGGGACTACGGCAGGTCAGTCGAAGCGGTGTACCGTTCTTTCTGCGATACACAGCACATGACGGATGTTTCCATGAAGCTGTTTCCGGGGGACCGGCATGAGATCCTGAACGATCTGCATCGCAGGGAAGTCTATGAGTATCTCCAGCAATGGGTGCTGTCGAAGATCAAGGGAAAGGAATAGTATATTGAAAAAGAATACACGGGGAAGCCTGACTGCAGGTATGATATCGGCGGTTCTGCTGCCGGCGCTGCTCCTGTCGTCCGTACCCTGTACGGCATCGGACGCGGCAGAAAAGCCCGGCGGCGCAGTCTGCGCGCTGGGAGAACTGTCTTCTTCAGCGGAGGATACTGCGGCTTCGCAGAGCAGCGGGGATACGGCTGCTGCGGTTGCTACATCGTCCGGGGAAAACGATCCGGCTGCGGCGGATACGGACTCTTCCGACACGGCCGGGCTGATCGACAAGTTCCTCGAAGGTCTGAAGCAGAAGTCTGACAGCGGACAGCTTGAGACGGATGACCAGCTGCGCAGCGCGATCGACGAGAGTGCAAAAACGATCGGCATCGAGATCAGCGATGAGCAGAAGGAACAGATCCTGCAGGCCTTCAACGAACTGCGGGGCATGGGACTTTCCACCGACCAGATCATCGAAGAGGCTCAGAAGTTTCTGCGGCAGTACGGCGCGGGGGATATCAGCGACCTCGGCAGCACGATCGAAAAGGCGATCCGTTCCCAGCTGCAGCAGACTGCAAAGGACACGGGAAAAAAGATAGGGGACAGCCTGAAACAGATGATACAGCAGGCCCTGCAGAACCTGGGCGAAAGTATTCTGTCGCAGATCAGGGAGCTTTTTTCGAAGTGGCTTGGATAAACAGCACAATGTCGTTGACACGACGGACAGGAGAGGCAAGTGAATAAATTTTTCGACCTGGACAGCCCGGTAATGCGATTTCTCAGCGTCATGGCGGATGTTTTCTGGATCAATCTGCTGACAGTGATCTGCTCGATCCCGATCTTTACGATCGGGGCATCCTTCACCGCCATGCACTATGTCCTGCTGAAACTGGTGCGCAACGAGGAAGGATATATCACAAAGTCATATTTCAAGGCCTTCAGGGACAATTTCAGGCAGGCTACAGGTATGTGGCTGATCTTCCTGCTCGTCTTCGCGGTCCTGGCCTTCGACTATTACGCGGAATTCTACATGAAGGCGAAATTTCCCGCGGCCATCGTGATCGCGGTGTATGCGGCTACGGTGATCATCTGGTGCATTTGTCTGTGGGCTTTCCCGCTGCTGTCGCATTTTGTCAATACGGTCCGCGGCACCCTGCGCAACGCACTGATCATGACGATCGCGGCGCTGCCCCGCACGCTGGGTATGCTCGGTCTGTCCATAGTGCCGTTCCTGCTCCTGTACTTCGGCGGCAATTCCATCATCCCGATCGTCCTGCTGTTTTTTGTGGCCGGGCCGGCATACGGCTGCGCAGCTCTTTACAGCCCCGCTTTCAAAAAGATGGAACCCGAGGAGAAACCGGAGAGCCATGAAGAGGACAGTCTGGATTTCACGGACGAAGATGACGCCGTGATCGAAGACCTGAAGAAGGATATCCGCGAAATGAAAGGCGAGCCGGAACCGGGAACGGAGACGCAGCCTGCGGCGGAAATAGGGACCGGAACAGAAGCAGAGGAAGGGACCGGAACAGAGGCGGGAACAGAGAACGCGACCGGTGCGGGGAGCGGTGAGGCCCGGTAAACAGAGGCTTTTGCCGCCTTTATGTACAACGTGTAGGGAAAACGGAAGATTCTTTGGGCAAAATGATAAAACAGCCTGAAATGAGCATTTTTTGTAGGCAGATTTATCAAAGGCCGGGAAAAACTTTGTGTAATTCGGTCATGGATTTGGCTGTGGGCTTCCGATATACTGATAACAGTGTTTTGGTGCATATCTTTTATGCACGTACCGTTTGACAACAGACAGGGAGGAAAATATGGCAAGCTTATCACTTGAACACATCGACAAGACATATCCCAATGGTTTCAAAGCCGTCAAAGATTTCAACCTTGAGATCGCCGACAAGGAATTCATCATTTTCGTAGGACCTTCCGGATGCGGAAAATCCACGACGCTGCGTATGATCGCAGGCCTTGAAGACATCACAGGCGGCACCCTTAAGATCGACGGAAAGGTCATGAACGACGTCGAGCCCAAGGACAGAGACATTGCAATGGTCTTCCAGAACTATGCTCTGTATCCGCATATGACTGTTTACGACAACATGGCTTTTGGCCTGAAGCTGCGCAAGGTCCCGAAGGACCAGATCGACAAGATGGTCCGCGAAGCTGCCAAGATCCTGGATCTGGAGAAACTGCTCGACCGTAAGCCGAAGGCTCTTTCCGGCGGCCAGAGACAGCGTGTTGCAATGGGCCGTGCAATTGTCCGTAATCCCAAGGTCTTCCTTATGGACGAACCTCTGTCCAACCTGGATGCCAAGCTCCGTGTGCAGATGAGAACCGAGATCGCCAAGCTGCATCACAGACTGGGCACCACCATTATCTATGTTACCCACGACCAGACCGAAGCCATGACACTGGGCACCAGGATCGTCGTTATGAAGGATGGCGTCGTACAGCAGGTAGATACCCCGCAGAATCTGTATGACAAACCGTGCAACCTGTTCGTCGCAGGATTCATGGGCAGCCCGCAGATGAACTTTATCGATGCAGTCTGCAAGGTCAGCGGACAGGACGTGTTCCTTACCGTGGCCGGCAAGGATGTACCGGTACCGCCTGCAAAGGCAAAGGCTCTGATCGAAGGCAACTACAACGGCAAGACCGTCATCCTCGGTATCCGTCCTGAAAACGTAGATGACTCCGAGATGTTCATCGCCACAGCAAAGTGCGTATTCGAAGCAAAGGTCAACGTATACGAACTGCTCGGCGCAGAAGTCTTCCTGTATTTCGACCTGGCAGATACGCCGATCACCGCGAGAGTCGATCCCCGCACTACGGCTCGCCCGGGCGATGTCATCAAATTCGCTTTCGATACCGAGAAGATGCACATCTTCGACAAGGAAACGGAACTGGTCATTGCAAACTGATACAGATCACAATGGAACTGAAGGAGCACCGCTTTGGCGGTGTCCCTTTCTTTTTACCCGGACGGCGTATTGTATTTGTAACGTTTTACGGATAAAATAATAATAATTGTACTATGTATTCTGATCCCTGCCGGAACCGGGCAGGGAATGCCGATCTTAAATCTGAGGTGATTCGATATGATCCCTTCACAAATTCTGAGAAATTGTCTGGAAGAACTGAAAAGCATCACAAAAGTGGACTTCTGTCTGGCTGACATGACGGGCGCACCGTTGGGAATGACGGCAGGTATGCAGGCCCCGGATCCGGCGCTGCTTTCGGGTTTTGCCTCTACGCCTGTGGACAGTCAGATCATAGGCAACTGTTACCTGATGAAGGTGGAGGAAGACGGCGAGCCTTCCTTTGTCCTGGCGGCGGAAGGCAGCAGTGAGAATACACTGATCTATGCCCGCATCGCGGTCTCCGAGATCCAGAATATGCTCACTGCCTACAAAGAGAAATACGACCGCAATAATTTCTTCCAGAACCTGCTGCTTGACAACCTGCTGCTTGTGGATATTTACAACAGGGCCAAGAAACTGCACATCGAGAACAACGTGCCCCGTACCATCGTCATGATCGAAGTAGAGAAGACCGCGGAGGAGGGAGAAGCTACGGCTTCCGAACTGCTGAGCGGGCTGTATACGGCGCAGAACGGCGATTACCTGACAGCCGTGGACGAGAGCTCCGTCATCCTGATCAAAGCGGTAAGCTCATCGGATGACTATGCTTCCGCAGAACAGGCAGCGACCGTAGCTGTGGATATGCTGAATACGGAAGCACTGCTCAAGGTGCGCGCATCCTACGGGACCATCGTCAACGAACTCAAGGATCTGTCACGTTCCTATAAGGAAGCCAAGATGGCGATGGACGTCGGGCGTATCTTCTACGCCGGCAAACACGTGATCTCCTACAACTCACTCGGGATCGGGAGGCTGATCTATCAGCTTCCGGTGAATCTGTGCCGCATTTTCCTGGAAGAGGTTTTCGGAGACAATCCGCCGTCCAACCTGGATGAGGAGACTCTTACAACGATCAACGCTTTCTTTGACAACAATCTGAATGTCTCGGAGACCTCCAGGCAGCTTTTTGTACACAGGAACACGCTGGTCTACCGGATCGAAAAACTGCAGAAAAACAGCGGACTGGATATACGCTGCTTTGACGATGCGCTCACCTTCAAGATCGCGCTGATGGTCAGCAGTTATCTGAAGTACATCGACAGCACGGATTATTGAACTGCATTTCACGCGGCAGGAACAAGCGGGGTTGTTTCTGCTGCAAGAAGGAGATCCTGCATGCGGGGGGACGATCAGAAACGCAGATTGAAAGTCGCGGTCATTATCAGCGGCATCTGCTATGACAGCCAGCGAAGGGTATCGGAGGGGATCCTGCACGCTGCATCACACAGAGGAGACCAGGTGGTCTTCTTTCTTTGTGATGCGTGGGGATATACATCGCGAAGCTACCGTGACGGCGAAGCAAACATTTACAATCTTCTGGAACCGGAGCAGTTCGACGGCATCATTCTGCACGGGGACACCATACAAAACGCCGATCTCGCGGAAAAACTGGCCGAGCGGATCGCAAAGTCCGGTGTGCCAGGCATCGCACTCAATCACCGGTACAGCGGAATGATGTATGCGGGCATGGAAAATACCGTGGGCATGCAGGAGATCATCGATCATATGATCGATGTGCACGGAGCCAGGAAACTGAACTTTATCAGCGGGCCGAAGGGCAATTACGATTCCGAGGAGCGTCTGCAGGCCTTTCGTGATGTTTTGCACGCACGCGGTTTCAGCCTGGAGGAAAGCCAGATCGTGGAGGGAGACTATCACCCGCACAGCGGAAGTCTGGCAGTGGAAAAATGGCTGTCGGAAGGCCGGGAGAACATGCCCGATACCATCGTCTGCGCAAATGACGAGATGGCACTCGGCGCTCTCTATGCGCTTGCGGATGCAGGTCTGCGCGTGCCGGAGGACGTGCGCATTTCCGGGTATGACGATGCCTATCTCGGCAGAGTGCATGAGCCTGCCATTACGACGGTCGTAAGGCGGGATTATGAGCTGGGGCAGGCGGCCTACTGGAAACTCCGTACAAGTATCATGGGGGAGGAAAGCGGAGACGACGATACCATAGCCTGCCACGCGGTCTTCCGCGGAAGCTGCGGCTGTCCGGAGGATGCAAAGAGTCTCGACAGGGACGCTGTCCGACAGATGCAGACAATGGATGTCAAGAACCGTACCTATATGATCAATTTTGCGGAGATCCTGCGCTCCTCGGCAGTGGATTTCAGCATGGCCTCCGCTTATGAGGACCTTTACCGGTATATCCGGAAATATGCGCGCATGATCGATGTTTCGGACTTCTTCCTGTGTATCTGCAGAGAACCCAGCAGGGAAGTGGCAGAAAACGGATATCTGCAGAAGGGGGAATACAGGGAAGCTTACGAATTCGGGAAGTGCATGTATGCACCTGTGGCCGTCGTCGACGGGCACGATCTGGCCTGCGGGGATTTTGAGACAAAGGAGCTGCTGCCGCAGGCAGCATGGGATGCGGCTACGAGCAGTTATTTCAGCGTGATGCCGGTGCATTTCCAGGACAAGTGCTTCGGCTATGTCGTGATAGGCCTCAACGCATCGGTCAAGGACAACGACCTCATCAACCTGTTCGTGATGAACATCAGCAACGCCATCGAGAATGTGCACAAGCAGACGCAGCTCTCTTCCATGGTCGAAAAACTGAACAGGCTCTACATTTATGACAATCTGACAGGGATCATGAACCGCAGCGGGTTCAATAAATATGTGGATGTGGTCCTGAAGGATGCCAGGTCGGATGAATTGTGCGTCTGCATTTTCTTTGCCGATCTCGACAATCTGAAATACATCAATGATCACATGGGGCACGACGAAGGCGACCGCTTTATACGGACGATCGCGCAGATCATGGCGCAGAATAAGCACCACGGGGAGCTCCTGATGCGCTATGGCGGCGATGAATTCGTGGCACTGGCGCCGGGCGTCGACGCCGAAGAGGCAAAGCGGCGGATCGCCGGCCTGATGAAGGAGCTGGAAGAAGTCAACGGCAGGAGAAAACAGCACGCCGACGATATGCTGTTCGATATGAGCGTGGGATTCATCATCATTCCGCCGGAGGAAGTGCAGGCGGGCATCGACCTTGATGTCAAGATCGAAGAGGCCGACCAGGAAATGTACAAGGTCAAGAGGGCAAAAAAGGAAAAAATGATCAGGATCATCGCCGGCAGGGAAGATGACAGAAGAAGCTGAGTGCGGACAGCCGCGCGATAGGCGGGGCTGTCTACAGGCCGGTACCGTCGAAGGCCGGTATGAAACTTTCGGACTGTGTCGGGCCCTCCTGGATAAAACCGTTTTCGATGCCGAGTGAGATCGCATAGTCGACGAGGCTTTCGTATTCCCGGTCCGACAGGCGGCGTGTCAGAAAAGAAGGCTCGAGTACGCCCGGCATGGGCGTGTACTGATTCATAAGACTGATAAAGATGCGGTCGCCGTAGGTCCCGTGCAGATAGCGGAGCACGCGCCGGGAGTCGTCAGCGCAGTCGGGGAGCGCCAGATGCCGGACGATGACGCCGCGCAGCATCAGCGGGTCGTCTGCATCGTCCTGTGCATCCAGGGAGGAGGAACCGTCTGCAAAGAGCGGTTCCGGACACTGCCGCACCATTTCCGCAATGGCTTCGGATGCGCAGGCAAAATAATCCGGAGCGCCGGACAGAGCACCGGAAAGCTCGGAAGATACATATTTCAGGTCAGGCAGATAAATATCCACGAGGCCATCCAGACGCCGGATGGCTTCTTTTTTTTCGTAGGCACTCGTGTTGTAGACGACGGGAATGTGCAGCCCCTGCAGCCTGGCTGCTTCCAGCGCGGCGGCGACTGACGGCAGGAAATGTGAAGGCGTCACCAGATTGATGTTCGACGCGTGCTGCTCCTGCAGAGCAAGAAAGATCTCCGCCATCCGGTCAGGCGTCTGGGGCCGGGGACCGGCCCCGCCCTCCTCCATGGCAGTGCGCGGACCGGAAATGACACGGTTCTGGCAGAATACGCAGCGCAGGTTACAGCCGCAGAAAAAATAAGCGCCGGAGCCTTCCGCGCCGGTCAGACAGGGTTCTTCCCATTTCAGGAGCGCGGCGCGCGCCGCCGTGACGCAGGCACCCTGGCCGCAGTAGCCTGTTTTGCCTGCAGTCCTGTCCGCATGGCAGTTGCGCGGACACAGTGTGCAGTCGGACAGATCAAAAAGATCTTTATCGCTCATGTTTTGCCTTCATAAAAAATCTTCCGTCCATGGCGGGACCCTGGAGCCGCCGCCGGCACCGGACAACAGGCACTCTCACGGCACAGGACAATTCTGCTTAGTGCTGCTTCGTTCCCGATCTGACACGGTTTGCAGACGTCACTTGCGTAAGACCCGAATACCGACACCGGCAGAGAACTGCCAGGACCCCGCCACATACGGAAGACTCTGCGGAGATAATGGAAGTATAAGCACAGAGCGGACAAAAGTCAATTTCCGGCTTTGTTCCCGGCGCGCAGTCTGCGGAAAAAACAGCGCAGCAGGGCGGCGCATTCGTCGGCCAGTACGCCCTGCGTGACTTCCGCCTGATGGTTGAAGGCCGGATTGGAGAGAATGTTCAGCAGAGAGCCGGCACAGCCCGACTTCGGGCTGGGGGCGCCGATCACAACGCGGTCGATGCGGGACTGCAGTGCGGCGCCGGCGCACATCTGACACGGCTCGAGAGTCACATAGAGCGTACAGCCTTCCAGGCGCCAGTCGCCGAGCTTCCGGCAGGCTTTTCGGATCGCTGTCATTTCGGCATGCGAGAGTGTGGAGTGATCCGTGTTCCGCCTGTTGTAGCCGCGGGCGATGATGTGTCCGCCGGAAACGATCACGCAGCCGATCGGGACTTCTCCCAGGGCCAGCGCTTTTCTGGCCTGTACCAGAGCTGCCTTCATGAAGCCCGTGTCTTCCTCGGAGAACTGTTCGTTTTCTGCTTTTTCGCTTGTTTTGAGGGGTACAGAAGCCGGCCTGTTGTCCATTGCGTAATCCCGATTTTAGTTTATACTGATGTTATGACGGTGTTCCGATAGGAATTGTCTAATTGCAGTGATGAAAACGCCGCAGCGGATCTGCAGATCTCCGTATGGCTTATCTTAGCACACGGAGCGGGCGTTCGCTACAGAGAAGCGGCGGTTTTCGCTCCTGCAGACAGGATGCGATGGAGATTCACGGACTGAACAGACTTACGCTGCTGGATTATCCGGACCGCGTGGCGTGTACGATCTTTACAGGACACTGCAATTTCAGGTGCCCTTTCTGCCAGAACAGCATGCTGGTCCTCGATCCCGGCGCCGAGCCGCAGATACGGGAAGAAGAGGTCATGGATTTCCTGACCTCCAGGAAAGGCAGGCTGAAGGGCGTCTGCATCTCCGGCGGCGAGCCCACGCTGCAGCCCGATCTGCGGGAGTTCATCGTCAGGATCCGCGCGCTTGGCTATCCCGTGAAACTCGATACCAACGGATACCGTCCGGACGTGCTTGAACAGCTCCTCGGGGAGGGACTGCTCGACATGGTCGCGATGGATATCAAGTCCTCGAGGAGAAATTACGGGCAGGCAGCCGGTGTCCCGGATCTGGATGTGAGCAGGATCGAACGCTCGGCAGCCCTGCTCATGCGGGGGACGGTCCCTTTCGAATTCAGGACCACGATGGTCAGGCAGCTGCAGACCTATGAGGATATGATGGAGATCGCGCAGTGGCTGGCCGGGGACGAGCCGTATTTCCTGCAGTCCTATGAAGACAGCGAGGGCGTGATGGACAGGCAGCTTTCGGCCTTCACGAAAGAAGAGCTCCGGGAGATGCTGGAGCTGCTGCACAGCGGCATCCCGAACGCGCGCCTGCGCGGCGTGGACTGAGACCTTGGGGAGAAAAGAGGCAGGGCCATGAAAATATCCACAAAAGGCAGATATGCACTGCGCATGATGCTGGATCTCGGCATGCACAACACGGGGGAGTATATCTCCCTGCGCGATATTTCGCAGCGCCAGGACATCACGGTCAAATACCTGGAGCAGATCGTCATGACGCTTACAAAAGCCGGTTATCTGCGCTCCCAGCGCGGCAACAACGGCGGGTACAGGCTCGCAAGGGACCCTTCCGAATACCGGGTGGGCGATATCCTGCGGGTCATGGAAGGTTCGCTGGCACCGATCACATGCCTGGAGGAAGGGGCGGGGAGCTGCCCGCGCAGCGGGATCTGCCCGGTGCTGCCCTTCTGGACGGGTCTTGATAAAGTCATCGCCGGTTACGTGGACAGGTTTACCCTGCAGGACCTGATCGAACAGTCCTCGGCGATGGCAGGCTACGATTACAGCACCTGAAGACTGCTGGGCTGCAGGACAATACAACACACAAGGAGCAAAACAAATGGCAGAACCACTGTTACAGGTACGCGATCTGTCCGCTTCCATCGAAGAAGGGGAACTTCTGCACGATATCACGTT
>JALCRM010000023.1 GCA_022652545.1 Lachnospiraceae bacterium
CCAACAAGCACAAGCTCATCACGGGAGAAGTGGCCTGCGAGGGCGTGATCGGCGGCAAAACAGGTTACACGGGAAAAGCGGGCGAATGCCTGGTCACCGGCTGCGAGCGCGGCGGCATGCGCCTGATCTGCGTCGTTATGAACGAGCCTGATCCTGATCAGTACTCGGATTCCGCAAAGCTGCTGGATTTCGGGTTCGCGAATTTTTCGAAGGTCCCCGTGGCCGGAAATGAAACGCGTTTTACGTTCTCCGAAAGCAGTTTTCTGGAAAGCGGGTCCGACCTGCTCGGCAATTCAGTACCTCTCTTTTCCCTGTCTGATGACAGTGTGATCCTGCCGGTAAACAGGACGTTTACTGACCTGACGCCCACTGTCACCGCTCCCGGCACATCGGATACCGCGGCAGGATCTGCAGATGCGGATGCCATCTCCGCCGACCCTGCGTCCGAAACAGCCTCCGGATCGACAGACTCCTCTGCCTCTGACAGCGACTCCACCGCCGTCGCCACGATCACCTACCGTTTCCATGACACAGTCGTCGGCAGCGCGCAGCTGCTCCTGAAGAATTCGGCCATTTCTTCCGCCTCCGGTGCAGCTTCCGACGGCAAAAATACTTCCGGTGTTTCCGGGAACGCCGGAGTCTCAGGAACTTCGGGGGGCCCAGGGACCTCGGAAGGTTCCGTATTTTCAGGGTTTTCACCGGCTTCCGCGGTTTCCGGCTTTTTCATGCAAATAAAAAATGCGCTGCATAAACTGCGCATTTTCCTGTACCGTAAGAACGAAGCCGGAACGCTTTATATCAATGTGCCGGGATTCGCAGCTGCCGCCGGCCTGGTCGGCGCCGTGGCCATTGCCGTGATCCTGCTGGCGGGCCTTTTCAATTCCTATACGCATCCGAACCGCCGCCAGAAAAGGCGGCCGCCAAGACAGGATGCGGAGTTTACGCACGACCGTTTCCGCAAGTACGACCGTATCGACGATTCCGGTGAATGACGAATGCCGAAGCGTCAGTTCTGCTGCCCTTCCGCACTCTCAGCCCTACCGGCCTATACCTGCTCTTGTACCTGTACCTGCCCCTGCGCTTGTGACTGCATCTGTATACGTCCCTGTGACTGCATCTGCGGATGCTGGCGTTTTGCCTGGTACGCCAGGTATTTTTCTTTCTGCCTGGCTTTGTCCGCCCGTTTGACCATGGCTGCGACTTCCGTATCCGTAAGAAATTTCTTGGTCTTTACCGCATAAGCAAGCCCGTCATCCGATTTGAACAGCCGTACCTTGGACTTCATGAATCCGTGGACCGGACAGTAGGCCACGCTGTAATAGTGCCTCCCGTTCGATGTGAACCAGTCCACCTTCCGCTCCAGTTCCTTTCCGCACAGGTAGCATTTTGTCCCCATGATGCCCTGGTCCGAGAGCACGTCCTGTTTTTCCGGAAAGCCCCTGTAAATGTCCTTGGCATAGGTATCGAAGACGACGTGGATCTCTTCCGAACGGTCTCTGGGGATGACAAAACAGTCGTAGGACTGATTTGCAAGCACCTGTTCCGGAAGTTTTGCAAAGATCTCCGCCGTATAAAAGGCGTCGTCGTGCGCGCGGTGAAAAGGAATGCTTTTCTCGATGCCGAGCATGTCCACCGCATTCTCCAGGGAGAGTCTGTCCCTGCGGTTCTGGCAGGCTATGGCAAACAGCTTCTGTACATCGTAGAAAGCGAGCGGCCTGTCCGAAAGCGCCCCCAGGCTGTGCCACCGCATATTGCGCTGCAGCTCCGTAAGATCAAGCGGACCCCAGGTACAGAAGACCGGACCCTCGCCGCACCACTCCATGAAATCCCGGAAAACTTCCGGAAACGCCGCTTCGTCCCTGAGATCCTCTTCTTTGATATGTACCAGTTTGCCAGTGATGAAATGCATAGTATGGTAACAGGACGGCCTGATCAGTCTCGAAAAGTCTCCGGTCTTCCTGCGTCTGCTGTCCATTTTTACGGCACCGATCTCGATCACTTCAAAGGGCATTGCGGGATCCTGTGCCTCTTTTGCCGCATTTCCCTGATTCCATTCGAGATCCAGTACGATATAATTCATGAGCATCCGATCTGCCGGTCCGCCGACTGTTTTGTCTGAAGCGCCCGGTCATGTTTACCGGACATGTCCGGTTATATTTCCCGGATATTCTTCAGTATAGCAGATTCGTATATTTTCACAAAATTTCTCACTGCAGCAGGCCGCTGTGATAAACTTCTCAGCAGGAGGACATGCCATGCATATGTACAAAGATGGGAACTGTCTTGTTATTGCAGAGGGCCGCTTTCAGACCCGGATCGAACCCTGGGGCCCCGACTCGTTGCGGGTACGTGCTTTTTCACAGCTGCCGGCCGACCCGAACGACTGGGCACTCACTGAAAAAATGCCGGACCCGGAGGCCGTGATCTCTTTCGAGGAAACAGATACCACCGACCCCTGGTACAAAGGGCCCGAGTATGCAAAATATCACCGGACCGGAATACAGGGCACTCTTTCGAACGGCAGGATCACAGCCCGCGTCTCGACCGAAGGCTGGATCTCTTTTTATAACGAAAAAGGCCATCTTCTTACGCAGGAATACTGGCGCACGCGCGACCGGATCAACCGCTACTGCTGTTCTCTGCGCATCACCGGCCGCGAACTGAAGCCCATTCCCGGCGTGGATGATTACGAGCTGACCGCCCGCTTCGAGGCTTTCGAGGATGAAAAGATCTTCGGCATGGGGCAGTACCAGGAAAAAAATCTCGACAAAAAGGGAGAGATCCTCGAGCTCTCACACCGCAACAGCCAGTCCAGTGTCCCGTTCTATGTTTCCAGCCGCGGCTACGGTTTTCTCTGGAACAATCCGGGCATCGGAACCGTCTCGTTCGGGCGCAACCGCACCGAATGGCACATGCCGAGCACCCGCAAAATGGACTACTACATTACGGCCGGCGACACGCCTGCCATGATCGAAGAGCATTACAGCCTCGCCACCGGCCGCACGCCAATGATGCCGGAATACGGCATGGGCTACTGGCAGTGCAAACTGCGCTACCGCACCCAGGATGAACTGCTGAAGGTGGCGCGGGAATACAAAAAGCGCGGTCTGCCGCTGGATGCGATCGTAGTCGACTTCTTCCACTGGACACGGCAGGGTGATTTCCGTTTCGAGCCCCGCGACTGGCCCGATCCGGAAGCTATGGTAAAGGAACTGAAGTCCCTCGGCGTGGAGACTGTCGTCTCCGTCTGGCCCACTGTCGATGAGAAAAGCGTCAACCACGCGGAAATGGAAGAAAAGGGCATGCTGGTGACGGCCGACCGCGGCGCGCAGAACACGATGACCTGGATGGGGAATACCGAGTTCTTCGACGCCACCAGTCCGGATGCCCAGCATTTTGTCTGGGAGCAATGCAGGCAGAATTATTACGCGAAGGGAATACGCTGTTTCTGGCTGGATGAGGCAGAGCCTGAGTACGGGCCTTACGATTATGACAATTACCGTTATTCCAAGGGACCTGTCATGCAGTGCGGCA
Source organism: Lachnospiraceae bacterium (assembly GCA_022652545.1). Classification (GTDB taxonomy): domain Bacteria; phylum Bacillota; class Clostridia; order Lachnospirales; family Lachnospiraceae; genus CAG-791. Next base: position 3,535 of record JALCRM010000023.1, read on the forward strand.
ACATCTACCCGGTAGGATATGCGAAAGGGTTCTACGACGGGCTGCGCGCAGCCGGCGAGAAAGAGATCATGAGCCTTGTACGCTGCGCCTGGGCCGGCAGTCAGAAATATGCGGTGCTCACCTGGTCCGGGGACATCTACTCGTCCTTCCGTTCCATGCGCGAGCAGCTGCAGGCCGGGCTTTCCATGGGCATGGCCGGCATCCCCTGGTGGACGTCCGACATCGGCGGTTTTCTGGGGGGCAACATCCAGGATCCGGATTTCCGTGAGCTGCTGGTGCGCTGGTTCGAGTGGGGCGCGTTCTGCCCTGTATTCCGCATGCACGGAGAACGTTCGCCCTGGTATGAGAAAGAAGAGGAATTCATCGGCGACGTGCGCCAGATCACGAGCGGGCAGGACAATGAGGTCTGGAGCTTCGGGGAAGACAATTACCGGATCCTCACAAAATATCTGTTCCTGCGCGAAAAACTGCGGCCATATATCCGTACACTGATGCAGGCTGCCCATGACACGGGCGCACCGGTCATGCGGCCGCTGTTCTACGATTTCCCGGAGGATCAGAAAGCCTGGGAAACAGAGGACTGCTACATGTTCGGCCCTGACCTCCTCGTCGCGCCCGTCATGGAAAAGGGTGCTTTGAACCGCAGCGTCTATCTCCCTGCCGGCACCCGCTGGACAGATGCCCATACAGGCAGGACCTTCGAAGGCGGACAGACGATCACGGCAGATGCGCCGCTCGATGTCATTCCTCTGTTTTATCGTGAGGGCCGCGATCCCGGTCTTGCATGAATTTGCGGCAGTGCGCGCAGTCTCCCGTACATTGGGCGCTGCCGTCCCGCTTTCCGCCGCAGGCACCGTTCCTGTGCACATAGCGCACAGCCAGCAGAAGCAGTATGATCATCAGGACAAGCAAAGCTGCGGAAGCAGCGTTCATGATCGATCCTTTCGCCGCCGGCAGAAGACCGGCCGGCCACTATAAGAAACACTAAAAGAAAAGAAGGTACTCTGATCTTGCAGAAAAAATACTCACTCGGAGTGGTAGACGTAGGCGGAGGGCTCCGGGGCATCTATGGCTCCGGCGTCTTTGACTTCTGCCTCGACCACGGAATAGCTTTTGACTACTGTATCGGCGTTTCGGCAGGAGCAGCCAACATCGGCTCTTACCTCAGCCGGCAGCGCGGCCGGAATTACCGTTTTTTTCATGAATATACGCTGCGCCGGCGGTATATGAGCATACGCAACAAATTTGCGCTCGGAAATTACATGGACAATTCCTATCTTTACGACGACATCGCCCGGCATGACGGGGAAGATCCCTATGATTTCAAAACAGCCGTAAGTTCCGGGATCCCCATGGTCTGCGTCGCGACAAACGCCCTGACGGGCAGACCTGTCTATCTGACGCCGGCAGATATGTCGCAGGACCACTACACGGCTTTTCTGGCCTCCTGCAACATTCCCGTGCTGAACAGGCCGTACATGTACCGGGACATCCCCTGTTTTGACGGCGGGATCTCCGATCCGCTTCCCATCAGGAAAGCGTTCCGCGACGGCTGTGAACGCGTCGTCGTCATCCTGACGCTGCCGGAAGACCGGCTGCTCGACCCGCGCAAGGATGTACTCGGCGCCAGGCTGCTGCGCAGTACGTACCCGCAGGCCGCTGCCTGCATACTGCACCGCTCGCAGCGCTACAACCGGCAGCTCATGCAGACAAAGGCCATCGCAGCCTCCGGCCGCGCACTCATTGTTGCGCCTTCTTCCACGCACGGTCTGAAAACGCTTACCAAAGACGCCAAGGCCCTCGATGAGCTTTACCGCATGGGCTACGAAGACGCCAGTGCGATTCAGGCTTACCTGTAGGAAAAACCGGCCGGAATCCGCGGATCTGCAGCAGCGGATCCCGGGCCGTTATCAGCCGTGCAGCCCTCTTGTCTGGCGGTCCATGTCTTCGACGACAATGTCGTAGATCTCGCCGACGGTAGAGCAGTATTCCAGCACCTTCCAGGGTTCGTTTGTATGAAAATGGATCTTGATGGGATCTCCGTCACCGCCCACCACGAGCAGGCAGTCACCCTGGAAGCTCGCTATGAAATAGTCGCGGATCTTGTCTTCGTCCAGGTCATCCCCGTCGATCAGAAGCTGTGTATCGTATTTGTATTCCAGCATATTGGCCTCCCAGACATGCACCACCGGGACCAGAATGGTCCCGGTGGTATACGTATTTTTACTCTTCTCCGTCCGTGTCACTGTCCGAGCTGCTGGCATCCTGATCCTCGTCAGCCGCGTCGTTCGCATGGACATTGCGCAGATCGTCCGAACCGCTTTCTTCCACTGCGTCTTCGATATCGTCGAATTCGCGCGTGCCGTCACTCAGCTTTTCGGCTACCAGCGCGATCTGCGCCACCTTGCTGCCGTTGTCGAGGTTGATCAGTTTTACGCCCGAGGCAATACGCCCGGTGTTGCGCACGTCGACTGCACGTATGATCACCAGCACGCCTGCCGTTGTGACGATCATGATCTCGTCATCGTCGGAGACCGCCCTGATCCCCGCGATCCTGCCTGTTTTCTCCGTGATCCTGTATCCGCGCAGGCCCATGCCGTTGCGGTGCTGGATGCGGAAGTCCGTAAAGGCGGTACGTTTGCCCATACCGTTTTCCGTCACGATCAGCAGGTCTTTGTCTGCGTCGCCGATCTGCATGCCGACGAGCTCGTCTCCCTCGGCCAGGTCCATGCCGAACACACCCATCGAATCACGCCCGGTCGCACGCACATCCTTCTCGCTGAAGCCGATGCTCATGCCGTTGCGCGACATAAGGCAGATCTTCGAATCGCCGTCCGTGAGCCGCACTTCGATCAGTTCATCGCCTTCCCGGAGGTTGATTGCGTTGATCCCGTTTTTCCTGATATTGGCAAAACAGGAAATGGGCGTCTTTTTGACTATGCCGCCCCGGGTGGCCATGAAGAGGTTCTTGCCTTCCTCGAAGCCCTTCAGCGGGATGACCGCCGAGATCGTTTCGCCCGGCTCGAGCTGCAGGAGATTGATGATCGCCGTGCCCCTCGAGGTACGGCTGGCTTCCGGAATACGGTACGCCTTCAGGGCGTAGGCCCGTCCGTAGTTGGTAAGGAACATGATGAGATTGTGCGTCTTGGTCATCAGAAGATCGGCGATATAGTCGTTGTCGATCATCGTCATGCCCTTGATGCCGCGGCCGCCGCGGTTCTGCACGCGGAAGTTGTCGACCGTCATGCGCTTGATATACCCCAGGGAGGTACGTACAACGATCGTATTTTCATTCGGGATCAGATCTTCTATGTCAATGTCGGAAAGCACGGTCTCGATCTTCGAACGGCGTTCGTCGCCGAACTGTACGGCGATCTCGTTCATCTCGTCGCGGATGACGCCGAGCAGCAGCTTCCTGTCTCCCAGAATGGCCGACAGATGTTCGATCGTTTCCAGCAGCTGTTTGTGTTCTTCCTCGATCTTGCCGCGTTCGAGTCCGGTCAGTGCACGCAGCCGCATGTCCACGATGGCCTGCGCCTGCGCATCGGAAAGACCGAACCTGGTCATCAGACGGTCCTTGGCTTCCTGCACGTTCGCACTGCTGCGGATGATGGTGACGACCTCGTCGATATTGTCGAGCGCGATGAGGAGACCCTGCAGGATATGGTCCCTTTCCCTGGCTTTTCCGAGATCGTATTTTGTCCTGCGCGTCACCACTTCTTCCTGGTAGGCGATGTAGCAGGTAAGCATATCCAGCAGATTCAGTACCTTCGGTTCATTGTTGACCAGCGCCAGCATGATGATGCCGAAGGTATCCTGCATCTGTGTATGCTTGAACAACTGGTTCAGGATGACGTTGGCGTTGGCGTCGTGCCGCAGTTCGATCACGATGCGCATGCCTTCCCGGTCGGATTCATCGCGCAGATCCGTGATCCCGTCGATGCGTTTTGTTTTGACCAGCTCCGCGATCTTCTGGATAAGGGTCGCCTTGTTGACAAGGTAGGGCAGCTCTGTGACGATGATGCGGCTCTTTCCGTTCTCCATGGTCTCGATGTCGGTGACCGCACGCACGATGACCTTGCCGCGGCCGGTGCGGTACGCTTCGTTGGTGCCCTGCGTGCCCATGATGATGCCGCCGGTCGGAAAATCGGGAGCCTGGATGATGGGGATGATCTCATCGATCGTCGTCTCGCGGTCCTCCGCGATCCGGTTGTCGATCATCAGTGTGCAGGCGGCCACGACGTCGCGCAGGTTGTGCGGCGGGATATTGGTCGCCATGCCGACGGCGATACCGGTCGTGCCGTTCACAAGCAGATTGGGGAAACGGCTGGGCATGACGGAGGGTTCTTTTTCTGTTTCATCAAAGTTGGGAACAAAATCGACCGTATCCTTGTTGATGTCGGCGATCATTTCCATGGAGATCTTGGTCAGGCGCGCCTCGGTGTACCGCATGGCGGCCGCGCCGTCACCATCCACCGAGCCGAAGTTGCCGTGGCCGTCGATCAGAGGGTAGCGCATGGACCAGGGCTGTGCCATGTAGACCAACGCGCCGTAGATGGAACTGTCGCCGTGGGGATGATATTTACCCATCGTATCCCCGACGATACGCGCGCACTTGCGGTGCGGTTTGTCGGGCCCGTTGTTCAGTTCCACCATGGAATACAGGATCCTGCGCTGCACCGGCTTCAGGCCGTCCCGCACGTCCGGGAGGGCCCGCGAGGCAATGACGCTCATGGCATAGTCGATATAGGAGGTCTGCATGGTTTTCTGCAGATCTACTTCCTTGATATGGTCAAATACTGTTTCGTCCATCTGTTTCCTCTTTTCCCTTCACTGCTTCAGCATTTCCGCAGTGCGGTCAGATATCCAGGTTCTGAACGTATTTTGCGTTCTCTTCGATGAATTCCCGGCGCGGTTCCACTTTGTCGCCCATGAGGGTCGTAAACGTCAGGTCGATCTCGGAAGCTGCCTCTTCGTTCATATTGACGCGCTTGAGAATGCGCGTCTCCGGATTCATGGTCGTATCCCAGAGCTGTTCGGGATCCATTTCGCCGAGTCCCTTGTACCGCTGGATGTGGTTGTTCTGGTCGCGGCCGACTTCTTCGAGGATCGAGGCCAGTTCTTCGTCACTGTAGGCATACCAGACCTTTTTGTTCTTTTCCAGCTTGTAGAGCGGCGGCATGGCCAGGTACACATGGCCCTGCCGGATCAGATCCGGCATGAAACGGTACAGGAACGTAAGCATCAGCGTGTCGATATGCGCACCGTCGACATCGGCATCGGTCATGACGATAATCTTGTCGTAGCGCAGGCGGCTGATGTCAAAATCGTCGTGGATGCCCGTGCCGAATGCCGTGATCATGGCCTTGATCTCTTCGTTGCCGTAAATGCGGTCTTCGCGCGCTTTTTCCACGTTCAGGATCTTGCCCCGCAGAGGCAGGATCGCCTGGGTCGCGCGGGAGCGGGCCGTCTTGGCGCTGCCGCCTGCGGAGTCTCCCTCCACGAGGAAGATCTCGCAGTTTTTCGGATCCTTGTCGGAACAGTCCGCAAGCTTTCCGGGAAGCGAGAGCCCGTCCAGCGCCGATTTGCGGCGCGTAAGTTCACGGGCCTTGCGGGCCGCTTCCCTTGCACGCTGCGCAAGCAGCGATTTGTCAAGGATCGTCTTGGCGATCACGGGATGCTGTTCCAGGTAATAGGTCAGCTGCTCGGTCACGACGCTGTCGGTCGCACCGCGTGCCTCGATATTTCCGAGTTTCTGTTTTGTCTGGCCTTCGAACTGCGGGTCTTCGATCTTGATCGAGATGATGGCCGTCAGGCCTTCCCTGATATCGTCGCCCGTAAGGTTGGTCTCATTGTCTTTGATCAGCTTGTTTTTACGGGCATAGTCATTGAATGTCTTCGTCAGCGCATTGTGGAAGCCGACGATGTGCATGCCGCCTTCCGGCGTGTTGATATTGTTGACAAAACTGAACTCGCTCTCGTTGTAGGAATCGTTGTGCTGCATGGCGACTTCGACATACACGTTGTTCTTCGTGCCTTCAAAATACATGATTTCGTCGTACACCGGGGTCTTGCTGCGGTTCAGATAGGCGACAAACTCCTTGATGCCGCCGTCGTAATGGAAGGTGCGCTCGACCGGCTCCTCCCCCTCGTCCACTCTTTCATCACGCAGCGTGATGCGCAGGGACTTCGTGAGAAAAGCCATTTCACGAAGACGCTGCTTGAGGATGTCATAGTCGAAGACCCGCGTTTCCTGGAATATCTCCGGGTCGGGCAGGAAGGTGACCTGCGTGCCTGACTCATTTTCGGGGCAGACGCCGACCTCTTTGAGAGGTTCCGTGATCTTGCCGCGGCTGAACTCCATTTCGTAGATCCGGCCTTCGCTCTTGACGCGGACCTGCAGGCGGACGGACAGCGCATTGACTACGGAGGCGCCGACACCGTGCAGGCCGCCGGAGACCTTGTAGCCCCCGCCGCCGAATTTGCCGCCTGCGTGCAGGATCGTGAAAACAACCTCCAGCGCGCTGCGCCCTGTTTTGTGATTAATGCCCACAGGAATACCGCGTCCGTTGTCCGTGACCGTCACAGAATTGTCTTTATGCACGGTCACTTCGATCTGGGAACAGTGCCCGGCCAGCGCCTCGTCCACGGAGTTGTCCACGATCTCGTAGACAAGGTGATGCAGCCCGCGCGAAGAGGTCGTGCCGATGTACATGCCGGGACGCCTCCGTACGGCCTCCAGTCCTTCAAGGACCTGGATATCGTCCGCCGTGTAGGAGTGTTCGTCTACCGTGTCCTTCACGTTGTCGTCGCGGTACGTTTTCAGATTTTCCTCGTACTCTCCGACGACGGGATCTTCCGCTTCACTTTCTTCTTCCGCAGAAGGAGAAGGCGGCACTGCCGCGGCATCCGCCTGCGGCTGCGCATTCAGCTCTATAAGTGTTTTCCTTGCTTCCTCGTCGATCTTATCCTGTTCAGACATATTTACCCCTCTGTTTCCTTTGTCTCTTCGGCGATCCGCCCGTTTTCAATGCGGAACAGGCGGTTTATCGTAAACCGGTTCTTAACAAATTCATCCAGGCCCGTACAGGTTATGAAGGTCTGTATTCCTCCGATCCGGTTCAGCAGATAATTCTGTCTTCCGGAATCGAGCTCTGACAAAACATCGTCCAGCATCAGGACCGGATCTTCCGATATGGTCTGCCTTACCAGCTCGATCTCACTGAGTTTCAGAGAGAGTGCGCAGGTCCGCTGCTGTCCCTGGGATCCGAACTGCCGCAGGTCGATGCCGTCAGCTACACAGGAGAAGTCGTCCCTGTGGGGACCCGCCGTCGTCATTTTCAGGCGTATATCCCGTTCCCTTGCATTTTTCAGTTTTCGCAGGAGATCCTCTGCCTGTACGTTCGGCTCATAGGAAACCGTAAGATGTTCCCTGCCGCCCGAGAGGTCTTCGTGCAGATTTCCGACGATACCGTTCAGATCACCGATGAATTTTGCCCTGCGATCGATGATCTTCGCACCGAACGAAGCCAGCTGCTCATCCCACACGTCCAGTGTATCCTGCAGTCCCGCCCGGCCGTCAAAAGCCAGGTCATGCAGCAGTCTGTTGCGCTGGTCCACAATGCGGTTGTAGTGGTTCAGGTCATACAGGTAAGACGCATCCAACTGGCACAGTTCCACATCGATGAAATGCCGCCGTTCAGCGGGTCCTTCCTTGATGATACGAAGGTCCTCCGGAGAGAAAAAAACAACGTGCAGCAGTCCCACAAGTTCGGATGCCCTTCTGATCCGTTGCCCGTTGATCGCGATGCCTTTTGGCTTTGCTGCGCGCAGATGCATGTCGATCCGGTAATCTATGCCGGATTTCATCAGACAGGCCCGGATATGCGCTTCATCCTTGCCGAAACGGATCAGGTCCCGATCGCGTGAGGCGCGGTGTGATTTCGTAACAGCCAGCATGTACAGCGCTTCAAGGATATTTGTTTTTCCCTGCGCGTTGTCACCGTAAAAGATATTGGTGCCTTCGGAAAAATGAACATCCAGCTTTTCATAATTCCGAAAATCGGCCAGTTCCAGCGATTCGACATACATTTACCGGTCACCCTGTGCAGACAGTGCGGAAACAATGGTAAAGCTTTTGCCTTCCATCTCCACAATATCGCCGTTCCTTAATTTGCGTCCGCGCCGGGTCTCTTCTTCGCCGTTGACCTTTACCCTGCCTTCGCCGATCTCTTCCTTTGCACCGGAGCCGGAATCGGAAAAGCCTGCCAGTTTGAGAGCCTGCCCGAGTTTTATATATTCGTCCCTGATCCTGACATCCATATATTCCGCCTTATTCCTTCCACCTTATTCCGCCGTGATAAAGTTCACGGGCAGTACGACATAGTTGTAATTTTCTCCGGCATCGCGGATAAAGCAGGGAGCTTTCGAATTGAGAAAATAAATATCGATCTCCTCATCATCTATGGCGCGCAGGGCATCGATAAGGAATTTCGGATTGAACCCGATGATCAGATCCTTGCCCGTCTTGTTGACTGTCAGCTGTTCATTCATGCTGCCAAGTGCCGTGTTGATCCGGAGCACCAGCTCGGTATCGGAAATAGTAAGAATGATGGGTTTTTTGTCCCCTTCGCGAACAAGAAGGGTGGCACGGTCCACACATTCCATAAATTCCCTGCAGTTGACTGTCATGTGCGTTTCAAAATCATTGGAGATCATCTGGTCCACACGGAAATAATTGCCCTCGATCAGGCGGGTGACAACTGTCGTGGTATCAAACTCAAACAAAACAAATTTGTCCGTAAAGAAGATATTGACGATCTTTTCGGTATCGCTGCCGAGGATCTTGGCTACTTCGGAAAGTGTTTTGCCCGGTATGACAACACGGCGGTCGCTGTAGGAACCGTTCAGTTCGCACCTGCGGATGGAAATACGATGGCCGTCCAGAGAGACCATGCGCAGCATACCGCCGCTGATCTCCATAAGTTCACCGGTCATGAGTTTATTGCTCTCATTTTCAGCTATGGAGAAAATTGTTTTGGTGATCATTTCCTTCAATGTGAACTGAGAGATCGTGATTCCCTCGTTTTTGTCTATCTCGGGAAGCTTTGTAAATTCCCTGCCGTCTTTTCCCGGAATATCAAAGCGGGCCTTTTCGCCGGTGATCGTGACTTTTTCACCTTTTACTTCGATCGAAATTTCCGTTTCGGGAAGCTTTCTCACTATGCTTGAAAAAATATCGGCATCTACGGCAATGATTCCTTTTTCGTCAATTTCTCCGGCTACCGTGGTACGGATGCCAAGTTCCATATCGTTGCCGACAAGATCGATCGTCTGCCCTGCGGCATCGATCAGGATGCATTCCAGGATAGGCATCGTTGTTTTTGCCGGTACAGCTTTGGATACGATGGATATACCGTTCACCAGTTCACTTTTGGAACATCTGATCTTCATGAACATACCTCCAAACTTCTTTCAAAGATAAAGATAAGAATAAGATAAAGAAGTAGTACGTCATAGTAAGTGTAGAAATGTAGATAACTGATACAATTATACAGAAACAGGGGCTTTTTATCAAACTTTGAGGTGCAGAACAGTGTCTTTAAAAATGCTGTTTTTGTTGATAAATACGCCATTTGAAGCAGGTAAGAAATTGTACACAAAAAAGAACATAAAGTGGAAAGGGACAACTTTGTGGATAAATATTTCTTCCTATTAAAAAGGATGAGGATATCAGTTTTGAAGATTCAGCTTTTTCAGAATAATTTCTACATTTGTGCTGAGGTCTTTATCTACAGGCAGATCTTCCTCGATTTTATCGAAACCGTGCATGACGGTTGTATGGTCGCGGTTGCCCAGAAGCTGTCCGACCTGTTCCAGGGAAAGATCTTCATATTTCCTGAGAATATACATACAGACCTGGCGGGGCACAACGATCTCACTGCTGCGCTTTTTGCCTGAGATATCATCTTTGCTGACATTGTAATGTTCGCAGACAGTGTCGATGATCATCTGCGGTGTGACTTTCTGCTGGCTTTCCGGAGAAATGATGTCTCTGAGGACGTCTTTGGTCATTTCTTCCGTGATCTCCACATTATTCAGCCTTGAATAGGCAATCACCTTGTTGTAGGCGCCTTCCAGTTCCCGGATATTGGATTTGATATTTGTACCGATATATTCCAGAATCTCATTGCCGATGATCCGGGGAGAATTCTCCGAGTATTTTTTTAATATGGCCATTCTGGTCTCATAGTCCGGCGGCTGGATATCGGTGATAAGTCCCCATTCGAAACGGGAACGGAAACGTTCGTCCAGTGTTTCCATTTCCTTGGGGGGCCGATCGGAAGAAAGCACGATCTGTTTTCCCTGGGAATGCAGTTCATTGAAAGTATGGAAAAATTCTTCCTGTGTGGATTCTTTCCCGATAATAAACTGGATATCATCGATCAGCAGCACATCCACAGTACGGTATTTTTCACGCAGGCTGTTCATAGTGTGATTGCGGATGGAATTGATGACATCGTTCGTAAACGTCTCGGAAGTGACGTAAAGAACCTTTTTATTGTGATCGGATTCCAGGACATAGTGACCGATCGCCTGCATCAGATGCGTTTTTCCGAGTCCGGCACCGCCATAGATAAACAGAGGATTGTAGGCTTCCCCCGGAGACTCGGCAACTGCCAGACAGGCAGACTGTGCAAATTTATTGTTGCTGCCTACGACAAAGGTCTCAAAGCGGTATTTCGGATTCAGGTTGGAAGATTCATATCGGGCACTGTGCACCAGGGTGTCCGATGTTGTTTTGTCTTCAAAGGAAGGTGCGGTCTCAAGGACAAAACACACTTCATATTCACTTCCCATAAATTCGGAAATAGTCACACGGAAAAAATCAGTATAACGTTCGGTGATATATTTCAGCATATAATTCTGGTCAGAGTGCACAAGGATCGTAACGACACTGCCCTCCACACTTTTTACGGTAAGAGGTTCCACCCATGTTTTATAGGATATGGAAGAAAGAGAATATTCTTCCTGAATTTGTTCCTTGATCAGATTCCAGTTGTCGTTGATCCTCTTTGCATTGCTGTCCATATCTGTCATCATCCGTTTTCTGATTGTCCGGAAATTGCATAAGTACGCCATTTACCGGCAAAACCCTGTTTGCTTACTATAATATAAACGGCGTCAAAGTTCAAATGAGCCTCTCTTTTGAAAATGGCGATACGATATTTTAAAAACTTTGAAAAAGTGGAAAACTCGTCCCCGGAGGGGAAAAAATTATCAACTGCGGAAAAACGGAATAGCAGTGGAAAAATCGTTTTCTGAAATAGAACGGTGGGTATTATTCCTGATTTATCCACACACAATCCACATTTTGTGGATATATTCTTATTACTTACAAAAAGATATCCTCACTTTGCACTACAAAATGTGGGAAAACAAAATTTGGATTTTCAAGATGTGGTAGGACTGCTTTTTTTTACAAAACCGGAAGAATTCCGGTGGACGAAAAGTCTCGTAAAACCTGCATGAAATGCATATTCTTCGCTTGACGGCCGGAAACCTTTTTACTATAATGTGAATGCTGTCTGGCCACACGGACAGTTGATTGGAGGTGTTTCGAGATGTCACAGAGCAAAATGACTTATCAGCCGAAGAGAAGACAGCGCTCCAAAGTACATGGCTTCAGAGCGAGAATGGCTACTCCCGGCGGACGTAAAGTACTGGCAGCAAGAAGACTGAAAGGCAGAAAGCAGTTGACTGTTTGAGAACAAGGCCGCAGTAATGCGGCCTTTATTACTATTTTCTCAAATTTTTCAAGACCCTGGTGCAGATGGAATCTCTTAAAAAGAACGAGAATTTCAGGAACTGCTATCAAAAAGGCAAATCGTATGCGAACCGTATTCTGGTGCTATATGTGTGTGGCAACGGCACGGACGGGAACCGGATCGGCATCAGTGTCAGCAAGAAAGTCGGCAACAGTGTAGTAAGACACCGGATCGTAAGACTGGTCCGGGAAAGTTATCGGCTGCATGAAGAAATGTTCAGTAGTGGTCTGGACATGGCAGTCGTGGCGCGTTCGGCAGCCCGCGATGCGGACTATCACCAGGTATCGGATGCGCTGATGGAGCTTTGTCAAAAGGCGAAGGTCTTCAGGACCTGAAACGCCCGTAACGGCAAAGTCTGTTCTTTACAACCGTTTCATGGCCGCGATCGTATTCGGCCGCGTGACTATGGCAAAGAAAATCCTGATCCGCCTGATCTTATTCTACAGAAAGTATCTTTCACCGCTTAAGCATACAAAATGCCCATATATACCGACTTGTTCGGAATACGGGCTGGAAGCGGTGGAAAAATACGGTGCTTTAAAAGGTGGCCTTATGGCTTTGTGGCGTATCCTGCGCTGCAATCCTTTTTCGCACGGCGGATATGATCCTGTGCCGTAGTCTCCTGAAGGAGGCTGCTGTTGTACCCCTATCTGCTCACAAAATCCACCACATTTCTGATCGGTCCCATTGCTTCGCTGCTGGGTTATCTGATGGATGGCATTTTCTGGCTGCTCAATAAAATGGGTATCCCGAATATAGGCCTGGCCATCATTCTGCTTACGGTCGTGATCTATATGGCTTTGATGCCGCTCACGATCAAACAGCAGAAATTCAGTAAGCTGCAGAACAAGATGCAGCCTGAGATCAAAAAGATCCAGGACAAGTACAAGAACAAAAAAGACCAGGACTCCATGATGAAACAGAACGAAGAAGTCCAGGCAGTCTACAAGAAATACGGTGTTTCCGCGACCGGCAGCTGCGTACAGCTGATTATCCAGATGCCGATCTTGTTTGCACTGTACCAGGTCATCTACAAGATCCCGGCTTATGTCGGACAGGTCAAGGCAGCATTTGATCCGGTCGTGGCAGGTCTCCTTTCCACGAGCGGCGCCAGTACCTACCTTGCGTCTACGAAATCCGCAGCGCAGTTTGCCAGCCAGTTCAAGTCGGATAACTTTGTTAATAATGTGGGCAATACGGTAAGCAACACATTCATCGACGTACTGAACCACTTTTCCACATCGGACTGGGCAGCGCTCAAAACACAGTTTCCGACACTTTCCTCTTCCGTCGACCAGACTACAAAACTTCTTAATCACTACAACAACTTTCTGGGCCTGAACATGGGGAATTCCCCCTGGTATTCCCTGCAGACCGCCTGGAAGGCCGGTACTATGGGCATTGTGATCGGGGCAATCCTGATCCCTGTCCTTTCTGCCGTCACGCAGTGGATCGGCATCAAACTGACACCTACAAGCACACAGCCTACCGGAGACCAGCAGCAGGACTCCATGGCAGCTTCCATGAAAACGATGAATATTTTCATGCCGCTGATGTCCGCCTGGTTCTGCTTTACGCTCCCTGCCGGCATGGGCCTCTACTGGATCGCCGGTGCAGTCATCCGTGCCATCCAGCAGGTGTACAGCAACAAGCAGATCGACA
>JALCRM010000024.1 GCA_022652545.1 Lachnospiraceae bacterium
AAAGAGGGATTTTCGGCACAATATCTGGCTGAAACGGGCCAACCAGAAGCGAAAATATAGTGATCAACCGAAAAAGCAGGCTTCATATAGGCTGTTATATAGTCTCATCGGTTGGGAAAGTATTAATGAATTTTTCCGTGTATTCCTTCTGCTTGGAGTCCTGTACGGTAAAGGTATTGTTATGTTCTGCATAATTTCGTCCGATCAGGACAAAGAGTTCAATGACCTTGGCATAAATGGATGCCTCCATAAGCGTGGAACCGGCCTGGTATTCCTTCAGGACGGACAGGATCAGCTCGCGGGCGCTCTGGTAGTAATCGGGCGAGTTGTCACGGGTGATCAGTATATACGGTGCGATCAGGGATAGCGTGGATTCCAGCGCATTGATCTCACGAAGGAGAGAAAAATCGATCTGGAAAATGATCCTTTCTCCCTTGCAGGCAGGCATCGAATGCAGCGTACCGGGGCAGATCACCAGGATCTCGTATTCTCCGATGCTGAAGGAAGTACCGTTGCAGGTGATGCCATAGGCGCTTTGCAGCGGCATGATGATCTCCAGAGGAGTGTGCCAGTGAGTTGGGTATTCTTCATATTCGTGGTTGTCAAAAAGCTTCAGGCTCAGATTTTCCCTGAACCAGACTGTCTCCTTGACTCCGTTTAATGATTCGATCATGACAGCCTCCGCTAAATACTTACATACTTGAACCATCGATTATTGCTAATTTTATAACGGACAGGATGAAATTACCAGCGGAACAATTGTAAAACAAAACGACACAAATACCGCAAAATGACTTTTTTCACAGCAGAAATGAAAATAATGCACAAATATGAAGATGCATATCTGTGTAAATAGTTAAAATGATGAATACGAGGAAAATTAATTAGCAATAATTGATATCAAAAAAGCATGTTTTAGTAAGCAATTGCGAAGCCCGGTTGTTAACATAAGTACATAGAAAGCGGGAGGCCGAATGGACCGACCGAGGCACATACAGCCCTGAAGATGGGGCGCGATACAGTAAAAGGAGGATGTAATATGAGTATGAAAAAGGCAATGTCAGTCTTATTAACGGCTGCGCTTGCAAGCTCGATGCTTGTCGGCTGCGGCAGCTCTGCCAGCACCGGCACAGCGGCAGCTACTTCTGCGGCAGCGGCGGCAACTTCCACGGCGGCAGCTACTTCGGCAGCAGCGGCTACATCAGCGGCAGCTGCAGCTACTTCGGCGGCAGCCAGCGGAGACGTCAAAGAGCTCACCTGGATGTTCTGGGATGATCTCGACACTTCCACAGACCTGATCACACAGCTTTACAAGAAGAACATCGATCGTTTCAATGCAGAGAACAACGGCTATCATGTAACTGCGATCACAACCAGCCTGGATGATTATTATACAAAGCTCAACGCCCTGATCGCTGCCAACCAGGCACCTGATATGATCACCCTCAGCCCCGGCACCTACATGGATGTTTACCAGCAATCAGCCGAGATCCAGCCGCTCAACAGCTATCTGGATGCCAATGCCGACTGGAAGAATTCGTTCAGCTCAGGCATGATGGACGGCAGCACCTATGACGGCCAGATCTACGGCATACCGACCAACTTTGCAGCAGCCTGCTGCTATTACAACAAGGACATGTTCACCAAGGCGGGCATCACCGAAGTACCTGCTGACTGGGATACGTTTGTGGCTGACTGCGACAAACTGAAGGCAGCCGGCTTTACCCCTATCACCTGCTCCGAATCCACTGCATGGTGCCTTTCCATGATCGCCGGCTATTGCATGAACCGCAACGGCGTCGATTATGACAAGCTGAATGCAGGCACGGCACACTGGACAGATGACAATGTTCTTTCAGGCATCAACGATATGGTCACACTGACCAAGTATTTCCAGGATACCGCTCTTGGCGACAGCAATGACCAGGCTACGGCCAACTTCTACAACGAGCAGGCAGCCATCCTGGTACAGGGCTCCTGGGCGATCGCACAGATGAACGGTGCAAACTCTGACATTCAGTCTAAGTGCGGTGTTTTCTCCTTCCCGACCAAAGATGGTTCCGCAGGCGACATGATCGTTAAGTGCGACAACATTTCCATGATGTCCACGACCAAGAATCCGGAAGGCGTTATCAAATTCATGCAGACCTTCACGGATGATACGGCCCAGAAGGCTACTGTTGAGGAATGCGGCAAGCTTCCTGTCACCAACGTACAGTACGATGCTTCCAAAGCACCTTCACAGTGCCAGGACATCACCAATATCCTCAAGAACATCAAGGGCTCGATCGGCTTCTACAATGAGCAGGTCTACAATACCGAAGCAGGCGATCTGTTCGACAACACGATGGTTTCCGTCGCAATGGGCGATATGACTCCTGAAGACGGGCAGAAGGCTTTGGAAGACTGGTACACAGCCAATGCCTGGAAGTAATCGGCAGCGGTAAGATAAGGAACCGGTTCACGCGGGGTTGGGGAATTCCCCAGCCCCGTTTTTTAGGAGGAAACACGATGGAAAAAATGCTGCGCAGTAAAAAGGCGATCCTGTTCTTTGAAGCGCCGGCTCTGTTGCTTTTCACGCTGATCCTGTTTGTACCTATTATCAACGACATCTGGCTTTCATTCTGCAATTACGACGCGATCAATCCGGCCGTATTCTGCGGCGTTGAAAATTTTGTCGCGATATTCAAGGATCCCGTATTTGTGAATGCGGTGAAGAACACGATCTTCTTTATGCTTTTCTCTTTGTTGACGCAGCAGATCTGCGGTCTGCTCCTTGCGGCGATACTGCACAACTTCAAGTGGGGAAAGAATGTCTATAAAAACATCATCTACCTGCCCAATGTCCTTTCATCCGCGGCGCTGGCACTGCTGTTCTGCTTCCTGCTCAAGCCCAAGATGGGACTCAATGCCCTGCTGGCTATGGTAGGGATCAAGGGCCCGAACTGGCTCATGTCCGTAAAAGGCTACCTTCCGCTTACTCTCTGGGTGATCGGGATCGTATCGCTGTGGATCTACGTCGGTTCCACGATGATGCTGTACATGGCCGGGATCGCAGGGATAGACCAGTCGCTGTTTGAGGCTGCCTATATCGACGGCGCGTCCAGGAAACAGACTTTCTTCCGGATCACACTGCCGCTGCTGAAGCCGATGACGAAAACGACGGTCTCGCTTACCTGCATCGGTTCCCTGAAATTCTTCGACCTGGTCTACAACATGACCCAGAGCGGCCCCAACAATAAGACGCAGACGATCGCGACCTGGCTGTACAAACAGGGCTTCCAGTTCTTCAAATACGGCTATGCCAGTGCCATGTCTGTCGTACTGCTGATCCTCTGTCTTGTCACTACTCTGATCGTAAACGTGTCGATCAATACAAAGGAATTCGAAGGCTGAGTCCGGGGAGGTAATGGAAATGAAGAAAAACAGAAGACCGATCAGACCGGGCGAAGTCGTAAAGTATATACTGTTCACGCTGCTCGCTTTGATCTATATTTTGCCCCTGGTATGGGTATTGAATGTATCTGTGAAGACCAATGCGCAATTGTTCAGCGATCCTTTCGGACTGTCTGCAGCACCGCAGTGGGTCAACTACTATGTCGCGTTCTTTACGGCGGGCCTGGGCGTAGCATTGAAAAATTCATTTATCGTCTGCACCGTGACGCTGGTGGTCAGCATGATCGTAGGTGCCATGGCGGCTTTCGGTATTGCGAGGCTCCACTGGAAGGCTTCGGGACCGTGTCTGCTGTACTATATGACAGGTATGATGGTGCCCGTACACTGCGTCCTGATCCCCCTTTTCGTGACTTTCTCAAAGATAGGGCTGGTCAACAATCTCTTCGGGCTTACACTGCCTTACATTACGTTTTCGCTGCCGATCACGATCTTCATCCTCAACGGCTTTTTCCAGAGCATGCCTCACGAGCTGCTGGAAGCGGCCTGCATCGACGGCGCCAATATTTATGACTGTTTCTTCAGGATCGCTCTTCCGCTTGCCAAATCCGGTCTGTTTGTTACAGGCCTTATGACTTTCATCGGGAACTGGAACGAGCTGCTGGTGGCGATGGTATTTATTTCCGATCCGATCAAGAAGACACTGCCGGTCAGCCTTACTTCCTTTGCCAGCCCCTATGCAACGAATTACACGCAGATGTTCGCAGCCATTGTAATATCGGTTTTGCCTACGATCATCGTGTACTGCATCTTCAGCGACAAGATCGTATCTGGCCTTACGGCAGGCGCTGTGAAGGGCTGAGCAGGATCTGAACGAGTATGGAAATCAACTGAGAAAGGGAGACTCTCAGATGGACAGAAAAGAGGCACAAAAGAGAGCGGAGGAACTGGTCGGCCGGATGACGGCGGACGAGATGTGTTCGCAGCTGCGCTTCAATGCGCCGGCGATCGAGCGGCTCGGGATCCCTGCCTACAACTGGTGGAATGAAGCTCTGCACGGGACCGCCCGCGCCGGCACCGCGACTGTTTTTCCGCAGGCGATCGGCCTCGGCGCGTCGTTTGATACGGAAATGATGCACGAGATCGGAAACTGTGTGGGGACGGAAACGCGTGCAAAATATAACGAAGCCGTAAAACAGGGCGACCGCGATATCTACAAGGGCATTACGGTCTGGGCGCCCAATGTCAATATTTTCCGGGATCCCCGCTGGGGCCGCGGACAGGAAACGCTCGGCGAAGATCCGATCCTTACAGGCAGCCTCGGCGCGTCGGAGATCGAAGGCTTACAGGGGGACGGCGAGTATCTGCTCACGGCATCCTGCGCAAAACATTTTGCGGTGCATTCGGGACCGGAGGCGGAGCGGCACAGGTTCAACGCGGTAGTCAGTAAAAAGGATCTGTGGGAGACGTATCTGCCGGCTTTTGAGAAATGTGTGAAGGAAGCGCACGTCGAATCGGTAATGGGTGCCTATAACAGGACGAACGGAGAGCCCTGTTGTGCCAGTAAATATCTGATGCAGGAAGTCCTGCGGGGAAAGTGGGGATTTCAGGGCTTTTACATATCCGACTGCTGGGCCCTGCGCGACTTTCACGAAGAACATAAGATCACGAAGGATGCCGCGCACAGCGCAAAGCTTGCGCTGGAAACAGGCTGTGACCTGAACTGCGGATGCACCTACCTTGTTCTGCGCGACGCACTCGGAGAGCACCTGATCTCAAAGGAAACGGTCAGGGAAGCGGCGGTGCGGCTGTTTACGGCACGTATGCTGCTGGGAATGTTCGACCATACGCCTTTCGACAGCCTCGGGATCAAAGATGTAGACACGCCGGAGCACCGGGCGCTGGCTTCCAGGGCAGCGCGGGAAAGCTGCGTGCTGCTGAAGAACGACGGGATCCTGCCGCTTGACCGGCATAAAGTACATTCCGTTGCGGTGATCGGTCCCAACGCGGACAGCAGGCCGGCTCTGATCGGCAATTACCACGGGACTTCCCCGCAGTACATTACAGTGCTGGACGGGATCGAAGCGATCGCGGGCGAACAAAATACTTCAGATACCGCAGGCGAAGGGAATAATGCGTGCGGCGGCATCGCGGTACGTTATGCGCAGGGGTGCCATCTCTACAAAGATCGTGTCGAATCGCTGGCGCAGGGGGGAGACCGCATCGCGGAAGCGGTGACGCTGGCTGAGAACTCCGATGTCACAGTACTCTGCCTGGGTCTGGACGAAACACTGGAGGGCGAAGAAGGAGACACCGGAAATTCCTATGCATCCGGTGACAGGGAAAGCCTGGCACTGCCGGCGCCGCAGGTGAAGCTGCTGGAAGCGGTCGCAGGCACAGGCAGGCCGTTTATTCTCTGCAATATGACGGGCAGCCCGGTTGACTTGTGTTTTGCCGAACAGCATGCCGCCGCGATCCTGCAGGTCTGGTATCCGGGCGGCCGCGGAGGCCTCGATGTTGCGCGTATTCTTTTCGGAGACGAGAGTCCGTCCGGCAAACTTCCGATCACATTCCCACGCGATCTCGAAGGATATCCGGCGTTTACGGATTACGCAATGAAAGGCAGGACATACCGTTATCTCGAAAAAGAGCCGCTGTATCCGTTCGGCTTCGGCCTCAATTACGGCAGCTGTGAAGTGACGGATGTAAAAAATATCACACTCGAAGGAATCGGTGCTGCCGGCGGCGAAGCGGCCGGAAAGGCCGGAGAAGCCGGCACGCATGCCCCAAAAGGCATAGTGCTCTGCGTGACAGCGGTGAACCGCGGCACGCGGAATGCCGAGGAAGTGCTGCAGATCTACGGAAGGACCGAAGGCGCGGCCGGTGAAGTGCGCAATACCAGGCTGATCGCTTTTACACGTCTCGACCTGGCCGCGGGAGAAAGCTGTGAGGTTAATATCGAGCTTCCGGAAAACGCAGCGCTGACGGTCGGAGAAGACGGGGAATATGTACGCGAAGGCACGGCTCTGCATCTGTATGCAGGCTTCGGACAGCCGGATGCGCGCACCTTTGAGCTTACCGGTGTCCGGGACAAAGAGATCCTTATTTCCCTGTGACAGGACCGGGGGAGAAGGGACAGGAATGACAGGGGGCGGGACGTCGAACAGGCGTCCCGTCTTTTTTTGGTGTATTTGATTTTGGCCGGCTTTGGAATAAGATAGCATAAGACCGGTAAGTTACAGGCTTTCCGGCATGCGGGGGACACGGTGAAGCTGATCTGGGATTACATGAAAAAATATCTGGCGCGCATCTTCGGCAGCAATCTGCTGAAGTTTCTCGGTACGCTCGGCGAACTTTCCCTTCCTTATATTCTCGAATATATCATCGACAAGGTAGTGCCGGAGGGAAAACAGGGCCCGGTGCTTTTTTACGGCAGCGCCATGCTTGTGCTTTCTTTTCTGACGCGGGAATTCAATGTCTGGGCCAACCGCACAGCCGTTGCGGTCGGGCGCGATGCGATCACGGACCTCAGGCACGACCTGTTCTGCAAAACGCTGAATTTTTCCGGCTCCCGTTTTGACGCCTTCGGGCTGCCGTCGCTGCAGTCGCGCATGACTTCGGACTCCTACAATGTGCAGGATTTCATGGTCCGTATCCAGACGATCGGCATCCGCGCGCCGATCATGCTGGTCGGAGGAGTGATCCTTACGCTCACCATGGACGTGCCGCTTTCCCTCATTCTCATCGCAATGATCCCGCTCATGTCGCTCGTCACGCTCACTGTTTCGGCCCGCGGGATCCCGATGTACGCCGGTGTGCAGGCATGTGTGGACCGCGTGGTCAGCGTCCTGCGCGAGAATATTTCAGGGATCCGCGTGATCAAGGCGCTTTCGCGCGAAGAACATGAGACGGAGCGCTTCCGCCGCGTCAATGAAGACCTGACCGCACGGGATATCCGCGCAGGCTCGATCATGGCCCTGCCCGGGCCGTTCATGGAACTCTGCCTGAATGTAGGCCTTACGATCGTCGTTCTCGTCGGCGCGCGGCGCGTCGATGCCGGACAGACCGAACCCGGTGTGATCCTGGCTTTCCTCAGCTATTTCAACCTGATCCTCAACGCCATCCGCGGCCTCAACCGCATTTTTGTCATGTATTCCAAAGCCAGTGCCTCCGCAGGCAGGATCGCAGCGGTCCTTTCGGACGCGCCTGATCAGCCGGTGCTTCAGCCGGAACAGGCAATGCAGCAGCCGGAACAGGCGGTGCGGCAGCCGGAACAGGCGGTGCGGCAGGCAGATCGATCCGTGCAGCCGGTGCCGCCCGCAGGCAAAACACCCTTCATCGTCTTCGACCATGTTTCGTTCAATTACGGAAGCAGCGCCGGACTTGCCGCGCAGCCTCCGCAGGCAGCGGGCACGGAATCCGCCGCTTCCGCCTTTGCGGGAGGACACCGCGAAAAATGCCTGGATGACATCTGCTTTTCCATGCAGAAGGGGGAATCGCTGGGGATCATCGGCGCGACCGGATGCGGAAAAACAACGATCGTCAATCTTCTGATGCGCTTCTATGACGCGGACAGCGGCACGATATCGATCGGCGGACAGGATGTCCGGACTTTCGGGAGGAGGGACCTGCGGCGCAGGTTCGGCGTGGCCTTCCAGAACGACATCATTTTTGCGGATACGCTGCGGAAAAACATCGACTTCGGCAGGGACCTGACCGACGAAGAGATCGAAGCGGCGGCTGCCGATGCCTGCGCTGCGGATTTCATCGGCGCCTTTGCGGACCGTTATGCGCATAGGGCCGAAATACGGGGCGCGAACCTCAGCGGCGGTCAGAAGCAGCGGATCCTGGTGGCCCGCGCACTGGCGGCGCACCCGGAGATCCTGATCCTCGACGACTCTTCGAGCGCGCTCGACTATGCGACGGATGCCCGCCTGCGCCGTGCGATCGCCGGCCATTATGCGGATACCACGCTGCTCATGGTCGCACAGCGTGCAAGTTCCATCATGCATCTGGACCACATCATGGTGATGGAGGACGGGCGCATCCTGGCTTTCGGGACACACAGGGAACTTCTGAAGAGCTGCAGGGTCTATCGGGAGATCTGCAAATCGCAGATGGGGGACGCGGAAGCCTATGGCTGAAAGAGACAATGTAAGGCCAAAAGAACGCCCTAGGGACGCCAGGGGGACCTTTGCCCGCCTGCTTCGCTATGCCGCGCAGCAGCGGGGGATCCTGCTGCTGGTGCTCGCGCTCTGCCTGCTGAGCAATGTCCTGGCGCTTTTCGGACCGTCCCTGGCGGGCAAAGCCATCAATGAGGCGGCTGCCGGGAGAGGAAAGGTCAATTTCGGGAAGGTGACTCTTTATGCAGAGCAGATGCTGTTCTGCTATGTTTTTTCCTCGATGCTGACCGTGGCGATTAGCGTTGTCATGATGAACATCGGACGCCGGATCGCACGCAGGATGCGCGCTGATGTCTTTGAAAAGCTCATGAAACTGCCTGTGAGGTATTTTGACAGGAATCAGGCAGGCGACATCATCAGCCGCGTTTCCTATGATATCGATGTCATTTCGACTTCCTTTTCGACGGACCTCACGCAGATCATGACGAGTTCTGTCACCATCATCGGCTCGTTCGCCATGATGCTCATCATCTGTCCGCCGCTCGTGATCATCACGGTGGTCACGATACCGGCAGCGCTTCTGTACACCCGTTTTATGGGGCATAAAACACGCCCTCTCTATGCCGCAAGATCGCGGAACTACGGGCGGATGAACGGCTTTGTCGAAGAGATGTACAGCGGCCAGAAGACGATACAGGCCTACGCGTACGAGGACGCAGTGTGCCGGGAATTCGACGGGATCAACAAAGATGCGGCCGGGAGCTTCTGCAATGCGGAATACTGGGGCATGTCGACCGGTCCGTCTGTGGGCTTCATCAATAATCTCGGGCTGTCGCTGATCTGCATGGCAGGCTCGCTGTTTTACCTGAACGGCATCGTGACGCTGGGCCAGATCTCTTCGTTCATCCTGTATTCGCGCAAGTTTTCAGGGCCGATCAACGAGATCGCCAATATCATCAACGAGATCTATTCGGCACTGGCCGCGGCGGAGCGCGTGTTCCGCATGCTTGACGAGGAAGAGGAGCCGGCGGACGCGGAAGGCGCCGAAACGCTGGGAGCTGAGACGGCGCCGACAGGCCGGGGAACTGCGGCCGGCGGGGCCGCCGATGCGGGCGTATCCGCAGGCAGGCACGGGGTGCAGGGGCGCGTGGAACTGCGCAATGTCTTTTTCGGCTACGATCCGGGCAGGATCATTCTTCACGACGTGAGCCTGGCGGCGGAACCCGGCAGGATGGTCGCGATCGTCGGTCCTACCGGGGCCGGCAAAACAACGATCATCAATCTTCTGATGCGCTTTTACGATGTGACGGACGGCGGCATTTATGTGGACGGCCGGGAGATCCGGACGCTGACGCGGCGCAGCCTGCGCAGGGCTTATGCGATGGTGCTGCAGGATTCATGGATGTTCAACGGGACGATCTATGATAACATTGCCTACGGCAGGGAAAATGCGACGCGGGAGGAAGTAGTGAAGGCTGCGGAAGCAGCGCACATCCACTCGTTCATCATGCGCCTGCCGGACGGCTACGACACGATGATCGGCGAGGACGGCGGAAACATTTCGAAGGGTCAGAAGCAGATGCTGACGATCGCGAGGGCTTTCCTGTATGAGGCCGGCATGCTCATTTTCGACGAGGCGACCTCCAACGTGGATACCGCGACGGAACAGAGCATACAGAAAGCCATGCGGGGACTCATGGCCGGCAAGACATGTTTTGTCATCGCCCACCGCCTTTCGACGATCCGGAACGCGGATCTGATCCTCGTCGTGAACGGCGGGGATATCGTGGAGCAGGGCACGCACGAAAGCCTGATGGCGGCGAAGGGTTTTTACTATAATATGTACATGTCGCAGTTTGAGTAGCGGTTGCCGCGGAGACCGATTGACGCCGGAAGCCGCGGCGCAATATGATAGTAGTGTGGAACTGCCGTAGCTTCAAAGTCCGGCACTGTCGGTGCCGGACCATATTGTGACCGGATACAGACGGTCCGAAGGAGGGACTATGAAACGAAGTTTGCGTGGAAGGTTCATACTGTTTTTGTGCGGGATCCTGACAATGACAATGCTGTTCGGAACAGCAGTGCTGGCCGACGGCGTGGACACCTCCACCTTCGATTTCAGCGATACGCAGCTGACGATCAGCCAGGGAGACCAGGCGTCCATTTCGATCCGTGCAAAATACGATTATGACGTATATATCGTCGGCAACCGCAGCAAGTACACGTATGTAAAAACAGACAATCAGTCGGGAGACGGCACAGTGACCTTCGTGATCGGCCCCGACGAGACCTCCAATTCGATCCAGTTCTGGTTCTACGCCCGCAACCACGGCGATATTTTCGACCATGTACAGGTCGACGTCAACGTGGCCACCAAGCCGGTGCTGAGCATCGGCGTCTCGCCGAATGTCTCGGAAGGCCTGCAGAGTGCTCCGATCTCACTGCCGGACGGAACGGTCGGCTATGCCACGCTGGTGAGCGGCAACCTGCTCTGCTTCGTAGTCGATGCGGCAGGCAATCCGCTGGCTACCTTCAGCGTGCTGGATACGAACGGAAAACTGCTGCCCATGGAACTGGGAGCGACGATCCCCGCGGCGAACGGGATCAACTATCTGCATGTCGACACGGATGAAGGCACGAAGGTCATCGACGTCGCCATCACTGCCGTGGACAGGCAGAAACTGATGATCCGGGGCATCGCCGGACTGTATCTGAACCACAAATTCGTAGCCTGGAAATGACAGGCGCAAGGGACGGTACCGGGCGCTGTGCCCGGTACCGCCGTCCGGGTTTATGATACCCGGGCAGGCACCGGTTTTCACCGGCTGCCGAAGGAGAGCAAGTCATGCAGCTGTTTGATCTGGATTCGACACAGGATCTTTGTGTGCAGGCGGAGGCCGTACTGAACAAGGGCGGCGGCCGCTTTTTTAAGTCCGGCGGTCTGTGGATCTATGACAATGAGATCGCCCGGGTCGACGGGACCTTCCGGGACGGCGATATCGTGCGCGTCCTGGATTACGACCGTTTCTTTCTCGGGTACGGTTTCATCAACCGCGCTTCCACGATCAGGATCCGCATGCTCTCGCGCCGCGAGGATGAAAAGGTGACCCCCGCATTTCTGCGCGCAAGGGTGCAGGCGGCCTGGGATTACCGCAAAAAAGTCATCGACACGGCAAGCTGCCGCGTGATCTTCGGCGAGGCTGACTTTCTGCCGGGCCTCACGGTTGACAAATACGAAGATGTGCTGGTCGTGGAATCGCTGGCGCTCGGCACCGACAGGCTGAAGGAACTGCTTCTGCAGGCCCTCGTCGGGGCACTTGCCGCGGACGGCATCAAAGTGCGCGGGATCTACGAACGGAGCGACGCCAAGGTCCGCGAAAAGGAAGGCCTTGAGCGCGTCAAGGGCTTTCTTAGTGAACCGTTTGACACCAAGGTGGAGATCACGGAGAACGGCGTGCGCTTTATCGTGGACGTGGAAAACGGACAGAAGACCGGTTTCTTCCTCGATCAGAAGGAAAACAGGGCGGCGATACGGCGGCTCTGCGCCGGCGCGGACGTGCTCGACTGTTTTACCCATACCGGCTCCTTTGCCCTGAATGCGGCAGCGGCCGGGGCGCGTCACGTGACGGCAGTGGATTCGTCCGACCTCGCGATCGCGCAGGCGCGGGAGAACGCGGTACTGAACGGTCTTTCGGAACGCGTGGAATTTCTGTGCGAGGATGTTTTTGAACTGCTTCCCGCCCTGGAGGCAAAACATGCGCAGTACGATATCGTCATCCTAGACCCGCCCGCATTCACGAAAGCGCGCAGTTCGACCAAAGCCGCGGCGAGAGGATACAGGGAGATCAATCTGCGGGGCATGAAGCTGGTGAAGGACGGCGGCTTCCTGGTGACCTGCTCCTGTTCCCACTTTATGGAGCCGGAACTGTTTGCAAAGACGATCGCGGAAGCCGCGCACGACGCCCATATACGACTGCGCCAGGTGGAGTTCCGCACGCAGGCGCCGGATCACCCGATCCTGTGGGATTCGGAAGAATCGTATTATCTGAAACTGTACATTTTCCAGCTTGTCAGAGGATGAAGGGAGGCAGACCGCGGGTGTCCGCATCTGCGGCGTCAGGATGAAAACACTTGTATGGGCACACAGAGGTGCGTCGGCGTATGCGCCGGAGAACACGCTGGAGTCGTTTGAAAAGGCTGTACAGATGCAGGCGGACGGCGTGGAACTGGATGTTCAGCTGACCCGGGACGGGGCTCTGGCAGTCGCGCACGATGAACGGATCGACCGTATGAGCGACGGACAGGGGTGGGTAAAGGACTACACCCTGACGCAGCTGAAGGCCTTCAATTTCAACCGCACGCACCCGGAGTTCCCCCGCACGGAGATGCCCACGCTGCAGGAGGTCTACGAGCTTCTGAAGCCGACAGGCCTCACCGTGAACGTCGAGCTGAAGACAGGGATCTGGCATTATGACGGGATCGAGGAAAAGGTCCTTGCTCTCACGGCGGCGGAAGGCATGGAGAGCCGTGTCATATACTCTTCCTTCAACCATCATACGCTGGTCCGGCTCAAGGAACTCGACCCTTCCGTGCAGACCGGCGTGCTGTACAGCGACGAGTGGATCGGCGTGCCGGCGTATGCCAGAGACACGGTGCATGCCGACGCGCTTCATCCTGCCCTCTATCACCTGCAGGATCCGACGTATGAGGAGGAGGCCCGGAAATACGGACTGGCCGTGCACGTCTGGACGGTGAATGAACGTGAATATATGGAAATGCTGGTAAAACGCGGGATCGAGGCCATCATTACGAACAAGCCCGACCTGTGCCGCAGCGTTGTGGACAGCCCGGAGGTCTGAAGACTTTTGCCCAAACCGGTTGTTTTGTCCATTGTGAAGCCATTCCCCCGCGCGTAAAATGCAAAAAGTACGAGTTGGAATTTAGTATCGCTGCAGGTCTTCATGGTTAGGACGCCCATGGCGGGCGCTCCCTGAAAGATCCGCGCGGCATCAGGAACGGAGGGCATTATGGCATCGATAGCCGGAAAAATGGCTAATGCAGCTGAGCGCCAGGCATTCAGCATTGCGATCGACAGTTTTCTCAAGAAACGCGGCGACACGGAAGGCAGAACGGAATATTACCTGAAGCTGATCGACGACGCATCCAAATTCTATGGCAAGGGAGCCACGGCGGAAAGACTGGCAAGAGTCCGCAAGCAGGTCGAGGATCCCAATAACCGCTGGTTCAATTTCATCAACGATGTGATCGACCATGCGGATCCGCACTATGCGAAGATCACACTGCTCAATCTCGGGTATCAGGCGTTCCTGCACGGAACGAAGACGATCCGTGCGAGCCGTCTCAAATACGACTGCAATATCCCGTGGCTGATCCTTTTCGATCCCACGTCTGCCTGCAACATGCACTGCGTCGGCTGCTGGTCCGGTACTTACGGCCCCAAGCACAACCTGAGCTTTGAAGACATGGACAAAATAGTGTCCGAGGGCAAAGAACTCGGCACCTATCTGTATTTCATGACCGGCGGCGAACCGATGGTCCGCTGGAACGACATCAAGAAGCTTGCGGAAAAGCATAATGACTGCGAGTTCGCGATGTTCAGCAACTCCACGCTGATCACGGAAGACGTCTGCAAGGATGTTGTCCGTCTCGGCAACATCGTCTACATGCTCTCCATCGAAGGAACGCCTGAGACGAATGATGCACGCCGTGGTGTCGGCCACTATGATGCGGTCATGAAGGCCATGGACCTGTTCAAGAAATACGGCATCGTATTCGGGACCTCCATCTGCTATACTAGCAAGAACATCGAAGCGGTCACCGATGAGAAGTTCCTGCGCTTTATTGCCTCCAAGGGTGCGCGCTTCGGCTTCTTCTTCCACTATATGCCCATCGGCAACAATGCGGTCCCTTCGCTGATGCCTACGCCTGAACAGCGCAAGATGATCATCGACAAGATCCGCTATTACCGTTCGGACAAGAGCGACCTGCCCTTCTATCCCATGGACTTCCAGAACGACGGGGAGTTTGTCGGCGGGTGCATTGCCGGCGGCCGCAACTATTTCCATATCAACGCGTCCGGTGATGCCGAGCCCTGTGTGTTCATCCATTTCTCGGATTCGAACATCCACGACAAGACCGTCGTCGAGATGCTGCAGAGCCCGCTTTTCAAGGCTTATCACGAAGGCCAGCCGTTCAACCGCAACCAGCTGCGTCCATGCCCGATGCTCGAGAATCCGCAGCTCCTGCGCAAGATGGTGAAAGAGACCGGTGCGCACGGTACGAACGAAGAGTCTGAAGAGACGGTAGAGCATCTTTGCGAAAAGTGCGATGACTACGCTGAAAAATGGCAGCCGGTCGCCGATCAGATCTGGCAGGAAGAGAACCACAAGCGCCCTGCCTATGAGAACTATACCGAAGAGAAGAAAGAGCATCCGGAACTGGCCGCTTTTGAGCATGCGGACGGCACCAATGAGATCCGCTCGATCCACTGATCGTTTCTGCTCACGCTTCTGTTATACAGCAGTTTATAAGATCCGGTCCCTGCACTGTTACCTGCGGGGGCCGGATTTTTTTCGTTTTTTTTATCCATCTCTTTTCGCCAAAATAGTACATTGAATCCCCTCTGCGGGGCATGGTATAAAAAGACTGCCGGCCCTGGCGCCGCGCATCTGTCCGTTCATCAGGCAGTCGCCTGTCGCACGCTGCGTTCGCAGCAGTACAGAAAAGGAGTACCATGAAAAAACAGAATACAGAAAGGTCAACGGGGCGCCTCTTTGCGGCAGCCCTGCTGTCGGTATTGATCCTGACCGGGATGCTGCCGTTCCCGTCAGCGCTGCAGCTTTCCCGGCTGCTTTTCCGCGGCACACCGTTCATCGGCAGCGGGGTGCTGGCGGCAGAGAAGGACAGCGCGCTGATCCTCGGCAAGACAGCTGTGCCGAATGAAGACGGCACATGGACAGTCAGCTGTGAAGCGGCTGCATCCGGAAACGTGGAAACCCTGCAGACCAGGAAGCCGGTGGATATCGTGCTCGTTCTGGATTTTACGAGCAGTATGACGGACGCGTACGAGGGAAGCGGCAGCAGAGCGGATGCTCTGCGGAAAGCCGTAAACGGCCTGCTCGACAGGATGGTACAGTGGAACGGGGGCATGACGGATGCGAAGGATCTCAGCAGGGTAGCGGCAGTATGCTTCAGCAGCAGGATCGAGCTGCAGAGCGATCTGACGGCAGCGACCGGCGGATCCGTCGCCGACCTGAAGGCCAGGCTCGAAGCCCTGAAGCCGCGCTCGATCACCCGGACGGACATCGGCTTACAGAAAGCAGGAGAGATGCTTTCCGCCTCGGATATGCAGGACCGCCGGAAAGTTGTGATCCTTTTCACGGACGGCGGCACAAACGGCGCCCCGAACGGGGTATCGACAGCTTTTGACATCGATGTGGCCAACGCGGCACTGCAGTTTGCAAAACAGATCAAGGACAAGGGAGCTCTGCTCTATACAGTCGATATCCAGCCGGAGTTTGCGGAAAATGTCCCCGGTCCTCTTCCCGCGTACGAGAAGATCCCGGGCGCAGTCGCTTACGACGGTGAGCACATGAAATCCCCGGAGGCCGCGGCGCCGAATACAACAGACGAAAATGTACTGCATCTGTATGTGCGCTTTGCAAATCTGCTTTCCAGCAACAATCCGCGTGCGTCCGATATGGATACGCCGG
Source organism: Lachnospiraceae bacterium (assembly GCA_022652545.1). Classification (GTDB taxonomy): domain Bacteria; phylum Bacillota; class Clostridia; order Lachnospirales; family Lachnospiraceae; genus CAG-791. Next base: position 16,250 of record JALCRM010000024.1, read on the forward strand.
ATGCCTCCGACAGCACAAATGCGGGCAATACGGGGACTTCCTCGCAGAATTACTGCATGACGGCGCACAGCAGCGATGCGCTCAGTACCGTATTTCTGACGATCACCGAAGAAATTGAGCACTTTCTGCCGGGGACAGGAAAGGGGGCTGTGCTCCGGGACTTCATCGCGCCGCCATTTGCCCTGACTTCCGCACCGGAGATCGCGACCTTCATCAGTTCACGGATAAAGAATGCCGACGGCACCTTTTCCTGGGGAGAGCCGGTAAAGACGGAGGCGCTGACGG
>JALCRM010000025.1 GCA_022652545.1 Lachnospiraceae bacterium
GAAAAGGGCTGCGCGATCGGCGATCTGCAGCTCACCGAACTGCAGGAATTTTCGCCTGTCATCGACAAGGATGTCTACGAAGCGATCGCACTGAAGACCTGCGTGGACCGGCGTCTCACCGCCGGCGCTCCCGGCAGGGCGGCAATGGAGGCAGTGATCGCGGAAGACAGGGAATATCTGGAAAAGAGCGGCGGTATCTCATAATGCGGAAACCCGATGGCGGGCGAGCATCTTTTCAAGAGGAGGAATGAAGTTCGAAAGTGCCGCTGATGCGACACTTACAAACCGCAGCATCGGTGCTGACGCACCGGCTGCCCAATTCGGAGAATCTGAAGATTCTCCTCATGGAGGTATAAAAATGAGTGACAAACTGCGTGTGGCGGTACTTGGCGGCACGGGCATGGTCGGACAGCGTTTTATCGCGCTGCTGCAGAACCATCCCTGGTTCGAGGTGACGGAGATCGCGGCCAGCCCGCGTTCTGCAGGCAAAACATACGAAGAGGCCGTGGGTGCCCGCTGGAAGCTGGGCGACGAGCTCGACATGCCTGAAAACGTTAAAAATATCGTCGTCAAAAGCGTCGATGACGTGGAAGACGTCACGAAGGACGTGGATTTCTGCTTCAGTGCCCTGAATATGCCGAAGGAAAAGATCAAGGGGCTGGAGGAGCGCTATGCGAAGACCGAGACCCCCGTGGTTTCAAACAACAGCGCGCACCGCTGGACGCCCGACGTACCGATGGTGATCCCTGAGATCAACCCGGAGCACGTCGAAGTCATCGCCTTCCAGAAGAAGAGGCTCGGCACGGAACGCGGTTTCATCGCAGTAAAGCCGAACTGCTCGATCCAGAGCTACACCCCTGCGCTTGCCGCATGGAAGGAATTCGAACCCTACGAAGTCGTTGTCACCACCTATCAGGCGATCTCGGGTGCCGGGAAGAATTTCAGCGACTGGCCGGAGATGCAGGGCAACATCATTCCGTTTATCAGCGGCGAGGAAGAAAAGAGCGAAAAAGAGCCGCTCCGCGTTTTCGGCCACATCGAGAACGGCGTGATCGTGCCCGCTGTCAGCCCGGTCATCACGAGCCAATGCATCCGTGTGCCGGTGCTGTACGGCCACACGGCAGCCGCCTTCGTGAAATTCCGCAAAAAAGCTGAGAAGGAAGAACTGATCGCAAAACTGGAGTCTTTCTCCGGCGTGCCGCAGCAGCTGCAGCTTCCCAGCGCTCCGAAGCAGTTTATCCGCTACATGACCGAAGACGACCGTCCGCAGGTGCTCGCCGATGTCAATTACGAACACGGCATGGGTGTCTCGATCGGCAGGCTACGCCCTGACACGGTCTATGACTATAAATTCATCGGCCTTTCGCACAACACCGTACGCGGTGCGGCAGGCGGCGGCGTGGAATGCGCAGAACTCCTGAAGGCGGAGGGTTATATTGCCAAAAAGTGACCTTCCGGAAGCAAACGGCCCGGCCAGACAGAAAGCATTCATGACAGATCGCAGAGTATTTATAGCCGAAAAGCCCAGTGTGGCAAAACAATTTGCGGAAGCGCTCGACCTCGATTTCAGGCCCGGCGAAGGCTGCCTGGAATCCACGGACGGTTCGACGATCGTGACATGGTGCGTCGGTCACCTGGTCACCATGAGCTACCCGGATGTCTACGACGAAAAGCTGAAGAAATGGTCACTGACGACGATCCCGTTTATTCCGGATGTCTGGAAATACGAAGTGATCGACAGTGTCAAAAAACAGTACGGCATCGTAAAGAAGATCCTCACCTCCAAAGAGGTGTCTGTGATCTACATCTGCACGGACTCCGGACGCGAGGGCGAATACATTTACCGTCTGGTCGCTTCGCAGGCCGGTGTAAAGGATAAAAAGCAGTTGCGGGTGTGGATCGATTCACAGACGAAGGAAGAGGTTCTGCGGGGCATCCGGGAAGCCAAAGATGACAGCGCCTACGATTCGCTAGGCGCTGCCGCATATCTGCGTGCCAAAGAAGATTACCTCATGGGCATCAACTTTTCGCGTGCCCTCACTCTGAAATACCGCAATGTGATACAGGATTCTCTGGAAGCCGACCGTGTCACCGTTGCCGTCGGCCGCGTTATGACCTGTGTGCTCGGCATGGTCGTGCGCAGGGAGCGGGAGATCAGAAGTTTTGTGAAAACCCCGTTTTTCCGCATCTCCGGGACCTTTGCGATCCCCGGCAGCGATGCCGTCTTCACAGCCTCCTGGCACGTATGCGACACCTCCGTCTGCAAGGATTCCCCGAAGCTCTACAGCGATACCGGTTTCAAGGAGCGCAGTGACGCACAGGCGCTGATCCGCTACCTGGAGACAGGAACGGACGACACGTTCCGCAGGGCGGTGCAGGACAAAGTATCGCAAGCGCAGGACAGGGCACTGTCCTCCGGGCAGAACGACGCTGCGGTATCCCCGGCGCAGGACTCCTCAGTCCGCGTCGATTCCGTGACGCGCAAGAAAGAGGTCCGGAACGCGCCGCTTCTTTACAATCTGGCGGAGCTGCAGAACGACTGTTCCAAATTCTTCAAGATCAGCCCTGACAAAACACTGGAGGCCGCGCAGGAACTTTATGAGAAAAAACTGACGACCTATCCCCGCACGGACGCACGCGTGCTTTCGACCGCGGTCGCAAAAGAGATCACCAAAAACCTGAACGGCCTGTTTTCCCAGCCCATGTACAAACCGCTGGTCGCAGAGATCGCCAAAGCAGGCACAGCGCAGAAGATCGCGAAGACCCGCTACACGGACGACAAGGCAATCACGGACCACTATGCGATCATTCCGACCGGCCAGGGCTTCGGGGCCCTTCCGTCGTGTTCGGAGACTGTACGCAATGTTTATGAACTGATCGCGCGCAGATTCCTCTCTGTCTTTTATCCGCCGGCCATTTTTGATAAAATATCCATATCAGTGCGCGTACGCACCGAGCTTTTCGCGGCTTCCGTACGGACCTGCCGCGATCCCGGCTATCTGAAAGCGCTCGCGTATTCCTTCCGTCAGACGGAAAAGAGCTCCGAAGCGTCCGGAACGGAAGAGGAAACCGGCAGTCCTGATGAGAAGGGCGATTCCGTCAGCAATCCTGAACTCAGCGCATGTTTTGAAAAGCTGAAAAAGGGTGCGGAACTCGATCCCCGCAGGTATGAGATCAAAGAGGGCGAGACAAAACCGCCGAGCCGATACAATTCCGGCAGCATGATCCTGGCCATGGAAAATGCGGGTCAGCTGATCGAAGACGACGAGCTGCGGGAGCAGATCAGGGGAAGCGGCATCGGTACCAGCGCGACACGCGCAGAGATCCTCAAAAAGCTGTGTACGAACAGATACCTTTCGCTAAACAGCAAAACACAGATCATTTATCCGACACAGCTTGGAGAAATGATCTTCGATACGGTATCGTGCTCACTTCGGCCGCTTCTGGATCCGAAGCTGACTGCCAGCTGGGAAAAAGGCCTCACAATGGTGGCCGGCGGCACGGTCTCGGAAGACGACTACATGAATAAACTGCGCGATTTCGTGGTGCGCCGGACTGAAAATGTCAAAGGCAGCGATTTCTCGGCCGCGCTCCGGACACAGTTCCGCTACACTGCCCAGTTTTACAAGAAATGGCAGAATTACGGAAGTTCACCGCACGGCAGCGGCAGATCCGCTTATAAAAGAACCGGCAGCCATACTTCAAAAGCCGGATCAAAGGAGCAATAACAAATGGCACTTTCTGATTTCAGATCAGAGAATATGTTCGACATGCAGAGCACCCTGGCGGCCGGTATCTTTGAGGGAACGACCTACCCGTGGGAAGTCCTTTCGAAGATCGAGGCGTACATACTCGCGCTGGGGCCGCAGCTTCCTGCCGACCGTTTTGACATGCGCGGGAACAACATCTGGATCGCCAGGAGCGCAAAGATCTTCGACAGCGCCTACATCGCCGGTCCCTGCATCATCGACGAGGATGCGGAGCTGCGCCAGTGTGCTTTCATCCGCGGCCGCGCGATCGTCGGAAAAGGCTGTGTGGTCGGCAATTCCTGCGAACTGAAGAATGTTCTTCTGTTCGATAAATGCGAAGTACCGCACTACAATTACGTCGGTGACTCCATCCTGGGCTTCCACGCGCATATGGGGGCCGGCTCCATCACTTCGAATATCAAAAGCGACCGTACGAATGTCGTGATCCGCGACGGTAAGGAAAGCATGGAAACAGGCCTTCGCAAAATGGGCGCCATGCTGGGGGATTACGTGGAAGTCGGCTGCAACAGCGTGCTGAACCCCGGTACACTCGTAGGCCGCCATACAAATATCTATCCCCTTTCCATGGTGCGCGGCTGCGTACCTGCAGACCACATCTACAAAACAAAAGACGACGTCGTAGTCCGCCATGCCTGATCCGCGATCGGGAATAAGCCTGTGTTTTCACAGTAACTTCCCGGGAAAGCAGTTCTATGCCGATGAACGATTTTGCGGTCGTCCAGCTTCTTTGGGCGATCATCAACCAGAAAACAGGAAATGTAAGCCGCGTCAGATTCGAGCCGCAGAAGGTCCCTTATGATTTCGAAAGCCCGATCGAGCAGGCCTTCCCGCGCAGCACGCCGGAAGAGCAGGGCATCGATCCGGACTTTATCGCGTCTTTCGTGCGCGAGATGGGCTCCGTCCCGAGCATACACATGCACCAGCTGATGATCCTGCGTCACGACCACGTGATCTACGAGGGCGGCTTCGATCCGTATCCTGCAGGCGTCTGGCACGTCACATATTCCATGTGCAAAAGTTTTACCAACATGGCGATAGGGCTGCTCATCGATGCCGGAAAGCTCAGCCTCGATGACAAACTGATCGATGTACTGGACGTGCGCAAACAGACACCGGCCATGTTCAACAATCTGGCCAATATCCTGGGCGTGCCCAGGATGACTGACATTACGATCCGCCATATGCTCATCATGTCCACCGGCGTCGCCTTCAACGAAGTCGGCGCGATCACAGGCAACAACTGGCAGAAGTCCTACCTGGAGTCCAGCGTCAAATTCGCGCCGGGATCAAAGTTCGAATACAACAGCATGAACAGTTACATGCTTTCCTCCGTTGTCACCAGGATCACCGGGATGTCCATGTTCGAGTTCCTGAAAATCAACCTTTTCAGCAAAATGGGCATAACGAAGGTGTTCTGGGAGAAGAGCCCGACAGGCATCACCAAAGGCGGCTGGGGCATGTTCATCACACAGGAGGACGCAGCCAAGCTGGCCTCCCTCTACATGCACGGCGGCAACTGGCACGGTGAGCAGCTGATCTCCCGGAAATGGGTCGAAGAATCGACGAAGCTGCAGATCTCGACCGACTACAGCGACAACCCCGGTTACGGCTATCATATCTGGATGGACTGCCGTCCCGGCTCCTTTATCTACAACGGAATGCTGGGACAGAATGTCCATTGTTTCCCGGACATCGATATGATCGTCGTCAGCAATGCCGGCAACGAAGAAGTGTTCCAGACAGGCTTTATGACGACCATATTCCGGAAGTATTTTGCTTCCGATACCGCCGGCGGGGAAACGGAAGCCATGCGGCTTCTGCAGGCACAGAAGCGTATCGAACCGGGCGTTTCCTTCTCACCGGTCCCTCTTCCGAAGGATCCTGCCGGAGAGGCAAGACTTGCGCAGGTCAAAGCACGCTGTGAAGGCACGAACAGACGCGCCGTCCCCATCATCGACGGCGGCTGGAATTACCGCTCCGGCAAAGGCCGTCACCATGTCATCCGGCGCAGCGTGACCTCGGAAATGTCCTGGAAAGAGTTCTTTACCAACTATAACGGACGCTGTTTCCATATGAACAACAAGGGGATCGGCCTTTTCCCGCTGATCATGCAGGTCGTGCATACCAACTACACGCAGGGCATCTCCGAACTGACTTTCCACTATGACCGGCTGAAGGACGAAGTCACGCTGGAATTCCTGGAGGGCAGCCAGCACCACATGATCCCCGTAGGTTTCCAGCGGGGACGCCACACGGTCATCAATATGAACGGCGAAGAATACCTCGTCGGCACGCTCGGAAAACTTGCAAAGAGTGAAGACGGTATCCCTGTGCTTTCCCTGCGTATCGCTTTTGTGGAAGAGGCGACGGAACGGCAGCTCAAGATCTTCTTTATACGGCCGGATGCGATCAGCCTCCACTGGAGCGAAGCGCCGGGTGACGTGATCATCACGGATACGCTCGAAAAGATCACGCTCGGTTCCGGAAATGCGAATCCGCTCGTATCCCAGCTTATGGACCGCATGAACCCCGAATTTATCTCGCGGACGATGCAGGGTGCCATCCAGCCGATCGTACTTGCCACGGAAGGCAGTCCGACCGAAGAAGAGATCGACTCCGCCGACTGATCCGAATGCCGGCCTCGCGAAAGGAGAGTATCTGTCATGAATGAAACAGTGAATGCCTGTGTAAAAGCCATCCGTGAAAAAACCGACTTCGTGCCCCGCGTTGCCCTGACACTCGGCTCGGGACTCGGGAGCTACGGCAGCCGGCTGAATGTCACTGCCGAGATCCCTTACCGGGATCTGCCCGGATTCCCCGTATCCACCGCTCCCGGCCACAAGGGATGTTTTCTCTTCGGCAAGGTGGGGGACACACCGGTCGTCTGCATGGAAGGCCGTGTCCACTACTACGAGGGCTACACGATATCGCAGGTTGTCCTGCCGGCGCGAGTCATGCATGCGCTCGGCGCTCAGATCCTGTTCCTGACGAACGCCTGCGGCGGCATCAACCCGTCCTACAAAGCGGGAGACCTCGTGCTCATCACCGACCATATCTCGGATTTTGTCCCGAATCCTCTGATCGGACCGAACGACGAGGACGAGGGCGTACGCTTCCCGGACATGACCCATGTTTATGACCCGGAACTGGGCCGTCTCCTTGTCGAAACAGCTTCCGAATGCGGGTTTACGCTGAAAAGCGGCACCTATGTACAGTTCACGGGGCCTTCCTTCGAAACGCCGGCGGAGATCCGTATGCTGGCCGGTCTCGGCGGCGACCTCGTCGGCATGAGCACCGTCGTCGAAGCCATCGCGGCCCGTCACATGGGCATGCGCGTCGTCGGTGTGTCCCTCGTTTCAAACCTTGCGGCCGGTATTTCGAAAACACCGCTCAGCAGCGAAGAAGTCGCCGCCGCCGGCAAGGCCGCAGAACCCCTGTTCACGCAGCTTGTGACCAGATCGATCAGCAGAATGTAACGTCAGACAATATTTCGGAGGGGATCATCCATGAATATACGTTTCTACAATGCAAGGATACTGACAATGGCCGGCGACAGCCTGGAGGACGCGCCTGTTTTCAGCGGTGAGGTCTGGGTCTCCGGAAGCCGCATTCTCTATGTCGGCGACGGCAACGTCGCCCCCGACTTCTATGAAAAACACGGGCTCACTGCCATATGTTTTGACCGGGAGATCGACTGTCACGGCAACCTGCTCATGCCCGGCTTCAAAAACGCGCATACGCATTCGGCCATGACTTTCCTGCGCTCGCATGCAGATGACATGCCGCTTTCCGACTGGCTGAACGAACAGGTCTTCCCGTATGAAGCCAAACTGCAGCCGGAAGACATCCGCACGCTGACGAAGCTGGCCGTCCTGGAATATCTTACGAGCGGTATCACTTCGATCATGGAAATGTACCTTACCCCCGAAACGATCGCCGAAGCCTGCAACGAGACCGGTATGCGCTGCGTACAGGTGGGCGGCTGCAACAATTTCTCGCAGTCTCCCGAACTGCTTGAAAAATGGTACAACGAGCTGAACGGAAAAAGCGAACTCACAAGCTTCCAGCTCGGTTTCCACGCGGAATACACCTGCACGCCGGAACTCATGGGCAGGATCGCAGCCCTCGCGCACAAATACAAGGCGCCGGTCTTCACGCACTGTGAAGAGACAAAAGCCGAAACAGACGGCTGCATCGCGCGCTACGGCAAAACACCCATCGCCTATCTTGCGGATCTCGGCATGTTCGACTACGGCGGCGCCTGCTACCATGTGGTCTGGAGCAACGAAGATGACCGCAGGATCATGAAGGAAAAACACATAGACGCAGTGACGAATCCGGCTTCCAACCTGAAGCTCGCGAGCGGCATCACACCGATCGCAGAGTACCTGCGCTGCGGGATCCCGGTCGCGATCGGTACAGACGGTCCGGCCAGCAACAACTGCCTGGACATGTTCCGGGAAATGTTCCTTGTCACCGCGCTCGGCAAGGTGGAAACACAGGACGCGGCTGCCGTGCCCGCTTATGAAGTACTGAAGATGGCGACCCGGAACGGGGCGCATATCATGCGTATCCCCGATGCGGACTGTCTGGCGGAGGGCAAGCTGGCCGACATGATCATGATCGACCTCTCACAGCCGAATATGCAGCCGATACACAACATTGCCGCCAATGTCGTCTACGCCGGCAGCAAGAGCAACATCTGCATGACCATGATCGCGGGCCACATCCTTTACGACACTCTGGACGGCAGGCAGGCATTTCACATCGGTGAAGATCCCAAAGACATTTATCGTGACTGCGAAGCTGTCACACGGAGGATCTTCTGATGGATCCGAGCCTGGTTCTTTTCCTGATCATGATCGCGGCTTTCATCGTGCTGACGTCTTATTTCGGCAGCCGTGACAGAGCCGCCCGGAAGCGGAACTTCAGGAAGAGGCTGATCGACGGGTATGGGAAAGCCCCGGAAAAACATCTGGACGACGAACGTTGCTACAATCTGTCCGGCTATTTTGACCGCCATAAATGCGAGGGGCAGATCGACGACATAACCTGGAACGATCTGGACATGGACCGCATCTATACGCGCATCGACTATACACAGAGCGCAGCCGGGGAAGAGTATCTCTGGTATCTGCTGCATACGCCGCAGTTTTCCCCCTCCGAACTCACCGATGAGAAGCTGCGGTACTGGCAGGAACACGATGAGGAACGGCGCAGCGCGCAGACGGTACTGGCCGGGCTCGGACATACCGACAAGTATTCCATCTACGATTATCTCGAGATCCTGTATGGCCTGAAGGCCCGCTCCAACGTGGGCAACTACGCGGCGCTCGGGCTTCTTATCGCCTCCATTGTGCTGCTGCTTATCAATGCACAGGCCGGCGTACTGGTCCTGGTCGCCGTACTGATCTACAATATGATCAGTTATTACCGGGAGAAACGGGACAACGACCAGTACATTGTCGTATTCCGCTATGTGCTGCGGATGATCGAAGCAGGCAGACGGCTCGCGGGAACCTGCACCGGCCCCTGGAAAGAAGAGGGCGACGAGCTTATCCGTCTGGATGCGGAATTTGCGCCGTTCCGGCGCGGTTCGGGCATACTGGTATCCAGCACCGGCAGTTCGGGCAACCCGGCGGACCTGGTCCTCGACTACATACGCATCCTTCTGCATCTGGACCTGATCAAATTCAATTCTATGCTGATCACGCTGCAGAATCACAGGGAACAGATCGACCGTCTGGCCACGCTTACGGGTTTTGTCGACGCAGCGGTGTCCGTCGCCTGCTTCCGTGCATCCCTCCCTTACTACGCCCTGCCGGAATTTTCCGAAGAGAAGAGTACCGGCAAAGGCGACCGGGGCAGCGCTTCCTGTTTTGAAGCGGATGAGCTTTATCACCCGCTGCTGGAGGATCCGATCCCCAACTCCCTGTCCACCTCCGGCTGGATCCTGCTCACCGGTTCGAATGCGTCCGGAAAGTCCACCTTCCTCAAGGCTTCGGCACTCTGCGCGCTGCTTTCGCAGACCGTCCTCACCGCGCCTGCAAAGAAATACCGCGGCAGTTATTTCCGTATCTACACCTCCATGGCGCTGCGCGACAACCTGACCGGCGGAGAAAGCTATTTTATTGTCGAGATCAAGTCGCTCAAGCGTATACTGGATGCAGGCAAAGAGAAGCGTGAAGACAAAGCTCCCGTACTCTGTTTTATCGACGAGGTCCTGCGCGGGACCAACACCGTGGAGCGCATCGCCGCTTCCTCGGAGATCCTGGCAAGTCTCCGGCAGAGCGGTATCCGCTGTTTTGCCGCCACGCACGACGTGGAACTGACGGATCTGCTGTCACAGGCTTATGAAAATTATCATTTCGAAGAGCAGATCGAAAAGGGCGACGTGATCTTCAATTACCGCCTGCAGAAGGGCAAAGCGTCCTCCCGCAACGCGATCCGTCTGCTCGAGGCGATCGGCTACGACGAAAAGATCGTACGGAGCGCGGAAAAACGCGCGGAGACATTCATCGGAACAGGCGTCTGGAAGAAGCCGGCAGCGGCCGGCGATGCCGGATAATACGGGGGAAAGCTGTTTTGCCTACGAAGGTTACGATCTATACGGACGGTTCGGCGCGCGGTAACCCGGACGGCCCGGGCGGCTACGGGACGATCCTCCGCTACGTGGATGCGCACGGCACGGTCCACGAGAAGGAATACTCCGGGGGTTTTGCCAAAACCTCTAACAACCGCATGGAACTGCTGGCAGCCGTGATCGGCCTGGAAGCGCTCAACCGTCCCTGCGAGGTGGACCTGCATTCCGATTCGCAGTATCTCGTCAAAGCCTTCAGCCAGGGCTGGATCACAAAATGGCAGCAGAACGGCTGGAAAACAAGCGGCAAAGATCCCGTAAAGAACAGGGACCTGTGGGAGAGGCTGCTGAAAGCAGCGGCGCCGCACCGAGTGACCTGGATCTGGGTAAAGGGGCACGCGGGACATCCCGAAAATGAACGCTGCGACAAACTGGCCACGGAAGCTGCCGATAAAATGAAGGGAGAACCGGAAAATGGCGGAACCGCTCCATCTTAAGATCAGATATCTTTCCGACAGAATCGAAAAACTGCATGCGATCGAGGGTTCCAAGTCCGACTGGATCGACCTGCGCGCAGCCGAGGACGTGACCATGAAAAAGGGCGAATTCCGCCTGATACCGCTGGGTATCGCGGTTGCGCTCCCGGAAGGGTATGAGGCGCACGTCGTCCCGAGGAGTTCCACCTTTAAAAATTTCGGGCTCATTCAGACGAATCATTACGGCGTCATCGACAATTCCTACTGCGGTGACAACGACCAGTGGTTCGTGCCGGTCCTCGCGATGCGCGACACGCAGATCCGCCTTAACGACCGGATCTGCCAGTTCCGGGTGGAGAAAAAGCAGCCGGAGATCGTCTTTGATGAAGTTGAACACCTTTCCGCAGCTGACCGCGGCGGCTTCGGAAGTACCGGAAGGAACTGAGATTGCGCTTGTTTCCGGTTAAACGGCAGCACCGCCCCGACAGAAAGGAGACCCAGTGGCAGAGAAGAATTTCAGAGGACTGAATACGCAGATTCGCAAAACACGGCACAAGATCTTCAGAAGTGTCGCGGAAGTCGCCCTGACGACGGACCTGGGCGACAACGACGCCCTGAAGGAGCGCATGCTGGAGCTTCCGTATGAGATCGTCGGCAATACGGAGTCCGAGTACATGGACATCTACCGCCGCCGTGCGATCGTACGGGAGATGCTGCGCCTCGCAATGGGACTTTCGCTCAGCAACCAGGAAGAGCATCCGACCAGCCTGACAAAAGGCCTCAGCAACACCAACATCGATGAAAAATATTACGAACCTCCGCTGATGCAGGTCATTCCGCCTGCCTGCAACGCCTGTCCGGAAAACCGCTACGAGGTGACCAACAAGTGCCAGGGCTGTCTTGCACACCCGTGCCGTCTCGTGTGCCCCAAAGGCGCGATGACGATGAAGGACGGCAAGTCTTACATCGACCAGAGCAAGTGCATCCACTGCGGCAAATGCGCACAGGTCTGCCCTTACAACGCCATATCGCACCTGGTGCGCCCCTGCCTGAATGCCTGCGGCGTAAAGGCGATCACTTCCGATAAGTTCGGCCGCGCGCAGATCAATCCGGATAAATGCGTCGGCTGCGGCCAGTGCATGGTGTCGTGCCCGTTCGGCGCCATTGCCGACAAATCGCAGATCTTCCAGATGATCAAATCCCTGCGGGAAGGCTCGAAGATCATCGCGCAGATCGCCCCTGCCTTTGTCGGGCAGTTCGGCCCGGAAACGACGGCGGACCAGCTGAAGGCCGCCCTGCTGAAGCTCGGTTTTGACGATGTTTACGAAACGGCGATCGGTGCCGACCTGGGCTGCGTGACGGAGGCAAAACATTACGCGGAAGAGGTGGCGACCGGCAAGCTGCCTTTTCTCCTGACTTCCTGCTGTCCCTCCTGGGCCATGCTGGCGCGGATTTATTTTCCCGACATCGTGGACAGTATCTCCAATGCGCTGACGCCCATGGTCGCGACCGCCCGCGTGATCAAAAAGGACCATCCGGATGCCAAGGTCGTCTTCATCGGCCCCTGCGCCGCCAAAAAGCTGGAAGCATCCCGCCGGGAAGTGCGGTCGGACGTCGATTTTGTCATCACGTTCGAAGAGCTTTCGGCGATCTTTGATGCCGCAGGCATCGTTCCTTCCGAAATGGAGCCCGCAGAACACCTGGCGGACGCGACTTCCGCAGGGCGCGGCTACGCAGCGGCCGGCGGTGTCGCCAAAGCGATCGAAGAGTGCGTACACAGGTATTACCCGGACGTGGAAGTGAAGATCGAACACGCAAACAGCCTGGCGCAGTGCCGCACGGAACTGCTGCTGGCCAAGGCCGGCAAGAAGAACGGCTGCCTCATCGAAGGAA
>JALCRM010000026.1 GCA_022652545.1 Lachnospiraceae bacterium
TAAGAGCAGGGACGTAAGAGCAGGGACCGGAACATGAAAAACAATATATTGTTGAATTAGTACTCCCTTTGGCCCAATATGTTGTATAATCAACCGTGCTGGTTTTGAATGGTCGGGGACTGAAAGGCTTCGAAAAGATTGTCGAGGCGCGGATTTGATCGTTTCGGAGCCGAAAAGGCTATGCCGCGAACAAATCAGGTTATAATGAGCCGATCGAGGGGTGATTTTGATCGTTTCGGAGCCGAAAAGGCTACGCCGCGAACAAATCAGACTTTGAAGCACTTTACTTCACTTCAACCCGGGAAGACCGTAAACAGACCTCAGCCAGGAATCACCGGGAATCAGTTGAAAAGCACTGCCGATACAGCGCTATCAAAATACAGCGACGGTGCCGGAGAAAGGCGCCGGCTGTTCATCATGGAGGCATATATGAAATTCAGTACACGTACAAACAGAATGGCGATGGCAGCCCTTGCGGCAGCAGGACTGCTTCTGCTGGGAGGCTGCGGCGGCGCGGCGACAGCGTCAGATCCGGGCGCTGTTTCGTCTGCGTCCGGCGCGGCGGTGAGCTCGATCGCGGATGCAGCTTCGTCCGCATCCGGCGCGGCAGTGAGCGCAATTGCGGAGGCAGCTTCTTCATTGCCCGTAAAGGACCGTGCCGGCAATGCGATCTCGGTGCCTGCTTCGGTCAGCAGAATTGTTTCCATGGCGCCTTCCACGACGCAGATGCTGGTGGATCTGGGCGTCGGGGAGAAGGTGGTCGGTATAGACAGCTATTCCGCGTCGTTTGCAGACAGCCTGCCGTCCGATGTCAAACAGTTTGACATGACAGCGCCGGACTGCGAGACGATCGCCGCGCTGAAGCCGGACATCGTCTTCGTTTCCGAACTGAGTTCCTCCGGCGGGCCGGATGTTTTTGCACCCCTTGAAAAAGCAGGCATCTGCGTTGCTACCATTCCGAGCAGTTCTTCGCTGTCCGGGATCGAGGACGACATCCGCTTTGTCGGTGCGTGTACCGGAGAAGCCGCCAAGGCGGAGGTACTTGCCGCGGGACTGGATACTGTCGCAGGACAGGTCAAAAATGTGACTTCGGCGATCACGGGAGACGATAAGAAGAGCGTGCTCTTCATGATGTCAGTCCCGACTTCGGATGCACCTGCGATCTACAGCTTCGGGAGCGGCACCTACATGAGTGAGATCCTGGAGGATATCGGGGCCGTAAACGTGTGCGCCGACCAGCAGGGGTGGGTTTCGCTGACAGAGGAAGACGCCGTCGCGATGAATCCCGATGTGATCCTGACCAATGTCAACTATCTGGGAAGCGACCCCGTTACGGCGATCGAGAGTATGGCCGGCTGGGAGAATGTCACCGCCATTAAAAACAAGGCTGTTTACTATGTGGATGCCGATGCCTGCAGCCGCCCCAACGAGCACGTCGGCGAAGCGATGATCGAATGGGCGGCCAAGATCTACCCTGATATCGTGAAGAAAGCAGGGCTCACCAACACACTGGAAAAGGCAGAGGCCGCTGTTTCGCCGGCCACGGAAAAATAACCATGAAGACAGCAGCAGTTCCTGACAAAACAAGGCACCCGGGGCGTCGTGCAGCGCTGTTCACCGCAGCGTCGTTCCTGGTGCTTGCTGTCTGCATCCTGTGCGGGAGCGTCACGATAACGCCTGCGGAAGCAGGCGCTGTCCTGATGCATCGCTTATTCAACGCAGCGCTGCCGGAGACGATGGATCCGATGAAGGATACGATCTTCTGGAACATCCGCCTGCCGCGCGCACTCACCGCTTTTCTGGCAGGCGGGACCCTGTCGGCTGCCGGAGCCGTGATGCAGGCTGTGCTGCAGAATCCGCTGGCTTCCTCCTATACGCTCGGAGTCTCTTCGGGGGCATCCCTCGGCGCGGCTATTGTGATCGTTTACGGCAGCACGATCCCGACGTTCCTGTCCCTGCAGAATTTCATGCTGCCTCTTTTCGGATTTGTTTTCGGACTGGGCACCGTACTGCTTGTCATCCTTATTTCGAATGCGATCGACCATGGCATGCGGAATGTCACGGTCATTCTCACGGGTATGATCCTTTCGCTGTTCATGAACGGCGTGATGACGCTGCTGTCTTCGATGCACAGCGAGCACGCACAGCAGCTCTGGCTGTGGATGACGGGATCCTTTTCCGGAAGGGGCTGGATCCATGTCGCCATTCTGCTGCCGGTCTGCATTGCAGGTACGTTCCTGCTGTGTCTGTTTTCACGCGAACTGGATATCCTGACCTTCGGGGAAGAACAGTCGATGGCGCTCGGTGTCGATGTGAGCAGGGTGAAGATCGCGATGATCCTTATTTCCGCGTTCATGACGGGCGTCACGGTCAGCTTCACGGGCGTGATCGGTTTTGTCGACCTCGCCGCGCCGCATGCCGTGCGCAGGATCTTCGGCCCCTCCCACCGCTATGTGCTGCCGATGTCGGCACTGGCGGGAGGCGCGTTCATGGCAGTCTGCGACCTGATCGCCAGGACGGCCGCGGCACCCCGCGAGATCGCGGTCGGCGCCGTTACCGCGCTGTTCGGTGCGCCGCTGTTCATCGCCATTTTTTTCCGGAGCAGGAAAGCGGGATAGGAGGCCGGATATGCTGATCTCACTGCAACATGTTTCGGCCGGTTACGGGAAGCCGAAAACAACGGAATATGTAGAGATCCTGAACGACGTTTCCTTTACGTTCCCCGAAGGAGGGCGCGTCTGCATTGCAGGACAGAACGGGTCGGGCAAAACAACGCTCATGCGCGTGATCGCCGGGCTGCTGCCATACAGAGGGCACGTGTGTATCGGAGAGACGAAAGATACGCTGCGGGAGATCAGCAGGATGAAAAGGCGGGAGGTTGCGGAACGCATCGCACTGATGCCCCAGTTTCCCGAGAGCTATTTCAGCTATACCGTGACAGAGGCAGTGCTGCTGGGCAGGTATGTCCACATGAAGAACAGGCTGGGAGTGGCGTCGCAGGCCGATCGGGAGACAGTTGCGCGCACGCTGGAGAGGACAGGGCTGGCGGAAATCGCGGACAGGCAGATCGACGAGCTTTCGGGCGGACAGCTGCAGCGCGTGATGCTGGCGCGCACGCTTGTCCAGGAGACGCCGGTCATTCTGCTGGATGAGCCTTCCAATCATCTCGATATGCGGTACCAGGCCGAACTCACGGAGATCCTGAAAGCCTGGGCGGACCCTGATCTTTCGGGAAACCTCGGGAAACCGCAGCCGCGCACACTGATCAGTGTCTTCAACAACCTGTGGCAGGCCATGGACCTGGCGGATATCGCGGTGTTCATGCGCGAGGGGCGCATCCTGGCCTCCGGCTGCCCGTCGGAGATCATGTCGCCGGAACTGCTGAAGGATGTTTACGGTTTTGACGCCGCTTCTTACATCGCCCATACCGCAGAGGCGTGGCAGTCTGCGGTGGATTCGGCCGCAGACCCGCGCATACTCAGCAAAAAAGATAAGAAGTCATCGACATAGAGCCGAGCTCACAGTATTCGTTGAATACCGAAGGCCGGTCCTTTTCGGTGACCGCGCCGAGCGCCGCCGGCAGGGGCAGGAAATGCTCGGAGGTCGGAACAGCCAGGCTGCTGTTCTCCAGTCCGTCAAAATGCAGGACCCTGCCGTGGTCGCCGGTGAGAACGGCATCGCGTATGGTGCTGTCGAAAGCCTTTGCCCAGCCGTAGCCGTCCGTCATATTCCAGTCGACCAGCCGCAGATTGTGCACGACATTGCCGCTGGCGAAGATCATGGCTCCGTCATCGCGGAGCGCGGCCAGTTTACGGCCTGCTTCGTACAGTTCGCCTGCGCCGGCCTGTCCGTCCACGCTGACCATGACCACCGGCACGTCAGCCGCCGGGAAAATATTAGACAAAACAGACCACACGCCGTGGTCTATGCCCCAGGTATTGTCTTCGCGCGCGGAAGCGCCGAGCAGTGCAAGGGCTTTTTTTGCGTCCGCCGGAGATCCGGCAGGCTCGTAGTGTACTCTGTAAAGTTCATCCGGAAAACCGTACATGTCGTAGATCTGCGGATTGTCAGGTGCGGTGCGCACGCAGATGCCGCTCGTCTGCCAGTGTGCGGAGACCGCGATGATGACGCGCGGCTTCGGAAGTTTTTTGCCGAGCTGCTGCCAGCCGTCTCGTGCCCTGTTTTTACCGATGGCGTTCATAGGACTGCCGTGTCCTGCAAAGAGGACCGGTCCCGCTGTGTTTTTCATATTCTGTTTTCCTTTCAGGCCTTTCGGCACAGTGCACAGCCGGTATGGTGCGCACATTTTATCTGCAGGGCGGGATGCTGTCCGGAGGCCGGCCCTGCTTGACATATTCAGTGTAGCGCGCAAAAATTTAAAAACAAGGACAGCCCGGACGGCTCTCCCCGTGGAGGCGCATGAAAAATGGCAATAAATCCGATGGAACTTCTGAAGCTTAAGGAAAGACTCAGTATTTTTACTTCGCAGCATCCCAAATTCCCGGCTTTTCTGCAGGCAGTCGGCGAGCACGCAGCCGTTGAAGGAACGGTCGTTGAAATAACGGTGACGCCGCCTGACGGAAAACCGCTCACTTCAAATATCAGGCTGACAGGGGACGATATCACGTCGATCGGAATTCTGAAAAACCTGAAATCCTGAAGCTGAAAAACTGCGGACATTTCCTTGTTTTGCAATTGTATCTGTTTGCGAACAATAGTAAAATCAATAATATAGTGCCGGATGGGGAGCCGTGACAGCGGCCTAAAAATCAGCATCCGGACAGGAGGGGTCATGAACGGAATGAAGAAGTATGTTGCGGAGTTCATAGGGACGGCGGTGCTCGTTATTTTTGCCTGCGGCACGGCTGCGGTCGTCGGTCCTAAGGTGGTGGACGGGGCTGCCACGCCGGGTTATGCGGCTACGGCACTGGCATTCGGCCTCGCGATCGTGGCGATGGCCTATTCGATCGGCAATATCTCCGGCTGCCATGTCAATCCTGCGGTCTCGCTGGGCGTGTATCTCTGCGGGAAGATGTCGAAGGAAGACTTCATCGGATATCTTGTGGCTCAGTTCCTCGGCGGCCTGTTCGGAGCAGCCGTGCTTCGCGGCTTCATCGGCACGACCGGAAACCTCGGCGCAGACGGACTTTATAACGGAAATATCCTCGCTTCCCTGCTGATCGAGATCGTACTCACATTCGTGTTTGTGCTTTCGGTCCTGGGCGTGACCTCCAGACCTGAATTCAGCAAAGTGGCAGGCCTGGTCATCGGCCTTTCCCTTACTCTGGTACACCTGCTCGGCATTTATTTCACCGGCACGTCCGTCAACCCCGCAAGGTCTCTCGGACCCGCGCTGTTTTCCGGCGATGCGGCTTCGATCTCCTGTGTATGGGTATTTATCGTAGCACCCTTTATCGGCGGTGCTCTGGCTGCAGTCGTATTCAAATATCTCGGCAACGGCGTAAGTGAAGATACAGGTAAGAACGCGAAGAGCGGCAAGCACTGATCAGGAGTATATACAGACAGGACAGACTGTACAGTCTGTCCTGTTCTTTTTCAGGATACAGCAGGGGGGCTGGCAATGGGAAACGGAAGAATGGCATACATGGAATGGCGCCGCGACAAAAAAGCGGGGAAAATACAGAAAAAAGCCATCGTGGGCGGCCCTGTCACGCCGATCGAGGGGGAAGTACCGATACGCCAGTATGAAATGGCAAAATACCAGAACTTTCTGCTGGGACTGTTTGCCAAGGGCAGACTGGAAGTGACCAACAGGCGTGTGATCTACCGTGTGACCGGCTTTTCTTTCCTGGGCAGCCTCATGGTCTATTCGGAATACGATGTGAAACACATCTGCGGTTTTGATATACGGAGAAACAACCGGTTCAGCTGGCCGGTCCTGATCCTGTCGATCCTGCTTCTTATCCTGTTTGGCGTGATCGACATGGTCCTGCTCCAAATGGCCGCACCGGGGGACGATGCCCGCGCGCTCTTTATCCGCGCCGGCATAGCGCTGGTAGCGCTCGTACTGCCGCTGATCTTCCGGAAAAGCAAGCTGTTCTGCCACTGGCTGTGCATGTTTCCGCTGATGGCAGGTGTCCTGTTTCTGCAGAGCCCCGGACGTTCGGACCTTTCCCAGCCGGCCTCGGTCCTTTCGATCATCGTTTTCATAGCCGGCATATTCTTCTGCATTATTTTCGGACTGGGCTTTGCGATGCTGCCGGATGTCTCCATCAATATTCTCAGCGATACGGCGGCAGCCAACGTGATCTCCCTGATGAATGCACATGTGCATCTGCTGGACAGCGCGCAGCGTATCCGTTACGGAAGAGATGCGGACCGTGCGATCAGTGAACTGGGGGCGATCCTGTCGGATCTGCACACCTACGGCGACAGTGCAGTGCAGAAATGGCGCAACGATATGAAAAAGCCGGAGAATGCGCAGGATGATCAGGGAGCCGGCACGCAGCCGGATTCTCCGCTTCCTCCTGTTCCGCCGCTTGCGAATGACGAAGGCGAAACAACGGAAGGCGAAACACCGCTGACGGTAGCGGATGTCGTGGCTGCCAGTATGAAGGCTGCGGAAGAACGGGAATCGGGCTCGGAAACAGCCGGTTCAGGATCGGCCGGTTCGGCATCGGACGGTTCGGGAACGGATCACTGAAGAGGACTGGAAGCTGATCCGGGTTACTGCTATAATATCAAAGGGCAACGGGGCTACACCCGCCGCCCTTTTGTTTTACCGGGAAACGGGTTCTGAAGAGATCGCTTGCGGAGGTTTTGTATTATGCATGTTTTGGATATCATCGGGCCGGTCATGGTCGGCCCGTCAAGTTCGCACACGGCCGGTGCTGCGCGGATCGGGTATGCGGCGCGCAAGCTGCTGGGCGAGGACGTGGCGGAGGTCGAAGTGCTGCTCTACGGAAGCTTCCTGGCGACGGGGCGCGGTCACGGCACGGACAGGGCGATCGTCGCGGGGCTCCTCGGTCTGCGGCCGGATGACGGACGCATCCCGCACAGCCTGGAGCTGGCCGCGGAAAAGAACATGAAGGTCACGTTTGGCGAAGCGCAGCTCAAAAACGCACATCCCAACAGCGTTCTGCTGAAAATGCTGGGGGTGAACGGCGCACAGCTGGAAGTGCTGGCGGCATCCGTCGGAGGCGGGGTCATCGAGATCCGGGAGATCGACGGCCTGGCAACGGTGTTCAGCGGGGAATATCCGACGCTGATCGTACAGAATGAGGATCAGGCAGGGCATGTGGCAGTGGTCACGTCGATGCTGAGCAGCCAGAACGTGAACATCGCGGACATGCGTCTGTACCGGGATTCGCGCGGCGGGCGCGCCGTGATGGTGATCGAGTGCGACAGCGAAGTCCCGGCTTACGGCCTGGAATGGATCAAGCGCCAGCCGGGAGTTCTCAAAGTCATTTATTACAGTCTGCTGTAGGCAGCAGGCAGGGAGAAAGATATGGATATTCAGTCACTGCAGGAAATCTGCGAGCAGGCAGGGCAGGAGAATTCGTCGTTCTGGGAGATCATACAGCAGAGCGACTGCAGGGAAAACGGCACGAGCTGCGAAGAATCGGCTGCCGCCCTGCTTGAGATGTACCATAGCATGAAAGATGCGGACGCGCAGTATGTCGGCGCGGGCAGGTCCGCGAGCGGTATGGTGGGCGGCGACGGGCAGAAACTGCGCGCCTACGTGGAGAGCGGAAAGAATCTCGCCGGCCCGTTCGTAGGCAAGGTCATGGAGAAGGCGGTGCGCATGGCGGAGTCCAACGCCTGCATGGGCAGGATCGTGGCAGCGCCGACTGCCGGCTCGTGCGGTGTTTTGCCTGCAGTCCTCATCGCGTATGATGAAACATATGCACCGGGCGAGGAAAAGCTCGTGGAGTCGCTGTATGTGGCGGCCGGCATCGGCCAGGTCATTTCGGCCCGAGCCTCCGTCTCCGGCGCGAGCGGCGGCTGCCAGGCGGAGATCGGGAGCGCCTCGGCCATGGCCGCCGGTGCGCTTGCGTACCTGTGCGGAGGAGATGACAAAACAGTCTGTCAGGCGGCGGCGATCGCTCTGAAGGCGCTGCTGGGACTGACGTGCGACCCGGTCGCCGGTCTGGTGGAAGTGCCCTGCGTGAAACGGAACGCAGTCGGTGCGGTGAATGCCGTGGAAGCCGCGGACATGGCGATGGCAGGCATAACTTCGGTCATACCGCCGGACGAGGTGATCGACGCGATGGGAGAGACCGGGCAGGACATGAACGCAAAATACCGGGAGACAGGGGAAGGCGGACTGGCCGCCACTCCTACCGGCAGAGCCATTACCAGAACACTCAAATAAACCTGCCGGTGACAGGTCTTTCGTTGATCTCCCGGATCTTTTCCGGATCCACCTTGAAGCTCCTGTCTTCGCTGAGGAGCCCGTTGATCTCCTGCTGCACATCGCTGACCTGTGTGTAGCAGTAACCGCAGACCCAGGGCAGCTCTTTGATCGCCGTCGTGATCGCATCGTACCGTGACAGAAAATCAGCTTCGTTCCTGACGGTGTTGCCGTAACCCCAGGCTCCGTCTTTTCCGCCGGCGAAGGCGATCCCGCCGTATTCACTGAGGATCACGGGCTGACCGCGGTAGGAAAAACCGTTCGCAAAGGCGGACCTGCCGTCGCAGTGGTAGAGCTCGGTGCGCATGATCGCCTCTTTGTTATCGGCGTAGCGCTTTGTGAGATCTTCGCCTTTTTCAGTGTAGTCGTGCAGTGTCACGATGTCCGAGACGGTGTGCTCCCAGCCGTCATTGCAGATCACAGGCCGCGTAGGGTCGACGGCATGCGTCAGATGGTAGATGCTTTCGGAGAAATGCTGCTGCATGGCGTCGGTCTCGATCTGCCCCACACCCCATGATTCGTTGAAGGGCGTCCAGGTGATGATGCAGGGATGGCTGTAATTCTGTTTTACGATATCCAGCCATTCCGCCGTGAATGCGCTGACCGCCTCGGCGCTGAACTGATAGGCAGCCGGGGCCTCGCTCCATACCAGCATGCCCTTTACATCGCACCAGTAGAGAAAACGTTCGTCTTCGATCTTCTGGTGCTTGCGCAGACCGTTGAACCCGAGCGCGTGAATTCTGTCGATATCCGTTATGAGCGCTGCTTCGTCCGGAGGTGTGAGACCGGATCCCTTCCAGTAGCCCTGGTCGAGGATGAGGCGCTGGTAAAGCGGGCTGCCGTTCAGCAGCACCACTCCGTTATCGATCCGGATCTCGCGCATGCCGAAGTAGGAAGCGGCTTCGTCAAGTACTTCTCCGCCGCGGGTCACGCGCAGCGTCAGGTCATAAAGCGCAGGATCGGCGGGAGACCAGGTCTTAATGCCGAACGGCGTGACCTTCGGGGACAGCACGCTGATCTCCAGTTTTGTGGTACCCGGCTGCACGGAAGTGACGGAGTGACTTACGGGAATGCCGGCAAAACTGCAGTCAGCCTCCAGAAGGCAGGGTGCATCCAAGTCTGCGCCGTCGATGCAGCACGCGATCGCGAGAGTCTGCTCCGCGAGCTTCGGTGTCAGGTACAGCGAACCTATATGGATATCCCCGACTTCTTCCAGCCAGACCGTCTTCCATATGCCGGTGCTCTGTACATACCAGCAGGCAAAACTTTCCGGCTCCCAGCGCTGCTTGCCGCGGGGCTGCTCAGTGCTGAAGGAATCGTCTGCCCTGACGGTGAGGATGTTTTCACCGTCTTTGAGCAGAAGCGTGATATCGAAGGAAAAACGTTCGTAGCCGCCTGTGTGCGTGCCGGCTTTCCGGCCGTTCACCCAGACGGAAGTGATGTAGTCGCAGCCTTCGAAATGCAGGATGCAGCGATGTCCTGCATGGCGCGCTGCCGTAAATTTCCGGCAGTACCAGACATGTTCGTGCGGCGTTTCGTCGTGTATGCCGCTGCGTTCTGTTTCACAGGTGAAAGGCACCTGTATCCGGAGTGTTTTGCCGGGGAAGGACGAATACCACCCCTCCGCTTCGCCCGCATTTCTGTCATCGAAGGCAAAATCCCATTCGCCGTTGAGGTCTGTCCAGTCCTTCCGTACGAGCTGCGGCCTCGGATAGTCCGTTACATGAGCAGCCATTTTTCACTCCATTTCTGCGGTATTTATGATCAGCCGCAATATACACGGTAACGCAGTATACACGGTAAAAATAAAAGTGCCTGTAAAAAAATGCCTCCGCGTATGCAGGAGGCATTTCTGTTACGGAGACGGTGGGATTCGAACCCACGTGCCGGCAAGCCGACAACTTGATTTCGAGTCAAGCTCGTTGCGACCTCTTCGATACGTCTCCACGGATCAGGTGCTGTCAAAGCCATATTATATGATAACGGATCACAAATAGGCAAGGGCGAGTTTCAAAACAGGAACAGATCCGCTGAATTACTGTCTGTTCGTGCAGCTGCCGGCGCCTTCAGGACTGATTCACTGTTTGTCCGTGTTGCAACCGGTATCCGCAGGACTGACGGCATTGTCATCCTGCACGATTTCCAGTTCTCCGGAAGGAAGCTCTTCCACATTGAAGATCACGTATTTTCCTGCGCCCGCGCGTTTTGCCACGTACATGGCGGTGTCCGCCGCGTGGTACATGTCCTCATAGGACGCGGAGCCTTTCAGGCGCGCGATGCCAAGGCTGCAGCTGATCCTGAACTGGGCGGATTCCGTAGTGAGCGAACTGATGGAGTTTTCTATCCGGGAAGCCAGTTCCCGCAGGCTCTTGTCATCCCGGATCGCCTTTAGAAGCACCATGAATTCATCGCCGCCGATGCGGCCGGCAATATCGTCGCCGCGGAAGCCGGTGCCCAGGATGTAGCCTACCTGCTCAAGTACATGGTCACCGGTCTGATGGCCGTGCTGGTCGTTGATCTGCTTGAAACCGTCGATATCGAACATGAGGAGCGCGCAGGGCTGGTCGCCCGGCTGACGCAGCCGCAGCGCATCGCGGATGCGGGCTTCACATTCGCCGCGGTTGGAGATATGCGTGAGCGGGTCTATCGTACCCTTCCGGATGTAGTGATATTTGAGCAGTCCTTCGCGGGCATGCAGGCTGACGACGATAAACATGACGACGAGCGAGCAGAGGAAAGCGACGAGCGACTGGTATGCATCCTGCTTTGCAATAACCGGTTCCTTGCAGGAGAGGTCGATGGCGGTGAACAGGATCTCCATCACCAGCGTGATCGGAAATTCGATCCAGAACGGGAGCACAAGGATCGCCGGGAGAGTGACCATGATAACGGCAAAATAAGTGGCATGTACGGAAGTGTTCGGAAAAATGTCGATCACGAGACAGCCGGCGAGCGTCGCGGTGTAAAACAGCGAACAGAGAAGATTCGTCAGGCGGGAGGTTATTTTCGGACTATTCCGGAGTATAAGCACGGCAGTCATCGTCAGCAGCGCAAAACCCAGGAACAGAAAATAGGGAAGCGTCGGACGCCAGTAGCGGAACAGGAACGGCGTGAAGCAGATAAAAAAGACAAGAAAAATCACTTCCAGGACGGAGGCATAAGTAAGCAGCCGCAGATTTGTGACGCGGATCTCCTCTTCGGCCTGGCTGAAATATCTGCGCTGTAATGTGAATCTATGCGTGAACCAATGCAGGAAATTTTTCATGTATTCTCCATATAATGATGTCGGGGTCAAAAGGGTTCCCGATTGGCCCATCAATGTCACCTGGTTTTCGAGTTCATATGAACCTTGATAATTAACACAAATAGCGTATTTATGCGGAAATTCGGCCCTATTGGTGGTATA
>JALCRM010000027.1 GCA_022652545.1 Lachnospiraceae bacterium
CATTTCTGTTTGTTTGTCAATCCGCGCTCCGTGCCTTCCGGTACGGCGGATCTGCTTGGCAGATCTCTTTCTTTTGTCTCGCTGCGGCGTTCTTTACGGCCGCAACTCTGACATCATAGCATCACTGATTCCCGGTGTCAACAACTTTTCTGTAGTTTTCTCAAGTGTTTTTCCGGAGCCTCAGTTCATTAAAAACACCGTCCTCTTACCGACGGTGATTCAGATTATATCATCGGATTTTCGGGAAATCAACCGACCCGCAACCCATATTTTTGTTTGAAAACACGCGCAAAACCGTATGTTTCCGGTATTTTGTGTTCACTGCCCAGTACGACCCCCATACCGTGTAGATATGCAGGCGCTGCTTTGAAAAAATTAAATTTTCGGTATCACCTGAGGATATAGTGTTCCAGAAGGAACTGCACCGCGTAAAGAAAGATAAAGCCTTCCGCCAGTCCTATTACGAGGCCGAGCCCCTTGTCCAGCCAGCTGATGATCGGCGCCCTGGCGATGATGTTGATCGCGGCAAAGAAGATATGGAAGATCTTGTACAGTACGACCGTGACCGCAAGCATGATAACGGCATTGATGATGCCGGAAAAATGGGCTCCCAGAAAGTTGGATACCAGTTTTGAAATATAGTACAGGCAGGCTACGGCGCAGCCCATTGAAAAAAGCGTACTGATCTCGTGCGCCAGTCCCTTCTTGAAGCCATGGGTCATGAACCACATCAGTACAATGACAGATATAACGATGATAAGGATCAGATAGATGTTGATGTGCATGTTTTGCCTCCGGCCCCGGCGTTCAGTGCAGGGTCATCTTTTCGATGCCGGCGTCTGTCACAAGCATCAGCTCATACGGCTGCGAGCAGGGTATAATGGCGTTCACGTTGTTGTCAAAATTGCCCTTGAAGCGCTGTCCGCCCGTCACGGTCCAGATCTCCAGCTGCTTTCCGTCTGTTATGAAGACGCGGTCACCCACGATGCTGATCCCGGTATAATCCATGGAAAAGTTAATGGTATTGACCTTGCTTCCCTGGCTGTTGTATACATCCAGCGCGTATTCCGAGGTGCCCGTGGTATCGGCGAACAGCAGCGCAACATATTTTTCCCCGGTATATACGCCCTGCAGTTCAGACTGGTAATACGCGGCGTTCAGAAGCTCCGGCTGGTCCAGCCCTCTGTAGAAAGTGATATTGCTGTTCGACACGGATACCGTCGTGTCAGAGTTGATGAAGGATACATAGGGAACGGCCTGTCCCGCCTGGTCGAAGCCCTTCACAAAATTGTCGACGGCATTCTGGCCGACCGCACTGAAATTATAGAAAGCGATCTTCGTCTTGAGAGCGCCCGACTCCACAATGAGATCCGAAACGCACAGGAGGGAGCCGTCCGGCGAAATGGCTATGGAAAGCGGATAGCCGCTCGAGGCCATCGTGTTTTTGATATATGCAACAGTATTGCCGTTTTTATCGAAAAGATAGACCCACGAAACTGTGTCCGAATCTTCCAGTACTGCCGCCACATAGCCGTCCCTCGACACAGACAGCGTCTGGATCGGCAGACTGGTCGCGATCTGGGAGATCTGGCCGGACTTGTCCATCAGGTAGACCGTGCTGCCGTTGAGGTCGCCGATGGCCGCCACGTTGCGGTTTGCCGAGATGGAAACGACCGGCTGCTGCATCTCATAGGTGACGTTCCAGAGCGCTGCCCCGTCTTCTCCATAGCAGCTTACGCCATCCCTGCCGACGATCAGGGCGTCTCCGTCAAGATCGTAGCTTTTCGAATTGTCCGTAAGGGAAAGGGTGCCGATGGATGAGAAATCCGCCGTTGTATAAACCCTGCTCTGCTGCTGGTTATAGAAGAAAAAGGCGACCGCTGCCGCAGCGCAGCCAAGGAGAGCTATGCGTACGAAAAGCAGCAGCTTCTGCCTCGCCGTACGCGGCTTCTTACCTGACTGGCTGCGTTCTTCGGAAAGCCGCTTGCGCCGTTCCTCGTCCGACTCCCCTTCTTCGTACTCTTCTTCGTACT
The DNA here is from genome assembly GCA_022652545.1 of Lachnospiraceae bacterium. Lineage (GTDB taxonomy): Bacteria > Bacillota > Clostridia > Lachnospirales > Lachnospiraceae > CAG-791. The sequence continues at coordinate 2,034 of JALCRM010000027.1, forward strand.
CTTCTTCGTTCTCTTCCTGCTCTTCTTCGTCCTCGTCGCTGCGGTCGGGCCCATACCCGTCGTCTTCGCCGAAATCGCCGCCGTGACCGCTGTTCCTGCCATAGCCATCGTCTCTGCCATAGCCGCTGTCCCGGTCCTGCGCATCGCCCCGCCCGTATCCGTCGCTGTCATATCTGTCACGGCCCGTATTCTTATTGTCGGCCCTCTGCCCGGGTCTTCTGAAATTGACTACTGACATGCAAGCTCCTGCGCATTACGCTTCGATCTGCAGAACGATATCCCAGGCAAAACAGAACGCGCACGCTCATTCCTTACAAAGCGAATAGCGGTACTCCGTCACAGAATTATAGTCCCTGCCTGCGCCGAAAAATGCGTGTTCGAACTGCTCGTGGTGCACATTGTCAGGAAAATACTGTGTCTCCAGGCAAAAAGCCTGGCGTCTGCCGTAATGTACGCCGCCTTTGCCATCAATATCCACGCTGTTCCCGGAATAGAACTGCATGCCCGGTAGGGTCGTGTAGACATCCATCTGGCGGCCGCTCACCGGATCGTATACCTGCGCGGCATGGTTCAGCTTTGCATTCTGTTTTGCCCCGTCGGACGGCTTTTCATACCCGTCGACCACAAAGTTGTGGTCATAACCGCCGACCAGCCTGAGCTGTTCAAAATCTTCTTCAATATCCCTTCCGATAGGCTTGGGGGATGTAAAATCAAGCGGTGTGCCATGGACGGACGCGATCTCGCCTGTCGGGATCGCACCTGCTACGACCGGTGTATAGGCAGAGCAGAACAGACGCATGACCTGTGCGTTGACATTGCCCGAAGCCTCTCCGGCCAGATTGTAATATGCGTGGTTGGTCGGGTTCAGCAGCGTCTTTTTATCGGATGTTCCGTGGTAGGTCAGGCGGACTGTCCCTTCCGGTGTAAGTGTATAAACAAGACTCATGGTACGGTTGCCGGGCAGCCCGAATCTGCCGTCCGGGAACGAGAGCGTGAACCTGACGCTGTCGCTGCCTACCTCTTCGGCATCCCAAAGCTGTTTATGACTGCCGGTATTGAAATCCGTATGCAGGTTGTTTTTCCCGTCGTTCACTGTCAGGCTGCAGAGGCGGCCGTCGATCTCCAGCTGTGCGCCGGCAATACGGTTTGCGCTCGGCCAGATCGTGGCGCCGAAGAAATTCGGATTGGCAAGATAGCCTGCTCCCTTGTCGTATCCGAGCAGGATATCCGCTGTTTTGCCGTCGCGCCCGGGCACGCTTAGCGACACCATATCCGCCCCGAGATTCGTCACCTTCAGCGTGATGCCGGCGTTGGTAATAGACCAGAGATAAAACTTCCTTCCATCCGCTGTTTCCCCGAAATCTTCCTTTGAAATACCCATTTTCCCCCTCCTCTGCCGTACTGTACGGCTGTGCGCCGGCCCGGTGCCTGCTGCCGGACGGGTGCTACAGTTCCGTCCGTCCTTCCAGTGCGCGCAGCAGCGTGATCTCATCGATGTTTTCGAGATCTCCGCCGACCGGCACACCACTGGCTATACGCGTAACTCTGATCCCGAGCGGCTTGATCAGCCTGCTCACATACATCGCCGTCGTCTCGCCCTCCAGGCTCGAATTCGTGGCGATGATCACTTCCCTGATCTCTTCCTTTTCAAGGCGCTGCATGAGTTCCTTCAGCCGGATGTCGCCCGGTCCGATCCCGAGCATCGGCGAAATGGCGCCGTGCAGTACGTGGTATACGCCTTCGTACTTCCCCGTCTTTTCATAAGCCGCCAGGTCCTGCGGCGTCTCCACCACCATGATCGTGGAGTGGTCGCGCCTTTCGTTGCGACAGATCGGGCACATCTCCGTATCCGTGAGGTTCTGGCATTCCGAGCAGTAATGCACGTTGGCCTTGGCCGCGATCAGCGTATCGGAAAGACGCTTAACGCGGGCATCGGACATGCCGATAATATAAAAAGCAAGGCGCTGCGCGGATTTAGTGCCTATCCCCGGAAGCGCCGCCAGTTCCTCTATCAGTTTGTTGAATTGCCCGCTGTAAAGATCCATAAGCTACATTCCCAGTCCGCCGGTCATGCCGCCCATCATTTCGCTGTTTGCATCATCAGCCTGTTTCATGGCCTCGTTGATGGCCGCCAGGATCATGTCCTGCAGCATCTCCACATCGTCGGGATCGACTGCATCCTTGGAGATCACCAGACTCTTGACCTGTTTTGCCCCTGTTACGGTCACTTCTACGGCGCCGCCGCCCGCTTTCGCGGTGAATTCCTTCTCGTCCAGCTCTTTTTTGCTCTCTTCCATCTGACGCTGCATGCGCTGGGCCTGTTTCATCAGATTGTTCATGTTTCCGGGCATTCCGCCCATATATCCGCCGTGCTTAGCCATTGATACTGAACCTCCGCTCCGCCGACCGCCTGTCTGCGGTCAGATACTGTCGTCCTCTTCCGGCTTTATGGTGCATATGCCGCTCAGATCCACATTATTGTCCGGGATTGCCCCGGTCTTGTCAAGATGCCGGTAGAGGATGTCCACCAGAAAACCTGTCGTCTGTGCGATATGAGAAGACAGCGCACGCCTGTTGCTCTCGTCGTCCTCAAAAAACCTGCGGCTGAGTTCGTCCCCGAACTGGACCACGAGCGATCCCTTTCCGTCGTCCGTACAGGTCGTGCCCGAAAGGAGCGTCCTGATGTACAGCGGAGAGCCGTCCTGCCGCATGGAGCCTACGATACGCGGCCATTCCGCCGCGATATTGTGTGCATCCTCCGGTGTCGCTTCTTTTGCGGAAGGCGCCGCCTGCGCAGCCGGCTGATCGTTTCCCGAAGTCCCGTTTCCGTCCCCCGGAATACCGGCGGCGCCTGCCGCGCCTGCTGCCGGAAGACCGCTCTTCTTCAGTTCTTCCAGTTCCTTTTCGTCCTCGATCACCGTGCTTTCCAGCTGCCGGAAGGCCGCGATCAGGGATTCCGTATCCGTGTCCGAAGTCGGATGGCAGGCACGGATCACGGCTGCTTCCGCCAGGATCCTCCTGCTTGCCGAATAACGGATCTGTTCGCTGAGTTCGGAAAAAATGCGGATGTCTCGCAGGATCTCCTCCATTGCGCTGCTTCCTGCATCCGAACGCATCCGTTCCAGGTTCTCCTGCGTAACATCCATGGAAGAGGCTGTTTTGTCCGAGGCCCTGAGCAGCATCAGATTGCGCAGATACCAAAGAAAATCCGCCGTGAACTGCATCAGTTCGCGTCCCTGCATCAGGATGCCGTCCAGGATCTTCAGTGCCTCCGGCGCATCCGCGTTGTGGACTGCCTGGTAAAACATATGGAATACGGAAGGATCCGTCGCCCCGAGTATCTCCAGGGCGCGCGTATAGGTAATGGATTCCCTGCCGCCGCCGAACGCATTGCACTGGTCCAGGAGCGAAATGCCGTCCCGCATGGAACCATCCGCAGCACCGGCGATGTAGTGCAGCGCATCGTCATCGACGGCAAGATGCTCCGCGGCACAGATCTCCTTCAGACGCCCTTCGATCACGCCGGTCGAAAGTCTCCCGAAGTCATACCTCTGACAACGGGACAGGATCGTGAGCGGAAGTTTGTTCGGCTCCGTGGTGGCCAGTATAAAAACAGCCCATGAGGGCGGTTCTTCAAGTGTTTTGAGCAGCGCATTGCAGGCAGCCGCCGAAAGCATGTGGGCTTCGTCGATAATGTAGACACGATAACGGCCCGCAGTGGGCGAGTAGGCCACTTCATCGATAATGCCGCGGATATCATCCACGCCGTTATTGGAAGCGGCATCCATTTCCACTACGTTGAGGCTGGCATCTTCCAGGATGGCACGGCACGACGGACACTCCCCGCAGGGACTGCCGTCAGCCGGATGCTCACAGTTTATCGCCTGCGCAAAGATCTTGGCGATCGTGGTCTTGCCGGTGCCTCTCGTGCCGCAGAACAGATAACTGTGGCTGATCCGGCCCGATATGATCTGATTTTTCAGCGTCCGTACGATCGCATCCCGCCCCTTGACGTCGTCAAACGTCCGGGGGCGGTATTTGCGGTACAGTGCAAGATAGTGCGTTTCTGTCATGAATATACTTTCCGGCCGCCCGGTTCTCAGCGATCTTTTCAGTCGCCGAAGGAAATGCCGAGCAGTTTTGCCTCTTCTATGATGTCGGAATTCGGATCTACCGTCTTGAGTTTGCCGGCCACTTTCTCCAGCGGAACTTTGATCATCTCACGATTCTTGTAGCCGACCATGTAGCCGTACTGGCCGTTGAGGATCAGTTTCCCGGCTTCGGCACCGAGGCGGCTTGCGAATACGCGGTCGTACGGGCAGGGGCTGCCGCCGCGCTGCATATGGCCGGGTACCGTGACCCTGATCTCTTTACCGGTCTTTTTGGCGATCGAATCCGCAAGCTCATAAGAAACCGACGGGAAGGTATAGGTTTCCAGTTTCTTTTCATAATCTTTCTTGGAGAGCTTGGCATCTTCCTTGGAGATCGCTCCTTCGGCGACTGCCAGGATAGTGAACCGGCTGCCGCGTGCATCTCTCTCTTCTATTTTGTCGATAACTTTGTTGATGTCGTACGGGATCTCAGGGATCAGGATGATATCGGCACCGCCGGCCATGCCGGCGTTCAGCGGAAGCCAGCCCACCTTGTGCCCCATGATCTCTACAATGAAGACACGGCCGTGAGAGTTGGCCGTCGTATGAATGCAGTCGATCGCTTCCGTTGCGATATCGACAGCGCTCTGGAAACCGAACGTCATATCCGTGCCCCAGAGGTCATTGTCAATGGTCTTGGGCAGCGTGATCACGTTCAGGCCTTCCTCTTTAAGAAGGGCTGCCGTCTTGTGCGAGCCGTTGCCGCCGAGCATCACAAGGCAGTCGAGCTGCAGCTTATAGTAGTTCTGCTTCATGGCCGCTACTTTGTCGAGTCCGTTTTCATCGGGCTCCCGGATCGTCTTGAAGGGAACACGGCTGGTGCCGAGGATCGTGCCGCCGCGCGTCAGAATACCGGAAAAGTCCGCCCCTGTCAGCATATGGAACTTACTGTAAATAAGACCCTTATACCCATCCTCGAAACCGTAGAACTCTACCGAATCCTTTGCGTTGTTGTACACGCACTTTACAACGCCGCGCATTGCTGCGTTCAAAGCCTGGCAGTCTCCGCCGCTGGTCAGCATACCGATCCTGAGCATTCTTTTGATCCTCCTTGTGATTGTGATCCGAAACGATCTGAATCCCGTCTGCCGTTTCCGCGAAACTGTAGATATTATACCATAATCAAGCCAATACATTGAAGCTGCGTAGCAGCTTCGCATCCGCCATGTTTCACAGGCGGATGTTATACCATAATCAGGTCAATACATTGAAGTTGCGTAGCAGCTTCGCATCCGCCATGTTCCACAGGCGGATGTTATACCATAATTGCGACGATACTGCATCCGCCGGGTTCTGTTGGAAAATGTTACGCCTTTTTGGGCGGCGTATGTACGCCTACATACAGTCTTTTCCCGTATCTGATCTGTGGACACTTCCAAATTCAATAAAAACACTAATTCAAGGCAATAATCTGGCTGACCCCTAAGTGAGGACATATCGATACGCGGTGCTGATCGTTCGGAGACCGAAAAGACTTTTTCGTGAGCAAAAAAGGTTTTAACGAGCCTGATCGGGATGCGATTTTGATCGTTTGACCCCCAAAATGCCCTCCAAACGATCAAAAATGCCTTTGAAGTGCCTCTCGAGGCGCGATTTTGATCGTTTGGACCCTGAAACACTACCGCCGCGAACAAGGCAGGTCTCAAAGCAGCCTCATATCCGCCATGTCTCACAGGCGGATTTTCCATGTGTCTCAGTCTGATGTTATTCTTTTTCAACTGTGATAAAATAACAATAATTTTATTATATGATGTCGGGGTCGAAACCCCGTTATAAAAGAGCCTGATCTCTATACGGACCTTGATAACTTAACACAAATGCTGATGCATATGTTCTTTCACAAGATAACTGCAATTTTAGGGTCAGGGAACGGT